>CAWHRC010000006.1:0-385889 GCA_963831755.1 uncultured Acidobacteriota bacterium
CGCCTGCGCTACGTGAACTGCGGCCACAACCCCCCGCTCGTGCTCCGTCGCGAGGGCGCGGTGGAGCGGCTCGCGCCCACCGCGATGGTCGTGGGCCTCGTCGCGAACTGGACCTGCGAGACAGCGGAGGTCATGCTGGAGCCCGGGGACATCCTGGCCATCTACAGCGACGGTATCAGCGAGGCGACGGACCGCCGCGGTGAGGAGTTCGGCGAGGCGCGCCTCGTCCGGGCCATCCAGGCCAACCGCGACCGCGACGTGAGGTCGCTGCTCGACGTGATCTTCGCGGAGGTCCGGGCCTTTAGCGAGGGGGAGCAGGCGGACGACCAGACGATGGTGATCGCACGTGTCCTTTGACGAGGTGCTCTCGCCCCCCAGCAGGGTCGCAGGGCAGCCGCCCCGACCGGGTGGCCCGGGAGCGGCTGCCCAGAGGCTCAGCGCGCGGGAAGCGCGAGCTGGATCTCGCTCCAGCGCTCGATCGAGTCGTCGCGTCGCCCGGACCGAGGACCACCTTCCCGATCTTATAGAAGATGTCGGTGTTCGTCTGCACCCCGACGAAGCCCCGCCAGGCCTCCGAGCGCCTGTAGGCCGAGACCGGGATGTCGGCGGCGGTGTGGACGGCTTGGTCGCGCCCGACCGCCTGGCCGCGGAGGAAGAAGCCGTCCGCGTCCTCCGTGCGCTTCACCGGCGTGTCCACGTAGCCGTTCGCGGCCAGCTCGGTCTTGATGTCGCTTGAGAGCAGGCTGTCGATCACGGGCTTCTCCTTGCTGAGCCAGCGTAGCTGGGAGGCCCCCCGGCTTTGCCGGGCAGGCCGCCGAAGTTTGACACTTCCGGGCACGGCCTCCCTGCGCTTGCCATCGTCGATCATCGTCACCGGCGGCGTGAGGTAAACGAGACCCATCGCCTTACGCCCTGGTTGGATGAACGCCAACCGGGAGCCGGCTGGGGTTGCAGTCGTTGAGGAGGTTGCTCCTCGAGTCGTTGACACGGAGAGCGGCTGAGGCAGGACACAGCAAGTTCCTGTGGGCTAACGACTCGCTGAGGCTCGACGACCTAGATGCCTGGCGCTACGTCCGTCGCAGCTTGGGCATATCACATCTAGGAGGGCCGCAAGCTCACCTTCACTATCCCTCTCCGCTTCGGCCGACGCAGGTGTCTCTCCTTCGAGGACCCGGGTTACGGCCGCTTTGAACTCCCTCTTCGTGAGTGCGTACATGGGACCGCGAGCGCCCTCATATCCACACTTCACCGCCGCCAGGGCCTGCCCGAGGCGAAGCGCCCCTTCAACATCCTCCTGCGTAGCTTGTGCGAGCCCCCGTCCTCCGCTCCTCATCAAACCGTGAAGGATTCCTGCGGTACACCAATCTCCAGCGCCAGCTGTGTCCCGTGTCTCGCGGACCGTGTAGGCGCCCATCTCTCGCCAGTGTGATCGACCCCGGTGGTGGCCGCCGCGCCGGTATCGGAGGCCGTCGCTGCCCAGGGTCTCGATCTCGAGGAGAGGCACTGTATCGCCGAGTACCTCACGAAGCCGTCCCAGGCGTTCATTCGAGTACTTGACGACGTGACTCACGCTGATCGCCTCATGGAACAGACGTTCGTCCCGGACGCCGGATGGTTCGAAGACTACGAGCGCGCCTCGCGCGCTGCTTGCGCGAGCAAGATCGACGGCGCCGCGTGACACTCTGTCGAAGAAGAACACGGTTGGGGAGGGGGCGGCCTCTGCAACCTCCCGGGCCTCTGGGACGACGAGGGCCTGGTACCCGGGAAGCCATGCGCCGCAGTTAGGACAATGCCAAACGAATCGATGGCGCGGTATTCCCGAAACCGCAGTTCGAATCCTCTCCACGATAATCGGGGTGTGTCGGCTGGCTGAACGTCGAAGGAACCGTGCGCTTACGTCGAACCTCTTCAGGTCCTCGAGGATGTGATCTCCCGCTGCATCTTCGCCAAGTGTGGCTGCTGGATATGCCCGCCACCCCAAGTACGCTAGGACCGCGAGGACGTTGCCACACGTTCCACCTGCCCAGCAGCGCGGACCCACTCCGGCCCGATCAGTCACGACGATGTCGAGTGCAATTAGCCCTGTGCCCAAGGCGACCGGTCGTCCTGTTGACAGGAACAGACTGTCGGCGCGCGGGCGAAGGGACTGGACCGTGGGATGTCGCATCGAGTCATTCTTCATGGAAGGTAGGGTTCTCCTGCGAGCCAGATCTCAGTGGGGCCGCGGCCCGAACCGACTTCAAGCCTCCCTTGCCCATCGAGGAGGACTTGGTAAGTCCCCGCTTCGACATGGCAGACCGGCAACGAACGCTCGATCGCCGCTAGTAGCATGCCGAGGGACAAGGTCTTGCTCGAGAGAGGCGAAACAACAGTGGTGACTTTCCCGATTGACGGCACGGCACCAAGACGAGTGCGGTAATACTCCTCCACCTCAAGTATCTTCCGGTACACATCGAAGGGGCTGCGCTCATCGCAAAGAAGGAGATTCTCGGGCGAGACCAAGAGTCCCTCGAACAAGAGCTCACCGTGCCTAACGGCAATGTCGTCCACGCGTCGCAGCGAGACGGCGGGAAACGGGAGAATCGGGCAAATCTCGACACACGAGCCCTTGATCTTGTTGTGGAGCTTTTCGAGGCGTACCGCTTCGCTCGTACCCACGAGCGGCAGCCAGACGAGCCTGTCGTCGCCCTGATGTCGAAACGTGTGGAGGTAGTCCGCCTGGCCATACTCGCGCCCCGAAATGCGCGAATCCAAGATGGGATCCTCAACCACCGTGACGTGTAGATTTCGGAAGACGTCCTTCTCCACGAGCCGTAGGAGATAGGCCAGCAAGGGAAAGAAGACGCCCCGGGGCATGCCGCTGATATCGACCACGACGTCCGAATACTTGCGCAGGACTTCCGTTGCTTGAGTGCCCAATGCGGCCAATGTCTTCCTGCCGGCGACGTTGTGACCTTCAGGATCATGAGTCTCAACGTCATAAAGAGCCTCATGCCGGCAGCCAGTGATGGTCGGGAGTTCGTCGAGATTTGCCTTCGTTAGCCTCTCCATGACGACACCGGCCTCGCCCAGTGCCGGGGGCCCCTTAAGCTTCAGAGCGAGATAGCCGAGTCGTTCATCGAGGCCGAGGGCCGCCAGCGCCTTGAGCGCGAGGAGCGAGCGAGGGTCAAATCCTAGGCCGAGGACCATGAGGATGCGGACTCTGCTATCGCTTGCGCGGTCGGCCCAGAAGCCAGTGAAGTCCTCGGTGAGGTAGTAGTCCTTCCAGCGCGCCATCCCAGTTATCCTTCTCCCGACCAGAGAAGCGTGCCGGAAAGGGCGCTTCGGCGAGTCATATCGCGTGTCGGCACCGGCTCCTGCATCATCCTGACGAGTAGCTGAACGGGTAGGTGCTGCCAGCCACCGTAGTTCAGGGGAAGGCGGAACTTCAGACAGAGCAGTCGGTTGAGATAGAAGACGATCTTTTCACTGCCGGCCTGGCCTTGTTTCGTTATGCGAATCGAGAGGACGTTCCCAGCGACAGCGCTCGTCAAGACCTCTCGAAAGACGAGGGCTTCAGGCCCTTTGTTCTGGCCTGACACGGCTTGCACTATCTCTTGGCGAGTCAGGCTGAACCCGTTCACTCCAGGCGCGATTGGAGCGTTGGGCCGATAGGTCACGTCCTCGCAGAATAGGCCCAGATTGTCCACGAACTGTCGGATCGAGGAACCACGGCGGTGCTTCTGCTCCAGAGCGCCGTAGTAGTCCTCGGCGGATCGCCTGAGAAGCGCCTCCTGTTCCTTGGCTGACATCGCCAGCTCGCGGTCCAGTTCGGCTCTATAGATCATGCGATCGACAATTGCAGCAGCAGTCGATAGCAGCTGCTCCACATTGCCGCTTGCCACGCTCGTGAGCGCATCGAATCCGCTGTAGTACGGGAGTCGGAGCCGCCGACTCAGAAAGAGCGTCGCCGCTTCGGCTGTCTTCGCGTCGGCCGTCTCCGGAATCTCCATTTCTGGGAGGAGCGACGCCTGGCTGCGGTTCGCCTGCCTTTCCAGAAGAATCAGGGTCTTCTCGAAGTCTGCCAGTTGGGCGACGCTTGGCACAGTCTCGTGTGCACGCGCGCCCGCGGCGGTTAGCTTCTCCGCGAAGGTGTCGCCACTCCTAAGCTCGGATGAACGCTTGCGCATCCCCTCGAGGGCCTTGACCGCTAGCTCCGCCGCTACGGTTTCGTCAGGGGCTCGGAGTAGTTCCTTGAAGTCGCTTCCCGTTACCTGCTGGAGCGACTCCGTTGCCATGAGGCGCCGGTGCACAACGTTGGCCGAGAACTTCGCGAACACGCCCGCTCTCTCTTGAAAGATCTCATCCAGTGGTATCTCCCTATACTCCCGACCCTGCTCGGCTCCCTCAACTGAGATGAGTTCCTCAAGGCCAAAGACGTGTGTCCGTACGGCAAGCCAGCGCGGTATCGCCGTCCGCCGAATCAGTTCGTTCTTTAGGTGTTGCCGTTGATCAGGATAGAGTTCCTGAACATCGTCAAGCATGACGACCGGAATCAGCTCAGACAGCGCTGGAATCCTTTGGACCTGCAACGCCAAAAACGCGAGCGCGTAGACGCGCGCGTGGGGCTGTATCGAAGACGGGAGGGGATCGCCTGGAAAACTGTTGAGCAGCGTCCCGAAGTCTCGTTCAATCTGGGCACAAAGGTCCTCTAGTTGGTCGATCGTTCGGGATTCCCCAAACATGATCGGGGGGGCGTCTCCCGACGGGAGGGGTTCTAGGCGGCAGTCGGGTGGGAGCTGGACCGCCTCACTCGCTGCGAGGCGGCGAATCGCACGCAAGAAAGACATGACAAGCCGCGTGTCGAGAAGCGCGTTGAAGAGGCGAAGCGTGCCCTCCTCAGGTGGGAGGTTCGCGATGTCTCGGAGGCTGCTATCACATTGGATGTAGATTCCGATCGCCCTGGGCCCATGGTCGGTGAGGATTCCCAGCTCAGCGAGCCGGTCCACCAGGTCCTGGTCGCTCGGCTGGGATCTCCTAGCGTGGAGTGCGAGGAGAGTATCCGTCTCGAAAAGGCGCAGGAGACTCGACTTGCCGGACCCGGGACTCCCGCGAACGACTATCAGCTTTGGTACGAAGAGATCGTCGCGTTGGAGCTGGTCCAACAGCAGAGGGCAGTAGAGCTGGAGAAACTGAGAGGTCTCGATTATGGGCGCGTCTGCGGCGCGGATCTTGAACGCGTTGCGAACCCGCGGCACCGCTACGCCCCCTCGCGGCCGTGGCGCTCATAGCGCACAAAGAGTGGATTGAAGTACTCCCTCCTGCGGGCCCACAGCACGTAGAGGGAGTTATTGGGTGTGTTGTGGTGCAGCACGAGCGGCAGGCCGCATCTGTCGAAGCCAAACTTGACGCAGCCCGTGTGGTGATCCCCGAAGTCATCGGAGTAGTACTTCTCGCAGAGTGCACCGATGGGTGTGGCCGACGAGGTGACCTGAGTGTGGGAGCCCAAAACTGCGGCGGGCAGGATCTGCGTTCGCGCGAACGGCCCAGGGAGCCGAGGCAAGAGGGGTCGCAAGCGATTCAGAGCATGTTCCGTCGTGAGAAGCGGGCAGAAGAAGACGGCAGCAGTCGGGTCAAGAGCGTCCGCGAGGGCGCGGCCCGCCTTGCACAGCGCTCCCTTGAGAACGGTATCGGCCATCCTGCTCTTGTTCACGAGGGAGTTGACTGCAGCAATGTAGTCCTCATCGGTTCCCATTCGTAGCATGGATTCTTGGTCCGCGGCCGAAACGTCGCCTTCGTACAGAAGCTCGAGCTCGTGCGTCTCCTGGTGGTAGCGGAATCGCGACTGCCAGAGCTGGGGAATCGTCGGTGGAGTGGCGTGAGGACTCAATCCACCTACGACAACCTCACGGAGAAGGGTCCGGCCAGACCCCGTGAAGTCGTCAAGAAGAAAGAGACAGCGGAAGGCGGCAGCCGGAGCGCCGGAGGCCGCGCGAAGATCCTTGAGGATGTCCTTGACCTTCTCCGGCGAGGTCTCGTAGTAGGGAATCACCTGCTCGTTGCTGATATCGAGATTGTGGCGACGGATGTAGTCGATCCTTGCTCCGTCGCTCATGCCAACGTAGAGGGATGCCCGAGCAACGGACTTGAAGTCGGCAGACTCATGAATGGCACGGACTCGATGGGGCGGGTGCCCGGAAGCAGCCGCCGCGATCTCGATCTGCCGCCTCCTGATCACGTCGTGGTACAGAACGGCAGCGAGTTGTTGGAACTCCTGCCTCGAGATGAAGATCAAGTCACGCCGGACGAAGTCCAGAGCGGCTTGCCGTTCGCCCTCATCGAACTGCTGGAGCCAGAGGTAGAGATTCTCCAAGAACAGACGGCCTGGATGATACATCTCGTACTTGTTGTACTTGTAGTCGGCGAGGAATTGCAGCTCGCGAAAGAGGTTGGCGGCAGCCGCCTCGTCTGTGAGGCCAGGGAGCGTGGTCTGGAGAAGGCGAAGCGCGAGCTCCCTCTTCAAGAGTGAAACCTCCTGGCTGACGTCGGCGACAGAAGCCGTGGCACTGCAAGTCTGAAGGTGCCCTTGGAGATCTGAATGGCGTTAAGGTAGACGAGGGTTGCCTGAACGCCGCGGTACCCGGGCGGGGCCAGATTCCAGCAGGTGTTCGGATCGGCAGAGACCTCATCGACGCTCAACGAGAGCGGGGCCCTGAGCAGGTCGAAGTCATTCCCCGGCCACCGACCCTTGTCTCCAATGAGGAGCACTCGTGTGCCGTCTCGAAGGCCGCTCTCCAGTAGGGTGAGTAGCGAGCGTTTGGAAACTTGCCGCGTCACTAGATCCACGGAATGACTGGACGTGATCGCTCGCAGGTCGTGGACCTGTGCCACCTCCTCTACAACGCGCCAAGTCAGATCTCTCCAGGCTGGCACCGTGGGTTGGACGGAGACTTGCGCCGACCTTGGCTCGCAAACGGCCGCTGCAGAGATCGCCGGGTGCCGTACTAGTAGGTCCGCGGCATAATCGAGAGATTCAGAACGTGGCAAAGAGGGGTTCGGATGGCCGTCCTCGCTGAGAGAGCCGATATCGGCTGCGTTGTAGTATCCGACATACACGTTCCTCCACAGCCGCTTGGGTAGTGCCTTCCTGAAGTCCTCCCTGACAGACCTTCCGCGACCGGTCGCCACCCCAACGGGAATGCCTGCCATCAGGAGGCGGCTCAGGTGGCCTACGACGTCCGGCCGAACACCGGTGAATCGATCCCGTTCGTCACACAAGGTGCCGTCGTAGTCGAGGACGATGGCGCCGAACACAGCTCGAGCGAGATCTGCGAGAAACCGCCGCTGAGCATCCTGCCAAGGAGCGAGGTCTGTACGATCTGATAGTGCTTGAACGTCGCAGCCGAGTTTTCGTGCGATTGGGGCTGCGTCGGTTGAAGACAAAACCTTGATCCGGGTCCGCGGAGTTCGGAGGCGATAGATCCGCCGCCCGAAGGCCGGGACTCCCGGTCGGCCCGGATCTATGCCGCGCACTTGCCCGGCAAACCCTACGAGATGGAGCACAGCAACGAGTCCCGCGACAGCGGCCGTGGACCCAGTGTGCGGCAGGCAGATTCGGACAACAGGAGTGGTGCGGGGAATGAGTGCCAGTGTCTTGTCGGCGAGGTCTTGTTCGTCAGAGGAGAACATTGCGACCACTGCCGTGGTCGAAGCGTGCTTGGCGAGCCAATGGTGTCGCCCGTGAGCGAAGTTTCGGAAGTCGGCAAGCTGAGTATTACCGAGTGCAGCCTCGGAGAACTTGGATTCCAGATCTACAGCAGCGGAGGATACGTTTGGTCCGTACAACATCACCAGGGTGTTCCGTTCCCAGAGAGCCTGGGACCTCGCGCGGAGCGCCCCTATTCCGTCACTACCGAAACCAGCGTAGGCAAGCAAGGCGTCGAACGAACGGGGAAGTTGCTCGCTCGAACCCGATACGGTGTTGTAGGCGCGCACCAGTAGAACGGCAAAGGCCAGAAGGGAATTCGTGGCCAGAAAGCCATCCTTGCCCCACGGGGCTGCCAGTTCAACGAGGTCCACGAACCGGTACGACTGCGCGAGGCGAGAGAGAGAGCTTCGCTCCCGGAGGCAGAAGGCCGCGCACCGGCGTGGTTCTCTGCACGCGGCGCTCTCGAGCGCCGAGAGGATATCCGCGTTGGAACCACCGGCACTCAGGACCATCACGGCTAAAGAGCGGAGGTTGATGGGAGACGAGAGGAGCTCGAGCGGCGTAGTCGGCCGCGCCAGCTTGCCGGCATGGCGCTGATGGAGGAGGCACGCAAGGTGCGCGGCAGAGAACGAACCTCCGGACCCCACTGCGAGCAGGGGGAACGACGCACATGCAGAGACTGCTGCAGCCAGCGCGTCGATCGGCACCCCCAGCGCCCAGACATAGGTCTCGCTCAGTCGAGACAGTTCACTGACGTAGGGTCTGCCCATTTGCTCGATGACGTTGGCCGGCCCGCGACAGCCGCGGCGGACGCGCTAGGGGGGAGGAGGCCCATCCACTGCCGCTCCGCCGCTACGCACCCACTCGTCGACCTCCTCTTTCTTGAACTTCCAGAGCTTTCCGATTTTGTGCGCGGGGAGCCGTCGACGCTCGATCCATCGGTACACGGACGCCTTCACGACGCCTAGGTACTCAGCGATCTCGTCGACTGACAACCATCGATCGGCGGCCATATCTCCGGACCCCGCGTCGACATCCCACCTCGAGCGCGTCACAACAGTATGCCAGAGTATACTAGGAGTTAACAAAGTCAACTCTACACCGGCAGGGCCCTGGGGCCCCACGAGGTCCCCTCGTTACGAACCTGAAGCACGTCAGCGCGACCTACGAGTCGCTGGATCTCCTCGCCAAGCGCTGCAGCCTGATATCCAGCGCTGGGTGTCCGGGGAGCCGGCTGCGCGGCAGCTGCTCAGGAGGGCGACGGACTCAGGCTAGGACCCACGCGACGTGCTCCGGAAGCTAGAGCAGGTCCTGAAGGAGGACGGGCGAGGGGAATGAGACCTTCGCGCGACCTCCAAGGCTCCTGGGGCCAGAGGCTGTGGACCGATAGGATGAGTTTGACGCGGCGGTGAACGACCTTGCCGCGGGGCGTCCAAGGCCGCACGACCTTCTATACGGACGGGAAGCTCAAAGTCGAGATCAGGAGCGAGCTGTCCGACGAGGCCAATCACTCGATCGTCGCGCGTCGCAGCCTCCGCGACACGGTCGCTCACGAGTGCGGACACATCGGCTTCCACTGTCACCTGCGCGCGCTGAACGACGGGCCCAGGCTCCTCCCCGAAATACGCTCGCGAGCCATCGGTGCTTCGCCACACGCCGACGAGCGACAACCCTCAGGAACGGGCATCGGACTGGTGGGAGTATCAGGCAAACCGCGGAATGGCGGCGCTCCTCCTCCGGAAGGCGCCCTTCATGGAACACGCACGCCGGCGATCCAGGGCACGGAGCGATCTCAGGTTCAGTCGCAGCGCCCACTATTAGGGAAAGACTACGGGTCTAACATCTCGCTGTCGTCGAGCCGCCACCTCGGCCCGGTGGCATCGTAGTTGTAGGACACGCGCCAGTTCCGGAAGTCGTCCTTGGTGAACCGGGCCTCCTCCACGAAGTCCACCGACGTCGCTGGCGCCTTCCGACGTCGGCTGGGAGCCCGAGCTGGAAGAGGTTCGTCAGCTTGATCTTCACGTTGCGCCCTTGACGCGGACGCGTACGGGCCAGTAGTGGCCGTCCCCGTTGTACCGCCCGCGCTCCTGGATTTGGACTGAGTCGACGACCGCCAGGTAGGTAGGGCCAGCCGTTGGCGGCGAGGGCGGCGATTTCCTGACCGCAGCGGTCACCTCTCCGTCGCTGGGCCCCGACTCCAGAAGGCGACACCCCAGGCCGCTCGTCAGCAAGAGTCCGCCTGCTACCACTGCACGAGATTCGCCACGCGGACACGGTTCCTCCTCGGAGGCGTCCGTAGCCTCAGTCCGACGGGCTGCCACGCCTGCCTTGCGTCCTGCGGAGCGTCGTCCAGAACCCGAGCATCACCAGGCCGAGGCTCGCCGCTGCAACGCGCCACGGGCTCACCGACACGTTGACCCTCGGGGCGTGCCGACCCGCGGCGGCCACCAAGCGTGCCTGAGCCCGCTCCAGCGCGAGGACGACCCTCCGCACCGCTGGCCGCTCCGTCGGATCCGGCGCCAGCGCCTGCATCAGAACGCGCTCCAAGCCCGCGGTCCACCGCTGGCGCCAGCACACGAAGCGGCTTGGGCCGGTCCGCGAGTTGGAGCCTTCGGAGTGATGTGACGGACGCTCCTGGCGCCACCTCGTAGGGGAGGCGGCCCCCCGCGAAGAGAGCGTAGAGCGTGGCGCCGAGCCCGTAGACGTCGTGGTGTGGGCCGACAGGCTCGCCCGCCAGCGCTTCCGGGGATGCGAACCGCGGCGTGCCGGTGATGCTGCCGGGAGGTGTCGACGCCGCCACCTCGGCCAGCCGCGCGATGCCAAAGTCGCTGACTTTGGCGGCTGGCCGTCCGGAGGTCGGAAGGAGCACGTTCGCCGGCTTGATGTCGCGGTGCAGCACGCCGTGGCGGTGCGCATGCCACACGCATCGGCTCACGGCCAGGGCGATCTCGTAGGCGCGGACCAGAGGGAGGCGTTCGCCGGCAGTGGCCAGCCGGTCCAGCTCCTCCTGCACCTGAGCTGCTGGAGCGAGTCCGGCAGGAGGTCCGCGCGGTACAGGCGCTCGCGACCCCTTACCTCGTCCACACCTACAGCCTCTTCGACCGCGGGACGATCGCCTGGTTCGAGATGGAGCTGGTGGATGGACCGACGCATGAGCCGCCGTGAGTGGGTAGCCTGCCTCGGCGCGAGTCTGGGACTCCTGGCTGCCCACCGAGCTCCGGCCTGGCTTGCCTCGTCGAGTGGCTGGCCTGCTCTCGCGGCCGGCGAGCCTGCGACCGCGAACTACGTCACCTGGCTTCTCGTGCTTCCGCTGCCCGTCGTCGGCTCCATCCTCGCCTGCGGCCTGCTGACCTTCGCAGAGGTCCACGGCGTGGCCGGCCCGCAGCGGCGCCGGCGCCGACCGTTGCCGAGGTACCCGTTCGACTCCAGCACGACCCAGCTCGTCATCGGCGAGACTCACCTCCAGGACGGCTCGCGGTCGGAGCAGCCGGGCTGGCTCGTCCTGCCCGAGAAGGGCATGTACACGGGCATCCTCATCACCGGTGCCACCGGCTCCGCCAAGACCTCGGCGGCGCAGTACCCGTTCACAGCGCAGCTCATTCACCAGCACGCTCGAGACCCGGCCCGGAAGATGGGCGGACTCGTCATCGACGCCAAGGGCAACTACGCCGACTTCGCGCGCGAGCAGTGCGCCCTGGCCGGCCGGCTGGCCGACTACTACGAGGTCAGCCTCACGAGCGGCGTCCGCTGGAACATCATCGGCCGGCCGGACCTGAACGCGGCCGCCCTCGGCGGCCATATCGCGGACATGATCGAGAACGTCCAGGGGACCTCCCTGGCCGACCCCTTCTGGCACCAGGAGGCGAAGGACCTGGCCTCTCAGGTGATCCGGGTTCTCCGGCTCGCCGAGGGGCGAGAGCCCACGATGGCCTCGCTCTACCGGGCAGCCACGTCCTACGAGGCCTTCGAGGAGTACGTGAAGCTGGCCGAGAAGCGCATCAACACCGCCGAGCAGCAGGAGGAGCTCGCCTCGATCAAGTTCTGGCTCGAGGCCAAGGCCGCGAAGCTGGACGCCAAGCTCAGGGCCTCCATCGCCGCCGGCCTGAATGGCGTGTGCTCCCTCTTCGACGATCCGAAGATCCGCGAGGTGTTCGCCCCGGACCCGCTTTGGGAGAACTTCAAGGGCTTCGACCGCCTCATCGAGGAAGGCCAGATCGTTGCCCTCCGCGTGCCGAAGTCCCAGCTCAAGACCGTTTCGACGATCGTCGGGACAATGACCAAGCTGAACTTCTTCGACGCGGTCCTCAACCGCCTGGCCCGAGCCGAGCACGCCTTCGGCGACGTCGGCCGCGGCGTCTTCTTCGTCGCGGACGAGTACGACGGGTACACCACGCAGCCCGGCGACGGAGACTTCTTCTCCAAGTGCCGTGAGGCTCAATGCTGTGCGGTGATCGCGACGCAGACCTACGAGAGCTTCGTGGCGAAGCTCAAGAACGAGCATGTGGCGGCGCAGCTCATCGCCAACCTCCGGACGAAGATCTGGCTCTGCGCCGAAGACAACTACACCGCGAGGCAGGCAGCAGACCTTTGTGGCGAAATCGAGCGGAAGAAAGTCAGTCGCTCCCGGAACGAGAGTGCACGGCACTCGTCGTTCTCGTTCCTCGACGGCGACGTGATCGCCGCGGACCCAGGCTCCGTGGGCGAGGGCATCACGATCAGCCTTCGGCGAGAGCATCTCTTCACGCCCCGGGCCTTCACCAGCCTCAAGGTCAACCAGGCCATCGTCAAACTGTTCGACGGCGTGCGCGTCCTCGAGCCCTGGGTCGTCTACCTCAAGCCCATGCACGAGAACCCGGAGGTGTCGTGGTTCGACACCACGGGACGCGCGCCGGAGGAGCCCGCCTCCGAACGGCCGTGCTCCCAGCTCAGGGCGTTGCGCGTCTTGACGCCCCTCCTCACGAGAGGCCTGAGGCTCTTGCGACTCCGGCCCTGGGCCTCGGTGCGTCCGTCTGCGGCGAGCCCACAGTCGCAGACTCCCCCCGCAGCACAGGAGACGGGCCAGACCAACCAGGACGGAATCCAAGCCTCTCACCCCTGAGAGGCGGTTCGCCGAGCGAGGCCCAGCGTGGTTCGCCTTGCCCGCCCCGCGGCGGCCGGCACCGCTTCCGTCTCCCACGGGAGTCCCGGAGCCCGCGACTTCATCCAGGCCTCGACGTTGTCTAGCACGAAGCCGCAGTTGCGTTCGGTGATGCGCACCGGCCGCGGGAACGCCCCGGCCTGGACCATCCGCCATAGCGTCGTTCGGGAAACGCCGATCATCTCGAGCACCTGCCGAGGTCTTATGAACTGCACCGTCCACCTCCGATTCGCTGCCCACGGCCACTAGGCCACACACGGTGCAAGTCGGAGACCACGACGCCAGACGATCAGTCGCGTCGTAAGTCCTTGTCCTTCAGCAGCCCACCTTCACGCGGCTGTCTCGCAAGTGAGAAGAGAGTCCACGGCGATTTCAGCCGAGAGATGACGGCGGAAGTCGTTCGTCGGATGTCGTGCGAACTGCCGGCCTGCCCTGCTGGAACGCCCAGCACACTACGAACGAGGCTCGCTTTTCGCCTTGACTGAGGAGTCCAGATTCCCTTGTTCGGCGACGCGGTCCAACCCCCCGTGCCAATAATCCGTGAGACACCGAGCCGTCCGAGATTAGTGTAGGGGGCGGGGAGGCTGAGATGGATGGATCGAGAGGCTGCTGGATCTGGTTCTGAGATGAAGCATGCGGCGGAAACGGAGGGAGCCCGTAGGGCGACCGGAGTTTCCGCCGACGCCGGCGGGGCCCCCGACCCCGAGGTGGTGGCGAAGCCGAAGCGTCGCCGCTTTACCGCCGAGTACCGGCTGAAGATCTTGAAGCAGGCGGACGCCTGCAAGGCGCCCGGCGAGCTGGGCGCTCTGCTGCGGCGTGAGGGTCTGTACTCGTCGCTGCTGTCGACCTGGCGCCGCCAGCGGGAGCAAGGGGCCCTGGCCGCGCTGCGAGGGCGCAAGCGCGGCCCGAAGCCCAAGGCCGTAGATCCGCGAGTGAAGGAGCAGGAGAAGCAGATCGCGCGCCTGCAGCGGAAGCTGAAGCAGGCCGAGATGATCATCGAAGTCCAAAAAAAAGTGCACGAGATCCTGGGGATCCCCCTGAGAACCCTCGCCGACGAAGAGGACGACTGATGTCGGCGATCGCCGAGGTCGGTGCCGAAGTCCCAACCGCCCCGCTGTGCGAGAGCCTGGGCGTCTCACGGGCCGCACTCTACCGCTGGCGTCAGCCGAAGCTCGACATCGAACCCAAGCCGGCGCGGGCGAGGCATCCCCGCTCGCTTGGACCGGACGAGCGCCAAGCGATCCTCGATACGCTGAACTCCGAGCGCTTCTGCGATGCCTCCCCAGCCGAGGTCCACGCCACCCTGCTCGAGGAAGAGACCTACCTCGGCTCGCCGAGGACGATGTACCGAGTGCTGGCCGAGGCACACGAGGTCCGCGAACGGCGCGACCAGCTGCGGCATCCGCCCTACGCCAAGCCCGAGCTCCTGGCCACCCAGCCGAACCAGGTCTGGTCCTGGGACATCACCAAGCTCAAGGGCCCGGTCAAGTGGACGTACTTCTACCTGTTCGTCATCCTCGACATCTTCAGCCGCTACGTGGTCGGCTGGATGGTCGCCCACGGCGAGGGCGCCCGGCTGGCCGAACGGCTGATCGAGGAGACCTGCACCAAGCAGAACATCTCGCCGGGCCAGCTCACCATCCACGCCGATCGCGGACCGGCCATGACCAGCAAGACCGTCGCGCTGCTCTTCTCGGACCTCGACATCCTGCGTAGCCACTCGAGGCCCTACGTCAGCGACGACAATCCCTTCTCGGAGTCCCACTTCAGGACCCTCAAGTACCGGCCCGACTTCCCTGATCGTTTCGGCTCGGTCGAGCACGCGCGTCAGGCATGCCGCCCGCTGTTCGCCTGGTACAACGCCGAGCATCACCACAGCGCTCTGGCCTTCCTCACGCCGGCCACCGTGCACCACGGCCGCGCCGACGAGGCCCTCGATGCTCGTCACCGCGTCCGCCTCGCCGCCTACGCCGCCCACCCCGAGCGCTTCGTCAACGGGCCGCCGCGGCGCCAGAACCTACCGAACGCTGTTTGGATCAACCCACCCGAGGAAACGACGCACCAGGATGCCCCAGGATCAACGCAGCGAAATCCGGACGACCCTGAGGTCGTCCCCGTTTGCCGCACTTACGTGCCGTACCGTCGACCGCAGGCGGGCCAGCTCGACTCCGTCAGCATCGTGCAGCCCGCTCACTAAATGCAGAACCCGGCTGTCTCACGGAGATTGACACGGCCCGGGCCGCCTCGGCCCGTCTCTCCCGCGCGCTCCAGGTCTCCCAGTGCGCCATATCGCCGAGGCTGTACCCTGGCAGGAACGACCGACCGCCCCTCTGCCTCGATTCGTAGGTCAGGCCCCAGGAGCGCCGGCAGGCAACGGGTCCGGCGGCAGGCGACGGCCACCCACGAGCGGGCGGGGCCGGAGGCGTTTCTGACGCCCTTCCGGGGCTACCTGCAGGCCGACGCCTACAAGGGCTACGATGCGCTGTACTCGAGCGGGCGCATCGTCGAGGTCGCGTGCTGGGCGCACGGCCGGCGCCGCTTCAAGGAGGCGCTCGATACCGAGCCGCGGGCCGCCGAGGTGCTGCTTCTGGTCCAGCAGCTCTACGCGATCGAGGATGAGGCGAAGGAGCTTTCGCCGCAGGCTCGCCTGAGGCTGCGGCAGGGGCGGTCGGTCCCGGTGCTCGCAAAGATCGACGAGGTGCGGCGCAGGCTCCAGGCGGACGTGCTGCCGAAGTCGCCGCTGGGTGATGCGCTGCGCTATCTCGACAATCAGTGGGCGCCGCTGCAGCGCTTTGTCGAGGACGGCCGTCTGGCCATCGACAACAACCGCGCGGAGAATCAGCTGCGCATCGTGGCGGTGGGTCGGAAGAACTGGCTCTTCGCGGGCAGCCTCGAGGGGGCACGCTGGGCAGCGATCCTCTACTCGCTCATCCAGGGCTGCCGCCTCGTCGGCGTCGACCCGTTCCTCTACTTCCGAGACGTCCTGCGGCGGCTCCCGACGCACCCGCAGAGGCTCATCGGCCAGCTCACGTCGCGCGGCTGGGCCGAGACCTTCGCCACCGCCGCCCTTCACGCCAAGTCCGGCGCCGCGAATCCGTAGTTCACCGGACGCTTACGGCGCAGCCGAGTAGGCGCTATCGCACCACTCGCGAGATTAAGCAGGAACGTAGGCCAACCTGATCACATCCTCGCCAATCCGATCATTAGCCATAAGGCGGAGCGGCGGCCGGGGCCCGGCGAAGTATGGCTTGCCGTGACCAAGCACGACGGGGTGCAGGTAGATTCGATACTCATCGATCAGGCCAAGTTCGGTCAGGCTTTGCGCCAAGTGCGGGCCAGCAACTTCGATCTCCCCGTCGCGCTCGGCCTTCAGCTCGCGGATGGCGCCCTCAAGATCATCCGCAACAAGCCTGGCGTTGGGGCCGACCGACTTCAACGAGCGCGAGACGACCCATTTCGGCTGGTTCCGCCACGCCGCCGCGAAGGCGCGTTCCTCTGCATCCCATTCAGGATGATCGTCGTCCCAGTAACGCATGACCTCATACATTTGGCGACCGTAGACACTGCCCGCCTGCCCCTGAGCCTCCTCAATGAAGTGGCGGAAGAGCGTGGGGCTTGGCGCAAACGCCATATGGTCGACGTAGCCGTCCAGGGACTGGTTCATTCCGAACACGAGCCTAGCCATACCACTTCCTTTCCTCAGGCGGCACATCCGCGCGGTTCTGATTGCGTCATGCAGTCGGTTGTCTACCACGCGCCAGGACACCAGCTAGCGTGCCTCGGGCGGCGAGGCAGCAGATCACGCCGAGACGCTGAGCGACGCCAGGCGCTCGAGAGTATCCGGGTACTTGCGCACGAGCCAGATCAACGCCGCCGCCTGCTCGTTGGGTTTGCTGCGGCCCTGCTCCCAGCGTTCGAGGGTTCGTGGGTTCACGCCGAGCTTGAAGGCAAACACCTGGCGGGACATGTAGAGCGACTCGCGCGTCTCGCGAACGACGCGAGGTTCGAGTTCCGGCAGCGAGATCGGCTCGACGTGGTGCGTGCGCAGCGTCAGCCGGCTTTCGCGGTGCTCCCGCATCGCGCCGACACCGGCCATGAGTTCACGGAAGAGGCTGCCCTTGCCCGCCGGCTTCTTCGTCTTCGGCATCGCTCTACTTCCT
The DNA here is from genome assembly GCA_963831755.1 of uncultured Acidobacteriota bacterium. Lineage (GTDB taxonomy): Bacteria > Acidobacteriota > Vicinamibacteria > Fen-336 > Fen-336 > DATBSL01. Next base: position 16,985 of record CAWHRC010000006.1, read on the forward strand.
CCGCGGAACCGGGCGTGGTTTGGCCTCCACGCTCAAGCCATCGTACGCAACTTGCGTATGGTCGTCAAAAACATGGGCATGGGAGCCCTCCTGCGAATCAGGCCGGGATGCGCTCACGCTCGCGAGCGGCAGCCGCCACGCGCCGGCGGACGGCGACCTTGTGCGCTTCCGCGTGGGGGCCGGGCTTCATGTTCTGCTGCATGGCCTCCTCGGACTCCTTCTTGCCGTCCACGGCCGGGCGGGTGTGAGGTTTGAGCTTCCCCTTGGGACTGGAGGGCAGGGGTGAGGGCCTGCTCGTGGGACTTGACAACATATTCAATTGAGTAGTTGAATACATTCGTGGAAGAGCGCCGGTTCAAGGAGCAGGTCTACGAGCTCGTCGCGCGGATCGCCAAGGCGGCCGACAGCCCTCGGAGGCTCGAGATCCTGGAGGTCTTGGCACAGGGACCTCGGACCGTGGAGGCGTTGGCCCACGAGACGGCTCTTTCTGTGGCGAACGCATCCCGCCACTTGCAGGTCCTGCGGCAGGCGGGACTCGTCGAAGGCCGGAAGCAGGGGCTCTTCGTCCAGTATCGGCTGTCCGAGCCCGGGGTGGTCGACCTCCTGGGGACGCTCCGGGGCATCGCCGAGCGCCGCCTCGGAGACGTGGACCGCCTGGTCCGCGGCTTTCTCGGCGGCCGAGACGATCTCGAGCCGGTGGGCCGCGAAGATCTCCTCAAGAGGGTGCGCTCGGGATCTGTCGTGGTGCTGGACGTCCGCCCTTCCGAGGAGTACCAGGCGGGCCACATTCCCGGGGCCGTCTCCGTGCCCGTCAAGGATCTGCCCCGGCGTTTGCGCGAGCTGCCGGCGCGAAAGGAGATCGTGGCCTATTGCCGTGGCCCTTACTGCCTGATGGCATTCGACGCGGTCAAGGCGCTTCGGAAGCGCGGGCGTCGCGCCCGCCGGCTCGTCGAGGGATTCCCCGAGTGGCGTGCCGCCGGACTCCCGGTGGAGGTCGGGGAGGCAAGCCCCGAACACACTGGCAACGGGTGATCCATGAGACTGCTCTTTGTTCTTGACGACGCTCCGTACGGCAGCGAGCGCACATACAACGCCCTCCGACTCGCAGGTTCCGCCGCACGCAAGGACGACGTCGAAACCAAGCTCTTCCTGATCGGCGACGCAGTGGCGGCCGCCAAGGGCGGCCAGAAGGTCCCCTCCGGCTACTACAACGTCGCCACCATGCTCTGTGCTGTGGTCAAGCATGGAGGCGTCGTCGGTGTCTGCGGCTCGTGCATCGACGCGCGGGGGATCGGCGAGAGCGAGCTCGTCGCGGGTGCTCGTCGCAGCTCGATGGACGAGCTGACAGCCTGGACGCTCGAAGCGGACAAGGTGCTGGTGTTCTGAGCATGACATCGCAGACGGTCGTGATCCTGGGCGGGGGCGTTGGCGGGCTGATCGCCGCCAACGAGCTGGCGCGCCGTCTGCGGGGGCCTCACCGTGTCGTCCTCGTCGAGAGGTCCGCCCGCCACGCCTTCGCGCCGTCCTTCCTCTGGCTGATGACCGGCGACCGGAGGCCGGCGCAGGTCACGCGCGATCTGCCCACGCTCGTCCGACCCCGCGTGGAGATCGTGCAGGCCGAGGCCCGCTCGATCGACTGGGGGGGCCGCCGGGTCGAGGCCGACGGCCAGGCGATTCCCTTCGACTACCTCGTGATCGCGCTCGGCGCGGAGCTGGCGCCGGAGGCGATCCCGGGCCTCGCGGAGGCGGCTCACACGTTCTACACGCTCGAGGGAGCGGAGAGGCTGCGTGTCGCCCTCGACGACTTCACCGGTGGATCCGTTGCGGTCGTCGTGAGCGCCCTGCCCTACAAGTGCCCGGGCGCCCCACACGAGGGCGCTATGCTCCTGGGCGACTACTTCCGGCGGCCGGGGCCTGCGGGAGAAGGTCGAGCTCCACCTCTTCACACCGGAAGGCGCAGGCCATGCCGGTGGCAGGGCCGGAACTCGGAGCGGCGGTCAGCGAAGGATGCTTCAGGGCCGGGGCATCGCGTTTCACCCGCTCGCACAAGCTCGCGGCCGTCCGGCCGGAGGCTCGCGAGCTCGTCTTCGACGGGAAGCCCGCCGTCGACTACGACCTGCTCGTGGCGATTCCGCCGCATCGCGGCCCGCGTCTCGTCCGCGAGGCCGGGCTCGCGAACGAGGCAGGCTGGGTGCCCGTCGACCGCAGCACACTCGCCACCGGCGCGAGCGCGTCTACGCCATCGGGGACGTGACCGCGATCCCGATCCCGGGTCGATGGAAGCCTGACGTACCGCTGATGCTCCCGAAGGCGGGCGTCTTCGCGCATGACCAGGCCCGCATCGTCGCGCGCGGATCGCTGCGGAGATCGGGGGGACGCCGGCCGAGGAGAGCTTCTGCGGTGACGGGTACTGCATGCTCGAGGCCGGCGAGGAACTGGCCGGGTTCGCGTTCGGCAACTTCTTCGCCGAGCCCTCGCCCGAGATTCGGCTCCGGCGCGTCGGGAAGCCGTGGCACCTCGGGAAGGTGCTCTTCGAGCAGTGGTGGCTCATGCCGTTCGGGCTGCGCCGGCGGGCGTTGGAGCTCGCGCTCAAGTCCGGGGCCAGGGCCTACGGCGTGCGCCTGGCGCTGTGACGAAGACCGACGACGGGCGAAGTCACCGATTTACCTCGACTACAACGCGACGACGCCCCTGCTTCCCGAGGTGGTCGACGCGATGCTGCCGTACCTTCGGGAGCACTTCGGCAACCCCTCGAGCGGGCACGCGTTCGGCCACGCGGCCCGCGTCGCGGTGGACCGGGCGCGCGGAGAGGTCGCTGGCCTTCTCGGCCTGCGACGCCGACGAGATCGTCTTCACCTCAGGAGGGACCGAGTCCAACAACCTCGCCATCCGGGGCGTGACCGAGGCCCGCCCCGAGCGGCGGCACGTGGTCACCTCGGTCGATCGAGCATCCCGCGGTCGCCGCCCCTTGCGCGTGGCTGGAACGTCACGGCTGGCGCGTGACGCGTGCAGGGGTGGACGCGGAGGGCCGAGCCCGGCTCGACGAGATCGTCGCCGCCATGGGCGAGGACACGGCGCTCGTGTCGATCATGCACGCCAACAACGAGACGGGCGTCCTTCAGCCCGTCGAGGCCGTCGCGAAGGCGGCTCGGGACCGCGGGGCTATCGTGCACTCGGACGCCGCACAGTCGGTCGGGAAGGTCCCCGTCTCCGTGCGCTCGCTGGGCGTTGACCTGCTCTCGATCGTCGGCCACAAGGTCTATGCGCCCAAGGGCGTCGGCGCCCTCTACGTCCGTCGGGGAACGCCGCTTGTGCCTCTCGCGCTCGGGGCGGGCCACGAACGGGGGCTGCGGCCGGGCACGGAGAACGTGGCCTCGGTCGTCGGCCTTGGTGCGGCGTGCGAACGCGCGCGGCGTGATCTCGAGGTCGAGGGCGCTCGTGTCCAGGTGTTGCGAGAGCAGCTCTGGCAGAGCCTGCGGGCAGAGGTTCCTGGTATCGCCATCAACGGCCATCCGACGGAGCGACTCCCCAATACGCTCAACGTACGGTTCCCAGGGGTGTCGGGAATGACCCTGCTGGCTGCTGCTCCAGGCGTGGCGGCATCGACGGGCTCGGCGTGTCACGAGGGCCACGAAGAGCCGCCGGCAGTGATCGTGGCGATGGGCGTGTCGCCTGGGGAAGCCCTCGGGAGCGTGCGCCTCACGCTGGGCCGCCGGACGAGAGACGAGGATATCGCGCGGGCCGCCACAGCGCTCGCAGAGGCGTGGCGGTCCTTGGACGGGAGGACGTCATGACGAGACGGAACGGCGTGCTGCGGCGGTCGTCGCGGCTTGCCCGGGCATCGTGGTGCACCGAATGACGGCGCTGCGCCATGCGCTTCACTCTACAGGTCCCGTGACCGGCCCACCCGGCCAGACGCCGACTGCGGGGCGGCTCACGGTGCGGTCGGCCGACGCGAGATGACGAGGTGCTTCCTGCCGTAAGCTGTTCCGAATGAGCCTCGAGTGACTACCGGAGAAAGCGCGACTTCTCCCGTACCCCCGAGCCACCTGGTGAGGAGCAGCCCTCCGGCGGGTACTCGTACTGCATTCAGAAGCACGCGGCTTCACGACTCCACTACGATTTCCGCCTCGAGCTGGACGGCGTCCTCCTGAGCTGGGCCGTCCCGAAGGGACCGTCCTTCGATCCGCGGGAGAAGAGGCTCGCGATGCGGGTCGAGGACCATCCGGTGGCCTATGGCTCGTTCGAAGGCGTGATCCCGGAGGGGGAGTATGGCGCCGGGGCGGTGGTGCTCTGGGACCGCGGGACGTGGACGCCGCTCGTCGACCCGAGCCTGGCACTCAAGAAGGGCGAGCTGAAGTTCCAGCTGCACGGCAAGAAGCTCGCCGGCAAGTGGGCGCTCGTGAAGATCAAGGGGGACGACCCCAAGGCCTGGCTGCTCGTGAAGGACAGGGACGAGCACGCGCGCACGGCGTCGGAGCTGGACATAGTGAGCGCGCGGCCGGAGAGCGTCGTGAGCGGGCGCGGGCTCGCCGAGGTGGCCGCCGAGCGGGACCGCCTGTGGCACTCGCGGGTGGTCCGCCCCGGAGGCGAGGTCGATCCTGGCGGACCAGCGGAGGGAGACGGCGGCGCGCGCCTGCGCCTCTCCGACCTCGAAGGCGCGGTGCGCGGCAACCTGCCTCGCACGCAGCCGCTGGCGCTGGCGACGGTGGTCGAGACGCCGCCTTCGGGCGACGAGTGGCTCCACGAGATCAAGCACGACGGGTACCGGATCGTGGCCCGGATCGACGAGGGCGAGGTGCAGCTCGTCTCGCGCAACGGCAAGGACTGGACGAAGGAGTTCCCTCAGGTGGCCCGTGCCGTCGGCCGGCTGCGTGCGGGAACGGCGCTGCTCGACGGCGAGGTCGCCGCGGTGCTGCCGAACGGGCACACGAGCTTCCAGGCGCTCCAGCGGCGATCGGACGGAGCGACGCCGCTCGTCTACTTCGCGTTCGACCTCCTGCATCTCGACGGCTGGGACCTGCGGCCGGTGAGGCTCGACGAGCGCAAGCAGGTGCTGCGGCGGCTGCTCGACGGCGGGCCCGAGGCCCTTCGCTTCAGCGACCACGTGCGCGGCCACGGCCCCGAGTTCTTCGCGAAGGCGAAGCAGGCAGGGGTCGAAGGCGTCGTCAGCAAGCGCGCCGACGCTCCGTACCGCGAGGGGCGCGGCGGAGACTGGCGGAAGGCGAAGTGCCGGCTGACCCAGGAGGTGGTGATCGGCGGCTGGACGCTGCCGTCCGACGGACGCGCGTCGATCGGAGCGCTGCACGTGGGTTTCTACGAACAGGAGACCCTCGTGTACGCGGGCAAGGTGGGCTCCGGCTTCAGCGAGCGTCTGCTCGAGGACCTGCTTCACCGGCTCGAGGCTCGCCGGCGGGAGACGTCCCCCTTCGCTTCCGTGCCCCCGGAGATGCAGCGCGGTGCGCGCTGGGTCGAGCCGGACCTGGTGGCCCAGGTCGAGTTCGCGGAGTGGACGGACGAGGGCCGGATGCGGCAGCCGGTCTTCCTCGGGATTCGGGAAGACCGCGAGGCTCGTCACGTCGCGCGTGAGCGGCCCGGCATCGTCGAGGGCGGCGGCATCGACAGCGTCGCCGCGGGCCGGCCGTGGGAGTCCCTGCGCCAGCATGCGCCGCCGCGTACGCGGACCGTGACCGGCGACGAGGTCGTCGACCTCCTGGGAGTGCGCCTGACGCATCCCGATCGGGTCTACTACCCCGACCTGGGCTTCACGAAGCTGGACCTCGCGCTCTACTACGTCGCGATCGCCGACTCTCGTGCTGCCGTATCTCGAGGGCCGCCCGCTCACCCTCGTGCGCTGCCCGGACGGGCTCGGCGGCGAGACGTTCTTTCAGAAGAAGGCCGGCTTCTGGACGCCGCCGCAGCTGCGGCGCATCGCCGTTCCGGAGAAGGGCGAGGAGCATCTCATCGTCGACTCGGTGCCCGGCCTGGTCGCTCTCGCGCAGGCCGGCATCCTCGAGGTCCACCCCTGGAACTCGCGAACCAGCGCGGCTCGAGCAGCCGGACCAGGTCATCTTCGACCTCGATCCTGACGAGGCGCTCCCGTTCTCACGCGTCACGGCTGCGGCCCGGCGCGTGCGGGCCCTGCTCGGCGAGAAGGGCCTGCGAGAGCTTCGTGAAGACGACGGGTGGCAAGGGCCTGCACGTGTGCCTGCCACTGGAGCCGGAGCAGGGGTGGGAGGCGCTCGAGGAGTTCACGCGCGCCGTGGCACTTCGGCTCGCACGCGAGGAGCCGGAGACGTTCACGGCGAACATGGCCAAGGCGCAGCGCAAGGGCAAGATCTACGTGGACTACCTCCGGAACGTCCGGGGTGCGAACGCCGTGGGCGTCTTCTCGACGCGTGCTCACGCCGGCGCGCCCGTCTCGGTGCCGGTGGATTGGAACGAGCTCGACCGGCTCTCGGGTGCGGCCGACTTCACCGTCGCGGAGGTGCCCCTGCGGGTGGTTGGCTTCGCGTCCGGCCAGGCCGTCGATCCCTGGGCGAAGTACCGGCAGGTGAAGCAACGGGTGCCCGAATCGCTCACGCGCGACCTCGCGGGTTGAGTTGCCCAGGCGGGCGCTTCTTAGAAGCGACGTCAACTTCGGCGGCGCCGGCCTGGTGTCCTCCGGCGGTCCGGCGACCGCAGGCGCCAAGGCTGCCGCCCCGCTGGCCCCACTGGCCGGAGCCGATGGCTTGCTGATGAGCGGCGAAGGCCGGCCCCTGGGTTGGTAGTCGTCACCAAGCGTCCACAGCGTCGGGTCAGGGTCACCGCGGACTGGACGCCCGCCCCTCGGAGCGTCAGCTCGTCGAATCGGCTTCGATCTGACGGGCGATTCGCTCGCGTGAGGTCGGATCGACGGGTGTTTGCCCGAGTCGCTCGATCAGGGTGGAGGGTGCGACCAGGCGGTGGTTGATGGCCGCCCGCACGTACTCCCGATCCTTTTCCCGGCCCGCGACGTACTTCGAGACCACGAGATCGTGGGGCTCGAGGCACAGCCCTCGCCCCGCGGACGTCGGTACGGTGATGAGGCGTGCTTGCCAGCCGTCGGGCAAGACCGCCGTGCGCTCGCCGACGGCCTGCGCGTAGTAGCCGTACGTTTCGTGAAAGGGCGACAGCTCGCCGATGGAGCCCTCGATGAGGTCGGCGCGCTCGGGGTGGTTCCGCGGGTACAAATCCACGTCCGCGGACACGAGCAACTCAGCCGGGGCCTCGGGGTAGCGGCCGAGAATCGCCTGGCTGCCGATGACGACGATGTCCGTGTCGCCGGCGATCGCCGCCGCTGCCCGGATGACGTGCTCCAGCTGGCTGCGGTTCACCCGCGCGCCGTTCTCCCATGGGTGCGGCGCCAAATGGACCAGCGCGTTCTGGGCTCGAGGAAGCCGGCGAAGGGGGAGTTCTGACGGAGTTGCCGCGCTCGTTCTCCTGGGTCCGTGAGCACGCGCGCGACGTCCTCGACCGGTGCGGCCAGGACGGAGTGCCAGGCCTCGGCATAGGCCCCTGCAACAGACCCGTCGCGGAGCCAGTCGCTCACTCGTCGGCGCGCGCGCTCGATGAGGGCCGGCTCCTCGAGAAGCCGCTGCGCCACGGCCCGATGGAGCTCCAGGCTCGCGTCTTCTGTGAGGGTATGCAGTCCGTCCGTCACGGAGGCAGTCTAGCATCCGCGCTCGACGTCATGGCCGCGCCAGTGACGAGGCTGGCCGTGGCCGCGCTCGATCGGCGAACCCGTGACTGGGTGCAGAATGCGGTCCAGACGCTCGTCGAACGCGCCGGCTCTCCTACGGAGGGGCGCGAGACCGGCAACGGCGCGTTCTCGGGGCGTGAAGTGGTCCCATTCGCGACTGGGAAGTGTGGGCTGAGTCAGACGGCAACAACGCGGCCAAGGACCACGACAAGACGTGCGAGCTGGCCGTCCGAGGATGGCTCGGCCGAATGGGAGCGGAGCAGGTATGAGGGGAGTGGTCGCGTGGACGGCAGCCGGGCTGCTCGCTGCATCGTTCGCAGCAGGCCAGCTGGTCGACATCAGCTACGATCAGAAGAACCCGCAACGGCGGCAGTCCATTCGCTTCCGGGCGATGGACGTGATCCTGATCGAGGCGGCTACGGGGCAGCGCGCAGTCGTCCAGTTCACCGTGCTGGGCTCACGGCATGGCACCTATCGCTGGCGCTACCGACGATCCGGGTCGAGCGAGGTGCTGTCGGGTGTCGGAACCGTCCAGGAGAAGTACGAGGAAGTGCCGGACGGCCCGGGACGAGGGCACGTGCTGCCGCTTCCTGGCCACGACACGATAGTCCGGATGGGTGAGCTGCGGGCCGCGTGGTCGTGGGCGGACGAACGGTCGGCCTATCTGTACTACCACCCACGGCGGGCCAAGGTGACGCTGCTTCCGGCGGGGTCTTTCGAGAAAGGGCCGTGAAGGCGCCGGCGACGCCGGTTCATTACCTCGCCAGCCCGGCGTTCTGGCTCGGGCTGGCGGTGTGCGCGGCGTTCCACGCTGCGGCGGTGCGGTCAAGGACGAGACGCCGTTCGTTGACGCTGGCTGCCGTGCAGGTCGACATCCCGCGCGTAGAATGGCGCGTCCGACCGAAGCCCGCCGCGCCGGCGGTCACCAGGGGGTGAATGAATGCGCATCGCGCTGCTCTCGAGCCTGCTCCTCGTGGCGGCCGTCGGCCCCACCTGGCCCGCCGTGGCCGTGGACACGAATCCGGCTGCGCCGCCAGTCGCCGTCGGGCTGCGCGATCGGGAAACGATCGTGTTCTACGGCGACTCGATCACAGAGCAGAACCTCTACACGGCGTACCTCGAGACCTTCCTGCTCTCGCGTTTCCCGAAGAAGCAGCTCGCCGTCTTCAACTTCGGCTGGAGTGGCGATACCGCATCGGGCGGCAACAAGCGCTTCGCGCGAGACGTCGTGCCCGTGCAGCCGTCACTCGTCTTCGTGAACTTCGGCATGAACGACGGCGGCTACAAGGCGTACGACGAGGCGACGTTCCGCAACTACGTGGCCGCGCAGAGCGCCCTGGCGGACGCGATCCGGGCGGCCGGGGCACGACAGGTGCTCTTCACGCCTTCTCCGGTCGACGACGTCGTGCGCAAGGACCGGGGCGTGTACAACGACACGCTCTCACGCATGGCGCTCGGCCTCGGCCAGCTCGCCGCCGAACGGGGGCTGCCGCTGATCGACCTGCTCCACCCGATGCTGGAGGTGCAGCGCCGCGCCAAGGAGAGGGACCCGGGCTTCACGATGATCCCCGACAGCGTCCATCCCGACGCCGTGGGTCACCTGGTGATGGCGTATCTCGCCATCCGCCAGATCGACGCGCCCCGCGTGGTCGGGGAGATCGTCGTCGATGGAGCTGCCGTGACCGCCCACGGCGCCACGGCAGGAAACGCCGCCAGCCGGGACGGGGGAGTCGAGTTCGACCTGACGCTGCCCTTCCTGCCGTTCTACGTCCCGAAGGAGGCGCGCCACGCGCTCGAGCTCGTCCCGCTGCAGGAAGAGCTGAACCGCTTTCGCCTGCAGGCGAGGCCGGGTCAGGGAAGCGAGCCTCTCGTGCTCTCGGTCGACGGGAAGACGGCCGGCGTCTTCACGAAGGACGAGCTCGGCCGCGGCGTCGACCTGGCGCTGCTCGACGACGCGCCGTGGGCCGCCGCGGGACGCACGCTGTGGGAAGCGGCGCAGTACCGCTGGCGGAAGCACTTCGAGGCCTGGCGCGTGATGGGGCTGCAGAAGCCGGCCTGGATGATGCCGGACCTCGCCAGCTTCGAGCCGCACGCTCGGGCGCAGCGAGCCTACGCGGACGAGCTCGGCCGCTCACTGGGGGCCCTCGCTCGACCTGGAACCTACCACCTCGCCTTGCGGCCGCAGGGCGAGGTCGTGGCGATCCGCTCGCTCGAGCTGTCGCCGACCTACCCGCTGGTGACCTTCGACGCCGTGCAGCCGCCCGAGAAGAGCACGGCCGGCGTGACCTGGACGCCCGCCCCGTTCGTGGACGGGCGGATCGACCTCGGCGCGCGCTACTCGGGGGCCTACGACGTCGTCGCCTACGCCCGCCTCGTGCTCCAGGCGGACCGGGCAACGACGCTCCATCTGGCCATGGGCAGTGACGACGGGCTGGCCGTGTTCCTGGGCGGTCGCCGCGTCTTCGCTCACGACGTCCTGCGTGGGCTGAAGCGGGGCGAGGACGAAGTCGAGCTGCCTCTCGTCGCCGGTCGCAACGAGCTGCTCTTCAAGGTGACCCAGGCCGGGGGGGATTTCGGTCTCGCAGTCGATGCGCGTGTGCGGGGCCTGGGCAGGGTCGAGCAGGTCGCTCCTCAGTGAGGCCGGCGCGTCGTGCTCGTGGGGTCGTCGATGGATCCCGGAATCGCCCTGCGAGTAGCCGTCCGGACAGCGCCAAGGAATCACGAGAACGAACGGTGTCGCTCTCGCTCTACCCGAGGCGAGACCTGAACGATATCAGTAGATCGGCGATTCCGTGGCGACCTGAAGATCCGGGTGGTCAACGTCGTCGACCTCATGAAGCTGCAGCCGTAAAGCGGCACCCGCATGGCTTGAGCGACATCGAGTTCGACGAGCTCTTCGCCAAGGACAAGCCGGTCATCTTCGCCTTCCACCGTCGACCGCCTGCCACAGACGGGAGAGGAGGGCATCTACCTGAAGCTGCAGCTCAAGGGCAGGCTAATCGAGCACCGGCAATACATCGACAAGCACGGCGAAGACATGCCGGAAGTCCGGAACTGGAAGTGGGGCAACGGCGAATGAACGTGCCGGATCGCCGACCACGGCTGGACGGCCGGCGCGTTGTGGGAGGACACGAAGTTCGCGATGCGCCACTTCCGCGACATCGACCGCCTGGCGGTGGTCGGCGAGAAGAAGTGGCAGGAAGGGATGGCGACGTTCTGCAAACCGTTCACCCAGGCGACCGTCCGATACTTCGATCACGCCGACGCCGCCGAGGCGCGAGAGTGGTTAGGCGAGGCGTAGCGGCCCGACCGCGCGACCGACGCGAGTGGGCGCTGCTTCCGAAGATCGCCGACAGGCGCCGCCCAAAGCTGAGCGCGCGTCAGCGAACGCGGGAGTGGTCGTCTCGGCGCGTGGTAGCGTCGTGGACGCCCGGTTCGAGGAACATCTGCCGCTGGTCTATTCGCTGCTGCGCGCTGGAGACGACGGCTCGCGGCGTCGCGGGACTCGAGTGACGGGGAGTCGTCACCCGTCCAGCAGCCGCTCGGCCGCGTAGCGCGCCGCCGCGACGGCTCGCGGGTCCTCGTCCAGCACGGCCGAAGCGACGGCGCCGTCGTACAGCACGACGAGCGCCCGCGCCACACGGTCCGGCTGGCGGACGCCCGCGGAGCTCACGAGGCCGCGGAAGAGCTCGTGGATCCAGGCGCGGTGGCGGCGGGTCACGAGACGCGCCGGGTGGGAGGGATCGGGCAGCTCGCTGGCGGCGTTCAGGAAGGGACAGCCACGAAAGTCCGCGCTCTTCGCCCAGGTTTCCAGCAGGCCGAACAGCTTCAGGAGGCCCGCGCGGCCGTCGCTCGGCCGCACCTGGCTGGCGACGCGCGCTCGCCAGTCCTCGGCCCGACGCTCGAGGTAGGCAGCCACGAGGTCGTCCTTCGACGGATAGTGGGCGTAGAGAGAGGCCTTGGCGGCGCCGGCCTCCGCCAGCACCCGGTCGATGCCGACGGCGTGCAGCCCCTGGGCGTAGAAGAGCTGGCAGGCCGAGTCCAGGATCCTCCGCTCGGCCTTCTGCTCGACCGCCCCGTCCCGGCGTGGGCGACCACGCCGTTTCACGTCCCCCACGCTTGACAGTATAGACCACTCGGTCTATTTTGTCTCTAAATAGACAGAACGGTCTGTCTGAGACTGGAGGGCGGCGCATGACTTTCGAGGTTGCAGGCAGGACGGCGTTGGTGACGGGGGCGAACCGCGGCATCGGCAGGGCGATCGTGGAAGCGCTGCTCGAGCGCGGCGCATCGAAGGTGTGGGCCGGCACGCGGCGTGCCGACGCCCTGGCCGACCTCGTCGCGTCGCACGGCCGCCGCGTCGAGGCGCTGGCGCTCGACGTGACGCGCGAGGCCGACGTCGCCGCGGCCGCGCGGAAAGCGACCGACGTCGCGCTGGTCGTGAACAACGCGGGCGTGGCCCTGCGCGCGAATGCGCCTGCCACGGACGCCGAGTGGCTGAGGGTCGGCCGCCAGGAGCTGGAGGTCAACCTGTTCGGCACGTTCGCCGTCAGCCAGGCGTTCGCGCCCGTGCTGGCCGGCCAGGGCGGCGGGGCGATCGTGAACGTGATCTCGGTGGCCGGGCTCGTCAACTTCCCGGTGCTCCTGTCCTACAGCGCCTCGAAGGCGGCGCTCCACTCGCTCACCCAGGGTCTGCGAGTCGCGCTCCGGGGACAGGGCACGCAGGTCTTCGGCGTCTATCCCGGCCCCGTCGACACCGACATGGCCGCCGGCCTGCCCGTGCAGAAGACCCCGCCCGCCGACGTGGCGCGCGCGATCCTCGACGGGCTCGCGGCCGGCACTCCGGACATCTTCCCGGATCCCATGTCGCGCCAGTTCGGCGACGCCTTCCTGAAGGGCCCCAAGGCGCTCGAGGAGCAGCTCGCCGCGTCCGCGGCCTGAACGGCTCCAGGAGCCACACCGTTCGGCGGGTCGCGAAGGACCGCGGCCCGCTACACTTGCCGGGTGCAACCCCGCCGAGCCCCACACCCGTGACCGGACAGCGCGGCTCGATTCCCTCGCGGCCGGTCGTCTTCGCGCTGGCGGTCAGCCGGCCGCACGCACGCTGGGCGATGGCCGCCGTGGCCGCGGTGCTGGTGGCTACGGCCGCGTCGCGCGTCATGACCTACACGCTGAAGCTGCTGACCGACGCCGCCATCGCGTTCGGCGAGGGACGCGGCGATCTCGCCGAGATCTGGAGGTGGGCCCTCGTCTTCCCCGGCGTGTACCTGGTCAACGAGATCGTCTGGCGGACGAGCGGCTTCTGTGGGATGCGCTGGATCACCGGGGCGGTGGCCGAGGCCAGCGAGCGTCTCTTCGGCTACCTGTCGGAGCATTCGGCGACGTACTTCGCCGACCGCTTCGCGGGCGCGCTGGTCAACAAGATCGCCAACGCCGCGTCGGGCACCGAGCGCCTGCTCACGCAGGGGCTCTGGCAGTTCCTTCCGTGGATCGTCGGCCTGCGTGGCCGACCTCTGGCTCACGTACCTCGCCCATCCCTACTTCGCGCTCGCCCTGGCGGCCTGGATGGTCGTCTACATCCCGGTCAACGTCTTCTGCGTGTCCAGGCTGCACAGGCTGAGCTTCGCCTACGCCGAGGCGTCGTCGCAGCTGCGCGGCAAGATGGTCGACACCACCGCCAACATCGACATCGTCCAGCACACCGGCGAGGGCGCCTTCGAACGGCAGCACGTCGGCGAGTCGATCGGCTTCCAGCGCGTCTCCCACCTGCGGGAGTGGTGGTGGTCGGAGTGGCTGCTGGTGGCGAACGGGTTGCTGCTCGCCGCCTTCATGGTGGCGATGTTCGGCATCGGCATGTGGCTGATCACGCGGGGGCGGATCAGCGTCGGCTCGCTGGTCATGGTGGTGACGGTGGTGATCGCCCTCGAGCAGCGCATGTTCTTCCTGGGGCAGAGCCTGACGCAGGCGGTCAGCTACCACGGGCAGGTGAGCGAGGGCCTGGCGGAGCTGCTGCCGCCGCACGAGATCACCGACCGGCCGAACGCCACGCCGCTCGTCGTGCGGACCGCGCGGATCCGCTTCGAGGCGCTCGACTTCTCGTACAAGAACGCGCGCGTCTTCGCCGGGGACTTCGAGCTCGACGATCCCGGGCGGGGAGAAGGTGGGGCTGGTCGGGCACAGCGGCGCCGGCAAGTCGACGCTGGTCTCGCTGCTGCTGCGTCAGTTCGAGCTCGACGGCGGCAGGATCCTGATCGACGGCCAGTCGGTCTCGGACATCACGCTCGAGTCGCTTGCGCCGCGCGGTGGCGCTGGTGCCGCAGAGCACGTCGCTCTTCCATCGGTCGATCGTCGAGAACATCCGCTACGGCCGGCTCACGGCCAGCGACGAAGAGGTCAGGGAGGCGGCGCGGCTGGCGGAGGCGGACGCCTTCATCCGGCAGCTGCCGCAGGGTTACGAGACGAAGGTCGGCGAACGTGGCGTCAAGCTGTCCGGTGGTCAGCGGCAGCGGATCGCGATCGCCCGCGCGCTCCTGCGCAAGGCGCCGATCCTGCTGCTCGACGAGGCGACGAGCGCGCTCGACAGCGAGAGCGAGGCGGCGATCCAGCATGCGCTCGTAGACCTGATGCGCGGCAAGACCGTGGTCGCGATCGCCCATCGCCTGTCCACGCTGCGCGCGATGGACCGCATCGTCGTGATCGAGCAGGGCCGGATCGTCGAGGACGGCGGCCACGAGACGCTGGTCCGGCAGGGGGGCGTCTACGCCAGCCTCTGGAACAGCCAGGTGTCCGGCTTCATCCCCGACTGACGGGAAGCTCGCTCGGAGGGCCCGGCCCGCCCGAGGCGCCGTCGTGCAGGTGTCCGCCGGTGCAGGCCTGATACGGAGGTCGAACGCGCCCTGGAGAGCGATCCAACGGCCAGCCGAACAGAGTCGTGCGCGAATGGACCAACGACGGTCGCACTGATACTGTTTTGACCGGGGTTGGGACGGCCTGGTTTTGCAGCCTTCCTCGACCCTGCGAAGCCCCACGCACGATGGTTGGTGCCCAGGAGGACGGAGATGAGATCTCAGGGACGAGTGATCCTGCTGCCGGTGGTCGTGGCCTTGACCTTGGGCGGCGCGCCGAGCCGCACGCAGGCTGAGACCCCGGCGGCTGCGCCCGCTCAATTCAGCGTGCGCCCGCTGGCGTTGCCCGGAGCTCCCGCCACGGGGGCCGTGTTCATGGACTACATCGCCTACGATCGGACCCAGCACCGCGTCTGGGTTCCGGCGGGCAACACGGGCAGCGTCGATGTCATCGAGACGAAGAGCGAGAAGATCACGCGGCTCGACGGCTTCCCGACGGCCGAGTTCGAACGCGCGGGCACCAAGCGTACCGTCGGGCCGAGCTCCGCAACGGTCGGGGAAGGTGTCGTCTACGTGGGCAATCGCGGTGACTCGAGCGTGTGTATCGTGGATGCATCGGTGCTCAAGAAGGGCGCCTGTCTCAAGCTCGAGTCCTCACCCGACGGCCTGGCTTACGTAGGGGCCACGAAGGAAGTCTGGGTGACCACGCCGCGCGACAAGTCGATCACGATCCTCGACGCCTCGAAGGCCGGCGTCCTGACGGCAAAGGCCCGGATCCCCCTGGAGGGTTCGCCCGAAGGATTCGCTGTGGATGGCGGGCGGGGCGTCTTCTACACCAATCTCGAGGACAAGGATCGCACGCTCTCGATCGACGTCCGCAGCCGTGCCGTCAGCAAGACATGGCTGCCCAAGTGCGGCGATGCCGGGCCAAGAGGCCTGGCGATCGACACCCAGCTGAACTTCCTGCTCGTGGCCTGCACGGACCACGTCAACGTGCTGGACGCCGGGCACGATGGGCAGCTCTTGTCGAGCATCGACACCGGCGCAGGGATCGACAACATCGACTACGTGGCGTCTCGGCACGAGCTCTACGCTGCGGCCGGACGCGCGGCCAAGCTCACGGTGGCGCGGCTCGACGCGCAGGGCAAGCTGACGCTCGTTGCGAGCGTCTCCACGGCCACCGGTGCCCGGAACGCGGTAGCAACCGAAGAAGGTGTGGCCTACCTGACGGATGCGCCCGAGGGAAAGGTGCTCGTCGTTTCGCCCGCCGCCACGAAATGAGCTTCGGGTCGTACGTGCTGGCCTGCGTGGAGTCGCCGTCTTGAGTTGACTGCACGCACTCAGGGCGGAGGATCAGCCAGTCTCGGCTCAATAGCGTGCGACAGGGGTGCTTTCCAACTATTGTTCCGCATCGCACTTCCATGCGCTGGGACACGGGACGCGGCGCCCGCTCACCGAGAGCGCCCTTAGAGGAGGTGAGTTGAGTCTCTCCCTCGCGCGCTTCGCGGATCCTGATGGCCGCACAGGGGCACCACGGCGGGTCAGATCGCCTGGCTCACGGGCCCGGTGGTGCGCCACGCACCTCGTCGGTTCGGCGCTCGTTCTCATCGTGGGAGGCTGCGCCAGCTACCAGCCGAGGCCTCTCTGCGCCGGAGCGCTCTGCAGCAGCCTTCGCCGCGCGCTCGTTGAGCGACCCGGGGCTGAGGCGCTTCGTCGAGACGGGACTCGCGCGGCGGTTCGACGCCTGGCCACCGGCACGCTGGGACTTCTCGACGCTGACGCTCGTCGCCTTCTACGAGCACCCCGACCTCGACGTCGGCGCGAGCACGCTGGGCCACGGCTCAGGCGGGCCAGCTCACCGCACGGCAGCGACCGAATCCGACGATCGGTTTCCAGCCAGCGTACGACACCACGACGCGTCCGCCCTGGATCCTCGGGCTGGCGTTCGACATCCCGATCGAGATCGCCGGCAAGCGCGGCTATCGGATCGCCGAGGCGAAGCAGCTTTCCGAGGCCGCGCGGCTGTCCATCGCCGCCGCGGCATGGCAGGTCCGCCGCCGCCTGCGCGACGAGTTGCTGGCCTGGCGCGCAGCGAGCCAGTCATCTGCGGTTCTCCAGCAGCAGGAGGCAAGCCAGGCCGAGGTGGTTCGCCTGCTCGAGGGCCAGCTCCAGCTCGGCGGCGTGTCCGGTTTCGTGCTGACCCAGGCACGGCTTGCGCTCCGTCAGACGCGGCTCGCGCTGCAGGACGCGGCGCAGCGCCGGGACGTGACGTTCGCGCGCGTGGCGTCGGCCGTTGGGTTGCCCGTTGCTGCGCTCGAGGGGGCCAGCTTCGACCTCGAGGAGCTGGAGGCCCTGCCGCCCGACCCGGCGGATGCCGACGCCCGCCGCCAGGCCCTGGTCAACCGCGCCGACATCCGGGCCGCGCTCGCCGACTACGCCGCCGCGGACGCGGCTTTGCGACTCGAGATCGCCCGGCAGTACCCCGACCTGCGCCTGGGCCCGGGCTACCAGCGCGACCAGACCGACAACAAGTGGTCGCTCGGCCTGACCCTCGAACTGCCGGTATTCAGCCGCAATCGAGGGCCGATCGCCGAGGCCGAGGCGAGGCGCGAGGAGCTCGCCGCCGCCTTTGGCGCGCTCCAGGCCGGCGTCCTCTCGCAGATCGAGCAGGCGCTCGCCGGCTACCGTGTCGCGCGCGACAAGGCCGACACCGCCCGGCAACTCCAGGGCGACTCGCGCCGGCAGGAAGAGGCTTCGCGCCAGATGCTCCGCGTGGGCGAGATCACACCGCTGGAACTGGCGCAGCGTCAGGTCGAGCTCGGCGCTGCCTCGCTCGCCGTGATCGACGCCAGCGCTGCCGCTCAGCAGGCGCTGGGCACGCTCGAAGACGCCCTGCAGAGCCCGCTCGGGCTTCCTGACTCCCTCTGGGAGAAGGCGCCCCGTCCGGCCAGCATCGGGAGGGAACAGGCACAATGAGATCAACACTCGCGACTGCGGGTCGCGTCTTGAGCGGCCTCGTCCTGCCGATGCTGCTTGGATGCGGCAACCGCGGTGAACCGCAGCCACCGGCGACGGAGGTGAGCGTCGAGACGGGTCTCGTGGCCAGGGCCACGCTGCACGCCTGGGTGGATGCGTACGGCACGGTGGAGCCCGCGCCGGCGGCGGGAGGGAAGCCCGCCGGCGGCGCTCGGCTCGCGGCCCCGGTGGCTGGGCTCGTACGCTCGGTGCCGGTCAGCGAGGGGCGGACGGTGCGCGCGGGCGATGTCGTCGTGCGGCTCGACGACCGGGCGGCGCAGGCTGCCGTCGACAAGGCGAGTGAGACGCTGAAGCGGGCCGAGCTGACCCTGGCACGCGAGCGGGCGCTGCTGGAGCAGCGCAATACGTCGCAGAAGCAGGTCGAGCTGGCGGAGGAGGAGGCGGCGTCCGCGCGCGCGGACCTGGCCGCCGCCCAGGCCCAGCTGGCCGTCGTCGACCTGGCCTCGCCGCTCGCCGGCGTCGTGACCCGCATCCAGGTGCAACCCGGCCAGGCCGTGGACCTGAACTCGGTCGTCGCCGAGATCGTGGACCTCCATCGGCTGGTCGTATCGGTCCCGGTGCCGGCGTCCGAGGCCGCGCTCCTCAGAGCCGCTCGTCCCGTCGAGATTCGCCTCGACGACAACACAGGCGAACCTGCGGCCCGGGGAGAGGTGACGTTCGTGAGCCCCTCGGTGGATCAGAAGACCGGCACCGCTCTGGTTCGGGTGGCGCTCCCGGCGGACTCGGCGTCTGTGGCCAGGTCAGTTGGTCCACGCTCGGATCCTGCGCGAAGAGCACGCGGACCGTCTCGCGGTGCCCTCGGCCAGCGTCTACACGGACCACGACGGGCGCAGCACACTCTCGGTGGTCGAAGGCGACACGGCGATCCGCAGGGAAGTGAACGTGGGGCTGCGCGAGGGAGACCTGGTGGAGGTCTCCGGCGGGGGACTGAAGGCGGGGGACCGGGTGGTGACGGTCGGCTCCTACGGGCTGCCTGAGAAGACCAAGGTGAGGATCGCCAAGACCGGGCCGCCGGCCTCCGAAGGCTCGCCGTCCCGATGACGGGCCGCTCCGCCGTCGGCGCGTTCGCGCTGCACCACCGTCTCGCCGATCGCCTTCATCGCGGCAGCGCTTGTGCGTGGCCGGGATCTACTCGGCCTACCAGATGCCGTCCTCCGTCTTCCCGCAGACGGACTTCCCGCGGTGCGTCGTGCTGGTCGACAACGGCGTCATGCCCGGCGACGAGATGATGGCCACCATCACCCGGCCGATCGAAGAAGCGATGAAAGACATCCCGGGTGTCGTGCAGGTGCGTTCGGCGACCGGGCGCGGCTCCGCGGAGGTGAACGTCTTCTTCGACTGGAAAGTCGACATGAAGCAGTCGGAGCTCTACGTGCTGAGCCGCCTCGGCCAGATCCGCGGCGAGCTGCCTCCGACGGCGACGACGACGGTCTGGCGGCTCACCTTCTCGGCCTTTCCCATCCTCGGCATCAGCCTGACCAGCCCGCAGCGCGACATCACGAGTCTCTGGGAGACCGCGCGCTACGAGCTGAAGCCGCGCTTCCTGCGCATCCCCGGCGTCGCGCGGGTCGACCTCGTGGGCGGCCGCGCGCCGGAGTACCACGTGGTGGTGGACCCGATGAGGCTGCACGCCGCGGGCCTGGCCCTGAGCGACGTCACGAGCGCCCTCGAGCGGAACAACCTGATCGCCCCGACCGGCGTGCACGAGGAGAACTACACCCTCTACCTCACCGTCGTGGACGGCCGGCTGCGGACGCCCGCCGAGATCGAGAACCTGAGCGTCGTCGTGCGTGGCTCCCAGGTGGTGCGCGTGCGCGACTTCGCCCGGGTGGAGCGCGGACCGGAGCCGGTCTTCAACGTCGTCACCGCCGACGGGAGTGAACGCCGTGCTGCTCAACGTGCGGAGCCAGCCCGACGGCTCGACGCTCGGCATCGCGAGCGCGCTCGAGGCGCAGCTCAGCGAGCTGCGGCGCACGCTGCCCCCCGACGTGAAGCTGGCGTTCTTCTACGACCAGTCTCTGCTGGTGCGCGAGTCCGTGCGCAGCGTCTGGGAGGCGATCCTCTTCGGCCTCGTCCTCTCGGTCGTCATCATCTACGTCTTCCTCAAGGACTGGGGCACGACCCTCACCGCCATCGTCGTGATCCCGCTGTCCGTGCTCGTCACCCTGCTGGCCATGCACCTCGCAGGGATGAGCTTCAATCTGATGACGCTGGGCGGCATCGCCGCGGCCATCGGCCTCATCATCGACGACGCCATCGTCGTCGTGGAAGCGATCCACGCCAAGCTCGCCGCCGGCCAGTCGCGGCTCGATGCGATTCGGGACGGGATCGGGGAGATCCTTCGCCCGCTCGTCGCATCGACGCTCACGCCCGTCGTCGTGTTCCTGCCGCTGGCGTTCCTGATCGGCATTGCCGGGGTCTTCTTTCGTGCCCTGGCGCTGACCATGGTCGTCTCGCTGCTGACGTCCCTCGTCCTGGCGATCACGCTCACCCCGTCGATCGCCGGCTGGCTGCTCGGTGAGCGCCGGACGGGCTCGGGCGGCGAGACGGCGCCGGGCGAAGGAGGCGGGAGGCTGCTGCGGCGGGTGAACCGGGTCTACGAGGCGGCGGTGCGGGCGGCCCTGGGGCGCGCCTGGCTGGCGCTCGCAGCCTGCATACTGGTTGGCGGTCTCGCCGTCGTCGTTTACCAGCAGCTTTCGAGCGATTTCCTGCCCGAGCTCGACGAGGGCGCCTTCGTCCTCGACTACATCGCCCCGTGGGGCACGAGCCTCACGGAGACCGATCGGATGCTGCGCGGCGTGGAAGACGTCCTGCGCGCCACGCCGGAGGTCGAAAGCTACTCGCGGCGGACAGGCGCACGGCTCGCGCTCGCGATAGCCGAGCCGAACACCGGCGACTTCCTCGTCAAGCTGCGTCCCGCGCGCAAGCGCAGCACGGAGGAGGTCAAGAGCGCGCTCCGCCGCCAGTTGAACTCCGCCTACCCCGCGATCGAGTGGGACTTCCCGGGCATCCTGAGCGACCTCATCGGCGACCTGACCTGGTCGCCGAAGCCGATCGAGATCAAGCTCTTCTCCACCGACACCGCCTGGCTGATGAAGAAGGCCCCCGAGGTCGCCGAGAAGATCGGGAAGATCCCAGGTGTCGTCGACGTGAACGACGGCCTCACCATGACCGGGCCGACGCTCAGCCTGCGCGCGCGTCCGGCCGTGCTCGAGCGCTTCGGCCTCGGCGTCGACGACCTCGGGCGGGCCGTCGGCGCGGCCATGCTGGGCCAGGTCGCTTCGAGCGTGCTGGAGGGCGACCGTGTCGTGCCCTGTTCGCGTGACGGTCGACCCCCGGCAGACCGCTCGTCTCGCGACCCTGCGCGAGCAACCCCTGCGGGCGCCCGACGGCACCCTGCTGAAGCTGTCCCAGGTCGCGGCCGTGGCCGAGGAGCCAGGCCAGCTCGAGCTGCAGCGGGAGGACCTGCGCCAGCTCGTGTCCGTGACCGCGAGGCTCGAGGGGCGGGACCTCGGCAGCGGGATGGAGGACATCAAGAGGCTCCTCTCTCAGGACCGCACGATCCCCTCCGACGTGATCGAGTTCGGCGGCCTCTACCAGCAGCAGCAGGAGTCGTTCCGCAACCTGCTGCTCACTCTGCTCGGCGCGATCTTCCTGGTGTTCACCGTGCTGCTCGTCGAGTTCCGTTCCTTCGCCGAGCCGACGGCGATCGTGTTCGGCGCGGTGCTGGCGCTCTTCGGCACTGTGCTCGCGCTCTGGCTCACCGGCACCTCGCTCAACATCGTCTCGTTCCTGGGCGCCATCATCGGGGTCGGCATCGTGGCCAAGAACGGCATCCTGATGCTCGACCGCGTCGATCACCTGCGGGCCGAAGGTATGTCACTCCAGGACGCCCTGGTGCGCTCCGGCCACCGCCGTCTGCGCCCGGTGCTCATGACGTCGCTGGCGGCGGGCCTCGGCATGCTGCCGCTCGCCTACGGCATCGGGGCCGGTGCCGACATGCTGCGGCCGCTGGCGATCGCGGTGATCGGCGCGCTGTGCATCTCGGTGCTGCTCTCGCTCGTCGCGACACCGGTGGCGTACTCACTGATGGCCCCACGAGACGTCGTTCGCCCGCCCGGCCCGGAGGCTGGAACGTCCGAGGGGCAAGGATGACGGTCGGGGCCCGCGCATCGTCCTTTGCGCGAGGACGGGTTCGAGAGGGTCACACGGCGATCTGGGAGAAGCGCGGCGCCAGCTGGCTGATCGTGCGCGAGCACGCGCCCTGCGATTCGGCGCCTTCGCGCCCCGGTGTGGCGTTCGTGTCGAGCGGACGGCCGCACCGTCTCCCGTCAATCCGGCGAAATGACGGCCTTTACGCCCCAGCCGGCTCGGGCACGCTTCTTGAGAAGGGGGGAGCAAATGGCTTCGGTCCCTTCGCTCGACGAGTTCACGACAGCCGGCTCGGCCCCGGTATTCGGCGAGCTGGCCGCCGCCCGCTCTCCGCGGAAGCTCTTGCGCCGGGGCGATGCCCGCCAGCTGCTCGAGGAGATCGACGCGGCGCTCTCCCGGGTCGAGCACGTCCCGGCGCCGGGCCCCCCGCCTGGACCCGCCCCCTTCTACCGTGTGGCCGCCTGGAACGTGTGCCGCGGCATCCACTTCGACGGTGTGCTCCACCACGTCCGCCACGACCCGGTGCTGTCACGCGCCGATGTGCTGCTGCTCACCGAGCTCGACAAAGGCATGGCACGCTCCGCCAACCGCGACGTGGCGCGGGAGCTGGGCCGCGAGCTCGGCATGAACGCGGCCTTCATCCCCTGCTACTTGAACCTGACCAAGGGCAACGGCGCCGAGCGATCGTCGACGGGACGCAACGCGCTCGGGCTGCACGGCAACGCGATCCTCTCGCGCTATCCGCTCGCCGGGCTGCGCGTCCACTCGCTTGCGAACGGCCGTGACAAGCTGTCCGGGCCCGAGAAGCGCATCGGGCGCCAGCGCGGGCTGACCGCCGAGGTCGCGCTGCCCGGCCTGCCGCTCGCCGTCACCTGCCTGCACCTCGACGCCCACGCCAGCCGCGCCCACCGGCGCCGGCAGATGCAGCAGGTGCTCGCGGAAACCGCCGACCTCGAGGGGCCACACCTGATCGGCGGCGACTGGAACACCACCACCTTCGACTGCCAGAGCGGCAGGGCCGCGGTGGCGGACTTCGCCGCGCGCCTGCTGCAGGGCCTCGAGCGCTTCCTGCGGGACGATCCGCTCCATCCGGAGCGAAGGCGCGAGCGGCCGCTCTTCGAGGCCCTGCGGCGCTCCGGGTTCGAGTGGGATTCCTGCAACCTCGCGGGGGCGGCGACCTGGCACTTCGACCTGGGCGACGGCGACGGCGCGCTCCGGGACTGGCTGCCGCGCTGGGCGCCGAGGGTCGTGGAGTGGGCTCTGCGCCGCAGCGGCGGCCGCTGCGTCTTCAAGATCGACTGGCTCGCGGCGCGCGGCCTCGCCTGCTCGGCGCCGCGCGTGCTCGCGGGCCTGCGCCACGCCGGCGCGAGAGTGTCCGACCACGACCCGATCGTGGTCGACCTGCTTCCGCGACGGGCCCCCTCGCAGCCCTGATGTCGAGCCGCTCAGGCGGAGTAGGAAGCCTCCGCTATTCGGCAGGGTTGAGCGTGAAGTTCAGCGTGATGGCGCAGCCCGGCTGGTCCCAGGTGCACGCAGGATCGGGCAACTGGACCTCCCGCCACTCGATTCCGTAGCCCCTCGCGGTCGCGTTCAACAGGAACGCACCCTCACCCGAGCGGCTCACCTTCAGCTGGTAATAGCCATTGGCGTTCGTCCTGACACCCTGGTCGGCGCCGTCCTGTGCGGACACGTCGCTGAAGAGCGTGCACTGAGCGTTGCTCGCACACTCGATGTTGGCGTTGGCCACCGGTCGGTTCGCCGGGTCCACGACGATGCCGCGGACGATGCCGGACGCCGACGCCACTTGCTCCGTCGTCTTCGTGGCTGTCACCGCCTCGGCAGTCGTTGGCGCAGGCGTGGTGCCACAAGCCGCAAGCATCAGCATCGCCGATCCGACCGGCAGCGTGCGCCCGAGCGCCCGAAATACCATTCGCATGCGTCCCCCTTGGCCGTACGCCTCTCGGAACTGACGCGGGCAACTACGCTCCGCCGAATTGCGGAAGTGCATGTTGTCGCCCGACAGCGCCTAGAAGAGATGTACTAGTACAAACAGTCTAGGCCCGAGGTAGCGTCAGCGCAAGCGTTTATTCATGAATGGTTTATACGATGCGGCCCGTTCGATCGCAACGATCGTTTCGACCCGCGTACGCGGAGGCTCAGTGCCCTTCCACCCTGGAGCCGCAGCCGATCGATCGTTCGAAGAGACTCGACCGCCAGAAGCTCGCTCGAGACGAGGGTGTCCGCAGACAGCAGCTCGCGCGTCGACCGCCGGACCTCGAGCGGGGTCTTCGCCTCAGATCGTCGAGACGGAGGGACCGACCGTCGACGTCGATTGTCCTTCGCTATCGCCCGCCGGCCGGCCGCGCGGTCGCTCGAACGAACGGCGCCATCGGGCTCCACATGAGCCAGCGCGGCAGCGCTCGCACCAGGGTTCGCGGTCCTTCGACGACGAGCCGCCCGCAGCGAACCGCCGCCGCGTAGTCCAGCTCGCCCAGCCACACCTGGTACAAGAGCCGGACGCCCGCGCGCACGACCAGGTCCGGATCGTATCCCGGCGGCTTCAGGCACACCGACACCTCGTCCGGTTGCAGCACGAGCCAGAGCCGCCGCCCTCTCGGTCCGCTGAGATCGAACTCCACCACGGTTCGCGCCGGCGGCAGGAGGTGTCGACGGATGCGCTGGTGGATCTTCCACAGTAGGAGCGCAGGATCCAGCTCCTGGGCCGTCGGCTCCCCGAACGCCCAGCGCGCGCCCCACGCTCCCAGGCGTTCGAGCACGGGCTTCAGGTCCCTGCCCGCCTCGGTCAGCTCGTACTCGGTGGCATTGGCGCGCGTCCCCGTGCGACGCTCGACCACGCCGCTCTCTTCGAGGTGACGCAGGCGGGAAGCGAGCAGCGACCGCGAGATGCCGGGCAACCCGCGATGGATGGAGTTGAAATGGCGACTGCCGGCCAGCAGCTCGCGAAGGATCAGCGGGGTCCAGCGGTCGGCCACGATCTGCGTCGCCCTGGCGACCGGACAGTACTGCCTGTAACCAGCCATGGCGCATGCTGCCACGCGGACGACGGCCCATCCAGTCCGAAACTCGAACTACGACGGTCCGATTTCAGAACTATCGGGCCGGGCGCGCTTCCGCCTATCGTGGTGGCACCACCGCAAAGCCGGGTGGGTCCGAGGAGGTGGCCGATGGACCAGCCGAGGTCGAGCCTGCGGCGCTTGTCAGCGCCGGCCCTCGTCGCTCTCGGTCTCGCGGGCGGACCGGTCTTCGGCGGCGTCACGCCCGAAGCCGCCGGCAACCGCAGCCCTGCAGGCGCTGTGAGCGGCCAGGCCGGGCAGCACGCCGGCCACCACCTGGGCACGGTCGACTTTCCCATCAGCTGCTCCGAGGGAGCCCGCGTGGAGTTCGATCGAGCGGTGGCCCTCCTGCATCACATGACGTATCCACAGGCGCGAGAGGCGTTCGAGCGAGTCGCCGCGACGGATCCTCGGTGCGCGATGGCGCACTGGGGCATCGCCATGACCCTGTTTCAGCCGCTGTGGCCGACGCGTCCGCGGCCCGAAGAGCTCCAGCGGGGGTGGGAGGCGGTGCAGCAGGCCAAGGCCCTGCAGCCGCCGACAGAACGGGAACGGCTGTTCGTGGCCGCGGCGGAGGCGTTCTTCCTCGAGCCCGCGTCATCGGACTACTGGCTCCGCATCCGCCGCTGGGAGCAGGCCATGGCGAAGGTCCATGCCTCCTTTCCCGATGACCCGGAAGCGGCAGCGTTCTACGCCCTGGCGCTCCTGGCCACCGCCCCTTCCGACACCGTCTCCCGCGCGCATTCCGACCGGGCCGCCGAGATCCTCCTGCGCGTCTACGAGCAGAACCCGGACCACCCGGGCGCCATGCACTACCTGATCCACGCCAACGACGTGCCGGGACGCGAGCGGGAATCGCTGGAGATCACGCGCAAGTACGAGGCGGTCGCACCGGACAATCCCCACGCGCTCCACATGCCGACCCACATCTACACCCGCCTCGGAGACTGGGACGGGGTGATCCGAGGGAACCTGCGGGCGGCGGAGGCGGCCCTGAAGTATCCCGCGGGTGACCACGGCGAATTCGTGTGGGACGAGTTCCCCCACGCGATCGAGTACCTCGTCTATGCGTACCTCCAGAAGGGCGCGGACGACCAGGCCGCGGCGCAGGTGAAGCGGCTGCGCGCGACGGCCTCGCTGGAACCCAGCTTCAAGACGGCCTTTCACCTGGCGTCCACGCAGGCCCGCTATGCCCTGGAGCGGCGCGCCTGGAACGAGGCGGCGGCGCTCGTTCCCCGCGAGCCCGCGAGCCTCGACTGGGACCGTTTCACCTGGCCGGAGGCGATCTCACGATTCGCGCGCGGCCTGGGCGCCGCGCACCTGGGAGACGTCGTCGAGGCCAGGGCGGCGGTCGCACGGCTCGGCGATCTCGAAGCGGCGACGAGCAAGGCGGGGGAGGACCTGTTCGCGCGGAACATCCGGGTGCTCCGTCTCGAGCTGAGCGCCTGGCTCGCCCACGTGGAGCGACGACGAGAGGCGAGCGTCGTGCTCATGCGAGAGGCCGCCGAGCTCGAGGCATCGACGCCGAAGCACGCCGTCACGCCCGGACCCACCCTCCCTGCTGGCGAGCTCCTGGGAGACCTGCTCATGGAGCAGCAGCAGCCGGCGGCAGCGCTCGCGGCCTACGAGCGCTCGCTGGAGCTCCACCCGAAGCGCTT
Organism: uncultured Acidobacteriota bacterium; assembly: GCA_963831755.1. Taxonomy (GTDB): domain Bacteria; phylum Acidobacteriota; class Vicinamibacteria; order Fen-336; family Fen-336; genus DATBSL01. The sequence goes on from CAWHRC010000006.1 coordinate 43,470, forward strand.
CAACGGCCTGCTCGGCGCCGCCAGGGCCGCGCGTGCGCACGGCGATGCCGCCCTAGCGCGCAGCTTCTATCGGGAGCTTCTCGAAGCTGGAGACGGAGGGGCCCGACTGGCCGCCCTGCAGGAGGCACGGGACTACACGGCTCAGCCGCGGTGATCGAGGTGCGCCTTCCCTCCCGAGACCCCAGCGGTCGCGGCCATCGTTGGTACGTCACGGAGCGTCGGTGGCCGCCGACCGCGTCGCCGCGCGAGCGCCCTGGTCGGCGGCAACGCGGGCCCGAGGCGGCAGCGGCAGGAGCATCGACACCCGTTTCCGGTAGTCCGCGTAAAGGTGCCCGTGGACCCGGAGCAGGTCCCGTTCCTCGAACTGGATCGCGAGCACGATGTAGGCGGTGGTCGCCAACGCGAACAGCAGGTGCGAGAACGTCATCCGTGGCGTCGCCCAGAAGGCCAGCAGGAACCCGAGGTAGAGGGGGTGGCGGACCAGCCGGTACGGGCCCGGCGTGACGAAGCGTGGCGGCACGTGGGGCCGGCCGACGAAGTGATTCCACACCTGGCGCAGCCCGAACAGCTCCAGGTGGTCGATCAGCAGGGTGCAGGCGAGCACCAGCGTCCAGCCCAGCCCAAACAGCGTCCACAGTGTCGCCCGTCCGGCGGGATCGTCCACCTGCCAGACGCTGCCGCCGAGCGGCCGCCACTGCCATAGCAGCAGAGCCAGCGCCAGGCTGGCGCAGAGCACGAAGGTAGAACGCTCGACCGGCTCGGGCACGACCCTGGTCCAGCGCTGCTTGAACCAGCGCCGCGCCATCACGCTGTGCTGCACCGCGAACAGGCCCAGGAGCGCCGTGTCGATGCCGACGGCCGCGAGCAAGGGCCCCGAGGCCGGGCCGTCGAGCGCGCGCGCCACGCCGATCCCGCCGACGAAGGCGATGGCGTAGAGGAACGTGGCGAGAAAGGCGAGGTAGCGAGACGAGTCCGTACGTGACGAACGCGAGGCGTCCGAGCATTCTTCCCTCCGTTTCTTTCGTGTCCGGGGACCGAGTGCCCTGAAGATGGGTGCCGCGACAGGCGCCGCGCCATGGGCGGAACGTCCCGAAACCGCTAGAATCGGCCTCAACGTGCCAGGACGAATGTCCCAGCAGCGCATCCGCTACGTCCACGCGCGGGACGGCGTGCGCGTGGCGTGGGCCGAGGCCGGATCGGGCCCTGTCCTGGTCAAGGCCTCCAACTGGCTCACCCATCTCGAGTACGACTGGCGAAGCCCGATCTGGAGGCACTGGATGGGCTTTCTCTCAGGCCACTTCCGGTTCGTCCGCTACGACGAGCGCGGCTGCGGCATGACCGATCGCGAGGTCAGAGACGTCTCGTTCGAGCGCTCGGTCGAGGACCTCGAGAGCGTCGTCGAGGCGGCGGCGCCGGCTGCGCCCTTTGCGCTGCTCGGGATCTCGCAAGGTGCTGCGGTCTGCGTGGCCTACGCCGTCCGTCATCCCGAGCGCGTCTCCCGCCTCGTCCTCTACGGGGGCTACGCGCGGGGCTGGTTCCACCGCCCGAACGCCGGCGGTCGGCGCGAGTACGAGGCCATCATCGAGCTGACGCGCAGCGGATGGGGACGCGACAACCCCGCCTTCCGCCAGGTCTTCACCTCGCGCTTCGTCCCCGAAGGCACGCACGAACAGCTCGAGTGGTGGAACGATCTCTGCCGCAAGACCGCCACGCCGGAGATGGCGGCGGCCCTGCTCGGGGCGCGGGGCGAGATCGAGGTGTCGGGGATGCTGCGGCACGTCCGCACGCCCACGCTGGTCGCCCACGCCCGCGAGGACGCGATCGTGCCGATCGCCGAAGGCCAGCTGCTGGCGGCGGAGATACCGGGCGCCGAGTTCGTCGAGCTGGACTCGCGCAACCACGTGCTCCTCGAGCACGAGCCGGCGTGGCAGCGCTTCTGCGAGGTGGTGGCCGCGTTCCTGGGCGTCTCGGCTGCGACCCCCGCCGAGGACCCGGCGTTCGGGGGGCTCTCGTCCCGCGAGCGCGCGATCCTCGCGCTCATGGCGAACGGCCTCGGCAACGCCCAGATCGGCGAGCAGCTCGGGATCAGCGAGAAGACGGTCCGCAACCACGTCTCCCACGTCTTCGACAAGCTCGGCGTCTGGACGCGCGCGCAGGCGATCGTCTTCGCACGCGACCGAGGCTTCAGGCCGGCGGCCGGCGCGCCCGTCCGCCAGTAGCTTCCCGGCCCGCCGTCACTCGCCCCTGCAGCGGGCGACGATCAGGGTGATGTCGTCGTGCTGTTCCCGGGGGCTGAACCTGCGCACCTCGTCCACGATCGATTCGAGCAAGGCCCGTGCCGGCAGCTCGCGACGTCGCCGCAAGGCCTCGACGAGCCGCTGCTCTCCGAACTCCTCGTCGCGCTCGTTGAACGACTCGGTCACTCCGTCGGTGTGCAGCACCAGCAGGTCGCCCGGGTAGAGCCGACGCTCCTCTATCGAGCAGTCCCAGTCTTCGAACAGGCCCAGCACCGAGCCCGTGGTGTCGAGCCGCTCCAGGGCGTCGTCGCCGCGGAAGAGCAGACCGGACAGGTGGCCGCAGTTCGCGTAGCGCAGGCGCCGCTCGTGGTCGTCGTACTCGGCGAAGAACAGGGTGGCGTAGGCGCTGTCGGCCGTGTTCTCGTAGAAGAGCTGGTTCACCGATCGCAGGAACCGCTGCGGCTGGTCCAGTGCGATGGCGCACTGGCTGCGCAGGTTGGCCTGCAGGTTGGCCATCAGGAGAGCGGCCGCCATCCCCTTGCCCGCGATGTCGCCGATGACGAGCCCCAGGCGCTCTCGGCCCAGGTTCAGGAAGTCGTAGTAGTCGCCGCCGACCCGTCTCGCCTGCAGGCAGATGCCCTCGTACTCGAGCGTCCTGGACGCAGGCCGCCTCTGCGGGAACAGCCGCGCCTGCACCTGCGTGGCGATCTCCAGCTCGTGGGCGGCGCGGCGCTCGGCTTCCATCTTCTCGGCCAGGGCGCGCCGTTGTGCCTCGACGGCCCGGCTCTCCTCGTCGAAGCTGACGAGGGCGAAGGAGTTGCCGTCGACGTCCTCGAAGCGGGTGAACACCCCGCCCCAGATTGCGGGCTGGTCTCCGCGCTGCACAGCCGATGCAGCCGCGGGTCCGTCCCCCGGCTCGTACTTGATCCGCCGCAGCCGCGGTGTCTGACGAAAGCGGACTCCGCGCTTCTGCCATTCGCGGAACTTGCCCAGGACGTCGTCGGTGACGAAGACGACCTGCGTCGAGCGGCCGATGAGCTTGTACTCTGGGGAGTTGGGCTTGGGCGCGATCAGCGAGAGCACCGCCGAGCCGTCGGGGGGCGCCACCGCGACCCAGCGCTGGCCCGACTGCACGCGAGCGTCGAAGGCCAGCTTGAAGCCGAGCTTGTCCAGGAAGAAGCGCAGGCTTCGGTCCTGGTCTCGAACGAACACCCTGACCGCGTGGAGCCGGAGGTGGGGTCCGGTGGGCGCGGACCAGGGCTCCGGCGAGGGGGAGGCGCGGTCGCTCAAGGCTGGCTCATGTAATCACAGAACCGGGCAGCCGCTCCACGGTCGTTCGAGCTCGTTCCCGCGCGCACGAGCCCGGAAGCGGCAGCTGAGGACTCGAAGGAGCCACCGGACCTCACGCGGACCGCGCACGCCGCGCCGCGGTCCGGCTTGACAATCAACAATATAGTAGCTGGACGATTTCGCCCCAGTGCGACCTGTCCCGTCCGCCCGAGAAGGTGTGGCGCGCGCCCCCATGGGGGCAGCGCGTCGAATGCGTTTCCGGCAAGGCGCCCAGCGGCCGTGTCGGAGCCTCGAGGCGATTCGAGATCGCACCGCGGAATCGCCTCGTGGAAGGAGAGAGGAGCCCGGATGAAACGTGGACGAGGCGCTCGGCTGCGCCCGATCGGTGTGATCCGGTCCACCCTCAAGACGCGCCGTGATGCGCCCAAGCTCGGCCAAGAGGGTGCGCCCGACGCCTGGCTCGAGGTCGGTCCGTCCGCAAGGGAGGGTCTCGACGGGCTGGTGGCTGGAAGCGAAGTCGTTCTCGTGACCTGGCTGCACCGGGCCCGCCGCGACGTGCTGAGGGTCCATCCGCGCTCGGACCGGCGCCGCCCGCTGACGGGCGTGTTCGCGACACGATCTCCTGACCGGCCGAATCCCCTGGGCCTCCACCGGGTCACCGTGCGGAGGATCGGCAAGGGCCGCCTGCGGATCGGCCCCATCGAGGCGATCGACGGTACGCCGGTCATCGACATCAAACCGGTGCTCAGCGGGTCGAAGGACTACTAGAGGGCCGCGACAAGCGCCGCCGGTTGCCCCGTCGGATGTCGAAATGGTCGAACGCCGTTCGTATAGGAGATGGAGAAGGCTGTGATGGCGCCGGCGGCGACCTGGAGGAACCGATGAAACGATACCTGCTGAGCGTGATTCAACCCGACGGGGGACCCGCCCCGCCCGAGGTCCTGGAGCAGGTGATGCGCGACGTCCACGCGCTGCGCCAGGAGATGAAGGCGGCCGGAGCGTGGGTCTTCGCCGGGGGCCTGCACGCCCCGAGCACGGCCACGGTGGTGAAGTTCCAGGAAGGCGACTTCCTGATGACCGACGGTCCGTTCGCCGAGGGCAAGGAGCACGTCGGCGGTCTCGTGATCGTCGAGGCGCCCGACCTCGACGCGGCGCTCGAATGGGGGCGCAAGGCCGCGCGGGCCACGACGCTCCCGATCGAGGTGCGGCCGTTCCAGGACGAGCCCGAGGGCTGATACCGGCGTGCCGGGCGTGGCCTCCTCGGAGATCGAGCGCCTGTTCCGCCGGGAGTACGGTCGCGCGGTGGCCGTGCTGATCCGCCGCTTCGGGGACATCGACACGGCCGAGGAGGCGGTGCAGGAGGCGTTCGCCGCGGCCGTCGAGCGGTGGCCGTCCAGCGGAGTGCCCCCGAGCCCGGCCGGATGGATCATCACCACGGCACGCAACCGGGCGATCGACCGCCTCCGCCGGGAAGCGTCCCGTGAGAGCAGGCAGGCCCAGGCCGCTCTGCTTCGCGATCAGGGCGAGCCGAGCGAGGAAGGCGCCGTGCGTGACGACCGACTGCGTCTCGTCTTCACCTGCTGCCACCCCGCGCTGGCGACCGCCGCGCAGGTCGCGCTGACGCTCCGGCTCCTGGGAGGGCTCACCACTGCCGAGATCGCGCGCGCCTTCCTGACCTCGGAGTCCACCATGGCCCAGCGGCTGGTCCGGGCGAAGGGCAAGATCCGCGACGCCCGGATCCCGTACCGTGTCCCCGACGAAGCGGAGCTCCCGCGCCGCCTGCGCGCCGTGCTGGCCGTCGTGTACCTGATCTTCAACGAGGGCTACACGGCCACCTCGGGCGAGCTGTTCCGCCGCGAGGACCTCTGCGTGGAGGCGATCCGCCTCGGCCGCCTGCTGGCCGAGATCATGCCCGACGAGCCGGAGGTCATGGGGCTGCTCGCGCTCATGCTGCTCGTCGAGTCGCGGCGGGCCACGCGCACGACGCCGGCCGGCGACCTGGTGCTGCTGGCGGACCAGGACCGAGGCGCGTGGGATCGCGTCCTGATCGCCGAAGGCCAGGCCATCGTCCGGCAGTGCCTGCGACGCAACCGGCCCGGTCCTTACCAGATTCAAGCGGCGATCCAGGCGGTGCACGGCGACGCGCCCACGGCGGCGGCCACCGACTGGCGGCAGGTCCTGCAGCTCTACGATCTGCTCCGGGCCATCGCCCCCAGCCCCGTGGTCGCCCTCAACCGTGCGGTTGCGGTGGCCGAGGTCGAGGGACCGGAGGCGGCGCTCGCCCTCGTCGACGGCCTGGACCTCGGGGGCTACCACCTGCACCAGGCCGTCCGTGCCGACCTGCTCCGGCGCCTGGGCCGAAGGAGCGAGGCGGCGCTGGCGTACGAGGCGGCGATCGGCCGCTGCGAGAACGCCACCGAACGCGAGTTCCTGCGGCGGAGGCTCGGGGCGCTGGTCCTGGATTGAGTTGCCTTTCGCAGGCCGGGCGAGTTATGGTGTGGGCAGTCGCGCGCTTTCTTTGAGCCGCTGTCACCGCTCGGTCGGCTCTACCCCCTGGACAGCTCCTCTCAAAGCAGAATCGTCAGCTGGGAAGGGAGGGGTCCATGGCCGTGGTGTTCGCCAGCCGCGGGTTCGCGGCGATGCAGGTGCGCCAGGCGCAAGGGGCGGCCGCCTGATGCGGCGCCTGCGCGTCGCCATCGTCGACCTGCTCGAGAAGGGCCCGAGCGGCTCCCTGTGGGCGAGGGCGATGCAGCCCAACTTCGCGAGCATCATGCCCCAGGTGATCGGGGTGTGGTGCGAGCAGGCGGGACACGAGGTCACCCTCGTCTGCTACACCGGCCGCGAGGACCTGACCAGGGAGCTGCCCGACCACCCCGACGTCGTCTTCGTCGCCTCCTACACCCAGACCGCGCACCTGGCGTACGCTCTCAGCCACATCTACCGCCAGCTCGGCGCCGTGACCGTGCTCGGCGGCTCGCACGCGCGCTGCTATCCACACGACGCGGCCGCGTACTTCGACTTCGTCCTGGGCTTCACCGATCGAGCGATCGTGGGCGAGGTGCTGCGCGACTGTGCGCAGCACCGGCCCGCCGGGGTGAGGCTCTCCGCCGCGCGGCAGCCGGCCCGGCTGCCCGGCGTCCGCGAGCGCTGGAAGTTCATCGAGCCGACCATCGCCAAGGCCTCCGCCATCAAGATCGTGCCCATGATCGGCAGCCTGGGCTGCCCCTACACGTGCAGCTTCTGCATCGACGCCGCGGTGGAGTACCAGCCGCTCGACCGCGGCGAGATCCGCGACGACCTGCGCTTCCTGCTCGGCAAGCTGAAGCGGCCCATGGTCGGCTGGCACGACCCCAACTTCGGCGTGCGCTTCGACGAGATCATGGCCACGATCGAGGAGGCGGTGCCTCCCGGCCGCATCGACTTCCTGGCCGAGAGCAGCCTCTCGCTGCTGTCGGAGCCGCACCTGCGGCGTCTCCAGCACAACGGCTTCAAGGCCCTGCTTCCGGGCATCGAGTCCTGGTACTCGCTCGGCGGCAAGGCGAAGACGGGCAGCCTCACCGGCCGCGAGAAGGTTCGCCAGGTCTCCAGCCACCTGAACATGGTCCTGCGCTACGTGCCCTACGTGCAGGCCAACTTCGTGCTCGGCCTGGACGACGACGCGGGCGAGGAGCCTTTCGAGCTGACCAAGAGGTTCGTGGACATGACGCCCGGGGTGTTCCCGGCGTACTCGCTGCTCTCCGCCTTCGGAGAGGCGGCGCCGCTCAACCTCGACCTGCAGCGCGCGCGGCGCGTGCTGCCCACCCCCTTCCACTTCCTCGACAACAACCAGGCGACCAACGTGCGGCCGAAGAACTACACCTGGCCCGCCCTCTACGACAACATCATCGGTCTGCGCCGGCATTCGTTCTCCTGGCGCGCCATCGGGCGACGGCTGCGCGCCAACCGTGTCCCCACCGCACGCTGGTTGAACCTCGTGCGAGCCGTCTCCGCGGAGGGCTTCGGACGTATCCGCCACGACTCGACGGTGCGCCGCCTGCTCGACCACGATCGGCCCGTGCGGGACTTCTTCGAAGGCGAGAGCGAGGTGCTGCCCGCCTTCTACACGGACAAGGTGCGCAAGGACCTCGGCCCGTGGTGGGATGCCCTTCCGGAGGGTGGGCTTCGCCACGACCAGAACGCGTACCTGAAGGCGCACGATGCGGCCGCCGCCGGCCGGTCGCCGGCCGACGTGCAGGTGCGCCCGCGCGCGGGCGCCGTGCAGGCTCCCGCTCCGACCCCTTCGTGACGGCATCCGGATGATCCCGCATCCGATTGCACGCTACATGCCGCTGCTCATCGCGGGTGACGAGCAGGGGCTGCGCGACCTGTTCACGGGAGTTCCGCATGTCAACGACCCACGTTTGGGCTGGGTGGAGGACTCGCGGTTCGCCGAGTTCGTGTCCAACAGCCACCGCGGCCTGATCGAGCGGAGGGCGAGCGTCGAGCACGTCACCACCACGGCCGCCGGCTCGGGCGCGACGGAGGAGTGCATCCTCACCCTCGTCCGATCGGGCTGTGCAGTGGCACTGCCGGTGGCGATCGCGAGCGACACGTCGCCCGACGCGCTCCTGGTGTCGGTGCGGATCTACCACAGCATGAGCCCGCTGCTCGGCGCCCACCTGGTGCGCGGCCCGGTCCTGCCCACCGTCGCCCTGGTGCTGCCCGACGTGGTCGGCCGCTACCTCGACTGCCTGGCTCGTGGTGATCTGTCGGGCATTCTCGAGCAGTTCTCGCCCGGGGGCGAGCTGCGCGAGGCGAGTGGCCCGGCGGCCCTGCATCGAGGCGTCGACGCCCTGTGCCGCTACTTCACCGTCCTCTTCTCGAACGGCGGCGGGCTCGGGCTCGAGCACTGCTCGATCAACGACGCGGGCGCCTCCTGCGCCCTCGAGTACGTGGTCACGGCGTGGGGTCGCTCGGCCCTTCCGCGCCAGGCCGCCGCGTCGGTGTTCGACCGCGCGGACACGGGGCTGCTGGCGGCGGTCCGGATGTACGACGACCTCCGGCACCCGCTGGCGCACGCCTGACCGGCGCCTCCCCCGACTCGACGAAATCGACTCCCTCGTCTGGTCCGCTCCGGGACGACTAGTTCCACTCCCGGACGATTTGACACGGTCCGGTATACTTTCGAGATTCGTATGATATCCGTCTGACACAACCAGCGTTCTTGGATCTCGACTCGGGAGGGGAGCCATGACAGGTCCGCAGGTGGTCGAGCAGGTGCATCCGCAGAAGCGCGAGCACCAACGCTACGAAGTCACGATCCCGGTCGACTGCTCGACCAAGCACCTGTTCGTCGCCAACCACGTGAGCAACATCAGCAGGGGCGGGCTGTTCCTGCGCTCGGACGATCCGCTCCCCCTCGAGACGGAGGTGGCGCTCGTGCTGCGTCTGCCCGACGCCGGGCAGAGCATCCGAGCCACCGGCCGCGTCGTGTGGAACTACGACCTGCAGAAGGGAACGAGCCGGATCGTGCCCGGGTCGGGCATCCGCTTCGTGGACATGTCACCGGCGGACCGGGTGACGCTCGAACGCTACATCGACCGTCTGGCCCGGCGCGCCGGGTCGGCCCCTACAAGCTAGGGAGCCTGCGTCTTCGGCGTGGGCTTCGGCATGCCGCTGCCGTCGTCGCAGAGGCTGGGGGTCGGGATCACCGTCGGGGTGGCACGGCTCGCCTCGTAGACGTCGAGGCTCACGAGGATCAGGCCCGTCGCCAGAAGTGTCAGCCAGAATGCACGCATTTCGAACCTCCTCAAAGGGGGGCGGTCCCAGGTCCGCCCGTATAGCGCATGGATATCACGTTCGCGCCCGACTGGAGCATCAATTCTCTGGATTTGCCTGGTCTCCTGGACTATATTCCAGGCCGTGAACACTCTCGACTCGATGTTGGCGCTCCTGGTCTCGGACGATCCGCGGCGTGCCGCGGACCGCATCCTCTCCCGCCTCATACAGATCCACCAGGCCCGTGGCGGGGCGATCCTGCGCCCGCGCCAGGGCCAGATGGAGGTGTGGCTCAGCTCCGGGCTGTCTCTGGCCGGCCTCGCCGAGCTGCCCGTGCGCTGGGCCGATCACAGCCACGCGCTGGCCGAGGGACGGGCCGTGGTCGAGCCCGGCTTCGCGCTCCTGCCCGCGATGCTCGAGTCCGAGATGGCGGCGGCGCTCTACCTGGCCCAGCCCGAGGGCCTCGCCGTCAGCGATGCCCGGGTCTTCGGCACCGCCATCGCGCAGGCCGTGCGGGCCGCCGAGAGCGGGCCGGCCGCGCCGCGCCCCCCGGACGTGAGCCCGACGGAAGAGGCCAAGTTGCAGCTGCTCTCGCTCCTCGAGCGGAACGAGTGGAACCTGGCGAAGGTCGCCCGCCTCATGGGAGTGACGCGCCGCACCGTCTACCTGCGGCTGCGCAGCTTCGGCATCGAGCGGCGCCACGTCCCCAAGCTGTACAAGAAGCTGCCCGCCGTCGGATGATCGGGGCCCAGCTGGTCCTCGCTCATGCGAACAAGATCTTCATGGTGGCGCTGCTCGCGGGTATGGTCTGGCGTGGGCGCCTCGGCCAGTGCTGGGCCTTCTCCGCTTACGTCGTGGCGGCCTTGCTCGGCAACGCGCTGGCCTCGTTCTGGCCCGAGCGGTTCTTCACGCCGTCCTTCTGGATGTTCAAGCAGGCGATCTACGACGGGCTGAAGATGGCGATCGGGCTCGAGCTCGCCTACCGTGCGTTCGCCGCGTTTCCCGGCGCCTGGCGCACCGCGCGTCTGGTCCTGCTCGCGATCCTTGCCGTCAGCACCTTGATCCTGGCCTTCTTCACACCGCGCGCCTCCTACGAGACGGTTTGGGACTGGCAGCCCAGCATCCTCACGGCGGCCGTGTGGCTGCTCACCGCCACCGCGCTGATCGTCACCTGGTACCAGCTTCCGATCGGGTACTGGCCGCGCGTGATCATGCTCGGCCTCGCCCCTTACCTGTTGACCTTCGCGACGGTCCTGCGCCTGATCCAGCGGCGGGGCGGGTCCGTCGAGTGGGTGGGCCTGCTCGACTCCGTGGCCTGGCTGGCGCTGATGGGCTTCTGGGTCTACACTGCGTGGGGTCGTAACGGCGGTGGTGACGCCGCCCAGATCGGCCCGGTGACCGCCGATGTTTGAAATTGCCGCCTGCGTCCTCGGCTGCGGTCTGCTGTGCTACTCGCTCGGCCGCTACGACCGCAAAGCCACGCTGCGCCGCTGGCACTTCGTGCTCAACCTCCCGGCGCGGCGGGCGGTCGCGGCCCTGCGCCAGCAGATGGAGCTCGAGCAGGCGCTCGCCCGTCAGGCGCTCGCGGCGGCGTCGCGGGCACGCGATGCCGGACGACTGGAGGACGCCGTCGCCGTGCTGCGGGCGGCGGTGGGTGTTCTCGAGGAGGCGGGCGCCGACCGCCTGACGCGCCTGCGCGCGATGCGCGTCTACTCGCGGATGGTGCGCGCGATCCAGCCGCTGCCGTCGCCCTCGTCGCAGCCGTTCCGGGATCGCCAGCTCCGCCTGCTCGCCTCCGCCACCGCGCTCGGCCAGCGTTTCCTGGTGGGCGGCGTCGAGCGCTTCCGCCTGTTGCTGTTGATGCTGTGCTTCGGCGTGCGGATCGTCGTGCATTGCGCCCGGCGCTCGAGCGCCGAGCTCACGCGCACGCCCGAGCAAGCGCGGCCCTGGCGGCGATTCAGCGACGGGCTCGAGGACTTCGCCACCCTCGACGCGTCCCACCTGGCGGCGTTCGAGGCCCTGTCGGCCTCTCTCGCGGCGATCGAGACGGCCAGCCGCATCCGCCTCTGGGACACGATCGTCAACCCCTAGAGTAGAGCGGCGCCGCATCGAGTAGAGCGGCGCCGCGCCCCGGTCGATTCCGGGTGCTCGTCGGGGTCCCGCGAGCCTCTCTAGTCGGAGTCCCGGTCGTGTTCGTGGTGATGCCGGCCGTGCCTGACGCGCGGCCAGACGAGTGCCCCCGAGTTGCCCGGCGTCGGGGTCGGCGTGGTGCCGACGACCTGGCCCTTCTCCGAGATCTGCTCGGGGCTCGTGAAGTCGACGCCCGCGGGCTGTGCCAGCAGCGTCACGTTCCAGCGACCCCGCAAGAACTCCCACAGCACGCCCTGTGCGGAGATCGTCCGGTTGGCGGCGTCGCGAACGAGGGCCGTGCCCACCACCACACCGTGCGAGTTCACGTCACGGGCGTAGGCGTCCGTGAAGCCCACGGGGACCGGAAGCTCGAACGGCCTGCGGTACCACCAGCCGCGGCGCGCCCAGCCGAGCGGGCGGCTGATCGTGGGCTGGCCGGTCACGATCAGGTCGCCACGCGCCACGACGTCGCCGCGCTCGTTGATCGACGGGTTCTGCTTGAAGGGCAGGTCGTCGCGGCCGCCGAGGATGAGGGGCTCGGACTCGCAGGCCGAGGAGTGGCGGTGGGGCCGCCGCCAGACCACGACCTCGGAGCGCAGGCGCAACCCGCCGGCGCCGTCGCTCTCGGTGCGGTTCGCCGTGCCGACCACGTCGCCGGCCTCGTTCACGTCGAAGGCCGTGCTGGTGTCGAAGCCCTCCGGGACGCCCAGGTCGCAGGTGTCGAGCCCGCCCCAGCCCAGCCTCCACGAGACCGCATGCCGCAGCGCGACGCCGTTCGTGACCTCCGACGGGTTGAGCGCCTCCCCGACGACCTGGCCGCGCAGGCTTGCGGAGAAGGCACGGGCGTCGGTGAAGCCTGGAGGCGGCTCGAGGTCCACCGGGACACGCTGCCCGGAGGGGTCGGGGCGCCAGATCACCGCGCGAAAGCGGGCAGCCCCCGGGATCGGTATGTAGGAAAAGCCGATCGGGATCCGTCCGGCCGCGAAGTTCCGCGCGTCCGAGCGGTCGAAGCCCGGCAGGGGAGGCAGGGCCTCGATGGCGTAGTGGCCGCGGCCGTGCCGCCGCCACAGCACCGCTTCTTCAACCGGCTCGGCGCCGACCCGCGCCGCCTGGCCCACGACGTCGCCGCGCTCGTTGAGCCCCTTGGCGCGGCCGAACTGGTAGTCCGTCAGGGTCCCGAGATCGACGGGTTCCTGGGCCCCGGCGGCCCCGACTACAGTGGCGAGGGCAAACGAAACCCCCAGAATCCGGCCCACGGACAGCCTCATCGGCTCCTCCTGGCCAAAACCGTTGCGAACCGCAGGACGGTCCCGGTCCGGGGAGGGCCGGATTCCGGCACCGATACCACGAACGTCCGCCAATTGTACCCCCTCGGGCAAGGGCCGCCAGGACTTGCGTCACAGCCGCCCCGGGATCCTTGCGGGACCGAGGCGCTTGTACTAGGGTTCTGGGCCGCATGAGCCCGATCCCGGACATCCTCTCGCTGGCGGGCCGCGTCGCGGTGGTGACGGGGGCCGGCCGGGGCGTCGGCGCGGCCACGGCGCGCGCGCTCGCGCGAGAGGGCGCGTGCGTGGCCCTCGTCGACTGCGATGCCGCGGGTGTCACCCAGACGGCCGAGCAGATCGGCCTCTCGGGCGGCGAGGCGCTGCCGTTCACGACCGACGTGACCGACGCCTTCGCGGTCGAGCGCACGTTCGACCGGGTTGCGGAGGAGTGGGGCCGGCTGGACATCCTGGTCAACAACGCAGGCGTCCTCCGGGAGGCGCCGCTCGAGGAGCTCACGGAAGAGGACCTGCATGAGGTGCTGGACGTCAACCTGCGCGGGGCGATGGTGTGCGCGCGCGCGGCGGTCCCGCATATGTCGCGCCGGCGGCACGGCCGCATCCTCTGCGCGGCCTCCGTCTCGACGCGCCTCGGCGCGCACGGCCTGACCGCGTACTCCGCGGCGAAGGCGGGCATCGTCGGCATGACCCGCACCTGGGCGCGCGAGCTCGGCCCGCTCGGGATCACCGCCAACTGCGTCGCGCCCGGCCTGATCGACACGGACACGGTGCGCGCCGTGCCCGCCGCCGAGCTCGAGGCGACGCTGGCCCGGATCCCGGCGGGCCGGCTGGGCACGCCGGACGAGGTGGCGAACGTGTACCTGTTCTTGGCGGGCGACCTCGCAGCGTTCGTGAACGGCGCCGTCGTCGGCGTCGACGGCGGGCTGCTCCTCTACTGACGGCCGGCGGCGCCGCGCAGCTCGCGGCGCGTCTCGCGCTCCTCGTCGCGCCTGCGGATCGCCTCCCGCTTGTCGTGCGCGTGCTTGCCGCGGGCGAGGCCGATCTCCAGCTTGACGCGGCCGTTCTTCAGGTAGGCGCGCAGCGGGACGAGCGTCAGCCCGCGCTCGCTGACACGCCCGCCGAGCCTGCGGATCTCGCTGCGGTGCAGCAGCAGCTTGCGCTCGCGGTCGGGGCGGTGGTTCATCAGGTTGCCGTGGCTGTAGGGCGCGACGCGGCAGCCCACCAGCACCATCTCGCCCGAGCGCAGCTCCACCCACGAGTCGCTGAAGTTCAGCCCTCCGTCGCGGATCGACTTCACCTCGGTGCCGACGAGGGCGATCCCGGCCTCGGCCCGCTCGAGCACCTCGTAGTGGAACAGCGCCTTGCGGTTCGTCGCCAGGACCTGCTCGCCGGCTGCCGCCTTGGCCATGGCGTCCATGTTACCCGAGGCCGTGGCGACACAACGTTTTACCGGACGCGGCCCGAGCCGCGCCCTCGGCGCAATGCTACAGTTTCGCCAGCATGTCGGACCTGCAGAACCGGCTGGCGGGCGTGTCGGACTCGCGCGGCCGCATCATCTCGATCTTCCTGGGCGCGGTCCTGCTGCCCTCGATCGCGCTGTCCGTGATGTCGTTCAACGCGGTGCCGAAGCACAGCGAGTACCTCAGGATGAGCCTGCTGCAGCAGGCCGACCAGCTGCTCTACTACGTCGAGCAGAACCTCGAGGCAGCGACCCGGCGCAAGGCCCTGCAGGCCGCGCGCGCGGTGGGTCCCGAGCGCCTGCTCGAGGGCCGGCCGGCCGAGATCCGCGCGGCGCTGCGCGAGGCCGGCCTGGCCGACGTGAGGTTCGACACCTTCCGGCTCGAGGCCTGGTCGAAGGCGCGCCTCGGCGAGACGCAGCCCTCGCCCGGCCGCGCCGAGATGCGGGCGCTCAACGAGGCGCTGGGCGGCATCGAGCCGCGCACCGGCGCCGCCCGCGAGGGGGAGGACTCGGTGCCGCTGACGACGCCCGCCGGCGAGGAGCTCGGCGTCGTGCGCTTCCGCTTCTCCTGCGACTACGCCCACAAGCAGCTGGTGCGTGACTTCTTCGAGCACGAGTTCGTCAACCCGCAGCACGCGTGGGTGATCCGCGTCAGCGAGCCGGACGGCCGGGTGCTGTACGAGAACGGGACCACCCGCAGCAGCGAGAACTTCGAGGTCAAGCGGGTGATGTCCTCGCCCTCCTTCGAGGGCATCAAGCTGGAGCTGCGCTACCGCGACCGCTCGATCGCGCAGGAGGTGCGGCGGCTGGCGCTGGCCAAGACGGCGCTGATCGGCTTCATCGACGTGATGCTGGCGGCCGGGCTGGCCCTGGTGTGGGCGAACGTGCGCCGCGAGCTGCGCTTGTCGCGGCTCAAGAGCGATTTCGTCGCCAACGTCAGCCACGAGCTGAAGACGCCGCTGGCCCTGATCCGGCTGTTCGCCGAGACCCTGGAGCTGGGGCGCGTGCCCAGCGAGGACAAGGCCCGCCAGTACCACCGGATCATCAACAAGGAGAGCCGGCGCCTGACGCAGCTGATCAACAACATCCTGGACTTCTCGCGGATCGAGGCGGGGCGCAAGGAGTACCGCTTCCAGCCGGGCGACGTGGGCGCGGTCGTGCGCGACGTGATCGACGCCTACCGCTTCCCGATCGAGCAGCAGGGCTTCGCGCTGGAGGTCGAGCTGGCCGACGACCTGCCCGAGCTGCAGATCGACGCCGAGGCGCTCTCGCAGGCCCTGATCAACCTGATCAACAACGCGATCAAGTACAGCCCCGAGAACCGGCAGCTGCTGGTGCGCGCGCGCCGCGAGGGCGAGCGGGTGCTGGTGTCGGTGTCCGACCGCGGGATCGGCATCCCGCGGGCGGAGCAGAAGAAGATCTTCGAGAAGTTCTACCGGGCGGAGAGCAGCCTGATCCACGCCACGAAGGGCAGCGGGCTCGGGCTCACGCTGGTGCGCCACATCATGGAAGCGCACGGCGGCAGCGTGGAGCTCAACAGCACGCCGGGCGAGGGCAGCACGTTCACGCTGGTGCTGCCGGTCGGCCCCCAGGCGGCCGCGGGGCAACCGCTGAGCGCGGCGCGCCGCGCTACGATCGCCCGGCGGGCGGCGGCGCCGCACACGGGTCAGGGACGTCCTCACGGGGAAGCGTCGACACAGGAACACTCATGAGCAAGATCCTCATTGTGGAAGACGAGCCGGACATGGTGCTCGGGCTCAAGGACAACTTCGAGTTCGAGGGCTACGAGGTCACCACCGCGACCGACGGCCAGTCGGGGCTCGAGCGGGCGCGGCAGCTGAAGCCCGACCTGATCGTGCTCGACGTGATGCTGCCGAAGCTGTCGGGCCTCGAGGTCTGCAAGACCCTGCGCGGCGAGGGCTGGGAAGGTCCGATCCTGATGCTCACCGCCCGCGGCCAGGAGATCGACAAGGTGGTCGGCCTCGAGCTGGGCGCCGACGACTACGTCACCAAGCCGTTCTCGATCCGCGAGCTGCTGGCCCGCGTGCGGGCGGTCCTGCGCCGCACCGCGGGCAAGAGCAAGCGCCTGGCGAAGTACCGCTTCGCCGACGTCGAGCTCGACTTCGAGGCCTACAAGGCGGCGAAGGGCGGCCAGGCGCTCGACCTGAGCCCGCGCGAGTTCGAGCTGCTGCGCTACCTGATCGAGCGCAAGGGCGACACCGTCACCCGCGACCAGCTGCTCGAGGACGTCTGGGGCTACGAGAGCTACCCCTCGACGCGCACCGTGGACACGCACATCGCCAAGCTGCGCGCGAAGATAGGCGACAGCGGGAGCGAGCCGCGGTGGATCCTGACCATCCACGGCATGGGCTACAAGTTCATCGATCCGGCGTGAGCCTCTGCGAGCCGGCCGCCCCGGCTCACGCCGGCCAGCGGCCCCCCTGGCCCGCGGCCCCCGCTCCGCGGGACGAGCGGAGATTCGGGCGCGCCTGCGCCGACGGTGTAAGTCCCTCGTTGCTTGTAGGATAAGCGAGCCGCTGCTAGAGTCGATCGCGTCAGGCGATCGCGATGGAGTACGTCTGCCGCGTCGGAACAGCCACGGGCGAGGTCGTCGAGCGCACCTTCCGCGCGCCCGACGAGCGCGCGCTGCGGGCCGACCTCGAGCAGCAGGGCCTGTACCTGCTCTCGGTCCGCCGCGGCCTGCGCTTCGCGTCGCTGCGCGTGCGCCCGCGGCGGATCAGCCCGCCGCTTCTGCTCGTGTTCTCCCAGGAGCTGGCGTCGCTGCTGAAGGCCGGCCTGCCGCTGTTCCAGTCGCTCGACGTGATGCTCGACCGGCAGCGGGACCCCCTGTTCCGCCAGTCGCTGGCGTCCGTGCGCGAGAAGGTCAAGTCCGGCGTGGCGCTCTCGGACGCCGTGCGGCAGGAGGGCGAGCTGTATCCGCCGATCTTCGCGGCCTCGCTGGTGGCGGGCGAGCGCTCGGGCAACCTCGACGCGGTGCTGCGGCGCTTCGCCGCGCACCTGCGGCTCAACCAGGCGCTGAAGAGGAAGGCGGTCTCCGCGTCGGTCTACCCGATCGTGCTGCTCGTGATGATGGCCACGCTGGTGGCGGTGATGCTGGTGTTCGTGATCCCGCAGTTCCGGAGCTTCTACCAGGGCCTCGACGTCGAGCTGCCGCTGCCCACGCGCGTGCTGCTGGCGACGGCGGGGGCGGCTCGCGCCTACCTGGGCTGGATCGTGCTGGCGCTGGTCCTCGGCGCCGCCTTTGTCCTGCAGTGGACGCGGCGGGAGGGAGCGGGCATAGCGCTCGACGCCGCGCTGCTGCGCCTGCCCTACTTCGGCGGCCTGATGCGCATGTACGCCACCAGCCAGCTGATGCGGACGCTGTCGACCCTGCTGGCCGGCGGCCTGCCGCTGCTGAACGCGCTCGAGGTGGCGGCGCAGTCGGTGGGCAACCGCGCCCTGGGGCAGGCGGTCGGCGCGGCCAGCGGGCGCATCCGCGAGGGCGCCAGCCTGACCAGCGCGCTCGAGTCGACGGGCATGCTCGAGGCGCTGCCGCTCGAGATGGTGAAGGTGGGGGAGCAGACGGGTGCCCTCGGCGAGATGCTGAACGCGATCGCGGAGTTCTACGACGAGGACCTCGAGACGAGGATGGCGACGGTGCTCTCGCTGGTCGAGCCGGTGCTGCTCGTGCTGATGGCGATCATCGTGGCCGGCATGCTGCTCGCCTTCTACCTGCCCATGTTCCAGGCGATCTCGGCCGTGCAGCGGGTGAGGTGACGCCGTGGCAGAGAGCGGGGCGATGACTACCGCCGACGAGGCCGCCCGGGCCCTCAGCACGTCCTCGGAGGAGGAGGCGGCCCGCTCCCTGGCCGGGCGCTACGGCCTGCAGTACGTGGACGTGGCCTCCTTCGCCCCCGACCCCGAGATCCTCAAGTCGGTGCCGGTGGAGCTGATGTTCCGCTACACCTTCCTGCCCTACAGGCGCGAGGGAGGCCGGCTGGTGCTGGTCATGGCCGACCCGACCGACATCCCGGTGGTCGACGAGCTGAGCCTCGTGCTGCAGACGCCGATCCAGCCGGCGGTCGGCACCCCCTCGGCGATCCAGGAGGCGCTCAAGCGCAGCCAGGGCACGCAGCGCGTGCTGGAGCAGGCCTCGGAGTCCTTCAAGATCCAGATCGTCAGGGACGACGACAACGGCGACGAGGTGCTCTCGATCGACAAGATCCAGGCGGACCAGTCGCCGATCATCCGGCTGGTCGACTCGACCGTGTTCGACGCGCTCAACCGGCGTGCCTCCGACATCCACATCGAGACGCGCGACAACGAGGTCGTGATCAAGTACCGCATCGACGGCGTGCTGCAGCCGGCCATGAAGCCGATCGCCAAGGAGCACCACTCGACGATCATCAGCCGCATCAAGGTCATGTCCGAGCTGGACATCGCCGAGAAGCGCGTGCCGCAGGACGGCCGCTTCCGCGTGAAGCTGGGCGGGCGGGCGATCGACTTCCGCGTCTCGATCATGCCCTCGGTCCACGGCGAGGACGCCGTGATCCGGATCCTGGACAAGGAGAGCCTGTCGAAGCAGTTCGCTTCGCTGCGGCTCGACGTGCTGGGCTTCGACGAGCGGGAGCTGGCGCGGTTCCGGCGCTTCATCAGGGAGCCCTACGGCATGGTGCTCGTGACCGGCCCCACGGGCTCGGGCAAGACGACGACGCTCTACGCGGCGCTCTCCGAGATCAAGACCGAGGAGGACAAGATCATCACGATCGAGGACCCGGTCGAGTACCAGCTGCGCGGCGTGACGCAGATCCCGGTCAACGAGAAGAAGGGGCTCACGTTCGCTCGCGGGCTGCGCTCGATCCTGCGCCACGACCCCGACAAGGTGATGGTGGGCGAGATCCGCGACCCGGAGACGGCCGACATCGCGATCCAGTCGGCGCTCACCGGGCACCTGGTGTTCACCACGGTGCACGCCAACAACGTGATCGACGTGCTGGGCCGCTTCCTCAACATGAGGATCGAGCCCTACAACTTCGTGTCGGCGCTCAACTGCGTGCAGGCGCAGCGCCTGGTGCGCACCATCTGCGCGCACTGCAAGCGCGAGCTGCGCGCGTCGCGCGAGCTTCTGGTCGAGTCGGGGCTGGACCCGGCCGCGTACGCCGACGTGCCCTTCTACGAAGGCGCCGGCTGCATCGAGTGCGGGGGCACGGGCTACACGGGGCGCACCGCGATCTGCGAGCTGCTCGACGTGACCGACAACATCCGGGAGCTGATCCTGGCGCGCCGCTCGAGCGCCGACATCAAGCGGGCGGCGCGCGAGGAGGGCATGGTGTTCCTGCGCGAGTCCGCGGTGAACAAGGCGCTCGCGGGCAGGACGACCCTGCAGGAAATCAACAAGGTCACCTTCGTGGAGGTGACGTGAGCAGCGCCGGGCCCTTCTCGACGCTGCGGCCGTTCGGCGACCGGCTGTCGCGCGCGTTCCTGCGTGCCCCGCTGCCGCTGGTGGCGGTCGAGGTCCGTCCGCGCGCCGTGTGCGCGGTGCGCTTGGCGCGGGACGGGGGCCGGCTCGCGCTGGGCGCCGCCGCCGCCAGCGAGCTGCCCGCGGGTGTGCTCGAGGTCTCGCTCACGAAGCCGAACCTGATCGAGCCGAGCTCGTTCCGGGCAGCGCTGCGCGCGACGCTCGAGCGGGTGGGGGCGCTCTCGGGCGGCGCCGTGTCGCTGGTGCTGCCCGATCCCTGCGTGCGCCTGGCGCTGGTGCCCGCGGCCGGCCTGCGTGGCCGGGACGCGTCGGAGATCCTGCGCTTCCAGCTGCACAAGGCGCTGCCGTTTGAGGTGCGCGGCGCGCGGCTGGCGTGGCGCATGCTGGGCGACCAGGCGCTAGTGGCGGTGGCCCCGGACGAGGTCGTCCTCGGCTACGAGCAGGCGCTCGAGGAGCTGGGCTTTCGGCCGGGCCTGGTCGAAGCCGCCGGCCTCGCGCTCGCGGACGCCACCGCCCCGGCCGAGGCGGGGGGCGACACGCTGCTCGTGAACTGGGACGCAGGCTACGTTTCCTTCATCCTGCTGCGCGCGGGCCAGCCGCTGCTGATCCGCACCCTGCCGGGGGAGTCGGGGCCGGATGCGGTGGCGCGGCAGGCGGTCGGGACGCTGCAGTTCCACCAGGACCGGCTCGGGGGGAACGGCGTCGCGGACGTGGTCGTGCGCTCGGCCGCCTGTCCGGGCGACGACGCGCTGGCCGTCCTCGGCCGGGCGCTCGGCCTGGCGCCGAGGCTGATCGCGCCTTGGGCGGCGCTCGGCCTGGCCGAGACCGGTGAGTCCGCACAGGCGGTCGCCGGCGCCGCCGCGTCGGTGCTGCGGAGGGCGGCGTGAGCGGTCCGCTCAACCTCGCCCGCCGTCCGCTGCGAAACGAGCGGCTGCCCACACTGCTGCTGGGTGTGGCTCTCGCCGTGCTCGTGCTCTTGACGGCGCGCCACGCCGTCCTCGCCAGCCAGCTGCGGCAGGGTGGAGCACGCGACGTCGAGGGCGAGGTGGTGGCGCTGGACCGCGAGGTGGAGGGGCTGCGTGCCGAGTCGGCGGACCTCCAGCGGACGCCCGCGCCGCGCCCAAAGATCGAGGAGTGGACCGCGGTCAAGGAGCTGGTGGACCGTCGGGTGTTCTCCTGGACGGGGCTCTTCGCGGCGCTCGAGGCGGCCCTCCCGCCCCGCGTGCGCCTGGTCTCCGTCGCCCCCGCGGCGGGCGAGGGGCCGATGCTGCTGTCGCTGGTCGCCGAGGGCCGCGACGTCGACGACGCGATCGCGCTGCTCAAGGCGCTGCAGGCGAGCGCGAGCTTCGAGGGGGCGTTCCTCGACGGGGTCGGCGACGGCGCCGACGGGGTGCGGATCGGCTGTACGGTCCGCTACCTGGGCGCGCAGCGCGCGCCGACGCGAGGCGCACCGTGAGCTACGAGCGGCCGTTCTGGCGGCGCTGGCTGCTGCCCGCCTGCCTCGCGCTCCTGGGGCTGAACCTCGTCGCCGCGGTGGCCTGGACGCTGCCGCGCGGCTTGCGCCAGCGCAACGCTGGCGCTCGGGCGGAGGCGGCACGCGCCGAGGCCCGGCTGCAGCGGCAGGCGACCGCGGCCCTGCGTGAGCGCGCCTCGGCGATCCGCGCGGACACGGCGGACGTCGAGCGCTTCTACGCGCGCTTCGCCGGCAGCGAGCGGAAGGACCTGATCCCGACGCTCGAGGCCGTCGAGACGATGGCGCGCTCTCCCGGCCTCAGGCCCGGCACGCGCTCGTTCGCCCGCGAGCCGGTGAAGGGCACGCCCCTCGAACGGGTCGCCATCACGCTGCCGCTCTCGGGCTCGTACGACCAGCTGATCGGCTTCCTGCGGGAGGTCGAGCGCTCGCCGCGCTTCCTGACGGTGGACGGCGTGTCGATGCACGGGGAGCCCGGCAGCGCGAAGCTGCAGGTGGAGCTGAGCACCTACCTGAAGCTGGCGCCGGGGGAGCTGGTGGCGAGGGGCGGCCGTGTCCGGTAGGGGGGGCGAGCGCGGCGTCACCTACCTCGAGCTGGTGGCGACGGCCGCCATCCTGATGATCCTGGCATCGGCGATACTTCCGCTCGGCCGGGTCGCGCACCGGCGGGTGCAGGAGCTGGAGCTGCGGCGGGACCTGAGGACGATCCGGGAGGCCATCAATCGCTACAAGACGGCCGTGGACCAGGGGCAGATCGGCGGGACCGACGTCAGGCTCGGCAGCGAGGGCTACCCGCCCGACCTCGAGACGCTGGTCAAGGGCGTGAACCGGGTCGGCGCCGCGGACCGCAAGCTCAAGTTCCTGCGGCGCCTGCCGGTCGACCCGATGACCGGAACGGCCGAGTGGGGACAGCGCTGCTATCAGGACGACCCGGACAGCACGTCCTGGTGCGGCGAGAACGTCTGGGACGTCTACTCGAAGAGCTCGGCGAAGGCGCTCGATGGAACGACCTACGACACCTGGTGAGCGCCGGCGCGGCACGCCGGGCTTCACGCTGATCGAGCTGATCGTCGTGGTGACGCTGATCTCGATCCTGGCCGCGATCGCGCTGCCGAACTTCAAGGTGGCGATCATCCAGGCGAAGGAGGCGACGCTGAAGGAGGACCTCTACCGCCTGCGCGACCTGATCGACCAGTACTACGTCGACAAGGGACAGTACCCCTCCTCGCTCGACGCGCTGGTGGAGGACGGCTACCTGCGCAAGCTGCCGAGCGATCCCTTCACCGGCGCGCCCGACTGGGCCGTCGTCTACGCCGAGGCGGATCCGGACCGGCCGAACGAGCAGCCCGGGGTCTACGACGTGAAGAGCGCGTCCGAGCTCCAGTCGCTGACCGGCACGCCGTACAACGAGTGGTGACGCCGTTGGGGTGCAGCATGAGACGAGTTCGCGCGATCAGGCTGGTGGCGGCCCTGCTGCTGCCCGCGCTGGCAGGGGCCGGCTGCGCGGCCCGCTGGGCGTACCGGCAGGGGCAGGAGGCCCGCGACAAGGGCGACTGGGACCTGGCCGTGGCTCGCTACACGCGCGCGCTCGAGCGTGACCCGAACAACATCACCTACAAGATCGCGCTCGAGAACGCGCGCGTGCAGGCGAGCCGGCTGCACTACGACCAGGCGCGCAAGCAGATCGCCGCCAGCGACTTCGCCAAGGCGATCGAGGAGCTGGACATCGCCTCGAAGTACGACCCGTCCAACCGCTCGGCGTCGGACGACCTGGCGATCGTGCGCCAGCGCCTGCAGAAGCAGGAGGACGAGGCCCGCGACCGGGCGGAGTTCGAGGAGAAGCGCGCCCGCGCAAGGGCAGCCCGGCTGCCGCTGCCCGTCCTCTCGCCGCGCAGCGCGGTGCCGATCACGCTCAACTTCCGCGACGGCAGCCTGCAGAAGATCCTCGAGTCGCTGGGACGGCTGGCGGGCGTGAACGTGCTGTTCGACGAAGGCTTCCGCGACAAGCGCACGGACGTCAACCTGAGCGGGCTGCGCTTCCAGGAAGCCCTCGAGCGGCTGACGATGGTCCACCGCCTCTTCTACAAGGTGCTCGACCAGAACACGATCATCATCGTCCCGGAGTCGCGGCAGAAGCGCCTGGCCTACGACGAGCTGGTGATGCGCACGTTCTACGTGCAGAACGCCGAGGTGCCCGACACGGTCAACCTGATCAAGACCCTGGCCAAGGTGACGACGGTGATGCCGAACGCGAGCCTGGGTGCGATCACGATCGTGGGCACCGTCGAGCAGGTGGCGATGGCCGAGCACATCATCGAGGCGAACGACAAGGCGCGCGGCGAGGTGCTGGTGGAGGTGCAGATCCTGGAGGTCAACCGCGTCGCGGCGAAGCAGTGGGGGCTCGACCTGTCGAACTACACGGCCTCGGCGACGCTGTCGCCGACCGGCTCCGCCAACGAGGTCTCGGGCGGGATCCTCAGCATCCGGCCGCAGTTCCTGTCCTCGCTCAACCAGGCCGACTGGATCGTCAGCCTGCCGTCGACCCTGTTCACGCGCTTCATCCAGAGCGACTCGACGACGCGCATCCTGGCCTCGCCGCGGTTGCGCGCCGCCGAGGGCAAGAAGGCGGAGCTGAAGATCGGCCAGGAGGTGCCGGTGCCGATGACCACCTACACGGTGGGCGTGGGCTCGGTCGGCAACACGGGCAGCTACTTCCCGGCGACGAGCTTCCAGTACAGGAACGTGGGCGTGACCATGGAGCTGACGCCCGCGGTCTCCGCCAGCGGCGACATCCGGCTCGAGCTGAAGGCCGAGTTCTCGCTGCTCGGCGCCGACCGCAACGTGGGCACCACGGGCAACCCGCTGCTGGTGCCCACCTTCCTGTCCCGGAGCGTGAGCGCCGTGCTGCGGCTGCGCGACGGCGAGACCGGCCTCATCGGCGGGCTGCTGCAGGGCACCGACGCCAGCTCTTTCGCGGGCTCGCTGGGCATGAACAGCATCCCGATCATCGGCAAGCTGTTCGGGGACCGCAGGAAGAGCCGCGACGAGTCGGAGGTGCTGATCTCGATCACGCCGCGCATCGTGCGCGGGCCGAAGATCACGGAGGACGACCTCGTCCCGCTGGCCGTCGGCACGCAGGAGGTGCCGAAGGTCGCAGGCTCCAGGCCCGCCCTCTTCGCGCCCGAGGCGCCCGCTCCCGCCACGCCCGGCGCGCCACCGGCGGCGCAGGGCGGCGGCGTGCCGAACCCGCCCGCGGCGGCGCCAGCCGGCGTCCAGCCGCTGGCGGCGCCGGGGACGGCGGTGCCGGAGACGGTGACGCCGATGGCTCCGCCGGCCGGTGCGACAGCGCTGCCGGCCGCCAGCGCGCCAGCGAGCGCTTCGCCGGCGGCGGCCAGCCCGGGCGGAGCGTCTCAGGTTCCGGCAGCCGACGCCCGGCCGGCGTCGGCGCTCGTAAGCCCGCCGGAGGTGGCAGTCCGTGCCGGCCAGAGCACCGGCGTCGCCGTGCTGCTGGTGGGGGCCAGGGACGTGCAGTGGGTCGAGCTCACGCTCACCTACGACGCGACGCTGTTCCGCGTGACGGACGTCGCCGCCGGAGCGCTGCTGACGCTCGACGGCAGCCCGGTGCACGCCGAGCGCCAGCTCGAGAGCGGCCGCGCCCGCGTGCGCTTCGCCCGGACGACCGGCGCCTCGGGATCGGGCGCGATCGCCGCGATCACGCTGCAGGGGGAGAAGGCGGGCTCGGGGGCGCTCAGCGTGGAGTCGCTGGTCGTTGGCCGGGCGTCCGGCAGCGAGCGGCCCGCGCTGCCGCCGGCCGCCCGCGTGGTGGTGGCGCCGTGAGGCGCCAGGACCGGAGGACCACGATGTCGAGGAGGCAGACTCTGCTGCTGGCCGTCGCAGTCGCGCTGGCCGCCTTCGCCAGCGCGACCTGCGAGCGGGTGCCGCTGACGGCGCCCGGCGGGTCCAGCATCTTCGTGCAGGCGAACCCGCCGTTCGTGATCGCGAACGGCGGCACCTCGGTCGTGACGGCCCTGCTGACGGAACCCGCGGGCACGCTGGTGCCGAACGGCACCGAGGTCTACTTCTTCACGAACCTGGGGCGGATCGACAGCGTGGTCAAGACGCGCAACGGCGTCGCCAACGCCAACTTCGTCTCCGACGCGCGGTCGGGCACCGCCACGATCACCGTCTGGTCGGGCGGGTCCGCGCCCGCGGGGGGCGGCTCGACCAGCACCAGCAGCACCACCACGCCGCCCGTGGCCGCCACGGGCACCGGCACGGCGACGGTGACGATCGCGATCGGCAACGCGCTGCCGGCCACGATCGTCGTCACCGCCGAGCCGCAGGTGCTCGCCAGCTCGCGGCAGGCGACGCTGCGCGCGAACGTCTTCGACGGCAACGGGAACCCCGTCCAGAACGTGCCGGTCGTCTTCAGCGTCAGCGCGGAGCCGCTCCAGGAGACTCTCGACAGCGGGGGCGTGCCGCAGTTCACGGACTCGAACGGCCAGGCGTTCGATACGCTGCGCACCCGTGCCCCCAACGGGACCACCCAGAAGATCGTCACCGTGACCGCCACCACCCCCAACAGCAAGTCCGGCACGGTGGCCGTGGCCGTCAACTACAACGCGACACCCTGAACCGTGCTGCGCTCCACTGCCTGGCGCGGCCTTCTCGCGCTCGCCTTCGTCACCGCCCTCGCGGGGAGCGCGCGCGCGGAGATCGCCGTGCTGTCGAACGGCCTGACGCTGAAGCTGGACCGCCACCACGCGGAGGAAGGGCAGGTCGTGCTCGTGCTGCGTGGCGGCGGCGAGCTGGGCGTGCCGCCCTCGCTGGTGAGGGGCTTCGTGCCGGACGAGGTGCTCGACGAGCTGGACGTGCCGGACGGGGACCCGCACGCGTTGGCGACGGCCGCGGCGCGCCGCCACGGGCTCGACCCGCAGCTCGTGCTGGCGGTCGTCTCCGTCGAGTCGGGGTTCCGGGCTCAGGCCGTCTCGCCGAAAGGCGCGCAGGGCCTGATGCAGCTGATGCCGGGCACGGCCAGCTCGCTCGGCGTCGGGGACGCGTTCGACCCCGAGCAGAACCTCGACGGCGGCGTGCGGCATCTCGGCTCGCTGCTGGCGCTCTACGACGGCGACGTGCGCCGCGCCTTGGCCGCCTACAACGCCGGCGAGGGCGCCGTGGCTCGCCACAACGGCGTGCCGCCGTACGCCGAGACGCAGGCCTACGTCAGGAAGGTGCTCCAGCAGTACCGTCCGGGCGACCGCCGCCGCAGGAGCTCCGCGTCGACGAAGGCCCGGCCGGCTCGCGCGCTGCAGGGAAGCGGCGCAGCGCGAGCGGCGGCGCCGGCGGCGGCGCCGGAGAAGGCCCAGTGACGCCGCCTTTGCCTGCCCCGCGAGGAAGCGAGGGCGGCTACTCGCTGGTGGCGCTGCTCGCCGCCGTGGCGGTCATGATGATCCTGATGGCGGCGGCGGCGCCCTCCTGGCGCTACCTGGTCAAGAACGACAAGGAGGAGGAGCTGATCTTCCGCGGCGGCGAGATCGCCGACGCCGTCGCGCGCTACCAGCGCCGCAACGGCAACGCGCTGCCCCCGTCGCTCGAGGCCCTGGTCAAAGGCCGCTTCCTGCGGCGCGCCTACAAGGACCCGATGACCCGGGACGGCAAATGGCGCCTCATCCGCCCGGGCGAGGCGATCGGCCCGCTGGGCCCGAACCCGCTGGACCCGCTCTCGGGATCACGGAGCGGGACCGTCACCACGACCACCACGACCACGCGGCCGAGCGCGTTCTCGCAGCCGACGACGACCGTCGGAGGCTTCCAGGGTGTGGCCAGCACCAGCGCGGAGAAGAGCCTGCGCGTCTTCAACGGGCGAACCCGCTACGACCAGTGGATCTTCCTGCCGGGACAGCCGCGCGTGATCGGCCGCCCGCTGGGGGCGACGGGCCTGCCCGGCGGCGCGCTCACACCGTCCCGCGGCCTGCCGGCGGGGACGGCGGTGCCCGGCGCGGGCGCCGGCATCCCTCCCAATCTCGCCCCTCCTCCTCCGCCGCCCTGACCGACCGACCCGCCCGCCGCCTACTGTTGGGGCTTCGGAGTCGGAGCGGGGGGCGGCGTCATCGGGGAGCCGACGCCGCCCACTCCGGGAGCCGGCGGCCGCAGCGCGAACGGCGACACGGGGTACTGCTGGACCGGCGGCTGGACCGGCGCCGGAGCCGCGTTGGGCGTCGCCGCCGGGTTGGCCGGCTGACTCGGGGGCAACGCGCCAGGGCTGCTCGGATCGCTCACGTTCGGAGGCCCGAAGCCCTCGGGTTCCGTCGGCGTCACCGGCGGGGTGTCCGCAGCGTCGTCCTGATCCTGCTCGAAGGAGTCCACGGGCTCGCCGGCCGGCATCATCGGCGGGCCGAAGGGCCGCCGAGGCGGGAGCGACTGGGTCACGGGCCGGCTCGGGGCGGCCATCGCCGTCGCCGGGGCGGCTCCCGCCAGGAGCAGCGTCCGCACGCCTTTGCCCGCCTCGTCCGAGACCAGCGCGAAGTTCACGCCCTGGCCCTCGAGCAGCGACAGCACGGCCTCGGCCGGCGAGCGGTCCTTGAGCGTGACCGTGACGAGCTGCCGCGGGGCGGGCCCCTCGTAGACGACCTTCATCCCGACCTGGCGGGCCAGCCGGTCCAGCACCTCGGCGAGCGGCGCCGCCGTCGCGGTGAGGTCGACGCGCTCGCCCCTGCTCTGCACGTTCACCTCCGCGGCGGCGCAGGTGGCCAGCAGCGGGAGCAGGAGCGCCGGAGCGAGCGGGCGGGCCATTGCAGTCAGTGTACGCCCCGTGCGGCGCGCGGGTAAAGGAGCGTCAGCGAGCCGCGGCGGCGCGGGGCGGACGGGCCCCGTCGAGCAGCGCGAGGGCCCGTGCCGCCTCCGCGGCGAAGGTCGCCCGCTCGGCGCGTGCCACCGGCTCGGCGGGCGGCAGCTCGATGCGCAGCGGGTCGACGAAGTTGCCGTTGCGCGTCATCCGGTAGTCGAGGTGCGGCCCGGTGGCCAGGCCGGTCGCGCCGACCGTGCCGAGCCGCGTGCCCTGGCTGACGCGCTGCCCTCGCCGCACGTCGATTCGCGACAGGTGCCCGTACAGGGTCTCGTAGCCGTTGGCGTGCCGCAGCCGCACCGCCTTGCCGTACCCGCCCTGCCAGCCGGCCAGCGCCACCACGCCGTTCGCAGCGGCCTGCACCGGAGTCCCCGCCGGCGCCGCGTAGTCGATGCCGAGGTGGGGCCTGCGGATGCCGAGCACGGGGTGCAGGCGCGAGCGGCTGAAGCGCGACGAGATGCGCGTGAAGCGCAGCGGCGAGCGCAGGAACGCCTTGCGCAGGGGTCGTCCGTCCGGGCCGTAGTAGCCGGCGCCCGCGGCGCCCTCGTGGCGCACCGCCCGCAGCAGGCGCGGGCCGCGCACGAACTCGGCCGCCAGGATGCGCCCGTAGCGGACCATCCTGCCGTCGAGGTACTGCTTCTCGACCGCGACCCGGAACGAGTCGCCCGCCTGGATCTCGGTGTGGAAGTCGACGTCCCACTGGAAGATCTCGGCGAGGTCGAGCGCGAGCTGGTCGCTCTCGCCGGCGTCCTCGACCGCGAGGAACAGGCTCGAGTCGATGCTGCCCCCGACGACGGTGGTCCTCGTCTCGTACTCGCGCGTGCGCAGCTCGGCGACCAGGCGGCTTCCGCGCCTGGCGACGTACAGCGTGCGCAGCTCGTCGATCCCGTAGCTGAAGGCCAGGAGCAGCCCGTCCCTGCCGAGCGCGAGGCCGAACGGTCGCCCGGCCGTGACGCGGGCGAGGTCGTAGAGCGGCCGCGCGGCTTCAACGAGCCCGTGCACGGCCGCGGGCGTGAGGTGCCCCGACAGCAGCGAGGCGATCGTGTCGTTCCGCGCCACGGTGCCGCGCACGGTCGTCCCCGGAGCGCCGCGCAGCGTCTCGCCGTCGACGGGAGGCGCGCTGTCGAGCCAGCGCGGGAGCTGGGTCGGGAGCAGCAGCAGGAGGAACGCGGCGCCGGCGGTCAGCGTCTTCATTCTAAAGGCGTTGGCCCTCGCCTGAGTATAGGGACGCCAGCCTGTGCGTCAAGGTGTTTCGCGCCCAACGAGCGAAATTGCCGCTCCCGCGAGCGGGTGCTAATCTAGCCGTTACGTCCGACGCGCGCGCTGGCCTGGCTTCGTCCGCACGGCCCCAGCGCGGCGCGGTCCCCCTGGAGAGGTCGATGGCCACTGCGCTCAGCGTCGCCCGTCTGCACGACACCGCACTCGAGCCGATCCGCGAGAGGGTGCTCGCCGGCCGGAGGCTCGGCTTCGACGACGGCCTGGCCCTCTACCGCAGCCACGACCTGATCGGGATCGGGCAGCTCGCGAACCACGTGCGCGAGCGCAAGCACGGCGACGCGGCCTACTTCGTGCGCAACACCCACATCAACCACACGAACGTGTGCGTGGCGACCTGCGACTTCTGCGCGTTCGCCGCGAGGAAGGGCGAGCCGCGGGCGTACACGATGGCGGTCGACCAGATCGTGACGAGCGTGGCGTCGCTCCCGGCGCCGGTGCGCGAGGTGCACGTCGTCGGCGGCCTGCACCCGGACCTGCCGTTCGCCTACTTCACGGACATGCTGAAGGGGATCAAGCAGGTCCGGCCGGACGTCCACGTCAAGGCCTTCACCGCGGTCGAGGTGTTCTTCTTCCACCGGCTGTACCGCAAGAGCGTCGAACATGTGCTGGTCGAGCTGAAGCAGGCCGGGCTCGACTCGCTGCCCGGCGGTGGCGCCGAGATCTTCGCGAAGCAGACGCGCGACCGGATCATCAAGGGCAAGGCCGACGCCGCACAGTGGCTGGACGTGATGCGTACCGCGCATCGGCTGGGGATCCCGTCGAACGCCACGATGCTCTACGGCCACGTCGAGTCGCTCGAGGACCGGGTCGACCACCTGCTGCGCCTGCGCGAGCTGCAGGACGAGACGGGCGGCTTCGTGACGTTCATCCCGCTCGCCTTCCAGCCGTGGGAGGCGCCGGCGATGAAGCTGCCGGAGACGACGGGCTTCGACGACCTGAAGGCGATCGCGGTGGCGCGCCTGATGCTCGACAACGTGCCGCACGTGAAGTCGTACTGGATCATGATCACGCCGCGGCTGGCGCAGGTCGGGCTCGCGTTCGGCGCCGACGACATCGACGGCACGGTGACCGAGGAGAAGATCGCGCACGACGCGGGGGCGCAGACGCCGCAGCTGATGAGCGTCCACGAGCTGGTGCGGCTGGTGCGCGAGGCCGGCCGCCGGCCACTGGAGCGCGACACCCTCTTCAACGTGGTGCGCGAGTGGTGAGCGCCCCGGCGCCCGCGCTGGCCGGCCGCGGCTCGTACTCCGCGAGCGGGCGCGCGGTCCGGCTGGGCGCGGTCTCGTACCTCAACGCCGAGCCGCACGTGCACGGGCTCGAGGGCGACCCCGGGTTCCGCATCGAGCGCGACGTGCCGTCGCGCGTCGCGCGCCGGCTGCACGCGGGGGACGTCGACCTCGGCATCATCCCCTCGATCGAATACGCGTTCGGGCCGTACGCGATCGTGCCGGGCGCCGCGATCGCCAGCCGCGGCCCCGTGCGCTCGGTCTGCCTGTTCCACCACGGCCCGCTGGAGCGGGTGCGGCGCGTGGCGCTCGACACCTCGAGCCGCACCAGCGCCGCGCTGGTGCGGGTCCTGCTGCGCGAGCGGCTCGGGCGCGACCCGCAGTACGTGCCGATGGGGCCCGGGCTGGTCGACATGCTGGCCGTGGCCGACGCGGCGCTGATGATCGGCGACCGCGCGCTGGACCAGGAAGGCGGGCTGCCGCGGCTGGACCTGGGGGAGGAGTGGCAGCGCCTGACGGGGCTGCCGTTCGTGTTCGCGTTCTGGGCCGGCCGTGCGGGGGCCGTCAACCCGGCGGGCGTGCGGCGGTTGCAGGCCGCGCTCGCGGACGGCCTTGCGCACGCGGACGAGATCGCCGAGCGGCAGGCGTGCGGCGTGGCCGGCCGCGCCGAGCGCTACCGCGCGTACCTGCGGGAGAACATCGTCTTCGAGCTGGGCGAGCAGGAGCAGGCGGGGCTGCGCGAGTTCTACCGGCGCGCGCACGCGCTGTCCCTGATCCCGGCCGTCCCGGAGCTGAGGTTCCATGCGCAAGACTGACCAGATCGCCGAGAAGGTCCTCGCGGGCGAGCGCCTGTCGCGCGAGGAGGGCGTGACGCTGCTGCGCGACGGCGAGCTGCTCGAGCTCGGGCAGCTGGCCGACGCGGTGCGCTGGCGCAAGCACCCGGAGCCGGTCGTCACCTACATCATCGACCGCAACATCAACTACACGAACGTCTGCACGGCCCAGTGCGCCTTCTGCGCCTTCTACCGCGACCTGCCCTCTCGGGAGGGCTACGTGCTGACGAAGCAGCAGCTGGCGCAGAAGATCGAGGAGACGATCGAGCTCGGCGGCCGCCAGATCCTGCTGCAGGGCGGCCTGCACCCGGACCTGGGCGTCGAGTACTACGAAGGCCTGTTCCGCTGGATCAAGGCCAGCTACCCGATCTGGATCCACGGCCTGTCGCCGGCCGAGGTGCAGCACGTCGCCAGGGTCTCGAAGCTGAGCGTGGAAGAGGCCCTGCGCCGACTGATGGCGGCGGGCCTCGACTCGATCCCGGGCGGCGGCGCCGAGATCCTGTCCGACCGCGTGCGGCGGATCATCGGCATCGCGAAGGGCTCGACGGCCGAGTGGCTCGAGGTGATGGAGAAGGCCCACGGGCTGGGCATGAAGACCACCGCCACCATGATGTTCGGCCACGTGGAGACGCTGGAGGAGCGCGTCGACCACCTCCTGCACCTGCGCGAACTGCAGGACCGCAGCTCGGGATTCACCGCCTTCATCGCCTGGACGTTCCAGCCCGAGAACACGGCGCTGGCCGGTGACGAGCTGACCTCCTTCCAGTACCTGCGCACGCTCGCGGTGGCGCGCGTCGTGCTCGACAACTTCCCGAGCGTCCAGGCCTCGTGGGTCACGCAGGGGGCCAAGATCGGCCAGGTGTCGCTGCGCTTCGGCGCCAACGATTTCGGCAGCCTGATGATCGAGGAGAACGTCGTCTCCGCGGCCGGGTCCCACTTCCGGTTGAGCGAGGAGCAGATCGCGCGCGCGATCCAGGACGCAGGCTTCGTGCCCAAGCGGCGCACCATGGACTACCGGATCGTGGGCGACCCCTACTGCTGGAGCCACGAGGCGCCGTCGCTGGCCGAGGGCCGGGCGGCGGCGGCGCCGATCGCCGGCTGAAGGCGCGCGCGGCGGCGTGCGCTCCGGCATGGACGGACCGCTCCCATGGATATCCTGACCGCGTCGTGGGTGCTGCCGATCAGCGGGCCGCCCCTGCGCGGCGGCCGCGTGGCCGTCGCGGGCGGGCGCGTCGTGTGGGTCGGGCGTACCGGCGACGCCGATGAGCCGCGGGCGCCGCTCCGCGACCTCGGCCCCGGCGTTCTGCTGCCGGGGCTCGTCAACGCGCATTGCCATCTCGAGCTGTCCCACCTCGCAGGCCGAGTCCCCCTCGGGGGAGGCTTCGTCGCCTGGATCGAGGCACTGGTCGCGGAGCGTGGGCGCTCGTCTCCGCTGGCCGCGGCCGGGACGGCGTCGGCGGCCGAGCCGGACGAGGTTCGGGCAGCGACTCTGAAGGCGATCCGCTTCCTTGAAGAGCGCGGCACGGTCGCGGTCGGCGACGTCTCGAACGCGCTCGCGCATCTCGATGCCCTCGCGGGCTCGCGGCTGGACGCGGTCGTGTTTCGCGGAGCTTCTGGCCTGGGACCCGGCACGCGCCGACGCGACGCTGGCGTGGGGCGAGGAGCGCCGGCGGTCGGTCGCGCCGCTCGTTCGCCCCGGCTTCGACGTGCGGCTGGCCGCCCACGCCCCGCACTCGGTCTCTCCGGCCCTGCTGCGGCTGCTCGTCGAGCGCGGTGGCCCGGCGGCGATCCACCTGGCCGAGTCTAGAGACGAAGCGCGATTCCTGTGCGACGGTGGCGGGCCCTGGCGCGGCTTCCTCGAGCGGCGGGGCCTGGGCCACGTGGCCTTCGAGCCTCCCGGCGTCGGCCCGGTCCGCTACCTCGAGCAGTCGGGCGCCCTCCACTCCCACCTCGTGGCCGCCCACTGCGTCCAGGTCGACGCGGCGGACCGCGAGGGGCTCGCCCGGCACGGCGTGCACGTGGTGCTCTGCCCGCGCAGCAACCGCAACCTCGGCGTGGGGCAGGCCGACGCGCCGGCGCTCCTCGCCTCCGGCGTGCGGCTGGCACTGGGGACCGACAGCCTCGCCAGCGCCGAGACGCTCGACGTGCTCGACGACGCCGTGCTGCTGCACCGGCAGTTCCCGGCGCTCGAGCCGGCTGCGATCGTGCGCATGGCGACGCTGGGCGGGGCTCTGGCGCTCGGCCTGGACGGCCTGGGCGCGCTGGCGCCGGGCAAGCGGGCCGCGCTGGCGTTCGCTGCCGCCCCCGCCGAGCCCGACGACGCGCACGCGCACCTGCTCTCCGGCGAAGCGCGCCTGTCGCGCGTGGAGGTGACGTGAGCGCCACCGTCCTGGGCCGCACGCTGGCCTACGGCCGCATGATCCGCTTCTCGCACTCGGTGTTCGCGCTGCCCTTCGCGCTCGCAGCGACGGCACTCGCCGCGCGTCCCCAGGGCGTCGGCGCCCGGCAGGTGGCCTGGATCGTGGTGGCGATGGTCGCGGCCCGCAGCGCCGCGATGGGCTTCAACCGACTGGCGGACCGCGCGCTCGACGCCCGCAACCCGCGCACGGCCGGCCGCGAGCTGCCGCGCGGCGTGCTCTCCGCCCGGGAGGCACGCCTGTTCGTGGCGGCTTCGGCGGCCGTGTTCGTGCTCGCGGCGGGGATGCTGAACCCGCTCTGCCTCGCACTCTCGCCGGTCGCGCTCGCGATCGTCCTCGGCTACTCCTACACGAAGCGCTTCACGGCTGCCTCCCACCTGGTGCTCGGGCTCTCGCTCGCGCTGGGACCGCTCGGTGCCTGGGTCGCCATCCGCGGCCGCGTCGAGGCGGCGCCGCTCGCTCTGGCAGGGGCGGTCGTGCTGTGGGTGGCGGGCTTCGACACGATCTACGCCTGCCAGGACGTGGAGTTCGACCGCGGCGCGAGCCTGCGCTCGCTGCCGGCCCTGGTCGGCGTCCCGGCGGCGCTCGTGGCCGCCCGCCTGATGCACGCGGGCGCCGTCCTTCTGCTGGCCGCCGTCTACGCGCTCGCGCCGCTCGGCCCGGTCTACCTCGCCGGCGTGGCCGCGGTCGGGGCGCTGCTCGCCTGGGAGCACACGCTGGTGCGCGCCTCCGACCTCAGCCGCGTGATGCAGGCGTTCAACCTCAACGGCTGGGTGAGCGTCGTCTACCTCGCCTTCACCGCGCTGGCGGTCTGGCTCGGGTGATCCGCGGGGGCGTCGGTGCAGTAGAATGACTCGTCCCGTGAACAGTGCTGCCCAGGCGGTCCGCGCGGCGACGCCCACGCCGGGCGCCCCGGAGAAGGCGGCGGTGCGCTCGATGTTCGACCGCATCGCGCCCCGCTACGACCTGCTCAACCGCCTGCTCTCGGCGGGCACCGACGTGCGCTGGCGCCGGCGCGCCGTCGATCTGCTCGACCTCCCGCCGCCGCTGCGGGTGCTCGACCTGTGCACCGGCACCGCGGACCTGCTGGTCGAGGCCGTCGCGCGCCACCCGCGCAGCAGCGGGCTCGGCGTCGACCTCTCGCAGGGCATGCTGGTCCGGGGCGCCACGAAGCTGGAGCGGCTCGGCCTCGCACGGCGCGCGCGGCTCGCGGGAGGGGACGGCGAGCGGCTGCCCGTGCGCGGGGGCGCCTTCGACGCGGCGCTGGTCGGCTTCGGGATCCGCAACGTCTTTGACCCGCGCGCGGCGCTCGGCGAGCTGCACCGCGCGCTGCGCCCCGGCGGCCGGCTGGTGGTGCTGGAGTTCTCCATGCCCGGCGGCGCGCTGGGCGCGCTCTACAAGGTCTACTTCCGCCGCGTGCTGCCCCGGCTCGGCGGTCTGCTGAGCGACGGCTCGGCTTACTCCTACCTGCCTGCCTCGGTGGCGCGCTTCCCGTCGCCGCAGGACTTCGCGGCGCTGATGCGGGAGGCGGGCTTCGGCGACGTGCGCTTCACGCTGCTGAGCGGCGGCATCGCCTGCCTGCACCGGGGGGAGAAGCCTTGAAGCGGCTCGGGCCCGTGCTGGCGCGTGCGGCCGGCTGGCTGCAGCCACACCGCGAGGAGCTGCTCCAGTCCTGGGTGCGGGCGGTGGCGGACGTGCGGGGCATCCCCGAGGACGGCATCGCCCCGCGCTGTGCGCCGGCCCTCGAGCGCCTGCTGGACCGGCTGTCGGCGGGCGAGCTCGAGGCACTGCTGGCGGCCGACACGCTGTCGGCGGAGCGCGACGCCCGCCACGGCGCGAGCCTGCTGGGCCTGGCGGTCGAGACGCGGCTGCTCAAGCGCTGCCTGGGCACCGTGCTGACGCGGGCCTGCCCCGACCCGGGGGCGCTCGCCGAGACGCTCGTGGCCCTCGACGAGCTGGGCGACCGCCGGCTCGAGATCCTGCTGGCGGCGCAGGAGAGCGAGTCCGCGCGGCGCCTGATCGAGACGCAGGAGCAGGCGGCGCGCGCCGCAGAGCAGGCTCGCGAGCTGCGCCGGGCGAACGAGGCGCTGCGGCGGGCGGAGGCCGACAGCCGGCACCGTGCGGAGCAGCTGGCCCTGCTGTCCTCCGTCGCCCACCGCATCGCGCCCATCCGCGAGCCCGAGGAGCTGATGCAGCAGGCCGCGGACCAGATCCGGGCCCGCATGAACCACACCTACGTGGCCGTGGTCGTGGTCGACGACCACGGCGCGCTCGTGGGCCGCTGGGCGGGGCGCCCCGGTCTGGGTCGGACGTCGTCGGGCCGGGCCAAGGGGCCGCCCGGGGGCATCATCGGCCGCGCCCTCCGCCAGCGTGCCCCGCAGGTGGTGGGCGACGTCAGCCGCGACCCGGACTACCACGCCGACGTCCAGGGGACGCGCTCGGAGATGGCGATCCCACTGCTCGAGGGAACGGAGGCGGTCGGGGCGCTCGACTTCCAAAGCGAGCAGCCGTTCGCCTTCGCGCTCGACGACGTGGCCTCGGGCGAGACGCTGGCGGAGTTCATCACCGTGGCCCTGCGCAACGCCCGCCTGTTCCAGGAGGCACGGCGCCGCGCGGACGGCGGGGGCTAGGGGTGCGAGGGATGCACGCGGACGGTGAACCCCAGACTCACGGGGGGGCCCGCAGGACTCGGAAGCCATAGTCCGCGTACCGGGAGCCCGGCGGCAGGCTGCTCCGCGCCGAGGGCGGCGACCAGCGCACGTGGTGCCGCCACGATCCGCCCCGGCTCGAGCGCCGCTCGCCCTCCTCGGGGCCCCATGGCGCGGGCAAGGGCGACGATGCGTAGTAGCGCGCGTCGTACCAGTCGAGACACCACTCGTGCACCACCGTACCCATATCCAGCAGGCCGTAGCCGTTCGGCCGGCCGCGGCCCACCGGCCAGGGCCCGTCGAGCGGGCCTTCCGGCACCTCGCCCGGCGGCACCGAGTGGCCCCAGGCGGTAGGGGCCTCGGGCTGTCCGCCCCGCGCCGCCCACTCCCACTCCGCCTCGGTGGGCAGGCGCCACGAGCCGCCGACGGTCTCTGCGAGCCAGCGGGCATACGCGCATGCCTCGAACCAGGTTACGCCCACGATGGGCTGGTCCGGCCCGCTGAAGGCCGGGTCGCGCCACCACGGTGGCGCCGGGGAGCGACCGGCCTCGAGGACCGGCGCGTACTGCGCGTTCGTCACGGGTGTCCGCCCCAGGCGGAAGCCGCTCACCGTCACCACGTGAGGCGGCGACTCGTCGGGCCGGCCGGTGGCCGAGCCCATCACGAAGGAGCCGGCGGGCACCTCCACGGTCTCGGGCACCAGGGTAGACACCACCCGTCCCTCACGGAACGTGCTCAACGGTCTCCGGGGAGGATACAGGATCCTGCCCGACCGGAGGAGCCACGTCTCCGCCGCGGTCCAGTCCTCGGTGTCTCCCCCGCCGTCGGCCACGGCCCTCGCCGGCGACTCGGCCTCCGCCCACGGCACCGGCTGCTCCGGCACGGCGCCGACGGCGACGAACGCAGCCTGGGAGCAGCAGGTGATCGAGCTCGTCAACCTGCAGCGCAAGGCGAACGGCCTGCCTCCACTGAAGCAGGTGACATCCCTGACGGCCGCCGCGCGGTGGTACGCGAAGGACATGCTGGACGACGACTACTTCGGCCGCGGCCACGACACCTACGACCGGTCCGGCGGCAGGCTGGTCAAGATCTGCGCCTGGAGCGCCCGCATCGGCGCCTTCTACACGGGCTGGAGCGCCCTCGGAGAGAACATCGCGGACGACTCTCCCCCGCCGCAGGCGGTGGTCAGCGGCTGGATGGGCAGCTCCGGGCACCGGGCCAACATCCTGAACGGGGATTACCGGGAGACGGGCGTCGGGTACCGGGCGGGCGCATCGGACGTCGAGATGCGCAGCGGTTCGACCACGGAGACGGCCCGCGACACGATCGTGCTGATCCAGACGCCCTGGCGCTTCCGGACATCGACGACTGAGAAGGCGGCGCGCCCGGTGGCCTGTCGTCCGGGAGCACGAGCCCGGCCCCCGGCCCGAGCCGCGAGCTACTGGTTGACGTGCACGACCTTGGCCGGCGGGAAGCCGTTGAACCAGGTCGCGGACGCGTTGCTGTAGGCTCCGATGTTCTCGGAGTAGACGAGGTCCCCGATCTCGAGCGCGGGCAGATTCTCCGAGCGCGAGATCGTGTCGAGCCCGTCACAGGTCTGGCCGAAGACCGCCGAGATCTCGGTCGGGCCGCGCTTGAACGCCTTCACGCCGTACTGGCAGTGGTCGAAGATGATCCCGGAGTACGTGTGGTAGACGCTGTCGTCGATGTAGTAGCAGGGCTTGCCGTCCCGGACCGCCTTGCCGATCACCCGGGCCACGGAGGTGGCGGCGGTGGCCACCAGGTAGCGGCCGGGCTCGGCCAGGATCTCGATGTCGGGTGGAAACAGCCGGGCGATCTCGGCGTTGATCTTGCGGGCGAGGGCGCTGATGGGCTTGACGTGGCGGTCGTAGGGCACCGGGAAGCCGCCGCCGATGTCGAGGATCTTGAGGTCGTGGCCGCGGCTCTTCGCCTCGTTCCTCACCGCCGCGGCCATGTTGATCGCCTGCACGAAGTTCTCGAAGTTGGTGCACTGGCTGCCGACGTGGAAGCTCAGGCCCTCCACCACGAGACCGATCCGGAACGCCTCGTCGACGAGGTCCGCGGCATCGCCGGGGTCGCAACCGAACTTGGACGACAGCTCCACCATCGAGCCCGTGTTCGGGACCCGCAGGCGGAGCAGCAAGGCCGGCGTGCGGCGCGTGCTTCTTGAGCTTCTCCAGCTCCGCCGGGTTGTCGTAGGTGACGAGCGGGCGGTAGCGGTCGAGCACCGCGAGCGTCTCCTGCGGCTTGATCGGGTTCGCGTAGACGATCTTGTCCCAGACGAAGTCCTGCCGCGCCCGAGCCGGAAGCCGCCGCACGTTCGCGTACACCAGCATGAACTCGGGCAGCGAGGCCACGTCGAAGCTGCCGCCGGCCCGGTACAGCGTGCGCACGATCTCGGGCGCGGGGTTGGCCTTGACGGCGTAGTAGGCCTGCACCTTCGGCAGGTGCCGCCTGAAGCTCGCGTAGTTGCGGCGGATCGTCTCGTGGTCGATCACGACCACCGGCGTGCCGTGCTTGCGGACGATCCGCGCCAGCTCGCTCCGGTTCATCGGGCGGCCTCCGCTCAGCCGAGAACGGGGTTGCTGCCGTCGAGCATCTTCACCTTGTTGTAGCGGAAGTACTCCTTCGTGAGCGCCTTCATCAGCGGCCCCCGCTGGTCGTAGAGGCGCCGGAGCTTGCGCGGCTTGTGCCGCGCCAGCGCGTAGTGCGTGAAGATCGGCATGGCCAGGGTCGTGTCGGTGTAGCAGACGACCGCGTCGGGCAGGCGCTCGGGATCGACCTTGCCCCAGCTCACCGCCTCGCTGGGAGTCGCGCCCGAGAGCCCTCCGGTGTCGGGCCGGGCGTCGGTGACCTGGAAGAAGTAGTCCTGGCCGTACTCCTTGATCCGGAGCACCTCCTGGATCTGGGGCTCGGTCTGGAGCATGAAGTTCTTCGGGCTGCCGCCGCCCCACAGCACGACGCCGCTCTTGCCGCCCGCCCGCTTGGCCGCCAGCACCATGGCGGTGGTCTCGTTCACGTCGATCGACGGGTTGAGCCGCAGCTTGTTGCCGCGCAGCTCGACCCCCGCCACGTTCATGCCGATCGTCGAGTCGCCGGGCGAGGAGGTGTAGCAGGGGACGCCGGCGCGGTACGCCGCCGCCAGCACGGACACGTGCTTGAGCCCCGCCTTGCGCTCCCATTCGGCCGCGTAGCGGCCCAGCAGGTGGTGCAGCTCGGCCGTTCCCATCTCCTTCTGGAACTCGGGCTGCACCAGGATGTCGCGCAGGATCTCGTCGGTCGCCATCAGGCAGTCGCTGTAGCCGAGGAGCACGTCGTAGACCCGGACGATGTCGTTGTCGCGCAGCTCGGTGTCGTCGAAGGTGAAGCTGCCCGCGCGCACGGGGTAGTTCAGCGCGAAGTGGAGGTCGTGGTAGAGGTTCGCGCCGGTGGCGACGATCCAGTCGACGAAGCCGGCCTCGATCAGCGGCACGATCGAGGAGCAGCCCAGGCCGGCGGGCGTCAGCGCGCCGGAGAGGCTCATGCCGATCGTCACGTCCGGCTCGAGCATCCGCTCGGTGAACAGCCGGCACCCCTCGCGCAGGCGCGCGGCGTTGTAGGCGAGGAACGTGCCGTCGACGAGGTCCGCCGCCTTCTCC
This sequence comes from uncultured Acidobacteriota bacterium, assembly GCA_963831755.1. Classification (GTDB taxonomy): domain Bacteria; phylum Acidobacteriota; class Vicinamibacteria; order Fen-336; family Fen-336; genus DATBSL01. The sequence goes on from CAWHRC010000006.1 coordinate 83,481, forward strand.
TTGCCCGTGATCCCCTTCGGCAGGATGCGCGGGCCGGAGAGGAACTTGTGGCGGTGGGGCAGCTTCTTCTTCTTGAGCCACTCCGGCGTCTTCGAAAGGTCCTCGCGGTAGCGGCGGGTCTTGGGCATCGTGCTCCTCTCAGAGGCTCCGGACGGGTGCGGTTCGCGGGAGGTCAATTCTAGCGGTGCGGGGGCGATCGCCCAAACCGGCCCCGGGCCCGCGTGGGTTGCGCTACGATCGCTGGCTCATGGCGAACACACGAGAAACGACCGATCCGACGCCCGCGCAGCTCGGCTTCTCGATGCCGGCGGAGTGGGAGCCTCACGAGGCGACCTGGCTGGGCTGGCCCCACCATCCGACCGACTGGCCCGGCAAGCTCGACACGATCCGCTGGGTCTACGGCGAGATCGTCCGCAAGCTCGCCCCCGGCGAAGAGGTGCGCATCCTGGTCGACTCGGGGGCCGAGGAGAGGCTCGCCCGGCAGCGCCTGGCTCGAGCCGGCGCCCCGCTCTCGCGCGTGTGGTTCGTCCGCCACCCGACCAACCGGGGCTGGACCCGCGACAGCGGGCCGATCTTCGTCCGCCGGCGCTCGGGCCGTCGCTCGGAGACCGCCATCGTGCACTTCCACTTCAACGCCTGGGCGAAGTACGCCGACTTCGGCAAGGACAGACGCGTGCCGGAGACCGCGGCCCGACTGCTCGGAAAGCGGCTCTTCTCGGCACGTGTCGGCCGGCGTGACTTCGTCCTCGAAGGCGGCGGCATCGACGTCAACGGCCGCGGCACGCTGCTCACGACCGAGGAGTGCTATCTCGCCCGCAGGACGCAGGTCCGCAACCCGGGCCTGGGGCGCAAGGGCTTCGAGGCGGCGGTGCGCGATTGGCTGGGCGTGACGAACGTGTTCTGGCTCGGACGGGGGATCGTGGGAGACGACACCCACGGCCACGTCGACGACATCTGCCGCTTCGTGAGCCCGAAGACCGTCGTGCTCATCAAGGAGACGCGCCGCGCCGATCGCAACTACCGGCCGCTCGCCGAGAACTGGGAGAGGATCCGCGACCTGCGGCTCGAGGACGGCTCGAAGCCCGAGGTCGTGGCGCTGCCGGTGCCCGAGCCCCTCTACCACGACGGCCAGCGCCTGCCGGCGAGCTACGCGAACTTCTACATCGGCAACGCGGCCGTTCTCGTCCCGACGTTCAACGACCCGAAGGACCGGATCGCCCTCGGCATCCTCGCCGAGCTCTTCAAGGACCGTCCCGTCGTGGGGATCCACGCGGTCGACCTCGTGCTGGGCCTCGGCACGCTCCACTGCCTGACGCAGCAGCAGCCGAGCCCCTGATCAATCCCGCCACCACGCCACGAGGCCGGTGCCCATGAGCTCGCAGGCCGCTCGGTGCGAGGGCCGGACGCTGCGCGCCGCCGTAGAGCTGGTCGGTGATGTCCTGGAGGTCGGGCGGGTTCTCGGGCAGGTTGGCCGCGCGGAGTGCGGCATGCGGGCGGTCACGGTCGTGTGGGGTCTTCGGCTGGTCAGGCTGGCTCCCAGTGCGCGAACGCCCCAGCCGTTCTAGCAGCTAGCTGGAGGGTCCGGGGTGGCGCACCCGGGTCGCGTCCGAGGCTCCTGGCGAGACCGGTGAGCTGCAGGCCGGGGAGGAACATCAGCGGTGGCGATCGGGAAGATCCTCGACCACCTCGACCTCCGCACTCCCGAGGCGGAGAAGCCGCCCCGCCGGCGCGGGAGATCCTCCGCGTCTAGTAGCCGGCCCCGGCCACCAGCTCGCGCTCGAACACCGCCGCGAAGCGCGCCGCCAGCCGGTCCATCACCTCGTCGAGCGGCAGCGCGCGCCCGAGCAGCCGCTCGAGGCTCGTCACGCCGCGGTCGCGGATGCCGCAGGGCACGATCAGCTCGAAGGCGGAGAGGTCCGTCGAGACGTTGAAGGCGAAGCCGTGCGACGTCACCCAGCGCGAGAGGCGCACGCCGATCGCGCCGATCTTGTCGCGGCCGACCCAGACGCCCGTCAGCCCGGGGACGCGGACGGCGGCGAGCCCGAAGTCCGAGCAGGCGTCGATCATCACCTGCTCCAGGTCGCGCACGTAGCGGTGCACGTCGCGCCGGTCGGGCGAGAGGTCGAGGATCGGGTAGCCCACGATCTGGCCCGGGCCGTGGTAGGTCACGTCGCCGCCGCGGCCGGTCTCGAACAGCTCGAAGCCGCGCTGGCGCAGGAGCGCGGCGGGCAGCAGCACGTTCTCCTGGCGCGCGTTGCGCCCCAGCGTGAACACCGCCTCGTGCTCCAGCAGCAGCAGCTGGTCCTCGACGCGCCCGGCCTGCCGCTCGGCGACCAGCCGCTCCTGCAGCTCGAGCCCGCGGCCGTAGGTAACGCGCCCGAGCCGCCGGACCACCAGGCGGCGCTGCTCGCTAGATGGCAGCTTCGTCGAACTCCTGCAGCGTCGCCTTCGCGTGCGCCATGAAGCGATCGGCGTCGGCGCCGTCCACCAGCCGGTGGTCGAAGCTCAGCGCGAAGTAGGCCATGGTGCGGATCGCGATCGCGTCGTCGCGCACCACCGGGCGCTTCTCGATCGTCCCCAGGGCCAGGATCGCGACCTGCGGCTGGTTGATGATCGGCGTGCCGAACAGGCTGCCGAAGACGCCCGGGTTCGTGATCGTGAAGGTGCCGCCCTGCACCTCCTCGACCTTGAGCTTCTTGGAGCGGGCGCGCTCGGCCAGGTCAGACACGACGCGGGCCAGCCCCAGCACGTTCTTCTCGTCGGCGTGATGCACGACCGGCACGATCAGCCCCCAGTCGAGCGCGACCGCGACGCCGAGGTTGACCTCCCTGTGGTACACGACGTTGTCCCCGTCGATGCTGGCGTTGAGCACAGGGAAGGCCTTCAGTGCGTCGACCACCGCCTTCAGGATGAACGGCAGGTAGGTGAGCTTGACGCCGCGCTGCTCGAAGGCGGCCTTGTGCTTCTGGCGCAGCTGGTCGACGCGCGTCAGGTCGACCTCGAACACGGTCGCCACGTGGGCGGATGTGCGCCTGGAGAGCAGCATGTGCTCGGCCGTCTTCCGGCGGATGGGCGACATCGGGACGACCTCGACGCGGCCGGCGGCCTGCGCAGGCGCCGTCGGTGCCGCGGCCCGGGGGGCCTCGGCCACCGGCGACGGCACGGGTGGCGCCGCAAGCGCGGGCGGCGCAGCCGCGGCGGGCGCTGCGGACGCGACCTCCTCCCTGGACTCGATGTGACCGAGGATGTCCTGCTTCGTCACGCGGCCGCCGATGCCGGTGCCTGGCACCTCGCGGATGTCGACGTGGTGCTCGGCCGCGATCCTGCGTACGACCGGCGAGGAGCGCAGCAGGCGCAGCTCCTCGGCGGTCATCTCCGCGCGGGGCCTCTCCGGCTCGAGCTCGAAGCCGGCCGGTTCCGGCGGCGTTGCCGGCGCCGGCTCGACGGCGGCCTCCGGCAGGGTCGTGGACGCCGTCACGGCCGGCTCAGGCGCGGGTATGGCAGCCGGCGGCGTCTCGAGCGGGACCGCAGGTGCGACAGCGGGCGCCGCCATGGGGGCGGCGGCGGGCGCCGGGACCGGCGGCGCCTCCGGGACGGCCGCGTCCCGAGCGGGCTCGGGCGGCGAAACGGGCTCGGGCGCCGAAACGGGCTCGGGCGCCGGCAGAGCCGCTGCCGCTGTCGGCCCCTCGCCCTCGATCTGATAGGTCACCGGCGGGACGACCTGCGCCTGCGCCGGCGGGGGAGGCGCGGCCACGGCCTCGGGGGCGGCGGCGGCGGCCTCTCCCTCGACCGCGATGACACCCACGACGGTATTGATCGGCACCGTCGCCCCCGGCGCCACGCGAATCTCCTTCAGCACGCCGGCCGCGGGAGACGGGATCTCGGCGTCGACCTTGTCCGTCGAGATCTCGAACAGCGGCTCGTCCCGCTCGACGCGGTCGCCGACGTTCTTCAGCCACTTCGTGACCGTGCCCTCGGCGATCGACTCGCCCATCTGCGGCATGACGACGTCGGCCATGGCTCTCCCTCGCTGCTGTAGTCCCGGCGGCTAGGCGTCGATCGCGAGACCGTAGACCGCCTCGGCGGCCTGCATCAGGGTCTCCGGGAGCGTCGGGTGCGGGTGGACGGTGCGGAAGATCTCCTCGGTCGTGGCCTCGAGGCGCAGCGCCAGGGAGGCCTCGGAGATGAGGTCCGTGGCGTGGGGCCCGACGATGTGGATCCCCAGCACCTCGTCGTACTTCGCCTCGGAGACGACCTTCACGAAGCCCTCGGGGTGCCCGAGGATGCGGGGCTTGGCCAGGTTGCCGAAGGCGAAGCGCCCGACGCGCACGTCGTAGCCGCGCTTCTTCGCCTCCGCCTCGGTCAGGCCCACGCCGGCCGTCTCCGGACGGCAGTACGTGGCCGAGGGCACGCGGTCGTAGTTGAGCGGCTCGACCGCCTTTCCGGCGAGCCGCTCCATCACGCCGATGCCCTCGGCGGAGGCGACGTGCGCCAGCTGCGGGTGCGGCCGGTCGGGCAGGGCCACGACGTCGCCGATCGCGTAGAGGCCCGGCTCGTCGGTGGCCATGAACGGGTTCGTGCGGACGCACCCTCGGTCGAGCTGCGCCTTCGTGGACTCGAGGTTCAGCCCGTCGCTGACCGGGCCGCGGCCGACGGCCAGCAGCAGCAGCTCGGCCGTGACCGTCTTCGACTCGCCCTGGGCCGTGCGGAAGCCGACCTCGACGCCATTGTCGGTCTTGAGGGCGGCCTCGGTCTTCGCGCCGACGTGGATGGCCATCTGCTTGCCGAGCACCTTCTGGGCCTCGGCCGAGATCTCCTCGTCCTCCAGCGGCAGAATGCGCGGGAGCATCTCGATCACCGTGACGGCCGTGCCGAAACGGGCGAACAGCGAGGCGAACTCGATTCCCACGGCGCCCGCGCCGATCACGATCAGGCTCTTCGGCAGCTCCTTGAGCTCGAGGATCTCGTCGGAGGTCACGATCGTGCGGCCGTCGGGCGCGATCCCCGGGATCGCCTTCGGCCGCGAGCCGGTGGCGAGCACGACGTTCTTCGTCTGCAGCTTCGTCTCGCCGCCCTCGCCGCTGACGACCACGGAGCGGGCGCCCTCGAGCCGCCCCTGGCCCTTGAAGAGGGCGACCTTGTGCTTCTTGAACAGGTGGCTCTCGATGCCCTTGCTGAGCCGCAGCACGATGCGGTTCTTGCGCGCCATCAGCGCCGGGAAGTCGAGGCCCAGGTTGTCGGCGCTGATGCCGAACTCCTTGCGGTTCTTGAAGTCCTCGTAGAGGTCCGCCGTGTGGAGCAGGGCCTTGGTGGGGATGCAGCCGCGCAGCAGGCAGGTGCCGCCGCAGCCGGCGGGGTCACGTTCGACCACCGCCGTCTTGAGCCCCAGCTGAGCGGCGCGGACCGCCGCCACGTAGCCGCCGGGGCCGCTGCCGATCACGGTGACGTCGTAGATCTCGCCGTTGGCCAAGGCTCCTCCTTCGCGCGCCGACGGCTCGGCCGGAATGGCGCAACCCCGCACGCTATCAGGGCTTGCGGCGCTTGACAAGGAGCCACTCGAGCGAGCTCGCGGCCCTCCTTCGCGGCCGCGGCGACGCGCGCGCGGCGTTCCGCTAGAATCGTCCCTCGCGACCATGACCGAACCCCTCCTCATGGCGGCGTCGATCCTGCTGCTCCTGCTCGGGAACGGCTTCTTCTCGGGCGGGGAGATCGCGGTGCTGTCCGCCCGGCGCAGCCGCATCGACGCCCTGATCGAGGAGGGCAACCGCGCGGCCCGCCGCGTCAAGGGCCTGCAGGACAACATGGACCAGTTCCTGGCCACGGTCCAGATCGGCGTCACGGTCTGTGGCACGCTGGCCGGCGTCCTGGGAGGCCTCTTCGCCTCGCGCTTCTTGGCGCCCACGCTCGCCACGAGCCCGCTTGCCCGGCTGCTGCCGCCCGCGCTGCTGGCGAGCGGCGCGGTGGGGCTGGCGATCGTGTACGTCGAGCTGGTGCTGGGCGAGCTCGTGCCCAAGGCGCTCGCCCTGCGCTACACCGAGACGATCGCGCTGCTGCTGTCGGCGCCGTTCCGCGTGATGGCGCACGCCTCGCGCTGGGTGGTCGGCTTCCTGGCCGCGTCGACCAGGCTGGTGCTGCGCCTGCTGGGGATCCGCGGGCCGGCCGGCGACAGCTTCGTGTCGCAGGAGGAGATCAAGCACCTCGTGAGGGAGGGCCGCCAGCAGGGTGTCCTCAACCAGACCGAGATGGAGATCATCCACAGCGTGTTCGAGTTCACCGACACGCCGGTGCGCAAGGTCATGGTGCCGCGCCCCAAGATCTTCGCCCTCGACGCCGACACGCCGCCCTCCGAGGTGGGCGCGCTGATCGTGGAGAGCGGCTTCTCGCGCATCCCCGCCTACGAGGGCTCGATCGACAACCTGGTCGGCGTGGTGTACGCCAAGGACGCGCTGCGGCTGCTCGAGAAGCGGCAGCCCGTGGTGGTGCGCAAGGTGCTGCACCCGGCGCACCTCGTCCCGGAGACGAAGAAAGTCGGCGAGCTGCTGAAGGAGCTGCAGAAGCGGCGCAGCCACATGGCGATCGTGGTCGACGAGCACGGCTCGGTCGCCGGCCTGGTCACGCTCGAGGACCTGCTCGAGGAGATCGTCGGCGAGATCCAGGACGAGTACGACTGGGAGGAGCGGCCCGTCGAGCGGCTGCGTGACGGCTCGCTGGTGGTCGAGGGCACGCTCTCGGCGGCGGACCTGCGCGAGCGCTACCAGATCCCGCTGCCCGAGTCCGGCCAGTTCGAGACGATCGCCGGCTTCATGCTCGAGCAGCTGGGCGCGGTGCCGAAGGGCGGCGAGGTGGTCTCGCTCGAGGGCTGGCGCTTCACGGTCGTCGACGTCGAGCGCAACCGGATCAGCAAGGTCAAGGTCGAGAAGCTGGCGCTCGCCAGCCCCGCGCCCGCGAAGGCCTGAGCGGCCGCGGCTTCAGTCCCGCCCCGGCGGGTTCGGGTTCGGCGTGCCGGAGGGCGGGCGGATGGGCTCGACCCGCGGCGGCTCGCGCGTGGCGGGCTGGCTGGGGGTGGGCGAGGTCGTGGGCGGCACGTCGAACACGAACGGCGAGGCCTCGCCCCCGACCAGGAACGAGCGCAGGTCCTCCTCGCTGATCTCGGTGCGCCGCACCACGTGCGGCGTCAGCGTCATCACGATGTCGGTCTGGGTCGCCTCGTCGTGGTTGCGCGCGAAGAGGCGCCCGAGCAGCGGGATGCTCGCGATGCCGGGTAGCCCCGTCAGCGAGTGCCGCTCGTTGTCCAGGATCAGGCCGGCGAGCAGGTTCGTCTCGCCGTCGCGCAGCCGGATCGTCGAGTTGACCGTGCGGTTGTTGAAGGTCGGCAGGCTCTGGTAGCCGGGCGCGCCGAGCGAGGAGATGTCCAGCTTCAGCTCGAGCGTGACCTCGCCGTCGTGGTGGACGCGCGGCTTGATGTCGATGTTGACGCCGACGTTCTTGTACTCGAACGAGGTGATCGGCTGCTGCGCGGTGCCGCCGGTCGCGATCGGCGTGAAGGTCGTCACCGGGACCGGCACTTGGTCGCCGAAGCGGGCCTGCGCGGTCTGCCCCTCCGAGATCCGCAGCTGGGGATTGGCCAGCAGACGGGTCGAGGAGTCGGACTCCAGCAGGCGGACGACGGCCCCGGGCAGCGAGCTGACGACCAGGTTGGCCCTGCCGTAGGGGCTGTCCCTGGCGGTCAGCGTCCTGGTGGGGTCGGGCGCGATACCCGCCGCGACGCCCTCGACGCCGGAGGCGTCGAGGCCGGACGTGATGTAGACGCCGTACTCCTTGAGCCGGTTGCGGTCGACCTCGAGGATCTCGACCTCGACCACCACCTCGGCCCGCCGCTTGTCGATCACGTCGACGATCCGCTCGGCCGCGGCCACCTTGTCGGGCGTGTCGTTGATGGTGAGCGCGTTGGCGCCCGGCACCGGGGCGATGCGGCGGGCGCCGAGCACGACCCGCAGCAGGTCGATCGTCTCCTTGAGGTCGGCGTTCGACAGGAACAGCGTCTTGACGACCTGCTGCTCGAAGTCGCGGCGCTTGGCCGGCGTGTCGGGGATGACGTTCAGGACCTTCGCGTCGACCACGCGGTGGAACGTGCGGCCGGCCGCCGCCAGCGCGGAGAGCGCCTGCTCGAAGCCGACGTCGCGCAGGTCGAGGCTGATCGTGGTGTCCTGGAAGGACGGGTCGAAGGTGACGTTGATCCCGGCGGCCCGCCCCAGCGCCAGGTACGCTTCGCGCAGGCTGGCGCCGCGGAACACCAGGCCGAGCGGCTGCAGGGCCTCCTTGCCCAGCTCCAGGCCGGGCAGGGTGCGGGCGCGGGCGCGGGCGTGCGCCTGCTGCAGCGCGTCGGGGCCGCGCTGCTGGCGCGCCTCGAGGTCACGCATCTCCTCCGTGATCCCCGGCGCACCCGGCTGCAGCGCGAGCGCGAGCCGGTACTCGTCGAGCGCCTCCTTGTAGAGGCCGCGGCCCCCCAGCCGGCGCGCCGAGTTCGTGTGGTCGGTCGCCGCGCGCAGCCGGGCACGGTCGAGCGCCCGCCGGTAGCTGACGTTGTCCGGCGCCTGCTTCAGCGCCCGCTGGTACTCGAGCACCGCGCGGTCGTAGTCCTGCAGGCGCTCCGCCTTCTCGCCGGCGCGGAAGGCGCTGGCGGTGGCGCAGCCGGCCGCCGCCGCCAGCAGCAGCACGGGCAGCAGCAGGCGGTTCATCCGCGGATCACCTCGACCCCCTTCGGCACCCTGAAGCGGAACAGCTCGTCCTTCAGCCCGGTGTTCTCGCGCACGCCGGAGAAGCGGAAGCGGGTGCGGTTGCCCTGCACGTCGTCGAGCAGGATCGCGCGGATCCGGCCCGAGGGCTCGACGTCGACGAAGGCGCGCTCGACGTCCGCCTGCTCGCGGCGGGGCACGAGCAGGAGCCGCATCACGCCTTCCTCCTGGGGCGACTCGAGCGAGGCCGAGAACTCCTCGGCCAGCCCTGCCTTTCCGGACAAGAGCCGCGCGGCGAGCGAGCGCTGCTCGTCCTGCTCGCTGACGATCACCTGCCGGTCGGCGGGCACGTAGAACTGGAACGTCTTGCCGTCCGAGATGAACAGCTTCGGCTCGGGGTCCTTGTACTCCCAGCGCATGCGCCCCGGCTTCTTGATCGAGACGACACCGTGCTCGGTGATCTCGCGCCCGAGCATGCCCGAGCGGTAGCTCTGCGAGAAGCGGGCCACGAGGTCCGCGGTCCGGGCATTGTGCTCCTCGATCCTCTTCAGCAGGCTTTGGGCCAGCGCCGCGTCGCCGGCTGCCGCCGGAGGGGGGGCCGCGGTGAGCAGCGCCGCGAGGGCCAGTGCCAGCATCGTCGCAGGCCATCATAGCGCAACGCGTTGCTGGCCGGGAGTTTCCGCTTGCCGGCGACGCGGGCGTGCTGCTAGGATTTCGCCAAGCATGTCGGCACCACGCGCCACGGGCGTGCTCGGCTGCGCCTTGCTCCTGCTGCCCGCCTTGGCGCACGCGGGTGCGCCGGCCGCGGTCCGCCTCACGGCGCCCGGCGAGATGCGGGGGCTGTGGGTGGTCCGCACGGCCCTGGTCTCGCCGCAGGAGGTCGACCGCGTGGTCGACGAGGCCGCGGACGCCGGCTTCAACGCCCTCTTCGTCCAGGCCCGCGGGCGCGGCGACGCGTTCTACCACTCCTCGATCGTGGCGCGCAGCACGCTGCTCGAGAGGCAGCCCAGGGACTTCGACCCCCTGGCCCGCCTGATCGCGCGCGCGCGCGCCCGGCGGCTGCAGGTCCACGCCTGGCTCAACGTGCTGCTGACGGCGCACTTCGGCCAGCCGCTGCCCCGCGGCCATGTGCTGGCGAAGCACCCGGACTGGGCCATGGTCCCGCGCTCGGTCGCCAGCGCCGCGCTGGTCGCGACCGGCAAGAGGCGGCTCCAGCTGGTCATGGAGGCGGGCCGGGAGGAGGGGGACGTCGAGGGCTACTACCTCTCGCCCGCGGTCCCGGGCGTGGGCGAGCTGCTGGAGAGCGTCGTGCGCGAGCTGCTGCACAGCTACCTGCTCGACGGGGTGCACCTCGACTTCATCCGCTATCCCGGGCCCACGTACGACTACTCGCGCGCCGCGCTCGAGGGCTTCCGCCGGCTGCGCGGCGGAGGCGACCTGCTGCAGGGGCCGGCGCACAACCCGGCGGCGTGGGACGAGTACCGCCGGGACCTGCTCACCTCGCTGGCGCGCCGCCTCGCCGACGCGGCGCGCTCCGAGCGGCCCGGGATCCTGGTCTCCGCGGCGGTCGTTCCGGACGAGGCGCAGGCCATCCACCACAAGTTCCAGGACTGGCCGCGCTGGCTCGAGAGCGGCATCCTGGGCGCGCTGTGCCCGATGGCCTACACGGCCGACAGCCGGCTGTTCCAGCAGCAGGTGGAGCTGGCGCGCGAGCGTGCCAGGCCGGGCCAGGCCGTGTGGGCGGGGATCGGGGCCTACCGCCTGGACCCGGCCAGCCTGGTGGAGAAGGTGGAGCTGGCGCGGCAGTCCGGCGCCAGCGGCGTGCTCGTGTTCTCCCACGAGTCGCTGGACCCCGAGCACCTGCGGCTGCTGCGCGAGCAGGCCTTCTCGTCGCGGACGGCAGGCGGGCGCGAGGCCGCGGGGCACCTGGCCGGAGCGCCGTGAGGCGCCGGGCCGCGCTCGCCGGCGCGGCGCTGCTGCCGGCGGGGTATGCTTCGCGCAACGTGAGCGCGGCCGGGAGCGGCAGATTCGACGAGGCCGATGCCGTCGTCCAGGCCGGCGTCGGCAAGGCGTTCCCCGGCGGCGTCGTCGCGGTCGGCCTCGGCGGGCAGCTCGTCCACCTGAAGGCCTTCGGTTGCCTCTCCTACGACGCCGACGCCGCGCCTGCCCGGCCCGACACCCTCTACGACCTGGCGAGCCTGACCAAGGTGGTGGTGACGACCACGCTCGCGATGATGCTGGTCGACGAGGGCCGGCTGGACCTCGACGCGCACGTCAGCGCCTTCTTCCCGCGCTTCAGCGGCCCGCGGAAAGAGCGCGTGACGATCCGGCAGCTGCTGACGCACACCGGCGGGCTCCTGTGGTGGGCGCCGCTCTACAAGGAGCTGTCCGGCAAGGCCGCCTACCTCGAGCGGATCGTGGCGATGGACCTCGCCTACGAGCCGGGCACGAAGTCGGTGTACAGCGACCTCGGGATCATCCTGCTCGGCGACGTGCTCGAGCGGCTGGGTGGATCGCCACTCGACGAGCTGGCGCGCCGACGTGTGCTCGATCCACTCGGCATGAAGGACACGCTGTACCGCCCGCCGGCCGCGCTCGTCCCGCGCATCGCGCCGACGGAGCGTGACCCGTGGCGCGGGCGGGTGCTGCGAGGAGAGGTCCACGACGAGAACGCGTTCGCCCTGGGCGGAGTCGCCCCGCACGCCGGTCTCTTCAGCACGGCGGGCGACCTCGCGTGCCTCGCGCAGATGCTGCTCGACGGCGGCACGCACGAGGGACGGCGGCTCGTGTCCCGTGCGACCGTGGAGCTCTTCACCGAGCGGGCGGGGATCCCGGGCGTGTCGCGCGCGCTCGGCTGGGACACGCCCACCGACGAGTCCGGCCGGCGCAGCTCGATTGCCGGGCAGCCCGGCTACTCGTCGGCGGGCAGCCTGCTCTCGGCGCGCTCGTTCGGGCACACGGGCTTCACGGGCACCTCCATGTGGATGGACCCGCAGCGGGGCCTCTACCTCATCCTGCTCACGAACCGCGTGCACCCCACGCGCGAGAACAACCGGATCCGCGAGGTCCGGCCACGGCTGGCGGACGCCGTGGCCCGCGCCGCCGACCGCCCGTGAAGCGGCGCGCCTTCCTCGCCGCCGCCGCGACCCTGCCCGCGGCGCGGCGGGCGCTGGCGAGCGACAGCGCCGTCAGCGTCGGGCTCGAGAGGTTGGCGACCGCCGTCCCTTCCCTGCGCGGCCGGCGCGTCGGGCTGCTCGCGCACGCGGCCTCGGTCACCGCGGACGGCCGTCACGCGATCGACGTGCTGCGCTCCGCACGGGTCGACCTCGTCCGGCTGTTCGGTCCGGAGCACGGGCTGCGTGGCCGCGCGGCGGCCGGCGAGGCCGTCACGAGCGGCCTCGACGCGGCGAGCGGGCTGCGGGTCGTGAGCCTCTACGGCCAGCGGTCGACGCCTTCCGCTCAGGACCTGCAGGGCCTGGACGTGCTGGTCGTCGACCTGCAGGACGCGGGCGTGCGCTTCTACACCTACGCCAGCACGATGCTGCTGTGTCTCGAGGCGGCGGCCGCCGCGGGGCTCGCGGTCGTCGTCCTGGACCGGCCCAACCCCCTGGGCGGCGTGCGCGTGGACGGGCCCGAGCGCGACCCGGCGCGGCCGTTCAGCCTCGTGTCCCTCGCCCCGGGGCCGCTCGTCCACGGGCTGACGCTGGGCGAGCTGGCCCGCTTCGCGAACGCGCGGCTGCGGCAGCCCGCCCGACTCGTCGTCGTGGAGATGCAAGGCTGGTCGCGGTCGATGACCTGGCAGGAGACTGGCCGGCCGTGGACGGTCCCGTCCCCGAACCTGCGCAGCGCGGAGGCGTGCCTCGCGTATCCCGGCACCTGCCTGCTGGAGGCGACGAACGTCAGCGAAGGCCGCGGGACGGAGGCGGCATTCCTGCTGCTCGGGGCGCCGTGGCTGGACGCCGAGGCGATCGCCCGTGAGGCGGGAGGGGACGGCTTTGCGCTGGAGCCGGCCGCTTTCACGCCCGTCGCCTCGCCGGCCGCAGCGCAGCCCAAGCACGCGGGTGTGGCCTGCCGCGGCGTTCGCGTGCGCGTGACCGACACCGCCGTCGCGCGGCCGTGGGCGCTCGGCCTGCGGCTGCTGGTCGCGCTGCGAAGGCGGCGCGAGTTCGCCTGGACGCGGGACGGCGGCGGGCTGGACACGCTCACCGGGTCGTCGGCGTTGCGCTCGGCGCTGGAGCGAGGCGACGGTGTCGACGCGATCCTGGCGTCGGAAGCGCCCGCCGTCGAGCGCTGGCGCGAGGCACGCAAGGCGGCGCTGCTCTACTAGCGCGGGTCGCCCCGCGAGCCGGCGAGCGGCCCGCAGCGCGACTACGAGCCGGCCGCGCGCAGCTCGGCGGGCCAGCGGTAGCTCGCCAGCCAGCCGAAGGCGAACGTGCCGAGCGAGCCGACCATCGTGTACCAGGGCCAGGCGAGCGGCGTGCCGAACGCCACGGCCGTGATCAGCACCAGACCGAAGAGCAGCCCGCAGAAGGCGGCCTTCTGGCCCACGCGGCGCGTGAAGATGCCGAGGAAGAAGACGCCCAGCGTGATGCCGGTGGTGAAGCCCGCGATCGTCAGCACCGACTCGACGACCGTGCGCGCCAGGAGCGGGCCGCACAGCGCGACCGACACCTGCACCAGGCCGAACAGCAGGGTGAAGGCCCGCGTCACCCGCAGCAGGTGCGCAGGCGAGGTCGAGGGGCGCAGCGGCCGGTAGAAGTCGCTGACGGCCGCCGTCGCGGACGAGTTCAGGGAGCTCGACAGCGTCGACATCGCCGCGGCGAAGATCGCGCCGGCCACGATGCCGATGACGCCGTGCGGCAGCTGCTCGACGATGAAGCGCACGAACACGCGGTCGGGCCTGTCGAATGCCACCGCCGGCGGGAAGGCACGGTAGAAGGCGAACAGCCCCACGCCGATCAGCAGGAAGAACGCGAACTGCAGCAGCACCACCACGCCGCTCGTCCACAGCGCGCGGCCGGCCTCCCGCTGGCTGCGCGCGCACAGGTAGCGCTGGACCATCAGCTGGTCGGCCCCGTGCGAGCCGAACGTGAGGAACATGCCGCCCACGAGGCCCGCCCACAGCGTGTACGGGTTGACGAGCGAAGGCGAGAGGTCGAGCCAGCGCAGCTTGCCGCCGGCCGAGGCGACGGCCACCAGCTCGCCCCAGCCGCCCGGCAGTCGGGCGACCAGCAGGGCCAGCGCGACGGCCGCCCCCAGCAGGTAGATCACGAACTGCGCGACGTCGGTCCAGACGACCGCCTTCATGCCGCCCACGAAGGTGTAGACGATCGTGGTCAGGCCGACCAGCGCGACCGACCAGGCGAGCGACAGCCCGGAGATCTCCTGGACCACGATCGCCGTCAGGAACAGGCGCAGGCCGTCGGCCAGGCTGCGGGTGAGCATGAACAGCAGGGAGGCCGTCTGGCCGACGAGGCCGCCGAAGCGGCGGCGCAGCACCTCGTAGGCGGTGAAGTACTCCCCGGCGAAGTAGTGCGGGAGCAGGAACACCACCACCAGCAGCCGGCCCAGCACGAACCCGATCGCCAGCTGGATCCAGGTGAAGTCGCGGCTCCAGGCGAAGCCGGGGATGCTCAGGAAGGTGACGGTGCTGGTCTCGGTGGCGACGATCGAGAACAGCAGCCCCCACCAGGGGATGTCGCGGCCGCCCAGCATGTAGTCGGCCGCGCCCTTCTGCTGGCGCCCGACCCACAGCCCGAACAGCACCACGCCGGCCAGGTAGCCGGCGAGGATCGCGAGATCGAGCGAGGCGCCGCCCACGCGCGGTCCGCCTCAGCGGGCCGTCAGCTGGTTCTGCACCACCTGCACCGCCGAGCTGATGCGCGCGATCTTGCGGTTGCGCCCCTGCTGCGCGAGCGCGTCGTCCTGGGGCGGCACCTCGGCGCGCGCGTTGCGCAGCAGCTTCTCGAGCTCCAGCCGCAGCGCCTGCAGGTCGCCCGGGAGGAAGCCCTTCAGGTTGGCGGAGCTCAGCAGGATGTAGCCCTCGGCGATCTGGTTGGCCATCGCAGGGCAGCTGCCGCCCATCCAGTTGGCCATGGAGACCTCCCTACTTGATGCAGACCGCGCGGACCTGCTGGAAGTCCGTGTGGCCTCTCAGGACCTTCTGGATGCCGTCCTGCAGCAGCGTCGTCATGCCGTCCTCGATCGCCTGCGCGCGCAGCTCCTCGACCGGCCGCCGCTTCTGCACCAGGCGCTTCACCTCGTCGGTGCCGACCAGCAGCTCGTGGATGCCCATGCGTCCCTTGTAGCCGGTGCCGCCGCACTTCGGGCAGCCCTTGGCGCGCTGGAGCGTCAGCGAGGGCGAGTAGCTGACGCCGACCTTGTCCCAGTGCTCGGGCCCGTACTCCTCGACGAGCGCCGCGAACTCCTCCTGCGAGGGGGCGTAGGGCTCCTTGCAGGCGGAGCACAGCGTGCGCACCAGGCGCTGGGCCATGATCCCGAGCAGCGCGTCGGCGAAGTTGAACGGGTCGATGTCCATGTCCAGCAGCCGCACGATCGTCTCCGGAGCCGAGTTCGTGTGCAGCGTGGAGAAGACCAGGTGGCCCGTGAGCGAGGCCTCGATGCCGATCGCGGCCGTCTCGTGGTCGCGCATCTCGCCGACCATGATCACGTCGGGGTCGGCGCGCAGGAACGAGCGCATGGCGGCGGCGAAGGTGAAGTCGATCTTGGGGTGGACCTGCACCTGGCGCAGCCCCGGCTGCGTGATCTCGACCGGGTCCTCGGCCGTCCAGATCTTCATGTCCTCGGTGTTGATGTAGCCCAGCGCGGAGTGCAGCGTGGTGGTCTTGCCCGAGCCGGTAGGGCCCACGACCAGCGCGATCCCGTACGGCTTCTCCAGGATCTTCTTGAACTCGGACAGGTTCCGCTCGGAGAAGCCCATCTTGTCGAGCGGCAGCGGCTTGGAGGCGGCCAGGATGCGCATCACCACGTCCTCGTTGCCGCCGGAGGTGGGGATCGTGGCCACGCGCAGCTCGATCGCGCCCATCGGCCCGCGGAAGCGGATCTTGCCGTCCTGGGGCTTTCTCTTCTCGGCGATGTCGAGCTGCGCCATGATCTTGAGCCGCTGCACCAGCGCGCTGCGGTGGGGGGCCGGGACCTCCAGGTACTTCTGGCAGTCGCCGTCCACGCGCAGCCTGACCACGCAGGGCATCCTCTTCCCGTAGGGCTCGACGTGGATGTCGGAGGCGCCCTTGTTGTAGGCGTCGATGATGATCTGGTTGCACAGCCGGACGATGCCCTGGTCGGTCTCGTCGATGTCCGGCAGCTTCTGCTCCGCCTCCTCCGCCTCGCTGTCCTCGCCCGAGCCGAGGTCGTTGATGATGCGGCCGAGGTCGGCTTCCTCCACCACCGGCCCGGTCTCGCCGAAGCTCGCGCGGATCCAGCCGAGGATGTCGTTGCGCAGGGCGGCCACGAACTCGTAGCGGGGAGCGAGGTTCATGGCCTTGATCGCGTCGAGCCGGGTGAGGTCGTACGGGTCCTCGACCGCGACCCGCACGGTGCCCTCCTTGCGCTCGAGCGGCGCGCACACGTTCTTGCGCAGGAAGTCCGCCGAAACCCGCTGCTTGAGCTCCTCGGGCATCAGGGCGCCGCTCGGCGCCCAGGCCGGGCAGTTGTAGAACTGCGCCAGCGCCCGCAGGATCTCCTCCTTGGGGATCTTGAACTCCTCCTCGAGGATCGCCGCGACGTCCACCTGGTTGACGCGGGCGGCCGAGACCGCCTTCTCGACGTCCTTCTCGGAGATCAGCCCCTTGTCGACCAGCGCGCCGAACTTGGACGGCTTGTTGGTGCGGGCCGCGCGGTGCTGGTTGTAGAAGGCAATCCCCAGGATCTTGGCGAGCTCCTCCGCCGCACCCTCGTCGCGCGCGGAGAAGGCGCCCCCGCCGCGCTTGTTGATGAGCTGCAGCACGCCCAGCAGGTACTTGTCGAACAGGATCGGGCTCGACAGCACCTGCATGGTCTTGAAGCCGGAGGCCTTGTCCCAGCGCGCGTCGAAGCGCAGGCTGGGGTGCAGCGCCGTCAGCTCCGCCGCGTCGTAGGCGTTCGCGATGTTGGCCGTCTTGCGCGACAGCGCGGTGAAGCCTGCGATCGAGGCGAAGCTCTTGGGCACGCGGATCTCGCGCACCTCCTGGCCGGCCTTGAACAGCGAGAACAGCTCCTGGTTCTTGGTGTCGAGGGCGAAGATCGTGACGCGCTCCGCCTCCACCAGGTCGAGCATCCGGTCCTTGAGGTCCACCAGGATCTCGGGGATGCCCGGCGCGGCGTTGATCGCGTTCGCGATCTCCATCAGCTTCTTGCGGTAGGACAGCTCGCGCTGGGCGTCGGCTACGGCCATGTCGCTTCGCCTCCTCGGGACCCGGGCGGAGACCGGCGGATCGGAATGCCCGTCCGGGAACCCGGGGCAGGATAGCAAACCAGCACGCCCTTCGCGTACGCTCGGGCTCTCGGGAGGAAGAGAAGCATGCGCCTCGCCTGGCCCACGCTGCTGACGATCGCCGTGGCCGTAACGCCGGCGCCGGCCGACGAGGCGTACCGCGCGGGCATCCTGAAGTGGCGCGAGCAGCGCGAGGCGCGGCTCAGGGCCGACGACGGCTGGCTGACCGTGGCCGGGCTGTTCTGGCTGCGCGAGGGAGAGAACCGCTTCGGCAGCGACCCGGCGAGCGAGATCGCGCTGCCCGCCGGCTCCGCGGCCGCGCGCGCCGGGACGATCGAGCTTGCGGGCCGCCAGATCACGCTGCGGCTCGAACCCGGGGTCGCGGGCCGGGTCGCAGGCCGCGCCGTCGCGGGCCCGATCGCCCTGAAGCCCGACTCCGCCGGCGAGCCCGACGTGCTCGAGCTGGGACGGCTGAGCCTGTTCGTCATCGAACGGGACGGGCGCTTCGCCGTCCGGCTGCGGGACCGACAGAGCCAGGCCCGCCGCGCGTTCACCGGGCTCCGCTGGTTCGACGTGTCGGAGGCGTACCGTGTCGAGGCCCGTTTCGTGCAGTATCCCAAGCCGAAGCCCGTCACGGTGCCGAACGTGCTCGGCAGCATGGAGACGATGCCCAGCCCCGGCTACGCGGAGTTCGCGATCCAGAAGCAGACGCTGCGGCTGGACGGTGTCCTCGAGGACCTCGACGCGAAGCAGCTCTTCTTCATCTTCAGGGACGCGACCAGCGGGAAGGAGACCTACCACTCGGGCCGCTTCCTCTATTCCGACCTGCCGAAGGACGGCAAGCTGACGCTCGACTTCAACAAGGCCTACAACCCGCCGTGCGCCTTCACCGCGTTCGCCACGTGCCCGCTGCCGCCGAAACAGAACGTGCTGCCCGTGAGAATCGAGGCGGGCGAGAAGACGTACGGCAAGGGTCACTAGGCCTCAGGCGGCTACCGCAGCGCGAACACCAGGAAGTACTGGTAGGGCAGGAACGTGTGCTCGGCCGCCAGCCGGAAGCCCGCAGCCTCCATCTGGCGGACGAGGTCCTCGCGCGCGACCTTCATCGAGAGCGGCGGGCCGATCGGCAGCTCGCGCTTCTGGAAGTCGATGTGCACCACCTGGCCGCCGGGCTTCAGCATGCGCTTCATCAGGCCGATGTACTTCGCCCGCTCCTCGACGTGGTGCCAGGTGTCGACGATCACGAAGCGGTCGACGGAGGCGTCGGGCAGCAGCGGGTCGTCGGGGTCCGACAGCACCGTCACCACGTTGCGCAAGCCCTCCGTCGCGGATGCGCCGGTTGAGGTGGCGGATCATGTCGGGGCTGACGTCCACCGCGTAGACGCGCCCCGAGTCTCCCACGGCGCGCGCGAAACGCACGCTGAAGTAGCCCGAGCCGGCGCCGATGTCCGCCACGACCTCGCCGGGGCGCAGCGCGAGCGCCTTCATCACCTCGTCGGGCTTCTGGTACGCGTCCCGCGCGGGGTCGTCGAGCGAGGCGATGTACGCCTGCGGGTCGGCGTGCCGGTGCTCCATCTGCTGCGCGGGCGCGGCGGCCTGGGCCGCGGCGGTCGCCGGCAGGGCGGCGCAGGCGGCGAGCAGCAGCACCGCCGCTCTTCGGCAGCGCAGTGTCGTGGACATGGGCACTCTCCCTGGCGTCGTCGGTTCCGACGCCCTCAACACGCTTCGCGGGCGACCTCGGACACGCCGTCGACCAGCCGGTTCACCTCGTCCAGCGTCGTGTAGCAGGCACAGCCCGCGCGCACCAGGCCGTCCGGCTCGAGGCCGAGCCGGCGCACGACGGTGGTCGCGTAGAAGTCGCCGTGGGACACGAAGACGCCGCGCCCGGCGAGCCGGCGGGCGACCTCGTGCGACGGCAGGCCGCGCACCGTGAACGCGACGGTCGGTGTACGCGGCTCGCTCGGCGGCGGGCCGTAGAGCCTGACGCCGGGGACGGCGAGCAGCGACGACCACAGCCGCTCGACCAGCTCGCGCCCTCGGGCGTGCAGGTCGGCGAAGGCCCGGGCCAGGCGCGTGCGGCGGTCCGCGCCCGGCGCGAGCGAGGCGAGGAAATCGACTGCCGCGGCCGCGCCGACGATGCCCTCGTGGTTCTGGGTGCCGGTCTCGAGCCGATCGGGAGGCTGCTCGGGCGCCGGCTCGAGCTTGGGCACGTCGAGCCCCGCCAGCAGGGCCTCGCGTCCCCACAAGACACCGACGTGCGGGCCGTAGAACTTGTAGGCCGAGCAGACGAGCAGGTCGGCGCCCAGCGCGTCCACGTCCACGAGCTGGTGCGGGGCGTAGTGGACGGCGTCGACGAACACGGTGGCGCCCACCGCGTGGGCGAGGTCCGCGGCGCGGCGGACGTCGCTCACGGTCGCCAGCGCATTCGAGGCCGCGCCGATCGCGACCACGCGCGTCCTGGCTCCGACGGCCGCGGCGAGGTCGTCCGTGTCGAGCTGGCCGGCCTCCGGACGCAGGCGCACCGCCCGGACCGTCAGCGCGCGCTCGCGCGCCAGCTGCCGCCAGGGGTCGGCGTTGGCGTGGTGGTCGAGCTCGGTCACCACGAGCTCGTCGCCGGGCGAGAGACGCCGGCCGAGGGCGCGGCTGACGTGGAAGGTCAGGCTCGTCATGTTCGCGCCGAAGGCGATCTCCGACGGCCGGCCGCCGACGAAATCCGCCAGCGCCTCGCGCGCGGACGCGAGCGCCGCGTCCGTCTCGACGCTCGTCGGGTAGGCCCAGTGCGTGTTCGCATTGTGCTGAAGCAGGTAGTCGGCCATGGCGTCGACGACTACGAGCGGCACCTGCGTGCCGCCCGGGCCGTCGAAGTACGCAACCGGCACTCCGGCCTGCCGGCGCTCGAGGGCGGGGAACTGCGAACGGATCGAGGCGACGGTGGCCGTGGCGCCGGAGGCGGGGGAGGTCGTGGTCATGTCGTGCTCAGCTTACCGCGGGCAGCACGTGGCGTGCCGCTGGCCGAGGCGGCGATGCCCCACTGGCCCAGCCAGTAGAGGATCATCACGGGTACGCCCACACCGGCGATGCCCCCGTGGAAGCGATCGAACGCGATCAGCGTGTCGCTCGCGGCGAAGGCGAGCGCGCCCGCGAGGCCCAGCCAGGGGGCGCCCTGCCACCCGGGGCCGGCGCCCACGCGGGCGACCGCGCGCCACATCATCGTGCAAATCGCGGCGACGTAGACGCCCACCGGGACGCCCAGCGACCCGAGCCCGGGCCGCAGCACGAGGAAGACGCCGAGGCCGAAGGCGAGGAACGGGAGCGCCCGCCGCAACGCCAGGCGGGGCGCGGCGAGCACGAACGCCACCGTGTAGGCGAGGTGCGCGCAGAGGAATGCCAGGAGGCCCGGCTCGAACCATCCGAGCTCCAGCAGAGAGTCGCCCACGGCCGAGAGGCCGAGGCCGAACGCCACCGGCGGCCCGATCCGGGGCGTGCCGCGTCGGACGACCCAGCCGCCGAGAACGAGTGCGGGGACGGGCTTCGCCAGGAGCCGCAGCGTGCCGAGGTCGAACGCCAGCGCGGCGAAGAAGAGCGCGGCGGCGCCGAGGCCGACGACCAGGAGGCCGAGGCCGGAGAGAGGGCGGCGCGCCGGTGTCGGCGCGCCGCTCACGCGTGGCCGGGTCCGCGCAGCACGCGCCCGGGCAGCAGCAGGATGCCCTTCAGTAGCCCGAGCACGCCCTCGACCGCGATGCCGAGCAGCCGGAAGGGGAGAAGCAGCAGCCAGACGATCGGGTACAGGACGAGGGCCAGCAGGGCGAGCGGCCAGCACAGGACCAGCAGGATCAGCCAAAGCAGGAACTTCGCCATCGGCGCACCTCCGCCCGGTACTCACCGGAGTCTACGGCGGAAACGCGGCGGGCGTTCCACCGCGGCCCGCGGAAGGCGCTGCCGGCGGCTCGCGGGTCTTGCGGAGCGGGTAGCATCTCGGGGTGCCTGCCCCCCTGCCGATCGACGGCCACCTGGAAGCCGTGCGCAGCGCACTGCGCACGGCCCCGGCGGCCGTGCTCGTCGCGCCGCCCGGCTCGGGCAAGACGACGCGCGTGCCCCCTTCCCTCGTGCCCGACGGAGCGGTGTTCCTGCTGCAGCCCCGCCGGGTGGCCGCGCGCTCGATCGCGCGCCGGATCGCGGCCGAGCAGGGGTGGACGCTCGGCGAGGAGGTCGGCTGGCAGGTCCGCTTCGAGCGCCGGTTCGGCCCGGGCACGCGCCTGCTCGTGGCCACCGAAGGCGTCCTGACGCGCCGGCTGCAGTCCGATCCCCTGCTGTCGGGCTTCCGCACGATCGTGCTCGACGAGTTCCACGAGCGCAGCCTGCACGCCGACCTGGCGCTCGCGTTCGCACGCGAGGCCCTTCGCGCGCGGGGCGACCTGCGGCTGCTGGTGATGTCGGCGACCCTCGACCCCGGCCCGCTGGCCCGCTTCCTGGACGGCTGCCCCGTGGTCGAGGCGCACGTGCGCCCGTACCCGGTCGAGACGGTCTACGAGCCGGGCGTGCGCCCCGGCGACGCGGTGCGCGCCGCGCTCGCGCGGCCGGGCGGCCACGTGCTGTGCTTCCTGCCGGGGGCGCCCGAGATCCGGCGCGTCCAGGCGGAGTTGGAGGGCCGCGTCGGCGACGCGGTCGTGCGGCCGCTGCACGGCACCCTCGGCGCGGAGCAGCAGGACCTGGCGCTCGCGCCCTCGCAGACGCGCAAGGTGATCCTCGCCACGAACGTGGCCGAGACGTCGCTGACCGTCGAGGGCGTGACGGACGTGGTCGACAGCGGTCTGCAAAAGGTGCTGCGCTACGACGCGGAGCGCGGCCTCGATCGCCTCGTGCTCGAGCGGGTCTCCACGGACTCGGCGGAGCAGCGCGCCGGCCGTGCCGGTCGCACCGGCCCGGGGCGTGCCGTGCGCCTCTGGGACCCGCGCGACAGGCTGCGCACGAGACGGGAGCCGGAGATCGAACGCGTGGACCTGGCGGGGCCTGCGCTCGCGGTGCTGGCCTGGGGAGCCGACCCGGCGTCGTTCGAGTGGTTCGAGCCGCCGCCCGCGGACCGGCTGGAGCGGGCGCTCGGGCTCCTGTGCCGGCTGGGCGCCGTCGAGGGCGGCAGGCTGACGGTGCTGGGCGAGGCCATGCAGCGCCTGCCGGTGCACCCGCGTCTGGCGCGCGTGCTGCTGTCGGCGGCCGGGCACCCGCAGGCCGCGGCGGCCTGCGCGGTGCTCGCCGAGGGCTGGCGGCCAGCCGCGGGCGAGGCCGTGACGACCGACTCCGACGTGCTGAGCGCGCTCGACCGCTGGCGCGACGCGCCGCCCGCGGTGAAGGCCGTGGCTCGCGAGCTGGGCGAGCTCGGGCGCGCGCGCACGGTGGGGCGGCCCGCACGGCCGGACGACGAGACGCTGCTGCGCGCGCTGCTGGCGGGCTTCCCCGATCGCGTGGCCCGCCGGCGCGAGCCGGGCTCCCCGCGGCTCGTGCTCGCCTCCGGCGTCGGGGCCGAGCTCGCCCGCGAGAGCGGCGTTCGCCAGGCCGAGTTGCTGGTCGCTCTTGCGGTCACGGCCGGCGCGGCCGGGGCCAGCCGGGCCAGCGGCGATTCGGCAGCCGCGGGCGAGCCGCTCGTCCGCGTCGCCAGCCGTGTCGAGCGGGAGTGGTTGTCGGGGGTCGTGAGGGGGACAGTCCATCGCTTCGACGAGGCGTCCGGCTCGGTGCGCGCGTTCGCACAGGATCGCTACGAGCAGCTCGTGCTCGCCGAGCGGGCGGCGCCGGCCGACCCCGAGGCCGCCGCCGGCCTGCTGGCCGAGGCGCTCGAGCGCCGCGGTCTCGGGTCGGCGGCCGAGAGGCTCGGACGGCGCCTGCGCTTCGCGGGGTTCGGGAGCGACCTGCGCGCGGTGCTGCTCGCGGCCTGCCGCGGGCGCACGAGCCTGCCGGCGCTCGACGCGCCCGAGCAGTGGCTCGACGCAGGCACCCGTGCCGCCGTCGACCGGCTCGCTCCGCAGCGGCTGCGCCTGCCGAGCGGGCGCACGGCGGCGCTCGACTACCGGGACGACGGATCGCTGGCCGCGGCGGTCAAGCTGCAGGAGCTGTTCGGCCTGGGCGAGACGCCGCGCCTGGGGCCGGCCCGGGTGCCCGTGACGTTCGAGCTCCTGGCCCCGAACGGCCGTCCCGTGCAGACGACGCGCGATCTCCGCAGCTTCTGGCGGAACACCTACCCCGGGGTCCGCAGGGAGCTGCGCGGGCGCTACCCCCGGCATCCCTGGCCGGAGGACCCGTGGAGCGCGCAGCCCACGCACCGGGCGAAGAGACGCGGCTGACCGCTGCCGCCGCCGGCTATGTCCCGTGCCTCGAGTGAGCTATCCTCAGCCCTCGGAGCGCGCCCTCGGAAGGGGCGCCGGGGACGACATGAGCAACGATCTCGTCATCGGGATGGCCGGGTCGGGCGGAGACGGCATCGTCTCCGCCGGCGAGGCGATGATCACCGCAGCCGCCTCCACGGGGTATCACGCGGTCCTCACCAAGAGCTTCGGCCCGCAGATCCGCGGCGGCGAGTCGTCCTGCCGGGTGCGCCTGTCGACGCACCCGCTGCTCAGCTCGGGCGGCACGCTGGACGTCGCGGTGGCGCTCAGCTGGGACGACTTCCTGAAGTTCGGGGCGGAGCTTCCCGTCGGCGGCCGCACCAGCGTGATCTACGACAGTGCGACCGGCATCGCGCCCGGGAAGGTCCCGCTGTCCGGCGTCACGCCCTGGGAGGCGATCGCGGTGCCGATCGCCGAGATGGCGAAGAAGAACGCCGGGACCGAGCGTGCCAAGAACACGGTCGTGCTGGGCCTGCTCGCCGGCTGGCTGGGCGTGGGCCGCGAGGCGCTGCTGGCGGGGCTCCGCAAGAAGTTCGCGAGGAAGGGCAGCGAGGTGCTGCAGGGCAACGAGCAGGCCTTCGGCGCCGGCATGCAGTACGCCGAGGAGCACCCGCTGCGCGAGGCGCGCACGCTGCAGGCGGCCGAGGGCGGCGAGGCGGGCAAGATCGTGGTCGACGGCAACGAGATCTGCGCGGCCGCGGCGATCTTCGCCGGCTGCGAGTTCTTCGGCGGCTACCCGATCACGCCGTCGTCCGAGATCATGCACTTCTTCGGCCGGGAGGTCTGGAAGTACGGCGGCGCGATGCTGCAGTGCGAGGACGAGATCGCGGGCATCGGCGCGGTGGTCGGCGCCTCGTTCGCCGGGAAGAAGGCGATGACCGCGACCTCGGGCCCCGGCATGTCGCTGAAGACCGAGATGCTCGGCCTGGCGTCGATCGCCGAGCTGCCGCTCGTGTGCGTCAACGTGCAGCGCGGCGGCCCTTCGACCGGCATCCCCACCAAGAGCGAGCAGTCCGACCTGTTCCAGGCCTGCTTCTCGGCGCACGGCGACGTGGTGCGGCCGGTGCTGGCGCCGACCTCGGTCGCCGACACCTTCGCCCTGACCGTGGAGGCGTTCAACATCGCGGAGCAGTACCAGACGCCCGTGATCCTGCTCTCCGACCAGGAGATCGCGCAGCGCAAGGAGACGGTCGACCCGATCGACACCGGGCAGTTCCGCGTGATCGAGCGCAAGCGGCCCACGCGCGGCCGACCTCGAGAAGTACGAGCGCTTCAAGCTCACGGAGTCGGGCATCAGCCCGATCAGCCAGCCCGGCATGCCTGGCGGCAACTACCTGGCCTCCGGGATCGAGCACAACGAGCGCGGCGCCCCGACGGCGAGCGGCGAGGTGCACGCGCGCATGAACGAGAAGCGCATCCGCAAGCTCGACCCGCTGAAGCGGCGCCGCGACCTGTTCCTGATCGAGGGCGACGCGCACGCGCCGCTCGCGCTCGTCTCGTGGGGCAGCCTGGCCGGGACCGCGCGCGAGGCGCTCGAGCTGGCGCGCCGCGAGGGCATCCAGGCCAAGCTGCTGGTGCCGAAGCTCGTGTTCCCGGTGGCCGAGGAGGTCTACGAGGAGTTCTTCCGCAGCGTTCGCGCGGGGCTCGTCGTCGAGCAGTCCCACCAGGGGCAGCTGTACCGGATCCTGCGCATGTACGTGAACGTGCCGCCGGGTGTGGTGTCGCTGGCGAGGAGCGGCTCGAACCCGATCCTGCCGGCGCTCGTGGTCGAGCGGCTCCAGCGCCTGGTGCTCGCGCTGCAACGCCAGCGCGTGGCCGAGGTGGAGCCGGCGGGGTAGGGAGAGAGGCGGCATGAGCGGAACGATCACGCGCCCGGTCGAGGACTACCAGGCGAAGGATTACAGGAGCGACCTCAAGCCGATCTGGTGCCCGGCCTGCGGCGACTACGGGGTCGTGCAGGCGATCTACCGGGCGCTCGCGAACGTCGGGCCGCTCCCCGCACGAGATCGCCTTCGTCTCGGGCATCGGCTGCTCCAGCCGCATCCCCGGCTACACGACGGCGTACGGCTTCAACACCGTGCACGGCCGCGCGCTGCCGATCGCGCAGGGCATCAAGCTCGCGAACCCGGACCTGCTCGTGCTGGTGGCCGGCGGCGACGGCGACGGCTTCTCGATCGGCGGCGGCCACGTGGCGCACGCGGTGCGCCGCAACATGGACCTGACGTACATCGTGATGGACAACCAGATCTACGGGCTGACCAAGGGCCAGCTCTCCCCGACCTCCCCGCGCGGCCTGAAGACGTCGTCCTCCGCGCTCGGCAGCCTCGAGGCCCCGGTCAACCCGCTGCTCTACGTGCTCGGCTACGGCGCGAGCTTCGTGGCGCAGGGCACGCCGGCGGACATGCAGGGCCTGGCCGCCGTGATCGAGGAGGCCATCCGCTTCCCCGGCTTCGCCTTCGTCAACGTGCAGTCGCCCTGCGTCACCTACGGCCAGGAGGATCAGCAGCTCAAGGCGCACAAGGCCGGCATGCAGCCGCTGGCCGGCCTCGGCCACGACCCGAGCGACCGGCTGAAGGCGATGGCGCTGGCCTCGGAGTACGGGCGCAAGCTCTACACCGGCGTCTTCTACCGCAACCCGGAGCCGCCGCCGACCTACGAATCGGAGGCGCGCCGCCGGCAGCAGGAGCAGAAGCAGCAGGCGCTGCCGAAGGGGCGCATCCTGGAGATGTTCCGCCCGCAGTAGCTGCTGCCGCAGGCCGCGCCCCGGAGGTTCCCGCGCCGTGATCGACCCGCACCCGATCGTGCTCGTGGCCATGGGAGGCCACGCCTTCATGCAGCCGGGCGAAGCGGGGACGATCGACGACCACGAGCGCAACGCCGTGCGCATCGCGGCGCTGCTGATGACGCTGGTCGAGCGCAACTACTACCTGTGCGTGACCCACGGCAACGGGCCGCAGGTCGGCAACCTGCTGGTGCAGCACGAGCTGTCGCGCCAGGAGGTGCCGCAGCTGCCGCTCGACGTGCTGGTGGCGATGACGGAGGGCAGCCTCGGCTACATCCTGCAGCAAGCGCTGCTCAACGAGCTGCGCAAGCGCCAGACCAAGCGCTACGTCGTCACGGTGGTCACGCAGGTCGTGGTGGACGAGAACGACCCGGCGTTCCTGGCCCCGAGCAAGCCGATCGGCCCGTTCCTCAGCCGCGAGGAGGCCGAGCGCAGGCGTGACCGGCTGGGCTGGAAGGTGAAGGAGGACGCGGGCCGCGGCTGGCGGCGGCTCGTCCCCTCGCCGCAGCCGCTGCGCGTGATCCAGCGCCACATGATCCGTGACGCGGTGCGCCAGGGCCACATCGTGATCGCCTGCGGGGGCGGCGGGATCCCGGTGAAGAAGCAGCCCGACGGCCAGTTCTCCGGGCTCGAGGCGGTGATCGACAAGGACCTCACGTCGAGCGCGCTGGCGGCCGACCTGGGCGCCTCGCTGCTGGTGATCCTCACGGCCGTGCCGCAGGTCTACGTCGACTACGGCAAGCCCGGCCAGCGCGCCCTGGGCGCCGTCACGCTCGAGGAGATCGAGCACCTCCACGCGCAGGGGCACTTCCCTCCCGGCAGCATGGGCCCGAAGATCGAGGCCGTGATCCGCTTCCTGAAGGCCGGCGGCCGCCGCGCCCTGATCACGAACCCGGAGAGCCTGCCGCACGCCATCGACGGCCGGGCCGGGACGCACTTCGTCGGCGGCATCTGACCCGGGCGGCCGACCGGCCCCATAATCCGCGCATGAGCGATCGAGTCCTCGGCTGGGGTCTGCTCGGCACGGCGCGCATCAACCGGATGGTGATCCCCGCGCTCCGGGTCTCGCCGGGGAACCGGCTGGTCGCCGTGGCGAGCCGGGACACGGAAGGGCCGTGGCCTACGCGCGGGAGTGGGGGATCGAGCGCGCCTACGGCTCCTACGAGGCGCTGCTCGAGGACCCGGCCGTCGACGCCGTGTACGTGCCGCTGCCGAACCACCTGCACGCGGAGTGGACGGTGCGCGCCGCCCGTGCGGGCAAGCACGTCCTGTGCGAGAAGCCGATCGCGCTGAGCGAGGCCGAGCTCGACGGGATCGAGGCGGCCGCGCGGGAGGCTGCGGTGATGGTGGCCGAGGCGTTCATGTACCGCCACCACCCGCAGACGCTCGAGGTCAAGGGGCTCGTCGACGCCGGGGCGATCGGCAGCGTGCGCTTCGTGCGCGGCACCTTCAGCTTTCCGTTGAGCCGGCCGAACGACGTCCGCCTGCGGCCGGAGTGGGGCGGCGGCTGCCTGTGGGACGTGGGCTGCTATCCGCTGAGCTTCGCCCGCTTCGTGCTCGGCGGGGAACCGGTCGAGGTGTTCGGCTCGGCGGTCCCCGGTGCGACCGGCATCGACGAGACCTTCGCGGGCCAGCTGGTGTTTCCCGCCGGCGTCTTGGTCCAGATCGACGCCGGCTTCCGCAGCCCCGTGCGGGCCGAGCTCGAGGTCGCGGGGACGACCGGCGTCGTGCGCGTCCGCAGCCCCTGGCGGCCGCGCGAGGCGCAGCCGATCCTGCTGACGCGGGGCGACGAGACCGAGACCGTGACCGTCGAGCCGACGGACCGCTACCGGCTCGAGATCGAGGACCTCGCCGAGGCGCTCGCAGCGGGCGAGAACCGCGCGTCACCCTCGTCGAGAGCCGCGGCAACGTCCGCACGATCCAGGCGCTGCTCGAGTCGGCGCGCACGGGGCGCCCGGTCCGGCTCTGCGGACCGGCCGGATCAGCCGCGCACGCTGGCCTTGGGTATCCGGGCCAGCAGGTCCTCGAGCTCGTGACGGTTCGCGGCGCCGATCGTGAAGCAGTCGAGCACCGGCGAGGCGAGCGCGTACTGCAGCGCGTCGTCGACGCGGTTGCGCAGGCGGCCGGCGCCCAGGATCTTCATGCCGATCACGCCCTTGCCCTTGCGCTTCATCTCGGAGAGCACGGGCAGCACCTGGTCGACGGGGCGTCCATCACGGCGCCGGCGGGGTTGAGGCGGGCCAGGTCGACGTCGACCCAGTCGCTGGCCGCGGCCGTCTTCAGCGCGCCGAGGTCGTGGCACGAGACGCCGTGCGCGCGGATGATGCCCTTCTGCTTGGCCTCGGCCAGCACGGCCATCGCGCCCGCCTTCTCCTTCGGCCAGTCGGCCGACATCATGCAGTGCAGCAGCACGATGTCGATCATGTCGGTGCCGATCTCCTTGCGGAAGCGGTCGAGGTCGTCGCGCATCTCCTGCTCGGTCGAGGCGTGGGTCTTCGTCAGGATGCACGACCTTGTCGCGCTGGACCGTCTTCAGGGCCTCGTGGGCGTGCGGGTGGGTGCCGTACTGGTCGGCCAGGTCCCAGACCGTGACGCCCTGGTCGACGCCGGCGCGCAGCAGCTCGGCGACGCCCGCGAGGCCCGAGGCCGCGCGTCTGGTCGGACGACTTGCCGACGCCGTTCGTGCCCGTGCCCTGCGCCAGGCGCGAGCACCTTGATGCCCGGTCTTGCCGAGCGTCACCACGTCCTGCGCCCGCTTCTCGGTCGCCGCGGCGTAGAGGTGGCGGGGAAACGCGCGGGCCGCGACGAGGGTGGCCCCGCCGGCGATCGAGCCACGGCGCAGGAACTGGCGACGATCCATACGGCACCTCCAGCGGAGCCGGGCGAGACGGCCCCGGGAACGAAGGGTCTCGGAAACGATTCCCCGATTCTACGACGCCGAGCGCCGGGAATACCAGTAGACGCCGAGCGCCGAGCAGCAGGAACACGGCGAGGCCGTTCCAGTTGCCCCAGGCCGCGACCCAGGCGCCCAGGCCCGGCGCCTCGCGTCAGGTCGGGCACCAGCGTGGCGGCCGGTCGAGTCCTCGACGAAGCGCAGCAGCGCCGCGAGCACGCCGACCAGCGCGCCGCCCGCGATGAAGCCCGAGGCGACGAGCGTGCCCTCCTCGTGGCGGGCGGCCGCGGTCTGCTCGTCGGCGGAGGAGCGGCGCAGCAGCCAGGCGACGGCCGCGCCGAGCACGAGCGGCGAGTTCAGCTCCATCGGCAGGTACATGCCGAGCGCGAAGGCGAGCCCGGACACGCCGCACATCTCGGCGGCGACCGCGAACACGGAGCCGGTGCCGTAGAGGAACCAGGGCGTGCCCGCCTCGCCCATCACGCCGCGCAGCACGGCCGCCATCGCGTTCGGCTGCGGCGCCGGCAGCGGGTGCGGGTGCGCGGCCGAGGGCGAGAAGCCGTAGACGTGCGCCATCAGCAGGATCACGGCGGTGGTCGCCGCCGAGGCCAGCACGGCGCCGGCGAGGTTGGCGAGCTCGACGCGGCGCGGCGTGGCGCCCAGCCAGTAGGCGATCTTGTACTGCGTGACGAGCGAGCCGGACATCGAGAGCGCCGTGCAGACGACGCCGCCGATCAGCAGCACCTGCAGCATCCCGCTCTCGCCGCGCAGGCCCAGGCTCGACAGCGCCACGCGCGGTGACGATCAGCGTCGTCAGCGTCATGCCCGGAGATCGGCGTGATCGAGATCATCGCGATCGCCCAGGCCGAGACCGCCGCGAACAGGAAGGCGATCAGCAGCGTGAGCGCCGTCGAGAGCGCGGCGATGGCCGTGGCGCGCGGGCTCCGCCGCCAGCACGGAGAAGCGGAAGTAGAGGAAGACCAGGAGCCCCGTGCCGGCGATGCCGAGCAGCACCAGCGGACATCGGCAGGCCGCGGTCGGTCCGGTCGGCGATCGTCGGCCGTCGCGCGCGCCGCGGGCCAGGCGCGCCACCTCGCCGAGCGCCTGGCGCGTGGCCTGGACGATCACCGGCGACATCTTGAGGATCGAGAGCAGGCCGGCGGCGAAGATGCCGCCGATGCCGATCGGGCGCACGTACAGCGAGAAGATCTCCTCCGGCGCGCAGCGCCGAGAGCGGCTGAGCTGGCCGGCGGGATCGCCGCCGGCGACGTACGGCGCGAACCAGGCGAACAGCGGCACCAGCACGAAGAACGACACCAGCGAGCCGGCCATGATGATGGCCGCGTACTCGAGGCCCATGATGTAGCCGAGGCCGAAGACCGCGGCCGAGGTGTTCATCGTGAACACGGCCTTGGTGCGCTCGGTGAAGCCCGGCGAGCGCGCCGATCGCCGCGCTCGAGAAGTTCTCGGCCCAGCCCTTCATCGAGGGGCCGACGAAGTCGAAGACCGCCGCGCGCGAGCGCCGACCAGGTCAGCACGAGCGCGCTGTGGCCGCCGCGCCGGCCGGCGACCAGGATCTCGGTGGTGGCCCGGCCCTCCGGGATAGGGCAGCTTGCCGTGCAGGTCGCGCACGAAGTAGCGCCGGAAGGGCGCCAGCAGGAAGACGCCGAGCACGGCGCCCAGCAGCGGCACCAGGAAGATCTGGAGGAACGACGAGCGGCCCTGCAGGCCCAGGATGTAGATGGCCGGCATCGTGAACACCGAGCCGCCGGCCACGATGCCCGAGGTCGCGCCGATCGCCAGCACGTTGACGTTCTCGAGCAGCGTCGAGGCGCGCGCGGCCCAGCACCTTGACGACGAGCGCGGAGAAGCCGACGGCCAGGATCGAGATCGGGATCGCCGACTCGATCCCCTGGCCGAGCTTGAGCGCGATGTAGGTCGCGGCGGCCGAGAACACGACCGACCAGAGCGACGCCCTGCACGAGCGAGCGCAGCGTGACCTCGGGCACGGGCGCGCCGGCCGGCACGACCGGCTCGTAGCGCTCGCCCGGCGGCCAGCGTGCGGAAGGCGTTGTCCGGCAGGCGGACGTCGTCCGCCGACGGCAGGGGTGGGCTGGCGCGCTCATGGGGTCTCCGGGGCGTGGCGTCAGTGGCGGCCGGCTCGTCCTCGTACTTCGCGATGACCGAGGCGGCGACCACGCGGCGCGAGAGCTGGTGGTAGCGCGGCGCGGCCTGCGCGAACAGCTCGCGCGCCAGGGCGCGGGTGCGCGGCTGTGCGGCCCGAGCGCCGTGTAGAGCGGGCCGCAGGTACTTCATGCGGCCGACCTGCAGCAGCACCTCGCGCAGCCGGGCGAAGACGGGCTCGTAGTCCGAAGCGGCGGCGATCGTCAGCCACTCGACGAGGATCTCGTAGTTGCCGCGCCCGGTCAGCGAGAGCGCCTCGTCGAGCCAGGCGCAGTCGGCGCGGTCGAGGACGCGCGGCAGGTTCTGCAGGTAGACGAGCGTCTCGGCCGGGCTCCAGCCCGCGATCTGCGCGGCGCGTCGGCCGCGCGCCGCGCGCGAAGCCGGCGGCCAGCGCGACGAGCGCGTCCTTGCGCCGGCGAGCGGAAGACCGGCGCGTTGGCCGGCAGCCCCGGCTCGTACAGCCACGCCTGGGCGTCCACCTGCGGCCGCGACCCCCGGCAGCTGCTGCTCGAGGAACGCCAGGAACTCCTCGGTGGTGATGGAGGTGAAGCGGAAGCGGTCCATGTAGGTCGCGCATGAAGCGGTCGAAGCGCGGCCGTCCCGGCCGCCGCGCTCGAGCAGCGCCACGAAGCGCGAGCCCTTCTCGTAGGGGATGGACGAGAAGGCGTCGTCGGGGTCCATGCCCGCGAGCTCGGTGCGCAGCCTCGTGAGCGGCGAGTTCGCGCCGAAGCGGGACATCGACTCCTCGAGCGCCTTCTCCCCGATGGCCCAGGCGAGCACCGTCGCCTCCTCGCCGTGCAGCGCCTCCAGGATCCGGCGCTCGGCCCACACGGTGAAGCCCTCGTTCAGCCAGAAGTGCTCCATGTCGGCGTTCGTGACGAGGTTGCCGGTCCACGAGTGCGCCAGCTCGTGCGCCGACGACGTCGACCAGCGAGCGGTCGCCCGCGAGCAGCGTCGGCGTGAGGAACGTCATGCGCGGGTTCTCCATCCCGCCGTAGGGGAACGACGGCGGGAGCACGAGCATGTCGTAGCGGTCCCAGTCGTACGGGCCGAACAGCTCCTCGGCGCGCGCGATCATCGGCTCGATGCCGGCGAACTCGTAGGCCGCCGCGTCGACCGTCTCCGGCTCGGCCCACACGGCCGAGCGCGGCGAGAGCTCGCGCGACTCGAGGCGCCCGACCGCGAGCGCCAGCAGGTAGGGCGGGATCGGCTGCGGCATTCGGAAGCGGAACAGCCGCGTGCCCGGCCGCGGCCCGCGACGCGACGCCGGCCGGCCCCGCCGACATCACGGCGGCGAGCGGCTCGGGGACCACGATCTCGGCCTCGTAGGTGAGGCGCTGGCGCGGCGTGTCGGGCAGCGGGACGACGCTGCGCGCGTGGATCGCCTGGCACTGGCTGAACAGGAACGGGTGGCGGCCGCCCTGCGTCTGCTCGGGCTCGAGCCACTGCAGCGCGGGCGCGCCGGGGACGTGCGGTAGCGCAGGCGCAGCTCGCGCGTGCCGGCGGGCAGCGCGAGCCGCAGCCGGCGCCCGAGGATCGGGTCGTCCGGCGCCGAGCTCGAACGGCACTGCCGCGCCCGACTCGGTGCGCGCGGCCAGCAGCTCGAGCTCGCGCGTGTCGAGGTCGAGGGTGCCCCGACGGGGCCGTCGAACACGAGCGCCGCCTCGCCCTCGAGCTGCCGCTTCGCGAAGCTCGACCTCGAGCCGCAGCCGCAGGTGCCGCGGGCCGCGGCTGGCTGGAGTCGGCGTAGGAGTGCGGGTCGAGTCGCGGCCATTCGGGGCTCCTCCGGCGTCGCCGGGCAGACCTCAGGCCGCCGGCGCCGCGCTGCACTTCGAGGTCGATCGAAGGCCGCGTCTCCGCCCGCACCGGCGAGTCGGCGATGAACGCCGCCGTGAGCAGCCGCTCGCCGACCGGCACGCGCCACGCGGTCAGGTGCAGGCCGCCGACCGGGGCGGAGACCGAGCGCGTCGGCGCGTCCTTCAGCGTGCGGTCCATCATCGCGACCAGGCGCGAGGCGATCGCCTCGGCGCCGGGGTCGGGCCAGTCGCCGCGCGCCGCCACCAGCTCGCCGGACGGGTCCGCGAGCAGGGCACCGCGCGCGTGCGCGAGCGCCATGCAGCCTCTCGACGACGTCGCCCCACGACGGGCCGCGGCCGGTCGTCGAAGAGCTCCTCTCCTCGGCGGGCTCCTCGGCCAGGCCCCTCGCTGCTCGGCCGGCTCGAAGTCCGGGGCCTCGAGCCCGGCTCGTCCGCCTCGAGGTCGCGCGGCTCGAGGTCGGATGTCGCGATCTCGGGTCGTCGGCCGGGGTCCCGTAGGCGCCGGCCTCGTCGAACGGCGATGCCTGCGGGGCGACCCCCGTACGCGTCCGCCTCGTCGAACGTCTCGGGGCCAGGATCACGGGGGCGCTCCTCGGCGAGCTCCGGCATCGGCTGAGGGCGCCAGGGCGCGGGGGCGTCCGTGTCGGCGCGGTGAGGGCGTCGAGGGCGTCCTCGGGCTCCGTGTTGCCGAGGTCGTCGCGTCGCCGGCAGGTCGACCGGCGCATCGAGTCCCACGAGGGCGGGGCCGGCTCGTCGGCCCATCTCGACGGCAGGTGCGACCGGTGAGCGCGGCGTCGGCCGCGACGGCGGCGCGACCGGCCGCGCAGCCGGCGGGGCGTGCGGGACGGCGGTGCTCGGGGGCCGCCGGCGGCTCGGGCACGCGCGCGGCGGCGCGCCCGCCGTGGCACGGCGTCGCGGCCGGCGGCGACGCCCGCACGGTCGACCCGGGCGGTCCTCGCGCCGGCGCCGCTGGTGCAGTCGCCGCGCGATCTCGCGGGCGACCTCGAGGTCAGAGGAGCTGGCGGGCGGGCTGAGCTTCATGGACCCTCTCCATCCCGTCGAGGCGGTTCATCCGGACCTCGAGCTCGTCGGACAGCAGGTCGAAGCGCCTGCGCTTCGGGGCTGCCGGCCTGGCCACCGAGGAAGGCGACCGGGCACTCCGAGCGCGCTCGCGTGCGCGAAGGCCTCGCTGCGCGGCACGACCGTCTCGAGCGCGTCGGGGAAGCCGCTCCAGATCTCGCGCGAGCACGACCTGCGTGCCGGCCGCTCGCGCTCGACCAGCGTCGGCAGGATGCCGGCGAGCCGCAGCCGCGGGTTGCGCGTCGCCTGGACGTGCTCGATCGACCGTCGAGCGCCTGGCCGATCGAGCGCAGCGACAGGGACTCTCCGTCTGGAACGCCAGCAGCACGAAGTGGGAGGCCGCCGAGCGCGGCGGTCGTGACGCGGCCGAGGCCGGAGGGCGTGTCGATCACCACGATCTCGGCGGCGCCCTCGCACTCGGCGAGCGCGCGGTCGAGCGCGCCCGTCGTGAGCGACCTCCTGCTCGAAGGCGTCGACGTCGGTCGCGTCGAGGCGGCCGCGCGGCAGCAGGCTCAGCCGCGCAGAGCTGCGTGCGCGAGCACGGCCTCGTCCGCGCGCGGCGACGCCCGAGCCAGCAGCTCGGCGAGCCCGGCCAGCTCGGTGTCGCCCTTGGCGAGCGAGAGGCCGATCGCGCCCTGCGGGTCGAGGTCGACGAGCAGCGTGCGCCGGCCGCGCTCGGCCATGGCCACGGCCAGGTTCAGCGCGACCGTCGTCTTGCCGACGCCACCCTTCTGGCTCGCAATCACAAGCCGCCGTGCCATCCGTACCTCCGCGCTGTGCAGCAAGTCTACACCGCCCCGGCAGCTCCGCGCCGGAGCCTCGCGTCGGCGCGCGAGGGCGCCGCAGCGCTTCAGGCGGCGCGGCGAGGCGTCGCTGGCGGCGCCGCTCCGGCGAGGCGAGTCGACCAGCTTCTCGGCGCAGCCGTGCGACGAACGCGGGCAGCGCCGCCGGGTCGGCCGGGCGGCTCGTAGGGGCCGATCACCTCCGACATCGCGTCGATCAGGTGGACGCGGAAGAGCAGGTCGTGAAGCGCCGCACGCGCCAGACTCCGTCGTTGAGCACGAGGTAGACCGGCAGGCGCCGGCGGCCAGGATGGCCTCGATGCCCGCGGCTCCGGAACGGCCGGATCGCGCCGTCCGTGCTGCGGTGGCCCTCGGGGAAGATCATCAGGCCGTGCGGCAGCCGCTGCGCGCGCCGCGCGGATCTCCCGGACCGCGCCGCGCGGATCGCGCTGCGGGTCGATCAACGGGCCGCCGAGCAGGCGGACGCAGGCGGAGACGAGCGGGACGAAGCGCGCCGTAGCGCGAGCGGGTGACGAACGCCGGGCACGCGCGGGCGTGACAGCAGCGTGATCTGCAGGATGTCGATCAGCGACTGGTGGTTCGCGACCACGAGCACGGGCTGCGGCGGTCGGGATCGTTCCGACGCGCCGGAAGCGCGCGCCGCCGAGCGTGAGCAGGGCCTCGATGCCGTACGACATGCCCTTCATGAAGAGGCTCACCAGGCGGAAGCGCTGGCTCGGGAACAGCCAGGCGCCCGGGCAGCACCAGCAAGCCGGAGCACGGGGCTGCCGAGCACGAAGTACAGGCCGACGAGCAGGACGGAGAGCAGGCTTCGGGCGCCGCGCAGGAGGGTCATCGTTCGAGGAGCCGGGATCTTATCAGGCGGGTGCTGCGGCTGTCCGGCGTCCGGCGAGCGAGCCCTCGAGCGCGCGGCCGGCGCGCTCGACGAAGCCGGCGAAGGCCGCGACCGCTGGCAGCGGCGCATCCGTCGGGGGCGTCGGCGTACACGACCGCGATCGTCTGGCGCGAGGCGCGCAGCGGCACGATCGCGGCCTCGCGGGCCGAAGCCGCGCCGATTCGATCGACCAGGGCGTTCATCGGGCCCGTCGGCCGGGATCGGGCCGCGTCCAGGCGCGGCCCGTGGCGACGGCGTCGCGGAACGGGGAGGGCTGGTCGAGCGGCACCGACAGCTCGCGCGCGAGCAGGTCGAGGCTGCCCGTCCATCGAGGGGACCGAACCCCGAGAGCCCGCGCAGCCGGTCGTCCTTCAGCGAGGAACAGGACGACGCGGGCGAACGTGGCACGCGCCGCCCGCAACAGCAGGAAGGCGACGACGTCCGGGTCGGGCAGCGCCTCGATCTCCGCGAGCGCGGCCGCGAGGGCCGTCGCGCTCGCCGTCCTGCGTCGGCGGCCGCGCGGCGTCTCGGGCCGCGCCGGACCTCGCGCGGCGCCCCTCGAGGCGCGGCAGCAGGTCGCGCGCGAGCTTGTCGGCGAAGGCGCGCAGGTCCGCCTCGTACTGCAGCGGGATCGAGCTTCGACAGCCCGGGCTTGAAGGTCAGCAGCGAGACGCCCAGCCGCCGCGCGCGGCCGCGCAGCTTCTCGTCGATCGTCTCCGACATCAGCAGGACGGGCGGCGGGACGCGGCAGCCCGGAGGCCTGGCGCACGACGTCGAGGCCGCCGCGGAAGCTGCTGCCGCTCTCCGACGGCAGCCCGAGGTCGACGACGAGCAGGAAGCGGCCGGCGCGCCGGCGGCGAGCCGGTGCATCTCGCGCCGCGCCATGGCGCCGCGCTGCCGCCACGGCGACGTCGAAGCCCGCGTCGGCGAGGCGCTGGCCGACGACGCGGCAGACCTCGGGCTCGTCGTCGACGAGCAGCACTGCGGGGGGCCGGCCCGGTGTCGCCGCAGCGGCCCGACCTGCGGTCCGGGCGGCGACAGCGCGCAGCGGGCGGCAGCGCCTCGAGCGCAGGCTCGAGCGCTCGTCGTCCTCCGGGCCGGCGAGCGCCGGCTCGCTCGCTGGCCGCCGTCCGCGCACGGCGGCTGCGCCGGCGCCGGCTCGCGTCGCGACGGCCGGCTCGGCGGCGCGTGAACGAGGCCTCGAGCGACGCCGCGCAGTCGCGCCGGTCCTCGTCGAGCTTGCGGGCGAGGTCGAGCATCAGCTCTTCGGGGTTGATGCCGTCGACCAGCATGTCGGCGGAGAGGTCGCGGCCGCCGAGGGTCGTCGGCACGGCCTCGGTCAGGTTGAAGGCGAACTCGCCCTCGCGCAGCCGCACCAGCCGCTCGAGGATCGAGCCGATCCGCGCGCGCACGTGCGCCTCGCGGGGGCCGGCGGCCGGCTCTGCGGCCGGCAGGTCCCAGATGTAGCCGGAGACGACGCGGCCGTCGTGGAAGACGACGGCCGCGTCGCCCTCCGGCGCGCGCACGGTGAGGTGGCCGGTCTTCTGGCAGAAGGAGACGACCTGCAGGATCTCGAGAAGTGGCAGGTCCTCGATCGATCCGCTCAGGCTCACGGCTTCTTCATCGCACGGAGCGCCGCATCGCGCAAGGCCGCGAGCGGCGCCGGCTTGAAGATCACCTGGTCGGCGCCCCGCTCGAGCGCGGCCTGCGCGGAACGGCGCCCTCGGCGGCCGCGGTGAACAGCAGCACGGCCGCCGCGGGCGCGCTGCCGGGCGCCTGGGCGACGATCTCCAGCCCCTCCGCGTTGCGCGCGGGGGTGAAGTGCAGGTCGCTGATCACGGCGTCGAACGGCACGTCCGAGCGCCGCCAGCCGCAGCGCCGCGCCGGCCTCGCCGCACACCTCGACGTACCAGCCGAGGCCCGCCGAAGTACGTGCGCAGCAGCGAGAGCACGGCGGGGTCGTCGTCGAGCACCAGCAGGCGCGGGGAGTCACGCGGCGAGTGCCCACGGGCGCGCTGCCCGGTGAGGAAGCCCGCGCTGGACGAGCTCGTCGCGGCTGAGCGGCCGCGCGAAGTAGAAGCCCTGCACGAGGTCGATGCCGGCCGCCTCGACCGCCACCAGCTCCTGCGCGGTCTCGACGCCCTCGGCCACGGCGCGCGCCTCGAGCCGGCGCACCATGCGCGCGAGCGAGTCGAGGATCACCTGGCGGTAGGGGTCGTTCCAGGCGCTGCTCGACCAGGTAGCGGTCGAGCTTGTAGATGTCGGGCCGGACGTCGAGGATCATCTTGTAGTTCGACTGGCCGAGCCCCACGTCGTCGAGCGCGATCGTCGACGCCGGCCTCGCGCAGCGCGCCGAGCGCGCCGCGGAAGCTGGGCACGTCGAGCGGAGGCGAGTGCTCGACGATCTCGACGATCAGCCGGTGCGGGTCGATGCCCACCGCCCGCGCACGCTCGAGCACGAACGTGGGGAAGCCGCCGTCGCGGCCGAGCGTGGAGGCGTGCACGTTGACGGAGAGCTCGGGCACTGTCGACGAGCAGGCTCGCCTCGGCCAGCGACCGTCGCGACGCACGCCCGGTCGACGAGGGCCTCGGCGCGCTTGCGCCGGATGTAGTCGAAGAGCACCGACGGCCGCTCGGCGTTCGTGCCCTGCGGCCCGCGGATCAGCACTCGACCGCGTGGAGCTGCGGACGCGCGACGCCCACCTCGAAGATCGGCTGGAAGACGACCGAGAGGCGGCCGGGCTCGAGAATGGCGTCCAGCAGCGTCGGACTCGGTTGGCACGCTCCGCGCTTCTGCACCGGACATGCCACGCCCGGTACGCCGCTCGCGGCCGGCCCGAGTCCGACGCGAAGCCCGTTGAGTGGAAGGGACTTATGACGCCCGGTCTGCCCCGGCGCTCCAGCCGCAGCCGTCCGGCTAGCCGGACGGGCCGATCTGGAATCGGGACGGACGGGGCAGGCCGCGTGACGTCCGAGCCCGCTCCACGTCCTGCTCGTCGAGGACGAGCCGGGCCACGCCGAGCTCGCGCGGCGGGCGTTCGACGAGCGCGCCCGGCGAGTTCGTGGTCGTCGGTCGCCGAGACGATCGACGAGGCGCGAGCGCTGCTCCGCGGCGCCGTTCCCGCCCCAGATCGTGGTCTCGGACTGGCTGCTGCCCGGACGGCGAGGGGCTGGACCTGCTGCGCGGCGAGGCGCCCGCGGCGATGCCGCCGGTCGTGATCATGACCAGCCACGGCAGCGAGCGCGTCGCCGTCGAAGCGATCCGCGCGGGCGCCGTCGACTACGTCGTCAAGAGCGAGCTGGCGCTCGCGGACCTGCCGCACCTGGCCGAGCGCGCCGTCCGCCTGCGGCGCGTCGAGCAGACCCTCCACGACCTCGTCGCCGGGACGAGCGCGTCGGGCGACGCCCTGTTCGGCGAGCTGGTGCTGCGTCTCGCCCGCGACGCTGCGCGTCAAGTACGCCTCGGTGGGCGAGCTGGCGAGCCCGGGCCGCGTGCGGACACTGGCCCGCGCCGTGGACGGGCGGCTGACGCCGAACGTCGACTACGACCTGGCCGGCACGCCCTGCGCCGACGTGCTCGACGGCACCGTCTGCCACATCCGGGACGGCGTGGCCGAGCGCTACCCGGCCGACGCGGGCCTCGCCGCGATGGGGGCCCGCAGCTACGTCGGGCATGGCCCTGCGCGCCGCCTCGGGCGCTCCGCTCGGCCTCGTGAACGTGATCCACGACCGGCCGCTCGACGACACGGTGCGGCCCGAGGCCGTGCTGCAGGTGTTCGCGGCACGCGCCGCGGCCGAGATCGACCGCCGCCGCGCGGAGCGCGAGCTCGATCGCCAGCGCGAATTCGCCGACAGCCTGCTCGACATGGTGGCCTCGCTCGTGATGGTGGTCGACCCGCACGGGCGCATCGTGCGCTTCAACCGCGCCTGCGAGCAGACGAGCGGCTGGAGCGAGGCCGAGCTGCGGGGCAGGTCGTTCTGGGAGGTGCTTCGGCCCACGGACGCGCGGGCGCAGGTCGCGCGCTACTACGACGGCGGCCCCTCGCTGCGCGAGCTGCCGCTCGCCTACGACAGCGAGTGGCAGACGCGGGCGGGCGAGCGCCGGCTGATCTCCTGGATCAACTGCGCCCGATGCTGGACGCCGCCGGCGAGTTCACCAACGTGCTCGGCACGGGCACCGACGTGACCGAGCGCCGGCGCCTGGAGGCCGACCTGCGCCGCGCCGCGGTCGAGTGGCGCGAGACCTTCGACGGCCTGCCGATCGGCGTGCTGGTGGTCGACGCCGACGCGCGGGTGGTGCGCGCGAACCGTACGGCCGTGGAGCAGTCCGGCTGTCGGCAGCTGGGCGGAGATCATCGACACGGCCGCTCGCCGCGACTCGGGCCCGGCGAGCCGTGGGCGACGCTCGTCGAGCTGGTCGAGCGAGACGCGCCGGGGCGGCGCGCCGCCGGCGCGCGAGGTGGCCGACGCGCTGACACGCCGCACCTGGGTGGTGAGCGCGCGCGTGCTCGCAGACCGAGGCGGAAGGACCCGCGTCGGGTGGTGCTGAACTTCCAGGACGTCACCGAGACGGTGCGCCTCAAGGAGCAGCTGCGGCAGAGCGAGACGATGGCCGAGATC
Organism: uncultured Acidobacteriota bacterium; assembly: GCA_963831755.1. Lineage (GTDB taxonomy): Bacteria > Acidobacteriota > Vicinamibacteria > Fen-336 > Fen-336 > DATBSL01. The sequence continues at coordinate 124,074 of CAWHRC010000006.1, forward strand.
GGCTCGATCGTCGCCGGCGTGGCGCACGAGGTGCGCAACCCGCTGTTCAGCATCTCGGCGACGCTCGACGCCTTCGAGTCGCGCTTCCGCGGCACGGAGGGCTACGACCGCTACCTCGGCGTGCTGCGCGGCGAGATCGTCCGGCTCACGACGCTGATGAAGGACCTGCTCGACTTCGGGCGTCCGAGCCGGCCCGACTTCGGCGAGTGCCGGATCGAGGACGTGGTGGAGACCGCGGTCTCCGCCTGCGCGCCGATGGCGCGCCACAAGCCGGTCGAGGTCCGCTGGCCGCGCGGCGAGCCGGCTGCTGCCGCCGTGCTGGCCGACGCCGCGCGCATCACGCAGGTCCTGCAGAACCTGATCGAGAACGCCGTCCACTTCTCGCCCCCGGGCGGCCGCGTCGAGATCGCCCTGGGGACCGCGCAGCTGGAAGGCTCGCCGCTCGTCGAGTGCCCGGTGAAGGACTCGGGTCCCGGCTTCGACCCGCGCGACCTGTCGCGCCTGTTCGAGCCGTTCTTCACGCGCCGCCGCGGCGGCACCGGTCTCGGCCTGTCGATCGTCAAGCGCATCGTCTACGACCACGGCGGCGAGGTGACGGCCGAGAACCACCCGGACGGCGGGGCCGTGGTGCGGGTGACGCTGCGGGCCGCGGGCAGGTGAGCAGCGTGCTCCGTGCGGCTCGTCGTGCGCTGGCCGGCGTGCTTCACAGGCTGCGCACGGCCGCGGCCCCACGCGAGAGCGGCGAGCTGCACCGCGCCTGCTTCACGAGCTCTCGCCGGTCGCGCTGTTCGTGTGCCGCAGCGACGGCCGCTTCGAGGAGGCGAACGGCGCCTCGTGCACGCTCACGGGCCGCGCGCGCGAGGAGCTGCTGCGGGTCCTCGATCGCCGACATCCTGGAGCCCGCCGACGCGCTCCAGCGTGGCCGAGCGCCTGCTGGGCCTGCTGTCCTTGGGCGGCGGCCCGAGCGAGGTCCGCATCCGGCGCAGGGACGGCCGTGCGCGCCACTGCCTCGTGCACGCCTCGCCGTTCGGACGCCGACCGCCTGCTCGGCCTGCTGCTCGACATCACCGACCGCCGCGAGGCGGAGGAGCGCCTGCGCGAGAGCGAGGAGCGCTTCCGCTGCCTGTCGGAGGCCTCGCTCGAGGCGATCTTCATCCACGACGACGGCCGGATCGTCGACGTGAACCAGGCGCTGTGCGACCTCGGCGGCTACTCGTGGCACGAGCTGGTGGGCCGCGACGGCCTCGAGATCGTCGCGCCCGAGTACCGTCGCGAGTCTACCGCAACCTGCTGACCGAGTACGAGGGGGCGTACGAGATCGAGGTCCTGACGCGCGACGGCAGGCGCATGCCGGTCGAGGTGCAGGCGCGCTCGTTCTTCTCGATCCGCGGACAGCGTGCTGCGGGTGGTCGCCGTGCGCGACCTCACCGCCGCGCTAGCAGGCTGCCGCGCGCGCGCGACTCGCTGATGCGCGAGCTCGAGGCGAAGAACGTCGAGCTCGAGCGCTTCGGCTACGCGGTCACCCACGACCTCAAGGCGCCGCTCGTGACGGTGAAGGGCTTCGCCGACCACCTCGAGCGGGACCTGCGCGAGGGACGCAGCGACCGGCTCGAGCCGACGCTCGGCGCATCCGCGAGGCCGTCGACCGTCTGGCAGCGGCTGGTCGACGACCTGCTCGCGCTTCTCGCGCGCCGGCCGGCCGCTCGGGCCGCCGGTGGCGGTCGCGGTCGAGGAGCTCGTGCGCGAGGCGCCTGCGCCTGCTGGCGGGCGCGCTTCGGCGCCTCGCGGGTGCGACTGGAGCTGGCGGCGTCGCTGCCGGTCGTCTACGGCGACCGCGCGCGACTGGTGCAGGTCTTCGCCAGCCTGCTCGACGACGCGTGCCGGTTCGCCGCCGCGGCCGACCGCGTGGTCAGCGTCGAGGCGCGGCCGCCGCAGGACGGCAAGGCGATGCTCGTCGTGCGCGACAACGGCAGCGGCTTCGACCCGCGCGACGCGAGCCACGTGCTCGATCCGTTCGAGACGGCTGCACTCGGCAGCGAGGGCGCGCCGGTGTCGGCCTGTCGTGGTGAAGCGCGTGCTCGAGAGCCACGGCGGCCGCGTCTGGCTGGAGGCGCGAGGCACTGGCGGCGGCAGCCTCGTGTGCCTGACGCTGCCCCTGCCGCCCGAGGGCGAGCGGGAGGCCGGCCCGCCTAGGGAAGAGCGGCCGTGCGTCCGCGGGAATGAGCGAGTCCGGCAGCGGAGCGTCGAGGAACTTGAGGCCCGAGCCGCTGCTCGCCGTTCGCGTCGGCGCCCGCGCGGCCGACACGTACGTGACCTCGGCCCGCGTCTCGTAGGTGTGACAGGCTGGAAGCGGACCAGCTCGCCCTTGTCGACCGCCATCCGGCTGCGCACGAGCGCGCCCCCGGCGGCGATGACCTCGGCGGTCGTGTCCTCCGCCTGCGCTCGAGGGGTTGCGCCAGCGTGGGGATGCGCTCGAGGCGGACCGGCAGGCAGACCTCGAAGCGCTGGAACTGCCGGCGGTCGCCGCCGTCGGCCCGCTCCTGCGCTTCCCGGAAGGCCTCGAGGCTGGCGGGCTTGCCGAGCTGCCGCCACTCGGCGATGCTCAGCACGACCTTCTGGTCGCCTTCGACCCCGCCGGAGCAGGGCGACTTCTGCGTGCGCTCGAGCAGCGACCCAGGCGCCGCCGCGACACGAGCAGTCGCGGCCGTGCAGCTCGACGCGCGTCTGCGCGCTCATCGTCCCTGGTCCACCAGCAGCGACATCACGACGCCGTCGGCCAGCGCCGCCGTGGTCTCGCGCGCCAGGCACTCGGGGCAGATGCCGTGCGTCGCGACGGGCTGCGCGGGCTCCCCGGGGTCGAGTCGCCCTCCAGTCGCCGCCGGAGGTGCGCTCCCGGCCGCACCACGCGCACAGCAGGCCGGCGGCCGGGGTCACGCGGCGGACCTGGTGAGCTCGTCCACGACCGCCTCGAGCTGCGTCAGGGGCAGCGGCTTGTGGAGAAAGGCGTCGGCGCCCCGCCGGCGGGCCTCGGCCTCGATCTCGGGCGTACCGTTGCCGGTCAGCAGCACCACCCGCGTCTCGGGTCGCAGGTGCCGCGACCACTGGATGATGTCGAGGCCCTCGATGCCGTAGATGCCCGTGAGCCGCAGGTCGGCGATCACGACCGCGTACTCGGTGCAGGCGAGCAGGGCCTCGGCCTCCTCCTTCTCCGCGGCCGCGTCGACCGACCACCCGCTCTCGCGGAAGTACTCGGTCAGGGCGAAGCGGATCGCCGCCTCGTCGTCGACGACCAGCAGCCGGCCGTTGCCTTGCCCACGCCGCCTGTAGCTGAGCAGGACTCGTGCCAGCGAGCCGGGACTTTGCCGAAGTCCGTCCATACCTCTAAGGCGCTCGTTCGGCGGTCTTGACCGGCCGGGCGACGGACGTCCGGTCTGACCGGACCCTGCCGGGCCCTTATGGTGTCGGGACTCCGCTCCAGATTACGGACACGGCGCCGGTGGCGCGTCTCACGGCGTTCGCGAAAGGACGAGGCCGAATTTCTTGATCTTCTGGTAGAGCGTGCTCCGCGGGATCCCCAGCCGCTGCGAGGCCTCGGCGACCCGCCCGCCGAGCTCCGCGCAGGACGCGCTCGATGTGGGCCCGCTCGAGCTCCTCGAGCGTGAGCGAGCCGTCGCGTCGGAGCGGGCCGCCGGCTGCCGCGGCGACTCCGGCGCCGCCGGTCCGTCGAAGCGCAGGTCCTCGGCCTCGAGCACGTCGCGGCCGCACAGCAGCGCCGCGCGCTCGAGCACGTTGCGCAGCTCGCGGACGTTGCCCGGCCACGCGTGGGCGCCGAGCGCCCGCTCGGCCGACGGCGACAGCTTCAGGCCGCGGCGGCCGAGGTCGCTCGCGAAGGCTGTCGAGCAGCCCGCGTGCGAGGATCGGGATGTCCTCGGTGCGCTCGCGCAGCGCGGGCACGCGCAGCGGGATCGTGCTGATGCGGAAGTAGAGGTCGCTGCGGAACCTCTTCTCGTTGACGAGCTGCGGCAGGTTCTGGTGCGAGGCGGCGATGAGCTGGATGTCGACCTGGCGGTCGCGCACCTCGCCGAGCCGGCGGAAGCGCTTCTCCTCGAGGACCTTCAGCAGCTTCGGCTGCACCTGCGGGTCGAGGTCGCCGATCTCGTCGAGGAACACGACGCCGCGGTGCGCGACCTCGAGCAGCCCCGGCTTGCTGGCGACGGCGCCGGTGAAGGCGCCCTTCTCGTGGCCGAACAGCTCGGTCTCGAGGAACTCGCGCGAGAGGCCGGCGCAGTTCATGTCGACGAACGGCTCGTCGGCGCGCGGGCCGTTCGCGGTGCAGCCAGCGCGCGAGCACGCCCTTGCCGGTGCCGGTCTCGCCCTCGATCAGGATCGGGCTGCTCGAGGCCGCGAGCCGCCGCGCCTGCTCGGCGAGCGCGCGGATCGCCGGCAGAGGTGCCGATGAAGGGATCGACCGCCTCGCGCGCCTGGCGCGCACGTCCGGCGATCTGCCGCCGCTTCTCGCGCTGGCTCTCGAGCAGCCGCTGCAGCATGACGAGCAGCGCGGGCAGCTCGACGGGCTTGGCCAGGAACTGGTCGGCGCCCTCCTTGACCGCCCGCACCGCGAGGTCGATGCGTGGCGTGGCCGGTCAGGACCAGGACCGGGAGCGACGGGTCGAGCTCCCTGATCCGCGGAAGCAGGTCGAGGGCGGTGCCGTCGGGCAGCATGTGGTCGAGCACCACGGCGTCGGGCCGACCCTCGCGCACCGCGCTTCTCCGCGCGCGGCGATGGTGTCGGCCTCGTCGACCTCGAGGCCCTCGGTCTCCAGGAAGTCGCGGACGCCGAAGCGGATCCCGGGCTCGTCGTCGACGATCAGTATCTTCGCCACGGGCGCGTCCGGGCGGGATTGTCGCACGAGCCGTCACGGGGCACGAGGGCGGGGGGCGGCGCGTCGGTTAAGATTTCTCTGGTCGGCGCCGCATGCCCTTCACCCTCGCCCATCCCGCGGCCGTGCTCCCCCTTCGTCGAAGGCTCGGTCGACTGGGCTGCCCTGCCGCGCTCGTCATCGGGAGCATGGTTCCCGACCTGGCCTACTTCCTGCCCCTCGGCGTCCGGAGGGGGCAAAGCCACAGCCTGCAGGGTCTCGCCTGGTTCTGCCTTCCGGCGGGCCTGCTGGTGTGGGGCCTGTACCGCGCTCTCGTACGGCCACTCGCCATCGCCGTCGCCCCGAGCGCCGTCGCTCGGCGGCTGCGCCCTGCGGAGCCGGCCGCATTCTCCGCGGCGGGCGTGCTCGGCGCGACGGTGTCCGTCGTCGTCGGTGCGGTCACCCACTTGGTCTGGGACAGCTTCACCCACGGCTCGGGCTTCGTGGTTCGCGCACTGCCCCTGCTGCGTGCCCGAATCGAGCTGTTCGACGGGCGCACGCCCCAGGTGCACACGCTGCTGTTCCACGCGAGCACCGCTGCGGGGCTCGGCGCCCTCGCCTGGTGGGGCTTCCGCTGGTACCGCAGCGCACCCGTCGGGGAACCGCCGCTTCGGCGATCGCTGCCGCGGTGGCTCAAGGGAGCCGTGCTGCTGGCGATCGCGGTGCCCAGCCTGGCAGCGGTCCTCTACGTGCTGTGGCCCCAACTGGACGTCGGCGCGGGCGAGTACCCGGGCCTGCGGGCGATCCGTCGGGCGGTCCTGACCTCAGGCACGGTCTTTCTGGTCGCGGTCATGCTGACCGCGCTCGCCTGGCGAGTCGCGTGGTCGGCTCGTGTCCGGAAGCGGGGGCCCTGACAGGCTCCTCGATCACCTCATGCCGGCCGCGGCGGAGGCCTGAGCGCCGACGGCCCGACGCTCCTCCCCGCTGCCGCCGCAGTCGGGACACGTCTCGAGGCCCAGCCTCCACATGCCGAGCCGAGCCTGCTGGGCATCGGACAGCGGCGGCACGAGCTCTGGCCTCGGGCGGGGCCCGTCGGCCTTGACGGTCCCCTTGCCATGGCAGCGCGGGCACTCGGGAGTCAGCTGGAACGACGTCTCTGGGCTCATGGGGCTTCCTCTCATGCCGTTCTCTTCGCTCCTCGATCGCCTTTCGACCTCGTCATTCGCTGCACGACCCGCCTGCGACGCCGCCCGGGAGACCGACCTCCCGACGACGGGGGCGGACGGAGAGTGCGCCGACTGACGGCTCGCCCCTCGCCCCGCGAGGCTCCCTCCAACCCCTCGGGGCTCGAGCAAGTCCGGCGGGCCGTCGCACCCTCCGCTCGCCCCCTGCGTTCGACGCTGCAGCAAGCCACAGGCCAACGCCCTGCCCCCGTTTTATCAGTGACTTGACCCGAGAGGGACTGCGGGGAGTCGGACACGTGTCCGGACTCGAGACGCGCTGCAGGTCGGAGCGCGACCACCGCCCCAGGCCGTTCCGAGGTCCTCGACCGATCACCGGATCGGTGCTGGACGACTACCGGTGAGCCTCCAGGAACGTGCCCTGGCGGAGCTCCTCGAACGCCTGTCGCAGCTCTTCCTGGGTGTTCATCACGATCGGGCCGTACCACGCGATCGGCTCTGCCAGCGGTCTGCCCGAGACCAGGAGAAAGCGGATCCCCTCTTCGCCGGCCTGCACGCTGACCTCGTCGCCGCGGTCGAAGAGGACGAGCGAGCGGTTGTCCGCCTGCGCAGGGGGTGTCACGTCGGACCAGCCCGCACCCTCGGTCGGGACCTCCAGCGGCGCCGACGCATTGCAGAACTTGCCGGCGCCCTCGAAGACGTAGGCGAACGCGTGGCGTGTCGTCTCGATCGGGAGCGTCTTCCTCCTGCCGGCCGGGACCGTCACGTCGAGGTAGATCGGGTCGATCGCGACCTCGTCCACGGGACCCTTCGTGCCCCGGAACGTCCCGCACACGACTCGAGCCCGGGTGCCGTCGTCCTCTGTGACGACGGGGATGTCCCCGGCCTGCACCTCCTGATAGCGGGGCTCGGTCATCTTGCGCGACGAGGGCAGGTTGGCCCAGAGCTGGAAGCCGTGCATGCGACCGTCAGGATCGCCCTTCGGCATCTCCTGGTGGATGATCCCGCGCCCGGCGGTCATCCACTGGACGTCACCGGCGGCGATGGCGCCGTGGTTGCCCATGCTGTCACCGTGCTCGACGGTCCCGGCGAGCACGTAGGTGATCGTCTCGATGCCGCGGTGGGGGTGCCAGGGAAAGCCCGCCAGGTAGTCCTCCGGGCGCTCGTTCCGGAAGTCGTCGAGGAGCAGGAAGGGATCGTACTCGGAGGTGTCGCCGAACCCGAAGGCGCGGCGCAGGCGCACGCCCGCTCCTTCGATCGTCGGCTTCGACTTGACGAGTCGCTTGATCGGCCGCACGGACATCGGGGGCCTCCTGTTCGGACTGTTCGGACCTCGAGGGCACTGGCAGGGACTGGGGACAGACTAAGCCCTGCCGAGCCGTGCAGCAAGATCGCGACTGCTACGGGGCGGGCAGCCGCTCCGGGCCCGGCGCAGGCTCGCCGAGCGTGTCGCGTCGCACGCGCTCCGCCTCGCGGTCGGCCGTGGCGGCGTCCATGCCCAGACCGGCGAGCACGCGCCGCGTCAGGGCGACGGCGGCCTCGGCCTCCTCGAAGCAGGCGGCGTCGGCGCCGACCTGCTCGAGCCCCGCGCGCTCGCGCAGGTAGCGGGCACGGACGAGGATCTGGCAGGTGGGGCTGAGCCGGCGTGCGGCGGCGATCATGGGGCCGCGGTTCACGGAGTGGGGCAGCGTGACGACGAGCAGGCGGGCGGCTCGGACTCCCGCCTGCTCGAGGACCTCCGCCTGGCTCGCGTCGCCGAAGACCGCCGCCCGTCCGTCGGCCGCGATCGCCGAGACCGTCTCCATGTTGAGGTCGATCACCACGGTGTCGAGGCCTGTCTCGCGCAGAGCGCGATCGACGGCCTGACCGACCGGCCCGTAGCCGACGACGACGGCCAGCGGGGAAGCCGCCTGCGTCCTCTCCCGCACCACGCTGCGGTTGACGCGATCGCGCCGCCGGGCAGCGGCCGCGCCGAGCAGGCGCCGCACGGCGGGCCAGCGCCGGATCCGCTCCTCGTACAGGTCGAGCCCCGCGAACAGCAGCGGGTTGACCGAGATGGACACGAGCGCACAGGCCACGAGCAGGCTGGCGCCGGTGGCCGACAGCAGCTCGTGGCCCAGGGCCACGTCCCCGAGGATGAAGGAGAACTCGCCGACCTGCGCCAGACCGACCGCGACCACGAGCCCCGTGCGGACCGAGTAGCCGAGCAGGGTCACCACCAGCAGCGCCGCCAGCGGCTTGCCGACGAGCACGATGCCGAGCGCGCCGGCCAGCAGCAGCGGCTCGTGCAGGAGCAGCGTCGGCTCGAACAGCATCCCGACCGAGACGAAGAACAGGACCGCGAAGGCGTCGCGCAGCGGCAGCAGATCGGCCGCGGCCTGCTGGCTGACGCGCGATTGACCGACCACCATGCCGGCCAGGAAGGCGCCCAGGGCCATGGAGACGCCGAAGAAGTGGGCGGCGCCGGTGGCGACGGCCAGCGCGCAGGCCAGCACGGTGAGCGTGAACAGCTCGCGCGAGCGAAGGTGCGCCACCTGCACCAGGATCCACGGGAGGAGGCGCGATCCGGCGACGAACACCACCGCCACCAGCGCGCCCAGCCTGGCGAGCGCGACCGCCGTCGCCGCGAGCAGGCTGCCGGCGGCGGCCTCGCCCTGCGGCGGGGCGAGCGCGGGGACCACCACCAGCACCACGACCGTCAAGACGTCCTCGACGATCAGCCAGCCGATCGCGACGTGCCCGGCCGGGCTGGCCGTGAGGTCGTGCTCTTCCAGGCCGCGCAGCAGGACCACCGTGCTCGCGACCGAGAGGGCCATCCCGAGCACCAGCCCCGCGACGGGCGGCCAGCCGAGCGCGACACCCAGGCCCAGCCCCAGCAGCGTGGCGACGCAGCTCTGGATCAGAGCGCCGGGCACCGCGATCCAGCGCACCTTCGCGAGGTCCTCGACGTGGAAGTGCAGGCCCACGCCGAACATCAGGAGCACGACGCCGACCTCCGCGAGCTGGCTGGCGAGCGCCACGTCGCCCACGAAGCCCGGGGTGTGGGGGCCGATGACGATGCCTGCCAGGAGATAGCCCACGATCGGCGACAGCCGCAGCTTCCGGGCCAGCAGGCCCAGCACCCACGCGACCGCGAACGCCGCCGCCATGGTCGTGAGCAGCGGCGTCTCGTGGGCCATCTCCACCTCCAGGGGCGCTGCTTTGTCCGCCCGGCGCGCCGGAAGGATGACACGAAGCCGCGGGCCGGGCGTCCCGCGGGGAACTCCGTGGTCCTGGGCGGTGTCGAAGTGCCAGGAACCGCGCGCGGAGGCCTCATGCTCAGCCTCGAGGGCGTGGCCGTCCACTTCTCGGGCCGCCGGGTGTTGCGCGAGGTCAGCTTCAGCCTGGGTCGGGGCGAGATCGTTGCCTACCTCGGTGCCAACGGCTCGGGCAAGACCACGACCGTCAAGGTGCTGACCGGGCTCGTCGCCCCGAGCCGGGGCCGGGTGCTCCTGGACGGGCGTGACATCACGGACGACCCGCTCGCCTACCGGCGGCGCCTGGGCTACGTGCCCGAGACCGCCGACGTGTACCCATTCCTGTCGGGAAGGGAGTATCTCCAGCTCGTCGGACGCCTGCGCTCGCTGCCGCAGGAAGGCCTCGACGAGCGGATCGACGAGCTGCTCGCCCTCTTCGGGCTGCAGAACCACCGGTACCAGCCGCTGGCGTCCTGCTCCAAGGGCATGCGCCAGAAGGTGCTGATCGCCGCAGCCCTGCTGCACGACCCGGAAATCCTGGTGCTCGACGAGCCTCTCTCCGGCCTCGACGTCAGCTCGGTGCTCGTCGTGAAGGCGCTGCTGCGCGAGCTGGCGGCGCGCGGGCGCATCATCCTCTACAGCACGCACCTGATCGAGATCGCCGAGAGGCTGTGCACGCGCGCGCTGGTCCTCCACGAAGGGCGTGTGGTCGCCGACGACTCCGTCGCCAACCTGCACCAGCTGCGTCTCTCGCTCGAGGACGTGTTCGCGGGCTTCGTGCTCGAGGGCCGCCCGGAAGAGACCGCCGCGCGCATCCTGCAGGTCGTCCGTGGAGAATGGCGGTGAAGGGCACCGCTGCCGCGCTGGCCGGCGGCCGCGTCGGGCGCGACGCCCTGCTCACCCTCGTTCGCCACTTCCTGAAGCAGTTCGCGAGCTTCGAGTCGATCTCGCCGTGGGGCGAGCCCAAGCACGCCGTGATCGCCGTCGTGTCGCTGCTCGCCGCGCCGGGCTATCTGATGGCGGTCGTCACGGCGCGCAGCGCCTGCCGGATGGCCCGGGTCGACGCCGCTGCCTTCCCGCCGCACCTGTGGCTGTGGGCACAGGAGTGGCACCTGCTCACCGTTTCGCTGTCGGCCGCGGCGGTTCTGGTCGCCGTGCAATGGCGAGCCTTCGTCCTGAGCGGCCGCGACTACCGCATCCTCGGCGTCCTGCCGCTCGAGCGGCGGGTCGTCACGGCCGCCAAGCTCGCCTCCGTGGTGGCGGTCGTGCTGCTGCTGCACGCCGGCCTCAACGCCCTGCCGGGACTGATCCTGCCCGTCGCGTCCCCGCTCGGCTACCTGCGTCCCGCGCTCGCGCTGCAGGCGACCCTGCTGCTCCAGACGACGTTCGTCTGCGCGGCAGTCGTCGCAGCCCAGGGCCTGCTCGGCCTCGCCCTGCCGCGGGCGCTCGTGCCCCGCGCCTCCTCGCTGCTGCAGTTCGCGATCCTGCTCGGCGCCGTGTGGCTGTGCGTCTTCCAGGCCACCCTGTCTCGCTTCGCGTACTCCGTGCGCGACAGCGTCCACCCGCTGAACGCGCTGCTGCCGGTCGTCTGGTTCCGGGCCCTGTACCTGCGACTCGCGGGCGTCGCGTCGCCCCAGATCGACGCCCAGGCGCTGCAAGCGCTCGTTGCCACGGCGCTCGCCCTGGGTGTCGCGCTGCCGTGCTGCCTCGCGGGCTATCGCGACGGCGACAGCGAGCCGGTGGCAAGGCGGCGGTGGCCCTGGCCGGCGGCCGCGCGCCTGCCGCGCACGATGCGCCGCTGGCTGCCGAGCCGCCGGTCCCCGGCGCAAGGCGTTTCGTTCTTCGTGCGCCGGGCGGCGGTCGCGAGCCCCGGCGTCGCGCTGATCGCGCGCGCCTGGCTCGCGCTGGGCGTCGCCATCACACTCAGCGGCCTGGGCGCCCTCGTGCTGCGTCACTACGGGCGAGACGCGCCGTTGCTGCCGAGCGCGCCGCTCCACGCGCCGGCGATCGTGCTGCCGTTCTTCGCGCTCGTCGGCCTGCGCCTCGCGGCGGCGTTCCCGGCCACGCTGGAGGCGAACTGGATCTTCCGGCTGACCGAGACGCCCCGCTCGGCGGACTACGCCGAGGGCGTGCGTGCCGCCGCGATGAGGACGGCGGTGTGGCCCGTGCTCGGGGCGCTCGGCCTGCCCTACGTCGTCCTCTGGGGACCGTGGCCGGCGCTGGCGCTGCTGGTTCTGGCGTGGGCCGTCGGGCGGCTGACGGTCGAGTGGCTGTTCCTGGGCTTCGCGAAGGTGCCGTTCACCTGCACCTACCAGCCGGGCAAGGCCAACCTCCGCGTCACGTGGCCGAAGTACGCCGCGATCTTCCTCGTCTACTGCGCCTGGCTTCCGGCCCTGGCCAGCTGGCTGTTGACGCGAACGCTGGCCTACGGCATCGCGCTCCTGCTGCTGCTCGGCGCGCGCAAAGCACTGGTGCATGCGGGCGAGCGCTCGCTCGAGCGGGCCGGCCGGCTTCTCTTCGACGACAGGGCCCCGCCGTTCGTCACGGGGCTCGACCTCCAGGCCTGACGGCCGATCGGGCTAGCGGGGCAGTGTCTTGATGCGGATGCGCCGGTACTCCATCTGCCCGCGATCGCCCTCGAGGCCGATCGGGCCCGAGGCGGGAAGCGCGAGGGCGGCCTCGAGCAGCTCGCCGTTGCAGGTGGCGCGCGCGACGCCGTCTCGAACCGTCACCTCGAGCTCGTTCCAGTCCTGCGGCCTGTAGCGCTTCAGCTCCTTGTAGGGGCCGGCGATCCGGTAGTCCCTGCACTGGAGCTGGGGACCGCGCAGGTAGACGCCGCTGTCGGCGTTCGGCGTGGCGCGGAAGTCGAGCCTCAGGACGAAGTCCTCGGGGAACTCCCGTGTGGTCCACAGCTGCTGGATCTTGCGGTACTCGGGCGGCGTCTTGACCACCAGCCGGCCGCCGATGGCCGCGAAGCGTCCGTCGGGCGTCTTGGCGAGGCCGTCGAAACGGACCCGCTCACTCACGAACGGCCAGGCGGCGGCGTTCGGGTCGCTGGCCTGCCATCGCAGGGCGCTCGCCTTGTCTGCCTCGGACGTCGGACGGTAGCCCCAGCCGGTGAGATCGTGGCCGTCGAAGAGACTCTCGAATCCCGCCTCGGGCTCGAACGGCTCTGCCGTGGTCTCGGAGAGCCCGAGCGTCGCGAACACGGGCCGCAGCGCCGCCGCCCATTTCGCGTAGCCGGCTTCGTTCGGGTGCAGCAGATCGGGGAACTCGGCGAGGGTCGCGTCGCCGTCGGGTCCGGCGAACAGCGGCCAGGTCTCGAGGTAGACGACCTGCGCGTGGTTCTTCACGGCCGCCAGGTAGAGCGCGTTCGTCGCCCGGATCTGCTCCGCCGCCCGCTTCTTGGTCGCCGAGCTGGGGAACAGCTGGCAGAGCACGATCGGCATGCGCGGGTCGTGCCGCTCGAGGCGGGCCACGATCAGAGCGAGGTTGCCGGCGATCACGTCCGGCGCCGCACCCTCCTCGAGGTCGTTCGTTCCGATCAGCAGCACCACGGCCGCCGGGTCGAGGGCCAGCACGTCCTCGTCGAGCCGGAGCAGCACGCCGCGTGTGGTGTCGCCGCTGATGCCGCGGTTCGCCACCTTGACTCCCGCGAACGCCGCGCCGAGGCCGCCGCCCCAGCCCTGCGTGATCGAGTCGCCGAGGAAGACGACGGCCTGTCGGTCCTGGTCGACGCTGCGCGCCCAGGCGGAGCGCCGCTCACGCCACAGTCGCTGGAACCAGTCGTAGCGCCGGATCGGCCCCTTTCCCGGCAGGCCCTCGTCGCTGGCCGGGATCGCGAAGTGGTCGCCGAGGTCTGCGGCGGTGCCGGAGGCGGCCCGGGCAGCCGGCGCGGTGGGCGGCTCGGGCGGCGCCGTCCAGGCGCTCGAAACGCCGAGCAGGAACAGGAGCCCGGCGCCGAGGGAGGTTGCACGGTCGAGGCGGACGCGCTGCAGCACGGCCGGGAGCATACTGCGAAAGTGCGGGCGCCGCCGCGGTCAGAGCTCGGCGAGCCAGCAGCGTGCGTCGTCGATGTCCCGGAAGTGGGCGAGGTGGATCCCGTAGTCGTCGGCCTCCGCGCACGCGATCAGCTTGCGCATGGCGGCGGCGTCGGCGTCGCGAGGGCAGACGAACGCCGATCGTCCGTTCACGCGCTTGCGGCCGTTGCCTTCGAGCTGCACCAGCTGGCCGACCACCCAGCGCAGCTCCGCGTCCTCGAAAGAAGAGATCGAGCAGCCGCGCATGTCCCACAAGGCGAAGGGAGTGGGGTTGGCGAGGAACTGCCGGAACAGCGAGACGACGCGGGCCGGCGTGACCACACCGTGGACCTCGAAGACCGTGAGGTCGTCGTAGCGCCTGCGGAAGAAGCCGACGAACTGGGTCAGGCTCTCGGTCGCCGTTGCCATTGGGTTCCTGCGGCCTTGGTCTTCCGGCCCTGATCAGCGGCCCGGTCTTCCCGGAGACGTGGCGCATCGAGGATGCCGACCTCGAGCTCGAGGACCCTGACCTCCAGGTCGAGGACCTCGAGCGCGTCCGTGACGCCTCGCGTCGGCAACACCCTCGTGCCCGGCTGCTGCGATCGAGCCTCCGACATGGTCGCCTCCGGAACAGCACAGAGAATATACAGACTGTGACCTATTCGCAAGAAGATTGTGGAGCGGATTATCCATATCCGCGAAACGAGTACCCAGTTGCAGGAAGACCGCGCGCTTGCGGCGCGGCTCCACGGTCTGCGGCGGTCAGGCCTTCGCCGCGACGGCGACCGGCTCGCCGAGGACGACCTTCAACTCGTGCCGCGCGCCGTCGTCCGCGAGCGGAACCGCGGACGGGTCGACGGCCAGGCCGTCGAGCAGCGCCTCGGCGACGCCTCGGGAGCGGCGCTCCGGGTTGACGACCTCGATGTCGTAACGCGTCTCACCGAAGCTCCAGGCGATGGAGTATGCCGGCCAGGTCTGCGGGATGCAGGGGTCGATCCCGAAGCTGGCACCGCGGCGGCGCAAGCCGAGGATGCTCTCGAGGCCGGCGCGGTACATCCAGCCCGCCGATCCGGTGTACCAGGTCCAGCCTGCCCGGCCGGCGTGAGACGGGTGCGCGAAGACGTCCCCCGCGAGGGCGTACGGCTCGGCCTTGTAGCGCTCGACGTCGGCCGCGGTGCGCGTGTGGTTGGCGGGGTTCAGCATGTGAAACAGCTCGACCGCCTCGTCGCCGTACCCGAGGCGTGCCATGGCCATCACTACCCAGACAGCGGCGTGCGTGTACTGGCCCCCGTTCTCCCGGACCCCGGGCGGATAGCCCTTGATGTAACCGGGCTCCTGTGACGAGCGGTCGAAGGCCGGCGTGAGCAGCGCGACCAGCCCATGCCTGCGCCGCACCAGGTGCGCGCGCACCGCGTCCATGGCACGGTCGGCAAAACGCTGCGGGACGGCCGAGGAGACCACGGCCCAGGACTGGGCGATCGAATCGATCCGGCACTCGTCGTTCTGGGCGGAGCCGAGCGGCGAGCCGTCGTCGTAGTAGCCGCGCAGGTACCAATCGCCGTCCCAGGTGCGCTCGAGCGTCGCCGAAAGGCGCGTGGCCTCGCGGCGGTAGCGCTCGGCGCGCTCGGAGTCGCCTCGCTCGTCGCACAGCGGCGCGAACTCCGCGAGCACCGCGTGGAGGAAGAAGCCCAGCCAGGCGCTCTCGCCTCGGCCCTGCCAGCCCACGCGGTTCATGCCGTCGTTCCAGTCTCCGCTGCCGAAGAGCGGCAGCCCGTGCGCGCCCGCCGTCAGGCCCCTGTCGATCGCGCGCAGGCAGTGCTCGAACAGCGAGCCGCGCTCGGCAGACTGGCGCGGCTGGATGTAGGCCTCCTGCGAGTCTGCCGCGAGCGGCGCGGCCTCCAGGAAGGGCACGAGCTCGTCGAGCACGCCCGCGTCGCCGGTGGTGCGCGCGTAGTGGGCCGCCGCGTACGGCAGCCACAGCAGGTCGTCCGAGCAGCGGGTGCGCGTGCCCCGCCCGGTCGGCTCGTGCCACCAGTGCTGGACGTCGCCTTCGACGAACTGGTGGCCGGCCGCCCGCAGCAGGTGCTCGCGCGTGAGGTCCGGCCGCGCGAGCGCGAGCGCCATCGTGTCCTGGAGCTGGTCGCGGAAGCCGAACGCGCCGCCGGGCTGGTAGTAGCCCGAGCGCGCCCACAGGCGGCAGCTCAGGTCCTGGTACAGGAGCCAGCGGTTCATCAGCAGGTCGAAGGAATCGTCCGGCGTGCTCACCTGAACGGCGCCGAGCGTCCGGTCCCAGGCGAGCCGCATGGCGTCGAGCGCGGACTCGGCCGCCGCCGCGGAGCCGTGACGCACGGCGAGCTCGCGGGCGCTGGCGGCGTCCTTCGCCTGGCCCAGCAGGAAGACCAGGACTCGTGACTCGCCAGGGGCCAGCGAGAAGGACAGCTGCAGCGCCGCGCAGGGGTCGAGGCCCGCGCCGAAGCGGCCGGAGAGGGTCTGGCGAGCGAGGGCCGCCGGCCGCGCGAGCGAGCCGTTGCGGCCCAGGAACGAGGCCCTGTCGCCGGTGGCCGAACGCGCGGTCTCGCTGGCGTGGGCGAAGGCCACGTGTCCGGGGTACTCGATGTTGTAGGGATTGCGCGCCAGGATCGCGCCGGTCACGGGGTCGAGCTCGGTCACGACGTGGAGCGCCTGGCCCTCGCGCGGCGGACCCAGGATCCACTCGTTGTACGCGAACACGCTCAGGCGGCGAGGCGACCCGCCCTCGTTGGCCAGCGTCAGGCGCGAGAACTTCACGGGGTCGCTCGCGTCTACGAAGACGTCGAGTTGGTGGCGGATGCCGTGGGCGACGCGCGCGAAGCGGCTGAGGCCGGCCGAGTGACGGATCAACAGGCGGCCTGCCGGCGTGCGGCGCATCGGGCTCGCCGTCGGGGACCAGGTCTCGCCCGTCTCGTCGTCCCGCACGAACAGCGCCTCGCCCGTCGGGTCGCTGACGGGGTCGTTGGCGAAGGGCGTGAGGCGGTTCTCGCGGCTGTTCCCGGCCCAGGTGTGGGCGGACCCGGAGCAGGTGACGATCGTGCCGAACCCGGGGTTGGCGATCACGTTCGCCCAGGGCAGCGGCGTCTCGGCCTCCCCGTCGAGGGCCACGACGTAGTCCCGCCCGGCGTCGGCGAAGCCTCCCAGGCCGTTCGCCAGGGCGAGCGCCGGCGTCTCGACGGCCGCCTCGGCAGCCGCCGGAGCAGGTTGCCGTGAAGGCTCGAGATCGGGCGGCTCCGGCTCGGGCCAGTGGGCGTAGGCGTGCTCGAGCTGCGCCGAGAGGTCGCCTCGATCGCCGCTGAGCACGGCCCGCGCCACGGCCGCGAGCAGGGCGCGCTCGGCCTCTCCCATGCGGTCTGCGCGCAGCAGGTAGGCCCCGCCGGGCTGGTGGCTCCACGCCCGCCACGGGCCGTTCTCGAGCAGCGCCGTGAGCTGGCCGTGCATTTCGTCGAGGTAGCTGACGGGGTGCTCGTTCAGGATCACGACGTCGGCGCGCAGCCCCTTGAGCCTCCAGTACTCCTGCGCCTGCAGCACCTCCCGGACGAGCGGCAGGTCGTCCTCCTCGACCACCCGCAGCAGCAGGATGGGCAGGTCACCCGAGATGCCGTGGGGCCAGAGGCCTTCCTGGCCGAGCTCGCTCCTGGCTAGATTCTCCGGGCCCGCGCGCAGCGAGCGGTCGGCGTAGAGCACGCGCGACGCCAGCCGCTCGTAGAGCAGCGCGTCCTCGCTCGTGATGCCGAGGTGGCGCAGCGCGCTGCGCGCGTGCGCGAAGGCGAGCGCGAAGGTCCGCGCCGCCGAGCTCGGCTCGTGGTACTTCTGCGTGAGCGCCAGGGCCGTGTCGCGCGAGAGCGCCATGCCCGTGGCGAACGACAGCCGGACGAAGCCTCCGGGCGCGAGGCGGATGCGCTGGCGCAGGCTCACGACGGGATCGAGCGCGACGCCGGTCGTGCCCGACAGGGAGCGTCCGTCGAGGGCCTGGGGGTCGTCCGGCTGAGCGCCCGCGACCGAGGAAGCGCGCGCGGTCCGTCTCCCACTCGACGGGACCCGGTGTGCGACCCTCGAGGCTCAGGACGTGCACGGCCCAGAGGGCTGTTTCGTCGGCCGTGCGTGGCCGGCGCCGGCAGAGCAGCGCCGTGCGCTCGGGCAGGTACTCCGTCTCGACGAACAGCTTCCCGAAGGCGGGGTGGGCCAGGTCGTCCGCCGCCGGGGCGAGCACGATCTCGGCATAGCTCGTGATCTCGAGCTCGCGCGAGCGATCGCTGTGGTTCGTCAGCGAAAGCCGTCGCACCTCCACGTCGTCCTCCGTGGACACAGCGACGTCGAGCAGCGTCGCGATGCCGTCGTCGCGGCGGCTGAAGGTCGCCTTCTCGGGCAGGAACGTCGCGAGGTAGTCCTCGGCCTCGGCGCCCACCGGGTGGTGGGGAACCGACCACACCGCCCCGCTGCGCACGTCCCGGAGGTAGAGGAACTGGCCGCCCGGATCGCGGGTGGCGTCCTCGCGATGGCGCGTCACGACCCGGCCGCGCCAGAAGCTGGCGCCCCCGCCTGCGTTCGTCACGACCGTCGTGTAGCTGCCGTTCGACAGGAACTGCGCATGCGGCCACAGCGTGTGCGGCGAGCGGAAGCGACGCAGGGCCTGCGCGGCGGGCGGCCCGGCGGCGCGCGTCTCTTCGACGGGGCGCGGCTGCGTGATCGGAGCTTCGCGCGGCACACGCTCCTGCAGCAGCAGCTCCGTTGCCTTGACGCGCGGATCGGCGTGGAAGCGCTTCACCATCGGGTCGTCGAGCAGGACGTTGGCGAGCGAGACCAGCGTCATGCCCTGGTGGTGCGCCATGAAGGCCCGGACCACGGTTCCGCCGGACGGGCCGGCGCCCTCGCCAGCGGCCAGCTCGCCGACCGCCGAGTGGGTGTAGTCGACGGCCTCGTAGTAGCCGTAGGCGCCCGCGCGTCCTTCGCTCGTGAGCCGCTGCAGGTTGCGCGTGGCGAGCTTCGGCTCGAGCATCGCGGCGAGAGCGGTCGCGTAGGGCGCCACCACCAGCTCGTCCGCCAGGCCGCGTTTCAGGCCGAGGCCGGGGACGCCGAAGTCCTTGTACTGGTAGTTGCCGTGGCGGTCCGTGAGGTTGTAGGCGCACTCGGAGATGCCCCACGGCACGTCGCGCTCGGCCGCGTACGCGACCTGGCGGCGCACGGCCATCCGGCAGCTCTGCGTGAGCAGCGTCTGCGGGTAGCTCTTCATGACCAAGAGCGGCATCAGGTACTCGAACGCGGTTCCGCTCCACGACAGCAGCGTCGGCGCGCCGTCGACGCTCGTCACCAGCCGTCCCAGGTGGAACCAGTGCGTCTCGGGCAGCTCGCCCCGCGCGATGGCGACGAAGCTCGCCAGCCGCGCCTCCGAAGCCAGCAGGTCGTAGTAGGAGACGTCCAGGCGGCCCGGCCCCTCCACGTCCGCGAGCCGATAGCCGATCGAGAGGATCCTCCGCTGCGCGTCGTAGAGGAAGCGGAAGCTCATGCCCTCGGCGAACGACGCGGCCCGGCGGGCGAGGTCGTCGAGCCCGACCTGGCGCAGGCCCTCGGCCAGGGTCATCAGCGCGCCGACGAGGTTCCCGCTGTCCACCGTCGAGACGTAGCGGGGTGGAAGCGGGGCCAGGCTCCGGGTGTCGTACCAGTTGAGCAGGTGCCCCTCGTGCCCCTCCAGGCCCTCGATGGTCGTCAGGGTCGAGTCGATCCTCTCCGCCAGCACGTCCTTTCCGATGAAGCCGAGGTCGTGGGCGGCGAGCGTCGCCAGCAGCGCCATCCCGATGTTGGTCGGCGAGGTGCGATGCGCCACCCGGGGCTCGGGCGTCTCCTGGAAGTTGTCGGCGGGCAGGCCGTGGTCGTCGGGCCCCGCGAAGGCCTCGAAGTAACGCCAGGTGTCACGGGCGACTCGCTCGAGGAACGCGCGGTCCTGGGGGGCGAGATCCAGCCGCGACTGCGGCACAGGCCGGCTCAGGGCGTGGGCGATGAAGGGCGCGGCCGCCCACAGGCCGAGCACGGGCAGCGCCACGAACAGCGCAGAGGGACGCGCGAGCAGCACCAGCACGACACCGGCGAGCGCGATCAGGGGGCTCGCGACCATCTCCCTCACGAAGGCGCCCGCCCCGGCGCGCTGGCGTCCTCTCTCGGCGCTCGCCGCTGCCGTCTCCCACTCCAGCATCCGGCGCTGGGTGGCCGCCAGCCGAATCAGCGTCAGGCCGATCGCGTGCACTCTCTCCCAGGCCTGGTTCGCGAGGAACGTCAGCTGCAGGCCCGTCTGCGCCAACGCCGTGTTCGCGTCCTCCCTGACGACGCGCAGGAAGACACGCCAGGGCTGCTGCGACGGCGGACCGCCGAGCGTCTTCAGAGCCAGCGGATAGAGGCTGAAGGCGAGCGCGGCCAGGACGGCGGCCGTCCAGACGAGGGGGCTGCCCGGCAGGACCGTCCACGCGAGCAGCAGCAGCGCTACGGTCGCGGGCGGCGTCAGGCTGCGCCTCAGGTTGTCGAGGATCTTCCAGCGCGAGATCAGCGGCAGGCGGTTGCGGCGCAGCCCGGCACGAGTCGGGACGAACGGGAACAGCCACCACAGGATCTGCCAGTCGCCGCGCACCCAGCGGTGCTGGCGTCGCGCGTAGGCGAGCACACTCGAGGGGTAGTCGTCCACCACCTCGATGTCGGTGACGAGGGCAGCGCGCGCGTAGAGCCCCTCGAAGAGGTCGTGCGAGAGGAGGGCGTTCTCGGGTACGCGCCCCTCGAGGGCGGCCACGAACGCGTCCACGTCGTAGAGGCCCTTGCCCGTGAAGATGCCCTCGGCGAAGAGGTCCTGATAGGTGTCGGAAACCGCGGTGGTGTAGGGGTCGACTCCGGTGTGCCCGGCGTAGAGCCGCGCGAACAGCGAGCCGGCGGCGCTGGCCATGGTCACGCTCACGCGGGGCTGCAGGATCCCGTAGCCCTCGCTGACGCGTCCGAGGCGCGGGTCGAAGCGCGGCTGGTTCAGTGGGTGGGCGGCGATGCCGATCAGCTTCTTCGCCGCGTCGCGAGGCAGGCGCGTGTCGGAGTCGAGCGTGATGCAGTAGCGGACGGCGGGGAAGACGCTCGCGTCGCCGGCTTCCACCGAGCAGCTGGTGTCCGTGGCTCCCCGCAACAGGCGGTTCCACTCCTCGATCTTGCCGCGCTTGCGCTCCCAGCCCATGAACACACCCTGCTGGGAGTTCCACTGTCGCACGCGGTGGACGAGGTAGAAGCGATCGTTGCGCCCCTCGGCGTGGCGGGCGTTGAGGCAATCGATTCCCTCGCGGGCGGCGCTCAGGATCGCCGCGTCCTGCGGCATCTCGCGGGCGGGGGCGTCCGCGAAGTCGCTGAGCAGCGCGAAGTGGACACGCGGGTCGAGGTTGCCCAGGGCCAGCACCTCGAGATGCTCGAGCAGCTCGGAGACCCTCTCGACGCTGGTCAGCAGCGTCGGCACGATGACCATGGTCCGCGCGCTCTCGGGCACTCCGCCCAGGAAGTCGAGGCGGGGCAGGCGTCGCGGAGGCGCGAAGCGCACGCTCAGGCTCTGGACCACGGCGATCGCCACGTCGCTCGCCGGCAGCAGCAGCAGAAGCGCCACCCACGCCAGGGGCCACGGCGAGTCGCTGTGCCGGTGCGCGTAGACGAAGCCGAGGCCGAGCAGCACGGCGGTCAGCAGCCCGATCGTCCCGAGGTAGGCGGCGGTGGCGTGGGCGAAGACGAAGCGCCGCACGCGCCGGATGGGACGCGGGCGGTAGGCGACGTCTGTCTCGAGATCGGCGCGGCCCTTGCCGATCAGATGGTGGCCGATGTGGACCGCGCGCCCGGTCGCGCCGCTCTCGGCGGCCTGGCGGGCGCTCTCGACGGTTCGCAGGGCCACCCGCAGCTGGCCCTCCCCCGTGCCGTCGGCCAGGTCCTCGACCGCCTGGCGATAGCGATCGCGGCTCAGGAAATCCATCCTGCCGTAGACGCCGCTCGGGTCGCGTTGCAGCACCCCCTCGACCAGGCTCACCGCCTCGACGTACTGGCTCCAGTCGAGGGTGGACGAGAGGCGGAGGCTGGTGATGACGTTCGCCACGGAGACCTGTGCCGCCGCCTGCTGCTGGTGCTCGCCGCGGATCGCCTCCTCCGCGGCCGTCAGCTGAGCGAGCAGATACGCGTCGACGGCGGCGCGCACCGCAGCGAGGCGCGGGCCGTACTCGCGCACGCGCTGCAGCAGCTGCACCACGAACGCCGGGTGGATCTGCGGCGGCAGCGGCGGCGGCTGCCCGTGTCCGGCGGCGTCGATCTGCGCGACGTAGTCGTCGGCCGCCCGGCGTGCGTCACGTGCGTCGATCGCCTCCTCAGCCAGGCGGCGCAGGTTCTCGATGAGAGCGAGCTTGAGCATGCTCGGCCAGGCCCACAGCTCGCCGATCGTCAGCGGCGCGACCGTCTGGTAGCTGTTCAGGAAGCGGAGGAGCTGCTGGCGGTCGAGGCGGCTGTCGCTGTGGCGGATCAGCTCCACGGCCATGGCGTAGACGCGCGCGTCGCCCGCGAGCTCGCGCGTGGCGAGCTTGGGCAGGTCGCGGTAGTAGCCGCGCGGCAGGTTCTGGCGCACGTCGCGGATCTCGGAAGCGACCAGGTGGTAGTTGTCGAGCAGCCACTCCGCCGCCGGCGTGACGAACTCGCCCTTGTGCACGTCCTCGGCCATGGCGAGGTACACCTCGCGCAGGACGCGTGCGTTGTCGGCGAAGCGCGGGAACAGGTCGCGCGCGCTTCGACGCGGTGTGGGGTCGACGGTCAGCCGTGCCGCCAGCGCCTTGGCCCTCTCCTCGAGCCGCTCGATGCTCAGCAGCTCGTCCCGGAGGGGTTTCTCGGGGGCCCGGTCGCGACGTCGCCACCGCTTCATTCTTCCCTCACAAGCTCGTCGAGGGACCGGAGCGGCCCACGCGGCTCAGGCTGGCGATGGTAGCACGCGCCTCGATCGGCGCCGGGCTAGCTGCGGGCCCGCCCAGCGCGTGCGGGATGGCCGTCGAGCGCCGTGGCGACGCGCAAAGCGAGGCGGGCCGCGGAGCGGCCGACGGCCGTCTGGATCTGGCCGTTGAGCGCCTCGGCGCGCAGCACCAGCCCGGACTGCAGCCGCGCCTGCACGCGGCAGCGCTGGTCGAGGCCGCCCAGCGGGTTGTGCAACTCGCCCAGGCGCGCCGTCACGCCCGTGACCTCCGGGCCGAAGCGGCTCATCGCGAGGAGCAGGCGCCGGCGCACCTCGCCACGGAGGGCCTTGGTGAGGACGAAACCCGCGCTCGTGACCTCGATTCTCAATTTCTCGGCGGCGGCATGGTTGCCGGAGCTCCTTCTTCGTCTACTGCGAGTCTAGGAACTCGCGGCGGCGAGATCCAATACCTGTTTGGGTGCTGTCGCATAGAGGCGCTTCGATGTATCGTCTGGCCGTGGACACGCTCAACCATCACCACCTCTACCAGTTCTGGACGGTGGTTCGCGAGGGTGGTGTGACGCGGGCGAGCGAGAAGCTCAACGTCTCGCAGCCCACGGTCAGCGGCCAGCTCCGGGAGCTGCAGGAAGCCCTCGGGGAGAAGCTGCTCCTTCGCTCCGGGCGTACCGTGGTGCTCACCGACGTCGGCCGCACCGTGTATCGCTACGCGGACGAGATCTTCGCCCTCGGCCGCGAGCTGCAGCAGGCGGTGAAGGGTCGGGTCACGCAGCCGGCGCGCCTGGCGGTGGGAGTGGCCATGGTCGTGCCCAAGCTGGTCGCCTACCAGATCCTCGAGCCGGCCCTCCACCTCCCCGAGCCGATCCAGCTCGACTGCGTGCACGAGCGCCCGGAGCGCCTCGTCGCCGAGCTGGCGATCTACTCTCTGGACGTGGTTCTCGCCGACACGCCGGCTCCTCCGGCGGTCAAGGTGCATGCCTACAGCCACCTGCTCGGCGAGTGCGGCGTGTCGATCTTCGGGACCGAGCAGCTGGCGGCGAAGCACCGTCGACGCTTTCCCCGTTCGCTCGACGGGGCGCCCTTCCTGCTGCCGAGCGGGGACTCCGGGCTGCGCCTCTCGCTCGAGGACTGGTTTCGCGGGCAGGGCGTCCGGCCGCGTGTCGTCGGCACCTTCGAGGACAGCGCGCTGATCGACGCCTTCGGGCAGGCGGGTGCGGGACTGTTCGCGATGCCCTCGGCGATCGACGCGGAGGTGCGGCGACAGTACCGCGTGCGCCTCGTCGGGCACCTCGACACGGTCCGGCAGCGCTTCTACGCGATCACCGTCGACAGGAAGCTCCGCAACCCGGCGGTGATCGCCATCTCCGAGCGGGCGCGGGCGCTGTTCGCCTGACCGCGGTGGTTGCCAAGCCGAGCCGGCTGGGCCATACTTGCAGCCGCATTAGTCGGCTGTTGCTCTGGCGTCTACGGAAGGAGCCGCCCGCGGTGGGCAGCTTTCGTCTTGTGAGCGCGCAGGTGACCAAGCTGCTAGGCAAGGGCCCAGGAGGGCCAGCACGCTCATGATCGAAGGCACCGTCAAGTGGTTCAACGAGTCGAAGGGCTTCGGCTTTCTTTCCCGCGAGGGTGGACCGGATGTGTTCGTCCACCACTCCGACATCCGGGCCGATGGCTTTCGCACCCTCAACGAGGGTGACAAGGTACAGTTCGAGGTCACGGACAGCCCCAAGGGGCCCAGAGCCGCGAACGTGACCCTCAAGAGCTAGACTCCGCGAGTCGCGCCGTCCCAGAGCCCGGGGCCAGTGCGGTCCCGGGCTTTTCTCGTGTTGCGCGTCTTGTCGCGCGCCCGTTCGGCAGGCACTGGCCGCCTCCTCCTCCGCTCGGTCCTTGGTGGCGGGCCGGCAACCTGGGCGCACGCGCCCCGGCCGATCTCACGCGAGTTCCAGACAAGTAGCTTTCCTCCCGCCGGCCCGATGGCGCGCGTCGATCCGTCGGGGAGCCTGGACGCATTGTCCGCTGCCGATGGATCGCGATCGAACAATCGATTGGTGACCCGTTCGAGGCAACGCCTAGCATTAAGGTGCGATCGGCTGAGCCACGTGCACCGGTGTCGTTCCGGACCCGGGAGACAGGTGAGTTCGCTCGATCCGGGCAGACGGAAGGGAACCGATGAACGTGATCAGGGACGTACTCGGGAAGGGCCCCTCGCCTGTGCGCGAGGCACAGGGTCTGGCAGGCGGGACGATGGAAGCCCTGGTCTACCACGGCCCCGGGAAGCGAGCCTGGGAGACGAGGCCGCGGCCGCAGGTCCTGGAGGCGACAGACGCGGTCGTGCGGATCACGACGTCGACGATCTGCGGGACCGACCTTCACATCCTGAAGGGCGACGTTCCGACCGTCAGCGACGGCCGGATCCTCGGACACGAGGGGGTCGGGGTCGTCGAAGACGTCGGAGACGCGGTCTCGGGTGTCGGCAACGGCGACAGGGTCCTCATCTCGTGCATCACGTCGTGCGGGAAGTGCGACTTCTGCAGGAAGGGGATGTACTCGCACTGCCGCCGCGGGGGCTGGACCCTCGGCCACACGATCGACGGGACGCAGGCCGAGTACGTCCGGATCCCGCACGCCGAGACCAGCCTCCATCCGCTGCCGCCGGACGCCGACGAGGAAGCGATGGCGATGCTCAGCGACATCCTCCCGACCGGTTTCGAGTGCGGCGTCCTCAACGGGCAGGTGAAGCCGGGCGACACCGTCGCAATCGTGGGGGCCGGGCCGATCGGCCTTGCCGCGCTGCTCACGGCGCAGTTCTACTCGCCGGCCGAGATCGTGATGATCGACGTGGACGAGAACCGGCTGCAGGTGTCACGCTCCCTGGGCGGCACGCAGGCCGTCAACAGCAGTGACGGCAAGGCCGTGCCGAACGTCATGGAGCTGACGGGCGGCGCGGGCGTCGACGTCGCCATCGAGGCCGTGGGGATCCCCGCCACGTTCGACATCTGCCAGTCGATCCTCGCTCCGGGAGGTCGCCTCGCCAACGTCGGAGTTCACGGGGGGCCCGTCGATCTCCACCTGGAGAGGCTGTGGGCGCACAACATCACGCTGACGACACGGCTCGTCGACACGGTCACGATACCGATGCTGCTCAAGGCGGTACAGTCGGGACGGCTCCAGCCGCGCAAGCTGGTCACGCATCGCTTCGGCCTGGGCGAGGTGATGAAGGCGTACGACACGTTCGGCAACGCCGCGAAGGAACGCGCCCTGAAGGTGATCCTCCAGAACGCCTGAGAACGGGAGTGGGAGACCGGCCATGAACCTGAGCAGTCGCGCGGACCGCGTCCAGATCGCACGGGTGATCGGGATTCCGATCTACCTCCACTTCAGCTGGCTGATCATCTTCGGCCTGATCGTGTGGACCCTGTCGACTGGCTACTTCCCGGCGCAATACCCCGATCTCCCGGCCTCCTCCTATTGGGCGAAGGGCCTCGTGGCGTCACTGCTCTTCTTCGTCTCGATCCTCCTCCACGAGCTGGGGCACGCCGTCGCCGCTCGTCGCCATGGCCTGAGCACCCGGTCGATCACCCTGTTCATCTTCGGCGGCGTCGCCCAGCTCGAGAAGGATCCCAAGGACGGGCGGGCCGAGTTCTGGATGGCTGCCGCCGGACCCGCGGTGAGCCTGACTCTCGCGGGACTCTTCTACGCCTGCGCCGCCCTGCCGTTCGTGGGCCCCTCGGCCGCGGTGGTGGCGAAGTACCTGGCCCTGATCAACCTGATCCTCGCGATCTTCAACCTGGTTCCCGCCTTCCCGATGGACGGGGGGCGGCTGCTGCGCGGCGCTTTGTGGGGGTCGCTGGGCAAGGCGCGGGCCACCCGGATCGCCAGCGGGGCCGGGACCTTCTTCGCGTTCTTCCTGATCTTCGGCGGGGTATTCAGCTTGATCCGAGGGGACTCGCTCGGCGGCGTCTGGTACATCCTGATCGGCTGGTTCATCAAGGACGCTTCGACGGCCAGCTACCAGCAGGTGCGCCTCGACGAGGCCCTGCGAGGAATCACGGTCCGTGACGCAATGGTGGAGGACGTCGTGACGGTGCCTTCAACCGGCTCCGTAGCCGAGGCGGCCCGGGAGCACTTCATGCGAACCGGCTACGGCGGCTATCCCGTGACACGGGGCGATGCCGTGGTTGGTCTTCTCTGCCTGAAGGACGTGCTGCGGCTCTCGCCGGAGGAGAGAGAGTCGACGTCCGTGCAGGGTGCCATGCGTCCGTTGACGGACGCCATCGTCACCGAGCCGGATGCGCCGCTACCGGTGGCGATCGCACGGATGGCTCAAGCAGGGACCGGGCGGCTCCTCGTCATGGACGCAGATCGACTCATGGGTCTGCTGACGATGCACGGGGTGATCCGGCGCCTGAAGGTGCGGGAAGGGCTGGCGGGGCAGGGCGCCTAGTCGTCGATGACGAAGGTCACCATCATGTTGACCTGATATTCGGTGATCGCGCCGTCGCTCACGAGCACCTGCTGCTCCTTGACCCACGCGGCTCGGACGTTGCGCAGCGTCTTGTTTGCCCGCGCAAGCCCCTGCTTGAGCGCGTCCTCGAAGCTCTTGCTCGACGTCGCGCTGATCTCGGAAACCTTGGCTACCGACATCTCGTCCCCCTTGTCCGTGTTCACGAGACGCCTCGACAGGTGTCGAGGCCGCCTGCTGTCCTGCGATTGAGCTGCGTCGATCCGTGCGGCCACAGGGTGGCCTGCATCCCGTAGTCCTTCGCCTGCCGAGCCGTCAGGCAGTCCATCCCGAAACCTGCACCAGCTGCTTCCCGAGGTTTCTCCCGTGCAGCATCCCGATGAAGGCCTGAGGAGCGTTTTCGAGGCCCTGGGCGACATCCTCCCGGTACTTCAGCTTTCCTTGCCGCAGCCACTGCCCGATTCCTTGCAGCCCTTCGGAGAAGCGCTCGGCATAGTCGGAAACCAGGAAGCCCTGCGCCTTGGCTCGCTTGACGAGCAGATGACCGAACCAGCGAGGGCCGAGCTCCGGCGTCTCCAGGTTGTACTGCGAGATCTGCCCGCAGATGGCGATTCGCGCCTTCACGTTGATCAGGCGCAGGACCGCGTCGCTGATCGCCCCCCCCACGTTGTCGAAGTAGACGTCGATCCCGGCAGGACAGAGCTGCCCGAGCTGGCCGCCGTAGTCCGTCGTGGCCTTGTAGTTGAATGCTCCATCGAAGCCAAGCTCGTTCACCAGGAACGCGACCTTGGAGTCGGAGCCCGCGATTCCCACGACGCGGCAGCCCATGATCCTGGCGAGCTGGCCGACGAGCATTCCGACCGCGCCGGCCGCGCCGGAGACGACGACCGTCTGCCCGGCCTTGGGGTGGCAGACGTCCAGCAGGCCGAAGTACGCCGTGAGACCGGGCAGGCCCAGCACCCCGAGAGCCGTCTGGATCGGGGCCACTCTCTCGTCGATCGCCCGCAGCTCGCTTCCGTCGACGACGGCGTAGTCCTGCCATCCCAGCATGCCTTGGACGATGGCGCCAATCTCGAACTTCGGGTCCGCCGACTCCAGGACCCTGCCCACGGCTCCGCCGGGCATCAGCTCTCCGATCTCCAGCGGCCGTACGTAGGACTCGGCGGCGCTCATGCGCCCCCGCACGTAGGGATCGACCGACAAGTAGATCGTCTGGACCAGGACCTGCCCGCGAGCGGGCCAGAGCATGGGCGACTCTGCCAGGTGAAAGTCCGACGCCTTGGGGAAGCCCGATGGCCGGGAGGCGAGAGTGATCCGTCTGTTCTTGTTTGCCATGGCTTCGGTGGCACCAGGCGAATGGACCGAGTGCGCCTCCCTCACTTGGGCAGCTTCGCCCCTCCGTCACCGGCGAGGGCGAAGCCTGGACAGGGCTCTCTCCAGCAAGAACGCGGCCACGTCGCGATCCCGAGTGTGTCGCTCGAGAAGGCGGAAAGACGTCACGGTCTCGCCTCCGGTGGAAGCCGCTTTGTACATTGGGTGTCGGCCCGTAGCGGGCAGCGAACGCCGCCGCAGTCCCGCTGTGTCGAGCCGCCGCCGCAGAGCGGCGGTGACCGTGCGGTCAGTTCTCGAACTTCGTGGCCGACTTCTCGTCCAGGATGCGGCAGGCCTCGAGTATCAGGAAGTCCATCGGCTCGGAGATCGGCCCGCCCTCCGCGGTGGCCCCGGGGTGGAACGCGAAGCGCCCTTCCGTCCAGGCCAGAAACTGCATGACCGCGTCGCGCCCCTGCACCCCCTCGGAGGTGGCGGTGGCGAGCCGCCCGGTCTCGAACGTCATGCGGATCGTCCGCGCCTGGTGCGTAGCCTCGAGCGCGCCCGAGAGCCGTCCCAGGTAGCACATCTGCAGCAGGCCGGGCGCCCCGATGACCTCGATGGCTCCCTGCATGCCGGCCGGGCCGCTGGGCGCTTCCACGCCGTGGATGCGATTGGCGGTCCGATCGTACGTCGGCTGGTACTCGAGGAACAGCTCGCCGCGCTCGAGGGCACGCCGCAGCCCGCCCTCCATTTCGAGGCGCGCCATGGCCGCCTCCTGGAGGCTCAGGGTGTAGAGCTGGCCGTTGTCGCGACCCTCGTGCTTCGCTCGGTAGAGCGCCACGTCGGCGTTCTTCAGCAGGCTGTCGAAATCGGTCCCGTCCTCGGGGTAGACGGAGATGCCGATGCTGCCCTTCACGAACAGCTCGCGCCCGCCCACTCGAACGGGCGCCTTCAGCAGCACCAGGATCTTCTGGGCCACGAGCGCCGCCTGGTTGGCATCGGCGAGGTGGGTGAGAAGCACGACGAACTCGTCCCCGCCGATGCGAGCCACGGTGTCGTCGCGGCGCATCGCCCTGTCGAGACGCTTGGCGACCGTCTTGAGCAACTCGTCTCCCGCAGGGTGGCCCAGGGAATCGTTCACGTCCTTGAAGTGGTCGAGGTCGAGGAAGAGGATGCCGAGCCGTTGACAGCGCCGGTGGGCCTGGGCCATGGCCACGCCCACGCGGTCCTGCAGCAACCGGCGGTTGGGGAGGCCGGTGAGAGCGTCGCGGTAGGCGAGCGCCTCGATGCGCGCGTCGGCCAGCTTGCGCGCCGTGATGTCGAGCCCCACTCCCATGATCGCCGGGCGGCCACGGTAGCTCAGGGCGGAGGCCGAGAAATCCACCCAGCGCGGCTGCCCGTTCTTGCGCACGAGCTTCACCTCGTAGCGCGAGGGCGCCGACGAGCTGCACATGTCGGCAACGAGTCGCCGGACCCTCTCCCTGTCGTCGGGATGAACCACGTCCCACAGGGCGCAGTGCTCGAGGTCGTCGGTCGAATACCCGGTGATCTCGCGGGCGGCTTTGTTGGCGAACCGGATCTCCGCGCCCTGGACGATGAAGATGGCGCAGGGTGCGTCTTCGGCCAGGGCCCGGAACCCCGCCTCGCTCTCCTGCCCCCCGTCTGCCCCCACCTCGGCAAGGGCCGCCTGGATCGGCCCGATACGGGGCACGGGCTCGACGGTCGCGCGGCCCGCCCTCATGTGCTGCTCCGGCCGCTCCTCGACGGACGATATCCGACGTACGCTGCCGACGACCGGCGAGGTGATCTGTCTGTTCGCGGTTGACATAGTTCGGCAGCACCAGACGGACCCGACCGCGTACCCTCCAACGGGCCGCTTCGCCTCCGCCGGAGCACTTAGCTTTAGCAAGATCTCGGCCAGGCTGCGGCACCCCCAGTTGCAGCCCAATCCGTCAGTTGCCGCCCAATCAGTGCCGGGTGTCCTCTCAAGCTCAGCCGCTGTCTCAGGCCTCGGCGGAAGGCCCTTTGTAGATTGTTCCTCGCCCGCGTGCGGTTCGCGCGATCTCAGGCTGCCCTGACTCTCACGAGCGGGCGGCCGTCGTCCGCAATTGCTGGTGGCACGCGGGTTGCTCTTACCAGGTTGATCTTGGGCTTCACGCCCGGATGGGGCGTGTGAGGCCGTCTCCAGCCTGTCTCTAGCGAGGGTGAAATGAAGAGACCCCAGACGACGAGCGTCCTTCGTGGCCTCACTGCGCAATTACAGGAGCACCCGAAATCGGGGAGCCGCCCGCCGGGGATTGGTGTGGCTACGCTGGTCGTCGTCGTCTTGGCTGCGGGACTAGTGCTCGGCGCAAGCGCAACGAAGGAGCCGGCTCCCAGGGGAACGCAGCCGGCCGCCGCGGCGGCTCCCCCGGCTACGGAGAAGGCCTCACCCGCCCTCGTCGCGGAAGGCCAGCGCGTCTTCCGCTTCGACACCTTCGGCGACGAGCAGGTCTGGACCGACACGCTTCGCCTGAACGAGGTCGTCGAGAAGAACGTGGATCCGACGACGGCGCTCAAGGTCGGGCTCAAGGTGGACGCTGACGTGCTGCCCGCGGGGATCCTCGACAAGGTCGATCTCAAGAGCCCGGCGACGACGGTGGCGCTGCTCAAGATGAATGCGGTCGTGGGCCTCCAGGCCACGCGTGGACGCGAACAATCACATCACGCGGCTCGGCGTCACCTGCGCGCTCTGTCACTCCACCGTGGACAACTCGGTCATGCCCGGCATCGGCCACCGGAAGGACGGCTGGCCGAACCGAGACCTGAACGTCGGGGCCATCATTGCGCTGTCGCCGGTGCTCTCCGCGGAGAAGAAGGCGGTCTACACCTCGTGGGGTCCCGGCAAGTACGACCCGCGGTACAACCAGGACGGCAAGAACACGCCGCTCGTGATCCCGCCCGCGTATGGCCTGGCCCACGTCAAGAACGAAACGTACACGGCGGAGGGGCCGATCTCCTATTGGAATGCCTATGTCGCCGTCACCCAGATGGGCGGGCAAGGCAACTTCTCCGACCCGCGGCTCAAGATCGACGTCAAGCACTCGCCGGACATGGTCACCTCCAAGCTCCCGGCGCTGCGCGCCTACCAGCACAGCCTGCCGGCACCTCCACCTCCGGCCGGAAGCTTCGACGTCGGCGGTCGCAAAGCGTGGACGCGTCATGTTCGACCGGACGTGCGCGAGCTGCCACGTCGGCGGCTCCGGCACGGACAACAACAGCGGGAAGCTGCACACGCCTGCGGAGACCGGTGTCGACGGGGCGTACGCGGCGCGCACGGCAAGCAAGGCGTACCGCACCACGCCTCTGCGTGCGCTTTGGCAGCACCCGCCGTACTTCCACGACGGCAGCGCGGCGACGCTCGCCGACGTCGTGGCGCACTACAACCGGGTTCGTACTCTCGGTCTCACCGCGGAGCAGCAGCGCGACCTCGTCGAGTATCTGAAGTCGCTTTGATCGCCAGGCGAAGCCGTTCGCAGCGCAGGATTCTTCTCCTAGCCGTCTTCTCGACGGCTCTGGCGTCGACGTACGAGCTTGTCCTGAACGATCTGGGTCGCAGCTGGATGAGGCAGGGATACACCCGATCGGACCGTCGTGGGCCGCCCCGTGCCAGCCATTAGGACATGAAGGACGTGGAGCACACCACGTGGCCGTCCATCGTGTGCAGGGCTCCCGGCTGCTGACACGCAGCTTGCCCTGACCTCCCGTCTTGCGGCCCGCTGCCTCCTGACGATCGAGCGTGCGAGTTCTGGAGGCCCTCTGCAGCGGCCTGAACGAACGCGGGACCGACCGCTTCTCTGACTCGCCTGGGTTGACCGCATGTCCCTCGAACGGCACGAAGGTTGCAGTGTGATGAGGGGAAGACGGTCACGGGCCATTAACTCTGAAACGGAGCGCAAGCAAATGAAGGCAAGTGGAATCATTGGAACAGCTGCGCTGTTCCTGCTTCTTGGGGCCACTGCTCCCGCGCGGGCGCAGGAGGACAAGAAGAACGACGCGCAAGGCAAGTCCGACAAGCAAGACAAGGGCAAGGGGAACGCCCAGGCGCGAAAGCAGCAACAGAAGAACCAGGAACAAAAGGCTGCGCCGCAAGCCAAGCCGCGAGCAGCAGCAGAGCAGGAAGCAGCAGCAGGCAAAGCAGCAGCAGGCAAAGCAGAAGCAGGCGGATCAGCGGCAGGCGAACCAGGAACAGCAGGCGAACCAGCAGCGGCAGGCCAACCAGCAGCAGGCGGACCAGCAGCGGCAGCAGGCCAATCAGCAGCAGCAGGCGAAGCAGCAGCAGGCGATTCAGCAACAGCAGGCCAATCAGCAGCGGCAGGCCAACCAGCAGCAGGCGGACCAGCAGCGACAGCAGGCGATTCAGCAACAGCAGGTCAATCAACAGCGGCAAGCGGACCAGCAGCGGCAGCAGGCGATTCAGCAACAGCAGGCCAATCAGCAGCGGCAGGCGAACAGCAACAGCAGCAGGCGCGTCTCTCACAGGACCGTCAGCAGCAGCTCATTTCCCAGCAGCGGCAGCGTGTGGTCGAGTACCGTCAAAACCTGGACCAGCAGCAGGCCCGCGCGCAGCAGTACGCCGCGCAGCTGCAGGGGCAGAACCGCAACGCGACATATCGCTTCCAGCAGCGGTACGTGACGCGCATGGGCCAGCAGCAACGGCGTCTTCAGAGCGCCTACGACTACAACAATGACCCGTACTTCTACACGGCGCCGAGTTATCGCTACAGTCGCGGTGGCAGCTACTACGAAACGAATGAATACGGCGCCAACGTGCTCCGGCAGGCCATCAACAACGGGTATTCGGAGGGCTACTTTGCCGGGCAGGCCGATCGTGAGGACCACTGGAGGTTCGACTACCGGAACTCGTATGCGTATCAGGACGCGAACTTCGGCTACGACGGCTACTACGGGAACCAGGGCGAGTACAACTACTACTTCCGCCAGGGTTTCAACCGCGGCTACCGGGACGGCTACTACAGCCGGACGCAGTACGGCCGGTATTCGAACGGATCCTGGACCATGCTCGGCGCCTTTCTCGGGCAGATTCTGGACTTGCGGTCGATGCGCTGACAGCTGAGCTCAGCCGGGCAGGCGATCGAGAGTGGAAGAAGGCGAAATGAGCGCACACGACGAGCAAGGAGGCGAGATGAGCGCAAGCAAGAGACTGACATTGACACTGGTGGCTCTTCTCCTGATGTGGGGCGTCGCCTCGGCACGGGCGAGCGACGACACCTGGATCACGACGAAGATCCGGATCGCGCTGATGACGACGGACGGCGCAGGTCGCAACGCCGTCAAGGTCGACACGGAACAAGGCAAGGTGACACTCCACGGGACGGTCGACAGCGAGGCGGTGAAGGACAAGGCCGAAGCCACGGCTCGCTCCGTCGGCGGCGTGACGGAGGTCCGGAACCTGCTGCAGGTCGTGAAGGAGTCCCACCAGGAGTCGGTGAAGGCCGCGGACAAGGACGTGAAGGACGCGGTCGAGAAAGCGCTGAAGGCGGACAAGAACCTCGAAGGGATCAAGGTGAAGTCGGTCGACAACGGGCTCGTGTTCCTGGATGGAAGCGCCACGAGCCTGGCAAACAAGCTTCGTGCTGTCGAGGCCGCCTACGATGTCCCTGGCGTGAGGCAGGTGGCCTCCGAAATCGAGACCAAGGAGAAGTAAGACCGCAGGAGATGAGATCCCTGCGTCCTGCCGCTTCTCAGACGGAGAAGTGAGGCGTACCACTGACCAGCGCAAGGAAAGCCAGACGCGTGCGGGCAATCCCTGCAGCGTGAGGCAAGCAAGGAGATAGAGGATATGAAGTTAAGTGTGCTCATTGCGGGGCTCTGCATCAGCGTAGCCCCCGTTGCATCAGGCCAAGCCTTCGCCCAGGCTACCCAGACCGACACGAAGTACGTGACCGTCGACGGCGAGGTGGTCCGCTACGAGGCGGGACACGTGATCGTGATCCGGGGAGCGGACAGCAAGGAAGTCACTTACACTCTCGCGCCCAGCATCGTAGTGCCTGCGGAGGTCAAGGTCGGTCGCCGCGTCACTCTCTACACCGAGCCAGGCAGGGACGGGGCAACGCAGCTGGTCTCGCGTGTCACGACGACCAGCGTCACTGCAGAGGGTAACGTCAAGCGCACCACCGAGGATACCCGGCACCTGCCCTCCGGTGTGACCACTCGCACGACCACCACGAACATATCCGGGAAGGTCGAGGCCTACGAAGCGGGCAAGACTCTCACCGTCATCCGGTCCGACGGAAGCAAGATCACCTATGTGATCAACGAGAAGTCGAAGGTGCCCGCCGACCTGGTGATCGGCAAGACCGTCACCGTCCTGCCGCTGGCCGTCGGTTCGGGCGAGCCCGTCGCAGGGACCATCACGTACGTCACCACAACCACCACGACCAAGACCGAGAAGGTCCCCGAATAGCAGTGAAGGCCGTCCAGAACCCAGGGAGCCCCGGGGGTCATTCCCCCGGGACTCCCTGTGATCTGCCTCGGTCCCGACCTACCCGCCCTGCTCCTCGGCGTACGGGCAGACCGCGCCACGGCCGCGTTGGGGTCTTCTGCTGGAGAGAAACCATGAAGCGGACGCAAAGGCTTCACGAGATGGGCCAGAGCCTCTGGCTCGACAACATCACCCGCGAACTCCTGACGAGCGGCGTGCTCCGGCGCTACGTGGAGGAGTTCTCGGTCACAGGACTCACGTCGAATCCCTCGATCTTCGACAACGCCATCAAGAACAGCCACGACTACGACGACGCCATTCGCCGGAAGGTGAAGCGGGGCCAGTCGGGCGAGCCGCTGTTCTTCGAGCTGGCCCTCGAAGACCTCCGTCAGGCCGCGGACCTGCTTCGACCGGTCCACGATCGGACGCGGGGCGTGGACGGCTGGGTGTCGCTGGAGGTATCCCCCCTGCTGGCGCACGACACGGCCCGCACCGTCGCCGCGGCCAAGGAGCTCCATGCCCTCGCGGAGCGACCCAACCTGTTCATCAAGATACCGGGCACCAAGGAAGGTCTCCCCGCCATCGAGGAGTCGATCTTCGCGGGTGTGCCGATCAACGTGACGCTCCTCTTCTCCCGCGAGCAGTACGTCGCGGCCGCCGAGGCGTACTGGCGCGGCATCGAGCGGCGTGTGGCCGCCGGATTGACTGCCGACGTCTTCTCCGTGGCCTCGATCTTCGTCAGCCGTTGGGACGTCGCCGTGGCGGGCAAGGTACCGGAGGCGCTGCGCAACACGCTGGGCATCGCCATTGCCAAGCGCGCCTACAAAGCCTACCG
This sequence comes from uncultured Acidobacteriota bacterium, assembly GCA_963831755.1. Lineage (GTDB taxonomy): Bacteria > Acidobacteriota > Vicinamibacteria > Fen-336 > Fen-336 > DATBSL01. The sequence continues at coordinate 159,435 of CAWHRC010000006.1, forward strand.
CGAACTGCTCGACTCGCCGCGCTGGCTGCGCCTGCTGAACGCCGGCGCCCAGCCCCAGCGCCTCTTGTGGGCCAGCACTGGCACCAAGGACCCCAAGGCCTCCGACGTGCTCTACGTCGAGTCGCTGGCCGCCCCGTTCACGATCGACACGATCCCCGAGGCCACGCTGAAAGGCCTGGCGGACCATGGCGAGATCGGAGCGATCCTGCCGGCCGACGGCGGTGACTGCGAGGAGGTGCTCGCCGGCTTCGCCGGGGCCGGCGTCGACGTCGACGCGCTCGCTGCCCAGCTCCAGGATGAAGGCGCCCGATCGTTCGTGAAGTCCTGGAACGAGCTGCTGGAATGCATCGTCTCCAAGAGTCAGGCGCTCGTGACGGCCGGTTGATCATGTGATGAGGTGTCTCGAATCCTTGCAGGCTTCGCGATTGCGGCGAACAGCGGTCTCATGATCGCGAGGTCCGTCATCCGCGTGCTCAGTCTCCGCTCGATTCCCCGGGAACCTGAACCATGAAGCCCAATACGCTCACGCCGGAACTGCTCGGGAAGATCGACGCCTATTGGCGCGCCGCCAACTACCTCTCGGTCGGCCAGATCTACCTCTTCGACAATCCGCTGCTGAAGCGGCCGCTGAGGCTCGCGGACGTGAAGCACATGCTCCTGGGACACTGGGGCACGACCCCCGGACAGAACTTCATCTACGTGCACTTGAACCGGGTCATCAAGAAGTACGACCTCGACATGATCTACGTCTCTGGTCCCGGCCACGGCGGCCCGGCGGTAGTGGGCAACACCTACCTCGAGGGCACCTACAGCGAGATCTACCCGAACATCAGCCAGGACGAGGCCGGGCTGCGGAAGCTCTTTCTCCAGTTCTCGTTTCCCGGAGGGATTCCCAGCCACGCCTCACCGGAGTGCCCGGGCTCGATCCACGAGGGCGGCGAGCTGGGCTATTCGCTCAGCCATTCCTTCGGGGCGGTGTTCGACAATCCCGACCTCGTCGTGGCCTGCGTCGTCGGCGATGGCGAGGCAGAGACGGGTCCGTTGGCCACGGCGTGGCACTCCAACAAGTTCCTCGATCCGGCCACCGACGGCGCGGTGCTGCCGATCCTGCATCTCAACGGCTACAAGATCTCCAACCCGACCGTTCTCGCCCGCATCACGCGCGACGAGCTGGAGCAGCTGCTCCGCGGCTACGGGTGGACGCCCATCTTCGTCGAGGGCCACGAGCCTGGGCCGATGCACGAGGCCATGGCCACGGCCCTCGACACGGCGGTGGAGCAGATCAAGAAGATCCAGCAGGACGCCCGCGTCCGCGGCGACATCGCACGCCCGCGCTGGCCGATGATCGTCCTCAACTCACCCAAGGGCTGGACGGGGCCGAAGGTCGTCGATGGTCTGCAGGTCGAAGGCACCTTCCGGGCGCACCAGGTGCCGCTCTCCGACCCGGCCACCCATCCCGAGCACCTCGAGCTCCTGGAGGACTGGCTGCGGAGCTATCGGCCGGAGGAGCTCTTCGACGAGCAGGGCCGCCTGAAGCCGGAACTCGCCGAGCTCGCGCCCAAGGGCGAACGTCGCATGGGTGCGAATCCCCACGCCAACGGCGGCATTCTGCTCCGCGACCTGCGGATGCCGGATTTCCGCGACTACGCGGTCGACGTGCCCTCGCCGGGGGTACGCGGCATCGGCGACACGCACGTGCTCGGGCGCTTCCTGCGCGATGTGGCGAAGCTGAACGGCGAGCAGCGGAACTTCCGGGTCTTTGGTCCGGACGAGACGCTCTCCAACGGCCTGGAAGCCCTCTTCGAGGTGACCGAGCGCCAATGGGACGCCGCGACCTTGGCGAACGACGAGTTCCTCGCGCCCACCGGGCGAGTCATGGAAATGCTCAGCGAGCACCAATGCGAAGGCTGGCTCGAGGGCTACCTGCTCACCGGGCGGCACGGTGTCTTCAACTGCTACGAGGCGTTCATCCACATCGTCGATTCGATGTTCAACCAGCACGCCAAGTGGCTGAAGGTCACGTCGCACCTGCCGTGGCGGCGGAAGATCGCCTCGCTCAACTACCTGCTGGCCTCGCACGTCTGGCGCCAGGATCACAACGGCTTCACGCACCAGGATCCCGGCTTCATCGACCTCGTCGTGAACAAGAAGGCGGAGGTCGTGCGGGTCTACCTGCCGCCGGACGCAAACTGCCTGCTGTCTGTCATGGACCACTGCCTGCGCAGCCGCCATTACGTCAACGTCGTGGTCGCCGGCAAGCACCCGGCGCCGCAGTGGCTGACGATGGACGCCGCCCTCCAGCACTGCGCCGAGGGCATCGGCATCTGGCAGTGGGCCAGCAACGACCAGGGTGTTGCGCCCGACGTCGTGATGGCCTGCTGCGGCGACGTGCCCACCCTGGAGACGCTGGCCGCCGTCTCCATCATGCGCGAGCACCTGCCCGACCTGAAGATCCGGGTGGTCAACGTCGTCGACCTCATGAAGCTGCAGCCGCAAAGCGAGCACCCGCATGGCTTGAGCGACATCGAGTTCGACGAGCTCTTCACCAAGGACAAGCCGGTCATCTTCGCCTTCCACGCCTATCCCTGGTTGATCCATCGGCTGACCTACCGCCGCACTAACCACGACAACATCCACGTCCGCGGCTACAAGGAGGAGGGCACGATCACCACGCCCTTCGACATGACGGTGCTGAACGATCTGGACCGCTTCCACCTGGTGATGGACACGATCGACCGCCTGCCGCAGACGGGAGAGAAGGGTATCTACCTGAAGCAGCAGCTCAAGCACAAGCTGATCGAGCACAGGCAATACATCGACAAGTACGGCGAAGACATGCCGGATGTCCGGAACTGGAAGTGGGGCAGCCCAAGATGAATTCCCGGGCGCTCCGGGACACCGCGAGGGCGCTGGTCGCCGGCGACAGGGGCCTGCTGGCGATGGACGAAAGCATTCCAACCTGCAACGGGCGATTCGCGCGGTTGGGAATTCCTCAGACCGAGAAGGCCCGGCGCGCCTATCGAGACTTGATCGTGACGACGCCCGATCTCGCCGAGTGCATCAGTGGCGCGATCCTCTCTGACGAGACGATCCGACAGCAGAGAGTCGATGGCACTCCCTTCGCCAAAGGCCTGAGCGACGCCGGCATCGTTCCCGGCATCAAGGTCGACATCGGCGCAAGGGACATGGCGCGTCATCCCGGAGAGAAGGTGACCGAAGGCCTGGACGGATTGCGTGACCGCCTCGCGGAATACCTTCGAATGGGTGCCCGCTTCGCCAAGTGGCGGGCCGTGATTGCCGTGGACGGTGGCATCCCCAGCCGAGGTTGCATCGAGGCCAACGCGCAGACGTTGGCTCGCTATGCCGCGTCGTGTCAGGAAGGCGGATTGGTCCCCGTCGTCGAGCCGGAAGTGCTCATGGACGGCCGGCATACGCTGGAGCGGTGCTGCGAGGTGACGGAGGAAGTCCTGCGGGCGGTCTTCGACCAGCTCTACGTGCAGCGGGTGACGCTTGAGGGCATCATCCTGAAACCCAACATGGTGCTCCCGGGATTGACCTGCCCCGTTCAAACACCGGTGGACGAGGTAGCCGACGCCACGGTGGGGTGTCTCTTGCGAGCCGTCCCCGCTGTGGTTCCGGGGATTGCGTTCCTGTCGGGTGGCCAATCCGGCGTACTGGCCTCGGCCCGTTTGAATGCCATGAACGCCAGATTCAAGTCGCGACTGCCCTGGGCGCTGACATTCTCGTTCGCCCGCGCCATCCAGCAACCGGCTCTGGAGATCTGGCAAGGCGAGCAGTCCCACGTGCTGGCGGCACAGCAGGCTCTGTATCATCGAGCCAGGTGCAACCGGGCGGCGCGCCGTGGCGAATACAGCGCCGCGATGGAGAGGACGTGAAGAAGGTGCCCCGGCGCCTCTTCCTCATGCGACACGGTGAGACGGAGTGGACGCTCTCCGGCCGACACACCGGCCGCACGGACGTTCCGTTGACCGCGCGCGGCGAGGACGAAGCGCGGGAGCTTGGACGGCGCCTCCGGGGTATCGCGTTTGCCCGTGTGCTGACCAGCCCGCGCCAACGCGCGCGACGAACGTGCGAGCTGGCCGGCCCGGGCCCGGCCGAAATCGACCCGGACCTGGTGGAGTGGGATTACGGCGACTACGAAGGACGGGAGTCGGCGGACATTCGCAGGGAACGGCCCGACTGGGATCTCTTCCGCGACGGTTGTCCGGGCGGTGAGCTGCCCGCACAAGTCGCCGACCGCGCGGACCGCCTCATCGCACGTCTCCGCACGCAGGACGGAAACGTCGCGCTCTTCTCGCACGGCCAGTTCGGGTCCGTCCTGGCCACGCGTTGGATCGGACTGCCGGCGATCGAGGCGCAGCATTTCCCACTGGCCACGGCGTCGCTCAGCATTCTCGGCTGCGACCCGCACCATGCCGAAGTGCCGATCATCGCTCTGTGGAATTCCGTGTCGGACGACGCGTTCGACTCGGGGTCCTACCCACGCCCTGGCGTCGGCGCGACGATGAAGCAGCGCGCGATCGAACGATGGGAAGGCGAGGGAGGCGCGGCTTCAGGTGAACCATCGAGCGATGAACCATCGAACCAATCGGGCAAGCGGGGCACTTTAGTCGAGCCTGCCCGTCGGCACGAGGATTGCCAATCAGGAGTCTGACGTATCCCTCCAACCAAGGAGCCGCAAAAATGAAGAAGCTTGCTTTGGTGCTGTGCGCCCTGTTCGTCGTCGCCGGAGTGGCCTTTGCCGCACAGGCGACCGACCCGGCGGCACCCGCGAAGCCCGCCGCGCCCGCGGATATGATGAAGCCCGCGGTTGCGAAGACGCACATCGTGGAGGCCGAGGTGGTCTCGGCGGATACCGTTGCCAAGACGCTCACCGTCAAAACCGAAAAGGGCGAGTCGACCCTGAAGGTCGATGCGATCGCCGCCAAGCACCTGACGGCCCTGAAAGCGGGCGAGAAGGTCAAGCTGACCTGCCGCGACAACGAGAAGGGCGAGCACGAAGCGGTCTCCCACATCACCGTCGAAAAGGCGGCCCCCGTCAAGAAGTAGCACCGACGACGAGCCCGCTCGGACCGGGGGCTCCGGACTGTCGAAGGGCGCCGGCTCTTGCCGGCGCCTTTCTTTTGTGCGCCCAGCGTGGGCTTCAGCTTGGAGGTGAAAGTCCTCTCGTAAGCAGGCCATCGCAAGCGAAGCGAACCGCAACTGCGGAAGGGTGACCGACCGTGGGGAGGAAGCGGGGAGCAAAACCGCGGGCCGACGAACAGGAACCGGATACGAGGCGCTGGCGGGCGGGGTGAGCGGGCAGATGACCGCGAAGCCTCGATGGCCAAGACCCGAGGGCGTAGATCCGGCGGTCGTGCGGTGACGGCTGATGCTCGTACCTGGGGAGACCTCGCCTCACGCCTGAAAGGGCGACGCTGAGAACAGCGGAGCGAGGAGTCAGCCGAGGCCGTAGTAGCTGCCGGACTCGCGGGCAGCGAAGGGCCGAACGTGAAGGAGGGTGAGGCGCGCTCGAGCCTCGAAGGTGCGATGTCGCAGATGTCCAGGCAACTGGAGCTCCCGTTCATGGGCAGGGGTGAAGCCCCGAGAGGTGAACGGAGCGCGGAAGCGCCGACGGCGGCAAGGGGGAGCGAACGCCCAGGCAGCGACGGTGCGCCTCTGATGGAGAAGGTGCTGTCACGCCCGAACCTGAAGGCTGCACTGAAGCGAGTGAGAAAGAACAAGGGCAGTCCCGGTGTCGACGGGATGACGACGGAAGAACTGCTGCCGTACCTGTGGGCGAACTGGGCGCGGCTTCGCGAGGATCTGCTCGCGGGGACGTACCAGCCCTCACCGGTGAAGCGGCAGCAGATTCCCAAGAGCGGCGGCGGGGTGCGCGAGCTTGGCATTCCAACGGTGCTCGACCGACTCATCCAGCAGGCGCTCTTACAGGTCCTGCAGCCCGGTTTCGACGCGACGTTCTCGAGGCACAGCTACGGCTTCCGGCCCAGACGCAGCGCGCACGACGCGGTGATGGCGGCGAAGCGCTACGTCGAGGAGGGACGCCGCTTTGTGGTGGACGTGGACCTCGAGAAGTTCTTCGACCGTGTCAACCACGATGTGCTGATGGGACGGCTCGCGAAGAGGATTCCGGACCGCCGTGTCTTGGGACTGATCCGTCGCTATCTCGAAGCCGGCGTGATGGTGAACGGGGTAGTGATGGAGCGGGGCGAAGGCACACCGCAGGGTGGACCGCTCTCTCCGTTGCTCGCCAACGTGCTCCTCGACGAAGTGGACAAGGAACTGGAGAAGCGCGGTCACGCCTTTGTCCGATACGCCGACGACTGCAACGTATACGTACGCAGCCGAAGGGCCGGGCGACGCACGATGGAGCTGCTACGGAGGCTCTTCGGGCGGCTGCGGCTCCGAGTCAACGAGACGAAGAGTGCGGTCGACCTGGTGTGGAACCGGAAGATCCTCGGCTACTCGTTCTGGGTGGCTGCGGGTCGAACGGTGAAGCTGCGGGTGGCGCGCAAGGCCCTTGACACGATGAAGGACCAAGTCCGCCTCATCACCCGGCGGTCTGGTGGACGGAGCCTGCGTCGGGTCATCGAAGAACTACAGCGCTACCTGCCGGGCTGGCGCAACTACTTCAGCCTAGCAGAAACGCCCGGCATCTTCGCCGACCTCGACCAGTGGATCCGCCATCGGCTACGCGCTCTACAGCTGAAGCAGTGGAAACGTGGGCGGACGGTCTACCGCGAATTGCGAGCCCGCGGTGCGTCCGAATACGTCGCCGCCCGTGTGGCGGCGAACACGCGCAGCTGGTGGAGGAACGCCAGCATGGGCCTTCACAGCGTGCTGACCACGTCGCACTTCGACGCGCTCGGTCTTCCGAGGCTGAGCGCATGACCTCAACTTCACGAACCGCCCGGTGCGGACCCGCATGCCGGGTGGTGTGGCAGGGGTGGCCGGGGTAACCCGGCCCCCCTATGCCGATTGTGCGCCAGAGCGTGCATCAGCGCGCAGGTGAAGGTCCTCCCGTAAGCAGGCCATCGCAGGAGAAGCGCGCCGCAGTGGCGGAAGGAGGGTGACCGGACCGTGGGGGAGGGAGGCGGGGAAGCGAAGCCGCGGGCCGACGAAGAGCGGGCACCCCGCTCGCGCGTGGTGCCCGCTCGGATGGTCGTGGTGTTAGTTTTCGATGCTCTGGATCTCGCTGGCCACGCGATGAACGCCATTCACGGAGTACGCGTTCTCGATGGCGCGCAGCTTCTCGGTGAGGTCAGCGGTCTTCCCGGAGAGAAGGACGACACCATTGTTGACCGAGGCGACCTTGACGTCCTCGAACTTGCCGTCGGTCTTCAAAGACGCTTCGACGCGACCCTTGACGTCCGAGTCGTTGGCCGCGACCAGCTTCTTCACGTCGTCAGGCACCACCTGCAGCAGGTTCTTGACGGTCTTCACGCCCTTCACGTCGCGGACCGTCTGCTCGGCCTTGGTCCGGTCGGCGGTGGTCGCGACCTTTCCGTGGATCGTGACGTTGCCTTGGATGGTGTCGACGTTGACGCCGTTGACGCTGAAGCCATCCGTCGTGAGCAGGGCGATCTTGGCCTTCGTGGTGATCCAGGAGTCGTTGACGTCCGCGCTCGCCGCGAGGGCGCCCGCGACGACGATCGTTCCGACCAGGGCTACGGTGAGTGCGATCTTCTTCATTGATTCGACTTCCGCTTTCTTGTTCGCTGCAGGTTGCCGTTGCGCCGGAGGCTTGGAGAGTGTCGTTTCCCGGCGATCGGCTTGAGGCTTTCGCGGCCGGAACGCCGCCGCGCACTGGAAGATGCTGCAACCTTCGTGCCGCTGCTCGAGGGGTGCAGCGCAAGTTGGAGCTTCGTCAAGGAGCCGGTTTGTAGATTCGTCCTCTCGGCAGCCGCTGAGCCACGCCCCCACCGAAGTCTGGGGCGCTCCGCAGGGCCGGCGCGCCAGCTAGCGTCCGATCAGGATCAAGATGCCCGCCGCGATGGCGAGGAAGTTCAGGAGTATTCCCAGGGAAGCGACCAGCGGGACAAAGCCCACGAGGCCCATCAAGATCAGCCAGATTCCCAGCAAGAGCATGCCGAGGTTCTTGGTGAAGATGACTCTCATTTTGAGATCCTCCTCCGCGAGACTGTCGGTTGGGGTTGAGGGCGGAGTCCCGACTGCACGCCCTGGGCGTCGGTGATCAGCAGCGGTGCAACGCGCATGCCACTGCGCTGTTCCTGAGCCCGGAGCCGCACTTCGAGAGCCTCACTCGCCACCTCGTGTCCCGCCGCGTTCCAGTGCGAATCGTCGGGGAAGTAGACGTTCTGCCCGCTCGCGACTCGTGCTTGCAGGGCTTCCGTGAGATCGAGGAACTCGATCCTTTCCTGTGCGCAGAAGTCGCGCATCAGGCCGTTCATGGCCAGGCGGTTGTCCAGAATCGCACCCAGGTCCAGGGGCCGGTCCGGCTGCCGGAGAGTGGCTTCGAGCGCGCGCGCGAGCTCAGCGGGCGGCAGGGAGGCCTGCAGGAGCGGCAGGTAGACCTGGGCCTTGTGGGGGATGAACATCACCACGAGCCTGGCTCCCGCCGCGCGCACCTCGCGGTCCATCTGCCGGTACGCCTCCCGGGTCAGGGCCCAACCGGGCCAGGCCTCGAGCTGGGCGCGCGAGAAACGCAGGGTGTTGAGGTAGGCGGGCAGGAAGGCGAAGCGCAGCGTGCGCCCGGCCACCGGCACCGTGAAGAGCCCACGATCGAAGCCCGCCCGGGAGGCCTCCGGCGCGGCCGGATCGTCGCCGCTGTAGCCGTCGGACTCAATCGGCGCCTTCACGGCCCGGAAACGGATGCTGGAACAGGCTCGCGATACCGCGTGCGAGGCTCACGACGTAGAGGTTGTCGAAGCGAGCCACCACCTCCTTGAACTCCCATCCGTACGCGAACGAGGGCCGGAACGAGCCGTCCTCTTCGAAGTGCGCGAACCGTTCCGCGTCCTGCAGGTCGTTCCCCGCGAAGAAGCCCACGACCACGACGCGCGGGTGGCGTGCCAGGACGTACTCCTCCAGCACGCGCCGCTCCTGTCCCGGCCCGAAGCCCGCGGTCCCGTAGTTCCGTACGGGTACTCCCAGGCGGGCGGAGAGCCGTGACGGCCACGCAAGCTCCGCGGGAAGCGTCATGGCGTCGGTGAACGAGTCGCCCAGCGCGGCCACCGGGGCCTCCTCCGCCCCGGGCCGATTGCGGAAGCCCTCCGCGTCGGTCGAGAAGGGGAAGCGGTAGAGGGGATGCCGCGCCAGATCGGGCGGCAGGAAGCCCAGGCGCACGATGTCGCCTTCGCGCCACTGGCAGAACGTGTCGAGTCGGGGTCGCAGGCGTGCCCCGTAGGTCATCGAGTCCTGCCACCGTCCGTCCAGGCGCGCTTCGCCGAGGTTCCGCCGATCGGCGGCAATCCATTCGGGCAGGCGATCGCCCATTGCCCGAAAACCGAGCTCGCCGACGGCCAGACAGGCCGACGCGCTGATGAGCGCGGATAGCGCCGCCAGGAAGACACGGCGCGCCCTTCCTGTCCCGAGCACGGGGCCCCCCGGAAGCCTTCCCATCCAGAGTCCCTGCAAAGTCGCGAGAGCCAGCAGCCCCGCCAACTCCGGGGTCGTGACCGTCTGCTGCACGACCCGCGGGTCTGACCAGCGCAGGGCGCCTTCGTTCGCGAGCTCGAGCTGGCCTGTCACGGGGGGCAGGCGCAGCCTGATGTCCGCGGGCTCCGCCAGGGAACGGCGCGACACGGTGAAGCGGTGCCCGCGTTCGACGACCGCGATCTCCACCGTGGCCCGGCTGACGGGGACCGCGCGGACCTCGAGCTGCGAAGGCCAGGGGAAGGCGACGGGGAACGCGAGGCGGTCTTCCTCCGACGCCAGGATCTGCGGCACCACCCGCCCCGCCACGATGTCGAACCGCTGGCTGGCCCGCGGGGCGGTCGAGATCGACGACTCGGACCTTCGATCGAGGTAGAACCGGTACGTCCCGACGAACAGCCACTGCTTGGCGACCCAGAGTGCCAACAGGAGCTGGGCCCCGAGCGCGAACCAGCAGACACGGCGGCCGATCGACATCGAGGGGCAGGGAGCAACGCACGTGCCAGCGAGCGCGGCCGCCTCCGCCTGGACCGGGCCAGCGCGACGACGTGGTCGAACGGCGGTGGGTCAGCCGCGCCGAGGCGTCTTCGCCTCCAGGTGGAACCTGTGGAGAAAGCGGTGCACGACGGGCGCGCCGGCGACTCCGACGGACGTGATGAAGACCACGCCGCTGAAGAGCGCGTAGATCGAGGCGAAGACCTTGGCGGCGTCTGAGCGCAGCTCGCTGACGGGACCCATCCCGGCCAGGATCATTGAGGCGTCGAGCAGGGCGTCGATCCAGGGGAGGCGTGCGATGGCGTGGTATCCGAGGACGCCGATCGCCAGTGACGCGCCCAGCAGCAAGCCCACGAGTGCGACGCTCTGCAGGAGACGACGCAGGAAGCGAGAGAACGGAAGAAGAGGATCGGAGCGATGTTCGAACACGTCGACCTCAACCAGGAAGAACCTTGACCGGCTACGGCCTCCGCCTGCAGCAGCCACCCGGAGCACTGACCGCTGGAAGACGAACGAGCAAGACGCGAGCCAGCGGGCTCCAGCGAGCCGTTACCCCTCTTTCTACAAACTGCACCCATTCCACCGGGCTGTCTGGTGCCCGTCTGAGGGATGTGGGCCGGCAAGGCGATTCCGTCGTGGCGCAGTCCTTGCTGTTCTCTACCGCCATGAATCCGTTCGACCTCCTGGCCGACGTGCGCGGTTCTCCCCCTGCGGCCGATCGCCGCAGCCCGCAAGTCCGTGACGTTTCCTCCGAACGGTCCCGATTCGCCATCGCCAGCGTCGTCCTGGCTCACCCGCTCCGGATGGCCGGTCTCGTGGCTCGCCGCCTGCGGTCCGCATGGTCGCGCCGTTCCGTCCGGCTGGCGCTCGCCACTCTGGCGGCGCTGGTCGTGCTCCCGCCGGCGTGGGCGGTCTACCATGTCTACTTCGACCGAAGCGGCCTGCCGGACATCGAGCCATTCCTGCGCTTCGAGCCACCCAGGATCGGCGAGGTCTACGACGCCCGAGGCAAGGTGCTGATCGAGCTGGCACGCGAGTACCGCCGGGTGGTTTCCTACGACGAGGTGCCCTTCGTCCTGCGCCAGGCCGTTCTGGCGGCCGAGGACAAGAACTTCTTCTCCCACTCCGGCGTCGACTACAGCGCGCTGCCGCGGGTCGTCCGCAGAACGACGGTGCAGGTCCCTGGCCGCGTGGTGGAACGGCGCCAGGCTCCGTCTGCTGCTCCCGCAGGGCGGCTCGACGCTCACGCAGCAGCTCGTCCGCGCCTACTTCCTCCGGGAGCGGACGAGTCGAGCAGGACGGCGACACTCTCTTCTACGACGGCTTGCCCCAGCGCATCCTCGCCACGGCCCTGGGTGTGCCCGCCACGAACAAGCTGCTTCGGAAGCTGGAGGAGGTGCGCCTGGCGTTCTGGCTCGAGGAGGAGATGCAACGGCGCTACGGAACGAAGGAGCAGGCCAAGCGTGAGATCTTCGCGCGCGCGGCCAGCTTCCACTACGTGGGCAACGGCCGCTACGGCCTGGCCGCCGCCTCCGAGTACTACTTCGGCAAGTCCTTGTCGAGCTACACGGTCGCGGACGCGGGCAAGGCGGCACTGCTGGCGGGTATCGGCAAGTCGCCCAGGGACTACGCCCCGGCGCCCGGCGATCCGCGGCCCCTGCGCCGCCGCAACCAGATCCTGGCCCTGATGGCGCGCAACGGATACATACCCGAGGGTGTCGCCAAGGTCTGCCAGGCCGAGCCGGTCCGTGTGGTGCGCCACAGCCAGCGCAAGACCGACGCCCCCGCCGCGATCGAGCAGGTCTTCGCCGAGCTGAGCCAGCACGGCGGCTCCGGCTTCGGAGTCGAGGACCTGTTCCAGGGGCGGATCTCGGTCCGCTCCACGGTGGACGAGCGCGTGCAGGTCATCGTGAACGAGGCCCTGGAGAACGGCCTCGCTCTCTACGAGAAGCGCCATCCGAGGGCCAAGGGACTGATCCAGGGCTCGGTGGTCGCGCTGCGCAACGCGGACGCGGCGATCCTGGCCGAGGTCGGGCGGCCGCCAGGTCTACGGGGATCGCGACGCGCGCTACTCCGACCTCAACCGCGTGACGGGCTCGCTGCGGCAGCCGGGCTCGGCGTGGAAGCCGCTCGTGTACCTGGCCGCGTTCCGACAGGGTCTGAACCTCGACACCACGGTGCCCGACGAGCCCATCGCCGTGCCGATGGGCGACGGGCGCGAGGTGAAGTGGATCGCCAACTACGACAACGAGTTCAAGGGCCCGATCCCGGTGCGCCAGGCCCTGGCCGAGTCCCGCAACGCGGTGGCCGTGTGGATCACCCGCGAGATCGGCCTGGACCAGGTGATCCGGACTGCCCGGGAACTGGGGATCCGCACGCCGCTGCAGCCCTACCTCACCATGGCGCTGGGGGCGTCGGAGGTGCGGCTGCTGGAGCTGGCGGGCGTCTACCGCGCCATGGCCTCGGGGATCCTGGCGGAGCCGCACGTCATCGACCGCGTGGCCGACGTCTCCGGCGGTGTGCTCTACGAAGCGGCCCCGTCCGTGCGGGAGATCCGCTCCGCCGAGCTGAGGCTGATCCAGGAGGGGCTGCGTGGTGTCGTCCGCCTCCCGGACGGCACCGCCCACAGTCTCGACGGCGGCGACTTCCCGATCCCGGTGATGGGGAAGACCGGGACGACGAGCGACTTTCGCGACGCGCTGTTCGTGGGGTCCACCTACGGGCCGCAGGGGATCACGGTGGCGGTCCGGATCGGCTTCGACGACAACCGCGAGCTGGGGGACAAGGAGACCGGAGGGCGCGCGGCGCTGCCGATCTTCCGCGAGATCATGCTCCGCGTCTACAAGGCCAAGCTGGTGGGGCCGGCGCCGAAGTTCCCCCGCGAGATCGAGGAGGGGATCGACAGGTACCTGGCGCTGCAGGCGAAAGGCGACACATTGCCAGTCGCCGCCAGCGCCCCGCCGCCAGCGCCAGCGTCTGCACGGGACGGTCACGGAGAGCTCGCCGCTGCCGCATCAGGGTTCAGCTCGCCCGTGGCAGGGAATTGAAGGCGAAAGGGGCGTGTCATGACGATCTCACTGACAGGGCTGATCATCCTCATCATCATCGCGGCCGTCTGCGGCGCAATCGGGAAGGCGCTCGCTGGTGGGGCCCGCGGCGGACTCCTGGTGTCCACCGTGCTCGGCTTCATCGGGGCCCTGCTCGGGCCGTGGGTTGCGCGACAGCTCAAGCTGCCGGAGCCTCTGATGCTTCACATCAGTGGGCATCCGTTCCCTGTCCTGTGGTCGATCATCGGGGCCGCGCTCTTCGTGGCGATCCTGCACCTGATCTCCAGACGGAGCTGACGGGCCCCACATGAGGGAGCACGTGCGGGCAGGGAAGGACTCGATGGCCACGTGCCCGATGATGAAGCAGATGGGCGAGATGACGCACTGAGCATCTGCGACAGCGTCGGCGACAGGGGACGAGCCCAGAGAGGGAGTTGACCATGATGCACGACGGAGGATGGTTTGGGATGGGCTGGATGGGGCTCTATTGGCAACTCCCGATCCTGATGCTGGTCGTCGTGATTGTCGCCTGGCTCTTTGCCAGGAGGCGCTCGGGGGACGTCCGCTAGCTGCGAGGGAGGGGACTCGGACCTCCTACGGCCTGTAGCGATCGTCGTCCAGGTGGCTGTGGCGCCAGGACCAGTACTCGCGCTGCTCCCTGTCGTTGAGCCTGAAGAAGTCGCGATACGCTCTGCGGCGTTCCGCCAGGAAGCGCCGATAGGCGCGGTCTTCCCTGTCGTTCCAGACATGGTAGTCACCGTGGTCCCGGTCGCGGATCCGGTCGTATTGTCTTCGCTCCTCACGTCCCCTTTCGTATCTGTCGTCGTATCGATGAGACCTCGAGGCGCAGCCCACCGTGGCGGCTGCCACCAGGACGGCGGCCAGGCACAGCGAACTGCCGAGACGGGAGCCTTCGCGTCGCATATCGTCATCTCCACTTGACCCGGGATCTCCGGACTCGGGACCCGGACAAACAAGAGCATGCACGAGCCCTGCCACGTCTCTTCCGGGCCCGAGGCAGTCCGACGCCCTTCGGCCCTCAGACCACCAGGCGGTTGAAGAAGGACCGGTAGCGCTGCAAGACCATGCGCAGGTCCTCGGTCGAGACGTCGCTGCCCGCCTTCCACTGGCCCTCCAGCGCGGCGAGCTCGTCGGCGAACGCCCGGGTGATCAGCCCGATCATCTCGGACACCAGCGCATCCGCCTGCTGGACCGCAGTGCGCGGTTCGTCGACGAACGTGCCCTGGATCTCGTTCCAGCGCGTGCGCAGACGCCCTGACTCCCCGGGTTCGAGAAGGGCCGCTGCTGGTTCAGCACTCGTGGCGATCGAAGGGTCGTCGGTGGTCGTAACGCCCAGCGGGAGTGTGTCGACCAGGCGATCCGGGCTCATGAGTGCGCTCCCACGGGGACTGCCTCTGTTTCGACGAGCTCCTCGAACAGTGACCGGTAGTGGATGAGCGCCTGCCTCAGCTCTTCCGTATCCGCCTGGTGCTGCTCGTTCTTGATCGCGATCGCCCGCGCAGCGCGGTAGTTGCTGACCAGCGTCGGATAGCCGACCGAGATGTCGGCCGCGCGCTGCTCGAACTCCGCGACGGGATAGGCGCGAAGCTGCATGACTCCCATGATCAGGCGGTCGGCGTCGACGATGGCTTGTCCCGGTGCGTCGACGAACTTGGACTGGACGGACGCCCAATCCGCCAGAGAGCGCTCGCGCTCGGTCGTGGACAGCGGGCGAATGTTCAAGGCCGCCACGTGCTTCTGGCGTTCTTCGAGCTCGCGGTGCGCCTTGCGCTCGCCACCCGCGGCCGACACGGTGCGATCGTACTCCGTCCCGAATTGATCGTGCAGTCGCACGGAACGCTTGCGGCGGGCGACGATCGGCCAGAGTATGGCGCCGCCGATCAGCAGTACCAGGGCAACGGCGAGGACGATCACGTATGTCATGTTCATAGGACCACTCCATTCTTGCGGCATGCAGAGAGCGGCACAGTGGGTGTCACTCGTACCTCAGGGCTTCGATCGGATTCAGCGCGGCCGCCTTGCGGGCCGGGTAGTAGCCGAAGAAGACCCCGACCGCGCCCGAGAAGCCGACCGCCACGACCATCACGAGCGGCGAGATCACCGTCTCCCATCCCGTGAAGTGAGCGAGCACCCTCGCGCCGGTGATGCCGACGGCGAGGCCGGCGGCACCGCCGAGAATGCCCATCACGATGCTCTCGACCAGGAACTGGGTCAGCACGTCCGAGCCGCGGGCGCCGATCGCGAGGCGGATGCCGATCTCGCGCGTCCTTTCCGTGACCGACACCAGCATGATGTTCATGATGCCGATGCCGCCGACCAGCAGCGAGATCGAGGCGATCGCCGCCATCAGCAGCGTCATCACGCGCGTGCTGCTCTCCGCGGCGGTGGCGAGGTCGGTCTGGTTGCGGACGGTGAAGTCGTCCTCGTCGTCGCCGTTGATGTGATGGGACTCGCGCAGGAGCGTCCGGATCTCCTCCTGGGCGGCGGGAAGGTCGCCCTGCGAGGCGGTGCTGGCCAGGATCTGCGGAATGCGCGGCCTGCCCGTCAGGCGGGTCGCCGCGGTGGTGTAGGGGATCAGGATCACGTCGTCGGAGTCGCTGCCGCTCGCGGTCTGTCCCTTCGGCGCCAGCACGCCGGTCACCTTGAAGCGCAGCGCGGCGACCTGGATCTCCTGGCCGACGGGGTTGCTGTCGGCGAAGAGGCGCTGCGCGACCGTGCGGCCGAGCACGGCCACGGCCCGCGCCGCGCGGACGTCGTCGGGCTCGAAGAACGTGCCGGCGTCCGCCTGCCAGTCGCGGATCGTCTGGTAGTCGGTGTCGACGCCGTTGATCATGGTGCGCCAGTTGCCGGCCGGCGCGATCACCTGGCTGCGCCCGATGATGACCGGCGACACGGCCGTCACGGCCTGCGCCTCGTTGCGGATCTTGTCTGCGTCGGCCAGCGTCAGCGTCGCAAAGGCCTGGGCGCCCTGGCTCACGCCGCCGCTGGTGCTGGCACCGGGCGTGATCACGATCATGTTCGTGCCGAGGTTGTTGATCTGCTCGCGGATGCGCGAGCGCGCTCCGTAGCCGACCGCGACCATCACGATCACCGCGGCCACGCCGATCACGATCCCGAGCATCGTCAGCATCGCGCGCGTCTTGTTCTTGAGGATGCTCTGCAGCGCGAGGCCGATCATCACCAGGGTCAGCTTCATGCCGCGCTCCTGGCGCGCCGTGTGAGATCGCTGGCGGCGTCGTGGCGGTTGGCGACCGGCTCGTCGCGCAGGATCTGGCCGTCGCGCATCTCGACGATCCGCGTCGCGTAGACGGCCACGTCGGCCTCGTGCGTGACGACGACGATCGTGATGCCCTGCTGGTTCAGCTGTTGGAAGAGCGCCATCACCTCGATCGTCGTGTGGCTGTCGAGGTTCCCGGTGGGCTCGTCGGCCAGGACGAGCGCCGGCTCCGAGACGAGGGCCCGCGCGATCGCCACCCGCTGCTGCTGGCCGCCGGACAGCTCGTTCGGCAGGTGCTGGAGACGCTCGCCGAGCCCGACGCGCTCGAGCGAGGCGACTGCCAGCGCGCGGGTGTCGCGTTTGCGGCCGCTGCGGTCGTACAGCATCGGCAGCTCGACGTTCTTGAGCGCGCTCGTGCGCGCCAGCAGGTTGAATCCCTGGAACACGAAGCCCAGCTTCTGGTTGCGGATCGCGGCGAGCTGGTTCTTGTCGAGCCCGTCGACCCGCTCGCCGTCCAGCGTGTACGACCCCGACGTCGGCGTGTCGAGGCAGCCGAGCAGGTTCATCAGCGTCGACTTGCCGGAACCCGAGGCGCCCATGATGGCCAGCAGCTCGCCCCGCCTGACGGTCAAGTCCACGCCGCTCAGCGCGTGCACCTCGTTCGTGCCGCTGCCGTAGGTCTTGGTGATCTTGTCCGTCAGGATGACGATCTCGCTCATGCCCCTTCGCTCTCTCAGAATCCGCCGCCACGGCCACGTCCGCCGCCGCTCTGCTGGGCGCCGGCCAGCGGGTTCGCCGCCGGCTTTTGCGCGCCTGCCGCGGTCGACGAGGCGAGGCCGTCGATGACCTTCATCCCTTCCGCGACGTCCTGCCCCCGAACCTCTGTCGACGTACCGTCGCTGATCCCGGTGAGGACCCTGGCGACCCGCAGCTTGCCCTGCGGGTCGAGCGAGTACAGCGTGCCGACGCCGCTCGCGGAGCGTCCTCCCTGATCCCTGCGCGCACGCATGTCGCCGGCAGGAGCCCCGGTCGTCGCTGCCACGCGAGTCAGGCTGGCCGTGGTCGTGTCCGGGGGCGTCGGTGAGGCGCCGAGCTGGGCGAGCAGCTCGTCGCTGGGCTTGTAGCGCAGGGCCGCGTTGGTCACCTTCAGCACGTTCACGGCCGACTTGACGAGGAAGTCGACGCGCGCGGTCATTCCGGGCAGCAGCTGGCCGCCGGGATTCTCCACGGTCACGACGACGGTGTAGTTGACGACGTTGTCGACCGTCGTCGACTGCAGGCGCACCTGCTGTACGGCTCCCGTGAAGGTACGGCCGGGCAGCGCCTGCACCGTGAACTTCACGGGCTGGCCCTGCTTGATCCGGTCGATGTCGCTCTCGCCGACCTGCGCCAGGATCTGCATGTGCGCGAGGTCGTTCGCGATCAGGAAGAGCTGCGGGGCGGAGAGGCTGGCCGCGACCGTCTGTCCTACGTTGACGTTGCGCTCGACGACGACGCCGTCGATGGGCGCCCAGATGGAGGTGTACGACAGGTTCTGCTGCGCGCGCTGGAGGGCGACGCGGGCGGAGGTCTCGCTGGCCTGCGCGACTTGCAGCGCGGCACCGCCCTGTTCCAGCGCGCTGGTCGCGATCAGCCCTGACGCCGAGAGCTCGCGGTTGCGAGCCTGGTCGCGTGAGGACTGGTTCGCCTGCGCCTGCAGCTTCTCGAGATTGGCCTGGGCGTCGGCCACCGCCTGCTGCGCGAGGGTCGGGTCGATGCGCGCGAGGAGCTGGCCCTTCTTGACGTGGGCGTTGAAGTCGACCAGCAGCGCGGAGACCTGCCCCGAGACCTGCGTGCCCACGCTGACCGTCGTCACGGCATTGAGCGTCCCGGTCGCCGAGACGAGCGCCTGGAGGTCACCTCGCTCCACGGTGGCGAAGCGAAACGCAGGCGCCGGCTGCGCAAACGCGAAGTGGCGGACGAGCAGCGCCGTCACTGCGATCCCCGCGCCGAGACTGGTGAGGACGACGACCTTTCTGTTGAGACGCATGACGGATCCTCTCGTGCGGAGCGCAGGCGCCTGCTGCCTCTGCGAGGCCGTGAGGGCGCTTGACGGCAGGGAAGCGAAACCCCGTGGGTCGCTGCCAGCAGGGCGCCTCCCTACTCCTGGGGAGAAGCAAGTCGCGTGCCGCTCGGGCGGGTGAAACGAAACGGGCGAGTCAGCTTTACAGGCGGGAGATCGCCATCAGGACCCGCCCCGCGGGCCGGCCAGGCGCGCCACCTGGGCCACCAACTCCGCGGGCAGCGCGGGCTTGGAAACGTGCCCGTCGAAGCCGGCCGCCAGGGCCTTCCCACCATCCGCCGGCCCCGCATAGGCGGTGAGCGCCAGCGCCGGGATCCGGCCCCCCTTCTTCCGCTTCGAGGGACTCTGACGTTCCGGATGAACTCGTGGCCATCCTCGCCCGGCAGGCCGACGTCGCAGACGAGGACGTCCGCAGCCGCTCGCCGCAGGACCTCCATCGCCTCCCCGGCCGACGCCGCCTCGCTCACCGTTGCTCCGGCCCGCGCGAAGACCGTCGCCAGCATTTTCCGGCTGTCGGCGTCGTCCTCCACGACCAGCAGCCGCACCCCCTGGAGCGATGGCTGGTCGCTCAGCGTCCGGGCCGTCGCCGGCCCCGATCCCGGTGGCGCATCGGGATCGCGGTCCCTGGCTTCGACGAGCAACGTTGCGAGGGGAAGCGCCACCGCGAAGGTCGCTCCCTGGCCCTCGCCGGCGCTCTCCGCGTGGACCGTGCCCCCGTGAAGCTCCACGAGCTCCTTGACGATGGCCAGGCCCAGCCCGAGCCCGCCCTGCATGCGCCGTGGCGTGCCGTCCTGTTGGCGGAAGCGCTCGAACACGTGCGGAAGGAAGTCCCGCGAGATGCCCTGTCCGGTGTCCCTCACCCGGATGTGCACGGACGCGTCGACTCGCCCGATCCAGACCTCGACCCGCCCGCCCCGCGGCGGTGAACTTCACCGCGTTCGACAGCAGGTTCCAGAGGATCTGCTGCAGCCGGTCCGGGTCGCCGTGGACCATCGCCGACTTCGCGTCCGTCGCCAGCTCGAGCCGGATCCCCTTGGCATCTGCGGCGGCACGGACCGTTTCGATCGCCGAGCCCGCCACCGGCACGACGTCCATCAGCCTCGGCGCCAGGTGAAGCTTGCCCGCGACCACCCTCGAGTAGTCCAGCAGGTCCTCGATGAGCCGCGTCTGCGCGTTGACGCTCCTCTCGATGGCCGCTCTCCCGAGCTCCCGGGTGGCCTCGTCGAGGCCACCCGCCCGCAGTACGTGCACCCATCCCACCATGGAGTTGAGCGGCCCCCGCAGCTCGTGCGAGAGCGTTGCCACGAACTCGTCCTTGATCTGGTCGGCCTGCTCGGCCCGCTGCCGCGCCTGCTGCTCCAGGCCGAGCAGCGCCTCGCGCTCCCTCTCGGTGTTCCGGGCCTCGGTCCTGTCTTCGAAGGCCAGCAGGATGCTCTCCTGGCCACTCTCGCGATGCAGCTTGCTCGCGTTGACCATCAGCGTGCGACGCCCGACGCGCGGGAACTCGTGCTCGACCTCGACGTCCTCGAGCGGGGTCGGCTTTGAGGACGACATCGGCCAGCGCCTGCCGCAGCGCGGGAATGTCCCACTGCCCCTCGCCCAGCTCGTAGAGGAGCCTGCCGACCGTCTCCCCGGGCGTGAGGCGGAAGTGGTCGTAGAAGCTCTGATTCGCCCTTTCCACCCGCAAGCCGGCGTTCAGGATGAGCAGCGGATGACGCACCGTCTCCACGATCCCGTTCGCGTACTCGAGCGCACGCCCCAGCTGGAGGTTCCGGCTCTGCAACTCCTGGTTGAGCGTCGACAGCTCCTCGTTGCTCGCCTGCAGCTCCTCCTTCGCCGTCTCCAGCTCCTCGTTGATGCTCTGCAGCTCCTCGTTGGCCGAGAGGACCTCTTCGTTCGAGGCCTGCAGCTCCTCGTTGGCCGCCTCGTGCTGCTGCGTCACGGCCTGGAGGTACCGCGTGGCCTCGGCGAGCTCCCGCCTCAGCTTCGCGCTCTCCCTGGCCTCGGCGCCGTCCACGCGCGCCCGCGCGCTCGGCGCCTCGGCCGCCCGGACTCCTGGTCTCGGGGCGTGCCTCGAAGAGCACGAGCAGCGAGCGCTCGTTCTCGGGAGAGCCTCTGAGCGGCACCACCTCCAGGTCCAGCCGGCGGACCTGGCCCCGGTGACGCAGCGACACGCCCTCCCTGCGGACGGGCGCGTCCTTCTTCCTGGCATCCTGGATCGCCTGGCGGACTTCGAGGAGGAGCCCCCTGCGCGCCATCTTGAAGAGGTTCAGGCTCGCGCGACCGTGGGTGTGCTCCAGGTAGGGTTCGGTCTGGCCACGGAACTCGACGATGTTGTCCTTCTCGTCCACGATCACGCCCGCTGGTGCGTACCTGGCCAGGAGGATCCGGTCCGCCTCCCTGGGCAGCTCCTCGGCAAGGCCGGGCTTCGCGGCCACCGGCCCGACGCCTTGCTCTTCTCGACGCTTCTCCGAGGGGCGGCCGAAACCGAAGACGGCCGGAGCGGCGGTGGACCGCCTGGAGTAGATCCGGTGCTTCCTGTCCACGGGCGCGAAGAGGTCCTCCGACGCGCTCACCGTCTCCGATGCCCCCAGCAGCAGGAAGCCCGAGGGCAGGAGGGCGTAGTGGAAGAGGGCCAGTACCCTCTGCTGCAGCCGCGGCTCGAGGTAGATGAGCATGTTGCGGCAGCTGATCAGGTCCATGCGGCTGAACGGCGGGTCCCTGGCCACGTCATGTCGTGCGAAGACGCAGGCGTCGCGGATCGTCTTGATCACCCGGTAGCCGCCGTCCACCTCGGTGAAGAACCGCTGCAGGCGCTCCGGCGAGACGTCCTGCGCGATGTCCGGCAGGTACCGTCCCGCCCGCGCCTTCTCCAGGGCACTCTCGGAGAGGTCGGTGCCGAAGACCTGGAAGGACGGAGTCGTCTTCAGCCCGCTCGCGCCTTCCAGGAGGCAGATGACGATCGAATAGACCTCCTCGCCGGTGGCGCACCCGGGCACCCACACCCGCACGGACACGCCGGGCGGCCGGTCCTTCAACAACCGAGGCAGGATCTCCTGGCACAGCACCTTGTACGTGCCCGGGTCGCGGAAGAAGGAGGTGACCGTGATGAGGCAGTCCTGATAGAGGGCCTGCACCTCGTCCGCGTGGCCTTCGAGGTGGCGCGCGTAGCTCCTCCAGCGTCTCGACGTGGGCGAGCGCCATGCGCCGCGCGATCCGCCGGCAGATGGTGGGCGGCTTGTACGAGCTGAAATCGACGCCGGTCGTCGTGCGAAGCACGGTCAGGATCGCCCGAGACCATCCTTCTCCTCCGGCGCCGAAGGCGGCGGCTCGTCCGCCCGCTCCTGCGTCGGGCGGCGTGATCACGTAGGGATGGCGGCTGAGGCGAGCGAGCTCCTGCGCGATGCGCTTCGGCGGCAGGACGAAGTCCACGCACCCCGAAGCGATGGCGCTGCGCGGCATGCCGTCGTACGCGGCCGAGGCCGGATCCTGGGCGAAGGCGATGCCGCCTTCCGCCTTGATCGCCTTCGCTCCGAGCGTCCCGTCCGAGCCGGTCCCGGACAGGATCACGCCGATCCCCTTGCTGCCCTGAGCCTCTGCCAGCGTGCGCAGGAAGGAATCGATCGGCAGGTGCCGGCCCCCCGTGGTGATGCGCGGGACCAGCTTCAGGACGTCGCCTTCGATGGCGACGTCGCTCTGCCCGGGAGTGACGTAGACGTGGTTGGGCTCGACCGCCGTGTCCTCCTTGACCTCGGAGACCGGCATCCGGCTTCCCTTTGCGAGCAGCTCGGCCAGGACGCTTTCGTGTTTGGGGTCCAGGTGCTGCACGAGCACGTAGGCCATGCCCGTGTCGATCGGCAGCGCCCCCAGGAGCTGTCTGAACGCGTCCAGCCCGCCGGCAGAGGCCCCCACGCCCACGATGGGGAAGGCGCTCTCGAGGAGGACGGGCCTGGACCTCGCCCTGCTCGTCGGCCACCGGCTCAGGCGCAGCCTCTCGTGAGAAGGCGTGTGGACGAGCGGGTCGAGGCGTCTTCCCGCCCGGGTCGCGACGGACGATGGGTTGTCGGCCTTCTTGCGACCAGAGCCCACGAGGGTGTCCCTTCAAGACCGACGGCGAAGGATACACCAACGTTCTTCCCTTGATCGCCCGTGGCTGCCCGGACGAGTCAGCCTCACTCGCGTGACCCGACGCGGATCTCGGCGCGATGTTTGCAGCATACCTAAAGCCAGGAAAGGGGAGTGTCATGAAGGGCTTTGTGCAGGACATCGAGGGTCTCGCCGTCAAGAATCAAGAGTTTCGCCGGGTGCTCTACACGGCAAAGCATTGCCAGCTCGTCGTCATGGCGCTGAAGCCCAAGGAGGAGATCGGGGCGGAAGTCCACCAGCTCGACCAGTTCTTCCGCGTGGAGGAGGGGACCGGCGAGGCGGTTCTCGATGGCGTTCGGACCACGATCCGAGCGGGCTTCGCCGTCATCGTCCCGTCCGGGACGAACCACAACATCGTGAATACCGGCAGTATGCCTCTGAAGCTCTACACGCTCTATGCGCCGCCGAATCATCGGGACGGCGTCGTCCACCACACCCCTGCCGACGCGGAGGCGGACAACGAGCACTTCGACGGCAAGACGACGGAATAGCGAGTCGGCCGGCCGCCGCGCGGGCGTCGAGGCCCGCCCGCGCTGAACGAGCGGCATACAATCGCCGAATGGTGAGTCGCCGCCGCTTCCTGAAGGTCCCGCCGCTCGCGCTCGCAGCCGGCGCCGTCGCCCGTGCCGCCGACGCCGTGGGGCAGGACGTACCGCCCCCCCGGGAGACGCCGCGCGGCAGCGGGCCGCCTCCGCCTCCGCCGCAGCCCGAGCTGTCCGGGAGCCAGCGCGGCCCGCGCGTGAACGCGAAGTACGACACCTACATCCGCAACGCGCTGGTCGAACGCAACGAGTTCCTGCGCATGGAGCCGGAGAACACGCCGGTGCCGGCCTTCGACGTCTCGCGCGAGCTGCTGCCCGAGCCGTTCTGGGACGGCCACGCCTCGACCATCGACTGCTACTGGAAGGCCTGGCAGCTCGCGTTCTCCCACCTGATGAGGCCCGAGCCGGCGAGCGGCTTCGTCGCGAACTTCATCGACCCCGTTTTCAACGACTGCCTGTTCATGTGGGACGCCTGCTTCATGGTCATATTCGGGCGCTACGGCGCGCGCGCGTTCCCGTTCGTCCGCACGCTCGACAACCTCTACGCGAAGCAGCACCCGGACGGCTTCATCTGCCGCGAGATCGGTCGCGCCGACGGCGCCGACCGCTTCTTCCGCTACGACCCGGACTCGACCGGTCCCAACGTGCTCGCCTGGACCGAGTGGGAGCACTACCGCAACCTCGGCGACCGCGACCGCCTCGCGCGGGTGTTCCCCGTGCTGCGCGCGTACCACCAGTGGCTGCGCGCGTTCCGCACCTGGCCGGACGGCAGCTACTTCTCCTCGGGCTGGGGCTGCGGCATGGACAACCAGCCCAGGCTGAACCGCGACCTGCCGTACTACAACCACGCGCACTCGCACGGCTGGATGACGTGGGTCGACACCACGCTGCAGCAGGTCCTCTCGGCGCGGGTGCTCGTGCGGATGGCGCAGGAGCTTGGGGCCGCGGACGACGTGGCGGACCTGAGCGAGGAAGCCGAGCGCCTCTCGCGCTTCGTGAACGCCCAGCTGTGGGACGAGACGGCCGGCTTCTACTTCGACCGCTGGAACGACGGACGGCTGAACGGTGTGAAGACGATCGGTGCGTATTGGGCGGTGATTGCGGGCGTCGTGCCGGCCGAGCGCCTGGACCGCTTCGTCGCCCACCTCGACGACGCGCGCACGTTCAAGCGGCCGCACCGCGTCCCGTCGCTCGCCGCCGACACGCCCGAGTACGACCGGAAGGGCGGCTACTGGCGCGGCGGCGTGTGGCCCTACCCGAACTACATGGTGCTGCGCGGCCTCACTCAGGTCGGCCGCGACGGGCTCGCGCACGAGATCGCGCGCAACGACGTCGGCAACGTGGTCTCCGTCTTCGAGAAGAGCGGGACGTTGTGGGAGAACTACGCGCCCGAGTCGGCCGCGCCCGGCGAGCCAGCGCGGCGCGACTTCGTCGGCCCGGGCGGTCTGCCGCCGATCGGCGAGCTCCTCGAGTACGTGCTCGGGCTGCGGCCCGACGCGCCGTCGCGGCGGCTCGTCTGGGACGTGCGCCTGACCGAAGCGCACGGGATCGAGCGCTATCCGTTCGGGCGCGAGGTCACGATCGACCTGTCCTGCGCGCGCCGCCGCTCTTCGGACGAGCGACCGCGGATCGAGGCGCGCGCGAGCGCGCCGCTGGATCTCGAGGTGCGCTGGGCCGGCCGCTCCGACGTGGTGCGCATCGGAAGGAGCTGAGTCAGCCTCTCTCGCGCAGCCACGCGAGCTCGCGCTGTAAGGCGGCGAGGCGATCGAGGAGGTCGAGGATCACGGCGACACCGTGCAGGTTGACGCCGAGGTCCGTGCGCAGGCGGGCGATCGCAACGAGCCGGGGGAGGCAAGCGGGGTCGAAGCGCAGCTCCTCGCCCGTCCTCTCTGCAGGCTCGACCAGGCCGAACTCGACGAATCTCTCGACCAGGACCGGGTGCAGTCCCACGCGCGCGGCGGCCGCTGCGAGCGTCAGGCGCTCCCGGGGGGCAGGCCGGGGCACGAGGGGATAGCGAACGGCGATCATCCCTGGCCTCCCTTCGCGCCCGCGCGCGCGTCGAAGCGCGACGCCGCCGCCAGCCTGGCGTACAGCTCCTTCTCCGCTTCGCTCAGATGCGGCGGGTTCACGATGTGGAGGCGGAGGTACTCGTCGCCGCGCCCGCCGCCGCGCCGATTCAGCCCCTCCCCACGCAGCCGCAGCCGCTGGCCCGCCTGCGAGCCGGCTGGGATCTTCATCTCGATCTCGGCCGGCCCCTCGAGCGTGGGCACCCGGACCTTTGCCCCGAGGGCTGCCTCCCAGGGTGCGACCGGCAGCTCGGCCTGGATGTCGTCCCCGCCGACCACCTGGAAGACCGGATGCCGCTGGAGCCGCACGTGCAGCAGCAGGTCGCCGGCCGGTCCCTTTCCGATTCCTGGCTCGCCCTGGCCGGCCAGGCGAATGACCGTGCCTTCCCGGGATCCCGCCGGTATCGTCACGTCGATCGTCACCGACCCGTCAGGCCCTCCCAGTCTGAGGGTCTGGCGCCCGCCGCCGTGGGCCGTCTCCAGGCTCAGTCCGATCTGGGCCTCGATGTCACCGCCGGCCATGCTGAAGCTCGTCGCGCCGCTGCGGCCGCCGAAGAACCCCTCGAAGAAGTCGCTGAACCTCTGCTCGCCGCCAGCCCTGGCATCCGGACGCGCCGCCTGCCAGCCCGGCGGCGGCGTGAAGTCCGTCCCCGCCTTCCAGTTCGCGCCCAGCTGGTCGTAGCGTGCCCGCTTCTCGGGGTCGGACAGGACGGCGTTGGCCTCGTTCAGCTCCTTGAAGCGTCCGTCGGCCGTCTTGTCGGCCGGGTTGACGTCAGGGTGGTGCTTGCGGGCGAGCCGCCTGTAGGCCTTCTTGATCTCGTCCGCGCTCGCGGTGCGGGAGACTCCGAGCACCTCGTAGTAATCGCGGAACTTCAAGGCCGTGCCCCGCCGGGCCGCCTATTCCGCGACCCGTACGCGCGCGGGGCGGAGCAGCTCGTCGTTCCACAAGTAGCCGCGGCCGGCTTCGTCGACCACCGTTCCCGGCTCGCTGCCAGCGTCCTGGACCGTGGCCATGGCCTCGTGGCGCGTCGGGTCGAAGGGCTGGCCGACGCTCTCGAACGACTTCACCCCTTCGGCCTCCAGCATGCTGGTCAGCCGCCGCTGCATCCCGTGGAGGCCTGCGGCCACCGAGTCCGGCGACTCGTCGATGTGATCCAGGGCGCGATCGAAGCCGTCGGCCAGGTCGACGAGCGCTTTGAGCAGCTGCCGCTTGGCCTGCCGGGCGGCCACGTCGCGGTCGCGCTCGACCCGGCGTCTGTAGTTCTCGAAGTCCGCTCTCGTTCGCAGGTAGCGGTCGTGCTCCTGCTGCAGCTCGGCTCGCAGTGCCTCGACCCCGGCCGGCTCGGAGCTGGCTGCACTCCCTGCGGTCCCTGGCGGCGGTGTCTCGTCGAGCGGGTCTTCCGTCACGCTGGGGCCCGTCCGTTTCATTTCCGCGTGAACTCGGCGTCGACGACGTCGTGCGCGGCGTCGGTCTGGGAAGGCCCCGGGGTCGGGGAGCGGGCGGGCTCGGCGGCGGCCAGGCCCGCCGCGAGTTGCCGCAGGTCGTCGGTCAGCTGCCGCAGGCGCGCGACGTCGCTCGACTGGCTCTTGACCAGCTCGCGAACCTGTCCGATGAGCTGTTCCGCGCGCGCCTTCTCGTTCACGGGCACGCTATCGGCCCGCGACTGGATCTCGCGCTCGACCTGGTAGGCGATCGTGTCCGCCGCGTTGCGCGCCTCCACTTCCTCGCGGCGTTGGCGATCCTCCGCCCCGTGGGCCTGGGCGTCTGCGACCATGCGGTCGATGTCCTGCTTCGAGAGCTGGGTCGAGCCCGTGATCGTGATCTGCTGCTCCTTGCCGGTTTCCTTGTCACGGGCGCTCACGGTCAGGATCCCGTTGGCGTCGATGTCGAAAGCCACCTCGATCTGCGGCTGACCCCGCGGGCCCGGGCGGATGCCCTCCAGCCGGAAGTGGCCGAGCGTGCGGTTGTCGCGGGCCAGCTCGCGCTCGCCCTGGAGGACGTGGACGTCCACCGCGGGCTGGTTGTCGTCGGCCGTGGAGAAGGTCTCGGAGCGGCGCACGGGGATGGTCGTGTTGCGCTCGACGAGGTGGGTCGTGACGCCCCCCAGGGTCTCGAGGCCGAGGGAGAGCGGCGTGACGTCGAGGAGGACGACACCTTTCACCTCGCCCGCGAGGACGGCGGCCTGGATGGCGGCTCCCACCGCCACCACTTCGTCGGGGTTGACGGACTGGTTCGGCTCCTTCCCCCCGGTGAGCTTCCGGACCAGAGCCTGAACCGCGGGGGTCCGGGTGGAGCCTCCGACGAGGACGACCTCGTCGATGTCCTTCTCGGTGAGCTTGGCATCGGTCAGGGCCTGCTTGAAGGGCCCGACGCAGCGCTCCACGAGGTCCGCCGTGAGCTGGTCGAACTTCGCCCGCGTGAGCTTCGTCTCGAGGTGCCTGGGCCCCGAGGCGTCCGCGGTGACGAAGGGCAGGCTGATGCTCGTCTCGACCTGGCTCGAGAGCTCGATCTTGGCCTTCTCGGCGGCCTCCGTCAGCCGCTGCAGCGCCTGGCGATCCTTGCGCAGGTCGATGCCCTGGTCGCGCTGGAAGTCTTCGGCCATCCAGTCCACGACGCGCTTGTCGAAGTCGTCGCCTCCCAGGTGGGTGTCGCCGGCCGTCGACTTGACCTCGAAGACGCCGTCGCCGACCTCGAGCAGGGAAACGTCGAAGGTGCCCCCGCCCAGGTCGAAGACGAGGATGGTCTCGTTGCCCTTCTTGTCGAGGCCGTAAGCGAGGGCCGCGGCCGTCGGCTCGTTGATGATGCGCAGCACGTTCAGGCCGGCGATGGCGCCCGCGTCCTTGGTGGCCTGGCGCTGGGCGTCGTTGAAGTACGCGGGGACCGTGATCACGGCGTCGGTCACCTTCTCGCCCAGGTAGCGGGCGGCATCCTCGGCGAGCTTGCGCAGGACCTGGGCCGAGACCTCCTCTGGAGCGTAGAGCTTGCCCCCCACGTCGAAGCGGACCGCGTCGCCCGGGCCCGCGACGATCGTGAACGGGAGGTTCTTGATCTCGGACTGGACTTCGGGATAGCGGCGGCCGATGAAGCGCTTGGCCGAGTAGACCGTGTTCTGAGGGTTGAGCACGGCCTGGCGCTTTGCCAGCTGTCCCACGAGCCGTTCGCCGTTCTTGGCGAATCCCACGACCGAGGCTGTCAGGCGGTTGCCCTCGCTGTTGATGATCACCGTGGGCTGGCCGCCCTCCATCACCGCCACTACCGAGTTGGTGGTCCCCAGATCGATGCCGATGGCTTTGGCCATGGACTTACCTCCCAAACGGCCAAACGGCCTTCAGCGGCCGCCGTTACGCTCGGATGAGGAGCAACCGGCGTGCCACGAACATCCCGTCGCGGATCGACAGGCACGTGCCCGGAGGAGCACAGAGGCCGTGCGCTCGAGGACTGGTCGGCGGAACAATCTACAATCCGTCTACCGCAGGTGGCTGCCCTGGCTAGGCCCAGACCGGCTTCGTGCGGTGCCTCTCCTGCACCGGGGCGGTGGCCACGGTCGTCGCGATCTGGCCTTGATCTTGCTTCACAGGGCTTGCTGGCGATCCGCCTCGAACTGCGGCTGGGCCCGGCGGGCAGGGAACACCCGATCTTGGAGTACTGATGTCCGCCGGGGCCGAGAGCGTTCGGCAGGCAAGGAGACTCCGAATGTACAAACGCTTCCTGAAGTCGATGGTGCTCACCTCGTTCGCCGTTCTCGTCGCCATTCCGGCGTCCGCGCAGGTCCGCGCAGATCTGGGGCCGATCCACATCCGCATTGCGACCCAGGCTCCCCCTCGGCCACAGTACGAGCGCAGGACGCCTCGGCCGCACCGCGATTCTGTGTGGATCAAGGGATACTGGAACTGGCAGGACGACCGCTGGCTCTGGATGTCCGGCCGCTGGGAGCAGCCGCGTGACCGCCACGCTCGTTGGATCAATGCCAGGTACCGGCGCGAAGGCAGCGCATGGCGTTACGAGCCTGCGCACTGGTCGACCCAGCAGCTGGTGGAAGGCGACGACTATCGGCGATGGAAGAACGAACACCGTTCGGCCGGCAATCGGCGGCACGACTGATCGCCAGGGCTGACTGAGTCGCGCCGCCCTGGCGGACAGCCGTCGCCGGGGCCGCCGTTGGGTACGGCCGCTACCGTGCCCCAGTACGTTCACGTCCTGGAGCGAGACCGCGCCTGGGCCTACTCGTCTCGAGCGTTCGCGGGCACGTCCGGTTCGGAATTCACGGCCCCGGTCCGGGTGCCCTGCTGCCGGGGAATCCGGATGACGAACACCGCGCCCGGTCGGTCCTCGCGGTTCCGCGCCGCGACGGTTCCCCCGTGCAGCTCGACCAGGTGCCGCACGATGGCCAACCCGAGGCCCAGTCCGGCGTGCCGGCGGGTGCTCGAGGAATCGGCCTGCCGGAAGCGGTCGAAGACGTACGGCAGGAACGCGGGATCGATCCCGGGCCCGTCGTCCGCGACCGAGAGCTCGACGTACGAGCCGGCATCCTCGACCCGCACCTGCACCTGGCCCCCGGCGGGCGCGAACCGGATCGCGTTGGACAGCAGGTTCCAGATCACCTGCTGCAGCCGGCTCGCGTCGCCCAGCACAGGCCCGGCCGCCGGGTCGACGGCCAGCTCGAGCCGGATGTCCCTGGCCCGCGCGGCGGGCCGGAGGCTGTCCGCTGCCGCGTCGATCACGTCGAACAGCCGTACCGGGCCCAAGCTCAGGTGGAACTTGCCGGTGACGATCCGCGACACGTCCAGGATGTCGGCTATGAGCTGGGTCTGGGCCCGGGCGTTGCGATCGATGGCTTGGGCGGCACGGCTGGCGGTGGCGGGGTCGATGCCCGACGCGCACAGGATGTGCGACCACGCCACGATGGCATTGAGAGGCGAGCGCAGCTCGTGCGACAGGGTGGCCAGGAACTCGTCCTTCAGCCGGTTGGCCTCCTCCGCCTCGGTCCGCGCGATTCGCTCACGCTCCAGAAGCTCGCTCCGCTCCTTCTCGGCCTGGCGCAGCGAATCCTCGACCCGCTTGCGCCGCTCGATCTCCTCCTGCGCGGCCCTGTTCGCCTCCTCCGCCGACACCCGCGCCAGCTGCTCGCGTTCGAGCTGCGCCCGCTCTTCCTCCCGCCGCTTGCGCTCCGTCAGGTCCGTGACGATCATGCAGAAGACAGGCACGCCCTCGAGCGGCAGCAGGGTGAGGGAGACCTGGGTCAGGACGAAGCCCTCGCCCCTCCTGAACTGGACCTCTCCTCGGCTGACCCCGCTCTCGGCGGCCCGCAGCAGCCGGCTCACGGAGATCGCCGCCTGCTCGTCCAGGAAGCGCGAGAGCGGCTCGCCCAGCACCGCTTCCAGGGGCAGGTCCAGCAGCGTGGCCAGGCTCGGGTTGCTGTAGAGAACGATTCCGTCGGCGGACAGCGTGGCCGCCCCCGTCTGCATCTCCTCCACCATCAGTCGGTAGGTCTGGTCGGCGCTCTTCAGCGTGAAGACCTGGTCTTCCCCGGCGGTCTCCACCACCAGTGCGTCCACCTCGCCGCTGCGGATGGCACGCAGCGTTTCCTCCAACTCCTCCAACCGGCTGCGCAGCCTCTCGTTCTCCGTTACGAGCGGGCGCCGCTCTGCCTTGGGGGGCATGGCGCTCCTAGGCAGTGCGCGCGACAAGGTCCAGTCCTTGAAGCACCTGCTCGCTCCTCGAAAGGTCGCCGACCAGGAAGCGCAGGGGAAGCGGAAGCTTCTTGACGAGCGTGGGCACGGCCACGATCTGGTCGCTGCGCAGCAGGTCCGGCCGCCGGTAGACGTCCACGACCTCCAGGTGGTAGCGACCCCTCAGGTATTGCTCGCAGATGACTTTGACGTTGGCGATCGCGCGAAGGGACCGGGCCGTGGCGCCTGTCACGTACAGCTTCAACACGTAGCGCTCCGTCGCCTTCGAGGCCTTCGCCGATTCGAGGCTCCTTTGCGTCGATCGACCCTTCTTCTGCGCCATCTCAGGGGACGAGCTCCATGCCGACCAGGGTACGCTCCTTGTTCGAGAGGTCGCCGATGATCCTCTTCACGGGTGGCGGAAGCTTCCGGATCAGAGTGGGCAGGGCGACGATCTGGTCCGCTCGGGCCAACTCGGGATTGGCCAGGAGGTCGATGACCTCGATCCGGTATTTGCCTTTCAAGTGGGTCTCGCAGAGCTTCTTCAGGTTCGCAAAGGCGGCGAGCGACCTGGGGGTCTGTCCGGCCACGTAGAGGCGCAGCTCCCAGCGCTCGGCCGCCTCCAGGCTCGCGGCCACGAGGCGCAGCGTGGTCTTGCGACCCTGTCGCTTGGCGGCCGTCATCGCACGCTTCCCTTGCGGGCCGGGGCTCCGGAACGTTTCCGGATCCGGGCCGCGTCCGGCGGGTCAGACAACCCGGGCTGGTCCTCGCTGATGTCGATGCCGTACCTCGTGATCCGGAATTCCCGGATGTCGTGGGAGTGGGCCATGCCGCGCGACTTGAGCACGCAAATCGCGCGGTAGCGCCGGGCCTCGCGTTCCAGGGACCGCAGAATGATCCAGGTGTCGATGAGCGAGGATACGCCCGCTTCCGACTGGTCCACGTGCTCTCCGGAAGAGGTGAGGCTCGTGAACACGGCGGTGATGCCTTCGACCTTGAGGAAGTCGATGAGCCTCATGAGCATGGCCTTGTTGTCGGCCAGCGAGTCGGTGAAGTCCGTGATGGGATCCACGAGCACGGCCGTCGGCGCGAACTCCCCGATCGTCCTGTGCATGAAGGCCAGGTGTGTCTCCAGACCGTAGACCGCCGGCCGCGCCGACTCCAGCCGCAGCAGGCCCCGCTTCCGCCAGTGGCCCAGATCCATGCCGATCGAGCCCATGTTGCGCGCGAGCTGATCGGGAGACTCCTCGAACGCAAATAACAGGCAGCGCTCTCCGCGCTCGCAGGCCGCCTGGACGAAGCGGGCGGCGACACTGGTCTTGCCGGACCCTGGCGTCCCCGAGACGAGGACGGTGCTGCCCCGGAAATAGCCGCCTCCCAGCATGGTGTCCAGGCGCGGTATGCCGCTGGACACCCGCTCGGCGGACGCCCGGTGTTGCAGCCCCAGCGAGGTGATGGGAAGGACCGAGAAGCCGGAGTCGTCGAGCAGGAAGGGAAACTCGTTCGTGCCATGGGCGGAGCCCCGGTACTTCACGACTCGCAGCCGGCGCGTGGAGATCTGGTCCGTGACACGGTGGTCGAGGAGGATCACGCAGTCCGAGACGTATTCCTCGAGCCCGTGCCGAGTGAGGGCTCCCGTGCCCCGCTCGGCCGTGACGACGGCCGTGACCCGGCGGGCCTTCAGCCAGCGGAACAGGCGGCGTAGCTCCGCGCGCAGCAGGCTCACGTTCGACAAGCCGGAGAACAGGCTCTCGATCGTGTCGAGCACCACGCGCTTGGCGCCAACGGTGTCGATGGCGTGGCCCAGGCGGACGAACAGGCCCTCGAGATCGTACTCCCCCGTCTCCTCGATCTCGGCGCGCTCGAGGCGCACGAAATCGACGAGCAGCTTCTTCTGGGCCGAGAGGTGGGGGAGGTCGAAGCCCAACGAGGCGACGTTCTGGGCCAGCTCGTCGGCTGTCTCCTCGAAGGTCATGAACACGCCCGGCTCGCCCATCTCGATGCCGCGCACGAGGAACTCGACCGCGAAGAGGGTCTTGCCCGCGCCCGCGCTGCCGCAGACGAGGGTGGGGCGTCCGCGCGGCAGGCCTCCGCCGGTGATCTCGTCCAGGCCGGGGATTCCGCTCTTGGCCTTGGGCAATGCCGAGAAGAGGGCTGGCTTCTTGACGGGCACCCCGGAGTCCTCCTTCAGGCACCGCTCTCGGTGCGTGTGCGCCGGTTCGGGAGCCTGCGCCTGCTCTTCAGGAAGCGTCGCCGCACTCTCGCCGCGACCTGGCGATCGGTCATCTTGTCGACTGTCTCGATGCCGACGATGCGCCCGCGAAGGCCCTCGTTCTCGAGACGTGCGCTCAGCTCGATCTTCGCTTCGCCTGGCCCCAGTATCAGAATGCTGTCTGCATCTCGAATGCACG
Organism: uncultured Acidobacteriota bacterium; assembly: GCA_963831755.1. GTDB lineage: Bacteria > Acidobacteriota > Vicinamibacteria > Fen-336 > Fen-336 > DATBSL01. Next base: position 192,748 of record CAWHRC010000006.1, read on the forward strand.
CGACGACTTCATCATAGTACTTGTTGAGGTGACCGGTGAATCGTCTGTCGCGCTGGTCTTCTGCCGAGTCCTGCTGTGCCGGAGCGGAATACCGCACGTGTTGTTCCATGTGCGACGTGATCTGCCGCATGCTCTCGGTATTGCCGGCAATCGTCTCGATGACCGCCTTCGTATGATCGATCCACAGACCCACTGCGGTCTTCATGGAGTCCGCCTTCATCAAGGTCGCGCCGGCGCCGACGGGTCGCTCCGTCCGCAGCCCCGATACCGGCCGACGCGACGCGTCAATGGGCTGTCGCATGCCCGGCGACTCTGACCACGGCGGAGTCGTGGCTGTCCTGGCAGGCAAGGCACAGAGCGGCGAAGGGCAGCGCACGGAGACGTGCACCTCCGATCCTGGACCAGCAATCGGAGCACTGGTCGGACTCGCCGGCTGTCAGGCGCTGGAGCGCCGTCTCGATCGCCTGCACCGTCTGGGACGTGAGCTCCAGGAGCGAGAAGCCGACGCCCTGCTCCTCGGCATCCAGGGAGTGTTCCTCGTCGTCCACCACGCCCGAGGTCGGGTTGGGCAGGCTGTCTCGAAGGAGGTGCCTGCGGCTCCGGAGAATGGCGCCTTGCTGGCTGAGCAGTTGCGCGAGCTTCTCATGTCGTGCGCGATCTGCGGTGCGGATCCGATGCGTCGTGGTCGCCATGTCCTTCTCCTCTTCGACCCGTGTGGTCTCTCTCCGGCGCGCCTCGGCGCCGCCCATCTGAGAGGACGCCCCGCCAGAATCCGATCCCGGCCCGTTCCCTACACTCGCCGCACGCAACCTCCGTGCCAGCGTGGCGAGGCGCGCTTGCGCTGGACGGCGGCGCATCCAGGCCAAGAGTCCCGGGGTTGGCCAGGGCTCCGCGTTCACGCTAAAGTTCCGTCGGCCCCCCTTGACGGCCGAGCCGGCAGACGGGCGCATCGACCTCGCCCGTGGACCGCGGTGTTGGATTGGAGAATGCGCCCGACCTTGCAGACAGCCGGGTGCTGATCGTGGAAGGGAGGACGATGCCGTCCAGGCCGCCGAGTGGGTCGCGGTCGTCGCCAGCCTGGCGACCCGCCGACGAAGAGCTCGTCGAGTTCCTCGAGCGCGCGCCGGTTGGCATATGTTGGGTGGATCCCGACGGCCGCCTGCTCTGGACGAACGAGGCCGGTCTGGAGCTGCTCGGGTGCTCCGAGGCCGAGTGCAGTGGCCACCCGATTGCCGAGTACTTCGTCGAGCCTCGAGCCGCCGCCGACGTGCTCGGCCGACTCGGCCGCAGGGAGACGGTGACGAACCATGAAGCGAGCCTGCGGAGCAGGCACGGCGCCGTCCGGCAGGTGCTGATCGGGGCGAACAGCCTCCTTCGGGACGGACGGGTCGTGCACAGCCGCTGGGTCATCCGTGACGTCACGGCACTCCTGGAGAGGGAGCAGGCCGCCAAGCGCCGGGCGTTGGAGGCGGACCGTCTCAAGGACGAGTTCCTGGCGCTGCTTTCCCACGAGCTGCGCACGCCTCTGGGAGCGATCCTGGTGTGGCTCGGCCTGCTTCGGCAGGGCGGATCCGATCCCGCAGAAACCACCCGCGCCCTCGAGATCATCGAGCACAGCGCACGCACCCTGGAGCGCATCATCGAGGACCTGCTGCACGCGTCGCGAATCGCCGCCGGCGGGCTCATGCTCAGCCCGCAGCTCGTCGACCTGCGAGCCGTCGCCCAGGTGGCGATGGACACCGTGTCCGGGGACGCAGCGCTCAAGGGTCTGTCGCTCGACTCGTCTTGCGAGGGAGAAACGCCGATCTGGGTGACGGGGGACCCGGGCCGGCTGCAGCAGGCCGTGTCCAACCTGCTGTCGAACGCGGTCAAGTTCACGCCGGTCGGCGGCCGTGTCGCGGTGTCGCTGGACACGGTGGACCTGCAGGCCCGGCTCCGTGTCACCGACACGGGCGAGGGCATCAGCAGCGCCTTCCTGCCGTTCGCCTTCGAGCGGTTTCGCCAACAGGACAGCAGCAGCACACGCGCCCACCACGGTCTTGGGCTGGGTCTCTACGTCGTCCGGCATGTCATCGCTCATCACGGCGGCGTGGTCAGCGCAGAGAGCCCCGGTCAGGGGCGAGGCAGCACGTTCACGGTGCTCCTGCCGTTGACGCCTAGGCCGGGCCAGGGCGCGAACCCTCCGCAAGCCGAGCCGGCGAGTGACGTGCAGGACCGCCTGGAAGCGGGCCTCACGATCCTGCTCGTCGACGACGAGGAGGACGCACGCGAGGCCCTCAGACTGATCCTTCAGCAGAACGGCATGCTCGTCTCGACGGCGGCTTCGGCTCGCGAGGCGTACGAACTCGTCGAACGCCTGCAGCCCGACATCCTGCTGAGCGACATCGCCATGCCCGGAGAGGACGGCCTCTCGCTCATTCGCCGAGTGCGGATGCTACCGTTCGATCGTGGTGGCCAGGTCCCCGCGATCGCGCTCTCGGCGTATGCCGGGGCGGCCGACCGTCGCAAGGCGCTACTGGCCGGGTTCCAGCATCATTTCTCGAAGCCGGTGGATCCCAGCCGTCTGCTCGCCGCCATTGCAGCGATGACCCGAAGCGGCGAGAGACGGAACCGGGAACGGTAGGAACGCCTGGGTTCTAGTTGAGCACCCTCCGGCCCCCTAGCACGTTGAACAGGAACACGATGACCGCCAGGACCAGCAACAGATGGATTGCCCCACCCATGGTGTACGAGCTGAGCATCCCCAGGAGCCACAGAACCGCCAGGATCACGAAGATCGTCCAGAGCATTGTCGCCTCCTCGGCTTCCGCCGGCTGGCGTGCGAGCCAGCATCTGCGTAGTCAGCAAGTGCCGTGCCATGAGCTGCAGGCGAGAGAGCGCAGCGGCTCAGCCGTGTTGCCACGCAGGTGCGGCCGCAGCATCGGCACTCCGATGTACACTGCGACGGCTGCACGGAGAGTTGGGGTATGGTTGGGCTCGATGTCGTCTCTGCTCCCGATCCGCGATTGAAGGAAGCGACCTCGCCCCGCGCGTTGATCGTCGACGACGACCCGGGGTTCCTGCTCGGCCTGGCCGAGCTGGTCAGGCGCGAGGGCTTCGCCGTGGCGACTGCCGGCTCCTTGAAGCAGGCCCGCGAGGAGATCGCGGCAGAGCCTCCCGACATCCTGCTCGTCGACCTTCGGCTGCCCGACGGCAGCGGGCTCGACCTCCTGGCCGGGTTCGAGTCGGCGGCGACTCCCGAGGTGATCCTGATCACGGGCGACGCGAGCGTCGAGACCGCGGTGGAGGCGCTTCGACGCGGCGCCATCGACTACCTGACGAAGCCCGTCGATTTTGGCCGCATCAAGATGGCCCTGGCCAACGTGACGCGCACGCTGCGGATGACGGGCGAGATCGGAACGCTGCGGAGCGAGTTGCGCAAGCTGGGCCACTTCGGACCGCTGATCGGCAGAGCGCCTGCCATGCAGGCCGTCTACGACCTGGTCGGCCGCGTGGCCCGCAGCGACGCCAGCGTCCTGATCAGCGGCGAGACCGGCACCGGCAAGGACCTGGTCGCCCTGACCATCCACTCCCTGAGCCAGCGCAGCAAGGCGCCCTTCCTGGCCGTGAACTGCGGGGCCATCTCCGCGAACCTGATCGAGAGCGAGCTGTTCGGCCACGAGCGGGGGAGCTTCACCGGCGCCGACCGCTCGCACAAGGGGTACTTCGAGCGCGCTCACCGGGGGACCGTGTTTCTCGACGAGATCACGGAGATGCCTCTCGAGCTCCAGGTCCGGCTGCTGCGTGTGCTGGAGAGCGCCACGGTCAGCCGCGTGGGAGGGAACGAGCCGATCAGGATCGACGTGCGCATCCTCGCCGCCACGAGCCTCCAGGTGGAGGACGCGGTGGCGGCGCGCAAGCTGCGCGAGGACTTGTTCTACCGCTTGAACGTCTTCCCGATAGCGCTGCCTCCTCTGCGCGAGCGGGGTGGAGACATCGAGCTGCTGGCCGAGCAGTGCCTGAGCGACCTGAACGCGGCTGCCGGAACGACCAAGCGCTTCACGCAGGCCTGCCTGGAGAGGCTCCGCCGACACGCCTGGCCGGGAAACGTGCGCGAGCTGAAGAACGTCATACAGCGGGCGTTCATCCTGGCCGACGAGGACGTGGGTGTCGACTCGCTCCCGCTCGGCGTGTCCGAGGCGGCGCCCGCCTCGAGCCTGGTGATGCGGGTGGGCACTCCAATCGCGGAGGCGGAGCGCCGCCTCATCCTGGCGACCCTCGATCAATGTGACGGCGACAAGAAGAAGGCCGCCGGCGTCCTCAAGATCAGCCTGAAGACCCTCTACAACCGCCTGAACGAGTACAAGCCCGGCTGAGCCTGGTCTGCTGTCGGTCGTTTGTAGATTCCCCTCCAGCCTCTCGCTCCCTGGCACACGGCTTGCCTCCCCCAGAGCGCAACGTGGGATCTGTGTTCGCAGATCTCCGTGGAGGAGGGTGAGCGCATGATCGTCTTGAAGCGACGTTCCCTGGCTGCAGCGCTCGGCGCATTGTCGGTGGCCGTCGGGCCAGTCCTCGCTGGCGCCCCGCCCGCCAAGAACAGTCGTGTCGCCACCATCGAGGCGGTCCAGGGCACGCTCGTGCGCTGGTCGGTGCCCGGCACGAAGCGTTGCGCAATGGGTGGGCGATCCTGGGCCGCACTGCAGGAGACGTGCTACTACGCGATCGACATGTTGCACGCGCCGGGGCTCGTCAGGGTCAGCCGCCAGGGCGCCGGGCCCGCTGCGTTCGCTCACATCTCGGTCGCGGCTTCTTCGTATGGAACCGAGAACATCCAGCTGGGCGACATTCCGCAGGCGAACCCCTCGCCGGCGGACCTCAAGCGCAACGCACGGGACCAGGCGCTGCTCGCAAAGGTCTGGGCGAGGCGCGAAGGGCCGGCAAGGTTCACGCTGCCCCTCGCGGCGCCGGCGACGCCGCTGCCAGAGGCCAAGGGGTTCGGCGCGAAGTGGATCTTCAACGGCAAGCTCGACTCGCCGGAAGACCACAGCGGCGTCGACTACGCGCTGGGGCCTGGGACGCCAGTCTTCGCGGTGGCCGACGGGACGGTGGTGGTCGCCGAAGACCTGTTCTTCACGGGCAAGGCCGTGTTCATCGACCACGGCAACGGGCTCGTCAGCATGTACTTCCACCTTTCCGACATCAAGGTCCAGGCCGGGCAGGACGTCAAGAAGGGCGAGACCCTCGGCCTGACCGGATCGACGGGCCGGGTCAGCGGACCGCACCTCCACTTGGGCGTCCGCTGGCACGATGCCCGGATCGATCCCCAGGCCCTGCTGGGCGACCCGGCCAAGATCCCGGCCTTTGGCCAGTGAGCCGTGCGGCTGGCGAGTGAGCCGCGCGGCCGGCGCAGTTCGCCCGCTCCGTTCGAGTGGCGGCGCTTTGTACAAAGGGGAGCCGAGACAGTGTCCGCTGGCTCGGCGATGTGGCGGCCGGGCCTTCGATCGCAGTCGGCGCGAGAAGAAGGGAGCAACAGGCGGCTCAGGCGGCTTGGCTCGTGTCTTGCTCTTGCATGGAGCAGCGGCCGTTACCGGGTCGAGTCACGATCCGGTAACGCGGCCGGCGGGAGGAGACTGATGGACCTGGCATCGACGAATCTGATCGTGACGCTCATCATCGGCGGCATCGTTGGCTGGCTCGCGAGCATCCTGATGAAGACCAACGCCCAGATGGGCATCCTGGCGAACGTCATCGTGGGCATCATTGGCTCGTTCCTCGGCGTCTTCGTCGCGAATGCACTGGGGGTGCGAGCCCACACGGCGCCTGCGACCTGGATCGTCGCCATTCTCGGAGCGGCGCTGCTGATAGCCCTTCTGCGCGCGCTGGGCGTCTTCAACCGGTTGGCCCACGTCCGCTGACCATTCAAGGAGGCTTCATGGACGACCCCATGCAGGAGCGTGCTTCGCACGGCGCGTCGTATGGCACGCTGACGTTCGCTTTTCTGGCCGGTGGCGTTGCGGGCGCCGCCGTGGCCTTGCTCCTCGCCCCACAGTCGGGCGAAGTCACCCGGGAGATCGTGGGGCGCAAGCTGAACGACGCGGCCGCCTCGGCCCGCGGATTGAAGGATCGCGCGATCCGCCGCGGCCGGGAGATCCGCGAGGAGGCCGCGCAGCGCGTGGAGGGGGCCGCCTCCGCCCTCGCCGGCAAGGCTGGGCAGAAGGAGCGCGGGAACGGGGACCTCGAGGATCGCGCTCCGTCGGCGTAGTCCCGCGATCGAGCGCCGGCCTGGCGAGTGTCAACGCCACGTGCCTGAGCCCTGAACGTCGAGCGTCACGTCCCAAGCGTCTAGCGCCCGGGTCACGGCTCCTGGAGACGGTCCATCTGGCAGTATCTGGCGCGAGGAACACGGAGGGAAGAGCTTCATGGCGAGTGACGCGTATCAGGAGCCGCTCGATCTGCTGACAGACGAGACACGTACCCTGCACCGTGCGATCGCCAGCCTGATGGAGGAGCTGGAGGCGATCGACCGGTACCAGCAGCGCGCCGACGTGTGTTCCGACCCGCAGCTGAAGGACGTGCTGCTGCACAACAAGAACGAGGAGATCGAGCACGCGGCGATGATCACCGAATGGATCCGCCGTCACGATGCCCACTTCGACGGGATGCTGCGCAGGTATCTGTTCAGCGAGCAGCCGATCACCGGCATCGAGAAGAGCGCCGAGCCGGACGGCACGGCTCCCTCGGCCGGCGAGACGCTCGGCATCGGCAGCATGAAAGGGAAGTGAGCCATGGACCTGCTGAAGCGCGACCATGCGCCGATCACGGCCTCCGCCTGGAGGCAGATCGACGACGCGGCCAAGCGGGTGCTCCAGCTCAACCTGGCGGGACGCAAGCTGGTCGACTTCGACGGCCCGCACGGGTGGCAGTACGCCGCCGTCAACACGGGCCACCTGACCATCCGGACCGACGGCGGCCTCGGCGTGCCGTGGGGCGTGCGCGAGGTCGTGCCCTTGATCGAGGTGAGGGTGCCGTTCGAGCTGCCGATCATGGAGCTCGACAACGCTGCGCGCGGCGCGGTCCTGGACCTGGCAGCCGTGGTGAGCGCGGCCGAGAAGGCCGCGCACGCAGAAGACGACGCCATCTTCAACGGGTTCGAGGCCGGTGGCATCGAGGGGATCATCCCCACCGCTTCGCATCCGGCGATTGCCATCCCGGACGACTACGCGGACTATCCGTCGATCGTGGTGGACGCGATCGAGACGCTGCGACGTGCCGGCATCAACGGGCCCTATGCACTGGCGCTTGGACCGGCCTGCTATGCGGGCCTGGCCCAGGCCGCGCAGGACGGCCATCCGATCCGCGAGCGCGTCGAGCACTTCCTCGATGGGCCGATGGTGCTGGCGCCGAAGGTGGACGGCGCGGTGCTGCTCTCGCATCGCGGCGGCGACTTTCGGCTGAGCGTCGGCCAGGACCTGTCCATCGGGTACGCGGGGCGTGACCAGCACAAGGTCTACCTCTTCCTGACCGAGTCGTTCGCCTTTCGCGTGCTGGAGCGCGGCGTGGCCGTGTACCTCAAGCCGAAACGCGGCAAGAAGTAGCGGCCGCACGGTGCCGTTCGCGTGCGGGAGTCGAGGAGCGGGATTCGAGGGAGGTGACAGACGTGACGGATGCAGGCGACCGATCACACCGCTCGATCCTGCGGGACATCGCCCATCGGGCGATGACGCAACGAGGGCTCGTCCCGGACTTTCCGCCGCCCGCGCTCGCGGAGCTCGACGCCATCCACGGGCCCGCGACGCGAGCCGACGGGGCGACGCGCGACCTCCGGGAGCCTTCTCTGGTGCTCCATCGACAACGACGACTCGCGTGACCTGGACCAGCTCACCGTTGCCGACGCCGTGCCCGGCGGGGCCGTCAGGGTCCTGGTCGCGATCGCCGACGTCGACGCGGTCGTCAGGAAGAGCTCGGCGCTCGACGATCACGCGCGGCAGAACACCACCTCGGTCTACACGGCTGCCGAGATGTTTCCGATGCTGCCCGAGAAGCTGTCCACGGATCTCACCTCGCTCAACCAGGAATCGGACCGCCTGGCCGTCGTCGTCGAGACTGGTGCTCGGCGGGGACGGGTCGCTGCAGGGCTCGGACGTCTACGGGGCGACGGTGCGCAACCGGGCCAAGCTGGCCTACAACAGCGTGGCCGCTTGGCTCGAGGGCCACGGGCCGATGCCGCCCGGGATCGGCACGGTCAGCGGTCTCGACGAGAACCTTCGGCTCCAGGACCGCGTGGCTCAGCAGCTGAAGGCGCTCCGGCACGAGCACGGTGCGCTCGATCTCGAGACGATCGAAGCGCGTCCGGTCTTCGACGGCGACGAGCTCAGGGACCTGGCCGCCGACACCAGGAACCGGGCCAAGGACATCATCGAGGACTTCATGATCGCGGCCAACGGCGTCACGGCCCGCTACCTCGCGTCGAAGCAGTTCCCGTCGCTGCGGCGCGTGGTTCGCACACCCAAGCGCTGGGACCGGATCGTCGAGCTCGCCGCCGAGCGGGGCTGGAAGCTGCCCGCGGAGCCCGACGCCAAGGCCCTGGCGCAGTTCCTGGCAGCGGCGAAGACGGCCGATCCCGTCCGCTTCCCCGATCTCTCCCTCAGCGTCGTCAAGCTCCTGGGCTCGGGCGAATACGTCGTCGAGGTCCCCGGGGGCAGCGTCGCCGGGCACTTCGGCCTGGCGGTCAGGGACTACACGCATTCCACGGCTCCGAACCGCCGCTTCCCGGACCTGATCACGCAGCGCCTGCTGAAGGCCGCCGTGGCGGGCGCGTCGCAGCCGTACGAGAACGACGAGCTTGCGGCGCTCGCCAGGCACTGCACCGAAGCGGAGGACGCCGCCAAGAAGGTCGAGCGGCAGGTGACGAAATCCGCCGCGGCGCTGCTGCTGGAATCGAGGATCGGGGAGCGGTTCGACGCCATCGTCACCGGGGCATCGGACAAGGGCACCTGGGTGCGGCTCCTGTCTCCGCCCGTCGAAGGCAGGCTGGAGAGCGGCTTCGAAGGAGTGGACGTGGGCCAGCGACTCCGCGTCCAGCTGGTCAGCACGGACGTGGAGCGAGGCTACATCGACTTCAAGCGAGTGGTGTGAGCCGAGCGCCCGATCGACTCTCGTGACGGAGGGAAGCGGCGAAGAGCGCTCTAGTCGTCGGCGGCGGGGCCGAAGAACTCGCCGATCGGGGCCAGGGTGTCCACGTGGTCGCAGACGATCTTGAAGACGGCCAGGGTGGGCACGGCCAGGAGCGCACCGGGGATGCCCCAGAGGAAGAACCAGAAGAGCAGCCCCACGAAGATGACCACCGGGTTGAGGGTGAGGCGGCGGCCCAGGACCAGGGGCGTGACGAAGTTGCCTTCCAGGAAGCTCACCACCAGGTACACCGCCGGCACTGCCAGGGCGTGCCCCAGGTCGTCGAAGACCAACACCGCGGCGAGGCCCAGGACGGCGATCCCCACCACCGCCCCCAGGTAGGGGATGTAGGTGAGCACGCAGGCGAGCACTCCCCAGAGGACGGGGTTCGGCATCTTCAGCAGCCAGACTCCCACGCCCACCGCCACTCCCACTCCCATGTTGATGAGCGTCGCCGTGAAGAGGTAGGTGGAGATGTTGTGCTCCATCTCGCGGGCGATCTCCACCGCCCGCTTCTTGTCCTTGAAGGTGGGGAGCACCTTGATGAGCTTGCGCAGGAAGAGGTCCCCCGAGGCCAGCAGGAAATAGAGGAGCACGATCACCACGATGGCCTCGCTCACGAAGGCGGTGGTGCCGCCGAAGAGCGCCTGCTTGATCCAGGAGGGTGACTTCACGGCCGCCGCCGGCGCCCCGGTCGAGTCTCCCGCGATCGTCCGCTCGACCTCGTCCGCGGTTCGGCTCATCTGCTGCATGGGGGCACGCAGGGTGCGCAGCTTGCGCTGGACGCGGGACATGCTCTCCGGCGCCTTGGCGATCCACTCCGTGGCCGGGGTCACCAGGGAGTAGAGACCCACACCGACTCCCCCCACCAGCACGATCAGCAGCAGCGCGGCCCCCAGCGCCTCCGGGATGTGAGCTCGCTTGAGCATCCGGAGCAGCGGGCTCAAGAGGAAGCTGAGGAAGAAGGCCAGCATCAGCGGCAGGAACAGGTCCCGCGCCACCCGCAGGGTGTGGAAGAGGACCAGCAGGAACAGGCCGACCAGTATGAACGAGCGCGGGGCCACGGTTTGCAGCGGCCCGACGGCCAGGACCTGCGGCGGCTCCTCGTCCTCCCGTTCCTTCTCCACGCTCACCTCGATGCGCGCCCCGCGGCGAACACCTTGACCAGGACCAGCCCGGCGACGAAGCCGCCCACGTGGGCTGCGTAAGCGACGCCGCCCACCTGCGAGCCGCCTCCCAGGAGGCCCATGCCCGCCACCACCTGGAAGAGGAACCACACGCCGATGGCGACCCACGCCGGCATCTCCGTCGTGCCTCTCCCCATCAGCATGCGCACGCGCCGGCCCGGGAAGAGCAGCGTGTAGCCTCCGAGCACTCCCGAGATGGCCCCCGACGCCCCGAGGCTCGGCACCAGCATGTCGCCGTGGGTCGCGGCCGTCGTGAAGACGTGGGCGAGCGAGGCGAGAACCCCGCAGACGAGGTAGAAGGTGAGGTACCGCCAGTGTCCGAGCGCGTTCTCGATGTTGTCTCCGAAGATCCAGAGGTAGAGCATGTTGCCGGCGATGTGGGCGATGCCGCCGTGCATGAACAGGGAGAACAGCAGGGTCAGATAGACCGTCAGCGGAGTGGGCTGCAGCCCCGGCTGCTCGAAGGTCTGGCCGCTCGCGGGGTCCCTGACCGTGTGGGAGCGAGTCACCACGTCCTTCCCGCTGACGATCTCCTGCGGGACCGTCGAGAAGGCGTAGGTGAACCGGTTGTTTGCCCCCATTCCCTGCAGAAGCACGAACACCGCGATGTTCACGGCGATCAGGAGGTAGTTGACGAGCGGGGTGACGGTGCGGCCGGAATTGTCGTCGCCGATCGGAATCATGCCCATCAGAAAACCTCCCCTGCGGGGCGTGCAAGATCCAGACCGTCGTCGGGCCCGCCAAGGGCGAGGCTTCGAGTGCCCTCCCTGCCTCGCCGAAGAGTCACCGGGAGCGGCGGGAAGGCGCGCCCGGGCACGGGCACGGAGCACTAGGACGCGTGCTCGATCGCCCGGTCGTCGTGCTGGATCTTGTAGAGCCCCGCATAGAAGCCGCCCGCGGCGACCAGCTCTTCGTGACTGCCATGCTCCACGAGTCGATGGTCCTTCATGACGAAGATCGTGTCGGCGTGGAGGATGGTGCCGAGGTGGTGGGCGATGACGATCGACGTCTTGTTCTTCATCAGGCGCTCGAGCGCCTCCATGACCGCCTGCTCGGACTTCGCGTCGAGTCCTGACGTGGGCTCGTCCAGGATCAGGATCGGCGCATCGCGGATCACGGCCCGCGCGATGGCGATGCGCTGGCGCTGGCCGCCGGACAGCGTGACGCCGCGCTCGCCGACCATCGTGTCGTACCCGTCCGGCATCTCCTTGATGAACTCGTCGGCGTTGGCCAGCTCGGCGGCGCGCACGATCTCCGCGCGCCTGGCTTCCGGACGGCCGTAGGCGATGTTCTGCCAGACCGGCGCACGGAACAGCAGCGTGTCCTGCAGCACGAAGCTGATCTGGTCGCGCAGGGACTTGATAGTGAAGCCTCGGATGTCCGTGCCGTCGATCCTGACGATCCCGGAGATGGGGTCGTAGAAGCGGGCGACCAGGTTGACGATCGTCGTCTTGCCGCCACCTGTCTGACCGACGAATGCCGCCACCCGCCCGGGCTCGATCGCGAAGCTGAGATCCTCGAGCACGAGCTGTTCCGGTGTGTACCCGAACGACACGTGCTCGAACTCGATCCGGCCCTTGAAGCCCCTGGCCTTGCGCGCGTGCGGCAGGTCCCGCACGGCGCTCTCGGTCTCCAGGATCTCGCGGATGCGTTCGAATCCGACTCCAGCCTTGGACACCGTGTCCGTCATCTTCGACAGGTCGCGCATGGGCTTGTACATCATGCGCAGGTAGGCCAGGAAGACGACGAGAACGCCCGGCGTCAGCTCGTTCGCCAGGGCCATCCGCGCACCGTAGGCGAGCATCAGGCAGGTCCCTGTCGCCACCACGACGTCCACGACGGGCGAGAGCAGCATCTTCATACCCCGCGCCTGCAGGGCCATCTCGACGTTGTCGAGGCTCTGCCGTTCAAAGCGTCGCTCCTCGTAGTCCTCGCGGGCAAACGCCTTCACCACACGAATCGACGAGAAGACCTCCTCCACCGTCGAGATCAGCTCGCTCTCCGTCTTGCGGACGTCGCGCGCGGCTTTCTTGATCCGCCGCGTGAAGAAGTAGACGACGCCGAAGAGCACGGGCGCGATCGCCAGCGAGATCAGCGTGAAGCGCCAGCTCGCGTAGAGCATGATCCCGACGATCCCCAGCAGCGTCAGGATGCTGGCGACGATGCCCAGCATCGCCGAGGCGACGAAGTCCTGGATGCTGTCGATGTCGCTCGTCACGCGGCTGATGAGATCGCCGGTTCGTCGTTCGTCGTGCTCGGCCAGCGACAGGCGGTGGATGTGGTGATACACCGTGCGCCGCAGGTCGTGCATGAGGCGCTGGCCGACGTTCGTGCTGAGATAGCTCTGCAGGTAGGAGCTGGCGGCGCCGGCGACCGCGATGGCCGCCACCGCCGCCACCGCGAAGTTGAGGATGGCGAGGTCGCTGCCGCCGATCCGGCTCACGATCCCGACCATCCAGCCCGGCATCGGCTTGGACGCGAGCGCGTAGTCGAGCACGATCTTGAGCGGCCAGGGCTCGAGCAGGTTGGCCGCGGCCGCGCCACCCACTCCCACGAGCGCCATCGTCATCGCCTTCCAGTGAGGGCGCAGGAGGTCGACGATGCGGAGCACTTTGGCCTTTTTCACGGTTTGCGCCATCGCAGCACCAGCGACCGGGAGGGCGGTCGCAGTCCTTCGAGCGAGAGGAGACGCAAGGATCGGGCCACCGGGCTCGTCGACTTCCCGATCCCCGGGACGGCCGAGACCGGCGGGGACGAGCGATGCTCCAGCGACGGGCCCGACCGAGAAGAGACACTTTGTAGAAACTACGAGGGTCCAGGGCGGGCCGCGAGAGCCGGCCGACGGTGGGAGACCACCGCACTGCGGCCACGCGGCTCACAGAGAGCGGTCCCCGGACCGGACTCTCGCATGATTCTTGCTCGACTACTCCAAGGTGGCCACCACCACCGCCTTGCGTCCGGCCGTGGCTGGTCCGCGCTCCGCGGTCGTGCATCGGTTGGCGGATCTCGTGACGGCCCGGGGAGGGCCACACGAAGTGAATGCACCTGGAGCCTGGCGGAGTCGAGGTCGGAGCGGCCAACACCGCAGCGTCGTCGTACTCCTCGCGCTCGTCGCCGCAGCTCTCGGGACCGTCGCCGTGGCAGGGGAGAAGCCGGGCGAGGCGCTGCCGGTCACCAACGACATCCCGTCCCTCCCGTTGGCGGACCTCGGCCACGCCCTGCTCTGCCTGGTGGTGGCCGCCCTGCTGGGGGCGGTTCTCGCATTTCGGCCGCGTCGGGCCGGCGGGCCGCCGCGCGTCGCCAACGTCATCCAGACGCAGATCATGCTCGCCATTGTCGGGTCCCTGGTCATGCTGATCGTGGGCGCCAGCCTCGCGCGCGCCTTCGCCATCGCCGGTGTGGCCGGCCTCGTGCGCTACCGGGCCAAGATCAACGACCCCAAGGACGCCAGTGTCATGCTCTCGTGCCTGGCGGTTGGCCTGGCCTCCGGGGTCGGCCTCCTCTACCTCGCCGCTTCCGGCACGGCGTTCATCGTGGGCGTCCTGTGGGTGCTGGAATGGCGCGAGCCCTGGCCCTCGAAGTCCTTCGAGCTCAAGGTATCGGCCAAGAACCCGGCGGCGCTGAAGTCGGAGGTGGAGGCCCTGCTGACGAGGCACCGCATCAGGTTCGAGCTGCGTGAATCGACGGAGAAGCACATCGCGTACTCGGCCGAGGTGCCGCAGGGCAAGCGGACCGACCGGATCTCGGAAGCGATCGCGGCCCTGCACGGAGCCGAGGCCGTCGACGTGGCCTGGGAAGAGAAGAAGGCAGCCAAGTGAAGCTCATCGTGGAGCCGGACGACGGCATCGGCCCGGTGGTCTCGGCCATGCACAAGGCGAAGACGAGCATCGACATCGGGATCTTCCGCCTCGACCGGGGCGACGTCGCCAAGGCGCTCAGGACGGCGGTCGCGCGCGGCGTGCCCGTGCGCACGCTCATCGCCCACACGAATCGCGGCGGGGACAGGCGCCTGCGCAAGCTCGAGCAGGACCTGTTGAAGACCGGGGCCAGCGTGCGCCGCACGGACGACGACCTCCGTCGCTATCACAACAAGATCATGATCGTGGACCGCGCCACACTCTACGTGCTGGGCTTCAACTACACCGCCCTGGACGTGAACAAGAGCCGCAGCTTCGGGCTGGTCACCAAGAACCGCGAGCTGGTCCAGGCAGCGGTCAAGCTGTTCGAGGCCGATTCGCTGCGGCAGCCGTACATGCCGGGTCCGAAGGCGTTCGTCGTGAGCCCCGTGAACGCACGGGCACGGCTGGCCACGTTCCTCCGGGGCGCGCGAAAGCAACTGCTCGTCTACGATCCCAAGCTGACCGATCCCACGATGATCCGCATCCTGCAGGAGCGCGTGAGCGCCGGCGTGAGCGTCCGCATCCTGGGCAAGCTGGGCAAGCGCGGCGTGGGTCTGACGGCCGAGAAGTTCCCGGGCAAGCGGCTCCACGTGCGGGCCATCGTCAGGGACGGGCGGGAGGCATTCGTGGGCAGCCAGGGCCTCCGGAAGCTGGAGCTGGACGGCCGGCGCGAGGTGGGGTTGATCGTCAAGGACCCGAAGGTCGTGGCGCGCATGGCGGAGATCTTCGAAGCGGACTGGTCCGAGACGGATCGCGCCAAGCAGGATGTCGAGGACGCCAGGAAGGATGAGAAGGCCGAAGCCAAGGTCGAAGCCGAGGCCAAGGAGGAGGCCAAGGCCGAAGCCAAGGAAGAGGCCAAGGTCGAAGCGAAGGTCGAAGCCACGATCGAAGCCGAGGCCAAGGCCGAAGCCAAGGAGGAGGCCAAGGAGGAAGCCGAGGCCAAGGCCGAAGCCAAGGTCGAAGCCAAGGCCGAAGCCAAAGCCGAAGCCAAGGCCGAAGCCAAAGCCGAAGCCAAGGCCAAAGAGTGACAGGGGAGACGCCATGGAAGACCACGCATCCCTCACGCACCGCAGTGCCCTGCGTTTCCTGATCGGCTCCCTGGCAGCTGTCTGCCTCGCCGCTCCCGTTGTGGCCGGCCCCGGCCAGAGGCCCGACGATCCGAACGAGGCCGCCAAGGTCGCGAAGAAGATGGAGAAGGCCCTCGGGATGGCACGCCAGGCTGAAGCGCTTCGGCATTTCGAGAAGGAGGTGGCGGAATACGCCGAACTGCACGCCAAGCAGCTCGCCAAGCTCGGGTCGCGCCTGCCGGCCGGCGCCCAGGAAACGGTCGCCACGCAGAGAGCCCTCGCCCGCGCCATAGCGGCGAAGCGCGCCAAGGCCAAGCCGGGAGACGTCTTCCGGCCGGAGGTCCAGCCCGTCCTCCGGCGACTCATCGCGGAGCAGCTCGAGGGCCCGGATGCGCTCGACGCGCGGAGGACGCTCCTCGAGGGGGATCCGGACGACGGCAAGCCGGTCCCGGTCCTGGTGCGCGTCAACGCCGAGTACCCGCCCGGAGCACCACGGTCCACGGTGCCGCCGAGCCTGCTGCTGACGCTTCCGCCCCTGCCCCCGTGTCTCCACTACCGGTTCGTCGAGCGGGACCTGCTCCTGGTCGACTCCGTGGCCCAGCTCATCGTGGACGTCCTGCCGGCCGCCGCGCCCGATGTCGCGATCAAGTGACCCCGTGAACCGCGCAGTGATCAGCCGCTTCCTCGTCGTCTCGTGGCTGGCTCTCTGTCCAGCCCCGGCCGCTCTCCTCGACACAGCCAGCGCGGGCCAGGCGCTCGTCGCCAGCACGCTCACCCTGCCCCGCAAGGACGGCTCCGTCCGCTTCGCGGTGATGGGCGACACGGGGACGGGCGACCGAGAGCAGTACGAGGTGGCGAAGCAGCTGGTCGCCGTCCACACCGAGTTCCCTTTCGACTTCGCGATCATGCTGGGAGACAACATCATCGGGTCCGACACGCCCGCGGACATGCGGGCCAAGTTCGAGACGCCCTACAAGCCGCTCCTCGACGCCGGGGTGGTGTTCCACGCGGTCCTCGGCAACCACGACAACCCGAACCAGCGCTTCTACAAGCTCTTCAACATGGGGGGCGAGCGTTACTACACCTTCCGGGCGCCCGCAGGCGGGGCGGCGGAGCCGACCGAAAGTGGCGTGCGCTTCTTCGCGCTCGACACCGACTACCTGGACAAGCCGCAGCTCGACTGGCTGGAGAAGGAGCTCTCGTCCTCGAGCTCCGATTGGAAGATCGCGTTCTTCCACCATCCTCTGTATTCCTCCGGCAAGACCCACGGCTCCGCGCTCGAATCGAGAGCGATCCTCGAGCCCCTTTTCGTCAAGTACGGCGTGGGCGCCGTGTTCTCCGGGCACGACCACGTCTACGAGCGCATCAAGCCCCAGAAGGGCGGCATCGTGTACTGGGTGTCGGGCGCCGGAGGCCGGCTGCGCAAAGGGGACCTCCGCACCACGGACATGACCGCCAAGGGGTTCGACAGCGACAACCACTTCATGATCGTGGAGGTCAGCGGAGACGACCTGTACTTCCAGGCGATCAGCCGGACCGGCGAGACGGTCGACAGCGGAGTGGTCCACCGAGCCAAGGCCGAAGCCACGGCCGAAGCCAAGGCAGGAGAGTGACAGGGGAGACGCCATGGATGGTCAGACATCATTCGCCCGCCGCGGCGCGGCGCGTCTTCTGATCGGCCCCCTGGCGGCGCTCTGCCTGGCCGCTCCCGTCCTGGCTGGCGCCGGCCCAAGGCCCGTGGATCAGAACGAGGCCGCGAAGGTCGCGAAGAAGATGGAGAAGGCCCAGAAGACGGCGCACCAGGCCGAGGAGGAGCGCGAGGCGCTCCGGCATTTCCAGGAGGCGGTGGCGGAATACGATGAGCTCCACACCAGGCAGTTGGGCCAGCTCGGCGCCCAGGAAACGGTCGCCACGCAGAAAGCCCTCGCCCGCGCCATAGCGGCGAAGCGCGCCAAGGCCAAGCCGGGAGACGTCTTCCGGCCGGAGGTCCAGCCCGTCCTCCGGCGGCTCATTGCGGAGCAGCTCCAGGGCCCGGATGCGCTCGACGCGCGGAAGGCGGTCCTCGCGGAAAACCCAGGGGACGAAGACCACTCGGTCCCGGTCGTGGTGCGCGTGAACGCCGAGTACCCGTCCGGCGCATCGCGATCCACGGTGCCGCCGAGCGTGCTGCTGACGCTTCCGCCCCTGCCACCGTGTCTCCACTACCGGTTCGTCGGTCGGGACCTCATCCTGATCGACTCCGTGGCCCAGCTCGTCGTGGACGTCCTGCCGGCCGCCGCGCCCGATCTCGCGGTCCAGTGACTCCCATGACTCTCGCCGTGGTCAGCCGCCTCCTCGTCGTCTCGTGGTTGGCTCTCTGTCCAGCCCCGACCGTTCCCCTCGACAAGGCCACCGCGGCCCAGGCGCCCGTCACCAGCACGCTCACCCTGCCCCGCAAGGACGGCTCCGTCCGCTTCGCGGTGATGGGCGACACGGGGAGGGACTCGCGAGAGCAGTACGAAGTGGCGAAGCAAATGGCCGCGTTCCACGACCAGTTCCCCTTCGACTTCGTGATCATGCTGGGAGACAACATCTACGGGTCCGACGCTCCTGCGGACATGCGGACCAAGTTCGAGACGCCCTACAAGCCGCTCCTCGACGCCGGAGTGGTGTTCCACGCGGTCCTCGGCAACCACGACAACCCGAACCAGCGCTTCTACGAGCTCTTCAACATGGGAGGCGAGCGTTACTACACCTTCCGGGCGCCCGCAGGCGGGACGGCGGAGCAGACCGAAGGTGGCGTGCGCTTCTTCGCACTCGACACCGACTACCTGGACAAGCCGCAGCTCGACTGGCTGGAGAAGGAGCTCTCGTCCCCGAGCTCCGACTGGAAGATCGCGTTCTTCCATCATCCCCTGTACTCGTCCGGCAGGACCCACGGCTCCGCGCTCGAATCGAGGGCGATCCTGGAGCCCCTCTTCGTCAAGTACGGCGTGAGCGCCGTGTTCTCCGGTCACGACCACATCTACGAGCGCATCAAGCCCCAGAAGGGCGGCATCGTCTACTGGGTGTCGGGCGCCGGAGGCTCGCTGCGCAAAGGGGACCTCCGCACCACGGACATGACCGCCAAGGGCTTCGACCGCGACTACCACTTCATGATCGTGGAGGTCAGCGGAGACGACCTGTACTTCCAGGCGATCAGCCGGACCGGCGAGACGATCGACAGCGGAGTCGTCTACCGGCCCAGCACGCCTGCAGCGTCGCCCGCGGAGCCCGCGGCGCCCTGAGGACGGTCCGGCCCGTCAGAACGATGGCTTGAGCCTGAGCTGCACTCGCGTCCCCTCGGGGCTGTGCATGACGTCGAGACGAAGGTGGACCTTCCGCGGCGACTTCAGGCGGACCCCGGCGCCCCAGCTGTTGCGCAGGTGGCGGAGGTCGAACTCGCGCATCGTGGGGAACACCTTGCCGGCCTCATAGACGAGTGCCAGCTCGATCTTCGGGACCAGCTCGAAACGATACTCGCCCGCCAGGGCGAGGAGCTTGTCGTCGCGGAACCGGAAAGAGTCATATCCCCTGAGCAATTTGCCGCCACCAAGGGTCGACTGCATGTAGAAGGGCACGCTGCTGCCAGCGTCCGGGTCGTCGAGGGACGTGACCTGCCTCAGGGCGACGACGTGCCGGTTCCCTGCGAGGGGGATGTACTCCCGCACGTCCAGGATGGTGCGGTTGAACTGGAAGGCGTGGCCATGACGGTCGTCGAAGCGGGAGAAGGAGAGGCCGACAGCGGCGCCGCGGTGGGGGTTGCCGGGCTCGTCGCGGAGCTCGAGCCAGCCGCCGACCGAGAGATGCACGAAATCAGGCGAGCGGAGCAGGCCCGGGGCAGTCCCCTCGTCGTTGGAGGACCCGGTGTCGGGGAAGGCGGAATCGGTCCCACGGCGGATGGAGGTCTGGAGCAACCCGGCGCGGCCCATCAACGAGAGGTGCTCGATACGGTAGCGAACGATGCCCTCGTAGAGCTCTTCCTGCAGGCGGTAGTCCGTGCGATCCAATCGGAAGGAAGTGGGACCGACGCCGTAGAAGTCCTCCCGGGGGTAGTCGCGGTATCGAGCGGAAGCGTAGATGCCGAAGCCCGGCGGCGCCGCGGTCTTCTCGAGATCCGAGAGAGGGAACAGGGCGCTCGTGCCCCTCTCCACACGGGGCAGGCGTTCGCCGTCGTGAGGCACCACGCCCACCTGCAGGTCGTAGTACTGGTAGCTGCGGATGGAATACGACGCCGAGGCCTGAACGTCGAGGGGTGTGCCCGCGACGTCGGGCACCCAGAAACGGAGCAGCGGTGCGGGTCCCCCACCGGAGCTGACGACGTCGATCCGTGGGACGAAGGGACCTAGGTGCAGACCGCGGCCGCTCCCCGTCCCGTCGTCACTGAGGAACGAGCGGATCGCCCGCTTCACCAGGCCGGGTCGGTGAGCCTCTGTTTGTTGATGGTCGGCGGCGACTCGTGGATCGTCGGCAGCGACGGCGTCCGTCCCCGCCGTCCTGGGCGCCTCGGCTGCGCTCTGCGCACGGGCGAGCGCCGAAAGCGCCAGGAACCCCAGTATCAGCCCTGTCTTGGGTATTCGTCGCAAGTCCTGACCGCCTGTCCCGAGCGCGCGCCCTACAGCGGGCAGCGCTGGTCGACGATCTGGGCCCGCTTCAGCTTGAAGGCCGTCACCCACTCGCTCACTTTGGCCGGGGGGCCGTCCTTGTCCGGGTCGCCGGACGGGTCGCTGGAGCGGCGTTTCACACGCGCGGTCTCGAAGAGGTCGCGGAGCTGGGCGTCGGACAGCTGAACGAGCAGGCCGGCCAGGAACGCCCGGCCCGCCTCGCTGATCCTCGGGTTGCTGAGGCTGCCGGTCAACGAGCCACTGAGCTCGGCCACGCAGCGGGCGCGGTCCTTCCACACCGGCACCTGCGCCCAGGTCGAGAGGTCCACGCTGTTCTTGTTCTTGATCAGCAAGCCCGCGTGGCCGAACGTGAGGCCGAGATCGTTGACCATCAGGACGGGGCGGCGGCAGCCTGTCCGTCCCACTTCCTCCCCTTTCGGGCACAGCAGGCGTTGATTCGCGGCCTTGCTGTCGGTGTGCTGGACGAACGCCGCCAGGAGCTTCAGCGCGTCGCGCTCCGCGCGCGCACCGGGAGGCGCCTCGGGGCCGATGTCCTCCAGCTCGGACCACTTCCAGCCGGAGTCCCCCCTGGTTTCCATGGCCCGCCCCGGCAGCTTCCGCTCGATGGCCGCGGGGTCGAACACCACCACATCTCCGGCCATTTCCGGGCTGTGCATGGGGTCCTTGGGACAGCCATGGCAGCGGACACGCACGGGATACATCCGGTCGGCGGCGAAACCCAGGGCCCAGAACAGGCGCGTGGCGAGCACCTCACCGAAGACCTCGGCGTTGCGCGGGCCGTACTTGACCTTGATCCGTTGGCCCGGGCTCGTCTCGCACTCGAACTTGGGCGAGTGGCCGCTGGGCTGCTTCTCTTCCCTGTATTCGCAGGTCACCCACTGGTTGAATGCAAACGCTCCCTTCGCGTGCGGGCCAGCCTTGAGATCGATGGAGGAGATGACGGTGGGCGACCAGACCCCGGCGCGCCTGATGGCCTCCTCCCGCTCCTGTGGCGCGAGCGCCTCTCCGGGCGCGAGGCTCTTGACGTGGGCGCATCCGCACAGCCCAAGGCTCAACCCGAGGAGGACCGCGGCGCAGCGCGTGCCGATCAAGGGTTCCGGTTGGCTCCGGGGCGACATGGGCCTATTCCTCGCGCGCGAGCAGGACGACCCCCACGATCGCGACGCCCACCCCCGCCCACAGCGGGATGTTCACCCGTTCCTGCTTTTGCGCCGCGGTGTAGACGGGTCCGGCGTTCACCCTGTCCGTCTCCCCGGCGTAGCTGAACCCACCGTAGGCCAGGGCCAGGAGGCCCAGGGCGAGGAGCAGCGCTCCCAGGAGCCCGTACGCCTCCTTCTGGTGGACGACATAACTCTTCGTCTCGCTCATGCTCACCTCTTCCCGGCGATCGGAGAGGGCAAGCAGCGTGCCACCACCACGGAAGTCCGGAGGCGCATTCGCCCGCAAGTCATTGGCTTAGTGAGCGTCGTCGGCCTTGCCGCCAGTGCACGGTGTACAAAGCGCCTGCCAAAGTTGCGATGTCCCCGGCGGTGGCTTGCCGGCGGTCTGGGCCGGGGGTCGGCGGCGTTGTGCCGCGCCCCGCCTACGCAGTCAGCAGGAGGTCGCGCAGTGGCTGCGGTTTGCCGACGTGATAGCCCTGCGCGTAGTCGACGCCGGCTTTCTCGAGCAGGCGGACCGTCTCGTCGTCGGTCACGAACTCCGCGATGGTCTTCTTGCCCATGCCGCGGGCGATGCCGACGATGGCCCCCACGACGAGCTGGTCCGTGGGGCTCGCCGCCACGCCACGGACGAAGTCGCCATCGATCTTGAAGAAGTCGAAGGGCAGGCTCTTCAGACAGTAGAAGGAGCCAAAGCCGGTCCCGAAGTCGTCCAGGGCCAGCCGGCAGCCGCGGGCGCGCAGCCGGTGGGCGAAGGCCTTGGCCTCCTCGATGTTCGCGATCGCCGCCGTCTCGGTCAGCTCGAAGACCAGTCGCGAGGGATCGATCCCGGCCTCGGTCAGGGCGCTCTCGGTGAGCGCCGCCACGTTGGGGTCACTGACGGACTTGGCCGAGAGGTTGACGTGAAGCACCAGCCTGCGGCCGGCGCGCTCGTTCTCCGCGATCAGCTCGATCGCCTTGCGCGCGACCCAGCTGTCGATGGCCTGGATCAGTCCGAGGCGCTCGGCGACGTACAGAAAGGTGCCGGGCGTGAGCGGCTCGCCGCCCTCCTCGTCCCGCAGCCGCAGCAGGACCTCGTACTGACGAACCTCGTGCTCTCGCAGGTCGAGGATCGGTTGACCGTAGAGGAGGAAGCGATCGTTCTCGAGCGCCGTGCGGAGGTTCTCCGCCTCGGCCAGCCGTGCCGAGACCGGCTCCCGGCGTCCCCGGCCGGGGTTGTACAGCGCAAACCGGTTGCGGCCCGCCTGCTTGGCCTCGTACATGGCGAGGTCGGCGCACGCCAGTATCTCCGTCGCGGAGAGGCCGTCGAACATGGCGAGCCCTACGCTGGCCGTCACGCGGATCGACTGGTCCCCGAGCACCGCGACGTGCCGGCCCAGAGCCTTGACGATCCCGTCCGCCGCGACCTGGGCCTGGTCGGCATCCGCCTGGGGAAGGAGCACACCGAACTCGTCCCCGCCTATTCGCGCGAGGAGATCCGTCTGGCGGATGCGATGTCTCACGGCGCCCGCCACGCCCTTGAGAAGGTCGTCGCCCGCCTTGTGGCCGAACGCGTCGTTGACGTCCTTGAAGTTGTCCAGGTCGATCACGAGGACGGCGCCCGGGGCGCCGTAGCGCGCCACCCGCTCGGCCTCCCGGGACAGCTCCTGCTCGAAGCGCCGCCGGTTGGCGAGCCCGGTCAGGAAGTCGTGATCGATCAGGTACTCGAGGCGTTGCGCCAGCTCCTTTCGCTCGGAGATGTCCTGAAGCTGGGAGACGACGTAGAGGGCCTTGCCCTCGTCGTCGCGGACGAGCGACACGGTCAACAGCCCCCAGAGGTAGTGGCCCCAGGCATGGCGGTAGCGCTTCTCGATCTGGTAGCTGGGAATCCGGCCGTCGAGCAGCTCTCGCAGGGAGTCCGCGTCGAGATCGACGTCTTCCGGGTGGGTCAGGGCCCGCAGCGTCGTCGCCTTCAAGGCGGCCCGGGTGTACCCGGTGATCCGGCAAAGCGCGTCGTTCACCTGCAGCCAGCGGCCCTCCATGTCCACGAGCGCCATCCCGGCCGGCGTACTGGCGAAGGCGCTCTCGAACCGGGCATGTACCTCGCTCAGCCGCCGCTCGGCCGCCCGCCGCTCGCTCTCGAGCCGCTTGCCCTCGGCAATCCGGCGGCGAAGCTCCGCGTTGGCCACAGCGAGCCTCTTCTGCGCTCTCCCGTGCACGCCGAGCATGCGCTCGAGGGCCGTGCGGGTGGTCGTGAGCGGGGCGATGCGCTCGCGGAGGTGCCGCTCCAGCCCACCGGGAGCGCGGCGCATGCCCTTTCCCAGACGCTCCAGCCTGTGGCCTGCTTCCGAGATCCGCTCGCCCCGCCGTGCGGTCACGCCGTCGCGCAGTGCCACCCGGGCATCGTCGAGATCGTGGATCCAGGAAGCGACGTCGCGGTCGAGCTTCGCCCGGACGCTGCCAATCGCGGCTTCGACGAGCGCGCGCGCCGTCGCCCCTGAACTGACACGCTTCCTGTGCTTCCGGGGCGCCTCGTCCTCGCCTCTTGAGCGCTTGACACCCATGCCCGCACCCGAGCGCCAGTAGGGCAGGCTATTTTCCCCGAGGAGATGCGCAGAAGTCCAGGGTAATCCCTGTGCTCCGGTGCTTCGCGACCGCTCGAGGCCGCACTAACGACCAGGCCACCAGTTCCAGCGGCCGGCGAGCCGCAGCAGGGCGGGACCGATCGCCATGCGGATGACGGTCGCGTCGAGGAGCACGGAGATGGCGAGGGCGAAACCCAGCATCTTCAGCAGGACGAACTCGCCGAGGGTGAAGGCCGCGAACACGGCGATCATGATGGTGGCAGCGCTCGTGATGACGGGGCCGGTGCGGGCGAGGCCCTCGGCGAGGGCCTCGCCCTCGGAGAGGCCGGCGCGGCGCGCCTCGGCCACGCGGGCGACGAGGAAGACCTCGTAGTCCATGCTGAGGCCGAAGACCGTGCAGAAGGCGAGGGCGGGCACGATCGGGAAGACACCGTCCAGCGGACCGGCGAGGCCGAGCAGCCGCACGCCGTAGCCGTCCTGGAAGACGAGGACGAGGGCCCCGAAGGCGCCGCACACGGAGAGCAGGTTGAGGGCGACGGCCTTCAGCGGGACGAGCAGCGAGCGGAAGGCGAAGAAGAGGGCCGCCAGGGTTGCCGCCACGACCAGGCCGACGACCAGGCGGATCCGCCCCCCGACGGCGTCCTCGTAGTCGGCGTTGAAGGCGGGGAGGCCGCCCACGCGCAGGCGGCCGCCCTCGAGGCCCGTGAGCGCGACCGGGTCGGCCCGCCGCAGCTGTCGGACGAAGGCGGCGACGTCCTCGGGGTCGACGTCCTCGCGCGGGACGACCTCGAGCAGGGCGAGCTCGCCCTCCGAGCCGAGGAACGTCCGTTTCGCCGCCGCCGGGAGCAGTGCCACGTAGGCGAGGTCGTCGGCGTGGCCGGCGGCGACCGCGGGGAGAGACTGGACGCGGGCCACGCGGGGGTCGGCCGCCAGGTGTTCCGCGAGGCGGCGCTGCGCGTCCCAGCCCGCGTGCTCGAGGGCCGTGGTCGTCTCCGGGAGCTCGATCACCACCCGCAGCGACCCGACCACCCCCGCGCGCCCCATCGCGCGCAGGTCGGCGATCCCCCGGGCCGACTCGATCGACGGCGGCAGCCACTCGCCGTGCGGAGCGCGCGGGTTGAGGCGCACGGCCTGCGCCGCCAGCAAGAGGAGAGGCAGCCCGGCCACGACCAGAACGGTCCACGGCCGGGCGCACACGCTTCGGCTCCAGCTGCGCCAGCGCGTCCCACCGTCGTCCCCCGGCGTTCTCCAGCGGCCGAGCTCGAGGCGCGGCCCCAGCCAGGCGAGGGCTGCCGGCAGCAGCGTCGCCGCCACGAGAACGGAGACGACGGCCACGAACAAGCCGCCCAGGGCGGCCGAGCGCAGCTCGGCGACGGGCACGGCGAGGAGCGCGATGAAGCCGACGGCCACGGCCAGACCGGAGAGAGCCACCGTGCCGCCCGCGTAACGTGCCGCAGCGGACGCGGCTTCGGCCGGCGGAGCGCCTGTCGCGCGCGCCTCCCGGAAGCGGCTCACGGTCAGCAGCGCGTAGTCGATCCCGAGGGCGAGGCCGATCATCGAGACGACGTTGTCCGTCAGGATCGAGAGAGGCCAGTACCTGGCGGCGACGGCGACCAGACCGAGGGTAAGGCCCACGGCGAGAGCGCCGCTGGCGACAGTGAGCAGCGCCGCCACGACCGAGCCGAAGGCAAAGAGAAGGAGGGCGAACGTGATCGGAAGCGTCCGGCGCTCCGCTCGGTGGGTTTCGTCGGCGCTCGAGCGCCAGAGGTCGTAGTTGAGGGCGGCCTCGCCCGTCCAGCGCAGCGTCGCCTGCGGGTGGAGGGCGCGCAGCTCGGCCTGCAGGGCAGCGGAGGCCCGCCGAAGCCCGGGCAAGAGCCGATCCACGCGCCCGTCTGCGGCCGTGAGGCCGACCACCACGAACGTGCCTCGCCCGCCGGAGCCGACGAAGTAGGCGTCTTGCTGGTCGCGGTACGAGAAGACGCCCCTGACCTCGGGCCGCTCTGCAAGGGAATGGGCGACGTGGTCGAGGACGGCCCGACCCTCGGGCCCGTCCGGCGCGGGAACGCCGGCCAGGACGAGGATCGCGCTTCGCGCGAAGGGCGACTCGAAACGCTCGGCGATGAGCCGATCGACGGCCACCGACTCGCTGTCGAGGATGCGGGCCGACATCTCCAGCCTGTCCTCGACGCCCGGCGCCAGCGGCAGCAGCGCCGCCCCGGCGGCGAGCCACGCGAGGGCGGCCGTCCACCGGAATCGCCGGCCCCCGCTGGCAGCCACCGGCCGATCGTACGCCCTACTGAGTCACCCTCGTCGCGACGAAGGCGTAGTCGATCGTGAGCTCGTCCTTCACCTTCACCACTCCCGCCACCGTCACGGGTTTGATCCCGTACTCGCTCTGGCGCAGCACGAGGCGCCCGCTCGCCTTCAGCGTGTCCCCGCTGAGCTCGACGTGCAACGGCAACGCCACGCTCCGAGTCACGCCATGGAGCGAGAGATCGCCGGCGATCTCGAGGTCATAGCCGCCCTGGGCGGTGCTCTTTCCCGTGACGGCCTTGGACGTGAAGGTCACAGTCGGAAAACGGCTCACGTCCAGAACCCGAGGCCCGACCATCGCCTCCTGCACCTTGGGGGCGTCGCCCGCGGGTTCCCCCTTCTCCTCGACCCGCAGGGCCGCGGTCTCGAAGCTCAGCGTCACGCGGCTTCGAGAGAGATCGTCGGCCGCTGCCAGGACCTTGCCTTGCAGCCGCGGCGCGCTCACCACGTGTTCGTGACCGGCGAAGCTGAAGAGGCCCGCTTTGCCCACGTGGACGGCGACCGAGCTCTTGCCTTCGTCCAGCGCGTAGGTCGTGTCAGCGGCGTTGGCCTGCCCGCTCGCGAGCACGAGAACTGCCACGAGCCATGAGGTCACTCGGCTGCTGCCCCCCCGCGCAGGGATGATTCCCGGGCCTGTTTCGAACATGCTCGCCGAGGAGTTGCACACCGCGTGCCTGACGGCCCCGGCTCCCGACGTGCACGAGCTGTTCGCCCGGCCTCGATGACCGTCGGGCCGACCGCCGGCCCTGGCACGCTTGGTGCACGAGCGGAGGCGACGCGGGCACTCCTCTCAGCTCACCTTCTCGAACGACTTCGGCACGACCGAGGCAGGTGGCCCACTGACAGCAACGCTCCACGGGATGGTTCGTGAGGACAAACCTCACGCGGACGTTTTTTTGACGGAGGGTCAGATGCACGAAGAAGAGAAGAAGATGCTCGAGAAGATCGTCGACCGGCGGCAGTTCACCGTGGCCTCGGCCATGGCCATTCTGAGCGGCGTGGCCATCACGATCACGTCGGCCTGCGGCGGGAGCAGCTCGTCTCCCTCCTCGCCGACGCCGACGCCCACTCCGACCGCTGCAGACAAGGTCGGCGCGATCTCGGACAACCACGGCCATTCGGCCGTGATCACCGGAGCGCAGCTGACGTCCGGCGGCGCGCTTTCGCTCGACATCAGGGGAACCGCGACCCACACCCACACCGTCCAGCTGAGCGCCGCGGAGATCACCTCGATCGCCGGCAACCAGCGCGTTGCGAAGTCGTCGAGCAACACCAACGGGCACGACCACACCGTCACCTTCAACTGAGCCGTTCGCCGGCCGAGGCGCCCGAGGTCCATCTTCAGGCATGGCGGCGCGCCTCGGCGGCGGTGATCCCCGGCTCGCGGCTGCGCCCAGGGCCGCACCAAAAGCGTAAGCGGCTTACGACCCTGGTAACAGGCGAACGCGTCACGCGCGGCACTTCCGCCTCGGGCCGTCACGAGCTCGGTGATAAAATCCTGCCGCCTGCGATGCACCCCAGCGCCGCGATTCCCCAACTGACCCGCCGAGCGAGGCACCAGGCGAGCGCGGCCCTGGCGGCGATCCTCGCGCTCACGCTTCCGGCCTGCTCGCTCCACAAGCTCGCCGTGAACAAGGCCGCGGACGCGCTGTCCGGCACCGGCGCAAGCTTCGCGACCGACGAGGACCCGGAGCTCGTGGGGGAGGCGGTGCCGTTCGGCCTCAAGGCGATGGAGAGCCTGCTCGAGCAGACGCCGAAGCACAAGGGCCTGCTGCTCGCGACCTCGAGCGGCTTCGTACAGTACGCCTACGGCTGGGTCCAGATGCCCGCCGACGTCGTCGAGGCCCGGGATCTCGGGCGCGCGACCGAGCTGCGCGAGCGGGCACGCAAGCTCTACCTGCGGGCGCGCGACTACGGTCTGCGCGGGCTCGAGGTCGACTTCCCGGGCCTGCGCGAGGCCCTCGACCGCGACCCGGACGCGGCTCTCGCCCGCACGAAGAAGGCGCACGTCCCGCTGCTCTACTGGACGGCGATGGGCTGGGCCGGGGCGATCTCGCTGAAGGTGAACGACTCCGAGCTGACGGCCGACCAGCGCATCGTGGAGGCGCTCGCGCGCCGCGCGCTCTCGCTCGACCCGTGCTGGGGCAAGGGCTCGATCCACGAGTTCTTCGTCAGCTGGGAGGCGGGCCGTGCCTCGGTCGGCGGCTCCATCGACCGCGCGCGCGAGCACTACGAGAGGGACCTCGCCTGCGCGGCAGGCGAACGCGCGTTCCCTTACGTGGTGCTCGCCGAGAGCGTGAGCGTCGCGAAGCAGGACAGGGCGCAGTTCCGCGAGCTCATGGAGAAGGCGCTCGCGGTCGACGTGAGCCGTCCCTCGGACCAGCGTCTCGCCAACCTGCTCGCGCAGAAGCGCGCGCGCTGGCAGCTGGGGCGGCTGGACGAGCTGTTCGTCGAGTGAGCCGGGCGCTTCGAGGAAGAACATGAGACTGATGCTGGAGAGGCGGACGCCGCGCCGGCGCGCGCTCGCCGTGGCCCTGGTGGCCGCGGGCGCGCTCGCTGCGGCGTGGCCGGCGGCGCCCGTCGCCGAGGCGCAAGCCCCGCTCATCGTCCGCATGGCGACGCTGGTGCCCGACGGTTCGTCGTGGCACCTCATCCTCAAGGAGATGGCGGACAAGTGGCGGCAGGCCTCCGGCGGGCGCGTCACGGTGCGCCTGTTTCCCGGCGGTGTCGCCGGCGACGATCCCGACGTCGTGCGCAAGATGCGCCTCGGCTCGCTCAGCGCGGGTGTGCTCACCTCGGTCGGCGTGGCCGAGATCGACAAGTCGGTCTACGCCCTCGGCATCCCGCTGGCCTTCGACTCCTACGACGAGGTGTACTGGGTCCTCGAGAAGATGCGGCCCAAGCTCGAGGCGAGCCTCGAGCAGAAGGGCTTCGTCGTCCTCAACTGGGCGGACGGCGGCTGGGTGCACTTCTTCACGAAGCAGCCGGTGGCCGTGCCCGACGACCTGCGCAGGCTGAAGCTCTTCACGTGGGCGGGTGACGCCGAGACCGTCGAGGTCTGGCGCTCGGCCGGCTTCAACCCCGTGCCGCTGCCGTCGACCGAGATCGCCACGGCGCTCCAGACCGGGCTCGTGGAGGCGCTCGGCTCGCCCCCGCAAGTGGCCATCATCTCGCAGTTCTTCAACAACGCGAGGAACATGACCGACCTGCGCTGGCAGCTGCTGCTCGGGGCGACGCTCGTCAGCAAGGCCACGTGGGACAAGGTGCCGGCCGACGTGAAGCCCGCGCTGCTGCAGGCGACGCGCGAGGCGGGCGCGCGGCTGCGCAAGGAGATCCGCGACGCCGAGCTGCGCGACGTCGAGGCGATGAAGAAGCGCGGCCTTCGGGTCGTGCCGGTGTCGGCCGCCCAGCGGACGCAGTGGGCGAAGCTCACCGAGAGCCTCTACCCGCGCATCAAGGGGAAGATCGTGCCCGCCGAGGCGTTCGACGAGGCGATGCGCTACCGGGACGAGTTCCGCCGGCAGAAGGGCACCTCGAAGTGAGCGCGGGGCCGGCGAAAGCCGGCACCGCCAGCCTCGCTGCCGACGGGTCGCTGTCCGCGGCGCCGAGCGCCCGGCCGCTGCGTGTCCTGCGCAGCCTCGAGCACGCGCTGCTCGTCGGGGCCCTGTTCGCGGCGGCGTTCCTGCCGCTCGCGGACACGCTCGGGCGCCCGTTCGGCTTCCACGTGCCGGCCGGGGCCGACTACCTGCGCCAGGTGGTCCTCTGGCTCGCGTTCCTCGGCGGCCTCGTCGCCACGCGCGAGAGGCGGCACCTGACGCTGTCGACTGCCGAGCTCTTCGGCGAAGGCACGCTCGTGCGCCGCGCCGGCCGCGTGCTCGCCGCGGCCGTGTCGACCGCCACCACGGCCGTCCTCGCCTACGCCGCGTTCGGCCTCGTGCAGGCCAACCGCCAGGAGGGACGGACCCTGCTCGGCGGCGTGCCGGTCTGGGCACTCGAGCTCGTGATGCCGGCGGCGCTCGGCCTGATGGCGCTGCGCTTCGCGTGGAACGCCTCCGCGCGCTGGCCCGGGCGCCTGGCCGCGATCGCCGCGATCCCGGCCGCGTTTGCGCTCGGCCTGGTGCCCGCCTGGCTCGCGTCGGCCGGCTGGCCGTTCGCCGTGCTGGTGCTCGCCGCCCTGCTGCTCGGCACTCCGGTGTTCGTGGCCATGGCCGCGCTCGCTCTCTTCTTCTTCTTCCGTGACGGCCTGCCGGTCACCGCCGTCTCGGCCGAGGTGTACCGGCTGATCTCCTCGCCCACGCTGCCGGCGATCCCGCTGCTCACGGCCTGCGGCTACGTGCTCGCGGAGAGCCGGGCCTCGCTGCGCCTGCTGCGCTTCTTCAAGTCGCTGCTCGGCTGGCTGCCGGGTGGCCTGGCCGTGATCGTGATCGCCGTCTGTGCGCTCTTCACGACCTTCACGGGTGGCTCCGGCATCACCGTGATCGCGATCGGCGGCCTGGTGCTGCCGATGCTGGTCGCAGACGGCTATCCCGAGGCGTTCGCGCTCGGCCTGGTGACGTCGGCCGGCAGCCTGGGCCTGCTGTTCCCGCCGAGCCTGCCGGTCATCCTCTACAGCGTCGTCGCCGGTACGCGCGACCAGAACGTCCCGGCCGACTCGCTGTACCTCGCCGGGCTGCTGCCCGGGACCCTGATGATCGCGCTGGTGGCGGCGTACGCCGTGCGCAAGGGGTTCGTCCTGCGGCTGCCGCGGCAGCCGTTCGTAGCGCGCGAGCTGGCGGCAGGGGCCTGGGAGGCCAAGTGGGAGCTGGCGATCCCCGTGTTCGTGGTCGGCCTCTTCCTGAGCGGCAAGGCCTCGATGGTCGAGACTGCGGCGGCGGCCTTCGTGTTCGCGATGATCGTCGAGTGCCTCGTCAACCGCGACCTCGACGTCTCCCACGGGCTCCCGGTGGCGCTCGTGAAGTCGTCGGTGCTGACCGGCGCGGTGCTGATCCTGTTGAGCGCGGCGATGGGGATCACCAGCTACATCGTCGACGCGCAGATCCCGGACGCGCTGGTGGCCTGGGTCAAGGCGCACATCGAGTCGCGCTTCGTGTTCCTGTTGGCCCTCAACGCGGTGCTGATCGTCGTCGGCTGCCTGGTCGACATCTTCTCCGCGATCGTCGTGCTGGCCCCGCTGCTCGTGCCCATGGCGGCGGCCTTCGGCGTGAACCCGGTGCACCTGGGCGTGATCTTCCTCTCGAACCTCGAGCTCGGCTACCTGACGCCGCCGGTCGGTCTGAACCTGTACCTGGCGGCTTCGCGTTTCGAGCGGCCCCTGACCGTGGTCGTCCGCTGTGTGCTGCCGTTCCTGGCGCTGATGGCGCTGGCCGTGCTGCTCATCACCTACGTGCCGCAGATGTCCGTCGGGGTTCTGGAGCTGCTCGGCAGGTAGGGCGGGAGTCAGCTTCCGGGGAGGCGCCTGACGACCACGGTCGTGACGTCGTCTCGCTGCGGCCCGCCACTCTCGAAGGCCCGGACCGCCCGGTAGAGCCCCTCGACGATGTCCGAGGAACGTGAGCCCAGGGACGTTCGGATCACCTCGAGCGCCCGCTCGGCGCCGAAGAGCTCTTCCTCGGGCTTGCCGCAGTCCGTGACGCCGTCGGTCAGAAACACGAGCGTGTCGCCGGCCTCCACGCGCAGCGCGGGGGGCGTCTCGTAGCTGGAGTCGGGGAAGAGGCCCAGCGGCAGGCCGCTGGCGTGCAGCTCGCTCTTGACCGAGGCGCGGCCGTCCAGGAGGTAGCCGGGCGTGTGGCCGGCGCTGGAGTACACCACGGTGCGCGAGGGCACGTGCAGGCTTGCGAGCAGCATCGTAGCGAACCGGTGCGGCTCCGTGTCCGCGTGGAGCACGCGGTTGACGACCCCCAGGATCTCGCCGGGCTCGGTCGTGGTCTGGGCCGTCGCGCGCAGCAGCGCGCGGGTCTCGGCCATCAGCAGGGCCGAGTCGAACCCGTGCCCGCTCACGTCGCCGATGACGACGAGGAGGCACTCGCCCGGAAGGGGGATGAAGTCGTAGTAGTCCCCGCCCGTGACGTCGGCCGCGAACGTCGCCCCGTAGACGTCGAAGCCGGGCACCTGCGGCGGGCTCGACGGGAAGAGTCGCTGCTGGACGGAGCG
This sequence comes from uncultured Acidobacteriota bacterium, assembly GCA_963831755.1. Taxonomy (GTDB): domain Bacteria; phylum Acidobacteriota; class Vicinamibacteria; order Fen-336; family Fen-336; genus DATBSL01. Next base: position 224,878 of record CAWHRC010000006.1, read on the forward strand.
CGCGAGAAGCAGAGTGCTCTCGCGCTCGGCCGCTCGCCGGAGCTGTGTGACGTCCTTGCCCACGGAGACCACGTGGGTGATGCCCTCGCCCGGCTTTCGGATGGGCGTGATGGTCTGTTCGGCGAAGAACAGCTCGCCGCCCTTCTTCCGGTTGATGAACGTCCCGCGGAAGACCTGCCCCTCCGCCAGCGCCCGCCAGAGACCGGCGTAGAACTCGCTGCCGTGCGCGCCGGACTTGAGAATGCTCGGATTGCGTCCGAGCACTTCTGAGCGGGTGTAGCCGGTAGTCGTCTCGAAGGCCGGGTTGACGTACTCGATCCGGCCCCGCTGGTCGGTGACGATCACGGCGTCTGCGGTCGCTTCGACGACGTTCGACAGGAGCTCGATCTGCTGAGTCTCGTGCTTGATGGAAGTGACGTCACGGAGGACGACCACGCCGCCCTCGACCTTCCCCCGGGCGTCCCGGATCGGCGTTCCGTCGACGCTGAGCCACGCCCCCTGGGGCGCCTCCTGGTTGACCATGAACAGCTCGAGGTGGCTGACGACCTCGCCACGCAGCGTGCGGGTGAGAGGCATGTCCTGCGGCGGGTACGGCGTCACCATGTCGGGCAGGCGACAGCCGAAGGCCGAAGTCCACTCGTTTGCCGGCACGTCCGCCAGGCCCGTCCCGAGGAGCCGGCGGGCGGCCGCGTTGGACAGCAGCCATCGTCCATCGAGGTCCGCGACGACGACGCCGTCGGAGAGGCTGTCGATGACGTGTCGAAGCAGGGACGACGGAGTCCGCGACCTGGCGTCGCGCGCATGGCCCACAGGCGTCGCCTTCGCGAGCCGGGCCCCCGGGGGGTGGTCGGCGCGCTGCGCGAGCCCGGAATGCGGACGTGCGATTCTCATCCTCGCAGCGGCGGCATGGTTGCCGGAAGTCCCTCTTCGTCTACGTGCAGTCTAGGGACATCGCGGCCAAGAGATCCAATACCTGTTTGGGTGCTGTCGCATAGAGACGCCTCGATGTATCGCCCGGCCGTGGACACGCTCGACCATCACCTACCCGTTCTGGACGGTGAGCGCCCAGGCATCGGCCCAGGCCGATGGATCGTTGCCGGCCAAACGATTGGTGATCTGGCGACACTGAAGGTAGAGTAGCGTCGATCCATTCCAACTGAGCACGTCCCCGGGGCCCCTGGCCCCGATTCGAGCGGCGCGTGCCCGATTCCCAGGCGACCACGATTCCGTCTCGTAGACGAGGGCTTCGTCACTGTCACCCGCGTTCGAGGCGAAGCCGTTCCAGGCGACGAGAAGAGGGCGAGTCGAGCCCAAGGAGGCGTCTCGTGAGGAAGCTGATCGCAGGTGCATTGGTCGCGGGTCTGTTCATCGGATCCGCGCCCGGATGGGCGGAAAGCGAGAACACGACAGGGAAGCCCACGGCCAAAGTGCTGGAACAACAGCACCAGGCGTTCCGTGATTCGGTCGATCGAGCCATCGATCGAGCCGTGGAAGGCGCGCCCAGACCGGGCGCTGCCGGCGTCGTGCCCCCAGAGCCGGAGGCTTCAGGGCCGCAGCAACTCACGGCACGGGAGCGGCGGGACCTGGTGGAACGCCGCGACGCCCTGCGGACCGACCCCGTGGCCCGGGGCGCCGGTGGAATCATCCTGTTGGTGGTGGGCGCGGCCGCCTCGATCGCCGTCACCGCATGGGCGATTCACCACTACTCGAAGAACAATGACAACACCACGCCGACTCCCGCCATGGCGAGGCGCTGAGCCGACAGGCCGGCAGTCGAGAGACCCGTCCTCGACTTCCGGCTGCCGGGCACCCGGAGACGACGGCCGGCGGTTACGGCGCCTTCCTCATCACGAGCAGGGTCCAGTAGCCGGCGCCGGCCCATCGCTTCTCGAACTTGACGACGCTGACGGCTCGGGAAGCTCCCGCCGCAGGGTCGTTGACGAGGACGGCTCCCCGCTCGTCGTCGAAGCCCACCACCACGACGTCGTGGTAGCGCGAGCCGCCCAGGTGCCAGGCCACGATGAGGGGCCGGCCCTTGCCGAGGAAGTCCCGCAGCTGCGCCATGTCGCCGCGGTAAGTCACGGCTTCGAGGCCGCGGCCACGAGCGAACTCGGCGAGGCGGGAGCCGGCGATGCCGTGCAGCTCGGGGCGGACGAGCGCACGGGCTACGTCGTCCTGGGAGACGTCCTCCTTCCAATAGCGCAGCACCATCGCCAGGGCGGCCGCGCCGCAGGTGTCCTTGTGCTGGGACACGAAGGGCACACCGAGGCTGGACGTCGTGAGGATCAGGGCGAGGAGTGCCATCACCATCCAGGATAGATCATCGGGCCGCGCCCGGTCGGCGCGCCACACCCACCTCGAAATGGTCGTCTCTTGGGCCCACCGACCGCAGGCTGACGACGACATAGGGGCCCGAGCATCGGTTCCATTCGATGGATCGCGACCGAACAATCGATTAGTGATTGACCCACGGGGGCGCCTAGAGTGGTTGCAGCGGGCATTCGCATCGGGCGCGTGCTCCCTGCGCTCCTGGCCCCCGAGAGACGGTGAAGAATGACCAAGTGGCTTTCGAGAAGCCTGTGGACGTTGGCCGGTCTGAGCCTGTGGCCTGCGGTCCTGCTGGCCGCAGCGCCCGATCCCGCAGGGAACCTGCTGGCCTGCAAGCACGGCTCGTCGTCGTGCGATCGCGCGCGATTGACGCTGTCGGAGCTGACGGAGCTGGCTCGCGCCGACCACGCGCGGGACGTCACGAACTGCCGAAACGGGCTCACGGCCTGTGATCGTTCCCGGCTGAACCAGGCGGAGGCGACGGCGCTGGCCGTGGCCCAGCACGACCAGAACGTCTCGAACTGCAGCGACGGCATCGGTACCTGCGACCCGTCCATGCTGACGACAGCGGAAGCACGAGACATGGCGGCGGCCGTGCGGCGGCGACTGGTCTCCGGCTGCAAAGAGGGCATCGGACCCTGCGACGCTTCCGGGTTGAGCGCAGCGGAGCGTGCCGCGGTCGCGGCCGGCGTGCGCGAGCGCCTGGTTTCGGACTGCAGGGACGGGACGGGACAGTGTGACCACTCGGAGCTGACGCGAGTGGAGGCGCGGGACGTGGCGCTCGCCGAGCGCCAGCGCAACCTGTCGACCTGCATGCAGGGCTGGGACGAGTGCGATCGTTCGCTGCTCGGCCAGCGGGAGGCGATCGAGGTCGACCTAGCCGTGCGCGCGCGCAACCTGGCCGAGTGCGAGGGCGGTCGAGACGGCTGTGACTACTCCCTCCTGAGCCCGCGGGAGGCCGCGGGGCTGGCTGCGGTCGAGCACCTGCGGAACTACACGGCGTGTGTGAAGGGTCGCGGCTACTGTGACCGCTCGCGCCTGACGCCGGCGGAAGCGGCCGTGGTTCCGGCGGCGGCCGGCGTCGCGTCTTCGGTCGGGGGCCAGCCATGAGGATGCTCGCGTCGGACCGGTTCGGCCGCTGGACCCGTCGCGCGGGGCTCGTGGCGCTGGGTGTGCTCACCTGGACCGTCTTCCCGCCCGGCGGCTTCTTCTGGAGCGCGGTCCTGGTGGCCGGGCTGGTCGGCTCGGCGCTCGCCACCGTGTTCCTCGTGCGCAGCCGGTCGAGCAACCCTCCGCTGGCCCAGGTGATCACGAGCGCAGAGGCCGAGCCGGTGTTGGTGCCGGCCGGCAGATTCACGGGCGGAGCGCTTCGCCCGAGAGGAGAAGGAAGGCCATGAAGGTACGCCCGCTTCACGATCGGCTGCTCGTCCGCCGTCTCGAAGAGAAGGAGACGGCGAAGGGAGGCATCATCATCCCCGACACCGCCAAGGAGAAGCCGATGGAGGGCAAGGTGCTGGCGGTGGGCACCGGTCGGATCCTCGAGAACGGGACCAAGGTCGCGCTCGAGGTCAAGGTCGGAGACAGGATCCTGTTCGGCAAGTACTCCGGGACCGAGATCAAGATCGAGGGCGAGGAAGTGCTGATCGTTCGCGAGGACGAAGTCCTGGCGATCATGGGGTGAGGGATATCCAATGTCGAAGCTGATCACGTACGGTGACGACTCGCGCCAGGCCATACTGCGCGGCGTCAACCGTCTGGCCGACGCGGTGCGGGTGACGCTCGGTCCCCGGGGCCGCAACGTCGTGCTGGACAAGAAGTTCGGCTCACCGCTGATCACCAAGGACGGGGTGACGGTGGCCAAGGAGATCGAGCTCAAGGAGCCCCTGGAGAACATGGGGGCGCAGATGGTGAAGGAGGTCGCGAGCAAGACCTCCGACGTGGCGGGCGATGGCACCACGACGGCGACGGTGCTGGCCCAGGCGATCTACCGTGAGGGCAGCAAGAACGTCACGGCAGGCGCCAACCCGATGGCCGTCAAGCGCGGGATCGAGCAGGCGGTGGCGGCGGTGACCGCGGAGCTCAAGAAGCTGAGCAAGCCGGTCAAGGGGAAGATGATCGCGCAGGTCGGCACGATCTCGGCGAACAACGACGAGACGATCGGCGGCATCATCGCCCAGGCGATGGAGAAGGTGGGCAAGGACGGTGTCATCACGGTCGAGGAGGCGAAGTCGATCGAGACCTCGCTCGAGATCGTCGAGGGCATGCAGTTCGACCGCGGCTATCTCTCGCCCTACTTCGTGACCGACCCCGAGCGCATGGAGTGCGTGCTGGAGAACGTACTGGTGCTCATTCACGAGAAGAAGATCTCGGGGATGAAGGACCTGCTGCCGCTGCTCGAGCAGGTGGCCAAGCTCGGCCAGCCGCTGCTGATCGTCGCCGAGGACCTGGAGGGCGAGGCCCTGGCCACGCTGGTCGTGAACAAGCTGCGCGGCACGCTGCAGGTCGCGGCGGTCAAGGCCCCGGGCTACGGCGACCGCAGGAAGGCCATGCTGGAGGACATCGCGATCCTGACCGGCGGCAAGGCGATCACCGAGGACCTCGGCATCAAGCTCGAGAACGTCAAGCTCGACGACCTCGGCAAGGCCAAGAAGATCACGATCGACAAGGACAACACCACGATCGTCGAGGGGGCGGGCAAGACCAGGGACATCGAGGGCCGGGTCAAGCAGCTGCGCACCCAGATCGACGAGACGACCTCGGACTACGACCGCGAGAAGCTGCAGGAGCGCCTGGCCAAGCTGGTGGGCGGGGTTGCCGTGATCAAGGTCGGCGCGGCCACCGAGACGGAGATGAAGGAGAAGAAGGCGCGGGTCGAGGACGCCATGCACGCGACCAAGGCCGCGGTCGAGGAGGGCATCGTCGCCGGTGGCGGCGTCGCGCTCCTGCGCTGCCTGGGCGCCGTCGCGGCCGTGAAGGCCGAGGGGGACGAAGCGGTCGGGGTCGCCATCATCCGGCGCGCGCTGGAGGAGCCCCTGCGCCAGATCGCGGGCAACGCCGGGCACGAAGGGGCCGTGGTCGTGGCCCGGGTCCGGGAGCTGAAGGGCGACGAGGGCTTCAACGCCCAGACGGACGTGTACGAGAACCTGGTCGAGGCGGGTGTCATCGACCCGACCAAGGTCGTCCGCTCCGCCCTGCAGAACGCCGCCTCCATCGCTTCTCTGCTCCTCAGTACCGAGGCCGTGATCAGCGAGATCCCTTCGGAGAAGGGGGAGAGCCGCGGAGGTGGAGGGGGCATGTCGCCCGAGGGCGGGATGTACTGAAGGCCTTCTGGCCGACGAGACACGTCTCCGGCGGGGCGCGGTGCGCCGGGGACGTGGTGCGGCCCTGCGCGCCGCCTGAGAGGAGCGACGTGAGATGAAGGAGTTCCTGTGCTGGCTTCTGGGCCACGACCGCATGACGACCAGCACGCGACAGCGGATCTGTCTGCGCTGTGGCCAGCGAGAGAAACTGCGCCAGTACGGCTCCGTGCTCGCGTGGGAAGAGGTAGCGAACGGCGCTCGTTGAAGGCGCTGCGCCGTGCTACACTGTGACGTCGATCCCCGTGCGGGCCCCCAGCTCCGAGGCGTGTTCCAGCCCCGTATCTGCGTACTGGTCCCGAGACCTGAGCCTGTCTTCCCGCGCCGGGCCGAAGAGGCCGAGATGAATCTGCTGGGCAGGGCGTTGCACGTGCTACGTGTCTGGATCGGGCTGGCCGACGCGTCCGACTCTCACCTCACGCCGAGCCACGGCTGGCTGCTGCCGGTGCCCTCTGAGGCGCGCCAGCTGCAGCTGGACTACGATGCGCAGCGCGCGGCGCTCGACGCGCGGGACCCCCGCGCGTGAGCGGGGAAGGCACGGAGGTGCTGGCGGCCGGCTCGGGCGAGGCGGCAGACGGGCCGTTCCTCAACCGATTCCTGCTGGTGGCGGTCGCTTCGCAGCGGGTCCTCCAGATCATCGGCGGCTCGCGTCCCCGCGTCGACGCGGGCAGCCACAAGGCCCCTGTCGTCGCCGTTGCGGAGGTGGTCGCCGGTTGCGTCCCGTACGTCGCGTCCTAGCGCTCGTCCGCGCGAGGTGCGGCTGACGCTCCTCGGGCGGCAGCGAACCTGAGTGAGGATAAAGCCGGGATCGGCGCCGCAGCTGGCCGAGGGATCGGTGGCCTTCGTCGAGCGCAAGTTCGGCTTCCGGCTGCCGTACACGCCCGAGAGCCTGATCGTGGTCGATGCGATCATCGACAAGGTGAGGGCGACCGGCGCAGCCGAGCAGCAGGCATCCGGCATTCTCGCGGGGCTGGGCTGCTACGTGGGCGAGGTGTTCGTCAGGCACGCCAGGGCGAGCTGGCGCGGGGCCGTGGAGATGGGCATGGGCGACTCGTGTCGGTTCGAAGCAGTGCTGTCGCTGCCCGGGCCGACCGGCTGCGACCCGATCGGCGCCGTGTTCCAGCGCTTCGGAAACGGGACGACCAGCCTCGCGCGCCTCTACGAGAGCGCCGTCCCTCCCGGTCGGACCGACAGCGGCCCGCCCGGCGCCGGCTCGAAAGGCCCGAGTTGACCGCTTGCGCGCCCACCCCTCGCCGCGCTGAAGCGCGCGACGTCCGAGCCTAGCGCGCCACGAGCTGGGACAGCTTGCGCTTGCCCTGCTTGAGCTGCCCCTCGAGGTAGTCGGTCGCGTGCCCGACGGCTCGCTCGCCCTTGCGCAGCAGCGCGTGCTTCTCGTCCTCGATCCGCCGTGCGATGCGCCGACGTGTCTCGACACCGGAGGCGGGAGCGGTGAGATAGGCCAGGGTCGTCCCCACCATTCCTCCCACGAGCGCCCAACCCGCGTACTTGTAACTGTGATTCATCGTCCCCCACCTCGCGCCAGGACCCATCTCGCGGATCGCGGACTGCCTCGGGCCTGGCGCCGTCACCCCCGACGCCGTGGACACGACGGTGCAAGGACGGTGCCGGGTGCTGGCGATGCAGTTTCCGAAACATTTCGCGCCTGGGCCAAAGGCGTCGACGCAGGCGCCGAAGGCGATTCTACAAAGCGGTGCGAGTTTCGGGCGAACAGCAAAGCCCGGCTCGACTGATTGAACGGGCCGTGGTCGAGGCCTCGAGGGAGTACGATTGAGCAAAGAGGGAAGGAGCCGACATGAAGCGAGCACTGATGCTGTCGGGCCTGGTCGTCCTGGCCGCCGGCTCGCTCGGGGCACAAGGCCTCGACCAGGGAATCGCGCTCTACAAGGAAGGCAAGTACGCCGAGGCCGAGCCCGTCCTGCGCGCGGCTTCGGGGCTGGAGGCGAAGGCCTACCTGGCCGCCACGCTGGCCCGGTTGAAGAAGAACGAGGAGGCGGAGGCGCAGGCGAAGGCGGTGCTCGCGGAGAACGCGGTGCAGCCGGTGGCCGTGGCCGCGCTCGGTGAGTCCCTCGTGGGGCAGGGGAAGCTCGACGAGGCGGTCGATCGGCTCTCGGCAGCCCTGCGTGCGCGGGCGGACCTCGCCTACGCGTATTACTGGCGGGGCCAGGCCTACCAGTCGAAGAAGCAGATCGCGCGGATGGTCGACGACTACCAGAGCTTCGTGAAGCTCGCGCCGGAGGCGCCCGAGGCTCCCGGGGTCAAGGTCCTCCTCGGCAGCCTGCGCTAGAACGCCTGGCCCAGGCCGAAGAAGAGCCGGTAGCGCTTCTCGCCGTCGTGGCGGTCGAGCGGGAAGGCCACGTCGACGCGGAGCAGGCCCACCGGTGAGGCCCAGCGCAGCCCCGCTCCCAGCGTGTGCCGCAGGTCGAAGCCGAGGTCGCGCACCCTGGCGAAGACGTTGCCCAGGTCGTAGAAGACCACGCCCCCGAGCCCGGAGGGGTGCCGATAGCGCAGCTCCTGGTTGAGGATCACGACCGCCTCGCCTCCGGCGGGGTCGCCCAGGGGGCCGCGCGGCCCCACCTCGTTCGTGCCGAAGCCGCGAAGGCTGCCCGCCCCGCCGGCGTAGAAGCGCTCGAACGAGATGACGGGCTCGCCCTCGAAGCCGTGGGCGAGCCCGAGGCGGTAGCTCTGGGCCCAGGTGAGGGAGCCGCCGGAGAAGCTGCGTGCGACGTCGGCCTGGGCGTAGCCCTTGACGAACGGCGCGTCGGATCCCAGAGCGCGGGGCGCAAGCTCCACGTTGAAGCTGAGGAACCGGCCCCGGCGGGGGTCGAGCAGGTCGTCGCGCGTGTTGCGCAGCAACGACAGGTCGAGCCCGGCCACGTCGATCGGATCGGCCGGCAGGCCCGGGGCGAGCGTCGTGTTCCGGCGCCAGCGGTACCCCGCGAGCAGCTCGAAGTGGTTCGGCAGCCGCAGCGACTGCTGGACCTGGAAGCCGCGCTGGAGGCGGGTGATCTTGAGGTCCGCCGCGGTGAAGTCCTGCTCGACGCGGAAGGCCGAGCCCGTGAGATCTCCCACTCCGAAGACTGCGGGCAGGAACACGGAGCCCCGTGTCTCCCGAACGTCGCCCCCGAGCTCGTACCGTGCGCCAATCGCCAGCCCGCTGCCGAACAGGTTGCGCGCCTCTCCCTCGACGAGGGCGCTCGCCCCCGCTTCGTCGTCCCAGCGCACGTCGTAGGCCGCGGTGAGGTTCGGTCCCTCTTCGAGCTGCACGTCCAGTGACGAGGGAGCCCGTGGGCGAGGGACGATCGCCGCCCTCGAGAAGACGCCGAGGCTCAGCAGCCGCTGCTCCGCCCGGGCGAGCCGTCGGGGGTCGAGGGGCTCGCCCGGCCGGAGCCGCAGTGCCCGCCGCACCAGCGAATCGCGCGTGCGCGTGTTCCCGGAGAGCACGATCTCCCGGACCTCGGACCGTTCGCCCTCGGTGACTCGCACGACGAGCGCGAGGTCCGTCCCTTCTGCGACGAGCTGTGGCCGCACGCGAACGGCGGGGTAGCCCCGGGAGAGGTACAACTCCCGGATCCGGGCCACGGCGCTCTCCGCCTCGACGTCGGAGAACGCCTCGCCGGTCGAGAGACCCGCCGTCGAGCGCAGCAGGTCCTCTGCGAGACTCGCGCCCTCGAAGCGCACCGCGGCGAGCTTGGCCGGTGGTCCCTCCTCGATGGGGACGACGATCTCCAGCCGCCCGGCGGCTTCCTCGACCCGCGGCGCCCCGATCACCGTGCCCAGGAAATGCCTCCGGTGGTAGGCCTCGCGAATGTCGGAGACGGCCGCCTTGGGTTCGTTCAGCAGGCGCGCCGCTCCCCCCGCCGCCCCCCGCAGGTCCCCCTCCGACAGTGCCGATGCGCCCGCGAAGCGGAGAGTCACCGACTCGAACCGGGGACCCGGTCGCGCGGAGAACACCAGCGTGCGCTGGTTGCCTTCACCTTGCGTGCTCGTCGCGACCTGCGCTCGCAGGCGACCCCGGTCGTGCAAGTACGCAAGCAGGCGCTCGCGTCCTCCGTCCAGCGCCTCCTCGGCGAAGAGGGCGCGCCGCACGATCGGCCCGAGGTCCGGCGGATCCTCGACCCCTTCCACTCGCCAGGTGTAGACGGGTCCCGGCCGGACCGTGAAGACCGCGACGCCGTCCTCGAGCCGGGCCGCGACCTCGGCGTCGAGATGCCCGCGGGAGCGGAGGCGGTCAGCCAATCGCTCGGCCTCGTCCTGTACCTTCCACTCGGAAACGCGGCTGCCACGACCGAGCCGAACGGATTTCCGCACCGCCTCGTCCACGGGATCGCCCTCGAAGCGCACGTCCCGCAGCCGCACCCGGGTCTCGCTGCTGCCCTCGTCCCGTCTCGCCTCGCCCCAATGGAAGCGCTGGCCGACGCCGCCGGCGTAGGTCCCCGCGTCGGTGCGCTGCGCCATGAGCGTGACGTCACGCCAGGGCCGGCCTTCGAGCTGGACGAAGCGGGTCTCCGGACCCCCGAGCCCCACGGAGTAGAGGAGCCGGGCGCGCCGGCTGAGGTCCTTGCCGAACGTGAACCGTGCCGAGGGGTCGGTCTCGCGTGCGACCAGGTCCGGTCGGATCGTGATCTCGTCGAGCCCGAAGGTCTGGGCCACCCTCCGGGTGAGGCGCCCGGCCAGGAGCGCCCCGGCCTGTCCGCCGACGAGCCAGGCGCTGGTGTCCGCCACTCTGCCCTCGGGGTGGCCGGTCGCGACGAGGCCCACGATCTCCTGCTGCGAGAGCGAGGGCTCGGAAGTGAACGTGAGCCGCGGCCCATCGAGGGTCCCCTCGGCGGCGACGGAGACGCTATAGCTCCGCGACTCGAACCCGACTGACGGGATCACGGCGGCGGCGTGGAGGGTCAGCTCCGGGTTCCAGGTCCCGGAGTAGGTCATGGCTCCGTCCCGCACCGTGAACTCCCGGCCCTGGAGATAGAGCTTCCCGCCGGAACGAACTTCCAGCCGCCCGAAGGGTAGCGGCTCCTGCAGGTCGCCTCGCGCCACGAGCTGGCCCGTGGCCTCCACCTGCCCGAGGCTGCTGCGGACGATCAGCGCTCGCGGGAGCCGGACGCGCACGTCGAGGCCCACGCTGCGCAGCAGCTCGGACTCCGCGAGCGGCGCCACCGGGTTCCGCAGCGCCTCCTCCACGGCCACGTCGATCTCGTAGAGCCCGCGCTGCACGGCCACGTCGCCGTCCAGCGCGAAGGCGCCCGGGCGTCCCGTCAGGACGAGGTCGGCGTCCAGGCGGGAGCGCAGGCCCTGGGGGTAGCGCAGCGCGACGCCTTTCCCGGTGAAGACGAGCTGCACGTCGTGGACGCCCGTCCCGGACACCTCGGCCTCGCCCCCCAGCTCGACCGTGCCGCCTCCCATCTGGCCCGTGGCCCTCAGCGTGGCGTGCGTGCCGTCGACCTGGAAGGCGCCCTCGATCCCCGTCAGCGACTGGGGGATCGCGCGCAGTCGAAGCGAGCCGTCACGGACTTGCAGCGATCCGCGGGAGTGGGGAGCATCGAAAGGACCGCTCACGCCGAGGTCCAGGTCGGCCATTCCACCGAGCGCGGCCGCGCCCAACAGGGGCGAGAGGGTCGCCAGCTCGATCTGCCCCCGGCCGCGCAGGTCGACGGTCCGCCCGACGACGTCGGCCGAGCCCGTGACGGCGAGATCGCCGCGGGCGGTCCTCAGCGTCAGATCGGCCGCGGTCAGACGGCCGTCGGCGAGATGGATGGAGGTGGGCAGGACCTCGAGCGCCTGCCCCTCGACCCGCACGCGCGTGTCGGGCAGCGAGAGCACGGCGCGCGGCTCGCGGAGCGAGGCGAGGCCGCCCTCGACCGTCAGCTTGCCCGCCAGCGGCCCGTCGATCGGGTCGAGGCTGACTCCGTCCCAGGTCAGGACGAGCCTGGCCCCTTTTTCCGGGGCCAGCACCGCGGCTCGCGGGCCGGCCCCCTCTCGTAACGCGGGCCAGACCGCCGCGAGGGGAAGCTCGCCCGACAGCTGGGCCGTGCCGCCGCCGACACGGGAGTCGAACCGGGCGATCCTCACCCGGTCGCCCTCCAGGGCCAGGTCGACCGCGTCGAGGCGGATCTCCGGAAGCGACGGCGCGTGGATCGTCGCCTCCCGCGCGTGGACGCCGCCCTCGACGACGGGTCGCACGCGAGAACCCCGGACCGCGACGTCGCCCCTCACGGCGCCCACGACCGACCAGCCCTCCGGAAGGGGCAGTGCCGGCAGGTCGACGCTGACGTCCGCCCGGACTTCGAGGGGGTCGGCGGGGCGAAGGCCCGCGTCCGCGCGTGCGGCCAGCTTCACGCCTGGCCCCTCGATCCGCAGGTCCTCGACGAGGAGGCGGCCCGCGTCCAGCCTCGCTCGGAAAGGCTCGGCCCGGACGAGACGCCCCGCCTGATCGACCTCCAGCCGTGTGACCTCGGCCGTTGCGCTCGCCCCGAGTGGCCGGTCGAGAGGGAGGTCGTAGTCCACGGCGGCGGTGAGTCGTCCGCCGACCGGCGCCGTCCCTTCGGGCACCACGAGGGGGAAGAAGCGATCGAGCGGCGTGTCGTCGAGCCGGAGATGTCCCTGCAGCCGCCGCGAACCGAGCAGCTCGCCTTCCGCCTTCGCCTTCAGCTCGGGAATGTCCACCTCGAGCCTCGCCTGCCGGGTGTCGCCCTCGAGTCGTGCTTCGAGCGGGCCGAACGAGGCCTTCTGCCAGCCCAAGCCGTCGATCGCCGCATGGAGAGACACTCGCGGCCGGTTGAGCGGGCCCGAGGCATCGAGCGACAGCGAAGCCGTCCCGCGGGCTCCGGGAACGAGGGGGGCCAGGTCGATGCCGGGGGCGAGGGCCGTGGCCGTGACACGGTCGCCCCTCGTCGTGAAGCGGCCGCCGAGCGACGTCTCCAGCCGTCCTCCGGCCGCGGCGTCCTCGTTCAACGCGCCCGAGACCCCGGCCTTCCAGTCGAGGTCGACCGCGAGCTCTCGCGGCTCCGCGATCCCCCGGGCGTCGGCGTCGACGCGGAAGGCTCCATTCGGGGTGCGGCCCTCGGTGTGGACGCGAGCCCCCACCTGGAGTCGTCCGTCGATCGGGCCTTCCCAGGTGAGATCGACGTCCGCACTCGCCCGCGCGGGCCGCAGCTGCGCTCCCGCGAGCGACCCGAGGTCGAGCGAGCGGCCCCGCAGCTCGCCTCGGGTGCGGACGCCGTCGAGTCGGGCCTCGCCCTCGATGCGTCCTCCCAGGGCACGCGCGACGACGGAAACCTGCGTGTGGGACGCGGCGGGGCTATGGCTGGCTTCGATCTCGACGGCCTCGGCCTTCCAGCCCCTCCATGCCACGTCGCCGACGAGGTGGGCGGCGAGGCGCAGGTCCGAGGCCTCTCCCTGCACGCGCCCGGAGAGCGTGGCCGAGCCGGAGAGAGGAGGCAGCTCGAGGAGGCGCGCGCCGTCGCCCAGGTCGAGCCGTCCCTCGACCGTCAGGTCGGGGTGGAAGCGGAAGCCGGCGACGAGGGCCCCGCGCGCCGAGAGCTGCGAGGTGCCGGCCTGGACCCGCAGCGAGTGCAGGGTCACGTCGAGCACGGGCGAGGTGTCGATCGTGGCCGCCGCCGGCCCGAGCGCGAGGCGCCGCTCGCCGAGCCAGACGAGCTCGCGAGCCACGAGCTCGAGACGGCCCGCCCCGACCGCCCCGCGCGCGGAGACGCCGGATGCCACGGCGCCCCTGGACGAATCCGGGTCCCGCCAGCGGACCGTGGCGTTGCGCAAGTCCAGTGCGCCGATTCGCAGGCGTTTCAGCGCGTCGGGTGGCTCCGCCTGCGCCCGGGGCGTCGGCCACAGCTCGAGCCGTGGTGTGTCGAGCTCCAGCGAGCGCAGGATCGGCGCCCGGCGGAGAAGCGCGGCGGGGGTCAGCGCGACGCGCGCCCGCGGCACCTGGAGCCAGAAGCCGGGTCCCCGGATGTCGATGCCTCCCAGCTCGGCCTGCAGCAGGGCGGGCACGACGTGGAGGCGGCCGAGGCGGGACTGCGGGCCGAGCGCGGACTGCAGCCGCCGCTCGACGGCTCGCCGCAGGAGATCCTGGGGGAAGAGGCCGAAGCCGATCAGCAGCAGCAGCAGCAGCAGGGCGAGCGCGCCCAGGCCGAACCGGCGCGAGAGGGACATCGCTCGCTCGATGATAGCAGCCGGTGATGCCCGACGGCCCGATCAGCCGACGCGTGAAGTCCGGTGCGGCGGCAGCTCCGGCAGCGCGGCCTCGACCTCTCTCTGCACGGCTTCACGGGACGGCCGGCGGCGGCCCAGCCCCTTGAGCGACTGCAGCATCCGCTTCGCGAGCGAGCGGCTCTCGGCGCGCAGGTCGGAGGCCTTCGCCCTCTCGCCGCGCTCGAACCAGACGGCCGCGGCACGGCCCATCACGACCGTCGTCGAGGAGGCGATGGCGGCGGCCAGCAGCCACCCGGGCGGTCCGCCGAGCTTCGACAGCTCCTGGAAGAGCGTCCGGCCCAGGAAGCCGAGGCCGAACGTGACCACCAGCTCGCGGGCGCGTCCGAACGTGATGCGCTGCCCGTAGATGCGCGCGATCCCGAGCACGAGCGAGGACTGGACGGCCAGCAGGGGAAAGACGTCGAGGATGGGCAGGGGAGCGAGGGCGATGGCGGCCGCGGTGGCCGCGGCCTTCTTGGTGGCCGACCAGGCCAGCATCCTCCGATAGTCGGGCAGCGCGGCGCCGAGGGCCGCCACGATCTCCGGCTCGGCCTTGGCCACGGCCAGCAGCACGCGCTCCACGCGCTTGCCATCCTTCGCGACGCAGGGCACGACCTCGTCCGCCGTCAGCCCCAGGTTGCGCGCCGCCGCCTCCACGACCCGCTCGCGCTCCCGGGCCCCCGCCACGAGGTCGATCTTGTTGAGGACCACGACGTGAGGGATGCTCGAGCGCCTGGAGCTCGCGGAAGAGCTCCTGCTCCGCGCGCTTGATGCCCTGGATCGCGTCGAAGACGATGACGAGGAAGTCGGCCGTCGCGGGCCGCGGCGAAGGCGCGCTCCTTCTCGGCCTCGCCGACGGCGCCGACGGCGTCGGCCCCGGGAGTGTCCACGACCGCGAAGAGCCCCGCGTCGGCGGTCTGGCTGACCCGCGTCGTGCCCGGCACCGCGCTCACCTCGGCCCGGTCGGCGGCGTTTCGAACGAGCTGGTTGTAGAGCGTCGACTTGCCGACGTTCGCCGGGCCCACGATGGCCACCCGGCGCTTGTCCCCGGTGACCATCCGTACGTGGGACAGGGCCAGACGGATCAGCTCGCGCCAGCGGCCGAGATCGCCCGGCAAGCTCGCGGAGGGCCTTCGATCAGAGGGCCCCGCGCCGCCTCTGGCATCTTCTCCCACGCCTGGCGCAGATGCTCCCGCACGCCGGGCGGGAACTCCTGGATCAGCTCGTCGATCTCGTCCATCGGCAGGGCAACGATACACCGCGAAGGACGGCGGTCCCCTCGAGCGGCCCGGCCGGCACGTCTCAGGAGTGCTGCACGGTCAGCGTGAAAGCGTTCGGTCCAGTCAGGTTCCCGAGGTCGTAGAAGACGACACAGTAGGTCCCTGGGTTCAACGTGGTCGGGAGGGCCGTTCCGACTTTGACGTTCTCCTGGGAGCCGGACACGCTGCAGCCGGTCGTCGCCGGCGTGCCGAGGGCGATGCCCGTGGTGACCGTGCTCTGCGGCGTCAACGAGACGAGGGTGATCGTCGCGCTGCTGGCGGTCGCGACCGTGAACGAGAAGACGACGGACGAACCCTGGTCCAGCGTCCCGGTGAACGTGTCGGTGACCACTGGCCCGGGGGTCGCCGCATCAGTGGGCGATGTGCTGCTGTTGCACGCCGACACGAGGAGCAGAGCCGACACGCACGCGACGACGGTCGAGACTCTCGACATGTGGCACTTCCTTTCAACGCCGGCAGCAGGCGAGCGGGGCCCCGCAGACGCCGACCGCCACCTCGAGTATTGGAGCAGCTTTGCCCGCGAGGAAGTGTAAGGAGCGTGTAAACGTTCTCGGCGCGCATGCCGCATGCGCCTCCGAGAGGATCAGGGACCGATCCGAACGGGGATGTCAGGCTTCAGTCGCGAAGCACGACCGTGAGCAGGGCGCTATGGACGGCCAGGCCGCCGTTGTAGTGGATGAAGCCCATCTTGCGGAACCGATTCATGAAGAAGCTCACCCTCGAACGGGTCGTGCCGACCATCGCGGCGAGCGTCTCCTGGCTGATCTTCGGGATCACGCTCTCCGGTCGCGACTCCTTGCCGAAGTGCGCGAGCAACAGGAGAATCCGGGCGAGCCGCTTCTCGCTGGAGTTGAAGAGCTGGTCTACCAGGTCCTCTTCGATCCGGACGTTGCGAGCCAGGAGATACGCGATGAAGAGCTCCGCGAACTCCTGCTCTCGATGGAGCGAGCGCACCATGGTGCTCTTGTCCACCCGCAGGATGCTGGCTGGCTCGATCGCCATTGCGGAGGACATGCGGAGGGGTTGGGCGGCCAGGCAGCCCTCGCCAAAGAAGCCGCCTGGCTCCACGACGCCGATGACGGCTTCCTTGCCTCGCGTCGAGACGACCGTGAGCCTGACCTTGCCGCTCTGTACGTAGAACACGGCATCGGCCGCGTCGCCTTGGGAGTAGACGACCTGCTTGCTCCGATAGTGCCTCGTCGTCTTTCCTTCCTCGATCCTCGTGAGGAAGGCCTGGGGATCGAAGGCGAGGGGCGCCTTGCTCCGTGGCGCCCTGGCCCGCGGCACGCTGGCCCGCATGGCATCCCCCTTTCGGGGCAAGGCCTCATCGGGGCGCCCTGGTGGCGCCAGAGAATCGCTCCGCTGCCTGCCCGACCCGATTCTAGGCACGCCCCTCGAGAATGCAAGGGAGCGCCGACGCCCTGAGGTCCCCTCTTCACCGACACGCGCGCGAGACACCGGCGTGAGCAGAAGTGAACAGAACGGCCCGGCTGGGCCTGATACGTTGTGACTACGCTGGGGCGATGGCCCGAGCGGCGGTCTGGCACTGATCGTGCTGGTCGTGCTGGTGCAGCTGGTCCTGGGCCGAACGTAGGTCCGCAGCCATGGACGGTCGTGACGGGGGCGGCGAAAGGAGATAGGCCGTGACGAGATCACCCACCTCATCTCCAGGCCACGCCAGATTGGATCGAGTGCGCGTCGGCGCCCCAACCGCCGAGCTGCGATTTCCGTGGTGCCCGTAGCATGGCCCCGCGCGGGCGCGAGCTGCGAGAGGCCTACCCGCGCATCGTCACGGGCATGGTTCTGGGCATCGCCGTGCTCCTGCTGACGGACCTCGTGCTCGCGTACAAGCACGTGCAGTACGGCCGGGAGCTGGCGCGCATAGGCGCCGCGATGACGGCGGCCGAGCGCCGGCGGGTCGACGCCATCGCGGCCTCGGAGGAGAACCGCCTGGCCATCGCCGTCGAGCTGGCGCGCCGGCAGGCGCTGGGCGACACGGAGCTGCATCTGGTGGTGGACACCGAGAACGGTCTCCTGTGCCTGGAACGCCAGGGGGCACGGCTGCGCGAGATGCGCGTTCGCCTGGGCCCGGAGGCGACCGTAGGCTCGCCCCCCGACACCGTGCTCCTGGTACCGCCGCTGGGCAAGCGATCGGTGGCGCGGGTGGTGGACGGCTCGTATCGCTGGCCGGTGCCGGACTGGGTCTACGTCGACCGCGGGTTGCCGGTGCCGGGGGACAGGCAGGTTCCCGGCGCCTTGGGTCCGGTCGCCATCTTCCTGGACAGTGGCGCTGTCCTCTACTCGCGGCCCGAGGCAGGGCCCCTCAGCGACGTGAGCTACGTCCTGCCCGGCAGCGTCCGCGCGGAGGCGCCCGAGCTCGAGGCCATCCGCGAGGACCTGCAGCCTGGCATGGCCGTGTACTTCCACTGAGATGCGCGAGCGGGCCCCGACGGAGAATCCGAAGCTCACAACCCGCGTCGCGGGTTTCCTCGGCCACGGCCGCGGGTCGGCCATCCAGCTCGTCGGGATCACGCTGGCCCTCACGGCGGCCAGTAGCGCCCTCTTCGTCCATACCGTGGACGTGCGTCTCCGGCGCGACGTGGCCCGCCTGGTGCTGGAGGATCGCCTCGAGGTCCTCGACCGCGCGCGCTGGCGGGTGGCCAGCTCCCAGCGCATGCTGCGCGACGCGGAAGCCGCGCCGGAACCGCCGCACGATCGACCCTACCTGGTGGTCAGCCTGGAGGATCGGCGCCTCTGGTACAAGCAGCGCGGGACGATCCTCTTCTCGACCGAGGTGGCAACCGGCAGCGGCAAGACGATGGTCAAGGAGGGCGGCGCCAGCGCCTGGAAGTTCGAGACCCCGCGCGGGCGCCTGGTGGTGCAGAGCAAGGAGGAGGCGCCGGTGTGGGTGCCCCCGGACTGGCACTACGTGGAACAGTCGCGCAAGCGCGGGCTGGGGCTGGCCCGCCTCGAGCTCGGTCAGTCGCTGACCGCTGCCGACGGCTCGGTCATCACGGTGGAGGGGAACGACGTCGTACGGGTGCTTCCCGACGGACGGCGGACCGTGTTGCAGGCCACGGACGGGCGCGAGATCGTCGTGGACGGCAAGCTGCTGGAACCACCCCTGGGCACCACCCGAGCGGCGGTACCTGGGTGTCCTGGGCAGCTACCGGCTCAACATGGGGGACGGCTACGCGATCCACGGCACGAACCAGCCGCAGACCGTGGGGCGCGCCGTGAGCCATGGCTGCGTGCGCTTGCGCAACGAGGACATCGCGAAGCTGTATGCGATGGTGGAGGTGGGCACCCCAGTCTACATCTACTGAACACGGGCGGCCCTCGGCTGGTTGACGCCCCCCCCCAGGTAGGGGCTCATTGCGTTTGCCGCCCATGAGGCGCAGGATGCTTGCTTGGTGGAAGCGACCAGGCTGCCGCAGTGCGGTCCCACGTCGTCGCGTCGGGGCCGGGCTCTACGCCGGTCAGCCGCAGGCTTCATCTGCGCCGTGGGCGCCCTGTCGATCGCGCCGGCCGCCGTCAAGGGCGCCGCGCCGGCGGGACGGTCCGCGAGCGCCGGCCTGGAGTTCCTCGGAGCCCTGCGCGGTGCGAGCGGCAAGCTCAAGGCCGCTTTCCGTACGCCGGGCGAGCCCCTGATCCACAGCCTCCGCCCGGGCTCAGGGCGCTCTACGAGCCCGACCACGGCGCGGCCGTCTCGTCGCCCGAGTTCGACGCCCCGCAGCGTCCGGGCGTGTACAAGGTCGCGGTGGAGGTTCAGAAGGCGCGCGAGGTTGTCGAAGACCTGAGGGTGGTCACGCTCGTGCCCTTTTCCGCCAAGAAGGAGGGCCAGATCGGGTCGTACCGTCTGGGTCAGTGGCCCTACGAGCGCGGTGGCACCCCCTCCTCCGCCTATGCCCTTCCGGCCGGATTCGTGGAGGTGACCGCGGAGAACCGGAGCCTGCCCGTGTCCGAGCACTTCACGCTCGGCGACTTCCTGACCAAGGATCAGCCGGCCGTTTGGCCCAAGTACCTGCTGCTCCACGCCGAGCTGCTCGACAAGCTGGAGCTGGTCATCGACGAGCTCGCGCACGAGGGCTACCACGTCGAGCACCTGACGATCATGAGCGGCTTCCGCACGCCGCTCTACAACCAGGCGGGCGGCGAAACGAGCGGGCGCGGGAAGCTCAGCCGGCACATGTATGGCGACGCGACCGACGTCTTCGTGGACAACGACCGTGACGGCTGGACCGACGACGTCAACCATGACGGCCGCGTCGACATCCACGACGCGGAGGTGGTGGCCCGGGCTGCCGAGCGCGTCGAGGCCAGCCACCCGAACCTCGTGGGCGGTGTCGGCATCTACCCCGCCACCGGCGCCCACGGGCCCTTCACCCACGTGGACGTGCGCGGGCGGCGGGCCCGCTGGCGGGGAACCCGAAACGGATGACGCGTGGCGTCAGGCGTCGTGCTGACGTCGGGCGCGCGCCGCAGCAGTAGCGGCAGAGCGACCCCATAGCGTCTTCGTCAGCGGCGATCCCGCGCCGCAGACCCTACGCCACTTGCAGGACCGGCCGGTTCCACCGTCGAGGGTCTCGATGGACGGGGACGCTGTGAGCCGAATTGAACAGACGGGCCGGATCGCAACCCGTATCCTGACAGGCGATCCGAGCCGCAGACGGAGTTCGGCGAGCCGTACTGCGGTCATTCAAGAGAGGCACGAACATGCTGTGGACGATTATCGTGGTGCTCGGCATCCTTTGGCTGTTGGGCTTCAGCTTCCACGTCGGTGGTGGTCTCATCCACCTGCTGTTGGTCCTGGCGCTCATCGTGTTGATCTTCAACGCCCTCGGCGGTCGGCGATTCGCGTAGGTGCCGGCTCGATGCCCGGACGTCGGACGGGGCTCGTGCGGTCTTGCAGGAGGAAACATGAAGGTCTTGTCCTGGGTGGGGCTGCTGTTGCTGATCCTGGGAGTCGTATCGCTCTTCGTTGCGATTCCCCAGCGCGAACGACACGGCCTGCGAGTCGGCGACGTCTCGTTCGGCATCACAACCCAGCACGATGAGAAGGTGTCGCCGGTCGTGAGTGCGCTGTTGATCCTGGGCGGAGTCGGGATGCTGATTGCCGCACGGGTCAGAAGGACGTAGCTGCCGGGGCCTCCTCGTCGGCCCCCAGTGAGGAAGCCGCAGCCTCCTGATCGCTCGTAGGTCGCTTGCGCTCGGCTCGATCGGTCCCCGGAAGGAGGCATCGGTCAGGCCGATGGACCGCCACCGAACAACCGATTGGTGCTCATCTCTGGTTCCGCGTAGAGTCGGAACAGGAAAGAGCGTCCGGCTGGGGCCGCGAGCCGGTTCGGCCTCGCAGTGCCAATGGGGCGCACTTTCCCTACGCGACAAACCCAACAACTCAATTGAGGTGGTAATCGATGCGGAAGAACCTGCTCGTGTCGTCCCTGCTGCTGTGCGCCGCGACGTTGATGTGGAGCCTGCCGGCCTCTGCCGGTGAGAACTGGCTCGGCACCTGGAAGCTGAACGCCGCGAAATCGCACTTCGGCTCGGGAGCCGTCACTCGTGCCGAGACGCTGAAGTTCGAGGCCACGCCTGCTGGGATCAAGCTCATGTCGGAAGGAACCGATCCTCAGGGCAAACCCATGATGGGCGAGTACACCTCGAAGTTCGACGGCAAGGACGTCGCCTGGACCGGCAACCCTTCAGCCGACATGGCCTGCCCGAAGCGGATCAATGACAGCAGCTACGAGAACGTCTGGAAGAAGAGCGGAAAGCCGACGATGACGGCGAAGGTCGTGGTTTCGAACGACAACAAGACCCTGACGGTCACGCAGACTCCGACCGACGCGCAGGGTGCTGCGGCCAGCTCGGTCGTCGCGGTGTACGACCGGCAGTAGGCGCGCAGTCGACCGGCTCCCGGCCTTCCAGCGCCATCCTGTGGCGATGGTCGGCCGGAGGGTCGGGCCTCGGTCCCGAGATGGCTGCCCGTCGACGACAGGCCGGTCCCGTGCGGGCTCCCACCTCCAGCGTTCGCCCGGCCCGGCGGCCGAGCAGGACCGTACCCGAGCTTGTTCGATGCGGCGGCGGCAAGAAGGGGGAAGGGGCATCTCACGTGAACGGCAAGGAACATGCCTGGGCCATCGTGCTGGCGGCAGGAGACGGACTGAGGCTATCCGAGTGGACCGTGGATCGCTCCGGCCGGGCCGTGCCGAAGCAGTACTGCTCGTTCGGGCGGCCGAGATCCATGCTCCGCTGGGCGCTCGACCGCGCGTGCAGCGTCGTTCCCAAGGAACACGTCGTGACCGTGGTGGCGGAGCAACATCGGCGCTTCTGGGAGCGCGAGCTCTCGGACTTTCCCGTCGGCAACGTCCTCGTACAGCCGCGGAACCGGGGCACCAGCGCCGGACTCCTGCTGCCCTTGTTGGACCTGTGCCTGCACCGCGACCCGGTGGCCCGCGTCCTCGTCCTGGCCTCCGATCACTACGTGGAGGACGAAAAGACGCTCCGCGAGAGCCTGGACCTGGCGCTCAATGTCCGCGGGCGCGAGAGCGGCCGCCTGCTGCTGCTGGGGATGACGCCGAGGGATCTCGACCACGACTTCGGCTGGATCGTGCCAGCGTCCCGGGGCTCCGGTGGAATCCGCCGCGTCGCGCATTTTGCCGAGAAACCTGGCCTCGCGGCAGTCCAGGGGCTCATGCAGCGCGGAGCCCTGGTGAACAGCCTGATGCTCGTGGCGCAGGTCGAGCTGATTCTGCGGCTCTATGAGAAGGCCCTTCCAGGGCTCCTCGGTGCGTTTCTCGATCACCTGAGCGACGCGGTCGGCCGCGAGCACCTCGACGAGGTCTACGCGGGGATCCCGACCTCGGATTTCTCGCGCGACGTTCTGGCGCGATCACTCCGTCATCTCTCGGTCATCCAGGTTCCCCGGTGCGGGTGGAGCGACCTTGGGACACCGCAGCGCCTTCGGACATTCGGGATCTGCGCGCCGGGCGAAGTCCACGTTGGCGCCAGGTCCACGATCATCAGCACGAGGAGCACGAGGTTGATGGAGATGCCCGGAGGTGTCCCGTACGAACATGTGATCACTCCGACCTCAGCGCCTGGGAACGGATCGGCCTTGCTCTGAACGCCGTCGGCTGGGCTTCGCTCCGCGCCCGCCGCGTCCTTCATCCACGGTTGTAGACGAATGAGCTCTACGCTTTCGCCCTCGAAGGCCGGGAGCAGGCTGCGCGAGGCGCCCAGACCGGCGTCCACAGCCGAATGAGCTCCGCTGGGGGCTTGTTGTGCTGACCACAACGAGATATGGTCCAGCCCTCCGCGGAGTTCCTCGCACCCGCCGGGCAAAGGAGGAGACGCATGTTCGGCAAGACCGTGAACCAGTACCTGGGGTTCCAGAAAGTCGTTCTGGCCCTGATCGTGTTGGCCTTCCTCGCGCGCCTGACGCTTTCCCTGACCGGCACGCCGAACTCCGTGACCAAGTGGATCAGCGTGACCGTCGTGCTGCTCGCTGGCGTCGTGTACTACGGGGTGGCCGTATACACGAGCGGCTTCGGGAGCTACAAGCAGCTCTACCCCCTGGTGCTGTTCCAGAGTCTGCTCGGGGAGGGACTGGTGGCCCTGGCCATCGTGCTCGCAATCCTCACCGGAACCGACAACATCTACACCGCGCCCGAGTACAGCGGGGGCGGCGACGGCAAGAACTGGCTCCATGTCGTGGCCCATCTCGTCATCGCTGTCGTCGTCCTGCCCCTCGTCAGCTGGGCTGTCAGCTCCCTGGTCATGTTCGTGACCAAGAAGGTGGCGCCCCGGGCCGCCTGAATCGAGTCTGGGCCCGGGCCTCGCGTTGACAGCGATGGACCCGATTCTAGTTGCCGGAGGGATGACACTCGGAGGTGGCCCGTGCTAGCGACCTTCCGCAGGGGACCCGTTGGTACGGGTGTCTACCTGGTTGGCCACGCAGGTTCGTGGAGCGAGCCGAGTGAAGTGGACGTCTGGCTTCTGGCGGTCTTCCTTCCTCTGGTGCCGCTGTCGCGGTGGCGCGTCAGCGCTACGCCGGCAGGTGAGGGTCGGTCGGATCCAGAGGCACTCACGCTCACGGTGCACGCGAAGTCCCGTGTGCCGGTCGTCTCGGCGCTGCTGCGTATCGTGAGAGCCGCCGGCACAGCCTCGTTGACGTGTGCCCTGCTGGGGTTCGGAGTCTGGAAGGCCGGTTCGCCATGGGCGACCTCGACGCTGATCGCCCTCTTCGGCTCCTTTCTTCGTTCCGGCCTGCTGGGCACGCTTGGCATGGCGATCGAAATAGGTGTCTTTCTGGCCGGAGCTGCCGTACCCGTCCTCGTTCTGATGTATCTCGACGAGCGAACACCAAGGGTGGACCTGGCGTCCGTATTGCGCGGTAGTGTGTCCGGATGAGACGACGGAGTCGAAGAAGCGGACCGAAGCGGCAGGATCCTGGGGTCGTAGCTGGCGGAAGATGCGGAGGACGACGTGATTCAGGTGATGTGGGAGTTCGTAGTCAAGCCAGAGGCGACTCGGTCATTCGAGCAGGCGTACCGTCCGGGCGGGGAATGGTCGCGACTGTTCGAGCACTGTCCGGGCTACCAAGGCACGATGCTGATGCAGGACACTGAGGACTCCCGGCGCTACGTCACGATTGACACCTGGGAGACAGCCGAGCAGCAGAAGGCAGCTGTCGAGCGAGCCCAGTACTCGCGGCTCGATCGCGCCCTCGCCCACCTGATGGAATCGGAGCAGGAGATTGGGGTCTTCGAGGCGGTGTAGGAGGTGCCTGGGCGGGAGTCGGCAGGGGGCGGTCTGGCGTCGGCCAATGAGCGAGGGGGTCGAAGGTGGGAACAGCCTCAGTAGTCGGTCACCGCTGGCAGCAGGAGGTGGCAATGGTTCTTCGCAGAAACGTGATGATGGCGTGTCTCGCCGGGTCGTTCGCAGTCGCAGGCACGGCCTTCGCAGCTGACAAGCCTGAAGACAGAGCGCAGGCCGCCGCCGAATCGTGGCTCAAACTCGTTGACGAAGGAAACTACTCGGCGTCGTGGGATCAGGCAGCCAAGGTGTTCAAGGGAGCCGTGCAGCAAGCTGACTGGGGCAAGATGGCAGGAGGCGTCCGGACTCCGCTCGGCAAGCTGACGTCCCGCAAGCTGAACTCGCGCGAGTACACCGAGAAGATGCCGGGCGCGCCTGACGGCAAGTACGTCGTCATCCAGTACGACACCGTGTTCGAGCACAAGCCGTCGGCGGTGGAGACGGTCATCCCGATGCTGGACCCCGACGGTGCGTGGCGGGTGTCGGGGTACTTCATCCGCTGACCCGACCCGAGAGACCCGCCGGGTCGCTCTCGAACGCGTGAGTCGCCTGGCCCGGCAGACGCCTCAGGCACTGTTCCAGCGCACGCCGCAGGGCCAGGTCGCGCGGATCGTTGTAGACGAAGTAGCCGAGCCTGTTGGGAGTGTACGCATAGCCCACGCCTCGATCGGGAGCGGCGAAGGCGAACCCGCCTCCCGCGCCCGGGGTGCCAAAGGCGCCGTCGCTGGATCCGAATCGGAAGGCGGCGAGGGGCTTGTCGAAGCCCAGGGAGAAGCTGACCGGCGCCTGCAGGACGAGGTCGACGGAGCCGTCGCGCGGGGGGCGTGCCGGCGCCTTCAGCTCGGCCAGCGTGGCCGGCCGTAACCCCAGCTCGGCGCCGCCAGCGGCGAAGCAGGCATAGGCCCTGGCCATCGCCCGTGCCTCGCCGATCCCCAGGACCGCGGGCAGCTCGAGGCCCCGCAGCGCAGGACGCGTGTAGTCGGGGAAGACCTCGGCGAGGTTCGGGCTGTCGAAGGCGCGGCCGGCCAGCGAGCTCGCTTCTCCCATGCCGCGGAAGAAGCCCCACGGCATCGAGAGCGGGTCGATCAGCAGGACCGACGGATGCAGGAATGCGATCGGGGCCAGGCGCTCAGCGGGGACCGACGCTGGAAGGCCAATGTAGAACTCGAGGCCGAGCGGCCTGGCGATCTCGTCGCGGAAGAACTGGCCCAGCGTGCGACCCTGCGGGTCGACGCGACGCAGGATCTCGGCCTCGTAGAAGCCGATCGTGTAGGCGTGGTACCCGGACCTTGTGCCGGGCTCCCACAACGGGCGTTGGCGGGCGAGGACCGGCGCCAGCCGCGAGGGATCCCGCACCGTCGCGAGGTCGACCTTCTCGTCCAGCGCCGCGAGGCCCGCCTGGTGGGCGAGCAGCTGCCGGACGGTGATCCGTTCCTTGCCGTTGGACGCGAACTCGGGCCAGTACCGGGTGACCCGAGCGTCGTAGTCGAGCCAGCCGCGGGAGTGGGCCACCGCGAGCGTCATCGCGGCGAGGCCCTTCGTCGCCGAGAAGACGGTCACCATCGTGTCCGCGGACCAGGGGGCGCGGGCATTCAGGTCGCGATAGCCACCCCACAGATCGACGACCTTCTGACCGCGGACGTAGACCGCACAGGCCGCCCCTCTCTCGCCACGTCGCTCGAAGTTCTCGCGGAACGCCTCGGCCACGGGCTCGAAGCCGGGCGCAACGGAGCCTTGCAGCGTGGCCGGGTCGAAAGGCACCGCGGCAACGGATCGCAGCGCCAGGAACAGCCCCGCACCCAGGCCGCTTCCGAGCAGCATCAAAGCGAGGCAAGCCAGGGTCGTGACGAACCAACCCAGGCGGAGCGCGCGTGTCTGCCACAGGCGGATCGCCGAACGCAGCGCGAGGCCCAGGATGCCGAGGAGCACGACGGCGCCCCACCACGGCCCCGGCAGGCGGTTCCACGACACGACGGCGAGACTGACGACCGAGACGAGGAGCGCGACCACCGCAGGAAGCACAGCCGAACGGGCGACTTTGGACGTGGCGCCGGCTCTCGTCATCACGCGCCTCCAGAGCCCACAGATGCTCCGTCGGTCCGCGTGCCCAGCGCACGCAGCTGGCGGTAGTGCGCCGCGATCGCCGAGCGGAGCGTGGGGTGGGCGGAGTAGCGCACGCCGAACTCGTGGCAGGTACCCTCGACGATGGGCGCGAGCGCCGGGTAGTGGAGATGGCAGATCTGCGGGAACAGGTGGTGCTCGATCTGCAGGTTCAGCCCGCCCACGTACCAGCCGAGCAGACGGTTGTGGCGCGCGAAATCCACGGACGAGCGCACCTGACGCTCGGCCCATGAGCCGAGCTCGCTGCCGGTCTCGGCCTCGGGAACGCAGTGGGCCAGCTGGAAGATGACGCTGAGCGTGAGCCCGGCCACCGCAGATACGAGCAGGTAGGTCCCGAGCGCCGCCAAGACGGGGTGCAGCAGGAGCGGCAGGCCGAAGGCCAGAGAGAAGAAGACGAGCTTGCCGCCGACGAACACGGCGAGCTCGACGCCGCGCGGGCGCGGGAAGGGTCGTCCGCTCATGCGGCCGGCTCCGATCGTGGCGAAGTCGTCGTAGAGCTGCCACTTGACCGCGAGCAGTGCGTAGAGCGGCCACATGTAGAGGTGTTGGAGCCGGTGGTAGGGGCGAAGCGCCTGTCCGGGCGACAGCCGGGCGAGCCCGCCGGTGTCGATGTCGTCGTCGACACCCTGGACGTTCGGCCAGGTGTGGTGCAGCAGGTTGTGCTTGCGCTGCCAGACGAAGGAGCTCCCGCCAAGCAGATCGAGCGCCCGCGCCATCAGCCGGTTGAGCCAGGGCCGCGTCGAGTAGGATCCGTGCGAGCCGTCGTGCATGACGTTGAAGCCGATGCCGGCGATCGCCAGGCCCAGCGAGACCGCGAGCGCAAGTACCTGCCAGGCCGCCTGTGCCGCGAAGACGAGCAGGACGTACGAGCTCCCCAGCCACAGGAACAGGAGCGTCGTCTTCCAGTACAGGGCCGGCAGGCCGCGGGCCGGGCGGCCGCTCGACACCAGGTGCGTCCGCACTCGCGAGCGCAGCTGCTGATGGAAGCCACTGTCCTTTCCGTAGCGTGGCTCTCCCGGCCTTTCGATCGTCGCTGCCACGGCTGCGTCGGCTGTCTGCAAGCGGATCGCCTCCCGCACTGGGCGTTCGCCGCCCGATTGATGGTACAGGAATGGGGTCAGGCTAGTTCGGAGCTCAGCAGCCTATCCGTAGCGGTGGCTGGGAGGTATCCCCCCACTGGCCGAGCAGATTCGCGCCAAGGCCGGCAACCTCGACGCCCTTTACTATGCACCCACCCCAGGCGGCGGGTTCGTCTCCGCAGCCAACCTGACCCCACAGCACGCCCAGGACTCCATGCCGCTGAGCTTCTACGCGCTGCTGGCACTCGTGCAGGAGTTCCTGCCGCACATGCTCGAGCAGGGCGCCGGCGCCATCCTGACCGCGCAGGGCGCCAGCAGCGTGCAGGGGCTGCCGACCATGAGCGGTCCCGGTCCAGCCCAGCCCGCCCAGCGCAACTACCTGCAATCCCTGCACGCCGAGGTGGCCGAGAAAGGCGTCTACGTCGGCATGCTCTACATCGGTGCAGCCATCGAGCACAGCGCCTTCCACACCGAGATGGAGAACGCCAATGCTGCGGGCGCCCCGGTCTGGGAGATGCCTACCGCCGACCCCGCCCATCTCGCCGACCTGCTCTGGAATATGCACAGCACGAAGAATCAGGCGGAAGCTTTCTACCCCGAGGATCTCTTCGACCACTGAGAAGTCCTTCCGGGCTATGGTTCTGGTGGTGGCTGTTCCCGCCCAACAAGCGCTTGCACCGACGCCGCTGCGTCGACAAG
Organism: uncultured Acidobacteriota bacterium; assembly: GCA_963831755.1. Classification (GTDB taxonomy): domain Bacteria; phylum Acidobacteriota; class Vicinamibacteria; order Fen-336; family Fen-336; genus DATBSL01. The sequence continues at coordinate 252,784 of CAWHRC010000006.1, forward strand.
ATCGTAGCCATCTTGGCGTCCAGACGCGCTCGAGCCACATCTCGATCTATCGGTGGGGCGCGGGTGAAGCGCAGGCCGTTGGGCCGACAAGAGCGAGGTGCGTGTGACGGCAGAAGCCCTGCTGGAGCGGATTGCGGACGGCCGGACCGACTTGGTCTGGGCTTACATGGCCGAGGGTCATCCTGCCGGGGTCAGCAGTGGTGGTATGGGGCTACTCGGGTGGTGTGCTTACTATGGCGACGTGAGCGCCATGAGGTTCATGCTCGAGCACGGCCAGTCGCTAGCGTCGCTGGGTCCGAACCTCGGGCTGAACGCTGCGGCGTTCCATGGTCACTGGCAACTCTGCGAGTTCCTGATCGAGAGCGGAGCTGAGGTCAACGGGTCGGACGCTGAGACCGGGGAGACACCCCTGCATTCGGCGCTGTGCACAGCCGATCGCGATGCTCACGACCTCGTGGTCAAGGTGCTCTTGACGCACGGTGCGGACGTGAACCGTACGACCAGATCCTCGGCAGCAACAGGCTCCTTCATGCGCGACTGCAGGACCAAGGGCGAAACGCCTCTGCACCGCGCCGCAGCATTCGGAACGGAGCAGACCCTCGAGCTACTGCTCGCTGCGGGTGCCCGAATCGATGCGAGAGACGCGAACGGCGAGACGCCGCTCAGTTGGGCAAGCTGGTACGGTCGACCCGATACGATTCTCAGGAGCCTGTGCTACGGGGAGTACACGATCCGTCCGGACCGGAAGCCGATGCGAGTCTCCTTGCTGGGCAGACCTCATGGGGTAATCCCGGGCGGTCGAACAAGGGGACGAAGCTGACGAAGCCCGGTGAACTTCGGAGCCTCGCAGCTCATCCCCGGTGTTGGGCCGACCACGGAGTGAGCGATGGGACCTGACGACCTGACGCGCAAGCTGCTCGAGGAGATCCGGGACGCTCAGCGCGAGCACCTGGCGGAGTACCGGCGCGTGACGCAGCAGTCTCTCGAACTTCAGCAGCGGGCCGTCGCCCGTCAGGAGCAGGTCAGCCACATCTACAAGCGCGTCGTCCTTCTTGGGGGCATTTTGGTGGCCGTGCTCTTGGGTCTGCTCCTCTACCTTCTGGTGCGCTGGTCGCATCACTTGTTTCGCTAGCGTGAGTGCCGCGATGGTTCACGGTGCTGCGGGCGAGGTGCTCGAGGTAAGCCGGCCCTGGAGGGTTCCATGCTCCGGCGCGCAGCACGCGTCCATCGTCGCGTGAGTTCGGCGCTCGTCGCCCTCGCGCTGCCCCCCGCCTGCCTGGTCATGGTGGCGCTGCCGCGCGCGTTCGCGAGTCAGGCCGGCGAGCCTGCGGCCATCAGGGGAGTCGTCGTCGACGGCGAGGGCCGCGGCGTCGAGGGTGCATCCATCTACGTCGAGGCGGACCCGACCCGGCCGCGCGACGTGGTGGCCGGCACCACGGATGCCGCGGGCACGTTCGAGATCCGCCGCGTGGCGGCGCGACGGGTGCTGCTGCGCGTCGCGCACGCGGCGTTCGCGCCGGCCGTCGTGCCGGACCTCGTCGTCCATCCGGGCGCGGCGGCACGCGAGCCGCTCCGGATCACCCTGCTGCGCGGTGCGCGGATCGAGGGTGTCGTCCGCCACCGCGACGGGCGCCCGTTCACCGCCGGCCGCGTGGTCGTGCAGGGTTCCGGCGCGGCCGCGGCGTACGCCCCCCCGGAGCCTGTCACCCCCGACGAGGGCGGCGGCTTCTCGGTCGAGCACCTCTCGCCAGGGTCGGCGCACGTGTACGTGCTGGCCTTCACGCCGGGGCGCGGCCCCCGCCGGGCGGCGGCGCTCCCGACGCTCAGCCCGATCGGCACGGCGTCTGTCCACCTGCGCGACGGCGAGACCACGAGGCTGGAGATCGCCCTGCGCGACGTCGTGGTGTCCGGCCGGGTCACGAAGGGCGGCCGCGGCCTGGGCGGGATCCGGGTGACGCTCTCCGGTCCGAGCCAGTCCGTCTCCTTCCCCGGGATGCCCGCCGAACCCATGGCGGCCGACCCGCCGCTGCTCTCGGCGACGACGCGCCAGGACGGCACGTACGACGTGGTGGCGTTCGCGCCGGGTCCCGCGCGCGTCAGCCTCTCGGCCGCGGCCTCCGGCGAGGGGCTCGCCGTGCGCTCGATCGTGGTGGCCGACGCCGATCGCTACGCGCTGGACCTCGAGGTCACGGAGGCCACGGTGGCCGGGATCGTCGTGCGCCAGGAGGACGGGACCCCACTCGCCGACGTCCTTCTCACGCTGGCCCCCGTGGCGGGAGGCGCCGTGACTGCGGCGCGCGGCCGCAGCGCGGCGGATGGCCGGTTCGCGATCGGAACCGAGCCGGGGGAATACCTGCTCACGGCCGAGGTGCTCGGCCGCGTGCCCGCCGCACGGCCGCTCGACGTGTCTCTCGACGGTCTGACGGACCTGCGGCTGGAGATGGGCCGGGGCCTGTCGATCAACGGCCGACTGCTGGACGAGAGCGGACGTCCCGTGCCGGAGCGGGAGGTATTCGCGTTCGGGGCGGACGGCTTCGAGCGAACGCTCACGGGCCACGACGGCCGCTTCCGGATCGAGGGGCTCAGCGACAAGCCGTACGGGCTGAGCGCGGGCGTTCCGCTTGGCGGGTTCGCCCTGCGCCCCGCCGTGCGGCCTGGCCCGGAGCCCGTCACCCTCACACTGCGAGCCGGAGGTCGGATCGCGCTGCGCGTGCTCTCCCCGGAGGGCCGGCCGGTGGCGCAGGCGCTCGCGTCCGTGTTGACGGTTGACGGCGAGCGGGTCGATCCGAACCTGTGCGCCGCCCCTCCCACGGACGACGAGGGAAAGGTCACGCTCGTCGTGCCTGCGGGACTGGTCGCCCTCGCCGTCCAGTCAGCGGAGGGCGCCGCGGTCCGGACGCTCGCGCTGCACCGGGACGAGACGATGGCGCTCGAGGTGCGGCTCGAGCGACCGCAGCGGTGAACCGAGGGCGTGCCCCCAGCGGTCGCGGCCGGTTCGGATTCGGTCCAGGGTGTTTGCACATCCCCAGTGTCCGGCAGACGTCGGCGGCCGCCTCAGCCCGGGTCCGAATGGGCTGGCTCGACCCCGAGCAGCTGCAGAAGCGAGAAGGTGCCGTTGAGGAAACGCATGACCGTCCCGAGAAGCGGGGGGACTGGCGGATTGGCTCGGTCTGGCGAAGCCACGGACACCACAGTCTGCGATCAGGATGGTACATGATTCGGGCCGAGGTTGAGCGCCGAGGATTGCGCGCTCCACGTTCGCGTCATCGAAGGGCCCGGCGTTCTCGCACCTGCGGTACCGATTTCGCTCTTGTCTGAGCAGCAGGAATCGTGGGTCCCCGCTTCTCGTCCACGAGTGCGCTCACGCCTCCCATATGAAACCCGCGGCGAGTCTCGTAGATGCGGCCGGTCGCCGGGTACGCCCCGGCGATCGCGTCCGGTGACATCAGATCACGGGCAACGGCGGGTTTCACTCATCGCCTGCTGCTGAAGGCTTCTGCTCGGTGCCGCCGCGCGGAATCCAGGCTCGACCGCTGCTCCCGGATGTGGGCCGAGCGGGGAGTGACGAGGTCGACCAGGGCGAGGAGGTGGGGTCGACTGCCGTTCGCTTGGGTCGCGTCTGCCGTTCTACAAGAAGAGAGCCAGAAACGGCGCATCGGCCACACGCAAGAGGCAGCCACACGCAAGAGGCCGGCCGGCGGCGGGCGTGTGCGCGCGCCCCGCGGTCTGGCCCGGGAACCTGAGGAGGTCAATCATGAGTAGCCACGTTACGGTGGACGACGCGCTCGAGCAGACGGTCGCGGCGATGAACGATGGGGCACGTCCGTGGACCATGGGACCGGCTGCCGCCGAGCGCATTCGGGAAGCGTACCGGCCGGACTTCGAAATCCAGCTCCGGCGGCCCGGGGCCTGGGAGCGGGAGTCGGTCAAGGTCCTGCGACTCGCCCGCTGGGCGGGGGCGGTGGCCGCGCTGCTCGCGGAGACCGACGCGGGACCGGGCACCCAACCCGGCGACGTGCCGGCGGATCACGCGTTGGTGGGCACCCTGGCCGCCCGCCATGCTTGCCCCATCCCGGCCCCACCGCGCGGCGCTGCGGTCGTCGCGGGGCGCTGGTGTCAGTTGCCAACCCCGAACGTACCGACGGACCTCCTGAAGAAAGCGGCCACGCTCTTCACCGCAGACTGAGCATTGAAGCGGCCACGCCTGCCCGGGCCTCGCCACATCGTCGTGTTCCATGGGGCGTCGGAAGGCAACCAGCGCCTTCTTTCTCACATTCTCGGGGTGGGCGAGGCCACCGGCGCTGGCGCCCGGAGCGGCGTCACGCTGCTACGGGCGCGGCGCCCGGACGGCCCGCTGACGCGTGTCTACGAGCGGCTGGGCGTCGCGGTGGCTGACCTCGACGGGGGTCAGATCCATCGCCTGCGCCGACAGGAATGCGTGGAGGCCGTGGTCTCGAACGAACGGTGCTTCGTGCCGGCCTCGTGCGCCGGCAGTGACGAGGTGCCGCCAGCGATCGGCCACGGGCCGCGACTGGAGGTGGCCGCCGTGTCCGGCCACAGCTGGTGCCTTGACATGATTGGCGTGACCGCCGGCCATCGTCTGAGCGGACGCGACGTCACCGTCGCCGTGCTCGACACTGGAGTCGACCTGAACCATCCTGACCTCGTCGGGCGCCTGCGCGGAAGTTGGAGGACATCGAGCTTCGTGCCGCACGAAGGAGTGCAGGATGGACACGGCCACGGAACGCATTGCGTCGGTGTCGTGGGCGGTCCACGTCGCTCGAGCAGCGGAACCCGCTACGGCGTCGCGCCGGAAGCCAGGGTCCTCGTCGGCAAAGTCCTGAGTGATGCCGGATCGGGGTTCTGCGACTGGATCCTCGACGGCATCGACTGGGCCGCCGAGAGCGGCGCCCGGGTGATCTCCCTGAGCTGCATCTCGAGCCGCACCGCGGGGCAACCCCACTCCGTCGTCTACGAGCGGGTAGCGGAGAACCTTCTCCGAGGTCGCCCGGGAGCGCTGCTGCTGGCCGCGGCCGGGAACGCGAGCGAGCGTCCCTGGTATACGCGGCCGGTAGACAATCCAGCCGCCTGCCCGTCTCTCCTCGCCGTGGCCGCCGTCCACCGCGCGCGTCGCATCGCTTCCTTCAGCGGCCGGCAGATGGACGACATCGGCGAGGTCAACCTCTCCGCTCCCGGCGTCAGCGTCCACTCCGCCTGGACCGGCGGCGGCTTTCGCACCCTGAGTGGCACCAGCATGGCCGTCCCGCACGTGGCCGGCGTGGCTGCACTGTACCTCGAAGAGCAACCCGCATTGTCTGGCCCGGATCTCTGGCGGGCGCTCCAGACGCGGGCCGTGCCCCTCGGCGACACTCACGACTTCGGAAGTGGTCTCGTGCAGGCCAGAGTGGACGCGGCGTCCCGGTCCGCAGGGGTTGGCCGGTGAAGGTGCACGTCACTCTCGAGAGACTGGTCGCCTCCAACCCGGTGGCACGGCGCTTGGTCTTCTACCGCGTGTTGGCGGCAGGCCAGATCGTGCCTGGCAATCCCGGCCGCTTCGCGAAGCACGGAATCATCACCGGCGAGATGCCAACCGATCGCCTCGACCAGGTCCGCGCCGTTCCCGGTGTCGAGGCGGTAGAGGTCGACGACGAGGAGCTGGCCGGGAACCGCCATTAGCCTGACGGCCTCCCCTCCGGGCCCGATCTGCGCGATGGCCTTGCCAGGTTGGGGACCTACCGGGTGGCGGAGTCGCACTGACCCCTACCCGACGGTTGCCAGGGGGTCAGTGTGATGGCCAGAAATGGAGGGTAGTGGGTCAGTTGACCTGACCTACCCGACTTCGGTGAATTGACAGCCCGGTCGAGGGGGATATGCTGTCAAGGGACAGTGCAAACAGAGCAGCGCGCGAATCTCGGGCGGCATTCGTCCGCCCCGAACCCGCAGCGGCCGGGCGGATCGATGACCACGCTCGCACTTCTGCAGCGGGTGCGTCACGGTGATCGGGAAGCGCTGGACGTCCTCTTTGCGCGCCTTCTGCCGTCCCTGAGGCGCTGGGCGCACGGGCGGCTCCAGGGTGGCGCGCGGGACCTCTCGGACACGGCCGATCTCGTCCAGCAGGCGATGGTCGGCGCCCTGCGGCACCTCGACCACTTCGAGCCGCGTCGCCGCGATGCGTTGCGCGCCTACCTGCGCCAGGCGATTCGCAACCGCGTCACGGACGAGCTCCGGCGCAGCCGACGTCGCCCCCCTCACGTTCCCGTCGATGGCGACGACATCCCGGCCGCGGGCGGTGCGTCGCCGCTCAGCCTGCTCCTGAGCGCGGAGCAGGAGCAGCGACTCCGCCAGGCCCTCGACAGCCTCCGCCCCGAGGAGCAAGAGCTCGTCGTCGCCCGGCTGGACCTTGGCTACAGCTACTCGCAGATCGCGGTCGCCACCGGTCGTCCCAGCGTGGACGCCGCGCGGATGGCGGTTCGCCGTGCCCTCCTGCGTCTTGCCGAGGAGATGGGCTCTGGCTGACCGCAGCGACCGCGTGTTGACGAGAATCGCCGGAGCGGTGGCCGACGGCGAAGCGGTCGACTGGGACAGCGCCGAGCGTGTCCTGCCCGAGAGCCACCGGGTGGTAGCCCGCGCCCTGCGGACAATTGCCGATTCCGCAGGCGGGTCGTCACGAGGCACTTCCGCTTCCGATCACACGCAACAGGCGCTGCGCGCGGTGCCGTGGCTGTGGCCGATCTTGGGTCTGGGCGCCGGCCACGTTGTTCTCGGCCTGGCCGGCTTCCTCCTGGGACCACACGAGGTCGACCTTTCGCCCAGGACGTGGGCACTGGCGGCGATGCTCGTCTTCGGAGGCGCCGCGGTGTGGCTGGTCTGGGGTGGCTCGCGTGACCCCCGCGCCCTGTGGCTGGCCGGAGTGTTCGTCACAGTTGCCTCAGCCTTCGCCTTCGGCCCAGCGGCTGACCTCCCGGCGAGTCGCGTCGGGCGATGGGTGGCCCGCCCGTGGGCGAATGCCATGCTGGTAGAGGCCTACTTGCCCCTTTGCCTGTGGTGCTTCGTGCGGGCATTCCCACGTGTTCTGCACCTCGAGCGCACGGAGCGCGTAATCCGCGCCGCGATCTTGGTGACGGCCACGGCGGGCGTTGTCCTCTTTCTCGTGAACGTGGGCGTGGCTTTCGGGGCTCTGGGATTTGTCGAGTCGCCTCGTCGCTGGAATGCCGGCCGACTCGGACCCATTCACCTTGCCTACTGGGGCGTCATCATCGGCCTCGCGTTGCCCGCCTTGCCCCTCTCCTTCCTGCGAGCCCGCTCCGCTGCCCCGAGCGAAAGGCGACGCGTCCGCCGTTTCGCCCTGGGTCTGGCGCTTGGCCTCGGGCCCTTCTTTCTCGAGGTCCTGGCTGAGGCTTTCGTCTCTCCCTTCCGGCGTCTGATGGACTCCCCCTCGGCCAGCCTGTTCGGCTCCTTCGCCATCTTCCCGCCGCTTCTGTCGATTCCCTTCGTCACCGCCCACGCCGTCGTTGCGGACCGCCTGCTGGACGTGCGGCCCCTTTTTGGGCGGGCCGCCCGCTACCTGCTGGCGCGGACGACGCTCCTCGCGTTGATGGCGCTGCCGCTCCTCACCCTGGCCGTGTACCTGTACGAGCGGCGCGCGGAATCGTTGGCAGACCTCGTCTCGGGTCCCGAGGGGTTGCTGCTGTTGAGCACGACGGGGGCGGCCTTCCTGCTCCTCGCCTGGCGAGAGCGGTTGACCCGCAGGCTCGACCTGATGTTCGATCGCTCCCAGGCCGACTGGTCGCGCCTCCGACTCCGCGCGGGACAGCTGATTCGCCACGGCCCGACGGCACGCGAGGCGGCGGGGAACCTGCTCGCCGAGCTGGCCCGGGAACTCCAGATCGACGCGGCGGCGCTCCTGGTCGCCGCTCGCGACCGACGGTGGTTTGTCCCCCTGGCCGGCCAGGCGCGGCCGCTGCGCGGCGACTCCGCTCTTCACGCGCTCGCGGCCGCGGAACCGTCCCCCCTGTCGACGGATCCCGGGGACCCGCGATCGGTCTTCGTGTTACTGCCGGCCGAGGACCAGCGCTGGGTTCTCGACACGCAGACGGCCCTCCTGGTGCCGCTCGCCGCGTCCGATGGGAAGAACGCAGGGCTCCTCGCTCTCAATGCGAAGCGCAACGAAGCACTCTTCACCGAAGACGAGCGGTGGGAGCTCTCCGGCCTGTGCGACGCCGTCGCTCTCGCTCTCGAGAACCGGGGACTCCACGAGGCTCTCCAGCCCGCGTCACCGCGGACGGAAGAGGAGGAGCTTCCTGCCACGGAGTGTCCCCGGTGCCGGCGCGTGCACAAGACCGAGCAGGAGCGCTGCATCTGCGGGACGCCCGTCGTCGTGGCCCCGCTGCCACGAGTCCTGCTCGGCAAGCTCGAGCTTCAGGAAAGGCTCGGCGAGGGCGGGATGGGGCTCGTCTACCGTGCCTTCGACCGTGAGCTCGAGCGCAGCGTCGCGGTGAAGACCCTGCCGCGCGTCTCCGAGGAGGCGACCCAGAGGCTACGACAGGAGGCGCGCTCGATGGCGTCGGTGAGCCATCCGGGCGTAGCCGTCATCTACGGAGTGGAGAGCTGGCAGGGGCTGCCGTTCCTCGTGGTCGAGCACCTGGCGGGGGGCACGCTGGCCCGCCGACTCGGATCTCCCTGGCCGGTGGAAGAGGCTCTGCGCCTGGGCGTCGACCTGGCCGAGGCCCTCGATGCGATCCACCGGCGCGGCCTCCTGCACCGGGACGTGAAGCCGAGCAACATCGGCTTCGATGGAGAGGCCCATCCCAAGCTGCTCGATTTCGGTCTCGCCCGGCTCGTCCAGCCCTTGGGGGGCGAGATCCCGGAGGGCGGGTGGGGCTTCGGAGAACGGCCGTTGGTCGGCCTGGGAGAGAGCACGTCCACTTGGAGCCGGGGGCTTGCGGGAACTCCTCTCTACCTCTCTCCGGAGGTGCTCGCAGGCGGAGCCCCCGGGCCCTTGCAGGACCTCTGGGGCCTGACCCTCGTTCTCTTCGAGTTGATCGCCGGCGTCCATCCCTTCCGGGCCCAAGGGCTGGAGCAGATTCTCGATCGCGTCCGCCACGCGCGCGTCGGCGATCTGCGGCAGTGGGCTCCCGCATGCCCGGAGCCGGTCGCTCTTCTATTCGCCCGAGCGTTGCACCAGGACGCTCGGGAGCGCCCGGCATCTGCGGCCGCTCTGCAGTCGGAGCTCAGGGGGCTCCTGACCTTCCAGAAGTAAGGCGGCTCCCTGGAGGGGGTTCCGGAAGGGGGCTCCCCAGGCCGGCGGACGCGTTCGCCTGTTCGGTTTGGCAATCCGAGGCGTTTTGTTCATATAGAGGGTCCCCCTTTGCCCTCGGTGCCTGGACCGACCAGGGCTCCGTGATTCGAAGCGCATGGATGGACGCCCCAGCCCCGCCCCAGGGCTGGGGCGATGGGGCGGAGATGAAGACGATCCTGACGGTGGGCCGGTCGGCCGACGGCCCGGCGCTCGATAGCGTTCTGACCGCGGTTGGACACCGGGTAGTCCGTGCCCGGACCACCCGTGAAGCCCTGGTTCGGGCGCAAGCCGCTGCCCCGGACATCGTCCTGCTCGACGGGCCGTTCTCGGCCCGGGTCTCGTCCGCCCTGGTGACCCGCCTGCGCGCCCAGCCGGCCACGGCGACGATCCCGATCATTCTGCTCGACGCCTCTTCCTCGCCCTCCAACCGCCTCGCCGCCCTGGGCCAGCTCGGGCTCGATTCGGTCCGCAACCCTGCCTCTCATGCGCAGGGTGAGCAGCCATACCGTGCCCTCTTCCAGCACTCGGTCAGCGGCATCGCCCTGCACGAGATCGTGACCGACCCGGAGGGGCGCCCGATCGACTACGTCTTCCTCGACGTCAACCCCGCCTTCGAGGAGCTCATGGGCCTGCGGCGCGAGCGTGTGCTCGGCCGCCGAGCCACGGAGGTTCTCCCCGGGGACCAGCAGGCAGGCGTCATCGAGGTCTTCGGTCGAGTGGCTCTTACCGGCGAACCCGCCCGGTTCAATCAGCACTCGCCCCCCCTCGACCGCTACTACGATGTCGAGGCCTTCGGGTGGGGGCACGGTCGCTTTGCGGCGGTCTTCACGGACGTCACCCAGCAACGGAGAGCGGACGAGCAGCTGCGGCTCCAGAGTGCCGCGCTGGAGGCCGCCGCCAACGCCATCGTCATCACCGATCGTGAGGGCCGGATCACGTGGGCGAACTCCGCGTTCAGCGAGCTCACCGGATGGAGCCTGGACGAGGTCAGGGGCCTGAGCCCGAGGGTCCTGAAATCCGGCCAGCACGATTCCGAGTTCTACCAGGAGCTCTGGCAAACGATCCTGGCCGGCCAGGTGTGGCAGGGCGAGATGGTCAACCGCCGCAAGGACGGGAGCTTCTACTACGAGGAACAGACGATCACGCCCGTGCGGAGTACGGGCCGAGGGGAGATCACGAACTTCGTCGGCGTCAAGGTCGACGTCAGCGAGCGTCGGGCGGCGAGGGAGGCCCTCCTCCACAGCGAGCGCCGGCACCGGAGGCTGGCCGAGGCGGCTCACGACGACATATTCATAGTGGACCGGGAGGGTCGGGTCCTGTACCTGAACGCGGCGGGGGCGACCAGGCTCGGGAAGCTCGCCGCGGACGTGGTGGGGAAGCCGCTTGACGAGGTCCTGCCGCCCGAGGTCGCGGCGCGCTTCCTCCGAAATGTCGAGCGCGTTCTCGCGAGCGGAGAGGATCTCTACGTCGAGGACCGGTCTCTGATCAACGGCCGGGAGGTGTGGAGCGGCACCTGGCTGACCCCCCTGACCGGTGAGGGCGGTGGAGTCGAGTCGGTCGAGGCCGTCTCGCGTGACACGACGACCCGAGTCGCTGCCGAGCAAGCGCTCCGTGCCTCGGAGCAGCGTTACCGTTCGCTCTTCGAGAGAAACCTGGCCGGCGTCTACCGGACGACCCTCGAGGGGAGGATCGTGGAGTGCAACGACGCCTTCGCCCGGATCTTCGGCTACGCATCGGGGGCGGAGCTGCGTGGGCTCAGCGCCGGCGATCTCTACGCGACGCCGGCACTTCGCAGGGAGTTTGTGGAGAGGCTGCTGTCGGAGGGGACGCTCGTGAATCAGGAATCGGAAGGGCGGAGGAAGGACGGGGCCTCCGTCTGGATGCTGGAGAACGCGACCCTCGTCCGGGAAGAGGGCGGTCCCTTCATAGAGGGCACGATCGTGGACGTCACCGAACGCAAGACCCTCGAACGCCAGCTCGGGCAGGCACAGAAGATGGAAGCGGTTGGCCACCTCGCGGGAGGTGTGGCCCACGACTTCAGCAACATCCTCAACGTGATCGGGGGCTATTCCGAGCTGGCCGTCACCAGAACGGACGAGCACAGCCTTGTCCGCCCGTACCTGGAGGAGATCCGGCGGGCGGCCGGCCGGGCCACGAACCTCATCAGGCAGCTCCTGGCGTTCAGCCGTGGCCAGATTGTAGTGCCGAGCTTGCTCGACCTCGACGAGGTCGTGCGGGGTCTCGAGGAGATGCTGCGGCGCCTGCTACCGGAGAGCATCGAGCTCGTCACCTCCCTGCGTGCGTCCCCTTCCCTCGTGAAGGCCGACCGCGGGCAGCTCGAGCAGGTGATCGTCAATCTGGCGGTGAACGCCCGCGACGCCATGCCACAGGGCGGGCGACTGGTAATCGAAACGACGCGAGCCGACCTCGACCAGGCGTACTGCCGGCGGCACGTGGGAACGACTCCCGGGCCGCATGTGATGCTGACGATGACCGATACCGGAGTCGGCATGGATGCCCAGACCCAGGCGCGCATCTTCGAGCCGTTCTTCACGACGAAGGAGGCGGCCCGGGGAACGGGGCTGGGCCTGGCAACGGTCTACGGCGTCGTGCGACGCGCCGGCGGGAGCATCTGGGTCTACAGCGAGCCCGGGCGGGGAACGGTGTTCAAGACGTACCTGCCCCGGGCGGAGGGAGAGAGAGGGACGGCCGAGGCCCCGCGCCCGGCGGAGATAGCTCCGACGGAAGTCCCCCGGGGGACGGAGACGATCCTCGTCGTCGAGGACGACGAGGCCTTGCGGGCGCTCGCGCGCGAGCTTCTGGTGTCGCTCGGCTACACGGTCCTGGATGCTCGGCACGGAGCTGAGGCCCTGGAGCTGAGCTCGGCCCACGGGGGCCGGATCGACCTGCTGATGACCGACCTGGTCATGCCGCACATCGATGGCCAGGAGCTGGCGAGGCGGTTGACGGCCGCCCGACCGGAGACGCGCGTCGTGTTCGTCTCGGGCTACGCCGAGGACGACAAGATCCGCGGGAAGATACCGGCCAGCCGCGTGGCGTTCCTGCAGAAGCCCTACACCGCGGCCGCCCTCGGGACGACGATCCGCCAGCTCCTGGACCGGCGCTGAGGCGTCGAGGGGAGACGTGCTCGATGATGCCCTGTAGTCCTCAGGCCGACTCCAGTGCTTCACGGAGCACCGACATGACGGCCTCGTGCTCGTGGGCGAGGCTCACGATGAGGGCGTCCGCCGTCGCGGCCTGGCCCTCTTCGCCCAGCACCTCGAGCCGCCGGCACAGACTGGCTATTCCTTCCGCCCCGAGGATGCCGGCACCGCCCTTGATGCCGTGGGCCGCCCCACGCAGCGCCGCGCCGTCGTTCTCCTTCGCGGCGAGCTGCATGTCGCCGAGCCGCTCCCGGAAGCCCTCGTCAAACTCGCGAACCAGGACCGCGAGGAAACCGGGGCCCTCCTGCTCGAGCGCCTTCAAGCTCGCCAGAGCCCGCTGGTTGACGAGCGTCGCGCCTCGTTCGGACGCCGGCTCGGCTGGCCTTCCGTCTCCGGTGGACGTTGTGTGACGTTCCAGCGCCTGCTGGAGCGAGTCGAGGTCCGTCGGCTTCGCGAGGTAGTCGCTCATGCCGGCGGCGAGGCATCGCTCCCGGTCACCGCGGAGGGCATTCGCGGTGAGGGCCACGATAGGGACGTGCGGGCCGTCTCCCTCGCGTCGGCGGACCTCACGGCTCACGTCGAAGCCGTCCACGCCCGGCATCTGACAGTCCATGAAGACGAGGTCGTAGCGGCGTCGCGCGGCAGCTGCGATGGCCTCGCGGCCGTCGCTGGCCAGGTCGACGTCGCAGCCGAGGCGCACGAGCTGGGCGCGGGTCACGCGCTGATTCACCAGGTTGTCCTCCGCGAGGAGGACCTGAAGGCGGCCTTGCTCCGAGGACCGCCGGCGCGAGAGGTTCGCGCGCGGATCGGCGCGTCGCTCCGGCGCGGCCGGCTCGGTCTCCGGCGGAGCCTCGCCGAGGCGCACGGTGCACGTGAACACGCTGCCTGCTCCCGGCGTGCTCGAGGCCTCGATGCCACCGCCCATCAGCTCGACCAGCCGCCGCGTGATGGCGAGCCCGAGACCTGCCCCCCCGTGCCGCCGCCGGGTGGCGCCCTCGCCCTGCGTGAAGGGTTCGAAGAGGTGCGGCAGGAACTCGGGGGTGATGCCCACGCCGGTATCGCGCACGTGCAATCGGAGGACGATCCCGTCGGCGTCCCGGCCGCCGAGCTCGAAAAGGGCGTCGATCTGCCCCCGCTCGGTGAACTTGACCCCGTTGGTGAGGAGGTTCAGAAGGACCTGTCGAAGCCTGCCCGGGTCGCCGCAGACGCGTGTCGGCACGTCAGGTGCGATCCGGCAGGACAGCCCTAGCCCCTTGCCTTCCGCCGTACCCACCACCAGCGCCTTGGTGTCCTCCGCCAGACGCCGGAGGTCGAACGCGACTCGCTCCAGCTCCATGCGGCCCGCCTCGATGCGCGAGAAGTCGAGGAGGTCGTCGATGAGGTCGAGCAGCGCCCGTCCCGCGGTGCGGGCCATCTCGGCCTGCTCGCGCTGCTCGCGGCTCAGGGGACCGTCGAGCAGGAGGCCGGCCGCCCCGAGCACCGCGTTGAGCGGCGTGCGCATCTCGTGACCCATCACAGCGAGGAACTCGGACTTCGCGTGCGTTCCCGCTTCGGCCGCCTCCTTGGCCTGCCGCAGCGCCTCCAGCCGCCGGCGCGCCTCGCGCTCCGCCGCCTTCCGCTCGGTGATGTCGACCAGGGCCGCGGTCACTCCCACCACGTGCCCGTCTTCGTCGCGCACAGCCGACTTTGCCACCAGGTACTCGCGTCCCTGACCGTCGTTGCCGTTGAATCGGGCCTCGTAGTGGCTCGTACCGCCGCCCCGGAGGAGCACGCGATCGACCTCCTCGTGCCGTCCGACGTCCTCAGGCGCCAGCAGGTCTGCGATACGGCGGCCGAGGATGTCCTGGCGGGGGCGCCCCAGCAGCGTCTCGAACGCGAGGTTGCAGGCCTGGTAGCGGCCGTCCACTCCCTTGAAGAAGACGGGACTGGGCATGTTGTCGCTCACCAACTGGAACAGAGCCAACTGCTTCCGTCCGTGGCGCTCCGCCTTCCGGCGGGCCTCGCTGGAACGGCCCAGAGCCACTGCGACGCCGGCGGTGACGGCCAGGAAGAGGGTGCCGATGGCCAGGTGGCCCTGCCGGGAACGAGCGCCCTCCGCCCCGTGGTCCGCCCTCGGGAGGAGCATGCGCCACGAATCAGGAGGAGTGTGGCCGCTCCACAGGGGAAGGTCGATCCTGCTCGCCTCGAGCGGCCCGGCCGTCGCGGCCGGAGGCAGGAGCCATTGCCCCAGCGCGTCCTGCAGGTACGGTCCCTCGGCGCCCGGGCCCGCGAGGTCCGCGAACAACCCACCCGGCTCGATTTCCGCCACCAGTGCCCACCGGCGTCCGTCATCGGCAGGGCCGAGCGGCAGACCGAGGCAGAGAAGCGGCGCCTTCTCGCCCGGCGGCTGCACCAGCTCGAGCACCGTTCCCCCGCTCGGAAGGGCCGCCACCGACGCCGTCGACCGATCACAGGCGGACGAATCGGGTCGAGACTGACCATCGTCGCCGACCACCGGGACCACCGTCACACCGCGGCACCAGGGTCGACCGGCCACAAAGGCAGAGAGGTTGCGAGCGAGCACGGCCTTCCTGCCCGGCAGAGGGTTCGTGACGTATTCGCCTGCGACTCCGGCCGCCAGAGTCTGCAGGTCGGAGCGCGCCGCCGAGAGGTCGCCGACCACGACGCGCTGCGCGAGCGCCAGGCGCGACGCATGCTCGATCTCGCGGGCGGTGCGGCGGTCCGTCTCCTCCCCCCAGTCGTGAGCAACGACGATCGCGACCAGGGGTACCGCCGAAGCCGCCCAGTAAAGCACCGTGCGGAGCAACCACCGAGCCTGACCGCGCGTGCCCGGCGGGCCTCCAGGCCACGTCCACATGGGTCCTTCTCGTCCTCTCAGTGGCCGCCCAGGAGCGAGCGAATGGCCTCGAGCACCTCGCCTGGCGCTCCGGGCTTCTGGACGAACAGGAGATCGGGGCCGACGGGTACGAGCTGCTCTACACGCTCCTTCGAAAGGCCCGAGTACACGACGACGGGGACCTGCATCGTCCCCTGCATGCGCCGCAGGCGCTCCAAGACTGCGGTGCCTCCACCGCCCGGCATGGCCAGGTCGAGCACGACCAGATCGGGCTGTGACTGTCGCGCCACCATCGGGCCCTGCAGAGCGTCCAGGGCCGTGAGTACTTGGTATCCCTCTCTGCAGAGGATTGCCCTGAGGTAAGTGAGCACCGTGCGATCGTCGTCAATCACGAGTATGCGCTGGGCAGCCGTCGCCATGTTCGTCCCTCCCGTCCAGTTCCAGGCCGCGAGGCCGCACCCTGCGCCCTCGGCCCGCCGGAGTTATAGCAAGGAGTCGGCCAGCCGGTCGGGATGGGCGAAGGCGCGCCGCTTCATCGGGATGCGGAGTGAAAGCGCAGCTGCTCTTCGGATTCGACAATCGGGAAGGCCGCCCGGCATCGGGAGAGAATCCAGCGCCTCGTTCATCGAGGGTCCGCCTCCCGCCAAAGAACGCGAGTCCCAAGCGCCCGGCCAACGTGTGCCTGGCACGCCGCGGACGAGCGCGAGCATTGCCGCCGCGTCCGAGGCTTCCAGGGGCCCTCGCCGAGCCCCGCGCCGGCACGGCTTGCCGCCATACTCGAAGCCAAGACCGGAGGAGCGATCTTGAAGTCGCTCGGCCCGGCCCATGGGCCCGATGACGCGAGCCGGGCATTGTTGCCGATCTGTCGGGCGGGCGTCCGCGCGGCTGACCTCGGGCCAGGCGGCCGATCGCTCGAGAGCCTGGTCAGCGACTCGCCGCAACGTGCTGTGTTTTCTCGACCTTCCGGAACAGGCTGGGAATCGAGACCGGCGCCACCCATCGGCGGCCCGGGGTCGACCGGGTTGGCATCCTCTGTGGAAGACCCTGGTTCAGGCCTCGTCGCCTCGAGGTCGCGGAGGTCCAAGAAAGGTGCCAAGCGGAGATCAGGTCCCGGTTCTCGACGCTGCCGCGGAGAGGGGCGACGTGCGCCTCAGGGGAGGCGGTCTTCTCGATCAGTTGCTCACGACGATCCCCGACAACATCTACTTCAAGGACCGCCAGGGCCGCTTCCTCAGGATCAACGAATCCCTGGCCCGCCGGTTCGGCCTGGACGATCTCAGCCAGGCGGTCGGCAAGACCGACGCCGATTTCTTCAGCGAAGAGCATGCGAGGCAGGCCTTCGCCGACGAGCAGCGCGTCATGGCGACCGGCGTCCCGCTGGTGGGGAAGGAGGAGAAGGAGACGTGGCCCGACGGACGCGTGAGCTGGGTTTCGTCCTCCAAGGTCCCGATCCGCGATGAGGCCGGCCAGATCGTCGGCATCGTGGGTGTCTCGCGGGACATCACCGAGCACAGGAGCCTCGAGGAGCGGGTCCGGCTCGGCCAGAGGATGGAGGCAATCGGACGGCTGGCCGGCGGCGTGGCCCACGACTTCAATAACCTGCTCGGCATCATCATCGGCTACGGCGAGAGGGTGGCGAGCCGCCTGCCCGAGCACGAGCCGGTCTACGCCGAGCAGATGGAGCTGCTGAAGGCGGCACACCGCGCGGGCGAGCTGACGAAGCAGCTCCTCGCCTTCGGCCGCCGGCAGGTGCTTCAACCGAAGGTCCTCGACTTGAACGCCGTCGTCTCGGACGTGGAGAACATGCTCCGGAGGCTGATCGGGGAGCAGTTTCAGCTCGACACCTGCCTCGCCGACGGCCTCGGCAAGGTCTGGGCCGACCCTGGCCAGACCGGGCAAGTCCTCATGAACCTGGTCGTCAATGCCCGCGACGCCATGTCCGGCGGCGGGCGGCTGACGATCGAGACGGCCAACGTCGAGCTGGACGCGGCCTATGCCGCGTGCCATCCGCCGACGCGCCCCGGCCTCTACGTCATGCTGTCTGTCAGCGACACGGGTGTCGGGATGGACGCCGAGACCAGCGCTCACATCTTCGAACCCTTCTTCACCACGAAGGGGCTCGGCAAGGGCTCGGGTCTGGGCTTGTCGACCGTCTACGGCATCGTCAAGCAGAGCGGCGGGTTCATCTGGGTGTACAGCGAGCCGGGGGTGGGCACCACCGTCAAGGTCTACTTGCCGAGGATCGACGCGGAAGCGATCTCACCGGCATTCGAGGCGGCGGGGCCTCCGCTCGCGCGGGGCACCGAGACCGTCCTCCTGGTCGAGGACGAGCCGTCGCTCCGCAACGTCGTCGCGGACACGCTCGCCGACGACGGCTATACGGTCGTCGTTGCCGCCGACGGAGCCGAGGCGCTGCAGCACGTGGACGAGCACGACGGCCCCATCCACCTCCTGCTCACTGACGTGATCATGCCCGGGATGAGCGGACGCGAGGCCGCCGAGGTCGCGCGGACCGCGCGGCCCGGGATGAAGGTCCTCTACATCTCCGGCTACACGCAGGAGGCAATCGGCAGGCACGGCGAGCTCGACCACGACGTGGCGTTCCTCTCGAAGCCCTTCACTGCCTCGGCGCTCCTGCGCAAGTGCCGCGAGGTGCTCGACCGCTCGTAGCAGTCCGTAAGCGGCTCACACCTGGGCGTAGAATGTCACGACTTTCTGCCAGGATGGCGCACGGATCTGGCCCTCGCGCCCTTCACCACGCGAGCCGGCATGCCGTGGGCCGGAGGGGGTGAGCGTGTCGTATCGCCAGCCTGTCGACCGCGCTGCTCCGCCGTGCATTCTCGTGGCGGAAGACGATCCCGGCCTGCTCGACGTGATGACGCACCTGCTCGGCGAATCCGGCTACCGCACGATCGCTGTGTCGAACGGCAGGGAGGCCATCGAGCGCCTGCGCGAGACAGCCGTCGACATCGTGGTGACCGACATCCAGATGCCGGAAGCGGACGGCGTCGACGTGCTGAGGGCGGCACGCGAGCACAACCTCGACACGCCCGTCATTCTCGTGACCGGCAATCCCTCTGTGCCGACCGCGGTGGAGGCCCTCAAGCTGGGCGCACTAAACTACTTGGTGAAGCCCGTGACCTCGACGCAGTTACTGGACGAGGTGAGCACGGCATGGGGCCTTGTCCGTCTCACGAGGCTTCGCCGCCAGGCGCAGGAGCAACTCGGCACCCGGGGCCGGTTCATGGCGGATCGGGCGGGGCTCGAGGCCTCCTTCGGCAGGGCCCTCACCGGCCTGTGGATGGCGTACCAGCCGGTGGTGTGGGCGCAGGGCGGCACGCGCTTCGGCCACGAGGCGTTGCTGCGCACGACGGCCGCAGGCGTCGCGAGCGCGAGCACGTTCCTGAACATCGCCAAGCGGCTGGGGAAGCTACCCGACCTGGGCCGTGCCGTGCGCGAAAGGGTGGCCAGAGACCTGCCCGCGATGGAGGCCGCGGTGCTCGTCAACCTGCATCCGCACGAGCTCACGGACCTCGACCTGGGCTCGCCGGCGGACCCGTTGTCCCTCCACGCCGGCCGGGTGGTGCTCGAGATCACCGAGCGGGCCTCGCTCGACGGCGTCGGCGGCCTGCGCCAGACCGTCGAACGGCTGCGCGAGCGAGGCTTCCGCATCGCGGTCGACGATCTCGGGTCGGGGTACGCGTCCTTGTCCAGCTTCGCTTCGCTCGAGCCCGAGTTCGTGAAGCTCGACATGTCGCTGATCCGCGGCATCGATACCCAGGCGACCAAGCGCAAGCTCGTCGAATCCATCAACGGCCTGTGCCACGACCTCGGGATCCTCGTCGTGGCCGAGGGGATCGAGACCGAGGCCGAGCGCGAGGTGCTGGTGGATCTGGGCTGCGACCTCCTGCAGGGCTACCTCCTGGGGCGTCCCGCGCCGTGGCCGCCAGCGTAGGCCCCGCGGGGTCTCTGCCGAACCGCGTGTGCCGGAGACCATTGGCACAACGATCGATCCGTGCCAGGACCCCTCTCCAGTAGCGCTCCCTCCGTTCGGCGGCGCTCGGCTGTGTCGGGCTGCAGCTCGCGGTCGGCTTGCTCCAACTGCTCCACCTTGCGCTCCCAAGTTGGCACCCACCCGACCGTCGGGAAGAGTTCCCGCCCTGTGACGGAGCTGCCCACCCCGTCGAGGAGGTTTGCGAGTTGAGCAGGGAGCGTCCCTTGGTGCGGCGCACGGCATACTCTCGGTGCCCGCAGGGCTGCCGAGCGCCCGGGAGAATTTCCCGGCGCCGAGCTACGCAGCTGTGTTGGCCCAACGTCCAAACTCCTGGCAAACAAGGATCTAGACAATCCCCCTGGGTGTGGCATGCGGGCTGCAATGACGGCCGTGGGCGCAGGGCAGAACGCTCGGGCGCGAGGAGGGTGCGATGGCGAACGTGGGTGCCGACACGACGGACGCGAGGCGAGCGTCCCAGGGCGGCGAAACGGGGAGCAGCCGGCGCCGCTGGTTCACAGTGCGGATCGCCACCGAGGACGGCAGCTACCTGGGCCTGCTGCGGCTGGACCAGGGCCGGTCGGCGCTGCGCGAGCTGATTGACGACGACCGCACCTACCTCTCCTTGTGGGACGCGCGCCGCGAGGGCACGGGCGACGTGGCGGAGTTCGTGGCGATCCACAAGGCCACGATCCACTACGTCGTGGTGGTCGGTGAGGGGCCTCGCGGCCCGCGGAAGGCGGCTTGAGTCGTGGGCACGACACCCGCTGACGGGCTCGCCCGGGCGCGCACCAGTCGCCGGGAAGTGCTCGAGTTCTACGAGAGCCTTTCCCGGCGCGGCCCTTCGCAGCTGCTCGGGGTCCCGTTGGACGCCGACCCGGCGACCGCACGCACGGCGTTCCTGTCGCTCGCGAAGCGCTTCCACCCGGACGTGCTCGCCGCAGAGGACGACGACGTGCGCGCGCAGGCACAGGCGATCTTCATCGCACTCGACGGGGCGTGCCGCCATTTGGGCGGCCACCGAACGGGCCCCGCCCAGCAGTCGCCCGACGCAGGCTCGGCTCCGGTGCCAGTTCCGGCCCCGGCGAGGGATTCGACGCCACCGCCGGCCCGCCGCGCGCTGGTCCAGACGGGGCCGCGCGACATCGCGCTCGGCGAGGCTGACGCGGCCGCGCTCGAGGCCGAGCAACTTGCCGCCGAGCGGGCGGCGCGGCGCGCTCGCCTGGAAGATGCGCTCGAGACCGCCAGTGCCGCGGTCGAGCGTGGCGATCCGTCCACGGCCGTCGCCCTGCTACACGACGTGCTGTCGCTTGCCAAAGAGGGCGACCGCCGCAGCGTTCGCCTGCTGCTCGCGCGCGCATACCTCGCAGACCCACGCTGGCGCCGGTATGGCCTCGAGCTGCTGCGCGAAATGAGCGATGGCACCCTCCCGGATCCGCGGGCCCTCGCGATGCTGGGCGGCCTGTACCGACGCGAGGGGCTGCTCGCCCGCGCTGAATCCACGCTGCTGCGGGCGCTGGCGGCGGATCCGCACGACCCGGAGGCGCGCCGTGAGCTGCAGCAGGTGCGCGCGGAGCGCGCACGCGGCGCCGAGGCGGCCGTCAGGCCGGCGCGCCGCTCGGGACTGGTCGGTCGATTGCTCTCGTTCGTACGTTAGGAGGCCGCCATGCTGATGCCGATTCTGCCGATTCCCGCCCGCTCCGATGGAACCTGGAACGGGGATGGCGACGCCATCCCGGAACCGCTCCACGCCGTGCTGGTCGTGGACGACGACGACGCGTTCGCGCAGACGGTGGTGGACGCGCTGACCGACCGCGACATCGAGGCGATCGTCGTGCGCGACCCGCACGAAGCGCTTGGCCTGGCCCGTCGGCGCCGTTTCGCGGCCGCCGTCGTCGACCTGATCATGCCCGAGATGGACGGGCTCGAGCTCGCGCGCGAGCTGCGTCGGGCCAGCCCGGCGACCGAGGTCGTGATGCTCACCGGTCACGCGGACATGCATTCGGCGATCGAGGGCGTCCGCAACGAGGTGTTCGACTACCTGCAGAAGAACTCGCTGCAATCGATCCGCCTGCGCCGCGCCGTGCGCGCGGCCATCGCCCGCAGCGAGCTGCGCGCGGAGAACCGGCGCCTGGTGGGCGGACTGCAGGAGACGACCCGCAAGCTGTCGGTGCTGAGCGACGTCAGCCAGCGGTTGTCGGCCGAGCAGCACCTCGACCGGCTGCTGGCCGAGCTGACGGGCGCGGCTCGCGAGCTGCTGGAGGCCGAGTCGGCGCGGGTGCTGATCGTGGAGTGCAACGAGCTCGGCGACCTGACCATCCGCGCCGCCTTCGGCGACGGCGACGTCGCGCTCGGCGGCCACTTCGGGACGGGCGACGGGATCGCCGGTCACGTGCTCGAGAGCGGCATGCCGGTGCGCGTCGACGTGCCGCGGAGCACCCGAACTACTCGTCGCGCTGCGACGACATGGGCAGCGGCCTGCCCGGCTTCCTCTGCGTGCCGCTGCAGCGCCCGACCCTGAGCGGCGTACTGATGGTGGCCGGGCGAGCTCGCCCGTTCAGCGGACGAGGACCTGACGCTGCTCGCCTCGCTCGCTCGCCAGGGCGCTGTCGCGATCGAGAACGCGCAGCGCGGCCGAGGTGAACCAGAACTTCTTCACGCACGCCTCCGAGCTGCTGGTGTCACTCCTCGACGCGCAGGACGCCCACTACAAGGGACACTCGCGCGCGGTCGCGGCGCTCGCGGACATGATGACGCGCCGCCTCGGGCTTACGGAGGCGGAGCGCAGGGCGCATCCACTTCGCCGCGCTGCTCCACGACGTGGGCAAGCTGCGCCTGCCCGAAGGGCTGCTCGCGTCCGGCGCGCGCTGACCGCACGAGGAGATGGAGCTCGTGCGCCAGCACCCCGCGCTCGGCGTCGAGATGCTGCGCCCGATCTCCGACTGGCGTGCGCTGGCACCTGCCATCCACACGCATCACGAGCGCTGGGACGGCAAGGGCTATCCGCGCGGCCTGGCAGGCGTCGAGATCCCGCTCGGTGGCCGAGTCGTCGCGGTGGCGGAGGCCTTCGAGGCGATGACGCGCTCGATGCCGGACAGGCCCCGACGCAGCGTCGACGAGGCCCTCGCCGAGGTCGAGGCCTGTGCCGGCACTCAGTTCGATCCGGCGATCGCGCGGCTGTTCGTGGAGGAGTACCGGGCCAACCGGGACCGCCTCGGCGGCCGGCGCAGCGGTGGTTACGACGTGAGGCAGTCGGCCGCCGTCGTTGCCACGCGCCTCATTCCCCGCACGCTCGGTTGTCGGAGTGTTACCATGCCGAGCGTGCACCAGGGGCCATTCCGCTCGATTCGGACATCCGCGAGCGTCTGATCGAGGCCGCGCGGCTCGCTACTGTCGGCCGGCTGGTCGCTTCGTTCGTCCACCAGATGAGCACGCCGCTCGCCGCGATCGCGCTTCGTGCCGAGAGCCTCGAACAGTCGCGGGCCCGGTGCCGCGCAGCCGGCCGCACCGGACAAGGCGCGGCGCTACCTGCAGGCCATGGGCGAAGAAGCACTCGCTGCCGTGAGCTTCTCGGCGCTCTGCGCGAGTTCGGCGGGCCGCTCGACGCACAGGTCGAGCCGGTGGACCTGGCGGCGCTGTGCCGCTCGGCCGCCCTGCTGGCGCGCGACGAGGCCATGCGCCGGCAGATCGAGGTCGAGCTGCGGCTCGACGAGCCGCTGCCGCCGGTGCGGGGCGTGAAGGGCACGGCTCGCCCAGGCCGTGCTCGCGCTCCTGCTTCAACGCCGTCGACGCGAGCCCCGCAGGTGCCAGCGTGGTGCTCGAGGCGAGGACGTCGGGGCAGGAGGCGCTGGTCCTGTCGGTCAGGACGAGGGTGCAGGCTTCCCGAGCGAGCTGAGCAGCCGCTTTTCGAGCCGTTCGGTCGACTCGCGTCCGCCGACGGGCGGGCTCGGTCTCGGGCTCATGGCCTGCCGCGCGATCGCCGAGGCGCACGGCGGCCGGCTCGAAGCCCGAACGGAAGGCACGGGCAGTCCGCTTCGTGCTGTGGCTGCCGCTCGCCGGCGGTCGCGGGAAGGGATCAGCAGGGGATGCCGACTCCTGAGCGCATCTGCGATCCTGATGCTCGAGGACGACCCCTCGTTCGGGGGCGTCGTCGAGGAGGAGCTGCGCTCGCGAGGCCACGAGGTCGACGCTCGCGAGTCCGTCGCTGAGGCACGCGCCCGCGTGGGCGAGGGGCGCTTCGACGTCGCTGCTGCTCGACCTGCAGCTGCCGGACGGCAGCGGCCTCGACGTGCTTGCGCGAGATCGTCCGCGGAGGCGCTGCCCGTCGAGGCGCTGGTGCTGACCGGCAATGCCGAGGTGCCGAGCGCGCTCGAGGCCGATGCGGCTCGGCGCCTACGACTACCTCTCGAAGCCGCCGCGGCTCGACGAGCTGAACGTGCTGGTGCTGAAGGCCGCCGAGAAGGCACGCCTGCGGCGCGAGAACGTCGGCGCTGCGCGTGCGGCTGCGGCGCCACGAGCCGATGGCACGGCTTCGTGACGGAGGATCCGGCGACCAAGCAGATGCTCGAGACGCTCGAGCGAGCCGCCGCGTCGACGCTGCCGGTGCTGATCCAGGGCGAGACCGGCACCGGCAAGGAGCTGCTCGCGCGCGCGCTGCACGAGCACAGTCCGCGCAGCGCCTTCCCCTTCGTCCCGCTCAACTGCGCGGCGCTGCCGGAGACCCTGATCGAGAGCGAGCTGTTCGGCCACGAGCGCGGCGCCTTCACGGGCGCGATCGATCGCAAGCTGCGGCCTGTTCGAGGTGGCGAGCCGCGGCACGCTCTTCCTCGACGAGATCGGCGAGCTGAGCCTGCCGCTGCAGTCGCGGCTGCTCCGGGTGCTCGAGACCCAGGAGTTCTTCCGGGTCGGAGGCACGCGGCCGGTGCGCGTGGACGTGCGCGTCGTGTCGGCGACCAACCGCGACCTGCGCGGCGGAGGTCGAGGCCGAGCCGCTTCCGGCGCGACCTCTTCTACCGGCTGAACGGCGTCGCGCTGCGCGTGCCGCCGCTCCGCGAGCGGCGCGGGGACATCCCGCTGCTCGCGCGCCACTTCCTCGACCGCGTCAGGCGACAGGCCGCATGCTCGACGCCGGCCGCCATCGCAGCCGCTGACCGCGTACGACTGGCCGGGCAACGTGCGCGAGCTGGAGATGGTGATCGGCCGCGCGGCGATCCTCAGCGCCGGTCCGACGATTCGACGCCGGAGGACCTGCCGCTCGAGGTCCGGCCCGCGGGCGAGCCCCGCGGCTGCTCCGCACCGACCTCACGCTCGCCGAGATGGAGCGGGAGTACATCCTGGCGGTGCTCGAGAAGAACCGCGGCCACCGCGGCCGCACGGCCGAGGCCCTCGGGATCGATCCCAAGACGCTCTACAACAAGCTCCAGGCCTGGGGCGTCCCGAGGAGCACTGATCGGGAATCGCTCCCGGGCGTCCGCTCGGGAGCAATGCCCGCAGCAGCCGCCCGGCTCGCCGGATGTCCGCATAAGTCCGCTGAGTCCGCAGAGATCGCGCCGCTCGTAGCATCCGCCGGCAAGCCGCATTGCAGCGAGATGTTGACGGCTGGGGAGCCGACATGGAACCGAATGCGAGATCGAGCGCGGCGAGCGGGTCCTGGTGGTCGACGACAACGCGTTCGTGCGCCGGGTGGTCGTGGACCGCCTGCTGCGCGCGGGCTACGTCGTGCGCGAGGCGCGGGACGGCGCCGAGGCGCTCGCGGTCTTCCGGCGCGAGCCCGGTGCAGGTCGTGATCACGGACCTCGACATGCCGCGGCTGCGGCGGTCTCGAGCTGCTGGCGGCGCTGCGCCGCCAGAAGGCCCCGCCGGAGGTCATCCTGCTGACGGGCACGCCACGCGAGCGACGCGCAGGCGGCGGTGCAGGCGCTGCGGCTCGGGGCGCACGACTACATCGTCAAGGACGCCGCTCGCCGGCGAGGCGCTGGCGCTCGCGGTCGAGCGGGCGCTCGAGAAGTGGCGGCTGCGTGAGGAGAACGCCCGGCTGCTGCGGGAGCTGCAGCAGGCTGAGCCTGACCGACGCGCTGACCGGCGTCGGCAACCGGCGCGCGTTCGACCAGGCGCTGCGGCAGGAGATCGCACGCGCCCGGCGCAGCGTCTCGGACCTGTCGCCTCGTGCTGATGCGACCTCGACCACTTCAAGCAGGTCAACGACACGCACGGCCACGCCGCCGGGGACGAGGTGCTGGCGACCTTCGCGCGGCCGCCTGCTCGCGCGTCGCGCGGCAGTCCGACCGTCTGTTCCGCTACGGGGGCGAGGAGTTCGCGTTGCTGCTCGGGGACACGGGAGCGGTGGGCGCGCTGCGCTCGTGGCAGAGCGAGCGGTCGCTGCCGTCGCTCGGCGAGCCCGTCGCCGACGGAACGCGGCGGCGTCGCGGTGACCTGCAGCGCCGGCGTCGCCGAGCTGCTGCCCGCGGACGACGCCCCGGGCGACGGCCTGGTCGCGGCGGGCGGACGCGGCGCTCTACGCGGCGCAAGCGGCCGGGGCGCAACCGTGCGGTCGTGCGGCCCGGCCGCGGGTATCGAGACGCGCGCGGAGTCCGGAAGCGCGTCGCCTGCGAGCGTTGCGCTGGAGGGAGCATGCTGAGCACGCAGTCGTGCTGCAGGCGCCGTGCGAGGCGGCGGCGACGAACGGGCGCGTCGCCCGCGCCAGCGGCGTCGCGGGCCGCGTGCTGATCGTGGAGGACGACCGCGCACTGCTCGAGCTGCTACGCGGACATCCTGCTCGCAGCGCGGGTTCGACGTCGCCGCCGCCTGCGACGGCGAGAGCGCCCTGCGGGCCCTCGGGTGCCGGCGCCTTCGACGTCGTGCTGACGGACGTGGACCCTGCCGGACGGCAGCGGCGTCGACGTGCTGCGCGCGGTGCGCGAGCGCGACCTCGACGTGCCGGTGGTGCTCGTCACCGGCAACCCGTCGGTCGAGACGGCGGTCCAGGCGGTCGAGCTGGGTGCCCTGCACTACCTGGTGAAGCCGGTCGACGCAGGCCGAGCTCGTGCGCTGTGTCGAGGACGCCGCTCGCCGCGGCGGCTGGCCGCGTTCAAGCGGCGAGGCGCTGCGCTACCTCGGGCAGGCCGGACGGCCGCATGCGCGACCGCGCCGGGCTCGAGGCCGTCTCTCGTCGGGCGCTCGAGCTCGCTCTACATGACCTACCAGCCGATCCTGCGCACGCGCGACGGCTCGGTCTTCGGCTGGGAGGCCCTGCTGCGCACGAGGGAGCCGGCGGTCGCCGGCCCGCTCGCGTTCCTCGAGATGGCCGAGCGGCTCGGCCGCGTGCGCGAGCTGGGCCGGCCGATCCGCGACGAGCGTCGCGCGCACGGCCGGGCGCACGCGCGGGCGCATGTTCTTCGTCAACCTGCATCGCGGACGACCTGCTCGACGAGAGCCTGTTCGATCCGGCCGCGCCGCTCTCGGCGCTCGCGCCCGACGATCGTGCTCGAGATCACCGAGCGCAGCCCGATCGAGAGCGTGCCGGACGTGCAGCGAGCGCGTGCGACGGCTGCGCGCGCTCGGGTTCCGCCTGGCGATCGACGACCTCGGCTCCGGCTACGCGGGGCTCGACGAGCTTCGCGTCGCTGGAGCCGGACTTCGTCAAGCTCGACCGCGGGCCTCGTCGCGGGCCTCGACCGCGAGCCGATGAAGCGCAAGCTGGTCGGCGTCGATCGCAGCGGTGAGCCGCGAGATGGGCATCTCGGTCGTCGCCGAGGGCATCGAGACCGCCGCCGAGCGGCGAAGCGGCGACCGAGCTCGGCTGCGACCTGATGCAGGGGTTCCTGTTCCGGCGGCCTGCCGAGCTGCGGCTCGAGGAGACCTTTTGGCCGGGGCGCGAGGGTGGCCCGTGGACGAGCCAGTCCGGATCCTGATCGCGCAGGACCCAGCCGACGCCGAGCTCGTGCTGCGCGAGTTGCGCGACGCGGCCTTGAGCGTTCAGCCTCGCAGGGTCGACTGCACGCGAGACTTCGAGGTCGGCCTGCGTGAGTTCGACCCGCAGCTCGTGATCGCCGGCTACCGCTTCGGGGCGTTCGACGGGCAGTCCGCGTTGCGCCTGGTCCGGCAGGAGCGCCCCGCAACGCCGGTCATCATCGTCACCGGCTCACTTGGTGAGGAGACGGCGGTCGACTGCATGAAGTCGGGCGCGGCCGACTACGTGCTCACGGAGCACATTGGACGGCTTGCACCCGCAGTGCGCTCGGCGCTCGAGGCCGCGCGGCTGGGCGGCGAGGCGCAGCGCAGCGTCGAGCGCCTGCGGCAACTGGTGAGCGCTGTCGAGCAGAGCCCCGCCCTGATCATGATCACGGACGTCGAGGGCCAGATCGAGTACGTCAACCACCGGTTCGAACGCGTGACGGGCTACGTTGCCGCCGAAGTGATCGGCCGCAACCCGCGACTCCTGAAGTCGGGGCTGATGCGGCCCGAGGAGTACCAGGCGATCTGGTCGGCGATCGTCGCGGGTGGAACCTGGCAAGGTGAGCTGCTCAATCGGCGGAAGGACGGCGGCCTCGTCTGGGAGCGTGCCACGATCTGCGGCGTGCGCGATCCTCTCGGTCGCGTCTCACACTACGTGAAGGTCGCCGAGGACATCACTGAGAGCCGGCGGGCGGAGGAGGCGCTGCAGGCGACGGAGCAGCAGCTCCTGCTGGCACAGAGAATGGAGGCGATCAGCCGTCTGGCGGGCGGCATCGCCCACGACTTCAACAACCTCCTGAGCGTGATCCTGGGACAGGCGGAGCGGCTGGCGCAGGAGCTTGGCGAGGACGCCGGGCGCT
Organism: uncultured Acidobacteriota bacterium; assembly: GCA_963831755.1. Lineage (GTDB taxonomy): Bacteria > Acidobacteriota > Vicinamibacteria > Fen-336 > Fen-336 > DATBSL01. The sequence continues at coordinate 280,886 of CAWHRC010000006.1, forward strand.
GTGCGCGGGCGCGACAGATCGTCTCGAGCGCCGAGAAGGCCGCCTCACTGACGAACCAATTGCTCGCGTTCAGCCGGCGCCAGGTACTCGAGCCGCGGACCGTGCGGATCGACACCGTGGTGAAAGAGGCAGGCGACCGACTGCAGCGGGCGGTCGGCGATGACGTCGAGCTGGCCGTCGTGCAGCCGGCAGCGCTCAGCAGCGTGAGAGCCGATCCCGCGCAGCTGGTGCAGGTGCTGCTGAACCTGGCAGTGAACGCCCGCGAGGCGATGCCACGCGGCGGGCGCCTGACGGTGGAGTTCGCGGACGTGGTGCTGGACGAGCGCTACGCCGCCAGCCACCCGCCCTGCATCCCGGGCCCGTACGTGATGATGGCCGTCACCGACACCGGCCATGGCATGGACCGGGATACCCAGCGCCGCATCTTCGAGCCCTTCTTCACGACCAAGCGGGATGGAGTCGGTGCGGGGCTCGGTCTATCGACCGTTTACGGCGTCATCAAACAGAGCGGCGGTTTCGTCTGGGTGTACAGCGAGCCGAACGTCGGCACCAGCTTCAAGATCTACTTGCCACGCGTCGGCGAACCCGACGAGCCGCCACTGTTGCCCGGGCTCGAGGCACCGCGGGAGCCGCTCGCTGCGAACCGCGGCGCGCGCCTCCTGCTGGTCGAGGACGACGACGGCGTGCGAGAGCTGATGGCCGACATTCTCGAGGCCGAGGGGTACGTCGTGGTCGCGAGCGGACGGCCGGACGACGCACTGCAGCTCGCCGAGCGCCAGGAGCGCTTCGACCTGCTGATTACGGACGTGATCATGCCAGGAATGAACGGCCGCGAGCTCGCTCACCGGCTTCTGGAGCGCGTGCGCGTCGCGAGCGTCCTGTACGTGTCTGGCTACGCGGGGGAGGCCCTCGTACGCCACGGTGGCGTCGAGCGTGGCGAGCGCTTCCTGCAGAAGCCGTTCAGTCGCCGCGCGTTGCAGACGACCGTGCGTGCGGCGCTGTCCGACCCCGGCAACAGGACGCGCCAGTGAGCTACGCGGGCGTTTCGCCCGAGTGGTCGGCGGTTTCCCGAGCCCCCTGCACAACCCGCACAGTCGCCAACTCGAACTCCCTCAGTACCTTGACCCTGCAGCAGTGCTCGGGCGTGCCCATTGCTCTTCTTGCGTGGCATGCGAACGAACGCGCTTGCGGCCACGCTGATCGTCTCTGTGGTGTCACTCCAGCCCTCAGCCGCCCGCAGTGCGGAGCTGAAGCGCATCGCCACGACCGGGCATGCCATCTACTACGCACAGCGCGCCCGCGACGTCGACGTGAAGCGCAGCGAGGCCTTCCTGACGCGCCTCGACTCGCTGTTCGGCGTGCCGCCGGCGGGCTGGCGACTGCAGTACTACCGGCACGCCGACGTTGCCGAGGTGCAGGCGCGCATCGGCTTTCCGGCCTGGGGCGTCACCGACCTCGCGACGGGGCGCGTCGATTCCGTCCGTCCATACCACCCGCACGAGCTGGTGCACGCGGCAACGGGCCGGGTCGGCCAACCGCCCGTGTTCTTCGCCGAAGGACTGGCGGTCGCGCTCACATCCGGAGGCTCCTGGCATGGACGCGACCTGGACGAGGTCGCCCGCGATTTCCTGGCCGCGCGGGGTCAACTGCGAGACCTCTTGTTCGACTTCGCATTGCAGAACCCCGAGCGCGACTACGCGCTCGCCGGCTCGTTCGTCGCTTTCCTTCTGGACCGCTATGGCATCGAGCCCATGCTCGCGTTCGTGCGCGGTTGTGGCGAGCTTCGCAGCTGCGAACGCGCTCTGCGCTCCGCGTACGGACGCCCCTTCGACGCACTTGAGGTCGAGTGGGAAAGAGCGCTGTCCCGGCCGCGACTCCAGCGGGCGTGGTATGAACCAGCCACATGGCCGGACAGCCTTCGCGGGCGTGCGCCGGTCACCGCGCCGCAACCCAGGGTCGCATCTGCCGGCCTGCTTGCCGAGCGCGGCACGTCGGCAGTCGATGGCCCCGCGCGTGGGACCAGCTCTGAGGTGGGACAGACCGAAGCAGAGGCCGTTCGCTTCTCGGCGGACGAGGACTGAGCGGCTCGTCCACGCCGACCTGCGGCTGCAGCGGCCATGAGCTGGAGGCCGACCCTGGACAGATCGAGCAGGTCCTCATGAATCTGGCGGTCAACGCGCGGGATGCCATGCCGGACGGCGGCCGCTCGACCCCGGGCTCATGAGACCATGGCGCTCTGGGTGAGGAGACGATGCTTCTTCGAAACAAGAACGCCGTCATCTACGGCGCTGGTGGTTCGATGGGTGGCGCCAACCTCGAGCCCAGCGTCTGACTGAGGGCGCGGTACTCGGGATCGTCACGAAGGCGTGACCACTCCGGGTCTTCGACAAGGCGGTTGGCGTCGCTGAAGCCTAGGGCGATGGCGGCCTTCAGCGCGGCGAGCGCGGGTTTGCCGTCGCCGCGAGCGGCGTACGTGCGGGCCTTCTCGTACACCGGCGATGCCGCCTTTGGCCGCATCCTCGTGCAGATCTCGAAATCGGCGAGGGAGGCGTCGAAGCGTCGGTCGCGACGCCGCTCGCCTCCCGCGAAAGACGTCGAGATGTAGAAGCCGTCGAGGATCCGCCTCGCGACGAGGCGCTTGTCCGGGTCGGCTGACTCCAGCTCGCGCGTGAACCGGGCAACGCGGCTGTCTACCTGGCTCTGCAGGCTCCACAGATCGACGGCCTCCGGCACGGCCTGAGCCGAAGGGTCGAAAGGCCGCAGGTCCTCGGCCGGATTCCCGCCGGCCGCGCGCTCGATCCCGGTGCGCAGAGTGACGAGCTGCCTCGTCTCCGAGCTGTCGCGCTCGGCCAGCCTGGCCTCGCGCTTGCGGTCCCTCTTCGCTTCCGGGGTGTCGCGCAGTCGCTTGGCCTCCGCGGCGAGGGCCTCGACGGGCTTGAGGCCGGCGAACTCGCGGGCGAGCGCCGCGTTGTCTGCCGCGGCGTCGTCCCAGTGTCCCTTCGCCAACAGCTCGTGAGCGCGCGCCAGGCCCTGCTCGTAGAGCGCGTCAATCAGGGCGGCGTCTCGCGGCCGGTGTCCGACGCGCATGGCGCCCAGCTCGAGCCACTCAAGGGCGCGCGCCGCGAGAGGCTCGGGCGGCCAGGCGTGGCCTCCCTCGAAGCTGGCGAAACGCGCCACGGCGCCGCGCGCGACCATCGTCTCGACCACCGACTTGGTCAGGCTGAAGTTGAAGTCCGCGTCTCCGGCGACGCCCAGCCAGTCCAGGCGGCGACCGCCCTTCGGGACCTCGCTCGGGTCGAGTGCTCCCGCGCAGGCGATGATCCCCACCCCCTGGTCGAGCGCGAGCAGCCGCGCCGGGAGCGTCCCGCCGGACATGCCCGTCGCGTAGACGCGTACGGGATCCAGTGCGAGGCGCAGATGCGTGTCGGCCCAGAGGGCCTGCATGGCGGTCAGGATCGGCGACAGGGGTCCATTGCGCGAGTTGTTCGAGGCAGCGACGACGAAGCCGAGACGCTCCGCCGCCTGGCTGAAGAGCCGCACGGGGACGTCGCCCCGTGCCAGCGGATCGAAGGCGTACAGCACGGGCCAGGTCCGGCCGGTGTCGTAGGAGGACGGGACGTAGAGCGCATACGTCTGCCCAGGGTAGTCGCGACAACGCACACGCTCGACCAGCTTGCCGGTCGGGATCGCCTCAGCCGGCGAGGCGTGCAGGCCGGCGATCAGCGCTGCGGTCCCCAGCGCGACCGCGCGAGCGACAGGTGCGTAGGTGAAGCGCCCACGTAGCAGCATCGTGATCCAGCCTCCGGGCGAAAGCAGGGCCTCGACTTGTCCGTTGTTCCCCGAGCGGGTGCGGAGGATACGGTGCACCGACACGGAAGAAGGCCGACCGGGTGCGATGAGGTTGCCTTCTCTTCTTGGCGCAGTTCGATCCGAAGGACTTGCGGGAGCGGCTTAGGAGCTGACCGGCAGCGAGAGCATCGTAGGATAGTCCCCATGAACGACGAGCTGCCGTGCCTCGACCTGCTGGAAGCGACGCCGGCAATACTGCGCGGGTTGATGTCGGAGATCTCCGATGAGGACGCACGGTGGAAGCCCGCGCCGGACCGCTTTTCGATCGCGGAGGTGCTGGCGCATCTATCGCACTCCGAGGGACATTGCTACCGCGCGCGCGTGGACAAGTTCCTGAGCGAGGAGATGCCGGAGCTCGAGCCCGACGACGCCCAGATGCATCTTGAGCTCTACAAGAACGCCGATCCGGAGGAGGACTTCGGGCACTTCGAAGACCAGCGGGAGACCAACATCGAGCTGCTGCGCGGGCTGCCCGCCGAGACCGGGGCGCGCAAGGCGAGGCATCTGGCGGCGGGCGAGATTACGCTCTCGCAGATGCTGCACGAATGGGCGCTGCACGATCTGGGGCACGTCCGGCAGATCGCGGAACTGGTGAGGGCGCGAAAACACCTGGCGGGCGCGGGGCCGCTCGGCGAGGACTATCGGTTGAAGCCATGACGGTAGGGCGATTGTCGATTGCGCTGTTGTGGGCCGGCACGCTTGCGGCGCAGACGTTCATTCAGATACCGGGTCCGGGAGCCCCCGGGCGCGGCCGCCTAACAGGGATTGGAGCTGACGAAAGCCAAGATGACCGGCAAGCAGGGTTTAGCAGCTCAATCCCGCGTTCGACGGACAACTGAAGCTCATCAGGCGGCCCTCACGTTCGACGACTTCCCGGGCGGCGAGGCCCGCGCGTGCCAGATTGCGATTTGCAGCCGCATCGCGAACGCGCTGAAGGCACAGGGATGCACCCTGGCCCTCGCAGCTGATACGGGTTCTGCGGACAAGAGGGGATGTGAGGAGGCTCTCAGGGCGGCACCCGTACTGCGAGCTGACGTGCCGCCCCGAGCCTCCGCCGGCACGTCGGACGGGGGCACCGCTTCGCAGCTGATCCGCAGTGTCGCGGACAGTGGGCAGCCTCGACGTCAGGGCTGGCTGCCGTCCCGCGACGCCGGGTACGGGACGACTTCCGAGAAAGAGCGGAGCGGAAGGGGGCGCCGCGCGACCCAGTACTCGTGCAGGAGCTCGATGGCTGTACCAGCGTTCGGCGGCGCGACAATGCTGGCGTGGAGCGTACCGTCGTCGACCTTCTCCTTGCCGAATCCGGGAACTGCGCCCACGCCAAAGTACTTGGCCTGGGTGAACATGTGCGCGTGCTCCGCGTTCGGCACCGTCGTCGCAGCACGGCGCGCGCCCACTGCGAGGTCGTCGCTCTGACCCACGATGGCCTCGATCGTCTCGCGCCGGCTCTTGAACACCCCGTACCAGTTGCCGAACGCGATGACGCCCTCCGTCTCGTTCCATTGGCCAGCCTCGATGTCGTGGACCTGGATGTCGGGGCGGACGGTGGACTTGAGGCCCTGTAACCGCTCCGCCGCGGCCGACGATTTGGAGGGACCCGTCACGACGAGGATGCTCCTTCCCTGGGACACGACACTCGAAACCTGCCTCCCTTGGAGCTCGCCGATCTTCGTGTGGGCCGTGCTGATCGTCCCAAACGGGAATCCCGAGCCCCAGCCGCGCTGATAGGTTTCGATGACGGGGTCCCAGGCATTCAGCAGCACCACGCCCGTGTGACCTTGCAGGTCCTTGAGGATGAGGACCATGTTCGCGACGGTAGCAGGCTCCGTAACCACCGCGTCCAAGGGGCGATCCGTTTCGCTGAGGCGCTTGCGGATGACGCGGTACTGGCCGAAGGCGGAACAGAAGACCACGTCGGCTTCGATCCCCACGGCTTGGGCTCGGGCCCGGGCCGTCCTTCCCTGAAGGTCCTGATAGAGATCGACGGGACGCCCATCGTTGTCGCCAAGTAGAAGGACGAGCACGTTCTTGACCACCGGGAACCCCCTCAGCCGATCCGAACGGCGTCCGCGGAGAGGGAGGGAACAGAGCTCCCGCGGTGGGGCGTCTGGGTGTTGCTGCTGGCCTCGCTCCGTGCCAGGGCAAGGATGGCTAGCTGCCGGCCTACTTCGCGCAGCGAGCCCAGGGCCTCGGCAGTCTCCTGGGGAACGCGCAGAGGATCTCCGCGTTCGCTAATCCAGTCACCGTCTTTCGTGATCGTCACTTCGAGGCATTGGAGCTGCTCATCCCAGACCAGTTCAAACTCGTAACATGTTCGATCATCGCGCTGTGTGAAGTACTCATCGATTCCCGCCTCTATCTCGCAGCTGGCACTGGAATTCATCGAAGACCCCCACCGATGTAAAGTGTACACCTAGAGTAAATAGGAACCGATCATGTGCAAGCGTCCGAGCGTGGTACCTCGGGCCCTCACCCAGTCAGGCGATCAGAGCGCGGTTCTCGGAGGCTCGAGCTTCCGCCTCACGCGGGTGGAGGCCACAACTGAAACAGCACGGCGGCGAGCGATGACGGCCCGGCGAGTTGGAGTCTTCTCCGGACGAGACTACGCTATAACGAAAGCCCCATCAGATCGAAGGGACGAGCGAGGGCCGCGGTCGGCCGCACGGGGAGGCCGACGGCCATCGGTTGATGATCGCCAGGCCCGTTACCGGATCGGGCGCGACTCTGGCCGGCCGATGACAGTCGCCGAGATCCGCGCCGAGGAGTCGCGTGTGACCATTTCGGTGTTCGTCGGCACGAGCGTTGACGGCTTCATCGCGCGCCTGAACGGCGATCTCGACTGGTTGCCCGCGGACGCCGAGCCCCACGGCTACGACGAGTTCATCGCCAGCGTCGACGCGATCGTGATCGGGCGGAAGACGTACGAGACGGTGCTCTCGTTCGGCGAGTGGCCCTACGGCGGAAAACGCGTCGTGGTCTTGAGCAGCCATCCCCTGGATCTCTCGGTCCCGCGTGCGCGTGGGGCGAACGTCGAGCAGAGGACCGGGGAGCCCGCCGACATCGTCTCGCAGCTCGGCGAGTCGGGCGTAGACCATGTCTACCTCGATGGCGGCCTGACGATACAGGGCTTTCTCCGAGCGGGACTCGTAGACCGGCTGATTGTCACGCGGGTACCCGTTCTGATCGGAGAGGGCGTTCCGCTGTTCGGCCGTGTGCCGTCCGACATCCGACTGGAGCACGTCCAGACCCGATCCTTCCCGAGCGGCCTCGTGCAGAGCGAGTACCGAGTGGCCGGGCCGACGGTCGAGCGATGAACACGCCGGGACCTCTGCGTCTCTTTCTGATGCCGTCCCCGCGCCACGCGTGGTCGTCGGCGGCGCGTCGGTCGCTCTTGGTAGGAGCGCCGCGCGCCGTGGGCGATGGGCCCTCGGCGAGACGCGTTCTGCCTGAGACGATGACCGATCCCGCCGGGAGCTTCGAGCCGCATCGCCGGCGTCTCCTCGGCCTCGCCTATCGGATGCTGGGCTCGATGGCCGAGGCCGAAGACGCCGTGCAGGAGACCTATCTGCGCTGGCGGAGAAGCTGAGGCACCTCTCGCCCGCGATGGCGTGAGCGCGTCGGCCGTCAGGCTTGGCGGAGCTACAGCCAGCCGATCGTTCTATCGGAACGCGGATCTGCAGAGCGGCGGCCTGGTCTCGTCGCTCGCTTCGTGACTACACTGGGATGTGACCTTCACGAAGCACCTGCGCGACGGAGTGCGCCGCGGCGAGATCACGCTCAGCGTTCGGATCTGGATGCGCCCGCACGTGAGCCCTGGGAAACGCTATCGAATGGACGACGGCGAGATCGAGGTCGACTCCGTTCTGCCGATCACGTACGCCGACGTCACCCCCGAATTGGCGAGGGCGTCCGGGTTCAAGGGTGTCGTCGACCTGCTGAAGGTCGCGAAGCACGGGCGGGGGGAGAACGTCTTCCTGGTGCAATTCCACTACATACCGCCGGAACGATCCGAGTTCCGTGTGGGCGGCCAAGGGCGCTCCGTGCCCGCTGTGAAAGGAAAGAAGAGACATGAGCAGCCGTGAGCAAGAGAAGGGCAGGCAGAAGTCCGTCAAGAGCACCACCGGCAAGGCGTCCAAGGGATTCACGGACGAGGAGCGAGCCGCGATGAGGGACCGCGCCCGGGAGTTGAAGGCGGCCGCGCTCCGCGGCCCGCGCGCGGGCAAGGCGGACGGGGAAAGCGACGTGCTCGCGAAGATCGCCGAGATGCCGGAACCGGATCGCGCCATGGCCGAGCGGCTCGATGCGATCATCAGAGCCACCGCGCCGGTCCTCTCGCCGAAGACCTGGTACGGGATGCCCGCCTACGCCAAGGACGGCAATGTCGTCTGCTTCTTTCAAAGTGCGCGGAAGTTCAAGACGAGGTACGCGCCGTTCGGCTTCACCGACAAGGCGAACCTCGACGAAGGCCACATGTGGCCGACGGCCTATGCGTTGAAGGAGTTGACTCCCGCCGAAGAGGCAAGGATCGCCGCGCTCGTGAAGAAAGCGGCGAGCTGAGGCATGCTCGCGCCGGGCCCTCGTCGACGCGCCAGCCGAGGACCGTGTGCGGCGCGGCCGCCACGGGACCGTTCGAGATGGCTGCCCGGAGGACTGTCCCGTTGACGTCGAAGACGGCCGCAAAGGAGTCCTCGCTGAGCACCGGGTAGCCGAGCGTCCTTCCGTAGAAGGCCTTCGCTCGCGCGGCATCGGATGTCAGAATGAATGTGATCTGCATCGCAGTGGGGCGCGGAGCTCGTCACTGACGCGAGGTGTTATGGTCAACCTCAACGGTGCCCACGTCGTCGTCTACAGCCAGAACCCGGAGGCCGACAGGGCGTTCCTCCGGGAGGTCCTCGGCCTGCCTCACGTGGATGTCGGTGGCGGCTGGCTGATCTTCGCGCTGCCGCCGGCCGAGGTCGCCGTCCACCCTGGCGAGAAGAACGACGTGCACGAGTTCTATCTGACGGTGGACGACCTCGAGGCCTTCGTCAGCGCCATGGGGAAGCAGGGGATCGCGTGTGCTCCCGCCCGCAGCCTCGGCTGGGGTGTCCTGACGCAGCTGTCGCTGCCCGGCGGAGGCAGGCTCGGTGTCTATCAGCCGCGGCACCGTCGGCCGGCCTGGCCGCGCGTCGCCAAACGCGAGAGGAGGCAGCGCCGAGCAGAAACGGTCGCGGCGGCCGAGCGTTCGCGCAGACCAAGCGTCACCAAGGCCGGGCAGCGCCGGTCGCGCCGAGCCGTCCGATGAGGGCCCCCGGTACGGCTGAGCAGCGTCCTCTTGCCGACGGGCTCAAGCGCAGCGTCGGCCGCCAACGGCCAGGGCGAGCCGTTCGGGCCGCGGTAGCGGCCCCTCGCACGGAGAGCTCAGCCCTGCCTCATGCCTTCGCTGCGATCGTGCGCGGGTTCGTTCGCGCCGAGCGCGTCACCTTCGGCGGGGCGGGGTTCGGCTCGAGAGCACTCAAGCTGGACGGGCGCATCTTCGCGATGTGGAGCTCGATGGGGAGGTTCGTCGTGAAGCTTCCTCGCGCCCGTGCCGCGGAGCTGGTAGCGGCAGGCCGCGGCCAGTACTTCGATCCTGTCGGGGGTCGACCGATGAAGGAGTGGGTGGCCGTCGCGGACGGGCCGCGCGCGTGGATGGCGCTCGCTCGCGAGGCTCACGCCTATGCGTTGGCCAGTCGGAGATGAGGACGCCGACTGTGGCCCGGGTGTCCGAGGACGAGCAGCGGGCCTACCAGAGTGCTCCGACGGAGAGGTGGACGGCATGAAGCGGGAGCTGCGCCGCAACTCGACATCGGTCGACCAGATCCCCGTGCTCTGGGTCGAGCCCCCGGAGGCGATCCGCAACGGTCAGCTCGTTCTCTTCCTCCCCAACTTCTCCGGCACGAAAGACCAGCTTGCCCCCATGCTCGAGGAGCTGGCGGGCGCCGGGTTTGTGGCGCTGAGCTTCGACCCCTGGCAGCACGGCGTGCGGGGAACGGAGTCGCGGGACGAGATGGTGGCGCGCGTGTTCGGTGCGTTCCGCCGCCACATGTGGCCGATCCTGGGCCAGACGAGCCTCGACGGCCTTCGGGTGGTCGACTGGGCGGTATCCACCTTCGGCGCGGATGCCATTCGCGCGGGCGGGCTGTCCATGGGCGGCGACATCGCCGTCGCTCTTGCTGGAATGGACCGTCGTGTTTGCCGCGTGGCGGCGGTCGTGGCGACACCGGACTGGCTGCGGCCGGGGATGCATGACGTCTTCGACCCCCGGAAGCTGATCGATCAGAAGCAGCCGGACCGCTACGCGCAGTACTTCTACGATCAGCTGAATCCCTTGACGCACCTGGACCGCTATCAGGACGGCCCCGAGATCAGGTTCTTCTGCGGGGAAGCGGACACCCACGTCCCGGCCGATGGTGCCTTGCGCTTCAAGGAGGCGTTGGAGCGGGCCTACCCTGCGACGTCGAGCCGTGTAGGCGTGAAGCTCATCCCGGGATTGGCGCACCTCGACGTGAGGGACAGGAGCCGCTGGTGGCCCGACTGCCTCGAGTGGCTGATCACCTGAACGTCGGTGGGCCGGCTGGGCAATCCCCGAAACTGCGATCCGCAGGAACTGGACCGCCCTCGCCCGCTTCCGCCGGCGGGGGCGTTCCACTACTGGTACGGAAGTGAGGGGATTGCCGTGGGACTATGATCGGCCCGTGAACCGCGAGGCCGCCGCGCCGCGTTCGTCCGTGAGCGAGGCGCCGCGCCGTCTGGGGCTGCCGATCGTGCTGGCAAGCCTCGCCGTCGCGCTCGGTCTCGTGGCGCTCGTCTGGTACGACTCCGTCGCGACCCGCCGCGAGCTCCTGGGATTGCTGCGGCAGCACGCGCTCGCCCTGCGCGAGACGGTCTCTGCCGCTGCGCGGTCGAACCAGGCGGCGGCGGCCCTCTCGGCATCGCAGCTTGGCGAGCGGCTGCTCGAGCAGGCTCGTACCCTCGCAGCGCTGGACAGGGAGGGGCACCTCACGAGATCGGCGCTCGACGAGGTCGCGCGACGCGATCCGCTCGTCGGCATCGTGGTCTTCGGAGCGGACGGCTCGCGAGAGGGCGCTGCCGGCCACGGGCCGGGTGCCGGAGGGGGGCGCGGACCAGGCGGCGGTCCTGGCGGCGGGCAGGGCCGTGGCGGGGGAGGACTGGGCCGCGGACCCGGAGGCCAGGGCCGCGGTATGGGCGGCGGAGCGGGCGTCGCGCGGCAACTCCTGGACGAGGGGCAGCAGGAGGTCGTGACCGGGATTCATGGCCCGCGCTGGGGTGGCGCCGAACGGATCGCGGCCGGCGTGAGGCGCGTGCGCGGCGGGGCGATCGTCGTGACCGTCGATGCGAGCGAGATCGCGCGGCTCGAGCGACCGGCCTCGCTCGACTCGATGCTCGACGAGATCACCCGTAGCAGCCCCGAGATCGCCTACACCGTCTTCGAGTACGAAGGCGGCCGGCTTGCCTTTGGAGACGCTCCGGCCGCTGCGGGGGCGCCGACGACGAACGGCGAGCGCGAGCGGACTGTCGCCGGCCGCCCCGTGCTGGAGCTCGTGAGCGACATCCCGATCGCCGGACAGACGGCGCACCTGCAGCTCGGGATGCGTCTCGACAACGTCCGCCGCGTCGAGCGGCGGATGAGCCTGCGCCTCCTCGCGTCGGTCGTGGCGGCGTCCGTGCTCGTGGCGCTCGCCTTCGGGCTCGCGGGTCTCGGACGGCGCTACGGAGCGCTCAGCGAGCGTCATGCCCGCGCGCAGGAGGCGCTCCGGCGTCGCGACCGCCTGACCGCGATGGGCGAGCTGGCCTCGACCGTCGCTCACGAGGTCCGGAACCCGCTGAACGCCGTCGGCATGACGGCTCAGCGGCTGCGGCGTGAGTTCCTCGCTGCAGTGCCGGCCGGCAGCGGAGAGCGAGCCGAGCTGCAAGAGCTGCTCGACGTGATGTCGAGCGAGACGCAACGGATCGACAGGATCGTGCAGCAGTTCCTCGATTACGCGCGTCCCCCGCGGCTCGCGCCGGAACCCACAGACCTCGCTGCCCTCGTGCAGACGCTGGTCGAACGCACGCGGCCCCTCGCCGAGGCCCGCGGCGTGACGCTCGAGACCGACGTTCCCTCGGGCGGCGAAGCATGCGTCGACGCATCGCAGCTGCGGCAGGCGCTCGACAACCTGGTTCGGAACGCGATCGAAGCGACGCCTCAGGGCGGGCGGGTTGCGGTCGTCGCGCGCTGCGAGACGGGCGGCTGCGTCGTCGAGGTCAGGGATACGGGCGCGGGCATCGCTCCCGACCAGCTGCCGCGGATCTTCGACCTCTACTTCACGACGAAGGCCGAAGGCACGGGCGTCGGTCTCGCCGTGACGCAGCAGATCGTGACGGCTCATGGCGGGACGATCGAGGTGGACTCGACGCCAGGACGAGGCACCACGATGACCGTTCGCCTGCCCGCGAAGATCGAGGCGGCCCGTGGCTGAGCGCCTCATCCTCGTCGTGGACGACGAGGAGCCGCAGCGCCGCGTGCTCGCGGGCTTCCTGCGGAAGCGTGGCTACGAGGTGGCCTCGGCCGGAGATGCGGACGAGGCACTGCGGGTCGTAGGGACACGGACGGTCGACCTCGTGCTGACGGACCTCCGAATGCCGGGTAAGGATGGCGTGGCGCTGCTCGAGGCCGTGCGCGCGGTCAATCCCGAGATCCCGGTCGTGGTGATGACCGCCTACGGCACGGTGGCGACCGCCGTCGACGCGATGAAGCGCGGCGCCGCGGACTATCTCGGAAAGCCCGTCGATCTCGACGAGCTCGAGGTCCTCGTCGCTCGCACCCTCGAGCGCCGGGCTCTCGTCTCCGAGAACCGGGCTCTCCGCGAGCAGGTCGAGTCCCGATACCGCTTGGCCGGGCTGGAGACGGCCAGTGCCGGCATGCAGGAGGCGATCAACCTCGCCGGTCGCGCCGCGACGAGCCGCGCCACGATCCTGATCCGAGGCGAGAGCGGCACCGGGAAGGAGCTCCTCGCGCGGGCGATCCACTACGCGAGCCCACGGCGGCGCGGGCCGCTCGTGGCGGTGAACGTCGCGGCGCTGCCCGAGACTCTCCTCGAGTCGGAGCTGTTCGGCTACGAGCGGGGCGCCTTCACGGGCGCGGAGCGAGAGCACCGGGGCCGCTTCGAGCTGGCCGACGGCGGCACGCTCTTCCTGGACGAGATCGGCGACCTGCCGCGTGGGACGCAGGTGAAGCTCCTGCGGGTACTGCAGGAGCAGTCGTTCGAACGGCTCGGGGGGACGCGGCCGATCAAGATCGACGTGCGGCTCGTGGCGGCGACGCACCGGGACCTGGATGCCCTCGTCCGCTCCGGCGAGTTTCGCGAGGACCTCTTCTTCCGTCTGAACGTCGTCGCGATCACGCTGCCGCCCCTGCGCGAGCGGCGCGAGGACATACCTGTGCTCGTCGACCACTTCCTCCGCCGTTTCGCGGACGAGGGCAAGGCGCGGAGCGTGTCGCGTGAGGCGATGGATCTCCTCATGAAGCACGACTACCCGGGCAATGTCCGCGAGCTCGAGAACCTGGTGCACCGTGCGGTCGTCCTCGCGCGCGGCGAGCTCATCGGAAGCTCCGACCTGCCGCTGCATGTCGGGGGCCTCACCCCGGAGTCGAAGACCCAGGGTGGAACGCTCACTGAGCGTGTCGTTGCCTTCGAGAAGGCCCTCATCATGGAGGCGCTCCAGAAGGCGGACGGCGTCCAGACGCGCGCCGCAGCCTCGCTCGGCATGAGCGAGCGCCACCTCCGCTACAAGCGCAAGAAGTACGGGCTCTGAGAGCCCCGGCCTCGTCGGCCGCTCGCCTTGCGGGCCGCTCAGAAGCGGAGCGCGAGCGCCAGGCCGGCGCCGTGGCTCGTGTAATCGTAGAAGGCGTCGTTCGAGCGGCTTCGCGTGAACGCGTAGCCGATCTCGATCTGCACCTCGACGGACCCTGTTCGTGACGGGAAGACCGGAAGCGCGGCCTCGGCGTCGAATCGCCAGACATCGTCGACGCGACGCGGCTCGCCGGGGAGCGTGCCGCCCTCGGCGTCGAGAGCAAGGGCCGCCACGAACGACTGCCGAAAGCGGCGGCCGTTCGCCTCGAAGACTGCGCCGCCGGGCCGCACATGCTTGAGGCGCAGCTGTGCGGCCGCCAGGTCGCTCGCGAAGGGATCGTCGTAGACGCCATCGTCGAAGAAGCCCGCCGGTGTCGTGACGACCATCGGCGGGACCTGGCCGGCCGTGGTTCGCCACGACCCCTGCAGCGAGAGGCCGGTGCGATCGCCGAGCGACTGCGCAAGGCGCACCAGGAGCGTGAGCTGCCGAGCGTCGTCCCCGGTCGGCGGGGCAGGCCTCGGGGCTGACGGCCGCAGCGACGGACCCATGACGCCCGCGCCGCCTCCGCGACCGCGGCCCTGGCCGCCGGCACCCTGTCCACCGTACGCCGGTGACCCAACAGTGGAGCGATACGACTTCCACCCCGTGTGGGCCTCGGCGATCAGTGTCGTGCGCGTCTCGAGGTTGACGAGGACGCTCGCGAAGGCGTCCTGCTCGGTCTGATCGAGTGCCGGGATCTCTCCGAAGGTCCGTCGGTCGAGGCGGTATCCCGTTCGCAGCGTCAGCCCGGAGGCGGGCTGAGCCTCGACGTTCAGGAAGCCTCCAAGGGCATCGTAGTCGGCCGACGCCCAGGCCTCGCCGTTGCGGCGCAGCGTTCCCCGCGCGCCGAGGTGGATACGGAGGGCGCCCTTCAGGAGGTCGACGCGGTGCCGGCCTTCGAGGCGGTGCTGCAAGTAGCTCCAGTCGCCGGGAGTCGCCCATGTGCCGCCATCGAGCGTGTAGCCGAAGAAACCCCGGCCGGACGCGAAGACCAACCCTGCCGTGGCGCTCCCGATCACCGTGGCTCGCGCGTCCGCCGAATCGCTCGCACCGCGCAGGGACTGGAGTGAGCTGCCGAGCGTCATCTCCGCGGTCGGTTGAGCCCTCGAGGCCGCGGGCAGGGCCAGCGTCGCCGCAGCGAGCGTGAGCCCGCACGCGATCCAGCGCATCATCGGCTGCCTCCGTGCGCGGCTCCGTCCGACGACACCGTGCCCGCACAACGCTCGAAAGCCGGAACGGCCAGGGCTGCAATCTCCCAACTCCGTCGCGTCATTGCTCTCTCCTTACCGGTCACTGACCGGTGCTCTGCCGGCCGCTTGGGAATGCCAAAGAGCATCTCTCGCGCCAACTCCTCCTCCGCAAGGCGACGCTTGTAACCGCCCTGTGGACTGCGAGATCCGGGCTTGTGGTCGAGCCGTCGGACCTTTCGTCGTCGCTTGCTTTCGACGAACCGGTCGCCTGGCTCGACGAGATGGTCGAGCCAAGACGGCCCGGCGAGGGGAGCCGGCAGACCGGTCACGTCGGGATCTGCCGCAGAACAAGGGACTTGGCGTCATGTGGCGAACTGGCGGCGAGCTGGCGCAACCCTTGCCCTCTCTACGGGTACGGCAGCGATGCTGAGAAGACAAAGGAGAATGCGATGAGACGACTACTCATCCTGAGCGCCGGACTCGCGGCGCTGCTCGCGATCGCGACGAACGGCAACGCACAGACGAATCAGGCGCCGACGCGCAACCCCGCAAGGCAGACGACGGTCGGGCCCAACTACGTGGACAACGACGGCGACGGGATCTGCGACCGCTACGCTTCGCGACACGCCAACCAGGCTCGGCGCGGTCGCGGCCCTGGAAACGGGCGCGGCGGCTACGGACCAGGCGATGGGACAGGCAACCAGGGTGTCGGTCCGCAGGACGGGTCCGGTTACGGCCCCGGCCCCGGCACAAACTGCGACGGAAGCGGCCCGAAGGGCCGCGGCCGTCGAGCCGGCCGGCGGTAGCAGCGCCGACGTGATCGTTGAGCCCCGGAGGAACGTCCTCCGGGGCTTTTCTCTGCAGGTGGCCTCGTGGCGCCAGGCAACCGTGGAAGCGGCGGTGTCAGAGCCAGCCGAGGCGCCTCAGCGCGCCCTGGACGAGATACACGCCCATGACGCAGACGAAGAGGCCGAAGAGGAGTCGGAGGTGCGGCCCCCTGACAGGTCAGCCGAGGCGCAGCAGATAGCCTGCGAGAAGAAGGCCCAGAACGGCGAGCAGCCCGGAGAGAAGGACGCTCAAGGAGACGGGAGTGAACCGCGCCGGCTCGCCGCGATTGTAGCGCCGCACGAGACCGACGTGTCTGGTCGCAGCCGTCGCGTTCGCGAGAACGCCCAGCACGACGAGGGCGATCCCGATCCACTGCGAGGCTCCGACGCGAGGCGACGCAGGCAGTCCGTTCTGTGCGGCCAGCTCGCGCAGGAAGAGGCCGAAGCGCGCGACGACGAAGCCCAACCCCATCAGGGAAAGACCGGTGCGCACCCAGGCGAGCAGCGTCCGCTCGGCGGCGAAGTACACGCGCGGGTCGCGTTCGTCGGCCTGGCTTTGCTCCGGGACGCTCACGTTCTACTTATACCAGTACCTTGTGTGCTCAGCCCTCAGGTTGGCGAAAGCCCGGCTGCTCCCGCCTCGACCGTCTGGATCTCGAAAGCGGCGGCTTCATGATGTGCTTCTTCACCGCGCACAGGTCCGAAGGCGCTCCGTGCGAAGTGATCCCAGCCGCGATCAAGCTCGCCGCGAGGCTCGGGCGCCAGAGATCCTGGATGCGCTCGGCCACTCGCGCTGTCTGATCGGACGCACGGAGAGCGGTATCCTGCTGTCGAGCACCGAGACGTCTATCGACGAGCCTGGGCATTGAATGGGGGCCACCGTGTCTGGCAACAAGAATCGTTTCGATGAGGCCGCGGCCACCTGGGACGAAGAACCCGGGCGCGTGAAGCTGGCTCGAGCCGTGGCGGACGCGATCGTGCGCCAGATCCAGCTCTCGGACGACATGGACGTGCTCGACTTCGGGTGCGGCACCGGGCTCCTCACGCTCGCCCTGCAGCCGCACGTTCACAGCATCACGGGTGCCGATGCCTCCTCGGGGATGCTCGACGTCCTCAGGCGCAAGCTGCAGGCGCAGAAGCTGGGCAACGTGGAGACGATCCTGCTCGATCCCGGGGTCCCTCTCTCGTTGGACGCGCGTCTCCACCTGATCGTCAGCAGCATGGCACTTCATCATGTGGCCGACCTTGGACCCCTGTTCGGCCGGTTTTACGAGCAGCTCCGACCCGGCGGCCAGCTTGCGCTCGCTGACCTCGACCGCGAGGATGGGTCATTTCACGAGGACTCGCGAGGCGTCTTCCACCTCGGCTTCGAGAGGGATGATGTCGAGGCTCACCTCGCAGCCGCGGGGTTCGTCGATCTTGGCGTCACGACCGCGACGATCATGCAGAAAGCGAAGGGCAGCTACCCGATCTTCCTGGCCACGGGCCGCAGGTCTCGCTGAGGCGGCGCGCGCCGCAGGCTGGGATGTAGCTCACGCCCGCTTGGTCGGCTGCTCGGGGCGACACGGCATCCGGCCATGGCCGACGTGTCAAGCGAGAGGTCCCGATGCTCCCGTGCCGGTACGGGCAGCCACCGGCACGGGAGACGGCAGACTCGATGCCGACGATGATCAGGTCGATCGGCTTACCGGTCGGGTTCTTCGACTCGTGCTTGACGCCGCGGCCGATGAATTGAACGTCGCCGCGCTTCCACTTCGTGACGAGCGGCTGGCCTTCGATCGCCAGCGACGTGTCGCTCTCGGCCAGCGCGACCGAACGCTGGCGTCCTTCTGGCATAGGGCTTGCTCCGCAGACCCTGCGAGGTTCGCGAATGAGGACCCGCCAGGAGGTGCCGGCATGATGTTGCGCGACGCTGCTGTTTGGGCGGCGCTGCTCGTGGCGGGAGCCCTCCCCGGCTCCGTGGGCTGCTCCTCCTCACCGTCGTCTCCGACGCCCACCCCCACGCCTCCGCCCATTCCCGAGGTGGCGGGAGCGACCCGAGGCGCGTCCGAGGGCGAGACGTCCGTCTGGCTGGTCGCCGCCGACCCGGCTCCCGGGTCGCTGCTCACGGGCTGCGGAGCCGGCGCTTCTGGCTGTGGGGGGCGCATCCGCATGACGCTGCGCATTCTGTCGCCGGCGGGCGGTCCCAGCCCCGGGCTTCTCGCGCTCCTGCACAGCGACCGCGCGACGGCGTGCTTCCGTGCCATCAGCCCCGCATTGGCACTACCTCGGGGGACGGGCCAGGACGTCGAGGTCGCCTTCGACCCCATGGACACCGATGAGGGGTGCCCCAGCCCGCTCGAGATCACTCACCTCGCCGTGGTCGTCGAGGGCACGACGGCGGTCCTCGCGCGACAGGAGTGGGCGCTGAGGTACTCCCTCGTCCGATAGGACAGGCGGCCGTTCGGTCCTCGAACGTACCCTTCGAGAATCGAACGCCGACGGCTGAAGCTAGCGGCTCTCGTGGCGTCGTGCCGAGCCGTGCCACCGTACCGGCACAACCCGATGAACAGGACCGAGAATCCTCGACGTGGCAGCAGGCGCTGGTCCTAGCAGCCTGCAGGCCGACTCTTGATGAGCGGTGGTAGACTGGCGTTCCCCAGCATGCCAGCGATTGTGATCTGTTCGTCCGAGGATCTTGGCACGGCGCTCGAATCGACCGTCCTCTGGCGGCAGGACTTCGAGCGCCACTTCGCCGGGACGCTCGACGAGTGCCGCGGCACAGTTTCCGCCTCGCACCCGGCGATAGTCCTGTTGGACCGGGATCTGCCGTGGGCGGCCGACCTCGTGAAGGCGATCCGGCGGGACGCCGCCGGCCAACGCTGCGCGATCACCGTCGTCGCGCGTGGCGACTTCGAGGATGCGGAACGCGAGCTCCTGCAGGCCGGGGCCAACGCCGTGCTTCGACTGCCGCCCGACGAGGAGTGGGACAGACGTCTCGCGCACCTTCTCCAGCTTTCGGCCCGCCGGGACGTTCGCGTGCCTGTCCGTCTCGAACTCGAGGCCACACTGGGCGCGGCGGAGGCGCCTTTCGGTGCTGCTACGGTCAACGTGAGTGAGACCGGCATGGCCATCGAGTCGCCAATCCCACTCGGTCTGGGCCGGGAACTGGACTTCACCTTCGTGATCCCGGGGACTTCGACTCCGATCTCGGGCCGTGCGAGGGTGGCGCGGGTCGCGAGCGACGACGCCTACGGCCTCGAGTTCACCGACCTCGACGGCGATGCGGTCGAACGGCTCCAGAACTTCCTGCAGACGTCCCTGCCGACCCCATAGGCCGCAGCTGTCCGGAGCTCCCGAAACTGCGGGTCTCAAGAGCTCGAGATCCTGATGCTGAGGTGCGTTCCGACCACAGAAGAAAGAGCACGAAGCCCGCAAGGATAAGGACGAACACGCCAAGTGCGGAGATGAGGGCCTCAGCCGTCGTGTCCATTGGCCACCTCCCGCCGCTTCCGCCTTGATGGCGGGCCCGCACCGCGGAGCATGCGCCCCGCTCGGCCCTGGGGCCATAGACCGAATGGTCTGGGCCATCCGAGCGGACCATCTGTTTCTGGTTCGGCTGCTCGTCGATGAGCGCTTCGAATCGCTCCAAGGCCGAGGCACGCTCGCCGATGGTCTTGGCGGCCGTGGCACTCCGGGTGCTCCACTTGCGGCTCGGGACGGACGCTTCAGAACACCATCAGCCGCGCTCCGGCAGCTCGGCTGGAAGGGCAGCGGGAGGCTACCGCAGCCCTGCAAAAAGGTCGGTCTCCCGCCCGCGCCCGCCGTTGACCAGACTCATGACCCGGTAGAACTCCTGCGAGCCCCAGAGGCCCCGGTGGCGCTGCTCCGAGAGGTGACCCAGGGGGCCGTAGATGGCCATCTGCGACTCGTGGCACTGGACCGCCCTCCACACTCTCTCCCAGTGCTTCGCGGTGTCGATCGTGGTCGTGAGTGCCCAGTCCGGCCAGGGCACCGCCTGGCGCTCGATGCCGTCGACCTTCGAGACGAGCCTCTTGAAGGCCTCCTGGTAGGCCTGCCACTTCGCCGCTGGCCAGCCCATGTAGTAGAGCTTCGAGACACGGTGGGCGGGGGGCTCACCTTCCGCGGATGGGGAATAGGACGAGTCGGCCGCGGCCGTCACGGCCGCGGTCGTGAACTGGCAGATGGCGATGTGATCGGGGTGGCCGTAGGCCCCGGCGGGATCGAACGTGATCACCACCTGGGGCCGGATGCGGCGCAGGTGCCCGACCAGCTGGCTGATGACGTCGCGAGGATCCGCCCGGTCGAGCTCCTTGTCCGCGTAGTCGAGAACGCTCACCTCCTTGACCCCGAGCACCGCCACCGCGGCACGCAGTTCCGCCTCCCGGATGCGCCCCAGGGCCTCGGGTCCGGGATGGTCCGAACCGTCCCGGTAGCGGCCGCTCTGCCCGCGGGTGGCGGTCACCACGTAGGTCTCGACACCCTCCGCGCCGTAGCGGGCGAGGGTCCCCCCCGCGCCGAGGGTCTCGTCGTCGGGGTGCGCGAAAACGCCGCACAGTCTCAGAGGACGACTCTCTGCCATGAGAGGAGCCCTGTCAGTCTACCGACGGCGCGGCGGGAAGGCCAGCCGGTGAGAGATGAGAGCTCGTGCGCGGGGGCTCGGTCAGGGCACCGCCAACCTCGAGCCCAGCGTCTGACTGAGGGTGCGGTACTCGGGATCGTCCCGAAGCCGCGACCACTCCGGGTCTTCGACCAGGCGGTTGGCGTCGCTGAAGCCGAGGGCGATGGCGGCCTTCAGCGCGGCGAGCGCGGGTTTGCCGTCGCCGCGAGCGGCGTACGTGCGGGCCTTCTCGTACACCGGCGATGCCGCCTTTGGCCGCATCCTCGTGCAGATCTCGAAATCGGCGAGGGAGGCGTCGAGGCGTCGGTCGCGACGCCGTTCGCCTCCCGCGAAGAACGTCGAGATGTAGAAGCCGTCGAGGATCCGCCTCGCGACGAGGCGCTTGTCCGGGTCGGCTGACTCCAGCTCGCGCGTGAACCGGGCAACGCGGCTGTCTACCTGGCTCTGCAGGCTCCACAGATCGACGGCCTCCGGCATGGCCTGAGCCGAAGGGTCGAAAGGCCGCAGGTCCTCGGCCGGATTCGCGCCGGCCGCGCGCTCGATCCCGGTGCGCAGAGTGACGAGCTGCCTCGTCTCCGAGCTGTCGCGCTCGGCCAGCCTGGCCTCGCGCTTGCGGTCCCTCTTCGCTTCCGGGGTGTCGCGCAGTCGCTTGGCCTCCGCGGCGAGGGCCTCGACGGGCTTGAGGCCGGCGAACTCGCGGGCGAGCGCCGCGTTCTCTGCCGCGGCGTCGTCCCAGTGTCCCTTCGCCAACAGCTCGTGAGCGCGCGCCAGGCCCTGCTCGTAGAGCGCGTCAATCAGGGCGGCGTCTCGCGGCCGGTGTCCAACGCGCATGGCGCCCAGCTCGAGCCACTCCAGGGCGCGCGCCAGGGGCTCGCGCTCAACGGGGCAGCGATCCCCGGGTTCGCTCTCGCCTGTGCCCTGCCTTCGTCCTGGTCGGGGTCGTGGCGCCTCAGGGATCGTCCGCGTCGCCGCTTGGCGGCGCTGGAACCGCAGCCTCCCTTCGCGACCCCAGATCGAAAGGACTATCGGTCACAGCCTGCCGTTCGCTATGCTCTGCTCGAAGTGCTCCCTCCCGGCCGGCTCGGCAGTTGGTCTCTCCTGATCGCCGTCCTCTCCGTAGCGCCTTCCGGGGCCCAGGAGGGCAGCTCGCCGGCCACCGCGCTCCCGTTCGAGGAAGTGTCGCGCCGCGCCGCCGAGGCGTGGCGGGCCAACCGGAACGAGGAGGCGCTCCAGTGGTACCGGCAGGGTCTGGAGCGCAACCCCTCGTGGGACGAAGGCTGGTGGTACCTGGGCTCCATCCACTACGAGGCCGACCGCTACGCGGCGGCCCGGGACGCGTTTGCCCGGGTCACGGAACTCAAGCCCGAGGCGAGCCCGGCGTGGGCGCTGCGGGGCCTGAGCGAATATCGGCTCCAGGACTTCGACGCTGCGCTCGGGCACCTGCTGAAGTGGCAGGCGCTCGGACCCGCCGGCAGCGAGGAGATCAGCCGCGCCGCCGGTCTTCACCTGGCCATGCTCCTCGTCCGCGGCGGGCAGTTCGACCTCGCCACGCGTCCCCTCACGTGGCTCGCCAACTCGCAGCCGGAGACGCCGGAGCTGCTGACGGTCTGCGGCCTGGTGATCCTCGAGATGGCCGTCCTCCCCGCGGACATCCCTGAGTCGGAGAGGGAGCGGGTCCTCGTGGTGGGCCGTGCCGCCTACACCGCGTTCGCGGGGCACAATGCGGAAGCGAAGGTGCGTTTCGAGGAAGCCCTCGCCCGCTACCCGGCGGCGCGAGGCCTGCGCTATGCGTACGGCCTGGTCCTGTATCGAGCGGGATCGGAGGAGGCCCTGCCCGTCCTACGGAAGGAGACGGAGCTCTTCCCCGACAACGTCCACGCTCATCTCCAGATTGCGTTCGCTCTGCTGTCGCGGGGCAAACCGGCGGACGCCCTGCCCTCGGCCCGGGAGTCGGTCCGCCTCGCACCCGACCTCTTCGCTAGCCACCTGGCTCTCGGCCGCGCGCTCGTGGAAACGGATGCTCTCGACGAGGGCATCGCCGAACTGGAGCGTGGCTCCGAGCTCGCCCCGGAGCTGCCCGACACGTACGGAGCGCTCGCCCGCGCCTACGCGCTCGCCGGACGGACGGAGGATGCTGCGCGCGCACGGGCGAAGATGATCGAGCTGGACCGCAAGGAGAAGTCGCAGCTGCGCCCCTGACGCGTTTGGACCCGAGCTTCTATCTCGGCTCGGTGATGCGAAGGGTGTCGTTCTCCCGGAGCCCCTTCGTCACGACCTGCCGGCGACCCGACGGCCAGTCCACCTCGATCCGATCGACGTGGGCGGCATCGCCCAGCCCGAAGTAGAGAGGGAGCCCGCTCTGCGAGAGGTAGCCGGACTTGCCGTCGTGGCTCCGGGTCTGAACCTGTGCGCCGGCGCTGACTCGCACGGTGGCACCGAGGCCGTCCCGGTTCGACACCGTTCCGACGAGCACGACCTTCAACCAGTGGATCGCCCGGCGCTCGGCGAGGTCGCTGACCAGGACCATGGGCTCGGAGTCGAAGTCGTTGGTGACGATGTCGAGGTCGCCGTCGCCGTCGAGATCGAGGATGACCGAGGAACGGCTGCAGAGCGGGCCCATCACCGTGATCTTCCCTGTCCGTCCCGTGCACGGGGGAATGCCCTTCCCTTCCGTGGCGCAGTCCACCTCGAACCACGCGGTGTTGGTGCGGCCGTCCTTGCGAGGCTCGATCCCGAGAAGGAACTCGGAATCCAGGAAATTCTCGCCTCGGTTGTTCAAGAGGAGCGTGTTGATGCCGTAGCGGAAGGGGTAGCCCATCCCCGAGGTGATGAAGATGTCTTCCCATCCGTCGGCGTTGACGTCGCCGACGCTCGGTCCCCACGGCCAGTAGTTCTCGACCCCCAGGCGGTCCGAGACCTCCTCGAACCGGCCCCCGCCCAGGTTGTGGTAGAGGGCGTTGCCGAAGATGTTGTTGGCCCCGCCCTGCAGGTGCTCGTCCGACCAGCGCATGCGCGACTTCAGCTTCTCGCGCTCGGGCCCGATGTCCTCGCTCATGTCCGAGTGCATGTCGGTCACGAGGAGGTCCATCCGCCCGTCGTTGTCGTAGTCGAAGAACTTGATCCCCATGCTGCCCCAGGGGGTCTTCGGAAAGTAGGAGGCGGTCTTGTCGACGAACTTCTGGCCCCCGACGTTCTCGAAGTAGTGGTCGTCGCCCTGCATGTTCAGGACGTAGAGGTCCGGCCAGCCGTCTCCGTTCAGGTCCGCGAAGCTCGCGTCCCCGCACCAGCCCTCGGCCACGAGCCCCGTGGCCGCGGTCACGTCCTTGAACCGGCCGTGACCGAGGTTCTTGTAGAGGACGGGATACTCCTGGCGAGAGGGATGGAGGTGGCCCGAGAAGGCGTCCGCGAGCCCGACGTACTCTCCGTCGGGTCCCCTCTCGTCACTGGTGTAGACGCCCACGTTACACACGAGCAAGTCGAGCAGCCCATCCTGGTCGTAGTCGAAGAAGACAGCGCCCGACGAATGAGCGACCAGATCGACTCCGGCCTCCTTGGTGATGTCCCTGAAGTGCCCGCGACCGTCGTTCTCGAAGAGCACGTTGCCGCCGCGGACGGTGGTGACGAACAGGTCCGGGTCACCGTCGTTGTCGACGTCCGCGAAGGACGCCGTCACTCCGATCCGGCCCCCCAGGCGAACCCCTGCTTCTTGGGTGATGTTCCGGAACCGGCCGCCGCCAAGGTTCTTCCAGAGCTCGTTGCCCCCGACCTGGTTGACGAAGTAGATGTCGTCGAGGCCGTCGCCGTCGACGTCGGCGACGGCGATCCCGCTGCCGTGGTCGTAGTGGACGGGCCGGTAGTGCTTCCTGACGTCGTCGACGGCCTGTTGGACGAAGCTGATTCCGCTTTCCTTCCGCTTGTCCGTGAACTGGAACTGATGAAAGACCTTGAACTGGTCTGCCGTCTGCCTCTGTGCCGCCTGGCGCTTCGCCAGCGTGTCCACGCCGATGTCGGGATCGGGGTATTGGACCCGGACGGCGGGACCCTCTTCGGCCCCGCCTCGACCCGCCGGCCCCGCGCCGAGAAGCGCGAGGGCCAGCAGTGAGATCGGGACGCGACGACGCAGCCGCGGCAGCACGGTCGTCTTTGGTCTCCTCTTCCTGGATCCCCTTGCGGTGCAAGTTACGCCTCGGACGAAGCCGGCGTCAAGGGGCGACGCCGGCGTCCAATCGCCCGACTCCCTCGTCTGAGGCCGCTCCGGCGGCTCGCCCGGCGAGACGGCTCGACGATTCGGGAGCTGGACCCGCTGCCGTCACAGCCCCTCTGGATTCAGTGGGCGCCGGATGGCCGACGTCTGCGCTGCACCGCGGTGAACGCGGCGGTCCGCTGGGGAAATCCTGGCCGTGGGAGGCCGCCCTCGATCGCTCTGGCCGGGAGAGAAGCGGTGCGTGTCAACGATAGTGAGACAGCCGCTGCTGGCATTTAGTGAGCTGCCTCGGGCGCCGCGGCCAGCTCGCGCGGCGTGGTCTTGAAGTTCTCGAACGACCCGTAAGTGCGGCAAACCGGGACGACCTCAGGGTCGTCCGGTTCGGTTTGCGGCGATCCTGGGGCATCCTGGCGCGTCGTGTTCTCCGGCGGGTTGATCCAGACCGCCGAAGGGAGGCGCTCCCGCTGGGGCGAGCCGTTGACGAAGCGCTCCGGGTGCGCGACGTAGGCCGCCATGCGGGCGCGGTGGCGCCGGTCGAGGATCGCGTCGGCGCGGCCGTGGTGAACGACCGAGGGCGTGAGGTAGGTGATCCCGCTGTGGTGGTGTTCGTTGTTGTACCAGCCGAAGACGCCGCGGAAGACCTCGCGAGCGTGCGCGACGCCGCCGAAACGATCGGGCATCGCGGGGCGGTACTTGGCCGTCTTGAACAGGGCCTCGGAGAAGGGGTTGTCGTTTGACACACGCGGTCGACCGTGGCTCTTGTCGATTCCAAGTTCAGCCATGAGCTGCGCGAGCGTCTTGCTGATCATCGGAGAGCCACGGTCAGCGTGCAGCGTGAGTTGCTCCGGCACGATGCCCTGCTTGATGCAGCTCTGCTCGATCAGTCGCTCGGCCAGGCCAGCGTTCTCAGCCTCGGCGATCATCCAGCCCACCACGTAGCGGCTGAAGATGTCGAGGATCACGTAGAGGTAGAAGTAGCAGAGCTTCACCGGGCCCTTGAGCTTGGTGATGTCCCAGGACCAGACCTGGTTGGCAGCGGTGGCGACGAGCTCGGGCCTGGCGTAGCGCGGGTGCTGGAGCTGCTCGCGCCGCTCGCGCACCTCGCCGCTGTCAGCCAGGATCCGGTACATCGTCCGGGGCGAGCACAGGTAGCTGCCCTCCTCGAGCAGCGTGGCGTGGACCTGCGCCGGCGGCGCATCGACGAAACGCTCGGAGTGCAGGACCCGCAGCACCTCCTGTCGTTCAGGCTCGCTCAGCGAACGAGCCTGAGTCGGCCGCGGCGTCAGCTGCCGCGGCCGGCGACGACGGTACAGGCTGGCGCGAGAGACTCCGATGGCCTCACAGATGGGGGCCACGCCCACCTTAGGAGCCAGCTCCTCGGTCACCTGCATCAGTCGTTCTCGTCGGTGTCGAGGTTCTTCAGGGGGATCCCCAGGAGCTCGTGCACTTTTTTTTGGATCTCAATGATGGTCTCTGCCCGCTTGAGCCGGCGCTCGAGTCGTGCCTTGTCCCGCTCGAGCTGCTTGATCCGCGGATCCTGGGCCTTCGCCTTGGGTCCCCGCTTCCTCGACTTCAGCTGCGTGCTCGCCGCCTGCTCCCGCTGACGCCGCCACAGGACCAGGTGGGAGGAGTAGAGGCCCTCGCGCCGCAGCAGGGCGCCGATCTCACCCGGCCCCTTGCAGGCGTCTGCCTCCTTGAGGATCCGCAGCTTGTACTCGATCGTGAACTGCCGGCGCTTCGCTCGCGCCACCACCTCCGGATCGGGGACCTTCTCAGGCCCCGGCGACCGCCGCTCGACCATGGACGCCCCTCCGCTCCGCGGCGACTCGCTGCGCTCGTCGCCGCTTCGCTCCAGACCCTCCATGGTCGTCCCCTGAACGTCCCTTGCCAAGTCGTTGATCACGCTGCCTTCGCCTCCCCGCCCTGCACACTAAACTCAAGGAGGTCGACTGTCTCAGGCATGTTGGCACGTAGGGGAAGGGACGATGGATCCGGGACGGCCGGTACTACGTCTTTGGCCGGCGCAGGGAGACGGAGTCCCGCAGCGACATCTACGCCGTTCTCGAGCCCCGGTTCCCGTGGTCATCGCCATCGATCCCCGCCCGGCTGACCCCGGTCCCCTGAGCTTCGACGACCCCGGCCCGACCCTGACGGCAAGCGTCTGTTCGCGTGGGAAGGGATCGACCCCCCGTCGGTCGTGAGCAGGTGGACGTGGGGATGCGACTGAAGGAGGTCCCCGGCGGTGGCGATGGAGACGACGATGCCGGGGCGGGCGTCAGTTCGAGGCTGCTGCGGACCAGCTCGCTCACGCCTCGGCGGCGCGCCCGAGTTCGGTGAGCAGCTCGCGCCGCCGGCGCAACAGCGGGCGGAGGAGTCGCGGGATGGTCAGCACGACGTGGCGATGGCCGGTCCTGGCGAGCACGTCCTCGTTGACACTCTCCGTGCCGAGAGGTGTGCATCAGTGTACTGCCACGGCGCCGTAGAAGAGCTGAGCAGGGACGGCACCCTTGATGCGATAGCCTCGGTGTGGCCGGCGATGGTTGTAGAAGTCGAGGAAGCTGTCGAGGGATGTCTGCCCGCAAGGACGAGCAGCAGGCCTACCAGAGTGCTCCGACGGAGAGGTGGACGGCATGAAGCGGGAGCTGCGCCGCAACTCGACATCGGTCGACCAGATCCCCGTGCTCTGGGTCGAGCCCCCGGAGGCGATCCGCAACGGTCAGCTCGTTCTCTTCCTCCCCAACTTCTCCGGCACGAAAGACCAGCTTGCCCCCATGCTCGAGGAGCTGGCGGGCGCCGGGTTTGTGGCGCTGAGCTTCGACCCCTGGCAGCACGGCGTGCGGGGAACGGAGTCGCGGGACGAGATGGTGGCGCGCGTGTTCGGTGCGTTCCGCCGCCACATGTGGCCGATCCTGGGCCAGACGAGCCTCGACGGCCTTCGGGTGGTCGACTGGGCGGTATCCACCTTCGGCGCGGGTGCCATTCGCGCGGGCGGGCTGTCCATGGGCGGCGACATCGCCGTCGCTCTTGCTGGAATGGACCGTCGTGTTTGCCGCGTGGCGGCGGTCGTGGCGACACCGGACTGGCTGCGGCCGGGGATGCATGACGTCTTCGACCCCCGGAAGCTGATCGATCAGAAGCAGCCGGACCGCTACGCGCAGTACTTCTACGATCAGCTGAATCCCTTGACGCACCTGGACCGCTATCAGGACAGCCCCGAGATCAGGTTCTTCTGCGGGGAAGCGGACACCCACGTCCCGGCCGATGGTGCCTTGCGCTTCAAGGAGGCGTTGGAGCGGGCCTACCCTGCGACGTCGAGCCGTGTGGGCGTGAAGCTCATCCCGGGATTGGCGCACCTCGACGTGAGGGACAGGAGCCGCTGGTGGCCCGACTGCCTCGAGTGGCTGATCACCTGAACGTCGGTGGGCTGGCTGGGCAATCCCCGAAACTGCGATCCGCAGGTCTACCGAGTGGATCCAGTCGGCCGCATGCAGGTGAAGGTCGGCCAGCTGCGACTGCCGAAGACCCAGCGATGGAAGGTGGACGAGAAGGGGCGGTTCGTCAGGAAGGCGTCGCGATCAGATCGAGAACCCGTGGATGACGCCGGGCGTGGCGTTCTACCGGGAGCTGGAGCTGCCCGCAACACCTCCAGTGGCGGAGCGAAGGCGCGCCGGATGTGGCCAGGGGATGACGTCGGGATAGGAGCCTTCTCCTATCCGAAGACCGCCGCACGGGCGCGTGCACGGCGAGGACATCCCGTATCAGAATCGCCGGCGCGTGAGGACGACCGGTCGCGAATGGAATGGGCCGGTCCCGTTCATCGGCTGCGACGGCCTGCCGAACGGCGGTCGGCACTTCGGATCCGATCGGGCGTACCCGCAGCGCGAAGGGAGACACCGTGTCTGACTCAGATTCGAGGAATCGCAGGACGCTCGATCGTCGCGAGATTCTGCGCGTGTCCGCCTCAGCAAGCGTGGGACTCGCTCTGGGTGGAACCGCTCACGCTACTGACAGCAGCCAGCCCGCAGCGCACCGGGGCCGGGCCGTCGGGAGCTGCTCCACCCCGAGGTCCGCAGTAGCCCAGACACAGTACGGGAAGGTGCGTGGCTACGTCGAGGACGGGGTCCTGACGTTCAAAGGCATCCCGTACGGCGCGAACACAGGGGGCGAGAACCGGTGGCTTCGGGCGAAGGCGCCAACGCCGTGGGACGGCGAGTATCCCGCCCTGACCTATGGACCCAACTGTCCGCAGCGCCTGCATGACTGGTCGAGCGAGCAGACGTTCCTTCAGCAGTGGACCGACGGATGGCAGAGCGAGGACATGCTGAAGCTGAACGTCTGGACGTCGAGCCTGAGCGGCAAGCGTCCGGTGATGCTCTACCTGCACGGTGGCGGCTACTTCTTCGGCTCGGCCTACGAGCTCGCTTCGCAGGACGGGGCGCAGATCGCCCGACACCACGACGTCGTGTCGGTGACGGTCAATCACCGCCTCAACATCCTCGGCTTCTTCGACGTGTCCTCGTTCGGAGGGTCGGCGTACGCCGATTCGATGAACGTCGGCATGACCGACCTCGTGTCAGCCCTGCGCTGGGTTCGGGACAACATCGGCAACTTCGGCGGCGACCCGAGCTGCGTCATGATCTACGGCCAGTCGGGCGGCGGCTCCAAGGTGACGACGCTCCTCGGGATGCCTTCCGCGGCGGGCCTGATCCATCGAGCCTCGGCGCAGTCGGGCGGCGGCGGCAATCTTCCGACCGGCGAGCAGTCCAGCGAGTATGCCAAGCGGGTGATCGGCGAGCTCGGTGTCACGGACATGGCTGCGCTCCAGAAGATGGAATGGGCCCGGCTGAACGAGGTTGGCATGGCCGTCGCAGCCAAGATGAACCCACCGCCGGGCCCGAGCGGACCGTTCGCCGCTCGGCGCGTGGGCGCGGGGCCGAGCGTCGACGGGCGCGTCATCACCATGCGGTCCTTCTTCGAGGGCGCTCCTGAGATCTCGAAGGACGTGCCGATGCTGGTGGGCTCGGTGAGCGAAGAGGGGAACTCGATGCGTTCGCGGCCGACCGAGGCGGACTGGCTGGCCACCCTCACGAAGAACTACGGCGAGGCCAAGGCACAGGCCCTGGCCACGGCACTGAAGAAGGCCCACCCGGAGAAGAGCATCCGCACTCTCTCCTACATGTGCGGTGCCAGCGGGTTGAACGGCCTCAGCATGCGCAACAACGTCACGCGCATGGCCACGATGAAGCACGACCAGAAGGCCGCGCCGGTCTTCACCTGGTACTTTAGCTGGCAGTCCCCGATGCTCGAGGACGCGGGCGCTTGGCATACGGCGGAGCTGGCGTTCTGCTTCGACAACACCGCGCGGTGCGCGCAGGGCACCGGCAACGGGCCGCAGGCGCAGGCGCTGGCGAAGAAGATGGCCACGGCCTGGGCCAGTTTCGCGAGCACGGGCAACCCCAGCCAGCCCGGCTTGCCCTGGGCGCCGTTCGATTCCGTTCGGTGTCCGACGATGATCTTCGACGACCTCTGCCGCATGGTCGACGATCCCGAGGCCGAGGCACGCAAGCTCCTGCTGAGCTAGGGAGGATCCATGAGGACGCGAATCGCACTCCTCGCCGGGGCGGTGGCTTGCCTGGCGCCGGCGTCGTCTCCGGCGCAGCAGGCCGCCTCCGCTCCGCCGGAGCGGCTGGTTGCCGACATCGACGCACGCCAGACGGCCGCGCCGGTCTCGCCGTACCTGTTCGGCATGTTCATCGAGCACATCGGCAGGACGATGTACGGCAGCTTGTGGGCGGAGATGGTCGACGACCGGAAGTTCTACTTCCCGATCGTGGCGAATGACCCCGAGCCCACGGGGCCCGAAAGTCCAATGGCGCGCATCATGCGGCTGCGCAAATGGCGCCCCGTCGGCGGCGAAAGCGTGGTGACGATGGACAAGGAGAAGCCGTTCGTCGGCGAGCAGAGCCCGCGCATCGCGCTCGACGCCACCACGCCCCATGGGATCCGCCAGGCCGGCCTGGCCCTCGTCAAGGGCCAGAGGTACTCCGGTCGCATCGTCGTCAAAGGCGCGCCCGGCACGAAGCTCGGAGTGGCCCTGGTCTGGGGCAGCGAGCCGAATGACCGGCAGGTCGTTCCCGTCGTTGGTCTGACGGCGGCCTATCGGACGGTTCCTCTCAGCTTCGTCTCCCGGGCTGACACGACCGACGCGGCGCTCGAGATCGTCGGCACCGGCCCGCGGTCCTTCCACGTCGGCGCCGTGTCGCTCATGCCGGCCGACAACGTCGAGGGCTATCGGCCCGACACCATCGCGCTCATCAAGCAGATCAAGTCCGGCTTCTGGCGCTTCGGCGGCAACTACATCTCCAACTACAACTGGTACGACGCCGTCGGCAACCGCGATCGGCGTCCGCCGCGCTGGGACTTCGCCTGGAACGCCATGCAGACGAACGATCTCGGCATGGACGAGTTCGCGACTCTGTGCCGGCTGATCGGCGTCGAGCCGTACGTCAGCGTCAACGCCGGCTTCGGTGACGCGCGCTCGGCCGCCGATCAAGTCGAGTACATGAACGGCGGGGCGACGACCACGCGCATGGGCGCCTTGCGCGCCAAGAACGGTCACGCTGCACCCTATCGCGTCAAGTTCTGGAACATCGGCAACGAGCCCTGGGGCTCGTGGCAGCTCGGCCGCACGGATACGAAGTACTTCGTGCTGAAGCACAACGAGTTCGCCAAGGCCATGCGCAAGGTGGATCCGAAGATCGTGCTGATCGCCTCTGGCCTGATGCTCGAGGACGGCAGCGTCCCCGGGGACATGCGTTCGAAATACATCGGCAACCTCGGTCCCTTGTACGGCACCGACGCGGACTGGACCGGCAGCTTCCTCAAGCACTGTTGGGGCAACTTCGACGGCATTGCCGAGCACTGGTACGCCTCGCCCGGCAGGCACTTCGATCTCGAGAAGGCCAGGAGCCTGGCGGCGGATCAGTCCTCCAATCGCGCCAACGTGAAGGTCGAGCAGACGCTGCTCGAGTACGCGCGCTACCCTGCGAACATCGTGCGCACGAAGGCCGAGGGCTGGCAGGGCTATCAGCAGAGATTCCCCGCGCTTCTGGAGAAGAAGATCTTCCTGTCCGTCGATGAGTACGCGTATTTCGGCGGCGGCTTCGGCCGGAGCTCGACGCTCAAGCAGGCCCTGGCCTACGGCATGATCTTCAACGAGATGCTCCGGCACAGCGACTTCATGACCATGGCGGCGCACACCATGGGCACCTCGACCTTGGACATCAGCCCGACGGCCTCGGTCCTCAACACGCTCGGCCTGACCTTCAAGCTCTACGGCGATCACTTCGTCGGCTCGATTCCCGTCGCTGTCTCGGGCAAATCGCCGCAGCCGGCGCCGAAGTACCCGATCGGGGGCGATCAGCCGAAAGTGAACTCCGGCAGCGCCACGTATCCTCTCGACGTCTTTGCCGCGCTGACGCCCGATCGCAACGACCTGACGATCGCCGTCGTGAACGCCACCGAGACGGCACAGCCGCTCGAGCTGAACCTCTCCGGCAAGAAGCTGGCCGGACCAGCGACGCTCTGGCAGATCACAGCTGCCAGCCTGGATGCCGCCAACCGCGTGGGCCAGCGCGCCGAGGTGGAGCTGAAGGAGAGCCAGGTCGGCGCCGGTCGCTCTCTGACCGTGGCCCCGATCAGCATCAACGTCTATCGTTTCCCGGTGGCGGAATAGCCTTCTCGCGCGATGGCCGGCTCGCTCGGACTCGATATGGCTGCGCGAGGGCCCTCGTTCCCGGCCCCGCGCCGAGCCGGATCCTTCCTACTGCCTCCCAAAGCCAGCGTCGCCGGGTTCGCCTACACAGCGATACCCCTAAGTCCTGGGCAGACCGGCGTACGAGGTTTCTGCCTAGACTGTCCTATCCCATGAAGGTGTTGACACCTCGCGGAGCCTGAAGGGCCCAGACGAAGCGAGGGTCAGGGGGAGGCCCCGGCGCCCGCGTTCGGCGTGGGCGTGACGGTCAACGACTCGCTGATCCGCGGCGGCTCCGGCTCGAGCGCCACCTGGAACTCCGCCGGTGCCTCGCCGAGCGCCATCGGATGACGAACTCCTTGTTGCCGGCGGACCCCTCGGCGCGCGGGCGGTACACCGGACGCGGCCGTCGTAGACTACCGTGTCTCCGGCGAGCGCCCCCTTGCGAAAGGCGAGTCGCGTCCCGGCCGCACGTCCGCTGAGGAGCATTCGTCATGACGACCCCTTCTCTCCGCTGCGGGGCCAGCGTCTCCCTCGCCCTGCTGGCGCTCGCCTGTGGACACGGCGGCTCGCCCTCGTCGTCGTCCACACCGGCGCCCGCGCCGGCGCCCACCTCGGCGGGACCCGTCGCCGTGAGCTGCCCGTTCGGCAAGGGCTCGCTCCAGATCACGTGCTCGCGCGGCGTCGGGACGGTGCTGCTGCCGCAGGTCGAGGCGGCGATCGAGCAGGTCGCGCAGCAGACGACCGGCATCCTCGACGTGAAGGACCAGGACCCACCCGGCTCGGGCCAGTACCGGATCGTCGCCCCGAAGCCCTTCATCGACGCCGTGGTCGGCAACCTGCAGGCGGCCGGGCTGTGCGCGCAGGCCGACTACGACTACCCGTTCGACCGGGTGAACGTGAAGAACTCGAACGATTTCTCGGAGCAGTTCAACTTCGGGATGTCGAGCGGTCACGTGCGGCGCGGCGTCGCGGCGTTCCGCGAGAGCTGCAGCCCGGCGGCCTTTCCGGTCGACCCCGACCCCGGCTGGCCGCCTTCCGGCAGCGGCTGCGGCAAGCCCTACCCGCCGCCGATCGACCACTTCAACTCGAAGATCTGGCAACCCGGGCGTGAGTTCGTGACATTCGACTCGACGCCCATCGTCGGTCCGGACGGAGAGTACTGCCGTCTGGCCGGCTTCACCGACGGCCGCGTCTACTGTCCCGTGCGCAACGAGGGATACCCCGACCGCGTTGCCTGCGAGGCGTGGCGGGTGGGCAAGGCGAAGGACACGGGCCGCGACGGGCCGACCTGGACGCTCGCCGGTGAACTGTGCAAGGGCATCGCCGTGAACGGCTGCGAGAACCACCCGGACAACCAGTACAAGCTGTTCGCGGCGAAGAACGGTGTCTACAGGATGTGCGGCCAGAACGGCGCCTGCGGGGAGCTGGACCTGGGTCGTTAGCTCAGGCGATCGGTCCGTTCGCGGTGGCGGCCCAGACGCTCACACCTTAAGGCCCCGGCCTTGCCGGGGGATCGGTTACAGAAAGAAGATCGCGACTTCAAGAGAACCTTCAATCTGCCTCGCGCGGCAGGGCCTTCCGGATCGCCCGCGCGAGGTCGTCCATAGTGAACGGCTTCTGGATGAAGTTGACGCCCTCCTGCAGGATGCCGTGGTGCGCTATGACGTTGGCAGTG
Organism: uncultured Acidobacteriota bacterium; assembly: GCA_963831755.1. GTDB lineage: Bacteria > Acidobacteriota > Vicinamibacteria > Fen-336 > Fen-336 > DATBSL01. The sequence continues at coordinate 314,923 of CAWHRC010000006.1, forward strand.
TAGCCGGACATATAGAGCACCGGCAGGCGTGGGCGCACATGCTCGCAGCTGCTCCCACAGCTCCTTGCCGCTCAGCTCTGGCATCACTACGTCGGTTAGAAGGAGGTCGACGCTCACGTCCTCCAGTCCGGCCAAGGCGAGCGCCTCACGCCAGCCGGGGGCGACGAGCACGGCAAAGCCAAGGGCATCCAGCATCGCCGCCATGAGCCTCCGGACCGCCTCGTCGTCCTCAACCAGGAGGACCGTGCCGCCTGCTTGGTCGGGTGAAGCATCCTCGGCGATTCCCGCCGCGATCGACGTGTCCCGTGCGACCGCGGGCAGGTAGATCTTGAACGTCGTTCCGAGCCCGGGCTCACTGTAGACGCTGGCGACACCACCGTTCTGCGTGACGATGCCATGCACGGTGGCGAGTCCCAGCCCGCTGCCCTTGCCGATGGCCTTGGTCGTGAAGAACGGCTCGAAGACGTGCGCGAGCGTTTCTTGGTCCATCCCGATGCCGCTGTCGGTCACGGCCAAGAGGACGTAGTCGCCCACCTGGAAGCCGACGTGCTGGCGGCAGTAGCTCTCGGCGATTCGAACGTTCGTCGTCTCGATGGTCAGCTTCCCGCCCATGGGCATCGCGTCACGGGCGTTCACCACCAGATTCATCAGGATCTGGTCCACTTGAGAGGGATCGATCCGGACGGGCCACAGGTCCGCGCTGAGATGGAAGCTCAGATCGATGTCCTCACCGATGAGCCGGCCGAGCGTCCGGCGCGTTTCGGTCAGGAACTCGCTCAGGTTCAGGGGACGAGGCATCACGACCTGCTTGCGCGAGATGGCGAGCAGCTGCCGGGTGATGTCCCGGGCGCGGAGTGCGGCTCGCTCGATCTCCTCGACGCTCGTCAGGAGCGCCGTGTCCTCGCGGCGCCGCATCTTGACGAGTTCCGTGCAAGCAAGGATGACCAGCAGCATGTTGTTGAAGTCGTGGGCTACACCGCCTGCCAGCCTTCCCACCGACTCCATCTTCTGCGCGTGCAGCAGCTGTGCCGCCAGTCGCGCCCGCTCTTCTTCGGCCTCCTTGCGTTTCGTGATGTCGGTGTGGGTGCCCAGCATCCGGAGCGGCTTCCCCGATGTGTCGAACTCGACGACCTTTCCGATCGAGAGGATCCACTTCCAGTCGCCCTCCTTCGTCCTCTGCCGGAACTCGACACGATACTCGGGCGTCTCCCCGGCGACGTACGCCCGATACGCTTCGGTGACCAGCTCTCGCTCGTCCGGATGCAAACGCTCGATCCAGCGCGCGTTCGTCTCTGCGAATTCCTCCGGGGCGTAGCCGAGCATCCGGGCATATTCGGGTGTGACGATCGCCTCGCCGGTCTGGACGTTCAGGTCGTATAGACCCTGCTCCGCTGCCGTGAGGGCGAGTCGGAGTCTCTCCTCGCTCTCCCGCAGGGCCCTCTCGGTCTGTTCACGCTCGGCAATCCTCCGCTCGAGGTCCGTGACGTACTGTTGTCCGAGCGCGTAGAGCTGCGCATTCTGGACCGCGAGGGCTGCGAGGTTTGCGAGGGTGGTGCACGAGTCGATCTCCGCATCGCGCCTTGCTGACTTCGAGCAGGATCGCCAGCCCGCGGGTGCGACGGTGCAGGCTCTCGCGCTCAGAGTCCTGGTTCGTCGGCTGCTCGGCACACATGTCCGCGCCCTCCTGGCGGCGCATGGGCTCCGGAACCGTGGCACATGCTAAGCCACGGGTGGTGGAGACGATAGTCGAAAGTGCTCGAGATGAGGTGTCCTCGGTCTCCGCCCCATCGAAGACGTACCGCGGTCAACGCAACGAGCAGGAGCGGACCCGCAAGCAGGAGCCAGCCCCATCGGGGAAGCGCAGACGGGCTCAGCATGATGGCGACATCGCAGCAACCGAGCCGATTCAAAGGGCCTTGCTTCTGGCACTCCTGCTACCCTTCTGTCGTGTTCCCCGTTTGTCAAGACACTTCGTCGTGAAGGAATCCCTCGGGTCATGACCTACGCAGCGGCCTCGATGGGCAGGCCCAGGTTGGCCGCGCGCTTCTCGAACGGTGTCTTCCACGCCAGCGCCTGGTGAGGTCGCTCGGTGTGGTACTCCACGAGCCATCGGCTGAGAGCCTCCTTCAGCTCCGCGGCGGACTCCCAGTCACGAGTCCAGATGAGCTCGCTCTTCATCGTCAGCATGAACCGCTCGGCGACGGCGTTGCCAGTCGGGCGGCCCACGGGTGCGAAGGTGTGATCGAGCTTCCACATCTCGCAGAGGTCGTGGCAGTCGCCTCCCGTGTACTGCGGGCCGTGGTCGCTGCGCAGCTCGAGGCCCGGTGGCACACGATCGGGTTCGCCGAACTGCTCGTGCACGGCACGTACGAGCGGCGCCAGGATGGCAGCCGTCTCCTGGCTGCGCGTCACGTCAGAAGCGAGCACCACCCGGTCGCCGCAGTCGATCACGGGCACCACGGCCACGAGGCCGTCCTTCCGCGTCCACACTGTCGTCAGGTCCGTGGCCCAGCGCCGGTTCGACTCCGGTACGGCCACCGACCCGCGGCGTGCCCCTTCCTCGCGGCGCTCCGGCGCCGGCAGGACCAGACCGAGCCGGTTCATCACGCCCCAGACCCGCTTCCTCGACGCGACAGTGCCGGCGCGTCGCAGGCTGGCGTGGACCTTCCGCACGCCCCAGCCCGCGTGCTTCTCGGCACAGGCGCGCACCGCTGCCTCCAGCTCCGCTGCGCTCGCCCATGCGCCTTTACGCTCGCGGCGCGGCACACGCGGCTTGGTCGGGCCACTCTTCGCCGCGTAGTACGCCTGCCGGCTGATCCCGAACGCCTGACACAGCTGCGTGATGCTCGCTCGCCCGTTGGTGGTCTCCCGGCTCACTTCGACCACTTCCCGGGCCGAGTAGGGCGCTGGGCCAGGAAACGCTCCAACAGCTCCTTCTTGATCGCCACATCCGTGAACGCCCGCTCGAGGTCCTTGACCCGCTTCTCGAGCTCGATCTCCCGCGAGCTCTTGCCGCTTCCCTGCCGAAGCGCGAGCGCCATCCCCTCCAGGGCGTCTTGGCGCCACTTCTCGACCGTCGTCGGGTGCACGCCGAACCGCCTGGCGAGCTGGTCGACACTCGCCTTGCCGGACAGCAGCTCCAGCACCGCCGAGGCGCGCTCCTCGACGCTGCGTCGGCCCGGCCTCCCTCGCCGCTCGTCGGTCGAGCTCTCCGCCTCGCTCCGCTCGGCTCCGAGCTCGACCGACGTCCTGATCGGCTCCACCTTGCTCTTCTTCACGCACCCCTCCCGTCAGCCGGAGGGTTTCTCTCACGAAAGAGTGTCAACCGTCCTATGGGGTACAAGGTACACTCCTGCTACCCTTCGACTCGGAGGCGGAGGCCTAGTGACCTACCTCCCGCCCAAGTCAAAGCCTGTGGAAACCGCCGCCAGAGACGCGCAGCATCAATGCGAGTATCCCTGACGCACGACGAGCCGGCCCTGGCCGCTAGCCCGGACTATTCACCAAGAGGCTGAGAGCCGGGCCCCGGGGGTGTGTACGTATTGCCGGGCGCCGTCGGAGCGGACCTGAGGGGTGATCTGCGCCTGAGGCAGAGCTCGGTTGATGATCCGCCGCGAATCTGGCTGCCAGGAAGAGACACCTTCACCATGTTGGGCACGGTCCATCAGGGCGAGGTGGTCTACCCGGGGGAAGCGCCGAGGGAGTGGGCAACCGTCCCCCAGGCGTGGGCGAAAGGGAAGCTCTCGGGCATGTGCAGGACGATACGGCGCACGGAGGAGCCGACGCGGGCGCCGATCTTGAGGAGACAGTCGCGCAGGGTCGAGACCTGAGCTCGAGCGAGCTTGGTGCCGGCGGCGCGCAGTCGCAGCTCCTGCATGAGGACGTAGGCGGCGGCGGTGAGGAGCACACGGAGCTGGTTGGCGAGGAAGCGCGAGCAGCTGGTGCGATCGATCTCGAGACCGTGGTGGAGTTCCTTGATCCGGTTCTCGATCTCGCCCCGGTGGCAGTAGAAATCCTCGTAGACCCAGCGTGGGGTCTGGGTCATGTTCGTGACCACGAAGCGGGGATTGTCCTTGGGGTCGCGTCCGGGATGGCGAGTGACCTCAGCCTTGATGATGATTCGCCGCTTGGCGGGCCAGTCTTCGTAGCGTAGAGCGTCTCGGCGTACACGTGCTCGGTCTTGTCGCTGGCCTTCGAAAGTCGGCGAGCCTGAGCCATATACTTGCCGGCCCTTCGGAGCAGGATGGGATTCTTGCCAATAGCCACGGCGTATTGGACGTCACCCTGCTCGTCGAGGAAGTCAAAGACCTCGGGGGCGGCAAAGCCCGCGTCGAGCCGGACTCGGAAGCGTGCCTTGGGGAAGGCCGTCCGTAGCCGCGGCAGCAGCCGCGAGAGCACCCCGAGCGAGCCCCTCTTGTCCGGGGAGTTCCCCGGTCGCAAGATTGCCGCCACCAGGTACTGGTCGGCCTCGTCGTCGAAGCCGATGAAGCCCAGCAGGGGCAGGTAGCACCACTCGCCGTAGTAGCCGTTGAACAGGGCCAGCTGCTGCTGCCCGTGAGCCGGATCGTCCGTTTGATCGAGATCGATCGTCACCACGCGAGTCCGTCCATGCCGACGATGGCGATGACGCTCGATCACCCGCTCCGCCAGCGCCTCGCTCATCCGGAACAGATCCGCACGACTCGCCCCGTTCTCGAAGCGGCTCAGGGTCGGCTGGGAGGCCAGATCGCCCTCACCCAAGGGCGCCCGGCCCACCAGCAGCTTGTGCACCGGATCCGACGACAGCCTCGCCGCGTCGTTTCCGTCCGGATACCCGCAGGCAATCCCGTACACCCGCTGTCGCACGAGGTCCGAGATCTCGTGAATCACACGCTCGAGATCGCGGCCATCTCGGATGCAGTTCGCCAGTGCGTCGCTCAGCCCGAGCCGACGATCGGCCGCTCCCAGCAGTACCGCCCCGCCGTCAGAGCTGCCTCGCTCCTGGTCAAAGAGGACCGTAACCCGACGCTTCGCCAGATCCTCGAACAGCCAACACTGTGTCGTGTTATCGTCGCGCAAGGTGGGAGCCTCCTCATGCTGAGATGGACCTTTATCCAAGCCCTTCTTAGCACACAGGGGCTCCCGCCCCTCCTACTTTCTGTGAATAGTCCGGGCTAGTGCCTGTGGGAGGCCCCGGGCTTGCCGGGGGATAGGTCTATACGGCGGTCGCTTCAAGGGAAGGACAAGGCCATGAGCAAGACGATGCTGGCCGTCCGCAGTGCCTGTCTCGCCACGCTTGGGCTCGCGCAGGCCCTGGCGGCCGCCCCCGTACCTCAGACAACGCCCGCCGCCTCTTCGAAGGTGTGGATCGGCCGCTACGGCGAATTCGAGGACTTCCTGAAGACGGCACCGATCGTGCGGATGCAGGACATCGGCGTCGGGGTCACGCACCCGCGCCGGGCCTTCTTCGCGCCGGGCGGGCCCGCGGCGAGCGCCGTCGTGAAGAACCTGCCGCCGGGAAACCACAGGGGCTTCTGGGACAGCTACAAGTCCGAGATCGCAGCCTACGAGCTCGACAAGCTCCTCGCCCTCGACATGGTGCCACCCACGGTCGAGCGGCGCGTCGAGCACGACCTCGTCTCCGTCCAGCTCTGGGTCGAGGACTGCCGCCCCCTGGCGAATGTGGACCAGAGCCAGCGTCTCGACCCGGTGGCATGGAATCGTCAAGTCTACCGTCAGCGCGTCTTCGAGAACCTCGTCGCCAACATCGACGAGAACGCGGGCAACATCCTGGTGGACCCCCTCTGGAACATGATCCTCATCGACCACTCGCGGTGCTTCTTCAGCGACGAGATGCCCTTCGAGAAGCAGATGACCCACATCGACCGGCCGCTCTTCGACAAGCTGAAGGCCCTCGACGAGGCCTCGGTGATGGCTCGGCTGAAGCCGTGGGTGATGAGCGCCGGCAAGGTGCGCGACATTCTCAAGCGGCGCGACAAGATCGTCGTCCACTTCGAGAAGCTCATCGGCGACCGGGGTGAGTCCGTGGTGATCGAGCCCTAGATTCGCGGGTCTATACTCCCGGGGGCCCATTCCCCAATTCGGAGGCGTGCCGTGACGCTCGCGAACGGGGCTCGGCTTGGGCCGTACGAGATCTGCGGCTTCCTCGGAGCCGGGGGCATGGGGGCGAGGTGTACCGCGCCCACGACACGCGCCTCGGCCGTGAGGTCGCGATCAAGATCCTGCCTGCCGAGCGGCTCTCGGACCCGGCCCGCCGCTCCCGCTTCGTCCAGGAGGCACGCGCCGCGTCCGCCCTGAACCACCCCCACATCGTCACGATCCACGAGATCGAGTCGGCGGAAGGCGTCGACTTCATCGTCATGGAGCTCGTGCGTGGCAAGACCCTCGACGCGCTCATCCCCCGCGCGGGGATGAGGATGGGCGAGGCGCTGCGGATTGCCATCCCTCTCGCTGACGCCCTCGCTGCCGCTCACGCCGCCGGCATCGTCCACCGCGACCTCAAGCCCGCGAACGTCATGGTGACGCCGGAGGGTGTGGTCAAGGTCCTGGACTTCGGCTTGGCCAAGCTGACGCAGGGCGAGGAGGCGAGCGGCGAGGACGACACGACGCTGGACGCGCGGGAGAAGCTCAGCCAGGCGGGCAGGGTCGCAGGCACACCTGGGTACATGTCGCCGGAACAGGCCAGCGGCGGCGCAGTCGCCGCGCGCAGCGACGTCCTCTCGTTCGGCGCCGTGATCTACGAGATGGTCACGGGCCGGCGGCCATTCGACGGCAGCTCGAGCGTGGAGATGCTCGCCGCTCTGCTGAAGGAGCAACCCAAGCCGCCGAGCGAGCTCGTGCCCGACGTGCCGAAGGAGCTGGAGCGGATCGTCCTGCACTGCCTGCGCAAGGAGCCCGGCCGGCGCTTCCAGCACATGGTCGACGTCAAGGTCGAACTGGAGGAGTTGAAGGAGGAGTCCGCCTCGCAGGGTGCGCCGCCGGCCGGGGCTGCCATCGCGAAGCGCCGATCCCGGCGCCGCTGGATCGCGCTGGGTGCGGCCGGCCTTCTGATCTTGGCTGCCGCCGCAGCCGCGACGCTGTGGCTATTTCGCCTCCAGCCGGGCGGGTCGCTTCGAGATCTGGCGCGCGGCGGCCGGTGGCGGACTGGAAGAGCAGCTCACGCACGAGGGGGGAAGCGGTCCCATCGAGAGCCTCGACGGCCGGACCCTCTACTACCGGAGTGTGGGCACCGGCGCGCTGCTCGCGCTCCCCACCGCCGGAGGCGAGGAGCACACGATCCTTCCGTGCGTCCCTTCGGCTGGCTATGCCGGAGCTCCGCAGGGCATCTTCCACATCGCCTGCAGCGCTCCGGGCGGTGCCTTCCCTCGGGGAAACAGCTTGCGCTATTGGGACGCGGCGACGGGCCGGGACCGGCCGGTTGCGGAGATCGAGTCCGACCAGATCGACGGCTTGTGTGTCTCCCCCGATGGCCAGAGCATCCTGTACGGGGGCATGAGGAGCGCTTCCGACCTGATGATGATCGAGAACTTCCGCTGAGGCAGCGCCCGCCCTTCACGACTTCGAGTGCGGAGTGGGGCAGCGCAAGCGGCTCGCGAAGGACTGCGCACTCTTGAGAACGCGCCCATTCGCGGCTACCGGCAGGCCCTCGGCGGTGCTCATCGACGAGGAAGTCGCCACGATCCGCCGCAAGCTGGCCGAGGGATGGCGCGGCCCCGTACTGCTGAAGTGGCTCGAGGAGGAGCTTCTACTTGGCAGCCGGCGGGAGGAAGGCGTACGGGCGCCCTGCTGCCGCCAGCCAGCGACCGCTCTTCTTGACGTAGACGGCCGCGACGTGATGTTTGAACGGCGGAAGCGCCTGGCCGGAAGCGTCGTGCATGCCGGTGACGGTGGCTTCCCAGTCTCCGACCGCGACCCCCGGCGCGACCATCCGGAGGCTCACGGTGGCTTCGTAGCTCGTGCCCTTGAATGGTCCCGCGTGCTCGTCGGTGAGCAGCTTCTCGATCTCGGCGCGTCCCTTGGCCACGCGGCCGGACGGGTTGATGATGTCGGCGTCGTCCGCGAAGACGGCTGCCATCGCCTTCACGTCGTGACGAGTCCAGGCCGCGAAGAAGTCGCTCGACAGTTTTCGGATCGCGGCCTCGTCGTCCTGGGCAGCAGCCATGGACGGCCCGACGGCGAGGGCGGCGAAGACGGCTAGCAACGTAAGGAATCGTCGCATCGGCTGCCTCCTAGATTGGCGTGGGAATGGACCCGCACTACATCATAGGAGGCGTCGAACCTGCAAGCAGAAGACGTGGACCTCTACGGGCATACGGGGATGACCAGGCCGAGGCTATGCGGCTGATGGAATCGGCGCGCCAGGTTCGCCTTCAGCCCTAGAGTCTTCCCAGGCCCCGACGTGCGCGTTCGGTTAGTCGGCGAGACGGACCTATACGTGCAGGCGGTGCGTTGGATGGAAGCCGAGCACGCGCGGTGCTACGGGCCGCGCCGGCTGGGATACCCGGCCTCGCGCGGATCGACCCATAGCCCGCAGTGAGGACGCCGGACCTTCCCGGCTCCGGCCGCGAGCGCGGCCTCGAGCTCGCCCAGAGGCTCGGCGTGTCACGGCAGACGGTGAACGCGATCGAGACGGGCCGCTATGACCCCAGCCTGCCGCTCGCGTTCACGATTGCGCGCCTGTTCGGGCAGCCGATCGAGTCGATCTTCACGCCCGACCGCGAAGGGCCGTGAGCACGGCTCACGGCCACTCGACGTCGAGCGCGTAGACCTCGACGCCGCCGCTCAGCCGCCGGAGCACGAGCGGCGAGTCGTCGGGGGCGATGCCGAGCCAGCCCCAGCTGCCCTCCGTCACCACGAGCGGCACGTGCTCGAAGCTGCCCAGGCGCTCGACCTGCCCGTCCGCCGCGCGGACGCGAACGATTGAACTGCCGTCCTGCAGCTGGACGCGCGTGCCGTCGTGCGTCCAGCTCGGGTAGCCGAACGCGGGAGCGTTTGCCTTCCGCAGGTCCCGCCAGCGTCCGGTGGCGAGCTCGTAGAGCACGAGGCGGGTGTAGTCGCTCGAGAGCGCGACGATCGATCGCCCGTCCGGCGACCAGCGGGGCGAGCAAAGGCCTCCGGAACCCGCGACGAGGGACGCCTTCCCGCTGCGGAGGTCGACGACCTGGATCGGGCTCGTGCGGTCCGAGGCCGCCGTGGAGAAGCCGAAGACCAGCCGCGCGCCGTCCGGCGACCAGCTGGGATCGACGGCGCCGGGCAGGCTCGTCGCCGGCTGAGGCTTTCCGCCCGCGGCGGCGACGATCTGGCTCTCCATCTTCGCCCCGGGCAGGAACGACATGAACGCGATCCTCTGCCCGTCCGGCGACCAGCGGGGCGTTGACGCCGTCAGCGGTGGGAACGTGAGCTGGCGCAGCTCGGTCCCGTCCGGGTGGCTCCGCCACAGCGTGCCGTCCGGGTGGCGGACGTAGGCGATCCAGCGGCCGTCGTGCGAGAACTCGACGTCGCGGGCCGAGAGCCCACCCAGGAACGGCGCGAACAGACCGGTGCCCGCGTCGAAGCGCAGCAGCTCGCCGCCCATGCCCGGCGGCGAGCCCAGTGCGAAGATCGTGCGGCCGTCCGGGCTGAGGGTCGGGTCGAAGTAGCTCATCGGGCCCGTGGTGAGCTTTGACGGCTCGTGCGACGCCGTCCCGCTCCACGGCCAGCGGCCCCGCTCCCAGCGGGCCCACAGCGCGGTCTCGCCGTCGCGGATCGCGCTCAACACGTAGTAGCGCCCGTCCGGCGTCCACTCGCCGTGACCCGCGGGCTGCGCGCTGTTGCCGACGAGCCATCCGGCGAGGATGGCGTGGGCGCCGCCGCCGTCCGCGGTGGCTTCCCAGAGAGTGAAGGTCGCGTTCTCCTCCTTCACCGCGTAGCGCACGCGCTGCCCGTCGGGCGACAGGCGCGGGTAGAGGACCGGACCCGGCGCGGTGAGCAGCCGCCGCGAGCCCGAGCCGTCGCTGCGCGCGACGAAGAGGTCATTGCGGTTGGCGTAGACGATCCGCTGCCCGTCGGCGGACCACGAGGACGTGGAGGCCTCGATGTCGCCAAGGGGACGAGGGCTGCCCCCCGTCGTCGACAGCAACCAGACCGGGCCCGGCAGGAACGAGCCCCTGACGTCGTCCTCGACGAGCAGCTCGTTGCGGCGGGGCAGGATGTCGTGGATGTAGGGCCGCCGCCACGGGGTCTCGAGCGGCACGGGATCGCCACCGGTGAGCGGCACCTGCAGCAGCCGGCTCGAGGCGTCGTAGTTGTCCACGGCGTAGGCGGTGTAGTAGACGCGCGTGCCGTCGGTGTGCACGAGGTCCTTCACCGTGCGGTCGTGCGTCAGCTGCCGGATCGCGGTGACGCGCGGCACGGCCGGGGGGCGGCGCGTGAGCACCGCCCACGCCAGTCCCGTCGTCGCCAGGGCGAGGGCCAGCGCCAGGACGATCGTCACTCGCCTCGAGCCTCTCGCGACCGGTGCCGGCCCCGCCTCCTCGGGCTCGGCCAGCAGGTCCTCGAGGGCGATCCGTGCCTCGCCGATGTCGCGCAGCCGCCGCCGCGGGTCGCGCTCGAGGCAGCGCGCGAGCAGGAAGCGCAACCGTGGCGGCGTCGAGGCCGGCAGCGAGGCCCAGTCGACCGGCCGCGTGAGCACGGCCGCCAGCATGTCGCTGACCGTCTCGCCGTCGAAGAGCGGCCGGCCGGTCAGCATCTCGAACAGCACGACACCGAAGGCCCAGACGTCGCCCCGCTTGTCGACGCGCTTGCCGCGCGCCTGCTCGGGGGCCATGTACGCCGCGGTGCCGAGGATCACGCCGGCCCACGTCCCGTCGGACGCCAGCGTCGGCGATTGCGACAGGCCCGACGACGACGCGGCGTCGGCCTCGCCCCCGTAAGCCTTGGCCAGGCCGAAGTCCAGCACCTTGACCTTGCCGTCCGGCGTCAGCTTGACGTTGGCCGGCTTCAGGTCGCGGTGCACGATCCCTCGCTCGTGCGCCTCCTCGAGCGCCTCGGCGACCTGCCTTGCGACGACCAGTATCTCGTCGAGCGGCAGCTTCCCCCTCTCGAGACGCTGCGCGAGGTCCTCGCCCTCCACCAGCTCGAGCACCAGGAAGGGCTGTCCGTCCGCCTCCTCGAGTCCGTAGATCGCGCCGATGCTCGGGTGGTTGAGCGAGGCGAGCATCTGCGCCTCGCGCCGGAACCGCGCCAGGCGATCGGCGTTCGTCACCGTCTCGGGCGGCAGCACCTTGATGGCGACGTCGCGACCGAGCTTCGCGTCACGGGCGCGGTAGACCTCGCCCATGCCACCCGCACCGAGGGGGACGATGATCGCGTACGCGCCCAGATGGCTCCCGACCTCGAGAGGCACGTCCGCCTCCGCGCGCGATTATAGGGCCGGCCCTCACCCGGGGTGCTAGCATCGCCGCCACAAGTCCGTGCGCCCTGGCGCGTGCACACACGAAAGGAAGGAGCATGAGCCGACCGGACCTGCGCGAGCTCACCAACGGGTTGTTCGCCGAGATCGAGTGGCTTTCTCCGAAGTACGCGGCCGTCGCGGAGAACGCCGCGGTCAACGCCGGCAACACGGCCGTGATCGCGATCGGTCCCGCGGGCGACGTCTACGGACGCTTCTTCGGCACGGACCGGGTGCGCCTGCGCGACACCGCCGGCACCGCTTGGTAGAAGGCCGGGCAGGTGCGGCTGACCGGCGTCGCCGCGATCGGGTTGCGCGGGTGACACGGGTCGTCGCTGCGGTCGGTCTGTCCCTCGCCGGGGTCGCGGCTGCGGCCGAGCCCGTGGGGCGCTACTGGGACTCACCCGAGGGCCAGGTCAAGGCGCTGCACGCTGCCCTCGCTGCGCTCGCCGGAGGCTCACCCTCGAACTGTGTCGTCTCCACGAGCCAGAACGCAGACCCGTCAGGTGCGGCCGTTTCCAGCGTCAGCATCGGCTGCGGCAACACCAGATTCTCGCTAACCCACTGGGTTGATGCGGATGGGAAGAGTGGCAACACGTCCGTGCCCAATCGGACTCATGAGCCTTTAGAATCGCTTGCCCGGACCACCAATTCCCGGCGCCCGCCTGAGGCGCCCCCAGGATCTCGCGCCGCTCCGCGCACCGCCCTGCTGCCGCATCTGCCCGCCTCTCCCGCGCATTCCATGTCTGCAAATGCGCCATCTGGCCGAGGCTGGCCCCGGGCAGAAATGACGGAGCTGCCTTGTAGTTCTCCCGCCGCGACTCGTAGGTCAGCCCCCAGCACTGCCTGCACCACGCCGGCAGGAGGTTTCACCCCGAATGGAGTCCGATCGACGGCGACCGCTCGCAGGGGGCGATCAGGGAGCTATTGCCGGGCCGCCTGAATCGACCAGAGATAGTGCACGATGCGCCCGACGGCCGAGCTGACCGAGGGCGATTCGGTTCCCGCCGTCTTGGGGAAGATCTCCCCCCACACCGGCATGTCGGGCGTGCCGTGCCCGCGGGTCGTCTTACGGCCGTCGATCGATCGCGCCACCAGGTCGAAGGGGAAGCGTCCCATGTTCTTCTGCGCCAGCCGCGTGAGGTCGCTGGGCGGGACTCTGAGATCTGGTGCGAGCGGTCCGTTGCCGCGGGCCTCGCTTCCGTGGCAGTCGCGCAGTAGCGCTGATAGATGACCTTTCCCTTGGCCGCGGCGTCAGGCTCCGGGCGCTCCGCGGCTCGTCCCAAGCCTGCCAGACCAACGAGCAGGCATCCGGCTATGAGACCCGTCATCGATCTTGCTGGCCATCGTGTCCCCCGTTCCGTGGGCTATCGTATTCGAACGCGCCTCGGGCAAGACACTCCGCCGTCGGGCATCGACGCGGTAACGATCGCCGCCAAGCTGAGTGTGCCCGCCCTGGATTCGCGACAGGAACCGACGGCGGTGCGGCCGCCCCCGGCGGCAGACTAGCGCCGCCCGGCGAGGACCGCGCCCCAGTCGACGCGCGCGGTGAGCTGCATCAGGACGAACAGCGTCAGCACGGCCCCGACCGTGACCGTAAGGCCCGTGTAGCCCTCGAAGAAGAAGGCGTAGCTGAACAGCACCAGGAACACGAGCTGCGCGAGCCCCGCGCGGACGAGCGCCGTGCGCAGCCCCGCCACCACCCGCAGGTAGCTCACCACGAGGAACACGCTGGTGGAGGCGGCGATCGTGAACGCTGCGTTCATCTCCAGGTGGTCCACGAGGTAGGCCAGCAGCAGGTGGAACGAGAAGAATGCGGCGGCCAGGAAGACGTAGTTCATCGGATGAAGGTTCTGTCCGCTCAGCACCCCGAGGATGACCATCACGGTCAGGAAGAAGAGCAGGGAGACCGGCGCGAAGAACGTGATCCGTGCGGTGACCGGCCCGGGGTTGAGCCGGTTCGGAGGCTCGATCCCGATGTGCTTGCCCGCCGCGAGGCTCTCGAACGCCCAGCGGAGCCGGAAGCCCCGGCCGTCGCGCGTCTGCTCGGAGGGCGAAATCGTTCCCGCGGGGAAGTCGAAACCGTCGAAGTCGGTGGTCATCGTGAGCTGGAAGCTCCTCACCTGGGCCACTCCCTCCTTGACGAAGGCGTAGTCCCACTCGCCCAGACCGCGCGAGCGGTACGCGACCCGCAGGTTCAGCTCCTCGCCGGCCGACACCCGCTGCGTCAGGACGATGCCATGCGAGAAGTCGCTGGCGGGCGGCGCCTCGCGCCCGTTCAGCGAGATGCTCAGGCCGTCGTAGATTGCCTCCTTCGACGGGAACTCGAAGCGCACCAGGACGTCGCGCTCTACCGGATCCGGGCTCTTGAAGCGGTACTCCGCCTCGAACGCCACCGTGTAGGTGGCGTACCAGAGCAGGCCCTTGCGCCGATGCTCCAGCGCGAGGCCCACGCGGACACGGCTGGCCGACGCGGGGAACGGGACCTCGTCGACGAGCGTCCGCCTCACGGAGCGGACCACCGGGCGCCCCTGCGCGTCCTGTTCTTGCACCTTCTCCTCGACCTCGCGCGGCCGCCGGACGGCTGCCTGAGGGGCCACCTGGAGGTGGTGCCCACCCCAGAGCTGCGCGACCTCCTGGGACAGGCGCGTGTCGCTCTCGCCCGTCCTGTTCACCACGGTGCCGCCCAGCACCGACCAGGCGACCGCCGCGCACACGAAGATGAAGCCGATCGCCAGCAACCGCGCCGTTGTCATTGGACCTCCAGCGATGGCACCCCTCCCGGCGAGGGCTGCAGTCGCCGCCGAAGATCGGCCTTACCGGCTGCCGACGCCTGAGCGATCTGTGATCAAACGATGAGGGTTGGCGAACTCAGAGCCGGTCGCAGCCGTTGCCTCGCCTCCGGCGCTCATCACGCCGGGCCACCTCATCAGGCCGGCCGGCTGCCGCCAGGAGCTTCCGAACATTCATCCCGTTGGGGGACTGCGCGCTACGCACGGCGTAGTCCGAAATGGGTGATCTCCGGTCGCACGTTGAAGCGCACTCGCTCCAGATGACCGAGACCCCTATTGACGTACAGGCGACGGCCATCAGCCAAGTTGACCTCGCCAGCGGTGTACAGACGATTGCGCACCGGCAGGATCGGCGGACCCAGGAAGGGCAGGCGACACTGGCCACCATGAGTATGACCCGCCAGTATCCAGCCGCGGTAACCGACCCAATCTAGCTCGTCGACACCATCTGGGTTGTGACACAGCAGCAGGGCTGCGCTCCCCTGCCTCTGACTCAGTGCCTTCTTCGGATCTGCCCGGTGCGCCCACAGGTCGTCCACGCCCACCAGGTCCAAACCACTCACTTGCACCGCGGCATTCCGCAATACACGAGCGCCGCCGCGCTCCAGCTCGGCGGTGACACGAGCCGCTGCACCTTCATCAGACCATGCATGACCATAGTCATGATTGCCGAGGATGGCATAGGTGCCGAGTCTGCCCTGGGGCAGATGAGCCAGCAGCGTGCGCAGTTGTTCGAACACCGCCTGATCGTGCCTGCCGCGCGCGCTGACGGCGTCGCCCGTAACCACAACGATATCCGGTGCGAGATCGCGAACCACTTGTAGGCAGTGCAGCAAGTAGGAGTCGTCCACTTCGCGTCCCACGTGCAGGTCGCTGATCTGCACCAAGGACGTGCCTTCGAGCGCATCCGGCAGTCGCTCGATTGCCAGATCGCGCCGGACAACCTGCACCCAATGCGGCTCGACACCCCACGCGTAGCCCGCGCAGCCGACAAGGCCTCCAACTGAGGCAACCGCTGCCGAGCCCAGGAAGGCGCGTCTACGCATCACTCACCTGCACGTCCGTCGAACACCAGGGATAAGCTGCGAAGCTCCGAAGTCGACCAGGCTTCGTCAGCCCTTGATGACCTTCCGCAACTCCCGCTCCCACGTCTCGAGCGCGGTGCGCTTCACGCCGTCGAAGCGGCGCCCCTCGGGGTCCGCGAGGTAGGTCAGCGTCACGGCCGCCTCCTCCCGGGCGCCGCTGTGGTTCAACACGGCGCCCACGACGGTGCCTTGGATGCCCGCCTGAGCCATCCGGTGGGCCGCTGAGCGCCTCTGGGCGAAGGCGAAGGTCGCTAAGGCCACGCTCGTCGTGGCCGACTACAATGGCGAGCCGACACAGCAACGACAGCGAGCCGGAAGAGCCTCAGCGTCCGGCCGGCCGCTCCGCCGGGTCCAGCAGCCGCGCCCGCGCCGCCGACAGCTCGACGTCGCGTCCGGCGCGCAGGTCCTCGGCCGTCGGCGAGACCTCGACGTCGGGCCGGATGCCGACGCCCTCGAAGCGGCCGCCGTCCGGGAACATCTCGCGCTTCGAGCCTACGATCGCCTGCATGCCGTCGCCCAGCTCGACCACGTACGGCTGGCCGGTGCTGCCGCCCGTCGTCTCTCCGACGACGATCGCCCGGCCGTTGTCCTTGAACGGCATCACGAAGTCCTCGCAGGCGGAGAAGCAGCCGCCGTCGGCGAGGATCGCGACGCGGCCCTGGTAGGCGTCGGCTGCCGGCTCGCTGGTCGAGCCGCGCCACATTAGCTCGGAGCGGTCGAAGAGCTTGTACTCCCAGGAGCCCTTGGCGGCCATGACGCGGAAGTACGGCAGGCTCGCTGGCGTCGACTCCGTCCACCAGCGGTACGGCCTATTCATCAGCGCCTTGTAGAGGTCTTCCGGCGTGCTACCCCCGCCGTTGCCGCGGACGTCGACGATCAGGGCGGCGGCGTCCTTGTACTGACGGACGAGCTCGATCGTCCGCTTCTCCTGGCTGGGAGCGCCGGGCAGGTAGAAGAAGGAGGGCACGCGGATGTACGCCAGCGTGCCGGGCTCGAGCCAGCGCCCTTCCGGCTGCCCCAGCTCGACGTCGGGCATCGAGCGCCGGTCGACGCTCACCCGCTGGCCGCCGGCGAGGCCGAGCACGAAGCGCTCGGGGAGGAGGTGCGCGAAGGGCGCGATGCCCGGCACCTGCATGAACAGGAGCCGCCTCTTCCAGGGCTCGGTCGAGGCCGAGAGGAGCGGCTCCAGCTCGCGGAAGAACTCCTCGAAGGGCCGGCCGTCGATGGTCTCCACGACGTCTCCCGGCCGCAGCCCGGGCACGCGGCTGCCGGTGACGACCCACCGGCCGCCCACGCTCCTGGCGGTGAACGGCAGCGAGCCGGCCTGCTTCGACAGGCCGAAGTCGATGAAGATCGTGTGGCCGTTGTTGAAGGTCGCCAGGAAGCGCATGCTGGCGCGAGTGAACGCCGCGCGGTCCTCGCTCGCCAACGCCGCGTCGAGGTAGGCGCGATAGGCCGAATCGATCGCGGCCGCGTCGGGCGCGTCGGCCCAATGGGCGAAGTACGTGAGCGCCGTCGCGTAGACGCGGCTCGCGCGGTAGGCGCGCTCCCCGAGCGTCAGCCGCGCGCGAAAGGCCTCTTCGGCGTGAGAGACGGTGGGCGAGGCGCAAGCGAGCACGAGCAAGGCGATCCCTATCTGCCGACGGCGTTCCATTGGTCGACTCCTTCCCTTCGCCGGTCACAACGAGCGGCACAGGCCGCGCGTTCGAAAAACCGGTCGAGCTGCTCGGCCGAGAGCGCGTCCTTCTCGGGCCGCTTCCACGCGCTCCTCGCCACCATGTCGTCGAGCGCCGTCTGGCTGCGCTTCATCCGCTGGATGGGGCCGGCAACGCGGAGACCCGCGCGCACGATCGTGCGCGCGACCAGGACCACGCCGATGTTCACCACCGCAGCGATGCCCCCGCAGCCGAGACCGATCTTGGCCCAGATCTCCATGGCAATCTCAACCTACCACTTGTCTCCCCTCCCGGCGGGATTGTGCGCGCCCCTTCTGTCGGTGTCCATTGAAGCGCGACCCGCCGTTGATGGAGGCGGAGTTGCGCCTGCTACTGCGCCTCCCAGTCGAGGGCGTAGAGGTCGCGCTTACTGCGGTCGCGCACGACAAGCGTGAGCCGTCCGGGGCGAGGCCCATCCAGGTGGCGCCCACAAAGGTCAGAAGCGGGATGTCACTCACGTCCGCCACCGGTTCGAGACGACCGGTCGCCCGCGACCAGCGCTCGATGCGTCGAGTGACCTCCATTGAGCCCGGTGAACGGCTCGCCGTCGCGCGACGAGTCCGGGTATCCAATGTCCATGAACCCGAGACGCTCCCACCGGCCACGATCGACGAAGAAGGCCCAGTAGGGCGGCTGAGTCCTGCCCTGAGCCGGCTTCTCCTGCTCGACCGGGGTGCCACCATCGCCACGGTCCAGAGGATGGCCGGTCACGCCATCCAAACGACGGCGCGGTACGACAGGAGGGGGGAGGAGGCGAAGAGGAAGGCGGCGGAGCTGCTGCATGTGCCGTTCGGGGGTTGACTCTTGGGCCGCACGACAAGCCCTGCAGCGGGAACGCGAAGGGCGAACTGCTCCCTCGTCTCGACGACCTGCAAGTCACAAGACGGGCGACCTGAGACGGCGTCTTGAACACGCGTTTCGCGCTTCGCGCTTCGCGCCTCGGCCGGTAGCCCCACCCCCGGCGCGCCGAAGGGGGGGGCAGGTGGAACAGTCCGCGAGGCGAGAGTCCGAGCGCGACACCCGAATTGGGCACTTCACTTCGTTGGGCCGCAGTACCCGGGGGTCTCGGACGAGGAGTTCGCCACTTTGAACCTCGTCCCACGCACATTCCATGGCGAGTGGAACTACAGTATCCGGCCACGGCACCGTTCCATAGAGGCTATTTCGTGACAGCTCCTAAGCGGCGGTGTCACAAGAGGCGGAGCTTCTGGTCGGGAGAGATGGGGTCTGCGACGTGGGCCGAGAAGCCTGGGTGCTTCGAGGCGAGGAGCTTTCGCACGAGCTCGGGCGAGACGGCGTGGGCCTCGACGAGCCTGGCCAGCAGACGCTCCCGGAACAGGCTCATCAACTGGGAGGCGTTCCACTCCGGCAGGGACTGCCACGAGTCGTCCGCCGTCCTGCCGCCGTCAGTCGTGAGCAGGTGGACGTGGGGATGCCACTGGACGAGATCGCCGGCGGTGGCGATGGAGACGACGAGACCGGGACGGGTGTCCTCGCCGAGGCTCCGGCGGACGAGCTCGGCCACGGCCTCGGCGGCCGCGCGACCCAGCTCGGTGAGCGCTCCCGCCGTCTGCGGAAGAGCGGACGCAGCAGCCGCGGGATCGTCAGGACGACGTGACGGTGGTCGACCTCGGCCAGCACCTCCTTGCACAGCCACTCGGCCCACAGAAGCTGTCGCTTCTTCTCGCACGAGGGACAGAAGGAGCGCCCGCGGCAGGAGAAGGCGACCAGCACGCTGCGCCGGCACTCGCCGCACCACAGTCGGGCGAAGCCATGCTCGAGCAGCCCACAGCGCAGGAACTTCCGCAGCACCCGCTCGACCACCGGGCGTAGCGGACCTCGCTGCCGGGCGAAGCGGAGCGGCCAGACTCGCAGCAGCTCGTCCAAGTGCCGCTCGACGAGCTGGAATAGGGGCGAGTCGCGAGGCTTCCGCGGCCGGTAGACCCGGCAAGTGATCTCCACGCCCAGCCCCGGGCCGGGGGGAGAGTCGCCGGTAGCAACGGCAGGCGGACAGTGCGCCTGTCACTGCCGGCAAGCGTCGCCGCGCTCACGGCCAGCCGAGGTCCGCACAAGACGCTCGCCGCCTTGGTGGACACCCAAAACCGGCCATTGATGGACGCCTGAAAACCGGCCATTGGCCGGGAGCGCTCGAGACGTTTGACGAGGCGGTGGAGATGGTGATCCACCGCCGGGATGAACGTCTTGGAGCGAGGGGAACCCCTGGGAAGGGGGACGCCATGAGATGAAGACGTATTCTCAGGCCGAAACAAACGGCCGGGGCACCTCCTCTCCCCAGACCCGGCGCACGGCGTCGCGGTGTACACCCAGCAAGCGGGCTACCGCGATTCTCTACGGGGCTCGCTCCGCTCGCCCCTCCGAGAATCCGGCTCAGTCCCGGCAAGTCCCGGTAGTCCTCCGTCATCTCGTGAGGCACTCAGATGCCGAGCCGCGGCTGCGGCCGGTATTCGGTCGCGACCTCGCCTTCGGCGAGGCGCGGCTCAAAACGGAACACGACCTCGCTGCACGGCGCCGCGCGACGGATCGATTCAGTCGCGCACGTCCGGATCCATGGGGGGCCTGGGCGAGCAACTGCCCAGGCCAACCCGACGATCTCGATGCCGAACGCGCGACTTCAAGACCCGGCCCCGTTGCCAGCCTCAGCGCAGCGTGAAGGAGGCCTCCTTCACGTCGCGCGAGTTGCCGCCGACGAAGACCTTGAAGGCTCCCGGCTCCGCTTCCCAGCGGCCCTGCGCGGTGTAGAACTCCAGGAGAGCCTGTAGAGCTGGGGACGCGGCAAGCAGTGATTCTCTCCGATTGGAGGGCCCGGCGATCCGCCTCGCGATCGTGAGAGGCGCGTTGCGGCCCTGCCTTCCGGCCTTGCCTTGCGCGAGCTTCCGTTCGTTATGGTCTCGGACGCCTCATGGCTCCTCCGACGCTCGTCGCGCGGCGTCGAGTGCGCCGCGGACCTTGCGCAGCAACGCTCGGGCGCTGAAGGGCTTCTGGAGATACAGAACGCCCGGATCGAGCACACCGGTCCGGGTGATGACATCCCCCGTATAGCCGGACATGAAGACGACCGCGGTTTCCGGGTGGACGCCCCTGATCCGGTTGGCGAGGTGACGCCCGTTCCCCCCCGGCATCACCACGTCCGTCAGCAGCAGGTGAATGGGCGCCGGGTGCGAATGGGCCGTGGCAAGGGCATGGTCCGGCTCCGGCGCCTCGAGGACCGAGTAACCTGCCTCGGCGAGCACCTCGCAGATCACGGCCCGGAGCGACGCCTCGTCCTCGACCACGAGGATCGTCTCGGAGCCCGTGGCGGGTGACTCCGGCTCGGCGGGGGCCACTTGCTCTGGGGCGGCGCCGCCGACGCGCGGCAGGTAGACCTTGAACGTGCTCCCACGACCGGGCTCGCTGTAGGCGAAGACGAAACCTTCACTCTGCTTGACGATCCCGTAGACGGTGGAGAGCCCGAGGCCTGTGCCCTTCCCCTCCTCCTTCGTCGTGAAGAAGGGCTCGAACGCGTGTGAGAGCGTCTCGGCGTCCATCCCGACCCCCGTGTCGCTCAGCGAGAGCACCGCGTGTGGGCCGGCCCGCGCGCCCGGGTGGAGTCGGGCGTAGCCGTTGTCCAGGTTCACGTTGGCGGTCTCGATCGCCAGGATGCCGCCGCTCGGCATCGCGTCGCGGGCGTTCACGGCCAGGTTCATGATGACCTGGCCGATCTGGCCGGGATCCGCTTTCACGGGTCCGACCTCGACGCCCAGCTTCAGGACCAAGTCGATGTCCTCGCCGATCAGCCGCCGGAGCATCTTCTCGATATCCACAACGACCGTGTTCAGGTCCAGGATCTGCGGCTCCAGGACCTGCTTGCGGCTGAAGGCCAGGAGATGTCGCGTCAGCTCTGCGGCCCGCTGCGCCGCCTTGAGAATCTCCTCGAGCCGCGCGCGGCCGGGGTCCTGCTCGCCGATCTGCCGTGCGAGCAGCTCTCCGTGTCCCGTGATGACTCCCAGGGTGTTGTTGAAGTCGTGGGCGACACCACCCGCCAGCTGCCCGACGGCCTCCATCTTCTGGGCCTGCACCAGCCGCTGCTCCAGCTCGCGGCTGTGGGTCACGTCCAGCTTGCTGGCGATGAAGTGCGTGATCTCCCCATTTGCGTCACGCACCGGCGAGATCACGGCCCTCTCCCAGTACAGCTCGCCGCTCTTCTTCTTGTTGCACAGCTCGCCCTGCCAGGTCTCGCCGGCCGTGATCGTCGCCCACAGCTCGCGGTAGGTCTCGGGAGCGGTCCTTCCGGACTTCAAGAGGCGCGGGTTCTTGCCGTGGACCTCCTCCGGTGTGTAGCCCGTGAAGGTGGTGAAGGCTCGGTTCACGTACTCGATGTTGCCGTCGCGGTCGGTGATGACGATGGCCGCCGAAGCCTGCTGAAGGGCCTCCATGACTTTCCGCAGCTCCAGCTCGGCCTGCTTCCGCTCGGTTACGTCCGAGAACATCCCGAACGACCCCCGTACTCGTCCCTCGCCATCCAGCTCGGGAACCCCCGAAACGAGCGTCCAGACCGTGCGTCCGTCGCGGTGCCGCAGGCCACGCTCGTAGACCTCGGTCCGGCCCTCGCGGCGAGCCTTCATCCGGAGGCGGTGGTCGGCTACCTCCTGCTCCACGACGAACGCTTCCATGTCACGTCCCAGGATTTCACCGGGGGCGAGGCCGAGGATTGTGGCCATGCGGGCATTCACGAAGGTGATGCGTCCTTCGGCGTCCTGGGCGAGGATGCCCTCGTACGCGTTCTCGACGAGGCGCCTGTACTTCCCCTCGGCCGCGCTCAGCTCGCGGGTGCGCTCCTCGACGCGCCTTTCGAGCTCGCTCGCGTGCTCCTGGAGCAGCCGCTGGGTTTCGCGCAACTCCTCCTGCACGCGGCTCGTCTCCTCCACGGACGAGATCAGCAGCTCGAAGATCTGCTGCTTGTTCGCGGAGATCGGGATCTCCCGGTCGTCGACGCGGACCAGGATCTCGATCGTCGACTCTCCGTGGTCGCGGTGCTCGAGCTGCTCCACGATGCGACGAACCCGCTGCAGGAGATACTCGTCCGGCGATGACTTGAGGATGAAGTTGTCGGCGCCTTGCAGCAGCCCCTCGATGATGTCCCTCGGCCCGTTGCGCTCGGTGAACAGGACGAACGGGATCTTCCGCGTCTCGGGTGACTTCTTGAGGCTCCGGCACAGCTCGTAGCCGTCCATCTCGGGCATCGCGATGTCCGAGACGATCAGGTCGGGCGGCCCCGTGGCGATCTGCTCGAGCGCTCGGCGGCCGTTCGCCGCGTGGCGGACGTCGTAGCCCTCGGCCTCGAGCAGCAGCCGCAGTTGCTCGGCCTGCGTCGGGCTGTCCTCGACGACGAGGATGCATCGCTTCCCTCTCGTCATGGCTCGCCTCCCGCCAGCGCCTGCATGAGCCCGGCGATCTCGCCCGGCGAGAGCACGTGTTGGGCCGCCTGCATCCGCACGGCCTCGGCAGGCATCCCGAAAACGACGCTCGTGGCCTCGCTCTGGGCGACGGTGACGGCCCCCGCTTCGCGCAGCCGCAGGAGGCCGGCCGCGCCGTCGCGGCCCATGCCCGTCAGGAGGATCCCCATCGCGGAGCGGCCGTGGGTCGCCGCCAGGGAGGCGAAGGTGTGGGAGACGGACGGCCGGAAGCCGTCCCGGCCGACCTCGGCGGTGAGCCGCACTCGTCCCTCGGGGCCCACCTCCATCTGACGGCCCTCCGGCGCCACGTACACCGAGCCCGGCCGGACCGGTTCACCGTCGCGGGCCAGAGTCACGGTCAGGGCCGTCTGGCCAACCAGCCACTCGACGAAGCCCTCGGTGAAGCCCGAGGCGATGTGCTGGACCACGAGGATGGGGGCGCCGAAGTCCCGCGGCAGGTCGCGCAGGAGCTCGGCCAGGACCGGCGGTCCGCCCGTGGAGGCGCCGATCGCGATCACGCTGACGTGGCTCCTCTGCTTCGGCTCCACGGGAGGAGCCGGCTTCCGCCGCGACCAGCGTCGGACGACCTTCACCTCGGCCATCAGGCGCAGGGTCTGGAGAAACTCGCCGACCGCCTCGGCCTGGCGCGGGTCACCGAGGCCGGGAGGCTTGCGGACGATGGTGACGGCCCCGGCATCCAGGGCCTCGAAGGTCAAGGCGACCTCGGCACGCTCGAGGCTCGCGCTCATGAGGACGATCGGCGTCGGGGCCTGCTCCATGATCCGCCGCGTCGCCGTGAGGCCGTCGAGGTGGGGCATGTGCACGTCCATGAGGATGACGTCGGGTCTCGAGCGCACGGCCTTCTCGACCGCCTCGGCACCGTCGCTTGCGGTCTCGACCACCCGCAGCTCTGGTGCGTCTTCGATCAAGTGGACGAGGTGATCCCGCGTCGTCGAGGAGTCCTCCGCCACCAGGACCCGGATCTCCTTCATGTGAGCCTCTTTATGATCTCGAGGAGTTTCGACTGGTCGAAGCTCGACTTCACCAGGTAGGCGTTCGCGCCCACCTCGATGCCCCGCTCCTTGTCCTCCCGGGACTCGAGGGCCGTGACGAGCACGACCGGCAGCTCCGAGAGGGCCCGGTCGCCGCGGATCCGCCGCGTCAGATCGAAACCGTCCATGCGCGGCATGTCCAGATCGGAGACCACGAGGTCGACGGGCTCCGTCTTGAGCCGCGTCCAGGCCTCGGCGCCGTCCACCGCGACGCTCACCTCGTAGCCCGCCGCCTCCAGGAGGTTCGTCTCCATCGTCCGCGTCGTGATCGAGTCGTCGACGACCAGGACGCGGAGCGCTCGCTCCTTCGGCGCGGGCGCAACCCGCGCCGGTCCCCAGGGCTCCCTGGCCGACGCGAAGAGGTCCGCGGGGCGCAGGATCAGGGCGAGCTGGCCCGACCCGAGCAGCCCGGCGCCCGCGACGTGGGGGACCCGCCCCAGGGGCAGCCCGAGTGGGTGCACCAGGACGTCGCGCTCGCCCAGGACCTCGTCGACAACGACGGCGAGCCTGTCGGGTCCCGAGCGCAGGACCACGCAGTGCCGAAAGTCCCGCGCTGCCTCGGATTCCTCGGGGCGAGGCAGACCCAGGAGCGCGGCGAGCGGCGCGAGGGCGACCGGCTCGTCGCTGCGGAGGATCGTGTCTCGACCCTCCGCCATCCGGACCTCCCGCGGGTCCACGCGGACGACCCCTTCGATCGCATCGATCGCCAGAAGGAAGAGGAGTCCCCCCGCGCTCACGAGCAGCCCCCGAAAGCTGGCCACCGTCGCGGGCAGCACCATGCTCACCGTGGTTCCCTCACCGGCTCGGGATGTCAGGCGCAGCTCGCCGCCGAGCCCCTCGACCCGCTCTCTCACGATGGCCAGGCCGAGGCCGTGGCCCGAAAGGTCCGTGATCATCGGGCTCGTGGTGAGGCCTGACGCGTAGACGAGGCGCAGGGCCTGCTCGTCGGTGAGCGCCTCGACCTCCTCGTGAGAGGCGACCCCGCACCTGACCGCGGCGGCCCTGACCCGCGCCGGGTCGATCCCGCGCCCGTCGTCCTCGACGCGGATCTCGACACGGCCACCCTCGGCTGGCGCGAGGGCGATCGTGATCCGACCCCGCCCCGGCTTTCCGGCGCGCGCCCGTTCGTCGGGCGGTTCGATACCGTGGTCGACGGCGTTCCGGGTCAGGTGGATCAGCGGGTCCTTGACGGCCTCGAGCACCTTGCGGTCCACCTCGATCTCCGCCCCGAGGCCGACCCAGTCGATCTCCTTCCCCTGCTGCCGGGCCAGGTCCCGCGCCATGGCGGGGAACAGGTCGAGAACGGTCGCGGCGGGGCTCATGCGGAGCTGACGCGCTCCGGCGCCGAGGGCGTCCACACTCGCGGCCAGCGAACGGTCGTCGTGGACGAGGCGCCCGAGCAGCTCGCGGGCCTGGGCCTCGATCTTGCCCAACGCCAGGGCGACGCTGCGGCCCGCCTCGCGGTCGGCGGCGGCGCTCCTGGGGGCGGCGGCCGACGAGCGGCGGCAATCGGAGATCGCTTCGAGCAGGCTGCGCACCTCCGCGACGCGCTCCCCCGCGGCAAGACGCGGGGCCAGCATCTCCTCCGCGTGGAGCAGAAGCGTGTCCAGGCGGGCCGTGGCCACCCGCAGCGTGTCGGGAGCAGGTGCGGCCGGGGGCGCCGACGGTTCCCTGGGTGCGGGCTGCGCGGGAGCTGGGGCCGCATCCGGCCTCGCGGCGCTTCGCGTCGCGGATTCGAGCTGCCGGACCAGCTCCCCCGCGGCCGACCCATCGCCTTCATCGAGGATGCGGACGATGCCGTCCACGGCGCGGCCGAGGGCCCTCGTGACGTCCTGCCCGGGGACGACCCCTCCGCGGGCCAGCGGCCGCAGCACGGACTCGCACGCCCTGCAGACCGTCTCGACGTCCACCCGGCCCACCGAGCGGGCCGCGCCCTTGAAGGTGTGCGTGGCCCGGTAGGTTTCCTCCACCACGCGGGCCGACTGGTCCGCGGGCAGGCCCCGCTCGAGCATCAGGAGGTTCCGCGTCAGCGTGTCGACGTGCTCGCGGGCCTCTGCCCGAAACAGCTCCAGCAGGCGCGCGCGAGCCTCGTCCTTCCCGTTCAACGTGCGCCTCAGCTCCTTCCCGCCTCAGCCGCGCTCGCGCCATGACGCGGAGTCGGGCCCGAATCGCCGTTCCCTCCTCCGACCACCGCCTGCAGGCGACTGGCCAGCTCCCGGAGGTCGTGCGCGGCGCGCTCGACCTGCCGCGTGGACGCCATGTTCTGGGCGGAGGCTTGCTGGATGTTCCGCATCGCCAGGGCCGCCTGGTCCATCCCGGCCGACTGCTGCTCGGCCGAGGCCCCGATCTGCTGGGCGGCCTGCGCCGACTCGGCGAGGCTCTCGGAGAGGAGCCGGATGCTTTCCCCCGACCGGGAGGCGAGGCCGACGCCCGCCTCCGAGGTATTGACGCCCTGCTCGGCGGCCATCACTGCCGACTGCGTCGCCTTCTGGATCTCGCTCAGAATCCCGCGGACCTGGACCGTGGCCTGCTTCGACCGCTCGGCCAGGGCCTTGACCTCCGCCGCCACGACCGCGAAGCCTCGTCCCGCCTCGCCCGCCCGGGCCGCCTCGATCGCGGCGTTGACGGCCAGCAGGTTCGACTGGTCGGCGAGGTCGTTGACCGTGGTCATGATCTCCCCGATCGCCTGGGCCTGCTCGCTCAGGGCGAGGACGCGTTCGGCGATCGTCTCCATTCGGGCCTTGGTCTCCTGCATCCCCTTGGCGCTCTCCTCGACCACCCGCCGTCCTTCCTGCGAGATCTGGACCGAGCGCTGCGCCACGTCCGCCACCGCCCGGGCCTTCTGGGACGAGACCTGCGCCGTCTGCTTGACCTCGTCGACGGTGACCGAGGTCTCGTGCACCGCGGTCGCCTCCTCGGCGGCCCCGGCCGCCTGCTGCGCCGTCGAGGCGACGATCTCCGTCGCGGCGCTGGCCAGCGTGCCGATCGTCTCGCGCAGGGGACCCGTGATCGAGCGCGTGAGGGTGAAGGCCATGGTCGCTGCGACGAGCGTGCTCGCCGCGGAGAGTAGGAGCAGGAGCCAGAGGGCCCGGTCCGCGCTCGCGATCGTGGCGGCGGCCATCTCCTTGGTCCGAGCGCGCTCGGCGTCCACCAGCGCCGGCATCACTCGCGCCTGCGCATCCCGCGCCGGGATGACTCGCTCCTTGAAGAGCCGGACCACGTCGGCCTCCCGGGCTGCCTTCTTCGCCGCCACAGTGTCGCGAGCGGCCCGGTCGAATTCGTCGAGGACGCGCAATGCCTCGGTCCAGCGGCCCCTCAGTGGCTCGGTCGGGCTGGTGTCACGTAGCCCAGCCATGTCGGAACGGGCCTTCTCCGCGCGCTGCTCAAGCTCGGCGACGCGCTCGTCGTCACCGGTGAGGAGATAGCGGAACAGCGAAACGTCGGCCTGGTTCCAAAGGTCTCTGGCCTCCCAGGTTCCGACCACTCGCTGCTCCAGTATCGTCATCGTCTGCTCAAAGGTCGTCGCGGTCTGCGACAGCGTGTAGCCGCCGATGCCGGCGACGCCCACGAGCAGGACGAGGACGACCGCATACCCGACCCCGATCCGCCAACCGATGCTCCGTCTCTTCATGTGGCTTCTCCCACCGGCCTGTCAGCCGGCCCTCCCGCCGCGAGGCGCGGGTCCGCCATTAGCGCCTCGACATCGACGACCGTCACTGCGTCTTTTGTGAGCCCGCGAAGGAGCGGCTCCACGCTGCCGCCGCGGGCGAGGGGCGGCGCCAGGCCACGGGACGGCACGCGGGCCACCTCGACGCCGCCGTCCGCCAGCAGCCCGACCCAAGCGTCGCCGGCGCCGACCACGACCAGCCAGCCAACCTCCGGGACTGCGGCTTCGCCACCGCCAAGGAGTTTCCGGAGATCGACCACGGGGACCAGGCGCCCGCGGTGCAGGACGATCCCCAGAACCGGCGCGGGCGCTCCGGGCAGCGGAGCGAGACCGCGCAGCGCCACGACCTCCGCGACGCCGGCGAGGTCCACCGCATAGCGCTCGCGCGCGAGCGGGAAGACCACGACCGCGGTGAGGTCCTCCGCGGCGGGCGTCGTGGCCGGGAGGGCCAGGTCGCGCGCGCGGTGATCGAGGATCCGCGCGATCTCCTCGGGCGATCGCTCTTCGGCGCCGCCGAGCTTCCGCGCGGCGCTCTCGAGACGCTTGGACGCCTCGGCCCAATCGAAGGAGCGTTTCTCGGCAGAGGCTCGCATCAGGTCCTTTCGAGGTAGGCCGTCGCCGCTTGCCTGAGCCGTGCGACCGTCAGACCATCCGCTCCGGCCACGGGCGTCTCTCCCGTCAGCTGCTCGAGTAGGCGGACCGCGGTTTCGAGGGAACGGCGGCCGAGCCGGTGCCGGCCCATCCGGAAGAGAAGCGATCCGAGGGCGAAGTGGCCCGCGGCCAGGTCCGGCGCCAGGTAGAGGGCGCGCCGGAGATCGTGGACGGCGGCCGGGACATCCCCTTCCTCCTGACGGATCGTGGCGAGGAGGACGTACGCCTCCGCGTTCAACCGGTCCCGCGACAGGGCGGCCTCGCAGAGGCCCTTGGCCTCGGCGAGACGGCCTCGGTTGGCCAGCTCGCGGGCCCGACCGAGGGCCTCTTCAACGCTGTCGCTCGGGATGGTCGGCGCTGGTGCAACTCTCGTCGCCCGCACCACCTCTTCGTGTTCCAGTTCGTGTTCCGGCGGGGGCGACGGAGAGGGGACGACGACGAGTGTCGGTGCGCTCACCCTTTTCGCCGCGGAGGCCGTGACGGAGTCCAACTCCGCACCGCCCGGCCGCCGGTAGAACATGGCGTCCGGCCAGTGGACGGGCACCATGGTGTGGAACAGCTCAGCCGACGCCTCTGCCGGGCTGACTGCCAGCCAGCCTCCGGGCACGAGCGCCCGCCGCAGGCGGACGACGGTCGCACGCCGCACGTCCTCCGTGAAGTACATGAGAACGTTGCGGCACAGGATCAAGTCCATCGCGGCCGTGCTCCCGAGCCGGTCGGGATACGTGTCCGTGGCCAGGTTGAGAGGAGCGAAGCTGACGCAGCGCCGGAGGCGCGGCAGCAGCTCGAAGCGGCCATCCCCGAGCGGACGGAAGTAGATCGCGCACAGGTCTTCTGGGGTCTGGCGCAGCGACCATTCGCGGTAGACCCCCAGCCGGGCCGCCTCCAGCGCGCGGGGGTTGACGTCGGTGGCCAGCAGGGTCACGGACCAATCGGCGCGGTCGGGGAGCGTGCGTTCGAGCAGAATCGCGAGGGAATACGGCTCCTCGCCCGAGGCGCAGGCGGCACACCAGAGCCGCAGGCGCGGGATCCCGGCGGCGCGCCGCTCGGCGACGAGAGCGGGCAGGATGCGCGTCTCCAGGGCGTCGAAGACGCCCTTGTCCCTGAAGAAACAGGTCTCGCCCACGGTCAGCTCGCTGGCCAGCCGCTGCCACGGGGGGCTCTCGTCGGTCAGCGCGCGGAGCCAGGCGAGGCCGGCGTCCCGCGAGCCCGACGCCGCGAGCAGGCGGCCGAGCGCGTTCTCGAGATCCTGCTCCCGGCTCGACAGGTCGAGGCCGAGGCGGTCCGCGACCAACCGGCGTGCCTGGGACAGCAAGTCGGGAGGCAGGTTCATCCTCCAGCCTCCTCGAGGGCCGCCGCGAGCCGCGCCTCCTCGTCGAGGGACAAGAAAGCGTCGAGATCCTGGATCAGCAGCAGGCCATCGGCAAGGGCGACGATGCCTTTGAGATGGCGCAGGCCGGGAAGCACGGCCGCGGGCGCCACGACCGCGCCCACGTCGACCTCCCTTACGCCGGCCACCTCGTCCACGGCAAGGGCCAGCCGCCTCCGGCCGGCGCGAGCGACGAGGAATCGCGCCGTCAGCGCGAAGGGCCGGCGTGCAAGGCCCAGCCGGCGCCGGAGGTCCACGACCGGCACCACTTCGCCGTGGAGGTTGAATGCGCCGAGCACGACCTCCGGCGCGCGCGGCAGGGGAATCACCGCCGCCATGGGCAGGACGCGCTCGACGACGTCCAGCTCCAGTGCGTACCAAGCCCGGTCCAGCGAGAAAGGCACGAGCGGCGTCGTCGCCCGATTCAAGGGCTCAGACATGACACCACAACTTCCTCCGTCGCGAACGCTACGCTCGGCTCCACCTCCCTGTTACTACCACACGCCGCGCCGTGCTCAAGGAAAGCGCGTGGCGTTGGTGTCCAGAGTGTACGCTTCCTGGGCTCCAATGTGCGTATGGAACCCGACGTCACCAGTCCACCCGAAAGGGGCGAACGCATCAGAACTGCAGAAAGGGCTACCCCATCAAGGGTATGAACGCTTGACACGGCAAGAGCGAACTGCGAAAACCCCATCCGTTGGCCTATGTCCTGGCATAGGCTCGTCCTCGAGAAGCAGCGACACGGTCAGGCTGAATGGGCTGGGCGTGGCCGTGGTCACCCTGCCGTAGGCGGGCGGCGGCCGGGGGACGAGACCACCGAAGGACCACGGCGTATCCTCCTTCGGAGGTAGACAACGCGACAAAGGGAATGGAAGTCGAGTGAGCGGTGAGCGGCGGCTGAGCCACGTCAAGTCCCGGTGGAGCGACGAGGAGGCCTCCGGGCTCCTTACTTAGAGTGGACCGGCTCGTGTATCGGTCCAATACTCTCGGGGCCGACCTCACGCTCACGAACTCCGGAGGCGGCAACACGTCGTCGAAGCTCGAGGAGAAGGACCCTCTCACCGGCGAGAGCGTGGAGGTGCTCTGGGTCAAGGGCTCCGGAGGCGACCTCCGAACGGCGAAACGAGACGGCTTCGCCTCGCTCTACGCCGATCGCGTGCGCGCGATGAAGCCCCTCTACATGGGCAACCCCGGACGCGGGCCGAAGACCCCCGCCGAGGACCGGATGTACGAGCTCTACGGCCACTGCGTGTTCAACCTCAACCCGCGCGCCTGCTCGATCGACACGCCGCTCCACACGTTCGTGCCCTACCGGCACGTGGATCACCTCCACCCGAACGCGGTGATCGCGATCGCCGGACCGAAGCGAGGGCGTCCCGCAGGTGCGCGGGCGGCGGAGCCGTACCCGACTGTCGCTCCAGCGACGCCAGGTTGATCTTCACGGCGGTGAGGACCTGGCCCAGCTCGTCGTGCAGCTCGACGGCCAGCCGGCGTCGCTCCTCCTCCTGCGCGGTGAGCAGCCGCAACGAGAGCGATTCGAGGTGGCGCTTCGAGTCCTTCAGCGATTCCGTCGTGCGCCCCTGCACCGCGGTCAGCCAGGTGATGAAGAGAGCGACCAACCCGAACATCAGGAGGCGCGGCCACGCCGATGCGTCGACCGCCATCCCCGCCGGGGCCAGGAAGTAGTAACTGAAGGTCAAGCCGGAGAGGGCGGTCGCGAGCAAGCCCGGGCCGCGCCCGCCAAACCAGGCACTGAACACGACCGCAGAAAGCAGCAACGACACGTGGGCCGCATTCTGCAGGACGGCAGTCATCCAGTTCAGGATGGCTGTCGCGCAGATGACCGACACGACGGCGATCCCGTACCGCTGGATCATGGATGGCTCGCGTCCTCGGGGAGCTGGGGAGCGGCGGGCTTCAATGGTCACCCTTCCGGTCTGATCAACCCCACCCGCACCGCGAAGCGCACCAGACCGGCGAGGTCGTGGACGCCGAGGCGCTCCATCAGCTGGGCGCGGTGAGCCTCCACGGTCCGGTAGCTGATCCCCAGGCGCTCCGCGATCTCCTTGCTGGAGTGACCCTCGGCGGCGAGCTGGAGTATCTCGCGCTGGCGCGGCGTGAGGGCGTCCAGGGGATCCGCTGCTCCGCCCGTTCGAGTGACGTAGTCGTCGACGACGTGCTTCGAGACCGCCGGGCTCAGGTACGTCTCGCCGCGGGCGACGGCCCGGATGGCGACTTCCAGCTCCGCGACGGCCGAGCCCTTG
This sequence comes from uncultured Acidobacteriota bacterium, assembly GCA_963831755.1. GTDB lineage: Bacteria > Acidobacteriota > Vicinamibacteria > Fen-336 > Fen-336 > DATBSL01. The sequence continues at coordinate 346,399 of CAWHRC010000006.1, forward strand.
AGGAGGTACCCGGCGCACCCGGCGCGCAGGGCGCGGAGCACGTACTCCTCCGAGATGTGCATGGACAAGATGATGACGCGCACCGGCGGGTCGACCGTGGCGAGTCGTCCCGCGACCTCCAGCCCGTTCAGCCCCGGCATGCCGATGTCCAGGAGGACGATGTCCGGTCGGAGTGTCTCGGCCAGCCGTAGAGCCTCCTGACCGTCACCGGCCTCGCCGACGACCTCGACGCGCTCGAGCCCCTGGAGGAGACCCCGGATCCCCGCCCGGACCAGCGTGTGGTCGTCGGCCAGGAGGACGCGGATCGGCGTCATGGCGCGGCGCCGGCCTTTCCGCCGAGCGGGAAGCGAGCCCGCACCTCGGTGCCCCCTCCGGGGCGAGTCAGAAGCTCGAGCTTTCCGCCCGAAAGCGAGACCCTCTCCTGGAGTCCGAGCAGCCCCATCGAGCCGCCCCGCACCGCGCGCTCCCGAGCGGGGCCGGCTTCGAACCCGATTCCGTCATCTCGTACCCCCAGCTCGAGTGTCTCGCCGAGGACGTGGAGGTCAACCCAGACGTTTCGAGCCTGGGCGTGGCGGGCGACGTTGGTGAGCGCCTCCTGGGCCACGCGGAAGCAGGCGGTTTCCAGCGAGGGCCCCAGGTGTGGAAAGGCATCGACCGAGAGATGCGTTTCGATGCGAGTCGTCCGCGCGAAGCGGTCCGCGTACCAGCGCACGGCCGCCGCCAGCCCGAGGTCGTCGAGCACCGAAGGCCGCAGATCCAGGGCCAGGTCCCGCACCCGCTCCAGGGCCCGGTCGACCGAGGCGAGGGCGTCCCGCAGATGCGCGGGAGGCGGAGCCGGCTCCGATTGGCGCTCCAGCGACGCCAGGTTGATCTTCACGGCGGTGAGGACCTGGCCCAGCTCGTCGTGCAGCTCGACGGCGAGCCGGCGCCGCTCCTCCTCCTGCGCGGTGAGGATCCGCCGCGAGAGCGCCTGGAGCTGCTCGCGGCCGGCACGCACCGTCTCCATGAGCCGGCCCCGCTCGATGGCGGGCGCCACGCGGTCTGCGACGACTTGCAGCAGCCGGAGGTCCTCCTCGGTGAATGGCGCACGCTTCGACGCGACGCCGACGAGGCCGATCGCCTTTCCTTCCACAAGCAGGGGCGTGGTCATGCCCGCGCGGAGAGGCGCTCCCAACGCCGACCAGGCCCGGGTGTACCAGTCGTCCCGCCCGGGAGCCGGCGGCTCGAATTCGTGGTAGAGGGCGGGCGCATCCAGGCGGACGGCGTTGAGCGGTATGCGCACGCCGGCGACTTCCGCCGGCGAGAGGCCGTCGATCGCCCGCGCATAGAGGGTCTTCCCCTCGTCGTCGATCAGGCGCACCGAGACGACATCCGCGCGCAGGGCGACGCGCAGGCGGGCGAGGAGCTCCCGCAGCAGATCGTCGAGGCTGAGATGAGACAAAGCGGCATCGGTGATGCTGTGGATGGCGCGGAGCTGCTCGAGCGTCGCCTCCGCCTCGGCCCTGGCCGCGCTCTCGCTCTGGAGAAGGCGGGCGCGCTCTTCCTCGGCCAGCCTCCGCGCGGTGATGTCTTCGACGATCCCAGCATACCGATAGGTCTGCCCCAGGGTGTTCCGGATCGGAGACCGCCGATCCCGGACCCACCGCTCCGATCCGTCGGGCCGGAGCACGCGGTACGTCTCGAGGAACTCGCCTCGCCCGCGATTCTCGTCGGCTAAGCGCCGAACGCGCTCCCGATCCTCCGGGTGGACCGCCTCCAGCCAGGACCTCGGCTCGCGGTAGAGGCTCTCCCGGCTGCGGCCGAAAACGCCCTCGTACGCCGGGCTGACGTAGAGGATCTCCGTGGTCTCGAGATCGGTGAGCCAGACCACCTCGTGGATGTTCTCTGCGAGCTGCCGGAACCTCGCCTCGCTCTCGCGCAACGCCTGCTCGGCCTGCTTGCGTTCTGTGATGTCCAGGCCGAACCCGATTAGTGACCCGTCCGACAGGGACACCCGCATCCACTGCGTGTCGATGACCTTCCCGTCGCGCGTCCGAGGCCGGAACTCCGCCCAACGGCCCTCGGCCCGTTCGATGAACTCACGGACCTCTCGGAGCCGCTCCGGGTCGGGATAGGCCTCGGCGAGGAAGTCCAACTGCTGCGCCGCTTCGAGCGTCCAGCCGAACGTGCGCTCCCACTCCTTGTTCACGCGCAGAAGACGCCCGGCTGTGTCGTAGAAAGAGATCATCACCGGGCTGTTGTCGAACACGGCCTCGAGGATCTCCTTCTCTCGCTGCTGGGCTACCTCCAGAGCGTGGCGCTCGACAGCCAGGGCCAGGAGGTTGGCCACTGACTGCAGGAACCCGACCTCGTCGGGACTGAAGGTCCGCCGCCGTCTCGAATGAACGGAGAGCAAGCCCCACGGACGGGTCCGGCCGCGGATGATCACGGCCATTAGGCTCACCACGCCGCGCTCGAGCAGGACCTGCGGCTTCTCGAAGCGCCTATCGGTCCTGAGGTCGCCGACCACGATGGCCTCGTCCGCGTCGAGCATCCAGCGACCCGGCGTGCCGAGGGCGCTCAGGGTGCCGCCCACGTACCCGGCCTCCCAGCCGACACCGGCGAGCACGCGGAACTCCTCGCGCTCCGGGACGAGCTCCGCGATGCCGCTGAGATCGGCCTCGAGCGTCTCGGCGGCCACGACGGCGGCCTTGTCCATCAAGGCCGCGAGGTCGGTGGCCCGGATCGCGAACAGGCCCAGGTCCGCCACCGCGCTCTGCCGGCGATTGCGGATCCTGAGCTCCCTGTTCTCCGCCTTGGCCGCGCGGAACTCGGGCGTTTCGACGACCTCCCACGTCCCCTTCCGCTTCGCCATCGCAAAGTTGTGCGTTCGCGCGACGTCCAGGATCGCAGCCGGCCTAGCGTTGGCGAGGCGATAGGAGCAGAGGATGATCATTCGCTTGTCGGCGATCCACTCGTCGAGCCTCTCTTCGTACGCCGAGAAGTCGAGCCAGTCCTCCTCTCGCAGCCAGGCCTCGCTGGCGTTGGCCCTCATCCCGGTGAAGCCGCGCTGCACGGCCTGAGCGAGCTTCTCGTCCCAGGCCTCGATCAGGCTTCGGAGATCGATGGCGCCGGCCCGCAGATACCACTCGCGGGCGGGATGGATCTCGATGCTGCCGTCCGCCAAGAAACGGTCCAGGTCAGGAACGACCCTTCTGAGGGCGCTCGTGGCCTCGCCTTCCGTGAGCGGCTCCGCGACGACCCAGAGGCAGAACTCCCTCGCATCGAGCCCCTCCTTGAAGAAAGGCAGCACCGTGTCGAGCAGGTCCTGCGTCGTCTCGAAGAAGTGGCAGACGTGCGTACCCCAGGGGACGTCGCCCACGAAGGCGATCCCGGTCTTCCGAAGCGGCGCCGTGATCGTAGCCAATCGACCGCCTCCCGCCGAGATTATCCCCCCGCAGTAGCCGTGGGCCCCAGGGTAGGTATTCGTCGCCGCATCGATAGGGGTTCCTACGCATGGAGGGTATCGCCGTGCGCCGGTACGTTGGGTTTGTGGGACGACCGCCAGGAAACCGGCACGCGGCGCGGCGCCGACTCCAGCCGGACAACCAGTACAAGCTGTTCGCGGCGAAGAACGGTGTCTACAGGATGTGCGGCCAGAACGGCGCCTGCGGGGAGCTGGACCTGGGTCGTTAGCTCAGGCGATCGCTCCGTTCGCGGTGGCGGCCCAGGCGTCGATGCCATGGGACGCGCCGCACGCGGAGTGGCGCACGCTGGCGAAACCAGTGTGGCATGCCGTGCAGATCGCGTGCGTCTCGAACACGTCGAACGGCGTCCGGCACGCGCCGCAGACCCACGATGCGCTGGTCATCAAGGAGCGGATTGTCAAAGGCATGGGCACGCGGGGAACAGCCTGAGGCCGTCGTCCAGATCCCACAGCCAGGACGTTCGCTGGAAGCAGAAGCGACTTTGTAGATGGAGAAACAATGGCAAAGAAGACGATCGCGTTTGTCGTGTACCCGAGCGTGTCCCTGCTGGAACTGGTAGGCAATCACACCCTCCTGAGCTCCATCATGGGGCTGGGTTCGCTGATGCAACTGAAGGCCGGGTCTTGCGGGCCTGTGGGCCGCCTCCATCTGGGACGCAGGCGTGCAGTCCTGGGTCGCCAAGACTGCTGCGCTCGACGCCACGATCGGTGGCTTCCTGATGCTGACGATGACGGCCCTCGGAGTCGGCATGGTGATACAGGCCCTGCGCTTCACCATCTTCGAGCGTGTCCTGCCGAAGATCCCGAAGGCGAAGGAGTGGTGGCCCTACCTCATGGAGCCGGAGCAATCGCACGCACGGCGCCGCGAACCTCAGATACGTGCAGCTCTACGGGAGATCACGGACCACCACTATCGTTACTACCAGTGCCACGGCGGCCTGGCGATCGCGCTCCTCGGGGCTTTCGTCGCATGGTGTTACAGGGACTGGACAATCTCGGTTGCGAGCAAGGTAGGCATGGGGGCGCTCTTGTTCCTCCTCGAGGCATCCCTCGGCGCGGCCGCGCTCGATGCACTTCGCCGGATGCGGAAGGCGGCCGACATCCTGAAGTCGCCACCCATCAGGGAGGCAGCGTGAGCAACGGCACCGACGGGAAACGGGGCGGGGACTCGAAGCCCGTTCGGGTCATCAAGGAGGCGCCAACGCCCCGCACCGGAAGCGACAAGGGGACGCGCCCCGCTCCGCCGCCTCCTCCTCCCAGGAAGAAGTAACCCGGTTCAACCGGGCGCCGAGCAGCGCCGCGTCCAAGTCCTTGATGGATCATCCGCCTCATTCCGCTTGGTCGTCGCCGCCTCGTAAACTGTTAGGTTATGCCGATCCGCTACCGGATCACCCGTGGTGTGCTCGTCCTCGAGGTGGCACTCGAGGGCTTCGCCGAGCTCAGGGGCGCCCTCCATGCCGCCGCGGCTGACCCGGCCGCACGTCCGAAGATGCCCCTCCTGATTGACGTGCGCGCCGAGGTGCCTGGCGTGAGGTACGAGGACATCCGGTACCGGGTGGAGATCCTCGCGCAGATGCGCGGGCAGCTTGGGTCGCGGTGGGCGATCCTCACCGGGACGGGGCCCGTGCTTGTCGGCGTGGGGCGGATGTTCGCTGTCTTCTCGGAAATCGAGGGTCTCGAAGTCGGAGTGTTCGCGGATGAGGCTGTGGCGCTCACGTGGTTGCGAGAGCAGCCATAGGCGTATCGTGGTGCCTGGTCGGGGCGGAGGCGCACATGACAAGCGAGGAGTACCGGAAGGCTCTGGGGCGGCTTTCGGATGAGCAGCTCGCAACCTTCAACCACGTGTTCGGAGGCGGGAACCTAACGCGTGCGAGACATGTCGCGGACTACGGGTGTCAAGGCGAGCACGAACGCCCGATCTGTTTTCACCTTCGCGGCCTCGGGCAGAAAGTCATGACCGAGGACGAGAAGCGCACACGGGCGACCGTGCACGCGTCCTGGGCTGCGCTCATCTCCTCCTTGACTGCGCTTCTGGCGCTGAGCCTTACCCTCTTGCTCAAGGCGTGTGCACGGTAGGCTTTCGCACGCGCTGGTCAAACTGGGTCGCGGTGCGAGCAGGTGGCTGTACTCGTGCTTGAGGTGGACACGTAGCGCCGGGCCGCATCGAGGAGGCCGCCACTGTGGGCTGGGCGAGCAGAGCGAACCGCGAAAACCCTGATAGCTGGGTCCGTATAGCCGCGACCGCAGAGGTGCGAGCGATCGGCGAAATCCTGTCCGAGAAGGGGCTGACCGCGGAGGCCGTGTACGAGATTGCCGACAACGCAGGCGGTTGGGCCGCGGAGTGCGTTGCTCCTTTGTTCAAGAAGGCGGCATGCGGACAGGGGTGCTCCTGGTGCTGCGCACTGGCGGTAACGGCGAATGCGTTCGACGTCGTGCGGGCCGCTCGGGCGATCGAGGGGCTGCCGAATCGTGACGAAGTGCGTGCGCGGGTGCTGGCCGTCGCTGTCCAGGAGGAGGAGGACGAGGAGCGGCGGTTCGACGCCGGCGACTGGTGCCCGCTGTTGGAGGCTGGGCGCTGCGCGATCTACGAGGCCCGCCCGGCAAATTGCATCGCCTGCAATGCGGAGGACGTGAAGCCGTGCGAAGCATTTGCCCGGTTCCGTACAGAGGGGCGGCAGGTACCGGTAGGGCTGGAGACAGGGGTTGTCAATCTGCGGATCAATGAGGCGGTCGCACGGATCAGCGACGCCGCCCTCCTGCTGCTAACATTCAAAAGAGCGGTCGCGCTTGGCCAACGTCCGGCCAACGATGATCTGGCCCCAGACGACAAGGCCCGGGCAAAGGCCGCCTCCAGACTGCGCTTCGTTCCCGCAGTGGCAGCGGTGCTCACCGAAGGGGTCGAGCACGTCGTGACTCGGTGGCTGCGCGGGGGCGATGTGTTCGCTGCCTATCGCCTAACCGGATTGACGCCTAACGTCTTCAAGGGTGGCACGGCTGTCCGTGAGGGCTGGGCGCGCGGTTGAGAGGGCCGGCCCTTCCAGCTACACCGGCCCCAGGCCGTCTCTCTGGCGCGCCTCTTCGATGGCCGCCTCACGCGTCGGAAACAGCCTACTGAAGCGCCGGGCGACGCCGGAAATGCTCCAACGCCAACCGTCAGAGACCTGCCACAGCTCGATCGACAACGGGGACCGATGCTCGCCTTGACGGCCCGGGGGGCGTTCGATCCACGCAGTCTCGAACTTCGCCACGGCCCGAGCCTAGCACTGGCCCGCCGTTCGTGCGGCGCCAACAGGCGCAAAGGAGTACGCTCGGCCATGTCGGCCAACCGCGTCTGTGCGTGTGGCGCCGAACTCGAAATAGCCGGCGATGCCCTGATCTGCCGCGGCTGCGGCGCCCGGGCCCGGACTTGGCGAGTCCTTCTCGAGGGCAAGGTGGTAGCCGTGGGTACCCTTCCCGATCGCATCGCCAAAGGCGCGGTTGCCTTCGCGCCGAGGTTCGAGGCGGAGCTCCTCGAGCTGCTCGTCGAGCCGCCTCAACCCCTCCACTATGCGATCCCGTCAAGCTGGCGCCGGGGGCATCGCAAGCGCCAGCTCGCGCGGCGGTGAGATGGGCCAAGACGACGTCCAGAGCCCGAGCGTGGACGTCCAACGAGAGGCGGACGGCGTAACCGTGTTTACGGTGACGCCCGAAGCCGGGCCCGAGGACGTGGTCCGCGCCTTCGCTGCGTTCATGCGTGAGGGCCCGACATCGCTCGTGCTGTGGGACCTGAGGCAGGGCAGTTTCAGGCCGTTCACGGACGACGAGCTCCCGCCAATCACGCTCTCGAGCGCCACACGCGCCCCTGGCCGGTCGGCGTTCGTCGTCCCAGATAACGCAGACCGTGACGTGTTGCGAACGCTGATCACATATGCCTGGCTGAGCGGACACGTCGTCTCGCTGCTCGCCTTTGGGAACGTGGACGTCGCGCGGGCCTGGCTCCTCGGCCGCGCCTCGTAGAAGAGCTGTCGGCCCCGCGATAGCGACGTGCCCGGGCCGGCGCTTGTCGAGGCCGGCCCTATTTCCGTTCTTGCTGCTACTCGTCCGGGACGTCGGCGAGCCACGCCAGCGCGCTGGCCCGCTCCATGAATGCGGCCGTTTGCACGCCACGGCCTTCGAGTTCGAGGTATGTCTGGATCATCCGCGCAATCTCGACGTCGGCCTGACGGCCGCAGAGGACGGCGGATCTCCCCCTAGGACGGCGCGTCCTTCCGACCTCGGCAATCTGGTGTGCGAGTCGCCCCATGGCGCCGGCATCCAACTCCGTCACAGCGGCGTGGGTGAAGTCCCAGAGCACGAGGCGAGTGGGCGATTTGCCAAGGAAGTGAGAGTAAGCGTCGACGATCTCGTGGGCGCTGATAGTCCCTTGGGCGACGAAGGTGGTCAGATCCGACTCGCGGGAGAACAGATCAATCATCGTCGGACTCGCGGTCGGGCTGCGCCTCGTCAGTGACTCGTGGGCTCCAGGCCATCTCGCAGCCGGGCTGCCTGGATTGCAGCCTCCCGCGTCGGATAGAGCTCGCTGAAAAGCGCGCGGCTGCCCAGGATATTCCACCGCACGCCTTCGTTCGAGAGCATGAGCTGAATCCGAAGCGGCGCCCGCGGCCATCCTTGTTTCGTCGGCGGGCGATCGACCTCGACGTTATCGAGGTACGCCATGTCGCACAGCTTAGCACGCGCCAGCGCTGGCCGGACGAGCAGAAAGCCGCGGGACGCGACGAACAGGCCGAAGGCGAGGGCTCGCCGATGCTGTTGGTCGGCGACGAGCTGTTCAGGCGGCAGAGGTGGCAGACCTGGCGCTCGTCGAGGGGACGGACGCCGACGCCGCAGCGCTGGTGGCGGCCGGCTACGTACTGGCGGACGAGCGCGAGCGGATCACCACGCTGTGGATGTCGCCCGAGGCACAGGACGCGCTCGAGGCCGAGGCCCTGCGCCAGGGCCGCACCATGCCGGACCTGGGCGCGGAGATCCTGACGCGGGCGCTGCGGTAGGACCCGACAACCGAGGGCTGGCGCTCGTCTAGGCCGGCCCTTCGTCTCTTTGGGGGGCGCAAAGGGACTCTTCGGCCTTGCGGACGCGCCAGTCGTGGCGATCTAATCCGGCCTGATGCCGCCCCGCTACCGCTACATCCCGAAGGTGGCGGCGATAGAAGAGGCCGTCGACGAGGTCCTGCGCGCCGCGCACGACGCGGGCCTCCGAGCATCACGGCACCCACAGCAAGGTGCCGTGGACGACGGAGGCGAGGCGTGGTCTCGGGTGCGGTGGGCCTGGGTTGCGGGGAAGAGTGTCCAGGTAGTCGCCGCGCTGCGCCATCCCAGTGCAGCGTCAGATCCACGCCACCGTCAGCCTCTATCTGCCTTTTCCGCCTTGGGCCGACTGGCTGGTCTACGTGGTGCAGAACGCGGAGCCGATTTCACCGCGCCTGCTGGTCATTCCACGAGACCGTCTCTGCAAGTCGACGTCTCTGAGCGAGCCGTCGGTCGCGAGGTTCTACGCTCCCGGAGGGTGGTCCCGTCTGCTCCGACACTCGGGACCGATGCGGAAGCCGTACGAGGAGATCGCCCCTGCCACGCTCGCCGCCTACGAAGCTCTCCGGGGCATCGGCGCGAAGGTACGCCTAATTAGTTGAGCGCGCGCAGGCGTCGAACCCCCCGTGCCAATAATCCGTGAGACACCGAGCCGTCCGAGATTAGTGTAGGGGGCGGGGAGGCTGAGATGGATGGATCGAGAGGCTGCTGGATCTGGTTCTGAGATGAAGCATGCGGCGGAAACGGAGGGAGCCCGTAGGGCGACCGGAGTTTCCGCCGACGCCGGCGGGGCCCCCGACCCCGAGGTGGTGGCGAAGCCGAAGCGTCGCCGCTTTACCGCCGAGTACCGGCTGAAGATCTTGAAGCAGGCGGACGCCTGCAAGGCGCCCGGCGAGCTGGGCGCTCTGCTGCGGCGTGAGGGTCTGTACTCGTCGCTGCTGTCGACCTGGCGCCGCCAGCGGGAGCAAGGGGCCCTGGCCGCGCTGCGAGGGCGCAAGCGCGGCCCGAAGCCCAAGGCCGTAGATCCGCGAGTGAAGGAGCAGGAGAAGCAGATCGCGCGCCTGCAGCGGAAGCTGAAGCAGGCCGAGATGATCATCGAAGTCCAAAAAAAAGTGCACGAGATCCTGGGGATCCCCCTGAGAACCCTCGCCGACGAAGAGGACGACTGATGTCGGCGATCGCCGAGGTCGGTGCCGAAGTCCCAACCGCCCCGCTGTGCGAGAGCCTGGGCGTCTCACGGGCCGCACTCTACCGCTGGCGTCAGCCGAAGCTCGACATCGAACCCAAGCCGGCGCGGGCGAGGCATCCCCGCTCGCTTGGACCGGACGAGCGCCAAGCGATCCTCGATACGCTGAACTCCGAGCGCTTCTGCGATGCCTCCCCAGCCGAGGTCCACGCCACCCTGCTCGAGGAAGAGACCTACCTCGGCTCGCCGAGGACGATGTACCGAGTGCTGGCCGAGGCACACGAGGTCCGCGAACGGCGCGACCAGCTGCGGCATCCGCCCTACGCCAAGCCCGAGCTCCTGGCCACCCAGCCGAACCAGGTCTGGTCCTGGGACATCACCAAGCTCAAGGGCCCGGTCAAGTGGACGTACTTCTACCTGTTCGTCATCCTCGACATCTTCAGCCGCTACGTGGTCGGCTGGATGGTCGCCCACGGCGAGGGCGCCCGGCTGGCCGAACGGCTGATCGAGGAGACCTGCACCAAGCAGAACATCTCGCCGGGCCAGCTCACCATCCACGCCGATCGCGGACCGGCCATGACCAGCAAGACCGTCGCGCTGCTCTTCTCGGACCTCGACATCCTGCGTAGCCACTCGAGGCCCTACGTCAGCGACGACAATCCCTTCTCGGAGTCCCACTTCAGGACCCTCAAGTACCGGCCCGACTTCCCTGATCGTTTCGGCTCGGTCGAGCACGCGCGTCAGGCATGCCGCCCGCTGTTCGCCTGGTACAACGCCGAGCATCACCACAGCGCTCTGGCCTTCCTCACGCCGGCCACCGTGCACCACGGCCGCGCCGACGAGGCCCTCGATGCTCGTCACCGCGTCCGCCTCGCCGCCTACGCCGCCCACCCCGAGCGCTTCGTCAACGGGCCGCCGCGGCGCCAGAACCTACCGAACGCTGTTTGGATCAACCCACCCGAGGAAACGACGCACCAGGATGCCCCAGGATCAACGCAGCGAAATCCGGACGACCCTGAGGTCGTCCCCGTTTGCCGCACTTACGTGCCGTACCGTCGACCGCAGGCGGGCCAGCTCGACTCCGTCAGCATCGTGCAGCCCGCTCACTAAATGCAGAACCCGGCTGTCTCACGGAGATTGACACGGCCCGGAAAGGCCCGTACAAGAAACTGCTCGAGGTAAACGGCAGCCACGCGTTTGTGAGTGCGGCCGGCCGGCTCTCAAGTGATGCGGCCAACTCTGGCCACCATATCGTTAACGTCCGAGCGCCTCTAGCAGGCTGCGGAAAAACGCCGTTGACAGGTCATGAGATCGACTTCCGATCGGCAGAGACGGGGTCGAGAGGGCTCTGACCGGTGGTCCGCAGGGCCCTTGGAGGGCCGTTCTTCGATGCCGAGTACGCCTCTTGCCCCTTCATCCGGCCATCTCTGCCATCAGGTTGCGTATGCGGACGAGGTTGTAGACGGTCAGTCCGAAGCGGAAGAGCGAGTCGACGAGCACTTGCCCACGGAGTTTGACCTTGCGGAGGATTCCGACGGTCTTCATCCAGCCGAAGATCTCCTCGACTCGCTTGCGCTTCCTCTGGCTGACTTCGTACCCCGCATGGCGTGTCGTTCTGCCGTCGATCGCGCTCGAGCGGTTCGTCGTGTTCTGGGCCACGTGAGGAGTCACTTGCACGTCACGAAGAGCCTCGACGAAGTCGGCGGTGTCGTAGGCCTTGTCGGCGCCCAGGGTCAGGCGCGCGTCACCCGTTCTCGGCTTGATGAGTGTCAGTGCGGCATCACGTTCGGCGTGCCCGGAGGCGATCGTCGTCATCCCGGCGACCGCCAGGCCGTTACGGTTCTCCATGAGCACGTGGCCCATGTAGCACAGCTTCGCTTCGTGCCCACGTGCCTTGCGAAACAGGCGCGACTGAGGATCCGTCTTGGATTCGTGAGTCTCGTTCGTCCGCTTCTGGCCGCGAAAGCTGATGCTGGGGTTGCCGGGATCGTCCGAAGGGGGCATCGGACGATCCTTCGGCTGGAAGCTCTTCTGGCTCGCCCACGCCTCGATCAGCGTGCCGTCCACCGTGAAGTGCTCTTCCGACAAGAGCCCCTTCTCTCGGGCCTGCTCAAGGATGGCCTCGAAGAAGCGCACGTCGACCTGGCCACGCAGCAGCCGCGCACGGTTCTTCGTGTACACCGTCGGATCCCAGACCCGGTCGTCCATTCCCAGGCCCACGAACCAGCGGTAGAGGATGTTGAAGTTCAGCTGCTCCATCAGCTGCCGCTCGCTGCGGATCGTGTACAGCATCTGCAGCACCGAAGCTCTGATCAGCTTCTCCGGCGGAATCGACGGACGACCGATGCGCGAGTACAGCCGCTGAAACACAGGAGACATCTCCTTCAGCGCCGCGTCGACCAGCACGCGGATCGCCCGCAGCGGGTGATCCTTCGGCACCCTTTGCGCAGGCGTGATGTAGCTGAACATTCCTGCGTTCTCGTCCAGCTCTCCACGCATCCAGACCCCCTTTTCACGCTCGGAGGTCCGACTATGCAAAGAGCTATCCAAAGTCCGCCTTTTTCAGCAGCCTGCTAGCCCGGACTATTCACCAAGAGGCTGAGAGCCGGGCCCCGGGGGGTGTGTACGTATTGCCGGGCGCCGTCGGAGCGGACCTGAGGGGTGATCTGCGCCTGAGGCAGAGCTCGGTTGATGATCCGCCGCGAATCTGGCTGCCAGGAAGAGACACCTTCACCATGTTGGGCACGGTCCATCAGGGCGAGGTGGTCTACCCGGGGGAAGCGCCGAGGGAGTGGGCAACCGTCCCCCAGGCGTGGGCGAAAGGGAAGCTCTCGGGCATGTGCAGGACGATACGGCGCACGGAGGAGCCGACGCGGGCGCCGATCTTGAGGAGACAGTCGCGCAGGGTCGAGACCTGAGCTCGAGCGAGCTTGGTGCCGGCGGCGCGCAGTCGCAGCTCCTGCATGAGGACGTAGGCGGCGGCGGTGAGGAGCACACGGAGCTGGTTGGCGAGGAAGCGCGAGCAGCTGGTGCGATCGATCTCGAGACCGTGGTGGAGTTCCTTGATCCGGTTCTCGATCTCGCCCCGGTGGCAGTAGAAATCCTCGTAGACCCAGCGTGGGGTCTGGGTCATGTTCGTGACCACGAAGCGGGGATTGTCCTTGGGGTCGCGTCCGGGATGGCGAGTGACCTCAGCCTTGATGATGATTCGCCGCTTGGCGGGCCAAGTCTTCGTAGCGTAGAGCGTCTCGGCGTACACGTGCTCGGTCTTGTCGCTGGCCTTCGAAAGTCGGCGAGCCTGAGCCATATACTTGCCGGCCCTTCGGAGCAGGATGGGATTCTTGCCAATAGCCACGGCGTATTGGACGTCACCCTGCTCGTCGAGGAAGTCAAAGACCTCGGGGGCGGCAAAGCCCGCGTCGAGCCGGACTCGGAAGCGTGCCTTGGGGAAGGCCGTCCGTAGCCGCGGCAGCAGCCGCGAGAGCACCCCGAGCGAGCCCCTCTTGTCCGGGGAGTTCCCCGGTCGCAAGATTGCCGCCACCAGGTACTGGTCGGCCTCGTCGTCGAAGCCGATGAAGCCCAGCAGGGGCAGGTAGCACCACTCGCCGTAGTAGCCGTTGAACAGGGCCAGCTGCTGCTGCCCGTGAGCCGGATCGTCCGTTTGATCGAGATCGATCGTCACCACGCGAGTCCGTCCATGCCGACGATGGCGATGACGCTCGATCACCCGCTCCGCCAGCGCCTCGCTCATCCGGAACAGATCCGCACGACTCGCCCCGTTCTCGAAGCGGCTCAGGGTCGGCTGGGAGGCCAGATCGCCCTCACCCAAGGGCGCCCGGCCCACCAGCAGCTTGTGCACCGGATCCGACGACAGCCTCGCCGCGTCGTTTCCGTCCGGATACCCGCAGGCAATCCCGTACACCCGCTGTCGCACGAGGTCCGAGATCTCGTGAATCACACGCTCGAGATCGCGGCCATCTCGGATGCAGTTCGCCAGTGCGTCGCTCAGCCCGAGCCGACGATCGGCCGCTCCCAGCAGTACCGCCCCGCCGTCAGAGCTGCCTCGCTCCTGGTCAAAGAGGACCGTAACCCGACGCTTCGCCAGATCCTCGAACAGCCAACACTGTGTCGTGTTATCGTCGCGCAAGGTGGGAGCCTCCTCATGCTGAGATGGACCTTTATCCAAGCCCTTCTTAGCACACAGGGGCTCCCGCCCCTCCTACTTTCTGTGAATAGTCCGGGCTAGAGGCGATCGGGATGCCCCGCATCCTCGTCGTGTTGGGCAAACCCGCGCCCCTCTTCTTCGTCCTGCCGATCGAAGCGCTCCCGAGCGATACAACGTCATCCCTCAACGGGGCGATCGCGGAGTATCGGGACCGCTGGGACCTGCTGTTGAAGCAGGTGCGCCATAGTCCAGGGCCGTGACACCGGGCCGGCGCTCGTCCAGGCCGGCCCTTCCGTGCGTCTGGGCCCCGGTTCCGCTTGCGTGTTCGAAAACGACGCCCGGCGACTGTGCGAGCCCACCGGGCGCGAGGGAACCTAGGGAACTACCGCGCCGAGCGCACAGCGAGCAGCGCGCGGGCGGCCGCAGCCCTGCAGGTCTATCGCTTCTTGCGCGGCCTTCGTGGCGTTCGCGCCGTGCGCGGCCGATGCTTCTCGGGCACGAGAAGCCCTTCAATCATTTCGGCGCTGAGCGACGAGGGGGGCTCGGATGCGATCGTGAGCACATAGTCGATCGTCTCAGACACAGGGCTTGAAGCTCCTTCGATTCGCAGCGCCTTCACGGCTTGCAGACCGTAATCTCGGGCGAGCGTGCCCAGCAATTCGTCGACACACGACTCGGTCGCCTGCTCGACACGGGTCAAGTCGAGTCCATGGGGCCACGACTCCGGTGGTCCGGAGAAGTGCTGCTTGCGAATCTCGGAACCGATGTCGCGGCCGATGAGGTGACGACCAAAATCCTTCGCTACATTGACCATGTTGCGGTTGCCCTGCTCCACGCTTCCTATCATAGGTTCTTAGGCCCGCGCGTCGGCGATCGCACGGGCTCGAACTCGAGCATTCCTGAGTGCCTCGTCGTAGCTCACGCGCGGATCGTCGGGGATCTCGAAGCCCAGGATCGCACCCTGCCACGGTTCGACAGAACGCCACCGAGTTTCACCTGCGCGGCGTCGCGCCATCGCGTCTCCGGACACCACAAGAATCTCACCACCGACTGCGTCGAGGATGTCCGGAACGATGAAGAGGCCAACACCTAGCCGACCGTAGGCCGTTTCGTACGGCACACCCGTCCGAGGCTTGCTCGTCACGAACGGCGCAAGACCCAGGGTGATCGCATGCCGGCAACTGCGAACGGCATCACGAAACAACTGCGTCTCCTGAAACGATCCGAGAAAGCCTAGCCCCGTGTCGACGATCGCGACCTGAGAACGGCGCGCATTTGGGAAGTGCTGCGCGCAGACGACCGCATTGACGTTGGACCGGGAGTGCACGAACACGTTATCGAGGAGCTCACCGACGCTGTGGCGAAGGGTTCGCGCTGCATCCTGGTCGTCGAGAAGGGAGTATCGGCAGCACGTGTGAGAGCGATACATACAGTTTTGTTGTGGAGCACAGTCAAAGCGCGCCTGTCAAAGTGACCCTGGCGTGGGATGACGTTGAGGCAAGTCCGAGCCAGACAAGGACGGCCCCCAAGCTGATTAACGACTTGGCCTTGGTCCTGGTTGATCCTGCCGGGTCAGAGCAGTATCCGTGGCTGCTCGATCAGGTGGCAGTGAATGCGACCGGCAACCCACTGGGTAACAGGCAGCAGACGTGCGGCACATGGATAGCCGTAGAGAGGCGTCTGGAGCCGACGCTGAATCCACACTTCGTGGCGCCTGGTGACGCAGGCAATGTGAACGATCCGATTCGACCGGGGGACTTGCAGCCGGCAGGGTTTGGGAAGGACCACCTGAACAACGTGGAGCAAGTCCTAGCCCAACCGACACCGGGGGTCTGGAAAGCCATTGTGTCGGGGTTTGGCATTGCTCAGGGGCCGCAGAGGTACTCGCTCGTGGGGATCCCCACAGGTTGCCTGCGCGGGTCCGTTGGCCTCGCTGCGCCTTTGTATCCAGTGGGCGCTGCAATAAAGAACCTGGAGACCGGTGAAGAGCGATTCATTCTGATGCTGCATGTTGATGCCCAGGGGCGCTACGGTTTGTGCGGTCTTGCACCGGGCGACTACGAGGTGAAACTGTTCCTCGCTGGAGTGGTGCGAGTAACGCGCCTGAGCGTGATAGGAGGGACAAGGTAGTCGCAGTGACGCGTGGAGGATCAAGGATCGTGGAAGTACGCCCGCTGGCTGGGAGGCCCGCGGGTGGCCGGGCGTGGTTGCTTCGCGCGCGTAGACTGCGGTCGTAGGCGGAGAAACGAAGCGCCTGATCGGCCAGGCCGCGGCGACGGCGCAATGGCTGACGCCGACCAGTCTGGCCGCCGAGAGCGTGGGCAATACCAAGTTCGCCGAGTGCGTGGCGGGGAAATGCTCCTCGACATGCTGAAGCGCCGTCTGGCTGACGCCGCCAGAACCGAGACGATCTGCGGCGAGAACATCGCACGTCGTTGCGGGTGCAATGTCCTAGCTCCTCGACCGAGAGTGGGGGATTGAGCCCGCCCGAGTGGGTGAGCGCGGGACAGGCCAGCGTCTCATGCTGCCGGCGGACCGTTCGTCGAAGTCGCTCACACGGGGATTGGCGTCCGTCTTGGCCCGCAGGCCGCGGCTTGCCGTTCCCAACGCGCTCGGGGTAGCAGGACGGTAGCAGGGTTGCGTAGCAGGCTTACTTCTAACGTCTGTGGGAGGTCCCCGGCTTTGCCACGGTGGCTGGAGAAGTGTGACAGTTCCGGGAATGTCCAATGCACTCCCTGCCGTGAGCCGCTCAAGCATCACGACAGGGAGTACCCATGAACGACTGCGACAACGTAAGCCACAGCGTGTGGGACTGCAAGTACCACGTGGTCTTCATCCCGAAGTACCGGAAGAAGGCGTTGTAGACTGAGCAGGCAGGCGCCTAGGGCGTTCGGCTTGGTGGGGTCGGAAGGGTGTTCCATTAGCGCTCGACCAGGCGGTGCCAGGTGGTGCGGGAGGCGTTTCGCGGGCTCGAGCACGTGTTCCCTGCATGACCGAGGTCGAACAGTGGCGCGGGTGGAACAACCTGGTTCCGCTGACACAGCACGGGTTTCGTCGGGCGCGCTGACCGGACCCGTCGACTAGGCAAGTCGTTGCTGGGCTGGACTTCTAGCGGCGGACGAGCGTGCCGTCTATTCCTGCTTGCGGAAGGCGCCGGTGACGATGAAGTCGACCGGCGCCTCGCATTCGAGCTCCTTCAGCGCGTCCGCGACGGACCGGCGCACAGCCGGGGTGTCCTCCGCGAGGTAGACGGTCAGGCGCCCCAGTGGGACGCCCACGCCGGCCACGCCCGACAGCGAGAGCAGCCGCGGCGAGACTCTCCTCTTGACCTGGACTGGGTCGCTCTCTTTCAGGGCCCCTCCACTTCGCTAGATCACCAGCGTAACGCCGAGGGCCGTCAGGACCTCGGCGAGGTGGTTGGCGATGGTGTAGGTCGACGAGCCGGCGAACAGCAGGCCGGTGCCGCGCTTGGTCTTGCGGTCGACGATCAGCGAGCCTGAGTCGCCGGCGTCCGAGAAACCGCCGGGCGTGCCGCGTACGAGGATCTGGTCCTGGAAGGTCAGCACGCCGATCTCATACTCGACCCGGACGTCCGCGCTCACGTCGTACACCTCTCCTCGAGTGTAGCCCGTCGTGCGCCCGTGTTTGTGCACCTTCATCTTGACCGTGGCCGCGATGGGCTGTGCGTTGGTCAGGCGGCCGACCTGGGGCAGGGGCGTTGGGCTCAGCAGGGCGTTCTGGAGCGCTTGCGCGATGGCCGCGTCAACGGTGTTGGGCTGGCCGGCCTTCAGCTGGACGAACTTCGTCAGCTTGGCGATCTGATCCTTGTCCGGGTCGCCCCCGTCGAGAAGACCGGGCTGGAAAATCGCGCTGCCGGCCGGCAGGTTGTTCTCGTCGGCGAGGACGTGGTTGTTGCTGAGGATGTAGCCGTGCTCACCATCGGTAACGACCGCCCCGAGAGTGCCAGCCATCACGTACTGGGCCTTCGCGCCCGTGAAGCGGAAGCCGACCGAGCAGCCAGGCCGTGCCGGCCGCATGCGGCGCCTGGCGAGGGGTACCTTGGCGGGGAAGGCAAAGAAGCGACCGGTCTCGATGACGTCCGTCGCGACGCCGCCGATCGTGGCCGGCAGCGTCAGCTCGGGCGTGAGCGCGGCCTTGGGGACCTTTTGCGCGACGTACAGTCGCACACAGTGCTTCGACGTAGCCTTGCCCTTGACGATCTTCTGGCCGACGCCGACACCGACAACGTTGTTATCGGGGCGTGTCGTGGCCCGGAACGTCCGGGCGATCTCAGGCCGTGCGGGCGCAGCCGTCAGAAACTGCGCGACAGCGCTGCGCTTCGCCGCGAAAAGCCTCTCGCGTACGGCTCCTAGGGGCTCCGTTCCCATGTTCCCTCCCTTGCGTAGGTCGGATACAGTGTCTATCCGCAGTATGGACCCTTGCGAGGAGTCGTTGTCAAGGGAAGGCGGAGGGTCGGGGCTTGCGGAAGAAGCTTCCGCAAAGCCCAATCCGCTCGACCGCCGCTCCTCCAGCAGAAGGCACCGGCGTCGGAAGAAGTTGGCACGGCACGTTCTTGGTTTCGTGCGCGCACGAAGCGAGCTCTAGCAGCTAGGATGCCCGCGATCGAGGCCAGTCCATTCGCCAGACCCGAACCGACCCAGTGTGGCAGGGAGGTAGGACGAGACGAGATCAATTGGTGGGTCTTCAAGAAGGAGGCGGACGTCGAGGTTCTTCGCGTAAGGAAGCAGAGGGCACTCGATACGGCTCAGAGCCTGAAAGACGCAACAACAGGGCTGAAGGGCCATCGCTGGAACACAGACTAGCAGCTTGTCCGACAGCCGCAGCGCACGCCAGCGCGGCAGCGGCGCCGCGAGGCGGGGTGGTGAGGTTACGCTGCGAGGGCCCGCGAGACTGTCCGGCTCAGCGAGCGGCGGCGGAGCGCCGCGCGGATCGAGGCTGAGCTGCAGGAGCTGCAGGAAGCCGGGGCGCGATCCAGATCCGCGAGCGCCGACCGCTGTGGCTGTCGAGGTTACCGGCAGCGACAACCGCACCGTGGACGAGAACGAGCCAGGCCGTCACATCGTGGCCGCACGGACAGGAGAAAGCGTGGCCATCGCCATAC
Organism: uncultured Acidobacteriota bacterium; assembly: GCA_963831755.1. Lineage (GTDB taxonomy): Bacteria > Acidobacteriota > Vicinamibacteria > Fen-336 > Fen-336 > DATBSL01. The sequence goes on from CAWHRC010000006.1 coordinate 365,401, forward strand.
TCGCCGAGCTCGACGCGGTGCGTGGGGCCCACCCTGGAGGACCCGTCCACGGAGGAGAGACTAGCATGCGCGCGAAGAAGGCCGGCAGCGATACGCGGCCAGTGCTAGGCTCGGGCCGTGGCGAAGTTCGAGACTGCATGGATCGAACGCCTCCCGGGCCGCCAAGGCGAGCATCGGTCCCCGTTGTCCATCGAGCTGTGGCAGGTCTCTGACGGTTGGCGTTGGAGCATTTCCGGCGTCGCCCGGCGCTTCAGTAGGCTGTTTCCGACGCGTGAGGCGGCCATCGAAGAGGCGCGCCAGAGGGACGGCCTGGGGCCGGTGTAGCTCGACAGGGCCCGTCCCCGCACGAACGAGCGACGTTCACCGCCGCGCGAGCTGGCGCCTACGATGCCCCCGGCGCCAGCCTGACGGAATCGCATACCGGAGACGTTGCGGCGGCCCGTCCAGCAACTCGAGGAGCTATGCCTCGAACCTCGGCGAGAAGGCAACCGCGGCTTTGCCGTTGTGGGCGGTACGCTCGGGAGTCGTGCCCACAGCCACCGCCCTTCCGTTGAGAAGGACCAGCCAAGTCGGGGCCCGGGCGCCGCAGCCGCGGCAGATCAAGGCATCGCCGGCCACTTCGAGTTCGGCGCCATACGCACAGACGCGGGGTGCGGACATGGCCCGAGCGTACACCCGCCCGCCCTTCAAAGCCGCCACGAGGTCCCAGCAGACACGAAGGGCCGGCGTCGACGAGCGCCCCCTTGGTCGCGTCGTCGCGTGGTCGCGTGGCCGCGGGCGGTGCCCTGCTCATCCCGACGAGCCGCTGCCGAGCCGCGGCGGCTCGTGTCCGCCAAGGATGCCGAGGGGCGTACTGGAGCGTTTGCATCATTCGGGCTTTTTGCCGGCGTCCTACACTCCCGCCACGAGTGCCGCCGCGAACGCGGCTGACCCAGCGGAGGCTGTACGCGGGAGGAGTCATGTGGCGATTCCTGCAGTGGTGGCTTGGTGATTCTGACTCGGTGATTGTGGCGGCCGTTGCTGTGGTCTTCCTTGCGCCCCTGCTGGGCGTGCCCGGCATGTTGCTCGACTGGCTCATGCCTGCCACAAATCAATACAGCACAGCCGTCATCGTCACGTTGACCGGTATGATCTTCTGTCTGGCGCTGTATGCGTTCGTAGCAGTCAAGCTGCTGTACCACGCGCTGTCAGCGAGGACCCGGTAGGGCGGGCACTCCCGCCCGTTGCGCCCTCGCCCCGCCAACGACGCCGTGCGCCTGCGGCAGACCGGGCCAATCTCGGCCGCTGGGTTGCGGACCTCCTGGCCGACCGCCGTTGGCGAACGACGCTGCTCCAAGGGCAGACTCGCCGCGTGACCTACGCTCACAAGCGGCCGAGGCAGGCACCGTGTATCTCGACGGCCTAACAACAGCAAGCCCAGGACGAAGCAGGAGCAGCATGGCCGGGCAAGCTGCGTTGCCCGGACTGCGGCGCGCCGACCTCGATGGCCGCGGCCGAGCAGCGCAAGCAGGGTCACGCCGTGGCGCATGACCACCCGGACGGAGTGCGGTGTGAGAGGCCCGACCGTCAACCCTCAGTAACCACGGGCGACCGGCCCATCTAGGGACATCGGCGTCGCGCGCTGCTGGCTCGCCGAGGTCTAGCCCGTCACTTCGACCCATGATCGCCTACGCCGAGGCGGAGAACCACGGAATCCATAGATCCGCGTTCGTCTGCTCAAGCGATTCCATCCAATCACAGGTCTCTCACCCAGGCTGTCGAGCCGACTCAGCTCTCTTGCCATCCAATGTAGATCGCTGACCGCGAGGTTAGTGAGCGAGCATGCGCGCAGATCCCACAGAAGGGGACACGGCGTGGGGTTTGCGGTGAACTGCCGAAACAACGAGAGGACACCTGTCGGCGTAACGTCGCCGTGAATTTCGAAAACGGTGACTCTACCGCTGCCGGGTCGAGAATAGCCGACGAATGCGGGCTGGGTTTCGATCGTCTCTATCATCACCTTCCCCTGAAGAGTGAAGCGCGCGAGCCGTAGCGTCTCGGCGCGCGCGATCGCACTGCGGCCCAATCACACCCGAAACTCTAACCTTCGTACATCAGGCACGACCTTGGAATGGATCAAGCGGCCTATGTGCGTCCAGGGAGCTGAATGCACCGGAACGGTGCAAGGGTTGGCGGTCAGCAGGACTCGTGGCCGGAGCCGCCGCTCGCCAGCAGGTCCGGCCGGGCGTCGTCGCCGCCCGCCACGGTCTCGGCAACGGCCAGGCCGAGCGCGAGACGCGTGCACGAGCATCGCGTCAAGGCTGGGGCCGGCCCGGCCCTCGGTGCCCGTGTCCCCTCGACGGGAGTCGATCAAGCTGCGCCCGAAGAGCCGGGCCGCGATCTGGTCCTCCCCTCGGCCGGCGGGCAAGCGGCCGCGGGCAAGCTTGGTCTACCTCTCCCAGGTCCTCCAGGCGGAGGGGATCCGGCGGGGCGTCGAAGCCCTCCGCCGCGGCCATCCGCGATCGACGGGCGCACTCTACTGGCAGCTCGACGACAACTGGCCGGCCATCTCCTGGAGCAGCATCGACTACCGCGGCCGCTGGAAGGCCCTCCACTACCTGGCCCGTCGGTTCTTCAACCCTGTGCTGATGAGCGCCGTGGTCGAGGATTCGCCCGACCCCATCGACCTGGGCGGGCGCAGCAAGGTGCAGATCTGGGGTACGAACGACCTCCTCCAGGCGATGCCGGCCACGCTGCAATGGTGGCTGGGGCGATTCGACGGGACGGAGGTGAAGCGGGGCGAGCAAGAGGTCGTGCTACCGGCGAACTGCAGCACGCTGCTCGCCGAGCTGGACATTGGTGAAGAGGTCGGAGAGGCGCCCGACCGCCGGACCTACCAGAACCGGCGGCAGTACTACGTGGCGTACAGGCTGGCCCAAGGCGAACGGGAGCTCTCCTCAAACGTCTCCTTCTTCGTCCCCCCGAAGTACCTGGGGCTCCAGCCGCCCGACCTGCGCTGGTCGGCCAGAAGGGAGAACGATCGCTGGGTGGTGGAGGTCACCGCGAAGCGCTTCGCCGCCTTCGTGCACGTAGGGCTCGAAGGGGGCTACGCTCTTCTCTCCGACAACGATTTCCATCTCCTTCCGGGCCAAACCCGCAGGGTTGAGGTGCTCTCGGCCGAGATCCCAGGATGGCTGGCCGAGCTGCGGGCCCTCCGCGAGACGAGCCACCGCGACGTCTCCGCCGTTTGGCTCCCGGCTCTCTTGCTCAACCCAGCGCGCCAGGGTCGTCCAGTCCGCATGCCCGCACCTGCGCCTCGATCCGAACGGCTTTCTCATCCGTCAGCATCTGGCGGAGCCAGATGCTGACGGCTCCGGGGCTGTAAGACCGCCCTGGTGCTGTAGCGATCTCCGACAGCCGAAGGAAGCCGCGCAGCGGCAGTTGTCAAACGTCGTGACGACCTCTCGAAGGCGAAACCGCGCCTCGTGGCAGTGCGTCTCTATTGACGCACACGCGGGAATCCAGGCGGTCCCTTCGACGCGCGCCAGGAGAAGGGATGCACTTCGTGTCGAATCCCCCTGAGGCCAACGGCCACGAGCCACGGCCCGATGAGGAGTCGAGGGCGGCGCGGGACGAGGCCCGGCAGCGACGGGACGCCGTCTCGTTCCTGGAAGCCGCGGCGACGACCGAGGACCAGGCGACGCAGAAGTCCCTGCGGCGCCGGGCGGCGGAACTGCTGTCGCCTCGCCGGCGTGGTCACAACACGTAGTCCGTGTTGGCGAAGTTCGAGGTGCGGCCGTCACCGTCACCAATTGGCCGCGGTGGGACCGCTGAGCGAGTGCCCACCATTTCACGGGAGCAGCACGGCTGCCGATGTCCTGCGCGTGGCGTAGACAGCTGCTCCCTGCGGGGACGCTCGCGGGTGAGGGGGCCGGTTGCTCGCACGGGGTCGGCCCTTCGTGCGCTTGGTCTACTGCTTCTCAGCCTTCCCGCCACGCCGGAACAGCTAGAGCATCCAATGCCCCAACTTCTGTGCGATATCACCCGGCGTGCCCTCTGCCGCGAATCTGAGCTGGTCGCCCTTCAGGAGCCTCACCTCAAGCCGGGGCGCACCGCCCAGTACATCGTCGCCCCTGGCGATCAGCCGCCATGTCGTGGCGTCCATGGTCCGTTCGTGCTCGGCTGACCTGATGAGGTCGACCAATCGGTAGAAGGCGCACACGTCCCGCACCTTCACTTCTGCCAGCACGTTCTCGGCTGGAACGGCCCGAAGCCGCTCGATTTCGTTTACCAGTTCGCGCACTCGCAGGGCCCACTGCACGTCTTTTTCCAACAGCGTGTCGCGGGCGGCTATGGCGGCCTCCGCTTCCCGCTTCCAGTCCTGTAGTTCCTCCAGTGGAATGACATCCTCGTGCCTGTCGGACATCTCTCCGCCTCCCGTCGGTACGAAGTCTAGCGCCGCGCGGTGTCGTGGGAGGAGAATTCTCCGGTGCTGAGCGAGCACCAGAAGCACGCCGCAGCCGTCGCCGGCTGAGCGCCGCCACGCAGTCCTCAGGCTCGTCGTTCAGGGCTGGAGCTTGGCCCGGATCGGGCGGCATCTCGGTGTCTCCAAGCAGCGCGTCTCGGCACTGCTGCGCCAGGTGCCTCGCAGGGAACTAGAGGCGGCGCGAGGTCTGGAACGCTGCCCGCACTGCAGGCCTGGTGGCGAAGGCTGGCACGGTTCACAAGCCGGGGCCGGACGATGCCGTGCGCGAGCTGCTCGCGGACCTGTAGCCAGTCGCCCAGCTACGACGGCAACGCGGGGCTGCGTGACGTTTCTCGATCGGCTCCGGAGCCGGGCCGCTAACGACTCTGCAAGGAAAATGTCACGAGAATCCCATGCTCGTTGGGACGGTCGGGTGACTCTGATCAGGCCACGAACGCCGGTCGTATACTCCCGCCAGGCCCGGGCTCGAGTCGACTGGACGAGAGGGGACCGAGGAGTGCGGCCGGATAAGGCGAGCATGGGACGGCGCGCACGAGGCATGGCAGGCCCACAGGGCTCCCTGTCGCTCTCACCGCACTTTGTCAGGACGCCCCTACCCTCGCCGCGCCGGCTGCGGAATGAGACGCCCATAGGAGGGAGGCCGGTATGGAGAGCAGGAAGGTCCTCATTGTCGGCGGAGGGATCGCCGGATTGTGCACCGGCGTCTACCTGCGGCGGCTCGGGTTCGACACCGAGATCCTGGAGATGCACACGATCTCCGGTGGCCTGGCCACGGCCTGGAAGAAGGGCGGTTTCACCTTTGAGAACTGCATTCACTGGCTCGTCGGGTCGAAGGACGGCGGTCAGCTAAACGCCGGCTGGAGAGAGGTCTTCGACATCGGCCGGCTCGAGTTCTTCGAGGATCCGGCGTATCAGGTGCTCGAGCGCGGGTCGGACCGGATTACGATCTACCGCGACCCCGACCGCCTGGAAGCCGAGCTCCTAACCAAGGCGCCCCAGGACGCCGCGGCCGTGAAGGAGTTTGTCGGGCTCATCCGGAAGATCGCCAGGCTCCGCATGCCAGAGGGCGATACCTTCCTCCAGAACCTGGGCGCCTACCTGGGTCTCGTCCCCTACCTCCCGACGCTGTCCAAGTACGGCAAGCTCACCATGGCGGACTACTCGAAGAGGTTCACGAACCCGATCCTGCGGGCATTCTTCTCGGCCGGGATCAGCGAGCTCTCGCTGCTGGCCCTCGTCTTCGCCCTCGCCTGGATGGCCCAGGGGAACGCCGGCTACCCGATCGGCGGGTCGCTGCGGATGATCGGCCTCATCGAGGACAACTACACGAAGCTCGGCGGTCGCATCCGGTTCATGGCCCGCGTCGAGCGCATCCTGGTCGAGAACGGACGGGCCGTCGGAGTCGCCCTCGAGGACGGTGAAGAGCTGCGGGCAGACATCGTCGTCTCGGCGGCCGACGGCCATGCCACGATCTTCGACATGCTCGAAGGCAAGTTCACGGACGACAGGATCCGGAAGATCTACGAGACCTACAAGCCTTTCCCGTCCTACGTCCAGGTCTCGCTCGGAGTCGATGCGGACCTGCGCGGCGAGCCAGGGGCCATCGTGCTTCTCCTCGACAAGGACATCCAGGTTGATCCTGAGACGACGAAGGACGCGGTCGCGTTCCGCGTCTTCAACTTCGACCCGACCTTCGCCCCGGCGGGTCAGACCGCAGTCGTGTGCCTCTTGACGACGTACAACCACGAGTACTGGTGTGGGCTGCGCGAGAAGGACGCGGTCCGCTACGAGGCCGAGAAGCAGCGTGTGTCCACCGCGGTCACAGCGGTATTCGAGAGCCGCTTCCCGAAAGCACGGGGCAAGGTCCAGGTCGTGGATATCGCGACTCCCGCGACCATCGTGCGCTACACGGGCAACTGGAGGGGCAGCATGGAGGGCTGGCTCTACACGCCGGCCACTGGCATCAGGCAGCTCCCGGGTGTGCTCCCGGGACTCGGCAACTTCTACATGGTCGGCCAATGGATCGCACCGGGCGGAGGATTGCCCGCGGGATTGATGACGGGCAAGGCGGTTTCCAAACGTATCGCTAGAGACGCCGGGATTCGCTGGAAGCTGAACTGAGGGCGGGGTCGCAGCGAGGCGCGTCGCTGTCGCCATTCGTAGGGTTGTCCCGTGCCGGGGTGAGACGCTGCCTCTTCGGGCCGCGCCAGGAACCGACAGGGGACCTCGCGCCAGCGAGGCCGGAGTTGCGGTCTTACCGCAAGCCAGCAGCGGCGTCTCGAGAGATCCGCGTCTCCGGCGACGAGTAGACGCCGGGGGCCAAGCGTCCCCAATAGAACGACGCACCAATGTGACCAAGCGCGTTGCCTGTCACTATGACGCCCAGAATCAGTGAGGCTACCCAGATCCACCGCGAACCACGAGACACGACAGGAGTCAGGATCAGCAACAGAAGCACGCCAAGTACGAGTCCGCCCAGCCAAACGGGGAATGTGAAGGTCGGTAAGAGCATCCACGGCCGCTGGGCTCGGATTCGCTCGACGATTCCGTTGTAGACGGGAAGGAATCCCGTCAGCGCTTCATCTGCTACATGCAACCCGAGCGCCAAGGCGAGACCCAACCACGCCGTCCGCCACTGGACTATCCGGTTCGCCATGCCGTCCTCCTCCATCGCGCTACGAGAAGGTGTCGAACACGGGGGATAACCTGCGAAGCGGTGCCCGCATCCGAACGGGACGGCCGCGGGCATGAGGCGGCATGTCCATTCCGGCAACCATGCCGCCGAAAGCTTCGTTAGTTTCATGCCCTTGTTGGACGGTGTCCCGCGCTCCCTCTACTCCGTTGCCGGTTTGCCCTGTCGGCCCGCCGCGACGTAGAAGTACACGAAGGCTGCAGCGAGCAGAAGCTCGATGGCAACCACACCCCACACCGCGGGACCGACCACTCCCGTCAGTACCCCAACCAAGCTAACGATGGCCATGACGGTGGTGACGATGGCGCTGCCCGCGAGGATTGCGGTTCGTGCTGCCGAGAACTCCGACGTGCGGCTCAACCACAGAATGACCGCATAGCCGAAGAAGAGGCCGCCGTAGCGCCGGCCCATGTAAACCGCGACTTCGTCTGCCTGCACGCCCCATGAAGTCAGCATCGGTCCCGGGAACAACGTCCACGCTACGCCAAGGAGCAGCGTGACGACTGCCGCGACGACGAACAGGGTCTTCATCGGACGCCTCCTGCGCCGTCTAGCCTACAACCGCTTCTCACCCGCACGCTCGCCCACGTCCGCCCAACACCGGGGATAAGACCGTATGGCACGCCCTCCTGGAAGGAGGCATGCGTGCAGAGGGTACGGCGGAACGGACTCGCCAGGAAGAGGAGAAGTGCCGGCTCCGATCGTAAAGTCGCTGTTGTCACAGGCGACACCGACGGCGGCAAGCCGTCGCAAACCGCGGGTTGGCGGACCAAACGCCAGAGCCGCATACGAAAGGAGCCGGCGATGCAGGCTACCACCTTTGTCGGACTCGACGTCCACAAGCGCTGGATCAACGTGGCCGTCCTTCTCCCCGGGAACGACACCCCGATCGAGTGGCGGATCGCCAACGAGGCTCCGGCGATCCGCAAGATGCTCAAGCGGGTCGCCGAACTCGCGCCCGGCGACGTCCGCTACTGCTACGAGGCGGGACCCTGCGGCTACGCCCTCCAGCGCCAGATCATCTCCTGGAGCGACGCGAGCTGCATGCTCGTAGCACCCTCGCTCATCCCGCGCAAGCCCGGCGAGCGCATCAAGACCGACCGTCGAGACGCGAGGAAGCTCGCGCAGCTGTTCCGAGCGGGACTCCTCACCGAGGTGCAGCCGCTCACCGAGGAGGACGAGGCGGCCCGCGACCTCTCTCGAGCCCGCGAGGACCTGCGCGAGGATCTCGTCCGCGCCCGGCATCGCCTCGGCAAGTTCCTCCTCCGCCGCGCGATCACCTTCACGCCAGGCAAGCGGGCGTGGACCCTCGCTCACCGCCGCTGGCTCAAGTCGCTCCGCTTCGACAACCCCACCGACGCCGTCGTCGTCGCCGACTACCTCCTCGCCATCGAGCAGATCGAAGAGCGCCTCAAGAACCTCGTCGTCCACATCGAGCGCCTGGCTATCGACCCGCGCTACGCCAAGGCTGTCGCGACTCTCCGCTGCTTCCGCAGCTTCGAAACGATCACCGCCGTCGGCGTCGCCGTGGAGCTCCACAACTTCGAGCGTTTCACCGCCGCTCGCCGACTCATGTCCTTCGTCGGCCTCATCCCCGGCGAGCACAGCTCCGGCGAGAGGCGCCGACAAGGGGCCATCACCAAGACCGGCAACAGTCACGTCCGACGCCTCCTCATCGAGGCCGCCTGGAACTACCGGCACCATCCCCACGTCGGACGGGCCTTGCGCGAACGCCGCAAGGGTCAGTCTCCCAGGACGGTCGCCCTCGCCGATCGGGCCATGCACAGGCTCCATCGCCGCTACGAGCAGATGACCCACCGCGGAGTTCTGCCCCAGAAGGCCGTCGTCGCCATGGCTCGCGAGCTCACCGGATTCGTCTGGGCCGCCCTGTCGCCTCTCGCCCAGCAGAACACTTCGCACTGAAAGGACCCGTGACTCACAGAACTCCCGGACGGCGGACGAGGACAGGCACGATCCGGAGAACCCGCGACGCAGCTTTGCGACACGGCTCATCCGTGACTCGCGTCATAAGATCGCGGTCACTCCCGACGGAACACGGTCATGCGGCTCTGCTCCGGCTTGCCGGCGTAACCCGCGTATATCAGCGTGACTCGTCGTCGAAGCGCCCTGCCTCGTCCGCCGTCTCGGTGTCCTGTGGGAGGCTCGCCTAGCGAACACACATCAACGGACGAACACCCCGCTCGGGGACTTGACACAGAGCGTGCCATATCAGCTGCGAAGCGGTGCCCGCGTCCATGCCGCGCCGCGCGGGCACAGGGCGGCACCTCAGCTCGCCGAACGGGTGCCGCCCTGAGCTTCGTCAGCTTCATCCCCTTGTTCGACTGCCGCCCAGCCCGGCCTCGTTGTTCGTGAGCCGATCGATCAGCCACTCTCGCTCCGTCCAGACCGCGCTGCAGAAGATGGTACCTTGCCGCGCAGACTGCCGTGCCTCACCCGATTCCCAGTTGAACTGGACCCTAGCCGATCGAGAGGACGTCGAGACCTCGACTGGGCCGACCACTACGATCTCTGAGGTGCCAGACTGACCGCGGACCAGGTCAGCAATGCGATCGCGTCCAGCAATACGTTCACCACGACCTGTGACGTACTCTGCGGATGGCGCGAAGTGGCCGGCAAAGCCAGCGGGATCTCGCCGGTTCCAGGCACCGACAAGGCTCCGGATGAGCAGCTCAAGGTGTCGGTTGCTCTCGTCCGCTTGATCGGCCATCGCCGGCTCCAGCGTCGCTCCCGATCAGGTCAGTCGAACACCGGGGATAGGCTGCGAAGCTCCGAAGTTGACCGGGCTTCGTCAGCTTGTACGACCAGAAGGCTAGCACGCTCGGTGGGAGACAGACCCACCGGGGAAAGAACCAGAAACCCCGTAGCTTGGATGGCAGCCAGGAGGGAAACCGAGTGGCTGAAGCCCATCGACAACGCCGCTTTGGGAGCGGCAAGCGAGTTGCCGGGCCGCAACGAGAGTGAACGCACACGTGGCCTCGACAGAAGCAAATCCGAAGGCCGAGCCCGCAAGCTGAGGGCGAAGGCAGCAGGTTCCGTCCTCCTCTGGTTTCGACGGGACCCTTCGGCGGGGTCGCAGCGGCAGCACGGCGACAAGGGCGTGTGAAGTCAACTGGCGAGACCCTCCTCGCCCCGCCGCGAAATCGGCGGACCAAGGTAGGCCGCGCAACGAACCCAGGGAGGCGGCCGAAGGCGAGAGGGAGTCGGAAGGGCCCATACGAGCGTGGAAGCGGGGTAACGCCCGCGGAGCAAAGGGGCCCTGCTGTACGTGCTTCTTCGTGGAAAGGAAGGCAGGGGCGGATGACAACGCCGTCCATCAGTCTGCAGGACCTCAGACGGAGGATCTACGCCAAGGCGAAGGCGGAACCGTCGTGGCGTTTCTGGGGCCTTTTCGTCCACGTCTGCAAGGAGGAGACGCTGCACGAAGCCTACCGCTTGGCCAAGAAGAACGACGGAGCCCCGGGAGTGGACGGGGTGAGCTTCGCGGCCATCGAGGCAAGGGGGAGTGGACGTCTTCATCGGGCAGATCCGGGACGAACTGGTCTCGCGTCGGTACGTTCCCATGCCGAACCGGAGAAAGGAGATCCCGAAGGACGGCGGCAAGAAAGTCCGCGTGCTCGGGATTCCTACCATCCGCGACCGCGTGGTCCAGGGTGCGCTGCAACTCATCCTGGAGCCGATCTTCGAGGCCGACTTCCAGCCGGGGTCGTACGGGTACCGGCCGGGGCGGACGGCGCATGAAGCGGTGGACCGGGTGCGCCAGGCGATCAGGGAAGGCAAGACGCGCGTCATCGATCTCGACCTGAGGTCGTACTTCGACAACGTTCGGCACCACATCCTCCTTGCGAAGGTGGCGAGGCGGATCGAGGACCGGGACGTGATGCACTTGCTGAAGCTGATCCTGACGGCCACCGGGGCCAAGGGCGTTCCCCAGGGCGGGGTGATCTCCCCCCTGCTCAGCAACGTCTACCTCAACGAGGTGGACGGCATGCTGGAGCGGGCGAAGGAGGTGACCCGCGAGGGCGAGTGGACGCGCATCGAGTACGCGCGCTTCGCCGACGACCTCGTGGTCCTGGTGGACGGCCAGCCGCCGCATGACCGGCTGCTTCGACAGGTAGACGGACGGCTTCGCGAGGAGCTGGCCAAGCTCGAGGTCGAGGTCAACGAAGAGAAGAGCCGAGCCGTGGACCTGGCGAGAGGAGGTAGCTTCGGCTTCCTGGGTTTCGACATCCGTCGCGTTCGCAGCCGATCTGGCCGCTGGTTTGCGTTGGCCATCCCGAAGCTGAAGAAGCGCACGGAGCTGCTGGCGAAGCTCAGGGTAGCCTTCCGCTCCTTCCGCTCCCAGCCGGTGCGAACGGGTGATCGTGCTGATCAACCCGATCCTCCGGGGGTGGGTCAACTACTTTGGCCACGGCCACGCCAGTCGATGCTTCTCCTACGTCCGAGACTGGGTGGAGAAGAAGGTGAGACGCCATCTGGCGCGCAACTCGAAACGCCATGGCTTCGGCTGGAAGAGGTGGAGTAAGTCGTGGATCTACCGGACCCTGGGCCTGTTCTCGGCCTACCGGGTCACATACACGTCACGACAGAAAGCACTTCCAGCTTGATAGGCCACATAACCCTTGGAGTGAAGCGTGCAGGAGAGCCGTGTGCGGGAAATCCGCACGCACGGTTCGATCGGGCGGGGGCCGGAAACGGGCTCACGGCGACGACTAAACGGGCACGAAGCTGGAAACGGCGGACACAGCCAAGTCAGCGCCTACGGAGTACCGCGCCGGTCCCCGACCCTACCATCCCCTTGTTCGACGGCACGACCGGCCCAGCCGACCTCACATCGCTCTCGGCCCTGCCGAGTCCAGTGCGGAACGAACGCCAGCTGACGGGGCTTTCGGCCGAATACCCAGTAGCCCAGCCACACCAAGCCCGTGACGAAGAGCACTGCTGGCAGGAACGGCTCCGGATCCAGGAGCGTCTCCTCGAGTCGGGCAAAACAGTACAGCACCAATAGCACCATCCAGTACCACCGTGCGGACCGATGCCTCCGGAGGATTAAGAGCGAGCCCAACAACGGTAAGGACGACCTCCGCTGCGCCCATCGCGACGCCCTGCGTGTACGCGGCCCCGCATCGAATTGCCTGACTCGCCGCCTTGCGCGAACCGCGGTAGAGCCCACAGGACTGCGAACGCCAGATACGCCAGAGCCCAAAGCACGCCGAGAGTCTTCCACACAAAGAACGTCCAGATGCCGATGCCCAACGGAGGCTGAGGGTCACCGCGCCAGGCTGCATCCGGCATTCGCTACCTCCGACTTGTCCGTCGAACACTGAGTTCAGCGGCGAGGCTCCGTCGCTTGCGCCGGCCTCGTCCGCTGCAACTCATTGTTATGCGGCGCCGCTATTTGAGTGGCACCGGGCAGCATATCGCGATGCGTTCGTCGCCATGCATGAGAAACCCTTGCATGACTTCCCCCGACCGCTCGCAGATCGTCGCGACCGCAGGTTCGGAGGGCCGGGGTACGACAGCGTTGCCGAGGCGACAGCCGCGCCCCTCCAGCGCCTGCGGGACTGCTGCCTCCGCCTTGAGAGGAGCAGCGACCGCTACCGGTATCGCGTGCATTGCACGACCGGCTCCGAAACCCAGGCACAACGAAACCAGCAGCCAGACCGGGGTATATCTCGCCATCAGGACTCCTCGCGTTCAGCCATGGATATCGTACGACCTGGAGGTGACTTTGTGGTGCACCTGCGGCGCGTCCATCACGTCCGCATAACACCGGGGATAAGCTGCGAGCGTCCAATAGACTCACGCTCGTCAGCTTCATTGATGAGATGGACTCCTCCTGCGGCTTGGTCGGCATCGATGTGCCACAGTCGCTCCTTGGAGAAGGAAAAGGAGGAGCCCATCGTGCAGAACGATACTCTGGTTGCAGTCGACATCGCAAAGGAAGTCTTCGAGATCGGCGTGTCGGACCAGCCGGGTCGTGTGGCGAGCCGCCGAAGGCTGTACCGCCACGAGTTCCTGGAGTTCTTCGCTCAACGGCCGCAGGCGACGGTCGTCATGGAGGCCTGCGGCTCGGCCCACTGGTGGGCGCGACGGATCGAAGAGCTAGGTCATGTGGTCGTGCTGTTGCCACCGCAGTACGTCAGGCCGTACGTGGTAAGGAACAAGACGGACCGCACGGATGTGGACGGGCTGCTCGAGGCCTACCGCAACCAGCAGATCCGGCCGGTACCCATCAAGACGGTGACCCAGCAGGTAATCGGGACGCTGCATCGGCTGCGCTCGGGTTGGCTGGGGGACCGAACGCGGGCAATCAACTCGCTGCGGGGCCTGCTGCGCGAGTTGGGTTTCTTCATTCCGGAAGGACGAAAGCACGTGCTGCCCGATGCCTGGGAGATCATTCAAGATCCCAACTGCGGCCTGCCCGAGGCGCTCAACCTCGGTGGACACCCAAAACCGGCCATTGATGGACACCTGAAAACCGGCCATAGGGGGTAGCGCCCGAGACGTTGACGAGGCGGTGGAGGACGTGATCCCCCGCCGGGATGGCCAACGTCTTGAGCGACGAGAAGAAGACAGCAGGTACTGGCGCTGGGGCGGCTGGGCTGGTCGCTGCGGCGCATCGAGGAGGCGACCGGCGTCCGCCGTGAGACGGCGAGCGCGTACCTGAAGGCGGCCGGCATCGCGGTCGCGGGCCGGGGCCGCCGGCGGCGCCAAAACCGGCCATTTCCCAGGGGGTGTCCACCGACCCGGGGCTCAAAACCGGCCATTTCGGAGGGGGTGTCCACCGACTCTGGGCCGGCAAAACCGGCCACCACGGCGGAGGTGTCCACCGACTCGGCGCACGCCGGCGTGCCCGGCCGCCGCGGGCGCCGAGCGCGAGCGCGTGCGAGCCGTACCGCGAGCTGATCGAGGAGGCGCTGGCGCGGGCCGCAACGCGATGGCGATCTGGCAGGACCTGGTCGACGACCACGGCTTCCCGGCGCGCTACGCGAGCGTGAAGCGCTTCGTGGCGAAGCTGCGCGGCAGCGCAGCCACGCCGAGGCGCGCGTCGTCATCACGACCGCGCCCGGCGAGGAGGCGCAGGTCGACTACGGCGAGGGGCCGATGGTGCGCGACCCGCAGCACGGGCAAGTACCGCCGCACGCGGCTCTTCGTGCTGACGCTCGGCTACAGCCGCAAGTCGGTGCGCCTGCTCGCGTGGCGCTCGAGCGCGCAGGTCTGGGCGGAGCTGCACGAGCAGGCCTTCCGCCGGCTCGGCGGCACGGTGCGCGTCGTCGTCCTCGACAACCTGCGCGAGGGCGTGCTCACGCCCGACATCTACGACCCGACGCTCAACCCGCTCTACCGCGACGTGCTCGCGCACTACGGCGTCGTCGCGCTGCCCTGCCGCGTCCGCGACCCCGATCGCAAGGGCAAGGTCGAGTCGGGCGTCGGCCACGCCCAGAGGACGCCGCTCAAGGGCCTGCGCTTCGAGAGCCTCGAGGAGGCGCAGGCGCTACCTCGATCGCTGGGAGGAGCGCTGGGCCGACACGCGCATCCACGGCACGACCAAGCGCCAGGTGGCGGCGATGTTTGCCGAGGAGAAGCCCGCCCTCCGCCCGCTGCCGCTCGAGCCCTTCCGCTACTACCAGTACGGCGAGCGCACGGTGCACCTCGACGGCTGCGTCGAGGTCGAGGCGGCCTACTACGGCGCGCCGCCCGGCTGGATCGGCCGCGAGGTGCAGGTGCAGTGGGACGGCCTGCACGTGCGGCTCCTCGACCCCAAGACCGGGCAGCTGCTGCGCGAGCACCTGCGTCCAGCGGCGCGGCCATGCACCGCATCCAGGACGAGGACCGTCCGCCGCGCACGCCGCGGACGACCGAGGCGCTGCTGCAGCGCGCGCGCACGGCCGGGACCCACATCGGCACGCTCTGCGAGCAGATCCACCGCAGCGACGGCGAGCCCGGCGTGCGGCGCATCCTGGGCGTGCTCGTCGCTCGCCAGGAAGCACGGCGCCGCCGCCGTCGACGACGCCGCGCAAGGCCGCGCTCGAGCTCGGCGCTGCCCAACTACCGCTTCGTGCGCCGCTACCTCGAGCGGCGGCCGCCCGCGCCCCTGACCCTGCGCCAGGTCGACCCGCTCATCCGCCAGCTCACCCTCTACCGCGACCTCATCGACCAAAAGACAGGAGACCCGACATGAACCTCGTCGAACTCGATCGCGCGCTGCGCAAGCTGCGCCTCTCCGGCATGGCCGACGTCCTCGAGACACGCCTGCGTCAGGCCCAGACCGAGAAGCTCGCCCCCATCGACCTCGTCTCCGCGCTCGTCTCCGACGAGCTGCTGCGCCGACAGGACCGGCTCTTCGCCCGCCGCACGAAGCAGGCCCGCTTCCGCGACCCCGACCGGACCCTCGACAGCTTCGACTTCGACTTCAACAAGAAGATGAACCGCGCCCTCGTCTACGAGCTCGCCACCGCCCGCTTCGTCGCGCCAGCGCGAGGACGCGCTCTTCCTCGGCCCGCCCGGCACCGGCAAGAGCCACCTCGCCCAGGCCATCGGCCGCGCCGCCATCCAGCAGGGCTACCGCGTCCTCTACCGCGAGGCGCACGTCCTCATCGAGGAGATCGCCGACGCCACCCTCGACGGCACGCGCAAGGAGTACCTCGCCGACCTCGCCACCGTGCCGCTGCTCATCATCGACGACCTCGGCATGCGCAAGCTGCCGCACACCGCCGCCGAGGACCTGCTCGAGCTCGTCATGCGCCGCTACGAGCGCGCCTCGACCATCCTGACCTCGAACCGGCCCGTCGACGACTGGGGCAAGCTGCTCGGCGACACCGCCGCCGTCACCGCGCTGCTCGACCGGCTCCTCCACCACGCCCACGTCCTCAAGTGCGGGCCGCGAAGCTGGCGCACCAAGCTCCACTCCGACTTGCGTCAGGAAGCGGCCGCGAGGTAAACCTTCACCTGTCTCGGACGCTACGCCGGCAAATGGCCGGTTTTGACCCGTCCACGAATGGCCGGATTTGAGGTGTCCACCGAGGCATAGCCACCAAGGGGCCGGCCGCTCAGCCGGGCGCCCCCTTAGACCGGTCGGGCCCTTTCAAGAAAGACGGCCGCACGGGCGCGCGCCACTCCTGGCTCGCGGTCGTGCAAGGCGCGTGAACGCGCGACCCTCCTCCTTGGAAGCTCAGGCGTCACGATAGGCGCGGCTTCTCAAGCTTGTACGCATGACCGCCTCCACCGTTCCGACGTAGTGCTCTTTGCCCACGTGGAGCACCTGAGGCGGCGGCTCAAGTCCGCCCAAGCCCGCCCTCTCGCCATAAAGATGGAGCACCATGACGAACAGCCCGGCGACGGCGTTGAGCGCATTCTTGAGGTTGGCTCGCTCGAAGTATGCGTTCCGCTGATGCTTGACCTTGTTGTAGTCACTCCACCAGAGCGGAACACCCTCCTTCTTCTTCCACTCGCTCCATGGTCGGAGGTGCAGACCGAACCGAGGCATGAAGACCTCGAACATCGCGATGTGAGGAAACGCAAGCCTTATCGTGTCCCGGTACTCAAGAATATTGTCGGCACGCGACTTGGGATTGATCGCCTTGCACAGCAGCTTGGAGACCACATCGACCTCGGCGGCTGACGCGAGGAGGACGCGTGCGATCTCAAGCGAGAAACAGTTGAAGTTGCGTTGGTGGAATTCCACGTAGCGTGACAGTCCGACCAAGTCCGCATCAAACGCCAGAAGGTAGTTCCAGTGAGGTTCAACAGGGCGACTCGCAATTCCCATCCCTTCCCACCTCCAGGGACTGCGCGTAGAGCCGCACGACCTGCCAGAAGGCTACCTCGCGCCGCTATCGGCGTTGACGCGGGTGACGCCACCGCCGATACGAGCAGCTAGGTGCCCAAGGGCCAGGTGCGCCTTGCTGCCTCGAGAAGGACTGGGTCGTCTGCGTCCGACGGAAGCCACCCACTCTGCGGCTTCAGATCCAAGAGCACCTTTTGGAACTGAGCCAGGTCTGGCGTCTCTCCCCAGGTAACGTGCCAGCTCGGCGAGTGCGCCTGAAAGCGCGCTCTCCCAGTATCTCCCGACACCCCAGCCCTTCTTCAGAGCACCTCGAACAGAGCGCGCAAACGAATCCCGGATTGCACGCTGCCGCTGTTGCGGTTCGACAGACACAGCATGTAGCCGTGCTAATTGAACGGGGGCTACGTCATCGCCCTCGGCTAGCCGTTCGGCCAGCTCGTCGTACGAGAGCCCGAGGTTCGCCTCCAGGAACTGTGAGTAGGTCGCAAACCCTCGCTCCCTCAGACGGCGAGAGATTCTCTCCTGCCAGTCACCCCGCCATGCAGGAGCGGTGGCTGACTCGTCGCTACTCTGCAAATGGCACCACCTTATGTTGGCGCAGCCCGAACTCCCGCCGCAGTTGTGCGCCGAACCGAAGGATCTCGCGACGTGTGTACGTGCGCCCCCAGAGCGCTTCCTGATCGATGAACTGCTGAACCTCTTTGTTCCACCCCATCGAATGCGCCGCAGAGTGCTCGCCTTGCGTCAGTTCGAGCGTGTATCGGTCGATGTCTACACCGCGCTCCTTAAACCACGCGCGATTCTCCTGCGTGAAAACGTGATGCCGAGGTGGCCGTGCAGCACCGGCGCCGGTGGTGTTGGTGAGCTTCATGCCCGGCTGGTCAGTGAGCTCCTGCAGCTCTGCCGGGCTCAAGTGAGTCCGCCCCACCGAGAATGTCGAGGAAGTCGATCCGCCTTCGACGAGACTATCGGCCAGTCCGCCTGCTCTGCTTGGCACCGCGTCAGCACGTGGCGCGCTCGCGGCTGGAACGGTCGGCGGCGCCTGAGCCGTCGGCTTGATCGCCGGCTGGACGTTGACATCCGCCGTCGCGGCCGCACCAGCTGCCGGTGCAGGCACCTCCGGCCTGACGCTCTGGCCCTGCTCGGCGATGAGGCCGAAGTCTTTTCAGCTTCGCTAAGACCAGCCCTCGCCGGTCCGCGCGCCTTGTAGCCGGCGGCACCGCCAACCACGCCCATGGCGCCAGCAAGCAGGTAGTCCCTGGCCCTGACGTCGTCGAGGGCCTTGGTCGACCTGTAGATCTCGCCGATCGACACACCCTGGCCAGCTATGCCGCCGGCAAGGCCCCACGCGATCGCCGCGCCACGGCGCTGAGCTTCAACACCGGGATTTCAATCATGCTGGACAATCTGACCCAACGCCTTTCCGGCGTGATCAAAACCTGCGCGGCCAGGCGCGGCTGACCGAAGAAAATATTCAGGACGCGCTGCGCGATGTGCGCATGGCGCTGCTCGAAGCCGACGTGGCCTTGCCGGTGGTCAAGGATTTCATCGCGCAGGTCAAAGAAGCCGCGCTGGGCGCAGGACGTCATCGGCAGCCTCACGCCGGGCCAGGCGCTGATTGGCGTGGTGCACGACGAACTGACCAGCTGATGGGCGAGCACAACGATGCGCTGAATCTGGCGACCGTGCCGCCCGCCGTGATCCTGATGGCGGGCCTGCAAGGCGCCGGTAAAACCACCACCAGCGGCAAGCTGGCCAAACTGTTGCGCGAGCAGAACAAGAAGAAAGTGTTGCTGGTCAGCTGCGACGTGTATCGTCCCGCCGCGATCGAGCAGCTGCGCACGCTGGCTGAACAGCTCGAGGTGGATTTCTTCGCTTCCGATGCCAGCCAGAAGCCGCTGGACATCGCCCTGGCCGCACACGACTATGCGCAAGAAGCATCACCACGACGTGCTGATCGTCGACACCGCCGGACGTCTGGCGATCGACGAAGCGATGATGGCGGAAATCAAGCGCCTGCACGCCGCGCTGAAGCCAATCGAGACCTTGTTCGTGGTCGACGCGATGACCGGCCAGGATGCGGTCAACACCGCCAAGGCCTTCGGCGATGCACTGCCGCTGACCGGCATCATCCTGACCAAGCTGGATGGCGATGCGCGCGGCGGCGCGGCCTTGTCGGTGCGCCACATCACCGGCAAGCCGATCAAATTCGTCGGCGTCAGCGAAAAGACTCGAACGGCCTCGAACCCTTCCACCCCGAGCGCATGGCCTCGCGCGTGCTGGGCATGGGCGACGTGCTGTCGCTGATCGAGGATGCGCAACGCAATGTCGATCAAGTCGAAGCCGAAAAGCTGGCCAAGAAAGTGAAAAGCGGCAAGGGCTTCGACCTCGAATGATTTCAAGATGCAGATCGTGCAGATGAAAAAAATGGGCGGCATGTCCGCGCTGATGGACAAGCTGCCCGCGCAACTGGCGCAGGCCGCCGCAGGGCGCAAGTCGACGAGCGCGCCATCAACCGCATCGAAGGCATCATCAATTCGATGACCCCGACCGAGCGCCGCCACCCGGAACTACATCAAGGCCTCGCGCAAACGCCGCATCGCCGCCGGCGCCGGCGTGCAGGTGATGCATGTCAACCAGCTGCTGAACCAGTTCGAGCAGATGCAAAAAATGATGAAGATGATAGCGGCAAGGGCGGCATGGCGAAGATGATGCCACAGAGATCACGATGCGCAGGGAACCATAATCTTACCCGCGGGGCATGCCAGTTTGAACGATCTCTGTGGCTAATTCAACAATCTTGATCTCAACCATGACTATCAAAGCCATTATTTTTGACGTGGACGGCACCCTTGCCGATACCGAAGACGCACACCGCAAATCCTTCAACAAGGCCTTTGCCGAAAACAAGCTGGACTGGAACTGGGATGTCGCGCTGTATGACAAGCTGCTCAAGGTCACCGGCGGCAAGGAGCGCATCAAGTATTTTGTTGAATCTTCTTGCCGGTTTCAACAAACCGGCCGATTACGACGGCTTCGTCAAAAATCTGCATGCGGTAAAAACCACCCACTACACCGCGATGATGCGCGGGCGACGTGCCGCTGCGCCCCGGCATCAAGCAGCTGATCAACGACGCGCGCAAGGCCGGCCTCACCCTGGCCATCGCCACCACCACCTCGCCCGAGAATGTCGGCGCCCTGCTCGAAGTTGGCCTGGGCAAGGACTGGGCGCAGCTATTTTGCCTGCCGTCGGCTGCGGCGACATCGTGCCGCAGAAGAAACCGGCACCGGACATTTACAACTGGGTGCTGGACGAGCTCAAGCTCGCAGCCGCAGCGAGTGCATCGCGCTGGAAGACTCCAACAACGGCCTGCGCTCAGCCTGGCTGCCGGCATCAAGACCTATATCACCACCAACCATTACACCGCAACCAGGATTTCACCGGTGCGGCAGCGGTGTTCGATGACCTGAGCAACCTGCCCGCTTCTACAGCGTGACAGGCCTGCGCGTTTAGGCAACTGGCC
>CAWHRC010000007.1:0-294915 GCA_963831755.1 uncultured Acidobacteriota bacterium
GGAGACGACCGGCAGTGCGAGTCCTGGCTCGCGAAGGCGGCCGCGCTCGACCCGGACGACCTCGAGACGAACCTGGTCCACGGGATGCTCGCGAACCGGGCCGGCCGCTACGACCAGGCGATCCGGTACCTCACCAAGGTGGTCGGGGCGTCGCCCGGCTCCATGAAGGCCCAGTACCAGCTCGCCATCGCCTACCAGCGCAGCGGCGACGCCGACAAGGCCCGGGAGCACCAGGAGGTCTACAACAAGCTGGTCCAGGAGGAGAAGGCCCGCACGATCGGGGTGCGCGGTGAGTGAGATGAGGGACACGCGCCGGGAACTGCGCCGCATCCTCTGGATCGCCCTCCTGCTCCTGCCGGCCTTCTTCTGGGCCGTCGTCGCGCGGACCGACGCGCCTTCCAACGCCGACCGGGACCGGGCGATCCGGATCCAGAAGGACGCGGTCGAGCGGCTGCGCGACGGCGCCAAAGCCGGAGGCCGCCGGGGACGCCGCTGCCTTTGCACGCGCCCTCGGGGAGGCGGCCGGGAGAATCGAGGCCTTGATCGAGGCCGCGCCATGGCTACCCGCTTCCGATCGCGATTCGCTTCAGCGCACGGCCGCGGGGCTCAAGGCGCGAGCCGAAGGCGGACCGCAGGGGTACTCACCGGACGCGGACCTCGCCGTGCTCGATCGCGTGGGCTACCGGCTGCGCGGGGGCACCGACGTGAAGCTGGTGTTCGAAGGCAGCTTCTCCAAGAGCAAGCCGGGCGCGCCGGAGGAGCCCGCCTATGGCGGCCACGCGACGGCCATGGGGCCGCCGCCAATGGAGGCGCCCCGGCCACCGGGCCCGACCGGGACAATGCGGTGCGCTTCGACCTGGTCCGAGGCCAGCTCACCGAGCCGACCTACGGCGGCGGTCCCTCCAAGTGGCACCTCGTCGAGTCCGGGGGCAACGGCGTCGCCCTCTTCGACTACGACGGCGACGGCCTCCTCGACGTCTACACGGTGAGCGCCTTCGACCTGGACGAGAGAAACGGGCGCGCCCGCATCCCGCACCGCAACGCCCTCTACCGCAACCTGGGCGGGATGAAGTTCAAGAACGTGGCCGCCGAGGCCGGCGTGGACGTGGCGGCCTGGGGCTACGGCGTGTGCGCCGGGGACTACGACGGAGACGGGAAGCTCGACCTCTACGTCACCAACTACGGCCCCAACTTCCTGTTCCGAAACAAGGGGGACGGCACGTTCGAGGAAGTAGCCGCGAAGGCCGGCGTGACGGCCGAGGGCTGGAGCACCGGCTGCGCCTTCCTCGACGCGGACGGGGACGGTGACTTGGACCTGTACGTGGCCCGCTACGTCGCCGCCCCCTGGGAGGAAGTCGCGGCCCCCGACAAGTTCCTGATGTGGAGGGGCATCGCGAAGGTCATGCTGGGCCCGGCGGGGCTGCCCGGGGCCGCCGACGTCTTCTACGAGAACCAGGGGGACGGCACGTTCAAGGAGGCGACGGAGAAGTTCGGCCTCACCGACACGACGAAGGCCTACGGCTTCGGGGTCGTGGCCACCGATTACGACGGCGACGGGTGGACGGACATCTTCGTCGCCAACGACTCCAACCCCAACTTCCTCTATCACAACCGCGGCGGCCACGGCTTCGAGAGCGTGGGGCTGATGGCCGGGGTGGCCCTGAACGGCGAGGGGCGCGCCCAGGCCGGGATGGGAGCCGACTCCGGCGACTACGACGGAGACGGCCGACTCGACATCACGGTCGCCACCTTCGCCTTCGACCACAACAGCCTGTACCGGAACCTCGGCGACGGCACGTTCGAGGACGCGTCGCAGGCGGCCGGGATCGCCACCGCCTCCTTCAAGGCCATGAGCTGGGGGCCTGCGTTCCTGGACGCCGACCTCGACGGCGCGCTCGATCTCTTTTTCGCGCACGGCCACCTCTTCCCCCAGGTCGACGAGCACCCCGAGCTGCAGGAGAGCTACGCCCAGAAGAGCCAGGTCTTTCGCAACGAAGGCGGCGGGCGCTTCCGCGACGTGTCGGCCACGGCCGGACGGGGGCTGGCGGTGCAGAAGTGCAGCCGCGCGGTCGCGGTCGGCGACCTCGACAATGACGGCGATCCCGACCTGGTGGTGACCGCGATGGACGAGCCGCCCACCCTTCTCGAGAACACGCAGCGGACCGGCCACCACTGGCTGGGTCTCGACCTGCGCAAGCGGAGCGGCAACCGCTTCGCCATCGGCGCGCGGGTCACCGTCGTGGGCGACGGCCGCCGACAGGTCCGCGAGGTCCGCTCGGGGGGCGGCTACCTGTCGCAGAATGACCCGCGCGCGCTGTTCGGACTCGGTCCATCGGGCGCGCCGGTCACCGTGGACGTGCGGCTCGGCCCCGCGACCTGGCGCTGGACCGGCATCGCTCCCGATCGCTACGTCACCCTCGACCTGGACGACGCGCACCGTGTCCGGCCGTAGGGCCGCCGGGGGCGCTCGTCGAGCCGTGCTCGCAGGGCTCGCGCTGCTGGCGACCGTGGCGGGGCGGGCGATGGGGGGCGAGGCCCCGCCGCGAGGGCGCGTCGAGCCGCCGCGGTCGCCGGGACAGCCGTACGTCTACAGGGCCACGGTCGTGCTCTCCGACACGCTGCAGTCCTACCTGCGCGAGGCCGCGCGCGACATCGACTTCCTGCCGGACGAGCGTGTCGCCGGGGAGCTGATCGCGCGGCTTTCGGAGCTGAGCGCCCGGCTCAAACAGGGGGACGACCCCGCCCGCGTCGTTTCCGGCCTGCTCGACGCCGGCTTCCACGGCGCCCGCCTCCGCCCGCAGGCGGAAGACGCCGTCACCCGCACGTCGGCGCTCCAGGTCGTTCAGGGGCGGCTGATGGCGACGGAGACGGCCCTCGACGCGCGGAAGTTCGCACCGGAGATGGCGGGGCTGCTTCGGGACTTCCGCCAGGTCACCACCGCCGAGTTCCTGGTCACCGCCCTCACCGTGGATCGAGAGAGGGGCGCGGCCACCGCCGAGGTGCGCTACGACTTCGTCGGTCCGGGCCGCGCCGCCTACCGCGTCCAGCGCGTCGGCCTGTGGCAGATGCGCTGGCAGAAGAGACCCTCCGGGTGGCAGGTCGTCGAATGGACGGCGCTGCGCGACACCCGCAGCAGCGCCTCGGTACCCATCTTCACCGAGGTGACGACGGCCGCCTTCGGCGCCATCGACTCGTTCCGCCGGCAACTCAGCGTCACGCTCGACGACTGGGGGAAGACGCTCGACTCGGCGCTCGCCCGCGATTCGAACGGCCACCACGCCGTCGCCGTCGCCGACGTCGACGGGGACGGGCTGGAGGACGTGTACGTCTGCCAGCCCCACGGTTTCCCGAACCGCCTCTATCGGGCCCACGGTGACGGCACCTTCGAGGACATCACGGAGCGTTCCGGGCTCGGCATCCTGGAGGACACGCAGCACGCGCTCTTCGCCGACGTGGACAACGACGGCGACCAGGACCTGCTGCTCTTGCCCAGCTCGGGTCCCATCCTCTTCCGCAACGACGGGATCGGCCACTTCACTCGGGACCCGGGCGGCTTCCGCTTCGCGCACCCCCTGCAGGGTGCGGCGATGGGGTTGGCGATCGGCGACTACGACCGCGACGGGTTCCTCGACCTGTACCTGTGTGTCTACTCCTACACCTACGGCGCCGGCGACAAGAAGGCGGGCACGCCCACGCCCTACTACGACGCGACGAACGGCCCGCCCAACGTCTTCTTCCGCAACGACGGCCACGGGCGGTTCGTCGAGGTGACCGACGAGGTGGGCCTGGACGCGGGCAACGACCGCTTCAGCTTCTCGGCCGCCTGGGGCGACTACGACGGGGACGGGTGGCCCGACCTGGTCGTCACCAACGACTTCGGGCGCAAGAACCTGTACCACAACCTGGGACTGCGGGACGGCAGGGTGCGCTTCGAGGACGTCTCCGCAAAGGCCGGCATCGAGGACTACGCGGCCGGCATGAGCGTCTTCTGGTTCGACTTCGACGGCGACGGTCGGCAGGACATCTACGGCGGGCAGATGTGGAGCGACGCCGGCTTGCGGCTGACGGGCAGCCCGGACTTCATGCCCGAGGCGCCGGACAGCGTGCGGGCGCTCTACCATCACCACGCGCGGGGGAACTCCCTCTTCCGCAACCGCGGCGACGGCACGTTCGAGGACGTCTCCGTGCCGGCGCGCGCCGAGATGGGCCGCTGGACGTGGTCCTCGGGTGCCCTCGACTTCGACAGCGACGGCTGGGAAGACATCTTCTGCGTGAACGGCATGGTCACCCGCAAAGGGAGCGACCTCGACCTCGACGAGCTGTTCTGGGGCGGCGTCGTGGCACGCTCGCCGCTCACCCAGGCGGCCGGCACCCCGTACGACGACGCCTGGCGCGGGCTCAACTGGCTGATGGCCGACCGCTCGGTCGCCGGGCACCACCGCGACGTGTTCCTGCGCAACGACGGCCGGGGCGCCTTCGACGACGTCTCCGGCGCCCTGGGCCTCGATCTCGACGAGGACGGCCGAGCCTTCTCCGTCCTCGACTTCGATCACGACGGCGACCCGGATCTCCTCTACTTCTCCCCCCGCTCGATGCCCCAGTTGCGCCTCCTCCGCAACGACTTCGCGCCTCGCGGCGCGACGCTGGCGGTGCGCCTGGTCGGCGCCCCGGACCGGCCGTTCGAGTCCGCGGCGGGCCGCCACGCGAGCAGCCGCGACGCGGTCGGCGCGCGCGTCACCGTGGAGACCGACCAACTGCGGCGGACCAAGGTGGTGAACGCCAACTCGGGCTTCCTCTCGCAGCACTCCAGAGAGCTGCTGTTCGGGCTGGGCGCGAGCAGGCAGGTGAACCGGCTGACGGTCGAGTGGCCGAGCGGCCGCCGGCAGGAGTTCACGGAGGTGCCGCTCGACCACCGAGTCCGGATCGAGGAGGGCGGCGCTCCGGTCGTCGAGCCGTACGCCTCCGCGCCGCCGCTCTCGGCGGACGCGTCCGTCCCGCGGCAGCCTGCGCCACGGGAAAGCTGGCTCTTCGAGCCGTTCCCGGTGCCCGATGTCCCGATGCAGGACCTCGAGGGACACGAGCGCTCGCTCTCCGCCCTGCTCGGGCGGCCGGCGGTGCTGCTTTTCTGGTCGGCTCAGGCGACCGCTTCCCAGGCGGCGCTCCTGGAGCTCGCCCGTGGCGCGTCCGCCCTCGCCGGGGCTGGCGTGGGGTCGCTGGCGATCTCGCTCGACCCTCCCGCCGAGGAGCCGAAGGTCCGGGCGGGCGCGCGGGCGGCGGGCACCGTGCCGGTCGTGCGCGCCAGCGAGGAAGCTGCCCTCGGCTTCGCCTTCCTCACCCGGCACCTCTTCCTGACGCGGCAGCCCTTGATCCTACCGACGGTCTTTCTGCTCGACGCCGAAGGCCGGGTGGTGAAGGTGTACCGAGAGGACGTGAACGTCCCGTCGATCCTCCGGGACGCGGCGGCGATCGAGGCCTCCCCCGACGAGCGGCTCGCGCGTGCCTTGCCCTTCGGCGGGACGTTCGACTCGCCACCCCCCCACCGTAACTACATCCCCTACGGCCGCGAACTGCTCGACCAGGGACTCGAGGCGCAGGCGGTCGTAGCGTTCGAGCAGGCGGCGCAGGGAAGCCCGAGCGCGTCGATCCTCTACCGATTGGGGAGCCTCCTCGTGAAGACTGGCCAGACGGCCAAGGCGAGGGCCGCGTACGAGCGGGCGCTCGCCCTGCAGCCCGACCTGTCCGAGGCCAGCAACGACCTCGGCACGCTCCTGGCGGAGAGCGGCGACCTCCAGGCGGCGATCGAGCGCTTCCGGGCCGCCCTCGAGGCCACGCCCGACTACCCCGACGCCCTCAACAACCTGGGCTACGCGTTACTCCTGACCGGCCGACCGCAGGAAGCCCGGGACCGCTACGAGAGGGCCCTGAAGCTCCAGCCCGATCTTCCCGAGGCGCTGAACAACCTCGGCCTCATCCTGGGACAGCAGGGCGACCTCGCCGGCGCGGAGCCCTGTTTCCGGAAGGCCCTGCAGAAGCGCTCCGGCTACGGCGAGGCCGCGAACAACCTGGCGCTCGTGCTGGTGGCTCGCGGGCAGTCCGGCGAGGCGATCCGCCTGCTGCAGCGCTTCCTGGAGGCGAACCCCGCTTCCGAGAACACGTACCTCGCGCTGGCGAAGGTCTACCTGGCCGCCGATCGCAAGCCCGAGGCGCTCGCGGTCCTCGAGCGCCTGCTGCAACGCAACCCACGCCACGCCCAGGCCCTCGAGCTGGCGAAGCAGCTGCGATGAGCACGCGCCGCAGTAGCCCTTCGAGACGCTCGGAGGGGCCGTCGCGGCGCTCGACTACGACAATGACGGCTGGAAGGACATCTTCGTCGCAGGCTCGCACGTGGTCGACAACGTCGAGCATCCTGCTCGACCTGCAGGGCACGAAGAGCAACCGCGACGCGATCGGCGCGCGCGTGAAGCTGGTGCTGCCCTCGGGCTACCGCGTGCTGCGCGTCGTGGAGGCAGCGCCATGACTGCGGCCCGGGTGGGCAGGCTGCTCCTTGCCCGCGGCGTCTCACGCGTCAGTAGAGGACGCGCGTCCGGATGTTCGTGTCGAGCGCCGACAGCTGCAGGTGCACCTCGCGCGACACCTCGTGGTTGAGGTCCATCACCAGGTAGCCGATCGCCGGGGTCGTGGCCAGGATCTGGCTCTCGATGTTGGCCTGCGCGTTCGACACGATGCGGTTGATGCTGCTCAGCACGCCGGGCACGTTGCGGTGCACGTTCAGCAGGCGGTGCCGGCCGCGCAGCGGCGGCGGGTCGACCTGCGGGAAGTTCACGGAGCCCGTGCTCGCCCCCGTGTTCACGAACTTGACGAGCGCGCTCGCCACCTCGCGCCCGATCGCCTCCTGCGCCTCCTCGGTGGAGCCGCCGACGTGCGGGGTGAGGATCACGTTCGGCACGCCGCGCAGCTCGCTCGCGAATTCGTCGCTGTTGCCGTCCGGCTCGGCCGGGAACACGTCCGCGGCGGCGCCCGCCAGGCGGCCGGAAGAGAGCGCGCGGGCCAGCGCGCCGAGGTCGACCACGCTGCCGCGGCTGAGGTTCAGCAGGTAGGAGCCCGGCTTCATGAGCGAGAGCTCGCGCTCGCCGATCAGGCCGCGGGTGAGCGGCGTCTCCGGCACGTGCAGGGTCACGAAGTCCGCCTGGGCCAGCAGCGAGTGCAGCGACTCGGCGGGGCGGTTCCTGCCGATCGGCAGCCTGGGTGCGACGTCGTGGAACAGCACCTGCATGCCGAGGGCCTCGGCCAGGATGCCGACCTGCGTGCCGATGTGCCCGTAGCCGACGATGCCGAGGGCCTTGCCGCGCACCTCGTAGCAGGAGGGCGCCTGCTTGCGCCAGCGGCCCTCGTGCATCTCGCGCGAGCGGTCGGCCAGCCGCCGCGCCAGGGCGATGACCTCCGCCACCACCAGCTCCGCGACGCTGCGCGTGTTGCTGAACGGCGCGTTGAACACGGGCACCCCGCGCTCGGCCGCCTCCTCGAGCGCGACCTGGTTGGTGCCGATGCAGAAGGCGCCCACCGCCAGCAGGCGGCGCGCCTCGCCGAGCGCCCGGCGCGTCACCCGGGTCCGGCTGCGGATGCCGAGCACGTGCACGTCGCGGATCGCCTCCACCAGCTCGGCCTCGCCGAGCGCCCCGGCACGCGTCTCGAGCCGATAGCCTTCCTGGCGGATCAGCTCGTGGGCGCTGGCGTGGACGTTCTCCAGCAGCAGGACGCGGATGCGGTCCTTCGGGAAGGACGTCCCGGAAGACGCGGCGCCGTCCGCTGTGGTCATGGGGCGGGGACTCGGGCCTGGCGCTACGGCGAGAACCAGTAGCTCAGCTTGACCAGGAACACGTTGTCCGCCCGCGTGCCCCAGAGACCGTTCCAGTTGCCGGAGAAGGAGCCTTCCCACGACGGCACCTGGTCCGTGCGCCCCTGTGACCAGACCACGTAGAGCGACGAGCCGGGCTTGTACTCCCAGCGGGCCACGAGGTTCGAGCGGAACTGTCGGAAGCTGAAGTCGGGTTTGGCGAAGGAGTAGCTGGCCCCGGCCCCGGCCTCCGTCACCCGGTAGGCGTTGGTCTGCTGCTGGAAGGTGATCTCGTCCGGGCCGTAGAGGTGGAAGCGGGCCGCGTTGGCCTTCGCCAGCGAGTCCGTCGCCTTCTTGAAGGCCGTGTAGCGGCCCGTCCCGATGAACGGGCTGCCGTAATACTGGACGGTCAGGTCCGGCGTGATCGTGAGGTTGACACGGAAGGTGAGGCTCCAGGTGTCCTGGTCGATGCGGCCGAGGACCCAGCGCGGGTCGCCGTCCGTGCCGGTGGTCGCCACGTACTGCAGGTTGTCGAGCAGCCACTCGTACGAGGTCGAGCCCGACACCGAGAGGCGATTCGAGAGGCGCAGGTTCAGGTACGCGCTCATGTTCGAGGCGCGGGAGCCGTCGTCGTAGGCCCGGGAGTACCCGCCCGAGAGCTTCGCCCACGCCCGGCGCGACGAGTCGGTCTGGGCGCTCAATGACGTCTCGAGGTAGTCGTGCCAGCGCAGCGCGGGGCCGCCCCGGAGCATGCGGGTGTCGACCACGTCCCGGTACGCGAGCATCGCTGCGGCTTCCCACTTGTTCGCGAACTGGGCAGCGGCGTCGAGCTGCGTGCTCGAGCGCGTGGCCAGCCCGCCGAAGTCCCACTGGTCCTCGCGCATCACCTGCACGGAGTAGTTGCGGAACGGCCCCTTCGGCTTCGGCTCGGACCAGCCCAGGAACGCCTGGTTGGCGATCACGTCGGCCTGCCGCAGGTAGCCGGCGTCGTTCAGGTCGAGCCCCGGCGAGTACCAGTGGAAGTGGTCCAGCAGGTGCAGCCGGCTGTTCTCCGAGCGGCCGAAACGGAGAAACCCTCCGTGGCCGGAGAGCGACGTGCGCGCGGGGTCGACCCGGAGGTGGGTCGCGTCGGGTCTCTGGTAGTAGTGGACCGCGTTCGCCTGCAGGGCCAGGATGGCCGCGGGATCCCCGCTCACGCGGCTCACGACCCCGCTCCCCTCGAGGAGCCAGGAGCGGTTGGCGAAGTAGCGCGCGAAGTCGAGCCCGCCGGTGGTGGCCTGGCTGGGCAGGAACGCGAGCGAGGCGTCGGACACCCGGCGATGGGTCGAGGTGAGCATCCCGCCGAGGCTGGTGTTGCCCTTGTCCCAGTCCTTGTGCAGGCGTCCGACCGTGAAGCTGCCGAAGGGCTCGACGGCCGCCTCGCGCCCACCGAGCGGTGAGGCGACGGCGACGGTCTCCTTCTGGGTGAACGCCTGCAGGGCGGCGACCGAGAGCCCCCCGTCCGTCTTCCCGGTCACCTTGAGGGCCCCGAGGATGGTCGTGTTGTCCGGCAGGCTCGCCGTCTCACCCGGAGCCAGGAGCGGGAGCCCGGACGGGGGCGCGCCGATGCGCCGCGAGTAGAAGAGCTGGTCCTGCTCCTCGATCCCAAAGCTGAGGATCTTGCGTCCCTCGAGGAAGAACGGCCTCTTCTCCTCGTAGAAGGTCTCGTAGGCGGTGAGGTTCACCACGGACGGGTCGGCTTCCACCTGCCCGAAGTCCGGGTTCACCGTGGCGTCGAGCGTGAAGTTCGAGGTGAGGCCCACCTTCGCGTCGAGCCCCGTCGAGCCTGCAGCCTCGCTGCCGCCACCCGGGACCGACGGGCCCGAGCTCGTCTTGCCGAGCACGTGGGGCAGCAGCTCGACGTGGCGTGGGCGCGGCAGGCCGTGGATCCCGCGCAGCTCGCCAAGCTGGTACATGCGCCCGGTGTTCTGGCGGGGGATCAGCTGCCACTGGTCCTCTTCCTTGTTGCGGTCGATCCAACGCCAGGCGTGGAGGCCCCAGACCTGCTCGTCCTGCGGGCCGTAGCGCAGCTGGTTCAGGGGCACCCGGAACTCGGCCGTCCAGCCGCGCTCGTCGTGGGCCACCTTGCCGTCCCAGACCGCGTCCCAGGTCGTGTCCCACTCCGTCTCGCCGAAGAGGAGAAGGTCGATCTTGCCCCCGCCCGCCGTCAGGTCGAACTCGAAGCCGGTGCGCTTGTCGTTGTAGCTGTCGAAGCAGACGCCGACGATGTCGCCGACCATGTCGTCGCGACGCGCCGGGTACCGGTGCACCTTCTCGGGGTCGTCGTGGGCGCGGATCGCCATGTAGACGTTCTTGTCGTCGTAGAGGATCTTCAGCTCGGTGGGCATCGAGGGCGGCGCGCCTTCGGTCGGGATCTGCTGCCGGTAGCCGCCGGACCACTCGCCCAGCTTCCACGCCTCGTCGTCGAGGCGCCCGTCGACTACCGGCGGCCTGCCCTCGAGGCGGACCGTCTGGTAGATGCGCGGCGGGTACTTGCGGCCGAAGGGATTGGCCACGGGCAAGGGCACGGCGGACGTGCCCGGGCCCGCTGCCGCACCGGCAGGGTCCTGGCCCGCGGCCGGGGAGCCGGAGCTGGCCAGGAGCCCGAGGCAGAGGCCGAGCCAGGGCCATTGGCGGGGGATCAGGGTGGCGCGGTCGCGAAGCATGGACCGCTCAAGCTAGCGGCTCGGCGGGTCGTGGTCAATGAGCCATCAGCCCCAGGCGCTAGAATCCCGGTGGCCGACGCCACCGGCCGGGGGTCCAGATGTCGAGAGATCGCCGCACCTCGTCCGCGAGCCGAGCCATCCTGGTCACGGCGGCCCTCCTGGCGGGAGCCGCCGCGGAGGCGGCCGAGCGCAGCTTCGACCAGGACGTCGCCTTCCTGCGCCAGTACGCCGACGTCGTGCTGCTCCAGGACGCCGTGGGCGCACGCGTGGCGGTCGTGCCGGCCTGGCAGGGCCGCGTGATGACCTCGACCGCGGGTGGGCCGGGCGCGTCGAGTTACGGCTGGTCGAACGACACGCTGATCGAGTCGCGCGTCGTGGCGCCGCACATGAACGCGCTCGGCGGCGAGGACCGCCTGTGGCTGGGCCCGGAGGGCGGGCAGTTCTCGATCTTCTTCCGCAAGGGCGACCCGTTCGACCTCGAGCACTGGCAGACGCCGCCGCTCGTCGACAGCGAGCCGTGGGCGGTGCGCGAGCGGAGCGCCGCCCACGTGACCTTCCGCCACCGCGGCCGGCTGGTCAACTACTCGGGCACCGTGCTCGAGCTGCAGCTCGACCGCTCCGTGCGGCTGCTCGACCCGGCCGTGGCCGCCGCCGCGCTCGGCGGGTCGCTGCCCGCCGGGTTGCGGCTGGTCGCCTTCGCCTCGGAGAACACGCTCACGAACCTCGGCGCCGCCGCCTGGACCAGGCAGGGCGGGCTGCTGTCCCTGTGGGTGCTCGGCATGTTCAAGCCGTCGCCGGCGACCACGATCGTCGTGCCGTACCAGGAAGGCCCCGAGTCCGAGCGCGGGCCGATCGTGAACGACGCCTACTTCGGCAAGGTGCCGCCGGACCGGCTGCTCGCGAGCGACGGCCGGCTCTTCTTCAGCGGCGACGGGCGGTACCGGTCGAAGATCGGGCTGTCGCCCCGCCGCGCACGCGCCCTGGTGGGCAGCTACGACGCGGACAGGAAGGTCCTGACGATCGTCAGCTTCGACCTGCCGCCGGGAGCCGTGGACTACGTGAACTCGATGTGGGAGATCCAGAAGCAGCCCTTCCGCGGCGACGTGGTCAACAGCTACAACGACGGCCCGCCCGCGCCGGGCGCCAGGCCTCTCGGGCCTTTCTACGAGCTCGAGACCTCTTCGCCGGCCGCCGCCCTGGCTCCCGGCGCGAGCCTCACGCACGTGCACCGCACGTTCCACCTCGAGGGCGACGAAGCGGCCCTCGACGCGGTCGCGCGGCGCCTGCTCGGCGTCTCGCTCGAACGGATCAGGACCGCGCTCCCCCGCTGAGCGCGGGCGGCTCCGCCGGAGCTAGAATGCCGGCCGCTGCCCGGTTCCCTGCCCTGAACGAGGAGGTGCCCATGTTCCGGCCACGCACGCCCGTTGCCCCGCTCGTGCTCGCGGCGCTCGCGATCGCGCTCGCCGCGGCGGCGCTCCCGGCCGGCGCACAGACGGCCGGCACGCCGCTGCGCGTCATCGTCTTCGGCGCCCACCCCGACGACTGCGACCTCGAGGCCGGCGGCACGGCGGCGCTGTGGTCGGCGAAGGGCCACGCGGTCAAGTTCGTCTCGCTGACGAACGGAGACGCGGGGCACCAGTCGCAGGGCGGAGGAGCGCTCGCCCGGCGCCGGCGCGCGGAGGCGCAGGAAGCGGGACGCCGGCTCGGGATCGCCGAGTACGAGGTGCTCGACAACCACGACGGCGAGCTCGAGCCGACGCTGGCCGTACGGCAGGAGGTGATCCGCCGCATCCGCCGCTGGAACGCCGACGTGGTGATCGCCCCGCGGCCGAACGACTACCACCCCGACCACCGCTACACGGGCGTCGTCGTCCAGGACTCCGCGTACATGGTCGTGGTCCCGAACGTCACGCCGGACACGCCGCCGCTGCGCAAGAACCCCGTCTTCCTCTACACGCAGGACCGCTTCCTGCGGCCCAACCCCTTCCGGCCGGACGTCGCGATCGCGATCGACTCCGTGATCGACAGGAAGATCGCCGCGCTCGACGCGCACACCTCCCAGGTCTACGAATGGCTGCCGTGGGTGGACGGCAGTCTCGATAGCGTGCCGAAGGACCCTGCCGAGCGGCTCGCCTGGCTGAAGGGCCAGCGGGCCGGCCAGACGCTCGCACCGGGCGTGCGCGAGGCGCTGCGCAGGTGGTACGGGCCGAAGGCGGACGGCGTGAAGAACGCCGAGGCCTTCGAGGTCTGCGAGTACGGGCGGCAGCCGAGCGAGGCCGAGCTGCGGGCGTTGTTCCCGTTCTTCGATTGAGCGCGGGGCCACGGGGGGGCAGCAGGGCCATGGGCCAGCTGCGGGGTACCGGCCGCCGGACGAGGGTGCTCGAGGCGGCGCTCGTCCGGCGCGAGGGGCTGTCGCGGGAAAGGCGCCGCGCGCTCGACGAGCGGGCGCTCTCGCGGCTGGCCCAGCCGCGCGCGGTCGTCTACACGGACACGGCGGACTTCACGCGCCGCGCCGCGCGCGACGGGATCCTGCACTTCATGATGGTGTTCGGGCGGGCGCTGCGGGCTCTCACGCCCGCGTTCCGGCGCGAGCGCGGCCGGCTGGTCAAGGTGGAGGCGGACAGCCTGATGCTGGCCTTCCCGGACGCTGCATCGGCCTGCCGCGGCGCGCTGGCGATGGAGCGCGCACTGCGAGCCCTGAACCGCGGCCGCGACGCCGACGAGACGCTGGCCTTCAGCTACGGCGTCGGCTACGGTGACGTGCTCGAGCTCGAGGAAGACCTGTTCGGCCTCGAGGTGAACCTCGCCTCGAAGCTGGGCGAGGACCTCGGCCGCCCCGGCGAGGTGCTGCTGACGCCGGCCGCGGTCGCCGGGCTGCCGGCGGCGTGGCGGAAGCGGCTCGTCGCGTACGGCGACGTGAACTTCGCCGGCCGGCCGATGGCCGTGCATCGGCTGCGGCCGGCTCGCGGAGGCGCATGAAGACGGCAGCAGCGGCGTTTCTCCTCGTGGCGGGGCTCCTCGTGGCCGGGACACTGCGGGCGGCGCCGCCGACGCGACCGGGTCCGCTCGCAGACACGCCGAGCCTGCTGCAGAGCCAGCCGGCTGGCTGGCTCGACGTGCAGCCGGGGCCCGACCTCGCCGGCTGGACACGCCAGGCGTGGCCGATCACCGCCACGCTCGGTCCCCAGCAGTGGTCGGTCGACCCGGCGATGAAGCACCTGGTCTGCGACGGCACGGGCGGCCACGACTGGCTGCGCCTCGACCGCGAGCTGGGCGACGGTGTCTTCCACGTGGAGTGGCGCTTCACGACCGTCGCGGGCGCGGAGAAGTACAACAGCGGCGTGCTGGTGCGCACGGCGGCCGACCAGTCCGTGTGGCACCAGGCACAGGTCGGAGGCGTGCGCAGCGGCTTCCTGTTCGGCCTCACGCCGGTGGACGGCCGGCCGCAGCGCGTCAACCTGTCCGACCGGCTGACCTCGTTCCGCGTGCGGGCGCCCGGCGAGTGGAACGTCTACGAGGTCGCCGCGCGGGGCCGGACGATCTCGCTCTGGGTGAACGGCGCGGTGACGAGCGAGTTGCACGTCGACGTCCCACGTGGCTACTTCGGCCTCGAGGGCGAGGGCTGGCGGATCGAGTTCCGCAACCTGAAGTTGAAGCCGCTCGACTGACGGCCGAAGGGGTCAGGTCTTGTACTGATGCATCAGCTGGTCGCGATGTCACAAGGCAAGACCTGACCCCTTCCGTCTACCGGACCCGCAGCATCCGCACGTCCCGCGGCGGGACGGTTCCATGCCAGACGACGCCGTCCGCTGCCGCGCGGAGCTCGACCGGCTGGCCCGAGACGAGGTCCTCGGCCCGGGCCCCTGCCGCAAGACCGCGCAGCGTCACGCTGCCGGATGCCGGCGCCGGGCCGTGGTTGAAGAAGAAGGCGATCGTCTCGCGGCCGGCCTGCAGCAGGCGCACCTCGAGCGGGTCGCCGGAGACGGCGACCGGCGCGCGCACGCCGGCCCACTCGAGGAGACCCCCGTAGAAGCGCCGGGTGGCGTCCTCCGGCTGGCTGACGTAGCCCGCCGACACGTAGGAGCCGAGCGTCAGGGTCCGGCCCTTGCCGAAGCGCGACTCGACCGCGGCCGCCGCGCCGCTCGCGAAGCGGGCGAGCACGCGCGCATCGGGCGTGGTCGGCTGCAGCCCCTCCTCGTACCAGCGCCCGGGCAAGAGCTCGCCCGGACGCAGCCCGGGGAGGCCGTCGAGGGCGCGCAGCGCCACCTGGCCCTTCGCGACCGTCTGCACGTCCGTCTCGCGCGCGCCCGCGACCTCGGCCAGCCCCAGGCCGGGGATCACGTCCGCGGCGTGCCCGCGCTCGTCGTTCCAGCCGGCGCGGGCCTCGATCACGAGCGCCCCGCCGGCGCGCACGTACTCGCGCAGCTCGCCCGCCGTCCGCGCCGGCAGCATCAGCGGGTACGGGAGCACGACCAGCCTGTAGCGCGCGAGCGAGGCGGCGTCGAGCCGCTCGGCGTGGACGAAGTCCAGCGGCACGTTCGTCGGGAACAGGGCGCGGTAGATCCCGAGCAGGGAGTCGCGCTCGATGCCGGCCACCTCGCCCTGCGGCCCGGCGTAGGCCGTCGCGCGCTGGCGCCCGCCCACGAAGTGCGCCAGCGGGTTGTAGACGACCGCCAGCTCAGCGGGCGCCGGTCGCGCCGCCAGCAGCAGCTGCGAGCGGGCGGAGACCGCGCGCGCGACCCCGCCGGCCACGCGGGCGCGCTCGCTGATCGTGCCGTCGAGCGGCACCAGGCCGAAGCCGCCCGACTCGTAGCCGGTGCTCATCGGGTAGTAGGCGTAGGTGCAGACCGCCTTCGCGCCGCGCGCGATCGCGCTCCAGGTCCACAGCCGCAGGTCCTCGGGAGTGACCGTCGGGCTCACGTTGAGCGCGATGGTGCCGAAGCCCGCCTGCAGCTCGCCGATCCAGAAGCCGGGCCGGCCGCCCGCGAAGCCGAACGAGCGCGCGAAGTCCAGCAGGGCACCCCGCCACTCGACGTCGCGGTCCACGAAGGCGGAGTGCTTCGGGTAGAAGGAGGTGCCGTAGTAGTCGACCTGCTCGGCCATCGTCCAATCGTCCGACTGCCCCTCCCAGTAGTGCGGCGAGGAGAACAGGCCGACGCCTGCCGCGTGACTCGTCGCCACGGCCGCGGGCGCGCCGCGCCTGGCGGCCAGGTAGCGCGCGCGCAGGTCCTCGCCCAGCTTGTCGGCGATGAAGCGCTTCCAGTCGATGTAGTCGCTGTAGGAGAGGATCGTGCTCAGCCGGTTCGGCTCGACCTCGTCCCACGAGGCGTAGCGCCGGTACCAGGCGGCGTTCAGCGCGTCGAGCGAGCCGTAGCGGCCGCGCAGCCACTCGCGATAGCGCGCGACCGTGTTGCGGCAGAAGCAGAACTCCGGGTTGTCGATGTAGGTCGGGTTCGCCCAGTTGATCACATGCGGCTCGCTCCACAGGTCGAAGCCCAGGAAGGCCGGGCTCCTGCCCGCGCGGCGCGCCAGCGCCTCGTAGAAGGCGAGGTCGGCCTGGCGCACGGCGGGGTGGTCCATGCAGTAGCCGGGCGCGGACTCCGGGTGGATCGCCTGGCCGTTCGACGACACGAACAGCGCGTCCGGGTGCTGCCGGCCGATCCACTCCGGGGCCGAGTCCATGTAGACCTGGACGATCACCTTCAGCCCCTCCTGCTCGGCCAGCGAGAGCAGCACGTCGATCGTGTCGAAGCGATACTGTCCCGGCGCGGGCTCGCCGCTGGCCCAGTCGATCCAGCAGCGGATAGCGTTGAAGCCGAGGGCCCGGATCTGCTTCAGGTCGCGGCGCCAGGCCTCGCGCTTCCCCATGGGATCGGCTTCCAGCATCGGCGCCCGAGCCTTGCCGCCGCCGTACCAGACGGCCATCGGCAGCACGTCGAGCCTGCCGCCGGCGTCGGGACGCCCGGCGGGCTGCGCCGGGCCGGCTCGAGCGGTGGCGTCGGGCGGCGCATCCCCCCGGGCGAGGGCGCCCAGGGCGAGAAGCGTCGCGAGGCAGAGGGTGACGCCCATGCGCCGGAGTCTACGCCGCCGGAACGCGGAATCGTCAAAGAACGTCAACGACGCGCAAGGACGCCCCGTTCGCTCCTTTC
The DNA here is from genome assembly GCA_963831755.1 of uncultured Acidobacteriota bacterium. GTDB lineage: Bacteria > Acidobacteriota > Vicinamibacteria > Fen-336 > Fen-336 > DATBSL01. Next base: position 16,689 of record CAWHRC010000007.1, read on the forward strand.
TGGTATGGTGGCCAAGGCGTTCCAGGAATCCGGGTGCGTTTCAGCTAGTGCAGGCCTTGCCCGCGGATGGCGGCGCGGCGGGTTGCTGCTCACACGGAAAACGTCCCTACATGGAGCCAACCACTGACAGATCTGTCACTTACGCATGCGCCTTTACGCGAGACGACGCATCGACCCGGCCAGTCTGGGCCTGACCCGGCCCTGGGGCGCTTGACAGGCGTGGCATGTTGTCACGGCATCATTTCCGTCATGTCTCGTCGAAACGGCGGACTGCATGGCACGGCTTACTGATCTCTGATGGCACGTTCACTCGTCATCGTCGAGTCGCCGGCGAAGGCGGCGACACTCGGCAAGTTCCTGGGCAGGGACTTCCAGGTGGCCGCCTGCTACGGCCACGTGCGCGACCTCGACAAGAAGGGCATCGCCGTCGACCGCGCGAAGGGCTACGAGCCCCACTACCGGATCGTCCCCGGCAAGGAGCGGACGGTCGCCGAGCTGTCGAGGCTCGCTCGCAAGGCCGAGCGCATCTTCCTGGCGGCCGACCCCGACCGCGAGGGCGAGGCGATCTGCTGGCACCTGCACGAGCTGCTCAAGCCGGAGGCGCCCGAAGGCCGAGTTCCACCGCGCCGAGTTCCACGAGATCACGAAGTCGGCGGTGACGCAGCGCGATCGAGAAGCCCACCGCGATCTCGCTCGACCGGCGTCGGCGCCCAGCAGGCGCGCCGCATCATCGACCGCCTCGTCGGCTACGAGGTCTCCGAGCTGCTGTGGAACAAGGTCTGGCGCGGGCTGTCGGCCGGGCCGCGTGCAGACCGTGGCGCTGCGGATCATCGTCGAGCGCGAGAGCGAGCGCGAGCGCTTCGTCGCGGTCCCGTACTTCTCGGTGCCGCTGCACGCTCGCCAAGGACGGCGCGGCCTTCCCGGCGCGCGTCGTCGTGTGGCGCGGGCAGAAGCTGCAGTTCGACGGCGGCGACCCGCGGCTGGCCACGCAGGCAGGCGGCCGACGAGGCCCGCGCGCACGTCGAGGCGCTCGACGCTGCGGGTCGTCTCGGTCGAGGCGCGCGAGCGCCGGACGAACCCCGCGCCTCCGTTCACGACGCCGAAGCTGCAGCAGGCGGCCGCACGCTCGCTGGGCTTCTCGGTGCGCAAGACGATGACGCTCGCGCAGCGGCTCTACGAGGGCAGCACCGTCGGCGAGCACGGCACCGTCGGCCTGATCACGTACATGAGGACGGACTCGGTGCGCGTCGCGGACGAGGCGCTGGTCGCCGTGCGCGAGCACATCCGCGCCGGCCTACGGCGAGGCGAGCCTGCCCGCCGAGCCGCGCCGCTACCGGCAGAAGAAGGACGCGCAGGACGCCCACGAGGCGATCCGCCCGACGACAGCTCGACCTGCCGCCGGAGGCGGTCGCCCGCTACCTCGAGCCGGACGAGCTGAAGCTGTACCGCCTGATCTGGAACCGCTTCGTCGCCTCGCAGATGACGCCGTCGCTCAGCGAGGTGACGACGCGTCGAGATCGAGGCCGCCGCCAGCGCAGGCACGGCACTCGACCGACGAGGTCGCCGGCGTGCGGGCCTCGGGCACGGTGCTCAAGGACCCCGGCTTCCTGCGCGTGTACGGCCAGGTCGGCCGAGACCGAGTCGCAGAACGCCCCGGAGGACGACGCCGGAGGGCGACGACGTCGAAGGTGCGCCTGCCCGCGCTCGCCGCAGGGCGACGCGCTCGAGCTGCGCGAGGCGCGGGCCGAGGGCCACGAGACGCAGCCGCCGCCGCGCTTCAACGAGGCCTCGCTCGTGAAGTTCATGGAGGAGAACGGCATCGGCCGGCCCTCCACCTACGCCGACATCCTGCGCAAGATCGAGCAGCGCGAGTACGTGCGCAAGAAGGAGCGGCGCTTCATCCCGACGCCGCTCGGCCGCCTGGTCGTCGACCTGATGAAGGAGGGCTTCGAGGACTTCTTCCAGACCGAGTACACGGCGCGCATGGAGGAGGAGCTCGACGAGGTCGAGGAGGGCAAGCTCGACTGGCGCCAGGCGCTCAAGGAGTTCGACAGCAAGTTCTCGAAGGACCGCGAGCGCGCGCAAGAAGCAGATGCACTCCGTCAAGGCCGGGCTCGAGATGCCGGTCGTGCGCGAGGAGTTCACGGACTTTCAAGCCTCGCCAGCGACCCGGGCGACACCTGCCCGGAGAGCGGCCACCCGCTGAAGCTGCGCATGGGCAAGGCCGGGCTGTTCGTCGCGTGCAGCGGCTACCCCGACTGCACCTGGACGAAGGACATCCCCGAGACCGAGGAAGACCCGATCGACCCGAGCGAGCTCGAAGGCCAGACCTGCGAGGAGTGCGGCAGCCCGATGCGCCTGCGCACCGCGAAGAACGGCTCGTCGTTCCTCGGCTGCACGGCCTACCCGAACTGCCGCAACGCGATCTCGGTCGACGGTGCAGGGCGGCAAGGCGGAGGCCCGCCCGGCCGAGCCGACCGGCGAGAAGTGCCCCGTGTGCGGCCACGACCTGGTGAAGCGCCACGGCCGCTTCGGCGAGTACGTGTCCTGCTCGAACTACCCCGACTGCCGCTACAAGCCGCCCCGCCCGGTGTCGCTGACCGGCGTGAAGTGCCCCGAGTGCGGTCAGGGCGAGATCCTCGAGCGGCGGGGCCGCTTCGGGCCGTTCTACGGCTGCTCGCGCTACCCCGAGTGCACGCGCAACTTCCGCGTGCGGCCGGTGCCGAAGCCCTGCCCGCGGTGCGCGACGCCGTACCTGCTGGTGCGCGAGCGCAAGGCGGGGACCTTCTACGTGTGCGAGAAGGAGGACTGCGGCTACGAGGCGCAGGCCGACGACCTCGACCGCTACCCCGTGCGCACCGAGGTGACGGAGGAGGCGCGCCTGGCCGCGCTCGAGGCGGCGAAGGCGAAGCCGCCGACGAAGCGCACAGCCCCGCAAGCGCCCCGCCACACGCGTGGACGCCGCGACGGCAGCCCCTGAGGGGGCGGGAGCCGGCGCCAGGCCCGGGAAGCGGCCGACGCGGCGGGCCGCTTCTGCCCGGCCACGCCCGTCACGCGCGCGGAAGGCGATCGCTGCGGGATCCGCCGCGCGTGCGCGAAGGCCCGCCCGCCGGAAGACGACCCGGACGCGGGTCGGCAGCTAGGCGGAGCCCGCGCTCACGCGTGGATGCCGTTCACGGCGTCGCTGATCCGGCCGTTGACCTTGATCAGTATGTAGTTCACGTCGTTCGTGAGGTCCTTGCGCAGCTTCGTCAGGTAGCGAGCGGCGTCGGAGCCGGTTCCCAGCAGCCGCTCCTCCGTCTCGCGCACCAGGATCTCGGCGTCGGAGAGGACGTGCTTGATCTCGCGAAACGCCTGGTTGACCTGCAGCAGGGTCTCCGGCGCGAGCGCCCGCGAGCTGATCTCCGGCGGGTAGCTGTGCAGCACGCCGTCGGCCTGTTCCGCGAACTCCTCGATCACCTCTTCGAGGTCTCCCAGGAACTCACCCTCCAACACCGCCCGCTCCGCGGCGGTGGCGTGCTTCTCCATCCGTGCCTTCAGCTTGACCACCTGCTCGGGCAGCGACTGCCGCAGGTAACCGAGCCCGAGGTGCGGACGATGGGGAGAGGCGAGAGGCAGGCAGTCGCGTCCCAGGTAGATGCGATCGCCGTAGCGCTCGACGGGGTCGCCGGGGGGCTGAGTATAGAGCTTCACCTCGCACGCGCCCGGCTCGTAGGGCAGGAAGCGGGAGATCACCCGGTGCTGGTTGACCGCGACGAAGTTCGAGTTCGTCTCGAGCAGGGCCGAGTACAGCGACAGGTTGTACAGCAGATACAGCTTCATCTGCTCCAGCAGGTCCTGCTTCTCGTCGAGGATGCCCCGCAGCTGCTCGGACTCCTCGCGGGTGATCTCCGCGGTGGAGAGGGGCGCGAGATGCGGGGTGAGTATCAGCCGGCCCCGCGCGAGGAAGAACTCGAGGTGCAGGCCGTCGCGGACCTTCTTCTGAAAGTGGTCGAGCGCGAAGGAAGGAACGGAGAATGCCTCCCGCTCGACCAGGGCGCTCAGAGTCTTCATGTCGTCCCCCAGGCTGGCGTCATCGGAAGCGCCGTGCTGAGGCTACGCCCGCCGTCGCTCGAGGGTCAACCACGAATGGCACACGAATGGCAGCGGTCGGATCACGCGGCCGCGCTCTGCCTGCGCGACCCACTACTGCACGCCGTCGTCCCGGGGCAAAGGCTCGAGCCGGCCGCGCGTCTTCTCCAGGTCCGCCTTCAGCGTGCCGCGCATCTCGCGCTTGATCCTCCGAAGCAGCAGGCCGCGGAACCACCGCGGCGGGTCGATGCGGGCGCGGATCGAGCGCACCAGATAGAAGCCGCGCGCCGATCCGGGCACGGGCAGCAGGCTCAGGAACTCCGCGTACGCGAGGAAGTAGTGGCTGTCGTAGATGTGCGTCAGCGCGATCAGGTAGCGAGGGCCGGCCTGCGAGGTCACGGTCTGCAGCGACAGGTGGACGGCGCTCACCACGGGCCTGCGCAGCGTCTCCTTCGACCAGAAGAAGAAGTCCTCCACGTTCGCGAGCTCGAAGCTCGGATACTCCAGCAGGTAGCGCAGGTACGACGGGCTCTCCGGGAAAGGCGGAGGCGTGCTCCTCAGCAGCGCGTGGAGCTCGCTCCCGGCCGGCTCGGGCGTGTCGCTCTCGTGGTAGACGGACATGTCGGCAGCCCCGTGCTCGCGGTAGGACCGCACCTCGTCGAGCAGCGCGCTCTTGAGCGCCAGCGAGGCGGTGCCTGCGGAGCCGGAAGCGCTCCAGTCCAGTTCCCGGGCGGCTGCCATCGTCCGGGCGTTGACCCTGATGTCACAGTCGCCGACGCGGCAACGGCGCAGGTCGGCCAAGTCCTGCGGCTCGAAGACGAGACCGTCCAGGTCGCCGCTCACGGGAGGGTCGGAGATGCGTCCGGCCTGGAGGACTCGCCGGCGCGAGCGCACGGCATCGAGCGAGCGGATGTCTTCCAGCAGCCGCTCCGGCCGGGCGTCCACGAAGACCGCGCCCACGACGGCGGCGGCGTTGTCCTCGGGCTGGGGCAGGATCCGGGCGGCGACTTCGCCGCGACCGGCTTGCTCCGCATCGCTCGCGGTGAGGCCCAGGCGGACGAGCTCGCCGGCGATCTCCCCGGGCACCGCCGTGGAGGGGAGGGGCCAGGCGGACGGCAACGCCCACGCACCCAGCGCCAGGGCCAGCAGCGCGCGCGACGCCACCGGCCGTGCCCCTTTCACAGGTGCGCGGACCCGTCCGACGGGCGCGCCCGCTCTGCGAGGCGTTCCTCGAGGAGCCGGCGCACGATCGGGCCGCCGCCGATCCCGAGCGCGATCGCGAGGGCCAGCATCAGGGCGCCGAAGGCGATGGCGAAGGCGACGAGCACGATCGTCGGCGCGACGCCGAGGTGGTCGAGCGCCATGGCGACGGCCACCGTCACGAGCAGCACGTAGACGCCCCCGCCCACGGAGCGCCCGAACGGCCAGCCGGCGTTGACGGCGCCGAGCAGGACCACGCGCCAGACGACGTTGGCGAGCACCAGCCCCATCGCGAGGATCGCGAGCGAGGCGATCAGCCGCGGGACGATCGACGAGACCTCCTGTCGCAGGACCGCGAGCGTCCGGAAGCCGAGCGCGTCGAAGCCCGCGAGCACGAACCCGCCGAACAGCAGCCAGAACATGATCGCGGCGGCTAGGCGGTCCGCCGCGCGGCAGCTCGGCCTTGCGCAGGAACTCCGCGGCGCCCGTGCGCTCGGCCAGCCGCGGGAGCCGCAGCCAGCCGAGCAGGCGCGCGGTCACGGCGCGCGCCACGGCTGCGATCAGCCAGCCCGCCAGGACGACGCTGAGCGTCGAGAGCAGCCGCGGAAGGATCACGAGCAGCGCGTCGAGGTAGCCGCTCCAGGTGTCGCGCAGGGTGCGGAGAATGGCTTCGACCACGGTTCACCTCACAGGGGCGGTCCAGAGCGAGACGAGCTCGGGCCGGAACCGCTCGAAATGGAGCGAGAGCTCCTCGAGCTCCCGCTCGACGCGGTCCTCGGGCTGGCCCGTCGACGGACGCGGCGAATGCCGCCAGGCGTCCGAGGTAGAGGGGCACTGCGGCCTGGACGAGGTGGTCGCGGCTCAGCGCCGCGTGCCGGTGGGCGACGGCGAGCTCGCCGACCACGGCCGCCCAGAGGCTCGGCGGGAAGGCTCGGCTGCCGGCCCCGGCGCCGCGGCGCCCGCGCGCAGGGCCTCCAGCGTGGCCGGCCGCAGCGCCCGCGAGAGCATCGGCTCGAGCGCCGCCACGCCCTCCCGGAACAGGGCCGCGTCCCGCGTCACGTCGATCATCACCGCGCGGCCGGGCGGGCGCGACGCGGGCTGGCCGTAGACGGGCACGGGCTCCGAGCGAGCGCGCGCCGTCCAGGCCGCCTCGTGCAGTCGCAGGCAGCTGAAGAGGGCCTCGAACACCTGCGCCACGAGGCTGGCCGTCCCCGGCCGCGGCCGCGGCGCCAGCGTCGCGCGGTCCCGAGCCGCGCCTCGGCGACGCGGAACGGGCCCGACCGCGGCGATGGCCGACAGCCACAGGTCGATGCCCGACCCGCAGCGCGTCGCTCTCCCAGTCGGGCGAGGCGAGGCAGGAGGCAGCGAAGCGCCCGCTGCAGGCGAACTCGCCCGGCCAGCGGCTCCTGCAGCCTGGGCCCGTAGGTCGACCGGAACAGCGGCCGCACGACCTGGGTGACGAGAGGGCCGTCGAGCGGATGGCGGGCGTAGGCCGGCGACACGAAGTCGACGCCGTCCGCCAGCACCGGCCGCAGCGAGCGCGGCCAGCGAGTCGGCGGTCACGCTGACGACCTCGGGATCGAGCACCGCCACGGCGCGCGCCTGCAGCAGGTCGGCGGCCGCGAAGATGGTCCGGATCGCGCCCGCCTTGCCGGGGACGCCGTGGTAGGGGGCGCTGATCCGGTGCCGGGTGCGCAGGCTGTGCGAGGCGAGCAGCGTGTCGCCGTCCGCGAGCGGGGCCTTGCGCACCAGGTCCGTCGTGCCGTCCGTCGAGCCGCCGTCGGAGTTGAGCAGGACCGTGCGCTCGCGCGCGAAGTGGTTGTTGAAGGCGACGTGGGCCGCCTTCAGCGCCGGGCCCACGGAGTCCGCGTGGTTCAGCGTCGGCAGGCCGACCAGCACGTCCACCTGGCCGACCGCGATCAGGTCGCCGCAGCAGCTCGTCGGAGAGGATGCTGCTCACAGCCAGCGCAGCCGGAACCAGAAGAAGTCGTAGGGCCCGAGCGTCATCACGTACGGCGCGCTCGCGGATGCGCGGGAAGACGCTGCGCCCGAACATCTCGATCGGGATCGCGCCCGCCAGCGGGCGCAGGTCGAGCTCGACCGCCTGCGCGGTGGCCGAGAGGTTGTTGACGACCAGCACCTGACTCGGCGTCGAGGCGGCGGACGTAGGCGAGCACGCGGTGGTTGGCCGGCTTCAGGAACTCGATCCCGCCCCGGCTGAAGACGCGGCTGGAGCGGCGGACCTCGATCAGGCGCCTGCGTCCAGTTGAGCAGCGAGCTGCTCCTGGCGCCGCTGCGACTCGACGTTGACGGCCTGGTAGCCGTAGACGGGGTTCGAGATCAGCGGCTGGTAGAGACGCTCCGGGTCGGCGGTCGAGAAGCCGGCGTTCCAGCCGCCGCTCCACTGCATCGGCGTGCGCACGCCGTTGCGGTCGCCGAGGTAGACGTTGTCGCCCATGCCGATCTCGTCGCCGTAGTAGATGACCGGGCTGCCGGGCAGCGAGAACAGCAGCGCGTTCATCAGCTCGATCCGCCGGCGGTCGCCCTCGAGCAGCGTCGCGAGCCGGCGGCGGATGCCCGAGGTTGATCCGCGCCACCGGGTCGCGGGCGTACTCCCCGTACATGTAGTCGCGCTCGGCGTCGGTGACCATCTCGAGCGTCAGCTCGTCGTGGTTGCGCAGGAACAGCCCCCACTGGCAGGCGTCGGGGATCGCCGGCGTGCGCTCGACGATCTCGACGATCGGCTTGCGGTCCTCGAGCCGCAGGGCCATGAACATGCGCGGCATCAGCGGGAAGTGGAAGGCCATGTGGAACTCGTCGCCGTCCGCGAAGTAGGGCCGCACCTCCTCGGGCCACATGTTGGCCTCGGCCAGCAGCAGCCGGCCCGGGAACTCCGCGTCCATCCGCCGGCGCAGCTCCTTCATCACCTCGTGGGTCTCGGGCAGGTTCTCGCAGGAGCGTGCCCTCGCGCTCGACGAGGTAGGGCACGGCGTCCACGCGGAAGCCGTCGACGCCCAGCTCGAGCCAGAAGCGCATGACGCGCCAGATCTCCTCGCGCACCGCGGGGTTGTCGAAGTTGAGGTCGGGCTGGTGGCTGAAGAAGCGGTGCCAGTAGTAGGCCTTCGAGATCGGGTCCCAGGCCCAGTTCGACAGCTCCGTGTCGCGGAAGATGATGCGCGCGTCGCGATAGCGGTCGTCGCTGTCGCTCCACACGTAGAAGTCGCGGCGCGGGCTGTCGCGCGCGGAGCGGGCCTCCCTGAACCACGGGTGCTGGTCGGAGGTGTGGTTCAGCACCAGCTCGGTGATCACGCGCAGGCCGCGCTCGTGCGCGGCGTCCAGGAACGTCCTGAAGTCGTCGAGCGTGCCGTACGCGGGGTGGATGCCGCAGTAGTCGGAGATGTCGTAGCCGTCGTCGCGGAACGGCGACGGGTACATCGGCAGCAGCCACAGGCAGCTGACGCCCAGCTCCCTCAGGTAGTCGAGCCGGCCGATCAGGCCCGGGAAGTCGCCCACGCCGTCTCCGTCGCCGTCGCTGTAGGCCTTGACGTGCAGCTCGTAGAAGACGGCGTCCTTGTACCAGAGCGCGTCGTCGCCCATCGCTCGCGCCTCTCCCCTGCCCGGTCCGGCCCTGCGGGTCCTCCGACGTCGGGGCGGTCGGCGGGCCCGCCGGCCGCCGGGACGATCATCGCAGAGATTAGTTTGTCTTCAAACTAAACTGTGTAGTCTAATGCCCGGGTGCGGCAGACCCTGCGCTTCACGCTCGCCCTGGTGGCCGCCCTGGCGCTGCTGACCTGGGGCGCCTCGCTGCTCGTCAGCCGCACCACGCGCGCCTGGTTCGAGCGGGACATGCAGCTGCGCGCGGAGCTGGTCGTGAGCGGGGCGCGCGAGGACGCTGGTGTCCCACTGGCAGCCCGGCCGCGAGGCGACGCTGCGCAGGGCGCTCGTCGAGCTGACCCGCGACGAGCGCGTGATGGCGGCTGCCGCCTGCGACGCGGACGGCTCGCTGCGCGCGTGGACGAGCGACTACCCCGCGACGTTGTCGTGCAGGAGCCTGGAGGCGGGCGTGCGGCCGGACCCCCACTCGCCGGCCGAGGTCTGGACGTCCTGGGCCTCCGCGTTCTCGCTGCCAGGCGGCCGGGTGCACGCCACGGCCGTCGCCGCTGATTCAAGACGAGCGTCCGCTGGGGTTCGTGGTGCTCGTCCACGACCTGAGCTTCGTCGAGCGCCGCGAGGCGACCACCCGGCTGTTCCTGCTCCTCGCCTTCGGCTTCCTCGCCCTCGCGGCCTCGGTGATCACCGTCGTCGCTGCCCGCCTGTCCTGGCGTGGCTGGAGCAACGAGCTGCGCCGGCTGATCAGGGGCGGGCGGCCCGCGCCCGAGTTCCAGCCGTTCCTGCGCGACGTGCGCGACCTGGTGGAGCGCCTCGCCTCGGAGCGGGAGGCGGACGGCCTGGGCGGGCCTGTGGACGCCACAGCGGCTCAAGAGCACGCTCAGCCGCCACCTCCACGGCGAGCGAGTCGTGATCGTGGCCAACCGCGAGCCCTACATCCACGAGCGCGCGAGCGACGGTGGCGTGACGGTGGTCCACCCGGCGAGCGGCCTGGTCACCGCGCTCGAGCCGGTGATGCGCGCCTGCTCCGGGGTGTGGGTGGCCCACGGGAGCGGCTCGGCGGACCGCGAGGCCTCCGACGAGAAGGCGAGGCTGCTCGTCCCTCCGGACGAGCGCTCCTACGTCCTGCGCCGGCTCTGGCTCTCCCCCGAGGAGGAGAAGGGCTACTACTACGGCTTCTCCAACGAGGGGCTGTGGCCACTCTGCCACATCGCGCACACCCGGCCGCTCTTCCGCAGCGAGGACTGGCTCCAGTACCGCGCGGTCAACCAGAAGTTCGCCGACGCGGTCTGCGAGGAGGTGGACTCGGACGACCCGATCGTCCTCGTCCAGGACTACCACTTCGCGCTGCTGCCGCGGATGATCCGCGCAGCGGCTGCCCCGCGCCACCGTGCTCACGTTCTGGCACATCCCCTGGCCGAACGCCGAGCAGTTCGGGATCTGCCCCTGGCGCGACGAGCTGCTGGCGGGACTGCTCGGCAGCAGCATCCTCGGCTTCCACACCCAGTTCCACTGCAACAACTTCATCGACGCCGTCGACCGGCTGCTCGAGGCGCGCATCGACCGCGAGCAGAACGCCGTCGTCCACCAGGGGCAGTGGACGCACGTGCGCGCCTACCCGATCTCGATCGAGTGGCCGAACGGCTGGACCGATCTCCGCTCCGCCCGTGGCCGAGTGCCGGGCCGGCGTCTTCGCGGAGCTGGGCCTGGCGCAGGACGCCCTGCTCGGCGTCGGCGTCGACCGCCTCGACTACACGAAGGGGATCGAGGAGCGACTGCTCACGGTGGAGCGGCTGCTCGAACGCATCGCCGGAGCTGCGCGGCCGCTTCACCTTCGTCCAGCTCGCGGCCCCGAGCCGGACGGCGATCCCCCACTACCAGAAGCTGAGCGACGAACGTCGACCGCGCTCGCGGCCCGCATCAACGAGCGCTTCGGCTCGGCGAGCTACCGCCCGGTGATCCTGCAGGCGCGCACACCACGAGCCGCCGATGGTGTTCCGTTACTACCGGGCCGCCGACGTCTGCTACGTGAGCAGCCTGCACGACGGCATGAACCTGGTGGCCAAGGAGTTCGTCGCGGCCCGCGACGACGAGCGCGGCGTGCTGGTGCTGAGCCACTTCACCGGGCGCGGCGCGCGAGCTGACCGAGGCCCTGATCGTCAACCCGTACGACCTGGAGGAGGCGAGCGCGGCCCTGGCCTCGGCCCTGCGCATGCCGGTCGAGGAGCAACGGGACCGCATGCGCGCCATGCGCGCGTTCGTGGCGGAGTTCAACGTCTATCGCTGGGCCGGCCGCATGCTCGTCGACGCCGCGCGGCTGCGGCGGCGCGAGCGGCTCACCGGCCGCCTGGGCCGGCTGCTGCACGACGACGAGCGGGTCGAGGCGTGATGCGCCACGTCCTGGCGCGGGCCAACCGCGAGGTGCTGGAGCAGTTCGCCTGCTCCCGGATGCTGCTGGCCCTCGACTTCGACGGCACCCTCGCCCCGATCGTGGCCGATCCGGCCTTGGCCGCCCTGCGCGCCTCCACGCGACGCCTCCTGCGGCGGGCCGCGGCGAAGCACCCGTGCGTGGTGATCTCGGGCCGCTCGCGGGCCGACGTGCTCCCGCGCGTCAGCGGAACCGGCGTGGCCGAGGTCATCGGCAACCATGGCAGCGAGCCCTGGCAGGTGAGCCGGCCCGCGCGGCGGGCGGTCCGGCGCTGGAAGCTGGAGCTGGAGCGGCGCCTGGCCGGGCTGCAGGGAGTGACGATCGAGGACAAGGGGCTCTCGATCGCGGTCCACTACCGCCGCTCGCGCGAGCGGAGGGAAGCACGCGAGCGGATCCTGGCTGCCGCCGCCCGGCTGGGCGGCGTGAGGCTCGTCGGGGGGCGGCTGGTGCTCGACGTCCTGCCCTCGGGCGCTCCCCACAAAGGCCTCGCCCTGGAGCAGGCGCGGGCCCGTCTTGCGTGCGACACCGCCGTCTTCGTCGGTGACGACGAGACCGACGAGGACGTGTTCGCGCTCGACCAGCCCGGACGGCTGCTGACCATCCGGGTGGGCCGCAGCCGCTCCTCCGCAGCCAGCTACTACATCCGGACACAGGCCGAGATCGATCCCCTGCTTCGCTTGCTGGCGGGCGGCGCGACCAGGCGGGCGACACGACGAGGCAGGAGGACCTCAGGGTGAGGCAGGACGAGCACGGCCTGCCGAAGGACTCGACGACGCTGCCACTGGGCGAGCAGCTCGAGTTCATGCGCCTGCTCTGGGCGATCGACCACAGGCTGCAGACCCACTCGAAGCGAATGGCGTCGACCCTCGGCGTGACCGGGCCACAGAGGCTCGTGATCCGCATCGTCGGGCGCTTCCCCGGCGTCTCCGCCGGACAGCTGGCGTGGACCCTGCACCTCGACCCGAGCACGCTCACGGGCATCCTGCGGCGGCTGGAGCGCGCGGGGTTGCTGACGCGGAGGCGCGACCCGCGGGACCGCCGCCGCGCCGTGCTCGGGCTCTCGGCGGCCGGGCGCCGCCTCGACGTCACGAGCGGGGGCACCATCGAGTCCGTGATGTACCAGGTGCTGGACCGGTTTCCGCGACGCAAGCTGCAGGTCGCGCGTGCGGTTCTGGGCGCGATCGCAGAGGGCTTCGACGCGGGCTCGGCGCCGTGAACCGCCCGGTCGAAATCGCTCCGCCGCGTCTCGCCGACGAGAGCCGCGTGGTACACCGAGCACGCCGCGCTCTTCGTCACCACGCTGAAGTGGGCCCTGCTCGGAGCCGGTGGCCGGGGTCTGCGTGGGCTGGGGCACGCGCGCGTTCCTGTGGTCGCTCACCGCGTCGACCCAGCTGATGGACCGCCTGCTGTCGGGAACGGTCCGGCCCTACTGGCTGCTGCCACTCTCCCTGCCCGTCTGCGTGTGGCTGATCCGGACGTTCGCGCCCACGGCCAAGGGCCACGGCACCGAGGCGGTGATCGCCGCGATCCACCAGCGCTCGGGCAGGGTCGACTGGCTGGTGGCGCCGGTCAAGCTGCTCGCCACGGTGGTGACGCTGGCGTTCGGGGGCTCGGTCGGCAAGGAAGGGCCCTGCGCCCAGATCGGCGCCGCGATCACCAGCCTCTTCGCCGACGTGCTCCGCCTCAAGGACGAGGACCGGCGGCGGCTCGTGATCTGCGGCGTCGGCGCGGGCTTCGCGGCGGTGTTCGGGACACCGATCTCGGGCGCCCTCTTCGGGATCGAGGTCCTCTACCTGGGCCGGATCGAGTACCCGGTGCTGTTCCCCTGTCTCGTCGCGGGAATCGTGGCGCACCTCGTGTGCGGCGTCAGCCCGCCGGTGCCGGGGCTCCACGGAGACCTGTCCCTGCTCGGGCACCGGACGATCGTGCCGATCGCGATCTTCTTCGGGGCGGTCTTCGGCCTGATCGCCCTGCTGCTGATCGAGACGATGCGGACGCTCGAGCGGCTGCTCGAGCGCTTTCCCGGCGGCCCTACCTGGTCGCCGCCGGCGGAGGGCTGGCGCTCGCCATCTTCTACGCCGCGGCCGGCGAGCAGTACGCCGGGCTCGGCGTGCCCTCGATCGAGGCTGCGCTCGAGGGCACGGCGAAGCTGTTCGTGCTGGCCTTCTTCTACAAGATCCTCGCCACCGCCGTGACGCTCGAGACCGGAGGCAGCGGCGGCATCGTGACACCGCTGTTCTTCATCGGGGCCACGAGCGGCCTGGCCCTGGGCCGTGCCGCCGGCCTCGAGCCGGGCGTGATCGCGGCGTTCGGCTTCGTCTCCGTGGTCGCCGCCGCCGCCAACACGCCGATCGCTGCGGCGGTGATGGGCATGGAGCTGCTGCCGCCGCAGCTCGGCGTCTATGCCGCCCTGTGCGCGGGAACGGCGTTCCTGATCGTGGGCCACCGCAGCGTGTACGCGAGCCAGAAGCTCGGCCTGTCGAAGTCGGGCGGCCTGGACGTGCCGATGGACGTCGCGATCGGCGACATCGGCCACGGCCAGGTCCGCCTGCGCAAGGGCAGCCTGACCGAGACCCTGCTCGACGGGCTGCGGCGGCACGGCGACAAGCCGCCAGAGGACTGAGCGGACGATCATGGTTTCCCGCCGCCTCCGCTTCCGCCTCGCTGCCCTCGCCGTCCTGGTCGCGGCCGGCGTCGCGCTGCGGCTGACCGTCTTCGCACCGACCCTGGTTCCGGTGCGTACGGTGGCCGTCGAGAGCGGCCGCGTCGAGGAGACGGTGACGAACTCCCGGGCCGGGACCGTCAAGGCCCGCCGGCGCGCCAAGCTCGCTCCCGAGACGGGAGGTCGCGTCCTGGCGCTTCCCCACCGGCGCGGCGACCGCGTGCGCCGCGGGGACGTCCTGCTGCGAGTCGAGGACTCGCTGCAGCGCGCCCAGCTCAGCCTGGCCGAGGACGAGCGCAAGGTCGCGCTCGCCCAGCGCGACCAGGCCTGCCTCGCCGCCGACCGCGCGGACCGCGAGCGCGGCAGGACGCGAGGCCTGGCCGCGCAGGGGATCGTCTCCACGGACCAGATCGACGGTGTCGACAGCCAGGCGCGCACGGCGGAGGCGGCCTGCCGCGCCGCACGGGCGACGGCGGAGAGGGCCGAGTCCGCCGTCACGCTGGCGCGGGCGCAGCTGCGCCAGACGGTCCTGCTCGCGCCGTTCGACGGCATCGTGGCCGACACCTTCATCGAGGAGGGCGAGTGGACCTCGCCGTCGCCGCCCGCCCTTCCCATCCCCCCGGTGCTCGACCTGATCGACACCCGCTCGATCTACATCAGCGCGCCGATGGACGAGGTGGACTCGGCGCGCATCAGGAAGGGCCAGCCCGCCCGCGTCACCGTGGACTCGCACCGCGGGGAGCACTTTGCGGCCCACGTGGTCGAGGTCGCCCCGTACGTCGTCGACAAGCTCGAGCAGAACCGGACGGTGGAGATCGAGCTCGAGCTCGACGACGACGCCGTGGCGCACACGCTGCTGCCCGGGACGTCGGCCGACGCCGAGGTGGTGCTGAGCGCGCGCGACAACGTGCTGCGCGTGCCGACGTCGGCGCTGCTCGAGGGCGGCAAGGTGCTCGTGCTGGCGTCCGGCCGGCTGCTCGAGCGAACGCTCCAGCTCGGCATCCGGAACTGGGACTTCACCGAGGTGAAGAGCGGTCTGACCGCCGGGGACCGCGTCGTCGTCTCTCTCGACCGCGCGGAGGTGAGGGCGGGGGTCAGGGCGCGCGAGACCGAGGCGGCGCGCTGACGCCGCTACGACGATGATCCGGCTCGAGGGCATCTCGCGCACGTTCGAAGTGGGCGGCGAGCCCGTGCACGCGCTGGTCGACGTGACGGAGACGATCGCCCAGGGCGAGCACCTCGCCATCATGGGCCCCTCGGGCTCGGGCAAGTCGACGCTGCTCAACATCCTCGGTTGCCTGGACCGGCCGGACCAGGGGACCTACGAGCTCCTGGGCCGCGACGTCTCGCGTCTCGACGAGTCGGAGCTGAGCCTCGTCCGGCGCCACACGATCGGCTTCGTGTTTCAGTTCTTCCACCTCGTGCCGCGGCTGACCGCGCTCGAGAACGTGGAGCTGCCGATGGTGTTCGCCGGCATTCCCGCCGCCGAGCGCCGCGTGCGGGCGCTCGACCGGCTGCGGGCGGTCGGCCTCGAGCCGCGGGCTGCGCACCGCCCCGACCAGCTGTCGGGCGGCGAGCGTCAGCGCACGGCCCTCGCCCGCGCCACGGTGCTCGACCCGAAGCTGCTGCTGGCCGACGAGCCCACGGGCAACCTCGACTCCGCCTCGGGACGCCACGTGCTCGAGATCCTGCAGCGCATGAACGCCGAGGGCCTGACCCTGGTCGTCGTGACCCACGACCCGGGTGTGGCGCGCCGCGCCCGGCGCGTCCTCGTGCTCGCCGACGGCCGGGTCGTCCACCGGGGTGAGGGTGCTCGCATCCACGAGGCGATCGACGCGCTTCAGGCGGCGGAGAACGGCGCGTGAGCCTGCGCGACCTCGTCGGCTTCGCCGCGCGCGCGCTGCGGGGACACCGCCTGCGAACCGGCCTCAGCCTGCTGGGCGTCGCGATCGGGGTCGCCGCCGTGATCGCCCTGACCGCCCTCGGCGAAGGGGCGCGGCTCTACGTGGTGGGGCAGTTCGCGTCGATCGGCAGCAACCTCGTGCTCGTGCTGCCCGGCAGGACCGACACGACCGGGGCCATGCCGGGGATGGGCGGCGTGCCCCACGACCTGACCCTCGAGGACGCCCGCGCGCTGCTGCGCGGTGTGCGTCAGATCGAGAAGGCCGCGCCCGTCGCGATGGGCACCGAGACCGTGGCGCACGAGGAGAGGCGGCGCCAGGTGGCGATCGTCGGCGCCACCAGCGAGATGCTGGAGCTGCGGCACCTGGTGCTGGGCCGCGGCGAGTTCCTGCCGCCGATCGAGTGGGATCGCAGCGATCCCGTCACGGTGCTCGGCGCGAAGACCGCCCGCGAGCTCTTCCCCGGCGGCCAGGAGGCGCTGGGCCGGATCGTGCGTGTGGCCGACTGGCGCATGCGCGTGATCGGCGTGCTGGCGCCGCGCGGCATGCAGCTCGGAGTCGACATGGACGACGTGGCGATCGTGCCGGTCGCGACCGCGATGAAGATGCTGAACCGGCCGTCCCTGTTCCGGGTCATGCTGCAGGTGCGCAGCCACATCGACCTCGACCACGTGAAGGAGGCCGCGGCCAAGCTTCTCGCCGAGCGTCACGGCGAGCGGGACGTCACCGTCATCACGCAGGACGCGGTGCTGACGGCCTTCACCTCGATCCTGGGCACGCTGACCATGGCCCTCGCCGGCATCGCCGCCGTCTCGCTGGCGGTGGCCGGCGTGGGGATCATGAACGTGATGCTGGTCTCCGTCTCCGAGCGGACCCGCGAAGTGGGGCTGCTGAAGGCGATCGGGGCCAGCCGGCGCCAGGTCCTGGCGGCGTTCCTGGCCGAGGCCGTGCTCATCTCCACGAGCGGGGGCCTGCTCGGCGTCGCCCTGGGCTGGGCCGCGGTGCGCCTGCTCGTCGCGTTCTACCCCGCCCTGCCCGCCACTCCTCCCCAGTGGGCGGTGGTCGCGGCCTTCTCGACCTCGGTGGTGGTGGGGGCGATCTTCGGCGTCCTGCCCGCGCGCCGCGCCACGCGGCTCGATCCCGTGGCGGCGCTGGCGGGGAGGTGAAGCGTGGGCGACCTCGCCCGGCTCGCGCTGGGGGCGCTACGGGCCCACCGCCTGCGCTCGGCCCTCTCCATGCTCGGGATCGCGATCGGCGTGGCGGCCGTGATCCTGCTCACCTCGATCGGCGAGGGCACGCGCGTCTACATGCTGTCGCAGTTCACCCAGTTCGGCACCAACATCCTGGCGGTCAACCCGGGCAAGTCGAAGACGCTCGGCATCCCCGGCGTCCTCGGCGGCACCACCCACAAGCTCACGATCGACGACGCCGAGGCCCTGGCGCGCATCCCGGGCGTGGAGACGGTGGTGCCGTTCGCGATGGGCCAGTCGCGGGTGGAAGCCGGCGACCGCGGCCGCAGCGTGCCGGTCTTCGGCTCCACGCCCGACATCCCCGTCCTCTATCGCTTCGGCGCCCGACAGGGCGGCTTCTGGCCGAAGGGCGACCCGCGACGCGGCGGTCCCTGGGCGGTGCTCGGGCCCAAGCTGGCCCGCGAGCTGTTCGGCGATCGCAGCCCGCTCGGCGAGTTCGTGCGCATCGCGGGCGGCCGCTTCCGCGTCGTCGGGGTGATGGCGGCCAAGGGCGAGATGATGGGCTTCGACGTCGACGACGTCGTCTACGTCCCCGTGGCCTCGGCCATGCGGCTGTTCGACCTCGACGAGCTGCTCGAGATCGACCTCATCTACTCCAACGCGCGCGACACGGCCCGGGTGGAGGCGGAGGTGCGGCGCCTGCTCACCGAGCGCCACGACCGCAACGAGGACTTCTCGGTCACCACCCAGGAGGCCATGCTCCAGGTCCTCGGCAACGTGATGGACGTCGTCACGATGGCGGTGGGCGCCATCGCCGGCATCTCGCTGCTGGTGGGAGCCACCGGGATACTGACCATGATGTGGATCGCCGTGGGCGAGCGCACGGGCGAGATCGGCCTCGTGCGGGCCCTGGGGGCCAGCCGCGGACAGGTGCAGGCGCTGTTCCTCGTGGAGGCCGCGGCGCTCGCCGGCCTGGGCGGCTTCGCGGGTGTCGCGATCGGGCTCGGCCTCGGGCTCGGGCTGCGTCTGGCGGTACCCGGGCTGCCGGTCGAGACGCCGCTGCGGTTCGTGCTGGCGGGGCTCACGATGAGCGTCTTCACCGGCCTCGTCTCCGGCGTCCTGCCCGCACGGCGCGCGGCGGGACTCGACCCGATCGAGGCGCTGCGCGCCGAGTGAGCCCGGAAGGGCCCGCAGGCGCCACGCCGCCGGCTCAGCGGCGCGGGCCGGCCCTCGAGGCGATCTCGCGCTCGAGGATCTCGCACGACACGAGGTGCCCGCGGGGGGTGAGATGGCCCACGTCGTCGAGAGCGAGCTCGGCGGGGGTCAGGCCCAGGGCGTGGAAACGGGCGCCCATGTCCAGAACCCAGGCGCCCTCGGCGCGGAGCGCCGCGTGCAGCCGCTCCTGCAGTTCCGGTCGCAGCTCGTAGCTGACGCCGTTCGGAAAGGTGGCGATCAGAAAGGCGATGCCGCGACGGCGGCACTCGTTCCGCATCTCCTCGATCAGCGCAATGGCGAGCCGAAACGCGTAGTCGGCGTCGCTCAGCACCTCGCGCTTGCGGTGACGCCAGGTCCGCTCCTGCGCGACGGCTGGCCGGGGAACCAGCGCGGACAGCCGGTTGAACAGGTGCGAGTAGTCGCTCAGCCACTGGAGCGCGCGCCCTGCGACGTTTCGCTGCACG
Source organism: uncultured Acidobacteriota bacterium (assembly GCA_963831755.1). Lineage (GTDB taxonomy): Bacteria > Acidobacteriota > Vicinamibacteria > Fen-336 > Fen-336 > DATBSL01. The sequence goes on from CAWHRC010000007.1 coordinate 35,429, forward strand.
GGGCTGTCGTCCAGGACCAGCTGGCCGCCCACGAGGCGGAACACGGGCCTCGGTGTCACGCCGTCGTAGAGCGCGACCGGCAGGGCCGAATCGACGAGGTCGTTCCTGAGACACACCGCGAGGACCACGACGTCCGGGTCCTGCTGCAGGCCATCGCGGCGCAGCACCAGCAGCTCCTGCCCGGGCCCGTAGCCCTCGACCGCCAGGTTGCCGGCAGCGATGCCGTTGTCCCGGGCCTCGAGCAGGTGCGGAAACGTCTGCTCGTCGGAGACGCCGTAGCCGGACGCGATCGAGTCACCCAGCACGATCACGCGCGTGCGACCATCCGCTCCGGCGCGGAGCCAGCGGCTGGCCGCGATAGCCGCGGGTGTCGAGAGTGATCCGCCCCCCGCCCATCGGCGCCACGGCGCCCGGACGCCCGACCCAGCCGTAGGTGCGAGAATGGACGTAGAGTCCCCGCGTCCTCGCCAGGTAGTCGGGCGCCCACCGGCGGGCGAGGCCCTCCGCCCCCGCGAGCGTGAGGATCACGAGAGCGGAGCTGCCGCTCAGCAGGAGCAGTTTGGCGCGGGGCGAAGACGGGCGCGCGAGCCGGCCCGCACTGCGCCGGAGAGGCACGGGCGCTCCCACGGACATTCCTCACCAGTGTACAGTACGGTTCAACTGAACGAGGGCCCATCCAGCATGCCGAGATCGACGATCGTTGGCCGTGGCGCGGCCCTGGGCGCTGCGGCCGGCCACGGCCAGGGGCGCAGGCTCGTCATGCCCGTCCTGGTCGCCGCTCTGGCTGCTTGTCACAGCGCCAGCGGGCCTGCGGTTCCCACCGTGGCCGCGGCCGTCTGCGGGAACGGCGTGCGGGAGGCGGGCGAGGAGTGCGACGACGGGAACGCGAACAACGGCGACGGCTGCCTGACGACCTGCCAGCGGCCCGTCACCTGGATCGACCAGCGACGTGCACGTCCACAGCATGGGCTGCAGCCAGCACGTCGAGCCCCGGCGAGCTGGCGGAGAAGCTCAAGGCGCCAGCAGATCCAGGTCGGCGCGGCGCTCGTGTGGGGTGAGGGCTACGACGTGGACGCGGCCTTCTTCACGGGCCGCGACCACCCCTTATCGACGCCCGAGCTTCATCCTCCACTACGACCTCGAGGTCTCTCACTTCGCCGCCGCGCGGACCGGCCACCTGATCCTGCTGGGGCTCGACTCGCTCGCGTTCTCGTCGGACGTGTTCGACATCCCGCAGTCCGGCGTGCCCGTCGTCGACTGGGCGCGACAGCAGCCGCGCGCGGTCGTGGGAATGGCCCACGGCCAGTTCTGGCCGAGCGACGGCTCGTTCCCGGTCCCGCCCGGCGGCTGCTGCGTGCCCTGGGAAGTGGTGGTGCACGCGGCGCGCGGCCGGCTGGACTTCCTCTCGATGGAACGGACGCTCGACGCCGGGCCGGGCACGTTCCTGCTGTGGAAGGCCATGCAGAACGCCGGCTTCCGCGTCGCGATCGCCGGCGGCAGCGACTGGTCCTGCATCTCCGAGCGGCTTCGACGAGCTGACGCCGCGGACCGACGCGATCGTCGAGGGCCCCCTCACCTACGAGACCTGGCTGAAGGCGATCAAGGCGGGCGCACTGCGCCGCCGCGATCGGCATCGGGAACCACCTGAACCTGCGGGTGGAGGGCGCCGGCCTCGGCGACGAGGTCCAGCTGGCGGCTCCTCGAGGACGTGACCGTCACGCTCGAGACGGCCGGCGCCGCAGCCGGCGTGGAGGTCCTCGTCAACGGCGTGGCCGTCACGCGGGTGACGATGGCCGCCGGCCCCCAGCTCGCCCAGGTCCAGGTGCCGGTGTCGAGGAGCTCGTGGATCGCGGCGCGCAGCCCGTACGTCGTCACCAGCCCCGTCTACGTCCTGGTGGGCGGCCAGCCCATCCGCGCGCTCGGCCGACGACGTCTGCTACCTCCGTCGGTCCGTGGAGCACCTCGAGGACCTGGTGACCAGCGGCCAGCTGCGTCTCTACGCCTCCGAGGACGTGGGGCTGCGGGCCTACGCCGAGGCCGTTAACGAGCTGCAGCGCCGCTTCGTCGAGAGCGGCGGCGGCACCTGCCGCTGAGGTGCCCGCCTCAGCTCCTGCTGACCCACTGCGCCCGAGAGGCGATCTCCCGCTCGAGAACCTCGCTGGCGATCGAGTGGCCCAGCGGAGTCAGGTGGCCGATCCCGTCGGAGGCGAAGGCCTTCCAGTGCTGGCCTGACATCTTGAAGTGCTGCGACATGTCGATCACCTGGACGCCGTCGCTTCGGAGCGCCTCGCAGAATCCCTTCTCGAGCGGCGAGCTCTCGCGGTAGGAAGACCGGTCCGGGAAGAGCGCCACCAGGAACGCGCTGCCGCGCTCCTGGCTCAGGTCCCTCATCCTGCGCACCAGCGCGAGATTCAGGCGCAGGACGTGGTCTTCGTCGCGCAGCGCCGCCTTGTAGCGCTCGTGCCAGTCGCTCTCGGCCTCCGTCGGTGCGGCAGGCGCCGCGGTCAGGCGCTCGAACAGGTGCGAGTGGTCGCTCAGCCACTGCTGGACGCGCCTCAGGGCGGGCTGCCGCAGATTCGAGTCGTCGAAGACCAGGCGGTCGCCGGCGAGGTGGAACCGGGGCTTCGGCGTCCTGCCGTCGTAGAGCGAAACCGGCAGCACGGCGTCGACGAAGTCGTTGGCCAGGCAGAACGCCAGGACGACGACGTCGGGGTCGGCGCGCAGGCCCTGGTGCATGAGGACCAGCAGCTCCTGGTCGGGCCCGTAGCCCTGCACCGCGAGGTTGCCGGCCTCGATCCCGTTGTCCCGGACGTCGAGCAGGTTGCTGAAGGTCTCGTCGTCGGACACGCCCAGTCCGAAGGCGACGGAGTCTCCGAGCACGACCACCCGCGTCCGGTCCCCGCGCTTTGGCGAAGCGAGCTCGCGGCCGCGGTAGCCGCTCGCATTGAAGCTGACCCGCTTGCCGTCGACCTCCACCCCGATGCTGCGTCTGGGCACCCAGCCGTAGGTCTGCGAGAAGACGTGAAGCCGAGTGAGGAAGAGGTGGTCGGGTGCGTACAGTCGCACCAGCGCCTCCAACCCGACCAGGGTGCAGGCGACGACGGCGGCGCTGCCCAGCACGAGCGCGAGCGGCACGGTCACCCGGGAGACGCCGGGCCTGGGGCGAGTGCGTGCGGAGCGGACGCCTGCCGTGTGTTCAGTCAATACGATTCAGTGTACATCAGGACTGAACGTCAGGCGATGTCAAACGTTGCGCGCCGCCGAGGGGCGAGCCCAGACGGCTCCCGGACACGGTGTGGGCCTCGAGCGAGATCGACGTGGCCCGGCCGGTGTGCCGGACTGCGCGCCATGCGCTAGACTCGCTGGCTGACAAGTGACCCGGCTCCTCAAGCAACAGGTCGTCGGCGCGCACGTCCGCCGGCTGAGGGTCCAGAGAGGGCTCTCCCTGCGAGCGCTGGCCAAGCTGACCGGCTTCTCGGCCAGCTTCATGTCGCAGGTCGAGAACGGGCACGTCTCGCCGTCCATCGGCTCCATGGAGAAGATCGCGGCCGCCGTGGGCGTCACGCTCGGGCAGTTCTTCGAGGCCGTCGCCGGCGGCAGGGGAGGCTCGATCGTCCGCGCCGACGACCGGCAGGCGTTGAGCAGCGGCTGGTCGAACGCGCAGATCGAGGCCCTGGGCCTCCCCGACCCGGCGGCGCGGCTCGACGCCATCCTCATCACCCTGCGGCCCGGCGGCCGCAGCGGGAAGCACCCCTCCGCGCATCGCCGTGAGGAGTTCGCCATCGTGCTGCAGGGCCGGGTGGTCCTGACGCTGGGACCCGAGGAACACCGCCTGCGGCGCGGCGACGCGGCGAGGATCCTGCCCGGGGAGCTGCACCTGTGGCGCAACGACGCGCGCAGCCCGGCGCGGGTCATGATCGTCACGTCCTCGGTCACAGGCGCCAGGCTGCGGGGTCGGCTGCCCCTTGCCTGACCTGTAGTCGGCAGCCATGAAGATCACCGCGCTCGACGCGCGCGACGTGCGCTTCCCCACCTCGCGGCAGCAGGACGGGTCGGACGCGATGAACGTCGGCGACTACTCCGCCGTCTACGTCACGCTCGAGACGGACGGGCCCCTCGCCGGCTACGGGCTCACGTTCACGAACGGCCACGGCACCGAGATCGGGGTCGCCGCGGCGCGCGCCTTCCGCCGCCTGCTGGTCGGCCTCTCGCTGGAGGAGATCACCGCCGATTTCCGCGGCCTCTACCAGCGCCTGACGCAGGACCCGCAGCTGCGCTGGATCGGCCCCGAGCGGGGCGTCGTGCACATGGCGCTCGGCGCCGTGGTCAACGCGCTCTGGGACCTGTGGGCGCGCCGCGAACGAAAGCCGCTCTGGAAGCTGCTCGCCGACCTGACGCCCCGCCAGACGGTCGCTTGCGTGCCGTTCCTGTGGATCACCGACGCGCTGACGCCCGACGAGGCGCTGGCCATCCTCGAGCGGAACGCCGCCGGCCGCCCGCAGCGCGAGGCCGCGATGCGGCGCGACGGCTTCCCCGCCTACACCACGTCGACCGGCTGGCTCGGCTACCCGGACGAGAAGGTGCGCCGCCTGTGCCGCGAGGCCGTCGCCCAGGGCTGGACCCACTTCAAGATGAAGGTCGGGCCGCGACCTCGGGGCCAACCTCCGGCGCGCCGCCCTGATGCGCGACGAGATCGGCTACGAGCGCCGCCTCAGCATGGACGCGAACCAGTGCTGGGACGTGCCCGAGGCGATCGCGCAGGTGAAGGCCCTCTCCCGCTTCGTCGCCCTGGTGGATCGAGGAGCCGACCAGCCCCGACGACGTGCTCGGCCACGCGACGATCGCCAGGGCGATCGCCCCGATCAAGGTGGCCACCGGCGAGATGTGCCAGAACCGCGTCGTCTTCAAGCAGCTGATGCAGGCGGGCGCGCTCGGCTACTGCCAGGTCGACTCCTGCCGCGTCGGCGGCGTCAACGAGGTGCTGGCGGTCCTGCTGCTCGCCGCGAAGTTCGGCGTCCCCGTCTGCCCGCACGCGGGCGGTGTCGGCCTGTGCGAGTACGTCCAGCACCTCGCGATCTACGACTACGTCGCCCTGAACCCGTCGCTCGCAGACCGCTACTGCGAGTACGTCGATCACCTGCACGAGCACTTCGTGCACCCGGTGCGGATCGTGAACGCCTGCTACCAGGCGCCGCTCGAGCCCGGCTACTCGATCGAGATGAAGCCGCAGTCTCTCGCGGCGCACGAGTACCCGGGCGGCAGCGTCTGGCAGTGAGCCCAAGGAGGGCCTGATGAAAGTCACGCAGCGCCTCGGCGTCGTCCTGGTCGCGTCCAGCTCCCTGTGCGGCTCGCTGTCCGCCGCGGACAGCCTGGTCCCGCTCTTCGACGGGAAGACGACGGCCGGCTGGATCCAGCGCGGCGGCAAGGCCGCCTACACGGTCGAGGACGGCGCGCTCGTCGGTCGCACGGTGCCGGGCGAGAGGAACAGCTTCCTCTGCCCGCCGAAGGAGTACGCCGACTTCGTGCTCGAGTTCGAGGTCTGGCTCGACCCGACCGTGAACTCCGGGGTGCAGATCCGCTCCGAGTCGCGCCCCGACTACCGCAACGGCGTGGTGCACGGCTACCAGGTCGAGATCGACCCCTCCTCGCGCGCGTGGAGCGGCGGGATCTACGACGAGCAGCGCCGCGGCTGGCTGCAGAACCCGAAGGACGACCCCGCTGCGCAGAAGGCCTTCAAGGCGGGCGAGTGGAACCGCTACCGCGTGGAGGCGATCGGCGATCGCATCCGGACCTGGATCGACGGCGTGCCTGTCTCCGACCTCACGGACGGCATGACGCGCTCGGGCTTCATCGGCTTCCAGGTGCACCAGGCGAAGGAAGCGGGCCTCGCCGTGAAGTGGCGGAACATCCGGATCCAGGAGCTGCCGCGCGCCGCCACGGGCCTGTCGCCGAACACGCTCACCGAGAAGGAGCGGGCGGAGGGCTGGAAGCTGCTGTGGGACGGACACACCGGCTGGGGCTGGCGCAGCGCGAAGGGCCCCGAGTTCCCGAAGCAGGGCTGGGAGATGAAGGATGGCGTCCTGTCCGTCGTCGAGACGGGCGGCGCCGAGTCGCGCGCCGGCGGCGACATCGTCACCACGGCGAGCTACGCGGCTTTCGAGCTGAAGGCCGACTTCCGCCTGACCCCGGGTGCCAACAGCGGGATCAAGTACTACGTCGACACCGACCTCAACAAGGGCGAGGGCTCGGCCATCGGCCTCGAGTTCCAGCTGCTCGACGACGCGCGGCACCCCGACGCGAAGCTGGGCCGCGACGGCAACCGCACGCTCGCCTCGCTCTACGACCTCATCCCCGCGGCCGCCGACAAGAAGGCGAGGCCGATTGGCGAATGGAACGAGGCGCGCATCGTCTCCGACGGGCGCCACGTCGAGCACTGGCTGAACGGGGCGAAGGTGCTCGAGTACCAGCGCGGCTCGGAGGCGTTCCGCCGCCTCGTGGCCGCGAGCAAGTACAAGGTCTGGCCCGCCTTCGGCGAGAGGCCGAGCGGCCCGATCCTGCTCCAGGACCACGGCAACCGGGTGTCGTTCCGCAACCTCAAGATCCGGGAGCTGAAGTAGGCGAAGGCCGAGCCTCGCCTCTCAGGACGCCGTGAAGGCCGCGCTGAGACTCGCGCGGCGGGTCACGTGCCGCTGGATCAGCCCGCGCACACACCACGTGGTCGCCAGCGCCAGGAAGAAGCCGGCGAGGATGCCGGCCGGCGTCAGCCAGGGACCGAGCAGCTCGCGAACCGGGCCGGCGGTCGGACCGAACGTGCCGAACACCACTAATCCGCCGGGTGGCCCCACCGACAGCCCTATCAGCTCCGACGGCAGGCGGCCGCTCCAGTAGCCGATCGTGACAGCGTGCCCGGGCGCCAGCCACATGCCGATCTGCGAAGGGAACAATGGCTTCGCCACTGCGCACGCGTAGCAGACGAGCGCCGAGCCGTAGCCGCCGACCGTTACCAGGAGCGCGACGACCCCGGCCGCGCCGCGGCCGGCCCAGCGCAGGGTGGTGCGCAACAGCAGCCAGGGCGAACGGCTCATGGCGGCGCGCCTCATCAGCGAGTCGGTCTCGCACTGCGACGCGAGCTGCGCGGGGTCGCCGACCGCGCGCAGGACCTCGTCCAGGGAGCGTTCGTCGCTGCTCCCGCGCGCCTCGAGCCGTTCGAGCACGTGGCCGCGAATCTCCTCGACCAGATCGTCGCGCTCGCCCCCCGGGAGACGGCGCAGCCCCTTCCGCAGGCGCGCCAGGTAGTCGTCGATCGCTCGTTGCGCACTATCGCTGAGCACGGAACGCCTCCTTCCTGTCGAGCACGGGCTCGAGCAGCGCCTCGAGATTCGTCGAAAACTGCTTCCAGGTGCGGACCATGCGCCGCAGGCGATCCCTGCCGCTCGCCGTGAGCCAGTAGTACTTGCGGGGGTGGCCGGAGCGCGCATCCACCCACTCGGCTTCGACCGCGCCCTCGGCCTTGAGGCGGCTGAGGATCAGGTAGAGCGTGCCCTCGGCGACGCCGAGCGCCGAGGTGCTCTCGAGAACGCGAAGGATCTCCAGCCCGTAGAGCTTCTTCTGCCACAGGCTCGCGAGGATCGCCAGCTCGAGCGAACCCCGCCTCAGCTGCACTTCCCAGCCGTCCCTGTCGTCCGTCGCGCCGTCGTTCCCCGAGCGGGTCATAGCTAATGACGCTCTATACCTAGCGTCACTATGCAATCTACGCTTCGAGGATGGGCGTGTCAAGGAGGGCCGGCGCGGTCCGCCTGACGGGCATCAGCCCGCGCACGCGGGCTCGACCCGTCGTCTCGTGTCAAATCTGCGAGTAGTCCGTCGGCCGCAGCAGCACCGCCGTGATGCCCGAGACGACCTCGGCGTCGGCGTAGCCGGGCAGGGCCCGCAGCTTGTGCCACTCGGGGTCGTCGCGGAAGGCCGACCACAGCTTCTCGCGCGCCGCGGGGTCGGCGAAGGCGAGCATGTACGTGAGGCTCGGCAGGCCGTCGCCCACGAGGTCGCGCGAGAAGAACACCGTGTGCATGCCGAGGCGCTTGAAGATCCCCAGCTCGCCCTTGCCCTCGAACATGTCGATCTTCTTGAGGCTGGCGGCCTCGCTGTGGCTGCGGTAGGTACGCAGCTCGAAGAAGCGCTCCGGGCCTGCCACCGCGCCCGCCGGCTTCTCGATGCCGGGCAGCGTCGGCACGGCGGCGTGGAGCGACGAGTCGCAGCGCAGGTAGGGGGGGTCGCCGGAGGGCAGCCCGAGCACGTCGGCCGCCGCCTTCCGGTACTCGCCATCCGCCAGCAGCCGATCGGCGAGCATCGCCACCGACTCCGCGGTCGCGTGCGGCACGAGCAGGTGCAGGGTCGGGCTGTCCGCCCCGATGGCGACGTTGAACACGCCGACCGGGCCGTGCCCGGCGCGGGCGAGCGCCGGCAGCAGCGCGTCCTTGACGTACGCAGCGAAGCGCGTGGCCATCGCGCCCGTGTGCAGTCGGTACCGGCGCAGCTCCAGCAGGATCGACCGCGAGCCCTGCGGATCGGCTGCCCCACCGCCTGCCGCGGCCAGGGCGCCGGGTGTCGTCAGTGCGGCTGCCGTCGAGGCGGCGATGAACGTTCGGCGTTCCATCTCTGTTCCTCCTGCTCCTTGGACGGGCTGTCCGGGGAAAGCCTAGCCCACGGTCGCGCCTCGCGCACTTCCACCCGGTGCGTGGTGCGCACGTGGCACGAGCTGCCCGTCGGCGAGTCGGAGCAGCTGGCTCTCCGAACCAAGCTCCGACCCGACGAACCTCGGCTCCAACCCGCAAGCGGTCAAAGACGTACGCGCCTTCGTTCGGTTGCGGCGGACACCTCTGTGGACGACGAGACGCCAGCGTATATCCTATATGCCCGTTTGACCCGGCCTGCCCGCCGCGTTAGCCTGCTCGCGATGAACAATCCCGTGATGACACGAGCACAGGAAATCGCTCTCGTCGTGATGCGGACGCTGATCGGCTGGCACTTCCTGTACGAGGGCTTCACGAAGCTGTGGTGGCCGTCGTGGACCCGGGCCGGAGTGCCGCTCGGCCGCTGGTCGTCGGCCGGCTACCTGCGCGCGCTCGGCCGGCCCCTTCGCCGACTTCTTCAAGCGCTTCGCCGACGCCTCGTGGCTGCCGTGGATGGACCTGCTGGTCGCCTGCGGCCTGATCCTCGTCGGCCTCGGCCTGATGCTCGGCCTGCTCACGCAGCTCGCGTGCGCGGGCGCCCTGGCCCTGCTCGCGATGTTCTACCTCTCCTACCTGCCCACGCGCGGCGTGATGGAGCCGGGCGCCGAGGGCAGCTATCTCCTCGTGAACAAGAACCTGATCGAGGCCGCGGCGGTCGCCGTGATCCTCGCGTTCAGGACCGGGCGGATCGCCGGGCTCGATCTGCTGTTCGCGCGTCGCGAGCGCGCCCCAGGCGGCGCCCGCCGCGGAGGCAGTGCGATGAGTCTCACACCGGAGCAGCAGGAGCTGGGTCGCCGCAACTTCATGCGGGCGCTGGCGGGCACGCCGGCGCTCGCGGCCCTCGGCGCGGCGGCGGCCACGACGCGGCCCGGTGCGCGGCGGCCCCGTGCGCGTCGGCTTCATCGGCCTGGGCGCGGAAGGCCGACTGCTCCTCGAGCAGACCGACCCGCGCTACGCCCAGGTGGTCGCGCTGTGCGACATCAACCCGGCGATGCTCGCCAAGGCGCAGGAGTCGCTGAAGAAGACGGGCCGGCAGCCGCGTGCCGCAGTACTCCGAGTGGAAGGACCTGCTGCAGAAGGAGAAGCTCGAGGCGGTGATCGTCGCGACGCCGCTCTTCACGCACGCCGACGTCACGGTCGGCTGCCTGGAGGCGGGCCTGCACGTGCTGTGCGAGAAGATGATGGCCTGCGACGACGCGAGCTGCCGGCGCATGCTCGACGCGCAGCGGCGCAGCGGCAAGGTGCTCGAGATCGGCCACCAGCGCTTCTACAACCCGATCTACCAGGCCGCCTACGACGGCATCGTCAAGGCGGGCACGCTCGGCGACGTCTACCACGCGCGGCTCGTGTGGCACCGCAACGGCAACTGGCGACGCAAGATGGAGCTGCCGTCGCCCGACTACAGCGCCGCGAAGTGGGGCTACCCGACCTACGACCACCTGATCAACTGGCGGCTCTACAACCGGTACTCGCGCGGCCACATGGCGGAGCTGGCGAGCCACATGGTGGCGATCACCGACTGGTTCTTCGGCGCCGACGCCGAGACGGCGCTCGGCAGCGGCGGCGTCTACCGCTACAAGGACGGCCGCGAGGTGCCCGACCACACCTACGCGACGCTCGAGTACCCCGGCGGGCGCACGGCGGTCTTCACCTCGATCGAGTCGAACGCGTTCGACCACTACTACGAGGCGTACTACGGGACGAAGGGCACGCTGATCCTGCGCGGCGAGATCGAGGCGTACCTGTTCGACGAGGGCGCGGACGCCCGGCGAGGCGAAGCCGACGACCGTCGAGGTCACGCCGAAGTCGGCCGGACCGGCGGCGGCGGCCTCCGAGAGCCGGACCGCGGACGCGGCGGGCCGGGGCGTGGGCGGCGGCGCGGCCGCCGGCGGCGGCGACCGGCTGGCCGCGTACCGGTACGAGATCGACGGGCTTCTGCGGCGCGGTCCGCACCGGCAGCCCGCTCAAGTGCACGCCCGCAGCGCGCGATGGGCTCGGCCAACGCCTGCATCGCCGCATTCGAGGCGATCCAGAAGCAGCAGCGGGTCGCCGTGCCCAAGAGGGCCTGAGGACCCGGTGGCGGCGCTCCCGGGTCGACCCGAGACGCGCTTCCGGACGAAGCAGGAGTACGTCTACCAGGAGCTGCGCCAGCTCGATCATGCGCTGCGAGCTCGCGCCCGGCGAGCGGCTGGTGATCGACGTGCTCGCCCGGCTCGCTGCGCGTGTCTCGCGATCCCGATCCGCGAGGCGCTGCAGCTGCTGCAGTCGGAGGGGCTCGTCGTGATCGAGCCGCACGTCGGCGCGACCGTGGCGCCGATCTCGGAGGAGTCGATCGACGAGGCGTTCGCGATCCTGGAGGGCCTCGAGACGGTGGCCGTGCGCGGGGCGATCGGGCGGCTGGGAGACGACGACGCGAGCGAGCTCGTCGCAGCTGGTCGGGCGGATGGACGAGGCGATGGCCTCGGGAGAGTACGACCGCTGGGGCGACCTCAACGCGCGAGCTGCACCGGCGCATCGGCGAGATCGCGGGCATGCCTCTCCTGCGCGAGATGACGGAGCGCGTGCTCGCCCGCTGGGAGCGACTGCGGCGCTTCTACTTCCGGGGGTGCTGGTCCACCGGGTGGAGCAGGCGCAACGGGAGCACCGCGCGCTGCTCGACGCGATGCTCGCGCGAGACGCCGAGCTCGCCGAGCAGGTGGTCCGCCAGCACAACAGGGCTGCCCGCGCGGCATACGCCGATATCTCGGCTCGCTCGACGACGTGTCTCGAGCGGAACCTGACGTGAGCCGGTAGCTCTATTTTGATTCAGTGAGTTAGTTGCATGTGAATCTGACTCGTTTACGCAGCAATAAATATATCCTATATTTTCGCTTGACTGAGCCGCTGACGCCTGGCCTAGAGTCTCGCCGGTATCAATGCCGCTCATCCCGGCAAGCAGTCTTGCCGATGGTTGAAGGAGCGGACGGCATCCGAAGGAGGGAAGTATGAGGCGGGCTCTCCGCATCCTGCTCGCGGCCGCGGCCGCGGTCGGCCTGTGCGCGACGCTGCACGCGCAGGCGACGAGCGGGCGTATCTCCGGAACCGTCACGGACGCCCAGGGCGGGCTACTGCCGGCGCGACCGTGACCGTGACCGAGGTACGGACCAGCTACACGCGCACGCGCCACGACCAGCGCCGTGGGGAACGTACGTCTTCGTCAACCTGCCGCTCGGCACCTACACCGTCGCCGCCGAGATGCAGGGCTTCAAGAAGGAGATCAAGTCGGGCTACGTGCTGGTGGCCGACGGCCGCTTGACGGCCGATTTCCGGCTCGCGAGTCGGCGGGCTCAACGAGACGGTCGAGGTCACGGTCGAGAGCGAGACGGTGAACACGGTCTCGGGCGAGATCGCGCGCACCGTCGACCGCGAGCAGGTCCAGAGCCTGGCGCTCAACGGCCGCAACTACCTGCAGCTCACCACCCTCATCCCGGGCGCGCCGGACCTCAACCCGAACGCGCTCGACATCATGACCGGCCTCGGCATCAACACCTCGATCAACGGCAGCCGCACGAACGCGACGCTGCTCACGGTGGACGGCGGCTTCAACATGGACTCGGGCTCGAACAACAGCCAGATCAGCAACGTCGGCATCGACTTCATCGAGGAGGTCTCGATCAAGACCGCCAACTTCTCGGCGGAGTACGGCCGGAACTCCGGGGCCGCGGTCAACGTCGTGACCCGCACGGGCACGAACGAGTTCCACGGCAGCGCCTTCGAGTACCACCGCAACGAGGGGCTCGACGCCAACAACTACTTCAACAACGCGCGCAAGGTCCCGCCGCTCGGACCTCAAGTACAACGACTTCGGCGGCGCGCTCGGCGGCCCGATGACTCAAGGACAAGCTCTTCTTCTTCGCCGGCGTCGAGTGGAAGCAGATCGACCGCTTCTCGACCCCGTCGCTGCAGACGCTGCCGACGACGCGGATGCGGGCGGGCGACTTCAGCGAGATCAGCACGGTGATCAAGGACCCGCTGACCGGCCAGCCCTTCCCGGGCAACGTCATCCCGGCGGGCCGGATCACGCCCGACGGGCAGGCGATCGCGAACCTGTACACCAAGATGGCGGGCATCGCGAACTCCTACACCGACACCGCCACCGCGAACAACTCCCTCTTCCAGGTGCCGAACCCGTTCCGCTGGCGGCAGGAGATGGTGCGCCTCGACTACAACATCAACGCGCAGCACCGCCTGACCGGCCGCCTGCTGCTCGACCACTACACCCTGACCGATCCCTACGGGACCTTCATCGGCGGCGAACCTGCCGACGGTGCCGACCGACCGCAACCGGCCGGGCCGCAACGTCCAGCTCAACCACAACTGGACGATCCACCCGAACCTGATGAACGAGGCCAAGTTCAACTACTCCGGCAACGGGCAGACGATCGTCCCGGTCGGCGACTACTGGGCTCGCTCGACCTACGGCTTCCAGTACCCGCAGCTCTACCCGGCCGGCGGCACCTACGAGGACTCGATCCCGGGCGCGACGATCACCGGCTACGCCGGCTGGAACAGCGCCAATCGCGGCGCTCGTCTCGCCGACCCAGGACTGCGCCTTCACCGACACGCTGACCTGGCTCAAGGGGAACCACACCGTGAAGGGCGGCGCCCTCTACGTCTACAACACCAAGAAGCAGAACGGCCGCTCGAACTACACGGGCACGGTGACCTTCAACCACCACGGGCAACCCCAAGTCCACGGGCAACGCGTTCGCCGACGCGCTGCTCGGCAACTTCCGCAGCGTACAGCGAGGCGCAGCTCGACCCGCTCGGCTACTTCCGCTTCCACCAGGCCGAGGCGTTCGTCACGGACGACTGGCGGATCGGCCGCGACCTCAGCATCGAGGTGGGCGTGCGCTACACCTACCACTACCCCGACCTACACCGACGGGCAACAACCTGACGAGCTTCGACCCGGCCCACTACGACCCCGCGCAGGCGGTGACGGTGAACACGAACGGCACGCTCGTGCCGGGCAGCGGCAACCGCTACAACGGCCTGGTGCGTCCCGGCGAGGTGCCCGGCGACCAGAGGCGCAACGTGCCGAACGCGGACAGCCCGGCGGTGCAGTCGATCCCGATCGCGGACCAGCGCGGGATCTACAGCCCGCAGCACCTGTTCATGCCGCGCTTCAGCTTCGCGTGGACCCCTGGCGGCGACCGGCAAGACGTCGGTGCGCGGCGGCGTCGGCCTCTTCTACGACCGGCCCGAGGGCAACCTGTACTTCGCGCTGCCGAACAACCCGCCCTTCGCGCTGAGCTCGTCCTACGAGAACGGCAACCTCGCGCAACCCCGGCGGCGGCACGGCGCCCGCGCTCGCGCCCTGGGGCAGCATGCGACTCGGCTCGACCGGCGCTCGAGATCCCCGCGCCAGTGGAGCTGGAGCATGAGCGTCCAGCGCGAGCTGCCCTGGTGGGGCCTGTTCGGCGAGGTCGCGTACGTGGGCGCCGACGGGCAGCACCTGATGCGCCAGCCCGACATCAACCAGCCGTCGTTCGCGGACCGCGAGGCCAACGCCGCGGGCCCGAAGTACAACACGAACTACCTGCGACCCTACAAGGGCTACGCGAACATCCAGCATGGGCCTGAGCGACGCCAGCTCGAGCTACAACGCGCTGCAGGTGTTCCTGAGCAAGCGGCGCGGCGACCTGACGTTCACGCTCAACTACACGCTCGAGCCGGGCGCACGACAACGGCAGCGGCAACGGCGACAACCCGGCGGACGGTGCCGAGGACCTCGACTACTACTGGGGGCCGAGCGACTACGACCGCACCCACATCTTCGTGGCGACCTGGAACTACGCGCTGCCCTTCTTCAAGGGCAACCAGGGCCTGCTCGGCAACCTGCTCGGCGGCTGGCAGGTCTCGGGCATCACGCGCTACCAGACCGGCGCGCCCCTCACCATCACCGGCAACACCGCGATCGGCGACCGGCGGGCCGACTACGCCGGCGGCGACGTGTACCTGCCCGACCTGATCGGCGCGAACGGCGTCGTGCAGTGGCTCGACCCGGCGGCGTTCGCGTCGGCGCCGGAGGGGCGCCGCGGCAACAGCGACCGCGGCCAGGTCCGCGGGCCGTCGTACTACGTCTGGGACATCTCGCTGCGCAAGCAGTTCAGGGTCTCGGGCGGCGTGCAGATGCAGATCCAGGCGGACTTCTTCAACGCGTTCAACCACGTGAACTGGGGCAACCCGGCGACGAACCTGTCCGGGGCCGGCTTCGGGACCATCACGTCGATCACGGGACAGCCGCGCAACATCCAGCTGGGCGCGCGGATCATGTTCTAGCATTCCCTGTGCCGGGGCGGAGGGCCACCGACTCCGCCCCGGTCCAACCCGATCCTCGACCCGCAATGGCCGACCCCGGCTACCCGCGAATCGCCTCGCTGCGCGGCGCCGACGCCTTCCGCCGCCACCTCTCGAGGCTCGGCCTCTCGCTCCCGTTCGACGAGGTCGTGCTGCCGGCGCCCAGCTCCCCGCTCGCGCAGCCGCTCGAGGCCGACGGCCTGCGCGCCGGCAACCGCTTCTGCGTGCTGCCGATGGAGGGCTGGGACGGCACGCCGGACGGCCATGCCGAGCGAGCTCACCGAGCGGCGCTGGCGGCACTTCGGGGCGAGCGGCGCGAAGCTGGTCTGGGGCGGCGAGGCCGCGGCGGTGCGCCACGACGGCCGCGCCAACCCCCGCCAGCTCCTGATCGACGCGGACGACCTGGGAGGCGCGTGGCCCGCCTGCGCGAGGCGCTCGTCGCCGCGCACGTCGAGCGCTTCGGCCGCGACGCTGCCGACGACCTCGTGGTCGGCCTGCAGCTCACGCACTCGGGCCGCTACGCGCGGCCGAACGCCTGGGACCGCGCCGAGCCGCTGTGCGCCTGCCACCACCCGCTGCTCGACCGCCGGCTTCCCGGGCGGCGTGACGCGTGCTGACGCGACGAGGAGCTCGACCGCCTGGTCGACGACTTCGTGCGCGCCGCCGTGCTGGCGCGCCGGGCCGGCTTCGACTTCGTCGACGTCAAGCACTGCCACGGCTACCTCGGCCACGAGCTGCTCGCCGCGCGCGAGCGGCGAGGGCCGCTACGGCGGCAGCCTCGAGAACCGCACGCGCTTCCTGCGCTCGATCGTCGAGGGGATCCGCGCCGAGGCACCGGGCCTGCGCGTCGGCGTGCGCTTCTCGGCCTTCGACATCGTGCCGTTCCGCAAGGACGAGAGCGGCCGCGGCGTCCCGGAGCGCGAGGCCGCCGGCTACACGCCGCGTTCGGCCTGCTCACCGGCGACATGGACGCGGCGCTCGGCCGACGCGCGCGAGCTGCTCGGCGTCCTGCGCGAGCTCGGCGTGCGCTGGGTGTGCGTCAGCGCCGGCAGCCCCTACTACAACCCGCACGTGCAGCGGCCGGCCCTCTTCCCGCCGAGCGACGGCTACCTGCCGCCGGAGGACCCGCTGGTCGGCGTCGCGCGCCAGATCGACGCGACGGCGCGGCTCAAGGCGGCGCTTCCCGGACCTGGTGCTTCGTCGGCTCGGCCTACAGCTACCTGCAGGAGTGGCTGCCGAACGTGGCGCAGCGTGTGGTCGCGGACGGGCGCGCCGACTTCGTCGGCCTCGGCCGCATGGTGCTCTCGTACCCCGAGCTGCCGGCCGACGTGCTCGCCGGCCGGCCGCTCGACCGCAAGCGCGTCTGCCGCACGTTCAGCGACTGCACGACCGCGCCGCGCAAGGGCCTGCTCTCCGGCTGCTACCCGCTCGACGCGTTCTACGCCGGGCGGCCCGAGGCCGCGGAGCTGAAGGCGGTCAAGGCGGCGCTGCGGTGAGTGCGAGGCGGCGATGAGCGAGGCCGGCCGGCGCCGGCGCACGGCGGCGACACGCCGAGCGCGCCGCAGCCAGGGCCTGGCGGTCGCGACGGCCTTCCTGGCGCTGTTCTCGATCGTCGGCCTCGCGCTCTACGGCCTGCCGTTCTTCTACGACTTCTTCGTGCGCGATCTGGGCTGGACGCGGCAGCAGGTCACCTCGGGCAACGCGCTCTCGCAAGCTGATCGTCGGGCCGCTGTTCGGCTTCCTCGCCGGCACGATCGTCGACCGCTTCGGCCCGCGCCGGCTGATGCTGTTCGGCATCCTGATCGCCGGCCTCGCGCTCGTCGGCCTCGGCGGCACGGCGACGCTCGCCGCCTTCTACGCGTTCTACCTGATGAACGCGCTCGGCAACGTCTGCGGCGGCCCGCTGCCGAACCAGGTGCTGCTCTCCGGCTGGTTCGACGCCGGCCGCGGCCGGGCGATGGGCATCGCCTACCTCGGCATCGGCATCGGCGGCACGCTCGTGCCGCTGCTCGCGCTACGCGCTGACGCAGGCGCTCGGCTGGCGCACGGCGCTCCGGCTGCTCGGCGTGCTGATGGTCGTGATCGCGTTCCCGGTGGCTTTCTTCGTGCGCGACCCGCCCGCGCGCCGTCAGGCGGGCCGCCGCTCCCGGCGCCGCGGTCCGCGGCCCGGCGCCGCGGCGGACGGCGACGTCCCTCGGCCGCGTGCTGCGCCGGCCCGCGTTCTACCTGCTGGCGCTCGGCAGCATGGCCTCGATCGGCGCCGTCGGCGGCACGATGCAGAACCTGAAGCTCTACCTGGCGGGCGACCGCGGCCTGTCGCAGGGAGACGTCGGCGACCGTGCTGTCGCTCGTGCTGTTCGGCAGCCTCGCGGGCCGCGTGCTGATGGGCTGGCTGGCCGACCGCTGGCCGCGCAAGTACGTGATGCTGCTGATCTACTCGATCGTGGCGGCGCTCCATCCCGCTGCTCGTCGCGGCGCGCCGCTCCGGCGACGCTGCGGGCCGCCGGCGCTCGTGTTCGGCGTCGGCCTCGGCGGCGACTACATGATCATCCCGCTGATGGCCGCCGACCTGTTCGGCCTGCGGCTGATGGGCCGCGTGATGGGCATCGTGCTGACGGCCGACGGCGTCGCCGAGGCGATGGTGCCGATGGCCGTCGCGACCATCCGCGACCACGCGGGCAGCTACGGCCCGGGCTTCGTCGCTGCTCGTCGGGCTCGCGGCGATCGGGGCGGCGGCCGTCGCCCTGCTGCCCGCGGCCGCCGACGGCGACGCCGCCGGCCGCGCAAGACGCCCTCCGCCGGCTGCCAGGAGCCGCGAGGCGGTTTACAACGGCGGCCGGACCGGACAGAATGAGGCCCGATGGCAGGAAACACTCGACCTTCGGTCAACAAGCGCCTCCGCGAGGCGAACAAGAAGGAAAAGCAGGCGGCCAAGGCGGAGAGGCGCGCCCAGCGTGCGGAGGAGAAGAAGACCGCACGACGGTCTCGGGCGTCGACGATCCCGACATCGCGGGCATCGTCCCGGGCCCGCAGCCGCTGCCCTGGGACGACGAGGACGCCAGCCGCTAGGCCCGGGCGCCCGTCGCCGCCCGGGCCTCGACGGCGATCACGGCGTCCTCCGCCGTGACGTCTGCCGCTGCCTTCTGCCCCGGCCCGTGACGAAAAGAGGGGCGGCCACGCGGCCGCCCCTTCGGCGAGAGAGACCGCCGCGCGCTTCTCTGCGGGCGTCGCGCGGCGGCGCTGCGTTCTAGAACAGCACCCGCAGCGCCGAAGCGGACGAGACGCGGCAGCGTAGGAGCCCGACATGCCCGTGACCTGGCCGAACGTGGCGGCGCCGAAGCTCGCCGTTCGGGTTGCCGAAGTTCGGGTGGTTGAAGGCGTTGAACGCGTCCGCCCGCAGCTCGGTCGAGACCCGGTCGCCGAAGCGGAACCGCTTCACGAGCGAGAGGTCGACGTTCCAGAAGCCGGGGCCGTCGATCGAGTCGTTGCGCATCATGTTGCCCCAGGTGTTCTGGTCGGGCGCCGAGAAGACCGACGTGTCGAAGTAGAGCTTGCCCGGCCCGATGTCCCCGAGCACCTCGGGGTCGCCGCCGTTGCAGGTTCGGCCGCTGGGTGTTGCCCGGGGCGCGCAGCGTGGCGGCGGACGGCCGTGAAGTTGACGGGGTTGCCGGAGTACGCGGCGAAGATGCCGCTGAGCTGCCAGCCGCCGAGGACCCAGCCGAGGACGCTCTTGTCGCTCCTTGAAGAACGGCGAGTCCCAGATGAAGCTCGCCGTGAACGCGTGGGTGCGGTCGAAGCGCGGCCCGCCCCTTGCTGCGCTCGATGTCGGCCGGCGTCCGGGCGATGCCCGGTCGTCGCTTCCGAGTAGTCGATCGCCTGGCTGAGCGTGTACGACGTGGTGAGCAGGAAGCCGTTCCGGAAGCGCCGGTCGAGCTTGGCCTGCAGCGCGTTGTAGCTCGTGTTCGTCGGGAGCAACGAGAGGACGTTCGCGGTGCGGCCGTAGATCTGGTAGTACGGCCGGCCCGCGTTGTCGGCGCCCAGCGTCATCCCCGCGTTGATGTTCCAGTCGGCCAGGAGGATGCCCCGCCCGACGTTGCCCACGTAGGCGACCTCGCCGACGAGGTTCCAGGGCAGCTGACGCTGGAAGGCCACGTTCCAGGAGTGGAGCTTGGCCTCCTTCAGGTCGGGCTGGACGTAGAAGAGCTGCGCGTTCCGCAGCTGCGGGATGCTCGCGTCCACGACGCCGCTGTCCGGGATCGGGAAGAAGTCCGGGCGCCCCGAAGCCGTTCGCCATCTTCCCGGCGGGGCGAACGAGTTCGGCGCGTTGAGCTGGTTCGTCTGCTTGACCGGGAAGTTGTAGGCGTAGCGGTTGTCGGGGAACGGGACGATCGTGGTGCCGAAGCCCCCGCGGAGGACCGTCTTCTCGTTGAAGCGGTAGGCGAAGCCGAGGCGCGGCGCGAAGTTCTTGAAGTTGCTCTTCACCCCGATGTTCTGGGGAATGTCGCCGTAGCCGGCCACGCGCACGGTGTTGTTCGAGGGGTCGTAGTTCGAGAGCCCGCCCTGGTCCGCGATGCCGACGAACGGCGTGTAGTACTCCCAGCGCAGGCCGAGGTCGACGGTCAGCTTCTGGTTCACCTGCCACTTGTCCTGGACGAAGGCGAAGAGCCGCCAGTGCTCGGTGCCCGGCTGGTCGATGACCTTGACGTCGCGCTGGATCGTGCCGGGGACGTCGAGCAGGAACGAGGCGAAGGAGTTCGCGAAGCCCGTTGATGGCCTTGCTGTCGCTCGGGATGGCGGTCTGCGAGCCGTTGAAGGTGAACTGGCCGCGCGACGCCGCCCGCGTCCTGGACCTGGAGCAGGAAGTCCTTGTTGTGCCCGACCTCGGTCCCGACCTTGATCGTGTGGTTGCCGGCGAGCTTGGTGATCATGCCGACGACGCTGATCGTCGTCTCGCCGCGGTCCCACGGCAGGCTGGCCGAGAAGCCCGAGGAGCGGGTTGGTAATAGCCCTGGTTGAGCGTGATCTGGCTCATGCCGCTCGAGAAGTCGTCGTAGTTGGCCCCGGGGATGCCCACGTCGTTGGCGGTGGTGAGCCCGTCGCCCTGGGAGACCGCCTGTTGTGGTACTTGCTGAGCCCGGCCCGCCACTCCATGATCAGGCTCTGGCTGAGCGTCCGCGTCCAGGTGAGGGCGCCGCTGTAGGTGTTCTGGGTGCCGGTCCCGCCGAAGCCGCCGTTGGCGGGGCCACCGTACGGGCCCGAAGGTGCTGGGGTCGAAGATCTCCGGCCGCTGGTAGCTGAACCGGAGCGACATCTGGTCCTTGGTCGTGGGGTTGTAGTTCAGCTTGGCGTTGACGGCGTTCGTCGTCTTCTCGCGCGTGGAGTTGAAGTCGTAGTTGTTCTGGCCGATCGCCGCGCCGGGGATGTTCGGCTCGGGCAGCAGCGCCAGGATGCTCTGCGCCACCGGGCTGATGCGGCCCGCCGGGATGACGTTGCCGGGGAACGGCCGTGCGGCCGGTGCCGTCGGCGTTGCCGGTCGCGGGGTCGTAGATGGTGGTCGAGGCCGAGGAGAAGTCGCCGTTGCGCCACGCCGTGGGCGGCACGACGTTGAAGTAGGTGTTGCCGAGGTTGTCCTTCGTCCACTGGTAGTCGGCGAAGAAGAACAGCTTGTCCTTGATGATCGGGCCGCCGAGGCTGGCGCCGAACTGCTCGTACTTCGTCTTCGGCTTCGTCGCGGTCGAGGACGCGAAGTACTGCTTGGCCTGGGTGGACTCGGTGTTGCCGAAGGCGACGACGCTGCCGTGGAACTGGTTGGTGCCCGACTTCAGGACGACCGTCGTCACCGAGCCGCCGGCCTTCCCGAACTCGGCGTCGAAGTTGGAGGTGCTGACGTTCACGGAGTCGATGGACTCGGCGGAGGGGATGAGCACCGTGAGCAGGCCGGTCTTGTGGTTGTCGTCGAGGCCGTCGATCTGGACGTTGTTCGACAGGCGCGACTGGCCGTTGAACTTGGTCTCCTGGCTGTCCTGCGGGTTGAAGAACTGGGAGTGCGGGCGCGTCATCGTCACGGTGCCCGGCACGGTCACCCACATCCCCTGGAAGCTGCGGTTGTAGCCGAGGGGCAGCTCGGCGACCTGCCGGCCCTCGATCGTCCGACCGGTGTCGGCCCGGTCGGTCTGAAGGACCGGGGTCTCCTGGACGACCTCGACGGTCTCGGTCATCGCGCCGACCTCGAGCGTCAGGTCGACGCGGACGGTCGAGTTGACCTTCACGACGACGCCGTCCCGCACGACCTTCTTGAAGCCCGGAGAGCTCGGCCTCGACCTTGTAGAGGCCGTCCTTGAGGTTGGCGAACACGTAGTGGCCGCTCTGGTTCGTGACCGACCGAGCGGACGATGTTCGTCTGGGTCTCGGTCGCGGTCACCGTCACGCCGGGCACCGCCGCCCCCTGCGTGTCGACGACGTTGCCGAGCAGACGTGCCGCGGACCGCCTGGGCGAGGCTCGGGCTCGCGAGCCCGAGCACGACCGCCGCGCTCAGCCCGCCGCTGAGCAGGACGGACCGCAGGCGCGCAAACGTGGGTAGCGCCATCGTGGAAATCCTCCGGGAATGTTGGGGTGAGCGGAGCGCGCCAGTCGCCGGGTCCGAGGCCCCGCGGAAGATCCGGCCACAGCGATCGCGCTGCGACACCGTGAGACATCGGTTGCGTTCGCCTCCTCCTATGAAGCGCGAAGCATAGGCAAGCCACGTAAAAGTTGTCAATGGATTTTGGTCTGACCAATTCACATAATGTTCGCTCGACTGCGCTACGGCGCGATCCGTAGACGTCCGAATTAGTAGGAATCACAGTAAGTGTAACATATCTATCTGTATTGGCTTAGTGATTCTGGAATCCGGATCGCACGGCGCTGGAGCGGGCAGCTCGGGCGACCGGCTCTCCAATCCGGAACGACTGGCCTGACCACCATGCTCGACGGACAAGGCGCGAGCCGGGCTCAGGCCGGCCGCCGAAGCTCCTCCCAGCGGCGCCGGTACGCGGTGAGCCACGCGGTACCGTCGGCCGCCGCCACCGGCTGCGGGTACTCGCACAGCGTGAAGCCCGTGAAGCCGGACGCGGCGAGCCGCGCGAAGAGCTCGCGGTACGGATAGGCCGGCTGCGCGGGAGGCAGCCGCGGGCGCTCCCGCCGGCGCCGCCACTCCGATGTCGGTGATGTGGCAGCAGCGGATGAAGGGCTGGAGCAGCTCGAACGACGCCGCGATCGAGCCGCCGGCCACGTCGCGTGTCGTTCGAGTTCCAGGTCACCCCGACGCTCGGGTGGGCGCAGGCGTCCATGATCCGGCGCATCCGCGCGGGGAGCTTCGTCTGATCGCCGTGGACCTCGCACCAGATCTCGACGCCGTGGTCGCCGGGCGAACGTCCCGCACTCGGCGAGCGAGCGGCCGATCTGCTCGAGCGTCTTCTGCTCCGGCACGTCCTTCGGCAGCCCGTTCGGGCGCACCTTGACCGCGCGCGCACCGAGGTCCTTCGCGAGCCGCACCCACTCGCGGCAGTCGTCGACGTTGCTGCGCACCACGGCGGGATCCGGCGAGTGGAACTCGCACACGCTGCCGAGGCTCAGCTGTGCGAGGCCCGGCGTCCTCGCACTTCTGCCGCACGATCGCGCGCTCGGCGGGCGAGAGCGTCCGCTCGACGCCGTGGGCGTGTGTCGTCCGGAACTCGACGCCCTCGAGCCCGGCCGCGCGGCAGTTGCGCAGCAGCGTGTCGAGGTCCCAGTCCTTCGCCACGTTGTAGGTGACGAGGCCGAGGCGGAACCCGGGACGGCCGCGGCCCGGGCCCGGGCCAGGGATCGCGGGAACGGCCGCGCAGCGGCCGAGGCCCAGCCCGATCCGGGTGAAGTCGCGACGGCTCACGCCGCTGCGTCATGCTCCCTCCTGCGCCGGCTGATGGTATCCGTGGGGAAATGATCCGCTCCGGAGGGCCACGGTGAGCGTGAGCGAAGACATCCTCGCCCGGGCCGCGCGGGTCCGGCTGCTGCTGATGGACGTCGACGGCGTCCTGACGGACGGGAGCTACTGGAACGTGCCCGACGGCAAGGGCGGCCTCGCCGAGATCAAGGCCTTCGACTCGCAGGACGGCCTCGCCCTGCAGTGGCTGCGCCGGCTCGGGCTCAAGGCCGGCCTGATCAGCGGCCGCGTCTCCGTCGCGACCGACGAGCGCGCGCGCAGCGGCCGGCTTCGAGTACGTGTACCAGGGCCACCTCGAGAAGATCCCGATCCTCGACGAGATCCTCGAGAAGTCCGGCTTCGACCCGCGGCAGGTCGGCTACGTCGGCGACGACTACACGGACGTCGTGATCATGCACCGCGTCGGCTTCGCGGTCGCGACCGCGAACGCCAAGCCGGAGGTGAAGGCCGAGGCCCACTACGTCACGGCCGCGCCGGGCGGCCACGGCGCGATGCGCGAGCGGTCGAGGTGCTGCTGAAGGCACAGGGCCGCTGGCGCGGAGATCCTGCAGCACTACGAGATCGGCCGGCCGCGGTAGGGCGGACGGATCAGCCCTTCGCGAGCCCCAGCGCCGCGAGCCTCGCCGGCAGCTGCTCGACGACCTCGACGGCCTTCGCCGCCACGTTCGCGGCGGTGAAGCCGTACTTCTCCATCACCACCTTGAGCGGGGCCGAGGCGCCGAAGCGGTCGTCGATCGCCGAGGACGGCGCCGAACGACCCGACGTAGCTGCTCCCAGCCCAGCGGGACGCCGGCCTCGACCGCGACGCGCGCGAGGACGGACGGCGGCAGCACCGAGTCGCGGTACGCCTGCGGCTGCGCCTCGAACAGCTCCCACGAGGGCAGGCTGACGACGCGCGCCTCGATCCCGCGCCCGGCCAGCTGCGCGCGCGCCTCGACCGCGAGCGAGACCTCGGAGCCGGTGGCGATCAGGATCACGTCGGGGCGGCCGTCCGCGTCGACGAGCACGTAGCCGCCCTTGGCGACGTCCTGCGTGCCGGCGAGCACGGGGACGGCCTGCCGCGTCAGCAGCAGCGCCACCGGCCCCGCGGTGCGCGACGGCGAAGCGCCAGGCGCTCGCGGTCTCGTTGGCGTCGGCCGGCCGGATCACCGTCAGCTGCGGGATCGCGCGCAGCGCGGCGGCGTGCTCGACGGGCTGGTGCGTCGGCCCGTCCTCGCCCACGCCGATGCTGTCGTGCGTGAAGACGAAGACCACGTGGGCCTTCATGATCGCACGCCAGCCGGATCGACGGCCGCATGTAGTCGGAGAAGGTGAAGAAGGTCGCGGAGAACGGGATCAGGCCGCCGTGGCGCGCGAGGCCGTTGCAGACCGCGCCCATCGCGTGCTCGCGCACGCCGAACTGGAGGTTGCGGCCGGCGTAGCCCCACTCGCCGCCGACCGCGCCCTGGCTGGTCGCCGCCCGTGAGCGACTGCCGGCTCGAAGTCGCCGCGCGCCCTTGAGCGCCGTCTCGGTCGAGGGATTGAGGTCGGCCGAGCCGCCGACCATCTCCGGCACGCGCGCGGCGATCGCGTTCAGCACCTTGCCGCCGGCCGCGCGGGTCGCGATCGGCTTCTCGGTCGTGGCGAAGATCGGGACGTGCCCGGTCCCAGCCGGCCGGCAGCTGCGCCTTCATCACGCGCTCGAACTCGGCGGCGAGGTCGCGATGCGCCTTGCGGTACGCGTCGAAGCGCACCTGCCACTCGGCCTGCGCCGCTTGCGCCCGCGGTCCACGCAGCCGCGCAGGTTCGCGAGGGCCTTGGGCGGCGATGAAGAACGGCTCGAGCGACGGGTAGCCGAGCGTCTTCTTCGTCTCGACCACCTGCTCGGCGTTGAGCGGCGAGCCGTGCACGCCGAAGGTGCCCTGCTTCGGGCTGCCGTAGCCGATCTGCGTGTGCACGATCACGAGCGACGGCTTGCTCGGCGACCGCCCTGGCCGCCTCGGTCGCGCGCGTGAGCGCGTCGAGGTCGTTGCCGTCCTCGACCGTCTGGACGTGCCAGCCGTAGCCCTCGAACACCCGGCCGACGTCGTCGGTGAACGACAGGTTCGTCGCAGCCCGCGAGGCAGACGTGGTTCGAGTCGTAGAAGCAGACGAGCCTGCCGAGGCCGCAGGTGGCCGGCGAGCGACGCGGCCTCGTGAGCCACGCCTTCCATCAGGTCGCCGTCGCCCGCGATCACGTAGGTGCGGTGGTCGACGATCTCGTGGCCCGGGCCGGTTGAAGCGGGCCGCCAGGTGACGCTCGGCGATCGCCAGCCGACGGCGTTCGCCGAAGCCCCTGGCCGAGCGGCCCCGTCGTCACCTCGACGCCGGGCGTCTCGCCGCACTCGGGGTGCCCCGGCGTGCGGCTGCCCCACTGCCGGAACCGCTTCAGCTCGTCGAGCGGCAGGCCGGTAGCCCGTCAGGTGCAGCAGGCTGTAGAGCATTGCCGACCCGTGGCCGGCCGAGAGCACGAAGCGGTCGCGGTCGGCCCACTCCGGGTCGCTCGGGTTGTGCTTCATGGCGCGTGTCCACAGCGCGTAGGCCATGGGGGCCGCATCGAGCGGCAGCCCGGGATGGCCCGAGTTGGCCTTGAGCACGGTGTCGATGGCGAGCGCGCGGATCGTGTTGACGCTGAGCTGGTCGAGCGCGGGGTTGGCGGTGGGCATGCAGGCTCCTCAGGGTCGCGGAAGGCCGACTTCGAACTGGATCCTAACTCAGCGCTGGATGCGCGCCGAGCCGCCCTTGGCGAACGCGCGCACCTGCTCGACGGTCGCCATCGTGGTGTCGCCGGGGAACGTGGTCAGCAGCGCGCCGTGGGCCCAGCCGAGCCTGAGCGCCTCCTCGACCGTCTCGCCCGTGAGCAGGCCGTAGAAGAAGCCGGAGGCGAAGCCGTCGCCGCCGCCCACGCGGTCGTGCACGTCGAGCTCGGCCGTCGGGCGCGACGTAGCGTCTTGCCGTTCACCCACGCGACGGCGCTCCACGAGTGGTGGCTGGTCGAGTGCACGTCGCGCAGCGTGGTCGCGACCACCTTCACCTGCGGGTGCTTCTGCGATCACCCGGTCGATCATGCCGAAGAAGGCGCTCGGGTCGAGCTTCGACTTCGCCGCGACCTCCGGGCCCGGGATGCCGAGGCCCTTCTGCAGGTCCTCCTCGTTGCCGACGAGCACGTCCACGTTCTCCACGATCCGCCGCACGACCTCGACCGCGCGCTCGGCGCCGCCCGAGACCTTCCACAGCTTCTCGCGGAAGTTGAGGTCGAAGGACACGACCGCGCCCTGCGCCTTCGCCGCCTTCATGCGCCTCGATGATCAGCTCCGGCGTGGTCGGCGACAGCGCGGCGAAGATGCCGCCGCTGTGGAACCAGCGCACGCCGCCCGCGAGGATCGCCTGCCAGTCGAAGTCGCCCGGCTTGAGCAGCGCCGCCGCCTCGTTCGAGCGGTTGTAGAAGACCACCGGCCCGCGGACGCCGTAGCCCTGGTCGGAGTAGACGGTGGCCATGTTCGGCCCGCGCACGCCGTCGTGCTCGAAGCGCTTGTAGAACGGCACGACGCCCATCGCGCGCACGCGCTCGGCGATCAGGTCGCCGATCGGGTAGTCGACCATCGCGGTCGCGATGCCGGTCTTCAGGCGGAAGCAGTCGGCCAGGTTCGCCGCGCAGTTGAACTCGCCGCCGCTCACGTGGATGCGGCACTCGCTCGCCTTGCGGAACGGGATGATGCCGGGGTCGAGCCGGTGCACGAGCGCGCCGAGCGAGAGGAAGTCGAGCGCGCCGTCCGCGCGGATGCTCAGGCCGTGAGTCATGGTCGTCTCTCCGTTGCGGATGAGCGTCACTTCGCGCCGGGCCACTCCGTGTGGAACGTGCCCTCGCGGTCGGTCCGGCGGTAGGTGTGCGCGCCGAAGTAGTCGCGCTGGGCCTGGGTCAGGTTCGCGGGCAGCCGCTCGCTGCGGTAGGCGTCGAAGTAGGCGAGCGAGGCCGAGAGCGCGGGCGCCGGGATGCCCGAGCGCCGACCGCGGTCTGCACGACGCAGCGCCACGCCTCCTGCCGCTCTTCGACGGCTGCGCTGAACGCGTCGTCGAGCAGCAGGTTCGCGAGCGCGGGGTCGCGCCGGTACGCCTCGCGGATGTCGCCGAGCAGGCTGCGCGCGGATGATGCAGCCGGCGCGCCAGATGCGCGCGATCTCGCCCGGCTGCAGCTGCGTAGTCGTACTCCGTCGGAGGCGATCCGCAGCAGGCCGAGGCCCTGCGCGTAGGAGGTGATCTTGCTCGCGTGCAGCGCCTGCCGCGCCGCGTCGACCAGCTCGGGCGCGCTCGCCCGTGTAGCTCGGGCTGGGGCCGTGCAGCACGCGGCTGGCGGCGACGCGCTCCTTCTTGAGCGCCGACAGGATGCGCGCCTCGACGGCCGCGTTGATGGTCGGGATCGGCGCGCCGACGTCGAGCGAGTTCTGGCTCGTCCACTTGCCGGTGCCCTTCTGCTGCGCCTCGTCCAGGATCACGTCGACCAGCGGCGGCCGGTCTCCGGGTCCGTGGCGCCGAGGATGCGCGACGGTGATCTCGATCAGGTAGGAGCGCAGCTCGCCCTGGTTCCACTCCGCGAAGATGGCGGCCAGCTCCGGCGCCGGGATGCCGGCGCCGCGCTGCAGCAGGTCGTAGACCTCGGCGATCAGCTGCATGTCGCCGTACTCGATGCCGTTGTGGACCATCTTCACGTAGTGGCCCGCACCGCGCGGCCCGATGTACGTCACGCACGGCTCGCCGTCCTCGGCCTTGGCGGCGATCGCGCGCAGGATCGGCGCCAGCGCCTCCCAGGCCTCGCGCGGACCGCCGGGCATCAGGCTGGGCCCGTGCAGCGCGCCCTCCTCGCCGCCCGAGACGCCCATCCCCACGAGCTGCAGCCCGGCCGCGTCGAGCTCGCGCGAGCGGCGCTCGGTGTCGAGGAAGTAGGAGTTGCCGCCGTCGATCAGGATGTCGCCGCGCTCGAGGTGCGGGCGCAGGTGCGCGATCACGTCGTCCACCGGCTTGCCGGCCGGGACCATGGTCAGGATCCGCCGCGGCCGCTCGAGCGCCTGCATCAACCGCGCCGGCGCGTCGACACCGGTGATGGCGCGCCCCTTCCCCGGGCCGTCGACGAGCGCCCTGGTCTTGGCGGGGTCGAGGTCGTAGCCCACGACCGGGAAGCCGCGGCTCTCGATGTTGAGGGCCAGGTTGCGGCCCATCACGCCCAGCCCGACGACGCCGATCGAGTGACTCATCTCGCCCCGCCTTGCGTGGGCCGCTTCCCCACGCGGTAGAGGATCTCGCCGGCCCGCGGCACGACCAGCGTGTCCGGGTCCTTCCGCCACTGCTCGACGTCGACGCTGGCCGGGTCGAGGTAGCCGAGGTTGATCCGCTCGCAGCGCTCGCGCGGGATGCCGGTTGCGAGCGTGACGCGGATGCGTGGGGTCTCGACGCCCGAGGCGGCGTCGAAGGTCCCCAGCCCCTTCACGTGCGTGGAGTGGGCCAGGATCCCTCCGGGCACCTGCTCGAAGCGCGGCCACTGCTTCAGGAAGTAGTCGCGGCAGTGGTAGCCGACGGACTCGATCAGCCGGCCGTGGGTGTGGCTGACCTCGCTCACGTGCGGCGCGTAGATCACCACCTCGCCGCCGTCCGCCACCGCCGGCTCGGTCTTGTACATGCCCTTGCCGGCCACCCACAGGTCGTCGTACATCGCCGGCATCAAAGACAGCACGCGCCTCACCGGGCGCTCCAGCCACTGCACGTGGCGGTGCGCGGAGAGGTCGGCCGCCCGGCGCCAGGCCTCCTGCAGCGGCCCGCAGTAGATGCCGGCGGTCCCCTCGTGCGTGACCACCGGCGCCAGCAGCGACAGCGGGCGCTCCAGCATGCGCGCGGCCCGGTCGATCACCGCGCGCACGGGCGTCTCGCGCGTGCCGATCACCGCGTAGCTCGTGATGAGAGCGCCCAGCCAGTGGGTGAAGTGGATGATCTCGGGCCCGGCGATGCCGGGGAACAGGTACTTGCTGCCGCCCGAGAAGCCGACCACCTCGTGCGGGAACACGGGACCGCAGACGAGCACGTGCTCGTACTCGAGCGGCAGCTTGTTGAGCGCTACCGTCACGTCCCGGCTGAGCCGCCCGCCGCTCAGCTGCTCGATCTCGCGCGCCGGGATCGTCCCGAGCGTGGCGAAGGCGGCGGGGTCGTCCCAGCGGTGGTTGAAGATGCGGTGCTCTCCGCTGCGCCCGTCGCGCACCTCGCGGCCCACGAGCGAGGACAGCTGGGCGTCGCTCAGGGGGTGGTGCGTGCCGAGCGCGACCAGGAAGTCGAGCGCCGCCGCGCGGGCAGAGAGCGCCTCGCTCAGCACGTCGAACAGCAGCGGCATCGGCATGGTGCGCGTGCGGTCGGGGATCAGCACCAGCACGCGCCGGCCGTCGAGCGCCAGCTGCGAGAGGCCCTCGCGCGCCAGCGCGCGCACCTCGGCCTCGGGCAGGTAGCCCGTCTCCAGCCCGCGGCCGACGACGGCGGGGTCAGGTCTTGAATTGACGCATTCCAGCTCTTCGATGCGCTGATTCAAGACCTGACCCCCACGAAGGGTCGCAGGTGCCTGACGAAGTGCCGCTCGAGGTTCTGCGCGTAGGCGTCCGGGTGCGCGCGCAGCAGGCCCAGCAGCGCGTCCTTGAAGCGCGGCCGTCCGTCCGCGCCGGCCTCCTTCAGCACGGAGCCGAAGGTCACGTGCAGCACCTCGCGCGCGTCGAACTGCTCGAGCAGCGAGGGCAGGTCGGCCTGGGGCACGTCGGCCGCCCCCGGCGTGCGGCCGAGCTCGGCCGAGACGTGGTAGCTCGCCTTGTCCGTCTCG
This sequence comes from uncultured Acidobacteriota bacterium, assembly GCA_963831755.1. Lineage (GTDB taxonomy): Bacteria > Acidobacteriota > Vicinamibacteria > Fen-336 > Fen-336 > DATBSL01. Next base: position 65,326 of record CAWHRC010000007.1, read on the forward strand.
TAGCGCTCGCGCGCGAAGGAGTAGATGTCCCGGAACAGCGCGGGATCGACCGCCGCGACCGTGCGCAGCGCCTCGAGGTAGCTGGTGCCGGCGGTCTTCAGGTGCACGAGGCCCTGCGCCAGCCGCGCCGCGATCGGGTACACGCAGAACTTGTCGGAGCCCGAGTGCAGGCTCAGCTTGTAGGGGCCGAAGTGGCGCGCGAGCGCGGCGTGGGCCGCGATGTCCTGCTCGAGCGCCGCCAGGTCGCCGATGTAGTCGACGCCCTTCTCGAAGCGGCCCACGAAGCGCGGCGCGAGGCTCACCCACGAGACGCCCAGGCGCTCGAGCTCGGCGGCCACCCAGTAGTGCTCGGCCGGCGAGGTCGGCGTCTCGGTCTCGTCGACCGAGACCTCCAGCTCGACGGGGCGCGTGCCGGCCTGCTTCAGCAGGTGCCGCGACATGCGCGCGACGTGGGCCACCGCGCGCCCGTACTTCGCGGCCGCGCGCAGCAGCGTGGCCTCGTCGAAGCCGATCCGCAGGTGCTCGACGGCGAACGAGCGCCCGAGGTAGCGCTGGCGCAGCGCCGGCTCGCCGTCCTCCAGGTCGCCCCAGGGCAGGGCCGCCGCCCGGGCGCGCAGCGTCGCGAGGTCGGCGCCGTCGGCCGACGAGTCGACGTGCTCGCCGGGGTCGATCGTGAACAGCGAGAAGCCGGCGGCGAGGCAGGCGTCGACGTCGGCCGTGGTCTTCAAGTGGTCGGCGTCGGCGCCCGTCCCGTCGCGCCAGCCCTCGGCGAACTGGCCCCAGGTCGCGTCGTCCATCACCTCGATCGGCGTGCGCCCGGTGCGCGTCATCTCGCGGATCGACTGCTGCGGGAAGATCGCCGCGATGCCGCCGCCCACGGCGCGCACCGCGCGCACGTGGCCGGGCGTCGCGAGTCCGAGCCGGTCGCCGAGGCCGGCCGACGTCCGCGTCCCGAGCGGGCACGGGCGCAGCCAGGCGAGGTGGCGGCGCAGGGCAAGGGCGTTGCGCGGCGAGCGGGGACCGAGGAGCACCGTGCCCCGGTCGTGGCCCTGCGTCACGCCTTCGAGATCCGCGAGCACCGGGTCCGGGCGATCGCTCGCGACGGCGAGCCGGCCGTCGGCGGTGAGCGCCCACTCGGCGCCAGCCGCCTCGACACGGGAAGCCTCCACCAGCTCGAGGTTCAGCGCACGCAATCCACCGCTCACGATCAGCCTCCTCCGGCACGAGGTGCCGTCCTGCCCAGAACCGTTCAGGCTCACAGCTTAGGCGACTGGCCATATCGGGTCAAGAGTGGTCTGACCTCGGGACACACGATCCCGCCGTCCGGTGAAGATGCAGATGGTGAGATTTCGACCACAAATGGACGCTAATCTTCTGTTTACCATCTACTTCAGCCTGCTCTCGGAATCCCGTCGGAGGGCCCCTCGCCGGGCTTGACAGGTACAGACGGACGGCAGTACAAAGGACGGCGGTCTGACACGGGAGAAGACTGGTATGACCAGATGGCTTCGAGCGCCGGCGACCGGCGCAGCCTTGACGGCCTGCGCCGCGTTCGCCATGGCCGCCGGCGCGAGGCCCGCGGCCGCACCGGCGAAGCCGGCGGCCGAGCGGGTCGACGTGGTGCCGCATCCCGCCGATCGCCGGGTCGACGTGCTCGTGGACGGTCGGCCCTTCACGTCGTACATCTGGCCCGAGCGGCTCGCCAAGCCAGTGCTGTGGCCGATCCGCTCCGCAGGCGGCACGCTCGTGACACGCGGCTTCCCGCTCGAGCCGCGAGCAGGCGAGCGGGTCGACCACCCGCATCAGGTCGGCCTCTGGTTCAACCACGGCGACGTCGACGGCGTCGACTTCTGGAACAACTCGGAAGCGCTCGAGCCCGAGCAGCGCGCGAAGATGGGCTCGATCCGCCAGGCGGCGATCGAGTCGGCGGCGGGCGGCAGCGGGCGGGGCACGCTGCACGTGGCCGTCGAGTGGCTGATGCCCGACGGGACGGTGGCGATCCGCGAGCAGACCGCCTACGCCTTCGGCGCCGGCCCCGACCGGCGCTCGATCGACCGCGACACCACGCTCAGCGCGGCCAGCAAGCGCGTCGTGTTCAACGACAACAAGGAAGGCACCCTGGGGCTGCGCGTCGCGCGCGCGCTCGAGGAGCCCTCGAAGGAGCCGCTCGTCTTCACCGACGCGAGCGGGAAGCCGACCTCCGTGCCCGCGCTCGACAACGCCGGCGTGAACGGCGTCTACACGAGCAGCGAGGGCCTGAGGGGAGGCGCGGTCTGGGGCACGCGTGCCCGCTGGGTGGCGCTCTCGGGACGCGTCGGCCAGGAAGAGGTCGTGCTGCTGCTGCTCGACCACCCGAAGAACCCCGGCTACCCGACCTACTGGCACGCGCGCGGCTACGGCCTGTTCGCGGCCAACCCCCTCGGCGCGAAGGTCTTCAGCAACGGCAAGGAGCAGCTGAACCTCGCGATCGAGCCGGGGCGCAGCGTCCGCTTCCGCCACCGCCTGCTGATCCTGACGGGCCGTTCTCCGCCGCCACGGCCGAGGCCGCGTGGAAGCAGTTCGCGTCGGAGCCGGGCAGCTAGGCCGATGGCCCTGCGCGCCGGCTTCGTCGGCTGCGGCAACATCAGCGACACGCACGCGCGCGCTGCACGCGAGGCCGGCCTCGAGATCGTCGCGTTCGTCGGGCGCGAGCGGGCCAGGGCCGAGGCGCTGGCCGCGCTCTACGGCGGGCGCGCGTTCGACGACTACGGGGAGTTCCTCGACGCCGCCGCTCGACCTGGTGGTGGTCGGCAGCCCGTCCGGGCTGCACGCCGAGCACGGGATCGCCGCCGCGCGCAGCGGCCGCCACCTGCTGATCGAGAAGCCGATCGAGGTCACCGTCGAGCGCGGGCGGGCGCTGGTCGAGGCGGCGGAGCGCAGCGGGGTCCGGCTCGGCGTGCTGTTCCAGGACCGGCTGAAACCCGACCTGCTGCGGGCGCGCGAGCTGGTGGCCGGCGGCGGCCTCGGCCGCGTGCTGCTCGCCTCCGCGCGCGTCAAGTGGCACCGGCCCGCGGAGTACTACGCGTCCTCGCGCTGGCGCGGGACCCTCGCGCTCGACGGCGGCGCGGCGCTCGTCAACCAGGGCATCCACACGCTCGACCTGCTGCTGTGGCTGCTCGGCCCGGTCGCACGGGTGCGCGCGGTGACCGCCAGGCAGCTGCACGCGATCGAGGGAGAGGACGTGGCCCTCGCGCTGCTGGAGTTCGCCTCGGGCGCGCTCGCCAGCTTCGAGGCGACCACCGTCGCCTGGCCCGGCTACCCGCGGCAGCTGGAGCTCTCCGGGACCGAGGGGACGCTCGTGATCGAGGGCGACCGCATCGCCGCGGCCGACCTGAAGACGCCCCGGCCCGGGCTCGTCTCCGGGCCGGGCGAGCGGCAGGCCGGGGCCGCGACCGCGGTCGTCTCCGACGCGACGCCGCACCGCCGGATGTTCGAGGACTTCGCCCGCGCCATCGAGACCGGAGGCCCGCCCGCCTGCGACGGCGTCGAGGGCCTGCGCAGCCTGGCGCTGGTCGAGGCCGTGTACGCCGCCGCCCGCCAGGACGGCCTGGAGGTCGCATGAGCACGCGTCACGAAGCTGCGCCCGCCGACACGCTGACGGCCCGCGACCGCGTCGTCGAGCACGTGCGGCTGCTGATCGAGCGGGGCGCGATGAAGCGCGGCGACCGGCTGCCCAGCGAGCGGGACCTCGCCGGCGAGCTCGGCGTGAGCCGGCCGAGCGTGCGCTCCGGCCTCGAGGCGCTCGAGGCGATGGGCGTCGTGGTCTCGCGGCGCGGCGCGGGCACGTTCATCGCCGAGGGGCCGCCCGACCTCGGGATCGAGCCGCTGGGCCTGCTCGCCTCGCTGCACGGCTTCACGCCGAACGAGATGTTCGAGGCGCGGCTGGTGCTGGAGGTGGGCGTCGCCGGCCTGGCGGCCGGCCACGCCAGCGCGGAGCACCTGGCCGCGATGGCCGAGGAGGTCACCGAGATGTTCGCGTCGCTCGAGGACCCGGCCGCCTACCTCGTGCACGACGTGCGCTTCCACCGGGCGATCGCCGCCGGCTGCGGCAACCGCGTGCTGGCCGCGCTGATGGAGATGGTGTCGGCGCAGTTCTACGAGCTGCGCCGGCAGACGATCGCGCAGGCCCGCGACCTGCGCGAGTCCGCCGAGATGCACCGGCGCGTGTACCGCGCCATCCGCTCGCACAACGTCGAGGGCGCGCGCATCGAGATGACGGAGCACCTGCGGGTGGCACAGCACGCCCAGACCCTGGAGCGCGGGCCGGAGCCGGCCGGCGAGGGCACGGGCGGTCCGCGCGAGAGCCCGCCGACGACGAACGCCGAGCGCTCTGCGGGCGGGGCGCGCGGCACGCGCGAGCACCGGGACTAGGAAAGGAGCACGCGTGGGCCACCCCTCTCTGGACCTGACGGGCAAGCTGGCGGTCGTCGTCGGAGGCACCGCGGGCATCGGCCGCGCGCTGTCCCTGGGCCTGGCCGAGGCCGGGGCCGACGTGGTCGCCTGCGCGCGCTCCGCCGAGAACGTGGAGGCGACGGCGCGGGAGATCGAGGCGAAGGGCCGGCGCACGATCCGCGTCAGCGCGGACGTCACCGACCGCGCCTCGCTCGAGAAGGCCCGCGACGCCGTGCTCGCCGCCTTCGGCCGCGTGGACGCGCTCGTCTGCTGCGCCGGGCGCATCAAGCGCGCGCCGACGCTGGACGTGAGCGAGCAGGAGTGGAACGGCATCGTGGAGACGAACCTGACGGGCACGCTGCGCTCGTGCCAGGTCTTCGGGCGGCCGATGCTCGAGCGGGGCAGCGGGCGCATCGTCAACATCGCCTCGCTGAACTCCTTCGTCTCCTTCCTGGAGGTCGCGGCCTACGCCGCCAGCAAGGCCGCGGTCGCGGGCCTGACGCGCTCGCTGGCGGTCGAGTGGGGCCCGAAGGGCGTGATCGTGAACGCGATCGCGCCGGGCGTCTTCCGGACGGCGCTCAACGCGCAGCTGTTGGACGGCACCGAGCGCGGGAAGGAGCTGCGCATGCGCACGCCGCTCAAGCGCTTCGGCCAGGTCGAGGAGCTGGTGGGCGTCTGCGTGTTCCTCGCCTCGGACGCGGCCAGCTTCGTGAACGGCCAGGTGATCGCCGTGGACGGCGGCTTCCTGGCGAGCGGCGTCAACCAGTAGGGCGTCAGCCAGACAGGAGAGAGGGAGCACCATGGCACAAACCGCCGCCGCGCCGACGCTGAAGGAAGGACCGCTGGGCAACTACCGCTGGGTGGTGTGTGCGCTGCTCTTCTTCGCGACCACGGTGAACTACATCGACCGCCAGATCCTGGCCCTGATCAAGGAGTTCCTCGACGCCGAGCTGGGCTGGTCGAACGAGACCTTCGGCTGGGTGAACGGGGCCTTCCAGCTCGCCTACGCGGTGGGCCTGCTGGTGTTCGGCTGGTTCGTGGACCGCTTCGGGACGAAGATCGGCTACGCGACCTCGATCGTGCTCTGGAGCCTTTCCGCGATCGGCCACGCCTTCGTGGGCTCGGTGAACGGGTTCTTCGCCGCCCGCGTCGCCCTCGGCGTGAGCGAGGGCGGGAACTTCCCCTCGGCGATCAAGGCGGTCGCCCTCTGGTTCCCGAAGAAGGAGCGCGCGTTCGCCACCTCCATCTTCAACGCGGGCACCAACGTCGGAGCGATCGTCGCGCCGGCCATGATCCCGGCCATCGCCATCAACTTCGGCTGGCGCTGGACCTTCATCCTGGCCGGGCTGGCCGGGTTCGTATGGCTCTTCTTCTGGTTCCCGATGTACGACGTGCCCGAGAAGCTCAAGGGCTTGACACGGGCCGAGTACGAGCTGATCAACAGCGACAAGGACGAGGGCGGCAGCGGCGGCACGCCGATGGGCAATCTCCGCGCGCTGAAGCTGCCGCAGACCTGGTCCTTCCTGACCGCGAAGTTCCTGACCGACCCGGTGTGGTGGTTCTTCCTGATCTGGCTGCCGGACTACTTCAAGGCGACGCGTGGGCTCAGCATCAAGAACAGCTGGATCCACATCGTCACGATCTACTCGATCGTCACGGTGCTGAGCATCGCCGGCGGCTGGCTGCCGGGCTACCTGATCAAGCACGGCTGGAGCGTGAGCCGCGCTCGCAAGACCTGCATGTTCGGCTTCGCGCTGTGCGTGCTCCCCATCCTCGCGGTCACGAAGGTCGGCGACTGGCCGGCCGTCCTCCTCATCGGCCTCGCCGGCTCGGCGCACCAGGCCTGGTCGGCCAACCTCTACACGACGGTGTCGGACATGTTCCCGAAGAAGGACGTGGCCACGATCACCGGCCTGGGCGGCATGACGGGCTCGGCCGGCGGCTTTCTCTTCCCCATCCTCACGGGTGCGCTGCTCGACCGCTTCAAGGCGGCGGGGGACATCACCCACGGCTACGCCATCCTGTTCGGCATCTGCGCCTTCGCCTACCTGGTGTCCTTCGCCATCCACCACGTGCTGGCGCCGAAGTTCGAGCCGATCCCGGCGGAGAAGACCGCCTGAGCGAGGTCCGACGATGAAACCCTTCGTCCACGACGATTTCCTGCTCGAGACCGACACGGCCCGCGACCTCTACCACCGCGTCGCCAAGGACCTGCCGATCGTCGACTACCACTGCCACCTCTCGCCCGAGCTGATGGCGAAGGACCATCGCTTCCGCTCGATCACCGAGATCTGGCTCGAGGGCGACCACTACAAGTGGCGCGCGATGCGCGCGAACGGCGTGGAGGAGCGCTTCTGCTCGGGCGACGCGTCGGACTGGGAGAAGTTCGAGGCCTGGGCGGCCACGGTGCCCTGGACGCTCGGCAACCCGCTCTTCCACTGGACGGCCATGGAGCTGAAGCGGCCGTTCGGGATCGAGGCGCCGCTCTCGCCGGCTACGGCGCGCGAGGCCTTCGAGCGCGCGAACGCGCTGCTGGCGCAGGACGCCTTCACGGCCATGGGGCTGCTGAAACAGTTCAAGGTCGCGGTCGTCTGCTCGACCGACGACCCGACCGACTCGCTGGAGCCGCACGCCGCGCTCGCCATGCGGCGGGACCCCGACACGCAGGTCTACCCCACCTGGCGGCCGGACAACGCGCTGAAGGTCGAGGACCACAAGGCCTGGCTGGCCTGGCTGCAGAAGCTGGAGCGGGCGGCGCAGGCCTCGATCGGCAGCTGGAGCGAGCTCCTGGCGGCGCTCGAGAAGCGCCACGGCTTCTTCCACGAGCACGGCTGCCGCGCCTCCGACCACGGCCTCGAGGCGCTGGAAGCGGACGAGTTCACGGACGCGGCCGTGGCCCGCCTGTTCGACCGCCTGCGCGCCGGGCAGGCGCTGGACGCCGGCGAGGCGCGTGTCTTCCGCTCGGCGCTGCTGCACCGCCTGGCGCTGCTCGACCACGCGCGCGGCTGGGTGCAGCAGTTCCACCTGGGGGCGCTGCGCAACGCCAACACGCGCATGAGGCAGCGGCTCGGGCCCGACACGGGCTTCGACTCGATCGCCGACACGCCGCAGGCGCGGCCGCTCGCGCGCTTCCTCGACCGCCTGGACGAGACGAGCCAGCTGGCGAAGACGATCCTCTACAACCTCAACCCCGCCGACAACGAGCTGTTCGCCACCATGGCCGGCAACTTCCAGGACGGCAGCGTGCCCGGCAAGCTGCAGTGGGGCTCGGCCTGGTGGTTCCTCGACCAGCTGGACGGCATGGAGGCGCAGATCCGCGTGCTCGCCAACATGGGGCTGCTCTCGCGCTTCGTGGGCATGATCACCGACTCGCGCAGCTTCCTCTCCTACTCGCGCCACGACTACTTCCGCCGCCTGCTGTGCAACATCCTGGGCGAGCAGGTACGGCGCGGGCGGCTGCCCGACGACCGCGCGGCGCTGGGCAAGCTCGTCGCCGACGTCGGCTTCGCCAACGCGCGTGACTACTTCGGCTTCGTGCTCGGGAGGGCCGCCGGCGCGCTCGCCCGCTGAAGCCGTTCCGTAATACCATCTGCCTGGCGGCGAGCCGCGGTCACGGCGGCCGTCGCCGGGAGCCACGCTCGTGTCACCCCAGATCGTCGTCGCCCTGCTCGACGAGCGCCAGGAATACCACCGCATGCAGGCGGCGGAGGCACGGGCCGCGGCGGCCCGGGCGGGCCTCTCGCTCGAGGTCGTCTTCGCGGAGAGCAACGCCGTCCTGCAGATCCACCAGGTCTTCAAGCACGTGCACGCCGCCGAGGGCGAGCGCCCGCTGGCGATCGTCCTGCAGAGCGTCACCGGAGAGGGCCTCGCCCGCGTGGCGCGCAACGCGGTCGCGGCGGGCATCGGCTGGATCATCCTCAACCGGCGGGTCGACTACGTGAGCACGCTGCGCGGCCAGCGCCCCGACCTGCCGATCGGCAGCGTCACGCCCGACCAGGAGGAGATCGGCCGCATCCACGCGCGCCAGGTGCGGACCCTCGGCCCGAAGCAGGGGCTGCTCCTGTACGTGCAGGGGCCGCCGGACACCTCCGCGGCCCAGGACCGGCTGCGCGCCACGCGCGAGGGGCTGGCCGGAGCGCCCTTCCGCTTCAAGGTCCTGAACGGCGACTGGTCGGAGGCGAGCGGCGAGAGCACGGTCGCGAGCTGGCTGCGCCTGACGACCTCGGAGAGGCCCGCGCTGCTGGTGGCCCAGAACGACGCCATGGCCGCGGGCGCCCGGCGCGCGGTGCTGGCGCACGACCGGAGCTGGGCGGGTATCCCTTTCCTCGGCTGCGACGGCCTGCCACAGGGCGGGCAGCGGCTGGTCGACACCGGCGAGCTGGCCGCGACCGTCGTGATGCCGGCCTCCGCCGGCACGGCAGTCGAGCTGATCGCTCGCTGGCAGCGCGATCGCCAGCAGCCCCCGGAAGAGGTCGTGCTCGCGCCGCGCTCGTTCCCGCCCGAGGACCGGCTGCGGCGACGGTAGCCGGCCAGGCCGCCGCCGGCGCCCGCGACGGCGTAGACGGCCGGTCACACGAGCGGCACGCAAGGCGCGTCCCTCCGCGCGGCCCGTTTGACGGCGCGGAAGGGACAGTGGTATTCGTCATGGCGTTTTGGCGGACGACGAGGCGAAAGGTCGGACCAGTTCGAGGGGCCACGACACAGGGGCGGGCGCGCAGGTCGTGGAGCACGTGCGCCGAGAGATCGAGGCGCGGCGGCTCGGGCCGGGCGACCGGCTGCCGCCCGAGCGCGAGCTGGCGCTGAAGATGGGGGTGAGCCGGCCTTCGCTGCGCTCCGGCCTGCGCACGCTGCAGGCGATGGGCATCATCCACGCCCGGCGCGGCGCCGGCACCTTCATCGTCGAGGGCCCCCCGCAGCTCGGCAAGGCGCCGCTGCAGTTCCTGGCGGCCCTCCACGGCTTCACGCTCGACCAGATCTACGAGGCGCGCCGGCTGCTCGAGGTGGGCGCCGCGGGCCTGGCCGCCGAGCGCGCCACCGGGGAGCAGATCGCGGCGATGGCGGACGAGATCACCGGCATGTTCGCGACGCTCGAGGAGCCGAAGACCTTCCTACGCCACGACCTCGCCTTCCACCGAGCCGTCGCCGACGGCTCGTGCAACCCGATCGTGGCTACGATCATCGGCACCTTGACCGAGATCATCTGGGACACCGGCCGGCTCAACATGCAGGGCAGCAGCCTGCGCGAGTCGGCGGAGACGCACCGCCGCATCTACGAGGCGGTCAAGTCGCGCAGCCCCGAGCGGGCGCGCCGCGAGATGACGCAGCACCTCGAGCACGCGCGCTGGGAGCAGGTCGGCCGCGACACGGGCGAGAAGGCGCGCCGGCCCGCCGCGCGCGCCCGCTGATCAGGGCGCCTTCGGCAGGTAGTGGTAGGTGCGCAGCTTGTACTGAACCTCGATCGCTGGGTTCGTCAGCAGCCGGATGCATCTCGGCCCCCGCCAGCAGCACCGGGCCGTAGCCGTGCGCGGCGTAGACCGAGACCGGGCGGTTGTAGTAGTAGACGTTGTCGCTCGCCAGGGTCGTGCCGACGCAGCTCCCCTCGACCTGGCCCTTCGCGTTCACGCGCGTCCCTACCCCGATCCAGCCGGCCTGCGCCACCGAGCCGTAGGTGGCGGGCGCGATCCAGCCGCGGTCGACGGCGTGCGCGATCGCGTAGACGAAGATCGCCGAGGCCGAGGTCTCCAGGTACGAGTCCGTCTTGTCGAGCATCTGGTGCCACAGGCCGCTGCCCGACTGCAGCTTGGCGACGCTGCGCACGTGGGCGCGCAGGGCCTCGAGCACGCGCGGGCGCGCCGGGTGGTCGGCCGGCAGCACGTCGAGCAGCTCGACGGACGCCAGCATCGCCCAGGCGTTCGCGCGCGCCCAGTAGAACTCGGCGTTCAGCGGCTGGTTCATGTGCCGGCCGTGGGCGTAGAGCTGCGCCTGCGGGTCCCACAGCCAGGCGTGGAACTGCAGCACCTGCTTCGCCGCGTCGTCGAACCAGGACCGCTCGCCGGTGAGGGCGCCCATCTGCGCGAGGGCCGGCACGCTCATGTAGAGGTCGTCCGCCCACAGCGACTCCGGCTGGGGCCGGCGGCGCGCCAGCGTGCCGTCCGCCAGCCGGAACTGCTCGTGCGCGATGTAGCGGCTCCAGTGCTCGATCACCGGCATCAGGTCGGGCCCGATCCGTGCCCGGCGCGCCTTGATCAGGGCAGCGCACATCGAGCCCGAGTCGTCGAGCGAGGCGGTGCGCAGGATGGCCCCGAAGGTGCCCTTGCCCAGCGGCCCGCCGGCGGCCACGACGGCGCGGAAGTAGGGCAGGCGGTCCGCGATGAACTGCAGCTGGCGCCGCGTGAAGTCGGCGAAGCGGCCGTCGCCGGTGACCTCCCCGGCCAGCAGCATGCCGGAGTGGATCACGCCGGTCGTGTAGTCGAGCGGGTAGAGCAGCTCGCCCTCGCCGTCCGGCACGCGCGCCTGCGGGTTCGGCAGCGTGAAGTCCGTGATCTCCTGGCCGCTGCGGCCGTCCACCACGCGGGTCGGCGACACCTCGTCCACGTAGGCCCGCACCCGGCCGAGCAGCTCCGTGATCTCGGCCACGGTCGGCTTCTGGTAGGGAACCGGGTAGGTTCCCTCCGAGATGTCCTTGGGATCTTTGTTGTCCCGGTTGCGGTACGGGCCTTCGGCGGCCGCCGGCGCAGCGGCGAGCACGCCCAGTCCCGCGAGGGCGAGCGCCCGGACTGTTTTGTCCAGCATGAGTGACCTCCCCTGAGGTGTTCACCCGAGTGGTCTTACCTATCGGTCGGATACGCTTTCCGCGACGCACTCGTACCACCGAAGCGCGAGCCCTGTCAAGGATCCCGCGACGAGCCCCGAACGGGCACCCGCCGATCGGGGTTGCACCCTTGACAGTCTAAGCGAATCGCCGCGCCAGCCCGCGTCCGCGCCCGTCGCAACTGACTGACCCGTCCGACCGTGGCCCCACGCTGCGCGTCGTCGCCGGCGAAGAGACCAATGTCGAGGCAAGTGACGAATTGGTCCGACATTCTCTTGACAATCGTAAAATTGGTGTTACAACATCGGTCCGCGCACCCGGGCGGCGGCGTGCCGGGGGCACGAGGGAGAGGGAGAGGCAGGGGGACGGCGCCAGGGACAGCCGGTGGAGGCGCCCGGCCGTCGCCGTGGCCGGTCGGACCAAGAGCGGCCCGATCCGGCCCTTGAGAGGAGAGGCCGATGAGCAGCAGGAGAGCACTGGGCGCGCTGGGCGCGCTCCTCGCGGTGGCGCTCGGGGCCGGCCCCGCCGCGGCGCAGGAGAGCCGCGGCCGCGTACAGGGCCTCGTCACCGACACGAGCGGCGCGATCGTGCCGGGCGCCAGCGTCGTGCTGACGAACGACGGCACGCAGGTCGCGGTGACGCGGGTGACGAACCGCGATGGCCGCTATCTCTTCGACTACGTCGACCCCGGCCAGCTACACGATCAAGGTGGAGCTGGCCGGCTTCAAGACCACGATCCAGCAGAACATCCGGGTGCAGCAGCGCGCCGACGTCACGGTCGACGTGAAGCTCCCCGTGGGCGGTATCGAGGAGACGGTGACCGTGACCGAGGCGCCGGTGGCGGTGCAGTTCAACACGGCCACGCGCGACCTGACGGTCGAGCAGCAGATGGTGAAGGAGCTGCCGTCCTCGACCCGCAATCCGTTCCAGCTCGCGCTGCTCGACCCCACCATCCTCAACCGCGGCAGCACGATCGAGACCCAGCCGTTCTTCCACCGGACCGCGAACGAGATGGACATCGGCGGCGGCACGAAGTACCGCAACGACGTCCTGCTCGACGGCACGCCGCTCACCGCGGGCAACAAGCTCGGCTACACGCCCCCGATGGACGCGGTCACCGAGTACACGGTCCAGCAGAACGCCGTCGACGCCGAGTTCGGCCACAGCGCCGGCGGCATCGCGCGTCGTCACGATGAAGTCCGGCACGAACGAGCTCGCACGGCAGCGGCCTACTACTACGGCCGCAGACGCCGGCCTCAACGCGATGAGCGACCGCGCGCTGCGGACGAGCACAACGACAACCCCTACTGGAACGCCGGCGGCACGATCGGGCTGCCCGCTGCATGAAGAACAAGCTGTTCGTGTTCGCGCGTCTTCGAGAGGATCGACAACACCCAGTCCTCGGCCGGCTACTACACGCTGCCGACCGCGCTCGAGCGCCAGGGCGACTTCTCGCAGTCCTACAACGCCGACGGCATCGCTGCGCGTGATCTACGACCCGCTCACCTCCCGCTTCGTCAACGGGGTGATAGTGCGCGACCCGTTCCCGGGCAACAAGATCCCCGCCAGATCGCTGGGACCCGCTGGCCTCCAAGATCCTCGGCGACCTGTGGGCGCCCAACAACTCGCCGGCGACGACCGGCACCGGCTTCAACAACTTCAAGTACCAGAAGGAGCTGACGTTCCACTACTACAACTTCTCGACCCGCCTCGACTGGCAGATCAATCGGACCACTGGAAGGCCTACGCCCGCGTCAGCCGGATGAAGACCGACCAGGACGGCAACGACTACACGAACGGCCACGACCCGCTCAAGCTGCGCAACGTCACGGGCAGCAAGCGCAACGGCTGGAACATCGCGGCGGACACGCGTCTACACCTTCAACCCCTCGACCACCCTGAACCTGCGCGGCTCCTTCTACCAGGCCGAGGACAAGCGCGACTACCCCGACATGGCGATCGGCGAGCAGGGCTACGAGAACCTCTGGCCGAGCGCCTGGTGGCAGCCCTACATGGACGGACCGACCGCTGGTCTACGCCCCTACCTGGTCGTGGACAGCACGAGCCGCGCCCAGTTCGGCGTCGCAGAACTTCTGGTACCAGGAGCCGAAGGGCTACAGCATCCACGCGCGCCTCAACAAGTACTTCACCCGGCACTCGCTGAAGGCGGGCACCGAGATCCGCTGGAAGCGCGGCGACGCCGCCCGCTTCTACTTCACGGACCTGCGCTTCGTCGCGCGCGAGACCGCCAACGTCTGGACGCAGCCCGAACACGCAAGACCGGCCAGCCCCTGGGCCAGCTTCCTGCTCGGGGCCATGGACTCCCGCCAACTCGAACACGCCGCTACAACCCGCCGCAGATCGCCAACACCGAGATGTACGCCTTCTACGTGCAGGACGACTTCAAGGTCACGCCGCAACCTGACGCGTCAACCTCGGGCTGCGCTACGAGTACGAGGGCGGGCTCTGGGACCCCCAGTACCGGCTGCCGCAGCAGCTCGACCTGACGCGAGCCGATCCCCGGCATGCAGGAGGCGATCGACCCGCTGATCCCGGCCTACGTCAAGAACCATGATGGCGCAGTCGACGGGACAGAAGTGCTACATCTACAACGGCGCCTTCTACTTCACGAGCCCCGACAACAAGCGCAAGACCGACGCCTGGAAGTGCGGCTTCATGCCGCGCGTCGGGCTCGCCTGGCGCCTCGACGACCGGACGGCGATCCGCGCCGGCTACGCACGCTTCGTCACACCCACCGACGCTCGCCAACTCCGAGCGCGACACGCTGCGGCGAGATCGACCTCGGCGCCTACAGCCCGATCACGAACGTGCTGTCGAGCGTCGAACGGCGTGCCGCAGGCCTACCTGCAGCGAACCCGTTCCCGCAGGGGCTGACGCCGGCGTACGGCAAGGCGCTACGGCCGCTACACGCAGCTCGGCGACTGCGGTCACGATCGACGAGCACCAGCAGCGCACGCCGATCAGCGACCGCATCAACGTGTCGGTCCAGCGCGAGCTGCCGTTCCGCGTCGTGGCGGACGTCGACCTACCTGGTCAACTTCGTCAGCCACGACCAGTACAGCCAGAACCTCAACCTGATGGACCCGCGCCTGACCTACACGTACGGCGCGCTGATCGACGCAGGCGGTGGCGAACCCGTTCTACAACTACGGCACCGTCGAGACGTTCCCCGGGGCGCTGCGGCGGTCCGCGACCGTGGCGCGCCAGCCAGCTGCTGCGGCCCTACCCGCAGTACGGCGACATCATCCAGACCGGCACCGACCTGCGCAGCGCACGCTACCAGTCGCTGCAGCTGCGCCTGCAGCGGCCGTTCGCGAACGGCTTCTCGTTCCTGGTCAGCTACGCCTACGTGAAGACCCGGTCGCAGTGGTTCTACGACGAGCAGGACGAGTACGACGGCATCCTGACCTGGATGGACTTCTCGGTGACGCAGTCGGGCCGCACCGGCGCGCCCTCGGTGGTCGCCGACCCGGTGCACCGCCTGGCCGCGGCTACGACGATCGAGATCCCGGTCGGCCGGGGACGCCGCGTCGGTTCCGGCATGTCCCGCGCGCTCGACGCCGTCGTGGGCGGCTGGCAGCTCTCGGGCATCTTCACCTACTCGTCGGGCCTGCCGCTCATCTTCGGCACGATGGTGGCGCCCGATTCCGTGCAGAAGCCAGGCGAGGTGGGCCAGGACAAGTACTGGTTCGACATCACGGGCTTCGCACGCCAGCCGGCCTACACTCGGCGCAGCAACCCCTGGTACTACGACAACCTGACCGGGCCGAACTTCAAGAACCTCGACCTCACGCTGTCGAAGCGCTTCAAGCTCAACGGCCGGTTCAACCTGCAGCTGCGGCTGGACGCGTTCAACGCGCTCAACGGCATGAACTGGGCGAACCCGACGGTGAACGTCACCGCCTCGGACTTCGGCCGCACCAATGCGCAGGCGATCGGGTACTACGGCCGGCAGCTGCAGTACTCGGCGCGCCTGGAGTTCTAGCGTTCATCACGATGAGCCCCGGTCGAGCCGGGTGACGTGGCATCCGACGGCCCGACCGCGAGGGGGTGCGACGCGAGTCGCACCCCCGTTCTTCTCGGAGGATTCGATGCCGATCGAATGCCGACAGCGACAGTCCTGGCGTTGCCTGACCGGCGCGTCGCTCGTGCTGCTGCTCGGCGCGGGCCGCGCGGCGGCCGCGCCGCCGGGCTGGCCCACGTACGCGGACGCCGTCGTGGCCGCGGACGGCAGCGGCCAGTTCCACTCGCTGCAGGACGCGATCGCCGCGGCCCCGGCGGGCCGCCCCGGGCGGCCCTGGATCATCCACGTCCGACCAGGCAGCTACCGGGAGCGTCTCTACGTCCAGCGCGAGAAGCGCTTCCTGGCCCTCGTGGGCGAGGACGCGGCGACGACCGTCGTCACCTTCGACCTCCACGCGAACGTGCCCGGCACGGACGGCAAGCCGATCGGCACCTTCCGCACGGCCACCGCGCAGATCGACGCCGACGACTTCACGGCCGAAGGCCTGACGTTTGAGAACGCCGCGGGCCCGGTGGGCCAGGCGCTCGCCGTGCGCGTCGACGGCGACCGGGCCGCCTTCCGCAACTGCCGCTTTGTCGGCTGGCAGGACACCGTGCTTCTCAACCGGGGGCGGCAGTACTTCGAGGGCTGCTTCATCTCCGGCCACGTCGACTTCATCTTCGGCGGAGCCACCGCCTTCTTCGATCGCTGCACGATCGTAGCCCGGGGCGACGGTTACCTGACGGCCGCGTCGACCCCGGAGAACGAGCGGTACGGCTTCGTGTTCTCGCACTGCACGGTGCGCGGCGAGTCGCTCGCGGTGAGGACGTACCTGGGCCGTCCTTGGCGGTCCTTCGCCAGCGCCGCCTTCCTGGACACCGAGATGTCCGAGGTCGTCCGGCCCGAGGGCTGGCACAACTGGAACCGGCCGGACCGCGAGCAGACCTCCCGCTACGCCGAGTACGGGACGACGGGCCCGGGGGCGAACCCCGCGGCGCGCGTGCCATGGGCACACGCCCTTCGCGCCGAAGAGGCCCGGGCCCTGACCTCCGCCGCGGTACTCGGAGGCACGGACGGCTGGGATCCCGCCGCGCAGGGAAGCCTCATCGCCGCCGCGGAGAAGGCGACCCCGCCCGCGGCCGACTCCACCCCACCCTGTCCCGCGCCCGCCCGGTTCGTGCGTGACGTCGAGTACGCGCGCCGGGGCACGGAGCGCCTGCAGCTCGACCTCTGCACACCGGCGGGACGCGGGCCTTTCCCCGCCGCGCTTCTCGTTCACGGCGGCGGCTGGATCGCCGGCGACCGCAGCCAGGCGGCGCGCGCCCTGGTGCGCCCGCTCGCGAAGGCCGGCATCGCCTGGCTCGCCATCGACTACCGGCTCGCACCCCGGTTCACGTACCCGGCGCCGGTCGAGGACGTGCTCGCCGCCGTCCACTTCGCGCGCGGCAACGCCCGCAGGCTGCGCCTCGACCCGCGGCGACTCGCCCTCGTGGGCGAGTCGGCCGGGGGGCACCTCGTGGTCGACGCCGCGATGCGAATGACGAGAGACACGGCCGTGGCGGCGGTGGTGCCGCTGTTCGCGCCGGTCGACCTTGAGTCGGACAGCGACAGACGCGGAGGCCTGAGCGTCTCGATGCGTGCGCTGTTCGGCCGCACGGTGCTCGACGAGGCCGCCCGCGCCGCGCTGCGCGAGGCCTCGCCCATACGGCGGGTGCACGAGGGCCTGCCACCCTTCCTGCTCGTCCACGGCACCGCCGACATGAGCGTCCCCTACGAGCAGTCGGTCCGCCTGCAGGCGAAGCTGCGCGAGGCCGGCGTCGCCTGCGACCTCCTGACCGTGCCCGACGGGACGCACGGCACGCGGGATTGGCAGGAGCTGCTGCCGGGCTGGGCGGACCAGGTCGTGGCCTGGCTCGCCGGGAGCCTCGCGCGATGACGGGGAGCCGAGCACGTCCCGCCGCTTCCACGTCCTGCGCGCTCCCCGCCCTGCCCGGCTTCGCGCTTCTCGTCGCGTTGCTCCCCGTGCCCATCCACGCCCAGGACCGGCGTGCGGTCCGTGAGCCGGTCGTCCCACGGTCCTGTGCGACGCTCGAGGCTCGCCTGGCCGCCCCGGGAGGCCTGCTGTCCGTGACGGCCGAAGGCCAACCCGACACCGCACGGATCCAGGCCGCGATCGACGCCTGCCCGGCGGGCAGAGCGGTCCGGCTGACCCGACGGGGCGCGTCGGACGTCTTCCTGAGCGGCCCGCTGCGGCTGAAGGCTGGCGTCACATTGGTAGTCGACGCCCGCACGGCCCTCTTCGGCTCGCGCGACCCGCGCGACTACGACGTGGCGCCGGGCAGCTGCGGGATCCTGGCCGAGGCGGGCCGGCGCGGGGCCGGCTGCAGGCCGCTGATCCTGGCCGAGGACGCCCCCGGCAGCGGCGTGATGGGCGAGGGCGCCATCGACGGCCGGGGCGGCGCGCCGATGCGCGGCCAGGAGCTCACCTGGTGGGAGCTCGCGAAGAGGGCCAAGGTCATGGACCTGCAGCAGAGCTGCCCCCGCCTGCTCGTCGTCCGGCGCTCGAACGGCTTCACGCTGTACGGCGTCACACTGCGCAACTCCCCCAACTTCCACGTGGTGGCGGAGCGGACCGACGGCTTCACCGCCTGGGGCGTGAAGATCAAGACCCCGAAGACGGCCCGCAACTCGGACGGGATCGACCCGTCCTCCTCGACGAACGTCACGATCGCCCACTGCCTGATCGACACCGGCGACGACGACGTGGCGATCAAGGCCGGCGCGGCCGGACCCACGACCCACGTCACCATCGCGCACAACCGCTTCTGGAACGGCCACGGCATGTCGATCGGCAGCAACACGAACGGCGGCGTGCACGCCGTGCGCGTCTTCGACCTGACGATCGACGGCGCCGACAACGGCCTGCGGATCAAGTCCGACCGCAGCCGCGGCGGGCTCGTCGAGGACGTCGCCTACGAGGACGTGTGCATGCGCGGCGTGCCGAACCCGATCGTGCTCACCTCGATGTACACGACGTTCCCCGGCGCGCTGCTGCCCGTGTACCGGGCCATCCAGCTGAAGGACGTGCGCAGCGTCAGCGGGGGATGGACGACGCTGCTCGGCCTCGACCCGGAGCACCGGATCGACGTCAGCCTCGACAACGTGCACGTCGACGGCCAGCGGCCCGAGCAGGCGGCGGCCGCCTACGCCGACGTGCGCATCGGGCCGCGGCGCGGCGGCTTCGTGCCGCGCGGCGACACGGTCGCCATCGACGAGCGCGGCGCCGTGCCGGGCGACCTTCCCCGCTGCGAGGGCCGCTTCGGGCCCTTCCCCGATCTGCCCCCGGCCCCCGCAGCGGCGGTGAAGGTCCCGCCGGAGGACCGGACGCTCTACGTCGCGGCGAGCGGCAGCGGGGACTACTGGTCGATCCAGCGGGCGATCGACGTGGCGCCGGAGGAAGGCGCCGTGATCTCGGTGGCTCCCGGCACCTACCGCGAGAGCCTCGTGATCACGAAGCCCGACATCCGCATCCGAAGCCCCTACGCCGACGCAGGCAGGACGCTGATCCTGCCGGCGCCTCGCGGCAGGCCTGGCGCCGCGGGCGACGAGACCACGGCGGCGAGCGGTGCGCGGCCGGCGACGGTCGAGGTCCAGGCCGACGGGTTCCACCTCGAGAACATCACGCTCGGCGTCGAGGAAGGCAGCCCGGATCCACCCGTGGCCCTGCGCGTGGCCGGCAAGAGAGCGACGCTCACGAACGTGCCGCTGCTCGGGGCGGTCGACGGCCGCGTCGAGATCGTCGCGCCCGGACCGGCGCAGGGCGGGTCGCCGCCGCCTCACGGCCGGCTCGGCACCGATGGCGATGCGTGTCAGGAGCGCGGCGGCGCGGCGTGGGGCCGCGGCATCGAGGGCCAGCGCCGGGCCGACCTCGGTGACGGCTGCTACCTCAACCCGGTCCTCGCCGGTGACCACCCGGACCCGTCGGTGCTGAAGGACGGGACCGACTACTACATGACCTTCTCGTCGTTCGACGCCTACCCGGGCCTCGTCGTCTGGCGCTCGCGCGACCTCGTCAACTGGCAGCCGCTCGGCCCTGCTCTCTTGCGGAACGTCGGCTCGGTCTGGGCACCGGACCTCGTCAAGCACGGCGAGCGCTACTACATCTACTTCCCCGCACGGACAGCGACGTACCGGTCGAACTACGTCGTCTGGGCCGACCGCATCAGCGGACCGTGGAGCGAGCCGATCGACCTGAAGCTGCCCCTGATCGACCCCGGCCACGCGGTCGGGGAGGACGGACGGCGCTATCTGTTCCTCTCGGGCGGCCGCTACGTGCCGCTCGCCGACGACGGCCTGTCGACGGTCGGCGAGCCGAAGCTGGCCTACGACGGCTGGAGGTACCCGGACGACTGGATCGTCGAGAGCTTCTCGCAGGAGGGGCCGAAGATCCTCAGGCACGGCGAGTACTTCCACATGATCCTGGCCGAGGGCGGCACTGCCGGGCCGCCGACGGGGCACATGATCGTGTCCGCACGCTCGAGGTCCATCCACGGGCCGTGGGAGAGCTCGCCCTACAACCCGATCGCGCGGACGCTCTCGGCCGAGGAGCGATGGTGGTCGAAGGGGCACGGCACGCTGGTCGAGGGGCCCGATCGCCGCTGGCATGTGGTCTACCACGCCTACGAGAAGGGCCTCCTGACGCTCGGCCGGCAGACACTGCTCGAGCCGGTCGAGTGGACGGCCGACGGCTGGCCGAGGCTCGCGGGGCGGGACACGGCACGGCCGATCCGCAAGCCGCTCGACGAGCCAGGCGCCGTCCACGGCTTTCCGTTCTCGGGTGATTTCTCCGCCGGCCGCATGGGAGTCCAGTGGAGCTTCTACGACGGAGGGCGCGCCGACGCCGGGCGCTACCGGATCGAGAACGGCACGCTCGTGCTGAAGGGCAAGGGCAGCTCCCCGCGGGACGCGTCGCCGCTGTGGTTCGTGACGGGCGACCAGGCCTACGAGGTCGAGGTGGAGATCGAGACGGACGGCCAGGTCACGGCCGGCCTGCTCGTCTTCTACAGCCGGCGGCTCTACGGCGGGCTCGCATTCGACGACCGGAGCCTGGTGCTGCATCGCTACGGCCTCGACCGGCCCGGTCCGAAGCCGGAAGGCTTGGGGCGGCGGGTGTTCCTCCGCCTCGTGAACGATCGCAACCTCGTGTCTCTCTACTACAGCGCCGACGGCAGGGACTGGAAGCGCTACGACACGCGTATGGACGTCTCGGGCTACAACCACAACACCGCCTACGATTTCCTGAGCCTGCGCCCCGCCCTGTACGCGTCGGGCAGCGGCGAGGCCCGCTTTCGCAGCTTTCGCTACCGCGCGCTGCCGTGACCGGACGATGGCGGAGGACCGCATGAAGCTCGAGCACGTCGCCCTGCTGGTGGCCGACCCCGCCGCGGTGGCCCGCTGGTACGAGCAGCACCTCGGGATGAGGATCGTGCGCAGCGGGGACGCGCCCGCCCACGCGCGCTTCCTCGCCGACTCCGCGGGCGCGAGCGTCCTCGAGCTCTACGCCGGGACGCTGCCCGTGCCCGATTACCGCGAGATGGACCCCGCGCTGCTGCACGTGGCATTCGCCGTCGCGGACGTCGAGGCGACGCGCGCGCGGCTGATCGCGGCCGGCGCCGCGGCGATCGGCGACGTGACCGTGACGGCCGCGGGTGACGCGTTCGCCATGCTGCGCGATCCCTGGGGGCTCGCGCTGCAGCTCGCGCGGCGCGCGCGGCCGCTGGTCTGAATCAGCGGGCCGCCTCGAGCCAGCCGTGCGAGCGCAGCCATTCCTCGAAGCGCAGCGGCCACTCGGAGGTCGGCCCGAGGCCCGTGGCCGTGCCGAAGCCGTGCGGGCCCTTCTCGTACAGGTGCATCTCGGCCGGCACGCCCGCCCGCCGCAGCGCCTCGTAGAACAGCAGGCTGTTCTCGAGTGGCACCGAGCGGTCCTCGGCGGTGTGGACCATGAAGAAGGGCGGCGTGTCGCGGGTGACCTGCGTCTCGAGCGACAGCCGCTCGAGGAGCGCCGGCGGCGGGCTCTCGCCGAGCAGGTTCCGGCGCGAGCCCGCGTGCGCGTGGGGGCCGCGCATCGTGATCACCGGGTAGAGCAGCGCGACGAAATCGGGCCGGGCGCTGATCGAGTCGAGCGCCGCCCCCGTGCGCCCCTCCGGCGCGGCGAACAGCGTGCCGGCGGCCGCCGCGAGGTGGCCCCCGGCCGACGCCCCGAAGACCCCGATCCGGTCCGGCCGCACGCCCAGCTCGGCCGCCCGCGAGCGGACGAGGCGCACGGCGCGCAGCACGTCGCGCAGCGGCGCCGGGTGGCCGTACTCGACCAGCCGGTACTTGAGCACCAAAGCGGAGACGCCGAGGGCGTTCAGCCGGCGCGTCAGCTGCGTCCCTTCCTTGGCAACCGCGAGGCGCGCGTAGCCCCCGCCCGGGCACACGATCAGCGCAGTGTGCGTGGCGATCGCCTCGGGCGCGGGGAAGAAGGTGAGCGTCGGCACCTGCACGTTGTAGACGCGGCCGCCTCCATCCGTTCCTCGCCTCCGCCGGGCTTCGCGTCGGGCACTCCCTCCGGCCAGATCGGGATGACGGTCCCCTCCGTCGGCGCCGGCGGCTCGCCGGCGAGCTCGTTCAGGTAGGCTTCGAGGTTGGTGTAGCCGTCGCGGCCGGCGCGCGGGCCGTCTTCGGGGTCGGCCGGATCGAGGCCGTGCGCACGCTCCCACCCGTCCGGCATGCCGTCGCCGTCCGCGTCGGCGGGCGCCGGGCCGGAGGCGTAGGCCGGCCAGCCGCCGACGTCCTGCTGCGAGTCGATGATCCGGCCGCCGCGCGCCTGGACCTCGTGCACGACGCGCGCGTCGACCTGGTCCCGCCGCGGCCGGCTGGCGCCGACTCCGGCCAGCACCTCCTGCAACGCCTGGACGGCGTCCGTCGTGCGCACCGGCGGCGCCGTGAACGGCTCCTCGAAGAGGGCGAGCCGCCGGTGTCCGCCCGCCAGGGGCCGGTCGAACAGCAGGTGGTTGTCGGCGCTCTCGTCGGGCCGGCCCTCGACGACGTTGCCTGCGACGTGGAAGCTCACGTCGGCGGAGTCGGTGAGCACGACGACCCCGCGCCGGGTGTCGCTGCCGGGGCCGGGCCGGACGTAGTTGGCGACGTAGTTCGCACGCAGGCGATCGCCGGTCATGCCGCTCGCGATGGCGCCGTAGTCGTAGATCACGTTGTTGCGCACGTCGAAGAGGGGCCAGGGCGGCCGGCCGTAGTCGTCGCCGAGGCGCGGGTTGCGCGCCGCGTTGTGCGCCCAGAGATCGTGGTGGAGGGTCACCCCGCCGTTGGCGCGCATCAGCGAGCCGTAGCCGTGCGGTCCCTTGTGGTGGACGCTGCGGTTCAGGGCCTCGGCGATCAGGCACCACTGCACGGTCAAGTCGGCCGCGTCGCCGGCCAGCGAGAGGCTCTCGTCCACCGACCAGCCGGTCGAGCAGTGGTCGAGGATCACGCGCCGCGACCCGCCGCCCACCGACAGGCCGTCCACCTCCGCGCCGGAGAGGTCGCCGGGCCGGAAGCGCAGGTGGCGCACCACGACGTCGTGCGTCCTGATCTCGACCGTGTGCCCCCGGAAGCAGACCCCGTCGCCCGGCGCCGTCTGGCCGGCGATCGTGAGGAAGGGTTCGCGGATCACCACGCTGGATCGCAGGGTCACGAGCCCGCCGACCCGGAACACGACCGTGCGCGGCCCCTTCGCGGCCACCGCCTCGCGGAAGCTTCCGGGGCCGGAGTCCGCCAGGCTGGTGACGAGCACGACCCGGCCCGCCCGGCCGCCGGGAGTGGACGCGCCAAACCCCTCGGCGCCGGGAAAGGCCGGCAACTCCGACCGGGCGGCCGCCGGCGCCGCCATCAGGCACAGGGCCAGGCTCCCCGCCCTGAGCACTTCCGCTGAATTGGTAAGACAAACTCTTGACACCATCCCATCTGGTATCACAAACTGGGGCCGACGTCGAGGCCCGATCGGATCGCTCACAGGCGCGTCAATGGCTACCAAACGCGCTATGATGAGGCGAATCGAGCGAGGGCAGGGACATCGTCGATTTGAATGTTGGTCAGACCAAATCGGACCCGCGTACGGTGCATGATGCGTGCGGGGGCTCTCCCGCACACCACGGCGTCGGCGTCCGCTACTCCCGTCCCCGCCTTCCGTGGCTCGACGGGGGTCGGACGGTGCGGGCCACGGCCTCTCCGGAGAGTGAACCATGCGAATGATCGCTGCGCTGGGCGTCGTCCTCCTGGGTGCCGGGATCGCCAGCGGCGAGGGGGCGGGCGTTCGGCTGCGGGTGAGGAACCCCCTCGACGCGGCCCGCCCGTCGGAGATGGTGGAGCTGACCACTGCCGCCCTGGCGGGGCGCGTGACGCCCGCGGAGCTGCCGCGCCTCGCGATCGTCGACGGGAAGAGCGGCCACGAGATCCTCAGCCAGGCCGTCGACGAGGACGGCGACGGCACCCTCGATCGGCTCGTCTTCCAGGCCGACTTCGCGCCCGGCGAGACGCGGGAGTTCCGCATCGAGCGCGCCCAGCCCCGCAAGGCGCGGCTCGCGGACTACCGCGTCTACGGCCGCTTCGTGCGCGAGCGCGAGGACGACTTCGCCTGGGAGAACGACCGGGTCGCCTTCCGCGTGTACGGGCAGGCGCTCGAGACGTTCGTGAAGGAGCCGCTCACCAGCAGCGCGGTCGACGCCTGGAGCAAGCGCACGAGCCGCCTGGTGCTGAACGACTGGTACCTGGTCGACGACTACCACCACGACCACGGCGAGGGCGGCGACTTCTACACCGCGGGCCGCAGCCGCGGCTGCGGCGGCAGCGGGCTGGTGGTCGACGGGGCGCTCGCGGTCTCCAGGAACTTCCGCTCCTCGCGCGTGCTCGCCGCGGGCCCGATCCGGCTCGTGTTCGAGGTCGCCTACCCGGAGTGGGAGAAGCCGGGCCTGAAGGCCTCCGAGGTGAAGCGCGTGACGTTGGACGCGGGCAGCCAGCTCAACCGCTTCGAGAGCTTCTACAAGACGGAAGGTGACGGCCCGATCACCTGGGCCGCCGGGATCCGCAGGGCCAAGGGCGTCATCCCTCGCATCGACCGCGAGCGCGGGGTCGTCCGGACCTGGGAGCACCAGGACCACTACGGCGAGGACGGCTGGCTCGGCTGCGGGCTGCTCGTCGACCCGGCAGCAGTGACCGATGTGCGCGAGGAGGCGGGCGACCAGCTGGTGATCGCGCGCACGGAGAGGGGCCGGCCCGCCACCTGGTACGCGGGCTCGGGCTGGGATCGCAGCGGCCGCTTCCCGGACGTCGCCGCCTGGGATCGATACCTCGACGCCTTCGTCGCGCGCCTGCGCTCGCCGCTGCGCATCGAGGTGCTGCCGCAATGAGGGAGAGACTCTTCGCGCTGGCGCTCCTCGCCTGCGGCCTCCCTGCCGCTTCGGCTCAGGCACCTGCCGCCCCTGACGACGTGAAGCCGGCGAGGCTCGAGCACGCCGCGAGCGACGACCCCTGGCAGCGCCTGCCCGGCATCCTCGCGCGGATTCACGCGCCGGTCTTCCCGGACCGCGAGTTCCCGATCACCGACTTCGGCGCCGTGGCGGACGGGGAGACGGACGCGACGCTCGCGTTCCGCTCCGCGATCGAGGCCTGCAGCAGGGCTGGCGGCGGGCACGTGGTCGTTCCACCGGGCGTCTTCCTGACCGGCCCGATCCACCTGAAGAGCAACGTGGACCTGCACGTCTCGGCGGGCGCCACCGTCCGCTTCAGCCGCGACGCCGCCCGCTACCTGCCGGTCGTGCTCACGCGCTTCGAGGGCGTCGAGCTGATGGGCTACTCGCCCCTGGTCTACGCCCACGGCCAGCAGAACGTGGCGCTGACGGGCGAGGGCACGCTCGACGGCCAGGCGGACGCCGAGCACTGGTGGCCCTGGAAAGGCAGCGGGCACCCGCAGAACCAGGCCGCGGACCGCAAGCAGCTGTTCGCGCAGGCGGAGGCGGGCGTGCCGGTGTCCGAACGGGTCTACGGCGCCGGCCACTACCTGCGGCCGCAGTTCGTCGAGCCGTACGCCTGTACCAACGTGCTGATCGAGGGCGTCACGATCACCAACTCGCCGATGTGGGTGATCCACCCGGTGCTGTCACGCAACGTAATCGTGCGCGGCGTGAAGGTCGTCTCCGCCGGGCCGAACAACGACGGCTGCGACCCCGAGTCCTCGACGGACGTGCTGATCGAGAACGCGCTGTTCGACACCGGCGACGACTGCATCGCGATCAAGTCGGGGCGCAACGCCGACGGCCGCCGGCTGGCCGCCCCGGCCGAGCGCATCGTGGTTCGGGGCTGCCGGATGCGCGCCGGCCACGGGGGCGTGACGATCGGCAGCGAGGTGAGCGGGAGCGTGCGCGACGTGTTCGTCGAGCGGAACACGATGAGCAGCCCCCAGCTCGAGCGCGGGATCAGGGTCAAGACGAACGCCGTGCGCGGCGGCGTGGTCGAGAACCTGTTCGTGCGCGACGTGGAGATCGAGCAGGTCGGGTCGGCGATCGACATCGACATGCTCTACGAGGAGGGGGCCGCGGGCAGGTTCCTGCCCGTGGTGCGCAACCTGAGCATCGAGCGGATGGACGTGCGGCGCGCGCGGCACGCCCTCTCCGTGCGCGGGCTGCCCGCCTCGCCCGTGCGCTCGCTGCTCGTGCGCGACAGCAGCTTCCGCGGGATCACCGAGGGCCTGCGCCTGTCAGGCCTGGCCGAGCTGGTCCTGCGCAACGTCGTCATCGAGCCCGCGCCGAGCGCGGCGGGCCACTAGGGAGGAGTCCCCATGAGCTCCGTGCTGACGGTCGATCGCTGCGTCGTGCGCGCCACGCACGCCCGCAAGGGCCGGACCCGCTCGCTGGACCCGGCCACGACCGCGGCCCGCCACCTGCACTACGGCCGCATCGTGCTCGACGGCGCGGACGCGCCCCTGCGCTTCGACACGGCCGGCCTGGAGACGGGCCTCATCGCGCTGCGCGGGCGGGCCGAGGTGAGGACCGGCGGGCGCGCGTTTGCCATGGCGCCGTACGACTCGCTCTACGTACCGCGTGACTCCGGGGTCGAGGTCCGCCCGTGCGCCGAAGGCTGCGACCTCGCCGAGGTGGCGGCCCCGGTCGAGAAGGCGTACCCACTGCAGTACGTCGCCTGGGCGGACGTGCAGAAGGACCCCGGCCTGCACTTCAAGGCGGGGGCGCCGCCGACCGAGCGCACGCTGAACATCCTGCTCGGGAAGAACGTCGAGGCCGGCCGGATCGTCGTGGGCGTGACCTTCCCCGCACCCGGCAACTGGATGTCCTGGCCGCCGCACGAGCACTCGGAGATGCTCGAAGAGGCCTACCTCTACGTCGACATGCCCGAGCCCTCCTGGGGCATCCAGCTCGTCTACACCGACCCCCGGGCGCCCGAGCTGGTCGTGGTCGTGCGCGAGGGCGACGTCGTGCTGATGCCCCGCGGCTACCACCCGGGCGTCTCGGCCCCCGGCGGCTCGCTCAACTTCCTCTGGATGATGGCGGCCAACCGCGAGGGCGTCGACCGCCAGTTCGGGGTCGTCAACGTGCAGCCGGAGTACGCGGCCGCGGGCTCGGGGCTCGACCCCGGGAGGGCGAAGTGAGCGGCTCGTTCTCGCTCGAGGGGCGCGTGGCTCTGGTCACGGGGGCCGCCGGCGGCCTGGGGGCGGCGTACGCGGTCGCCCTCGCCGAGGCCGGGGCCGACGTGGCGGTCCACGACCGCAGCCCGGTCGACGCGACCTGCGAGCGGGTGCGCGCGCTCGGCCGGCGCGCGGCCGCGCTCTCCGGCGACGTCACCGATCCACGGACACCCGAGCGCCTGGTGCAGGAGACGCTGCAGGGCCTGGGGGCGCTCGACATCGTGGTCAACAACGCCGGCACCATCCGTCGCGCGCCCGCGGCCGAGACCAGCGACGAGGACTGGCTGGCCGTGATCGACGTCAACCTGGGCGCGGTCTTCCGCATGTGCCGGGCCGCCGGCCGCCACATGATCGCCCGCGGCCGCGGCAAGATCGTCAACGTGGCCTCGCTGCTCGCGTTCCAGGGCGGCATCCTCGTCCCGGCCTACGCCGCGTCCAAGGGCGGCGTCGCGCAGCTCACCAAGGCGCTGGCCAACGAGTGGGCGGGCAAGGGCGTCAACGTGAACGCGATCGCTCCCGGCTACGTGCGCACCGACAACACGGCGCCGCTCCAGAAGGACCCCGTGCGCAGCAAGGCCATCGTCGAGCGCATCCCGGCCGGCCGCTGGGCCGAGACCAAAGACATCGCGGGGGCGGTCGTGTTCCTGTGCTCGCCCGCCGCGGACTACGTCCAGGGCCACGTGCTCGTCGTGGACGGCGGCTGGATGGGACGCTAGCCACCGCGGGCCGGAGCGGGCCTCCGGCCTGCGGCGGGAGTGCCGGGGCAGGCGTCATACTCAGGCCATGGAACTGGAGCGCGTCAGCCTCGCCATCGAGAAGGGCCTGCTGCGGCGCTTCGACCGCCTGCTGGCCCGCCGTCGGCTGGGGAACCGGTCGGAGGCCGTCCGGGACCTGATTCGTCGCCGCCTCGTCGAGGAGGCGAACGAGGCGGGGCGGGGGGAGGCGGTGGCCAGCCTGACGCTCGTCTACGACCACGCCCAGCGGGAGCTGAGCGATCGCCTGGTGGCGACGGGACATCACCACAAGGCCCGGGTCCTGTCGACCCTGCACGTGCACCTCGACGAGCGGATGTGCCTGGAGGTGCTGGCGCTGCGCGGCAGGCCGGCCGAGCTGCGGCAATTCGCCGACCACGTCATCGGGCTGAAGGGCGTCAAGCACGGCCAGCTGGTGCTGAGCGCCGCGCGCTTCTAGCCGTCCGCCGGCGGCCACTCCCCGGCGGCGCGGTGCGGGTGCCGGTGCAGCAGGCTGTGCGGCTTCTCCAGGCCGTGCGCCAGCATCAGCGCCTCGTCGGCGAGCACCTCGCCGGTCGGGCCGCTGGCCACGATCAGGCCCCCGTCGAGCACGAGGACGCGCGAGCAGAGCGCCACGATCATGTCCAGATCGTGGGAGGCGACGATCCGCGTGGCCGGCAGCGACCGCAGCAGCTCCACCAGCTCCCGCTTGCCGCGCGGGTCGAGGCCGCTCGTGGGCTCGTCGAGCACGAGGATGCTGGGCTGGCAGGCCAGCACGCCCGCCAGGCAGACGCGGCGCTTCTCGCCCAGGCTCAGGTGATGCAGCAGAGCGGGCCTCGAACCCGTCCAGGCGCACCTGCGCGAGCGCCGGCGGCCACGGTCCGGCGCAGCTCCGCCCGCGACAGCCCGAGCTGCTGCGGACCGAAGGCCACGTCCTCGAACACGGTGGGACAGAAGATCTGGTCGTCGGGGTCCTGGAACAGCAGGCCCACCTTGCGCCGGATCTCGAGCAGGTTGTCCTCGGCGACGGGCTGGCCGTCGATGAAGACGCAGGGCTCGGCGGGGAGCTCCTCGGGAAGGATCCCGTTGAGGTGCAGCAGCAGGGTCGACTTGCCGGCGCCGTTCGGCCCGACGACGCCCACGCACTCGCCCGTCTGCGACGGTGAGGTCGACGCCACGCAGGGCCTGGAAGCTCGCCGTAGCCGAAGCGCAGGCCGCGGATCTCGACTGCGGGCGTCATCGCCAGCCCCGCGCGCACATGGCGGCGTAGATGCGCTCGGCCCGCTCCGTGGAGCGCACGAAGAGCTGCCCGCCGAGCGTCGCCAGCGAGGCCCAGACATGGGCCCGCCGGGCGCTGAAGGTCCGGCTCCGGCGCGCGCGCTGCATGCGCTCGGCCTCGTCGATCAGCACGAAGAGGTAGCGGTACATCAGGGCCAGGACCGTGATCAGGAGGCCGGGAACGCGGAGCCGGCGCAGCGTCCGCAGCAGGTCGGCGAACGGTGTCGTGTTGGTGAGCAGGATCATGGTCGCCAGGCACAGCGTGCTCTTGACCACGATCGAGAGCGGCGACCAGGGTGCCGTTGGGCTGGAAGATCGACAGCAGGGCGACGCCGGCCGCCAGCGGCTCGAGCAGCAGGAGCCGACCCAGGACGAACGACGCCGGGACTCGGCTCGCGACCGCGACCAGCGCCAGGCCGACGCCGAGGGCGACGAAGGCCCACCGGCGGGCCAGCGGCACGACGACGCTGGCGACTGCCGTCGCCAGCGCCAGGGCGAGCTTGAGAGCGGCGGGCGCGCGATGGATCGGGCTGTCGAGCCGGCTCCACTTGTCGAGGAAGTCGTGGCGCACGGCCTACGCCCCGCGATCCGGGGGTCCGGCCGCCGCCTTCGGCGTCAGGGCCGCGGCCAGAGCGTAGGCGAGAGCGAAGGCGACCAGGGTGCCGACGAAACCGGCGGCGGAGGTCGCCGCGGTGGCGGAGCCCAGGCCCGGAAGCCGGTAGTCGGCCAGCGGCGCCGGAAGCGCACGTGCGCCGGTGGCGGGGCCGAAGCCCAGGGCCTCGGCGACCCGCTCGAGGCCGTCCGGCCGCGAGGAGGCGAAGGGAACCGCGAACAGCAGCAGCCCGACGATCGCCGCCAGGCCGCAGGCCGCGAAGAGGCGAGTGATCGAGAGGTCGGGCGGCGCGTCCGTCGGCTCGACCAGGTCGGGCCGCGTCCTCAGGATCGCCACGATCACGAGCGTGGTGATCACGGCCTCGCCGAGCCCGATCAGCATGTGGACCGTCAGCCATGGCGGGGAAGACCAGCCCCCAGGGCACCACCCGGGACCAGGCGAGCTCCGCCGCGCAGCAGATCGAGGCCAGCAGCGTCGAGCACCAGGACGCGAACGCGGCCGCCACGAGCAGGCCTCGCCGGCCAGGCAGCAGCGCGGGAAACGGCCTTGTAGACCGCGAGGCCCCCCAGCACTCCGACGATGGCCATGTTGAAGACGTTGGCGCCGAGCGCCAGCAGCCCGCCGTCCGCGAACAGCAGGCACTGGACGAGCAGCACCGCGGTCATCACGACCACGGCGGCGCTCGGACCGAGCAGGACGGCGGCCAGCACCGCGCCGAGCAGGTGCCCCGAGGTGCCGCCGGCCACGGGGAAGTTGAGCATCTGCGCCGTGAACAGGAAGGCGGCGGCGAGGCCCATCAGGGGTACGCGCCGGCGCGGCAGCCCGAGTCGCAGGCGCCGCAGGGCGACAGTGAGCGCCGAGAGCGAGACGACGGCGGTCGTGCCGGCTGTCTTGAGGTCGAGAAGGCCGTCGGGGACGTGCATTCGCCGCTCGTGCTGTGCTCGCCGGCGATTCCCCCCGGGGCAACGCCATAGCCCGTAGGAAATCCATCGACGTCGTAACACCGAGGATAGCACCGATGGGGCGACCGGCGCCGCTCGCGCGCGGTGGCGTGCCCGGCAGTGGCAGGCCGGCGTAGAATGTCGGCAACCACAGCCCGGGAGGGGATGATGGCGGAGGCACTCGAGGGGCGGAAGCACGTCCGATTCGTGGCGCACGTCCCCATCTACATCGCCGACGGCGGTGGCCTGGTGCGCAAGACGGTGCGGCTCGTCTCGCGCGACATCTCGGCCGGCGGCCTCTGCTTCGAGACGAGCCGCGAGCTGCCGCTCGACGCGACCTCGCGGGTCGTGATCTCGAGCCTCGGCGACATCCCCGGACCGATCCTCATCCTCGGCCGGGTGGCCTGGCGGCGGCCGCAGCCCGCGAGCGGCCGCTACCTGGTCGGCGTCGAGTTCACCGCCTTCGAGAACGTCAGCCGCGAGCGGCTGCTGGCCGAGATCGAGGGCTGGCGCGCCTGAGCGCGGCCGCCCCGCCCCGACCGAGCGACGGGGCTAACATGGACGGATGCGTCTCGCGGCCCTCTTCGTCCCCGCGCTCCTGTTCCTGCCGGCGGGCCGTGTGCTCGCCCAGACGACCTCGGCGCCCGTCGGGGAGCAGCATGCGGCCGGTTCCAGCGAAACCGCCGCCTCCAAGGACGGGCCCCAACCGCCCGTCTTCTACGAGACGACGACCGTCACCGCCCAACCCGTCTCCTCCGCGACGGGTGGCGTCACCGTCCTCGACGCCCGCGAGATCGAGGCGCAGGCGTCGCGCTCTTTGACCGAGGTCGTGCGCGAGGTGCCGGGGCTCAACGCCCTCAGCAGCGGCGGACGGGCGGGCGTGACGAGCGCGTGGGTGCGCGGCAGCGATCCCAACTTCACCCTGGTGCTGCTCGACGGCATCCCGCTCAACGACGCGACCGAGCTGCAGGGCGGCGCGGTGAACCTGGAGGAGCTGCCGGCGAGCCTGGTCGACCATGTCGAGGTGGTGCGCGGCCCGCTGACCGCCTTCTACGGGACGAACGCGCTCGCCGGCGTGATCCAGCTGTTCACTCCGCGCGGGGGCGCTGGCCCGCTGCGGGCCAGCGGCGGGCTCGAGGCCGGCGACGCCAACCTCAGGCGTGCCTTCGGACGGCTGTCGGGCAAGGCGGGGCGCAGCGGCTGGGCGGGCGGCGCGTCGTGGGACGAGGAGAGCCGCCGCGTGGGCGACGACCGCTTCCGGCAGCTCGACCTGTGGGGAAACGCGGACGTTCCGGTCGGCGGCTCGGGCGCGCTCGCGCTCACAGGGCGGTTCGACGACGGCACGAGCCGTGACTATCCCGACGCGTCCGGCGGGCCGGTCTACGGCGACGGGCTGCTCCGGCACACGGACCACCGGGACCTCGATCTCGGCGCCCGCCTCGACCTGGGCGACCCGGGCGGGCGCCGGCAGCGGTTCTCCGTCGGCCTCGCGCGCCGTGACCTCGACCGCACCAGCCCCGCGGTCCCGCCGATCGTCCCCGCGTCCGTCGAGCAGACCGTCTACACCCGGCTGCGGCTCGGCTGGCAGCTGCCGCTCGTCCGCGCCTCGCACACGCAGGTCGACGTCGGTCTAGCCGGGGAGAGCGAGTGGGGCGACAACACGAGCCAGCTCCGGCTGCAGGAGCCCCCGGGCGCCGTCGTGCCCGGCGACTACGCCAAGGACCGCGCGACCGGCGGGGCGTTCGCCGGGGCCCGCTACGAGCACGGGCCGCTGCTGTACGAGGCCGCGCTGCGCGTCGACGCCGCGACGGGCGGCGCCGTCCAGGCCAACCCGCACGCCGGCGTGGTGTGGCGGCTCGGCAGCGAGACCCGCCTGCGGGCCTCGGCGGGCCGCGCCTCCAAGCTGCCGAGCTTCTTCGCGCTCGCGAGCCCGCGCGCGCTGGGCGGGAACCCCGACTTGAGGCCCGAGCACGTGTGGGGCGGCGAGGCCGGGCTGGAGCACCGCCTGCGCGCGGCCAACCTGGACTTCGCCGCGACCTGCTTCCGGCAGGAGCTCCGCGACCTGATCGACTTCGACTTCGACCGCTTCCAGAACGTCAACCGCGCTCGCGTCCGCACGCAGGGCGTGGAGCTCAGCCTCCGCTGGCAGGCGCACCCGACGCTGGCGGTCGCGGGCGAGGCGACGTACCTGGATGCCGCCGACCTCTCCGGGGGCAGGCTGCTGCAGGTGCCGAGGTGGACGGGCAGCGGGAGCGTCACCTGGCGTCCCGTCCCGCGGGCCTCGCTGCGCGCGCGGCTGCGCGGCAGCTCGCGCTACTTCGACCGGCAGTACCCGGTGCCGGAACGCGACTTCGTGGACGGCTACGGGCTGCTCGGCGCCGCCGCGTCCTGGCGCTTCGACAAGGGGCTGGTCGTGCGGGCCCGCGTCGACAACCTCACGGACCGGCGCTACGAGACGCTGATCGGCTTCCCCGGGCCGGGCCGCTCGTTCTGGGCCGGGATCGGCTGGGACAAGCAGTAGCTGGGGCCGCCGCGCCGTCCGCTCTCAGCGGTAGCGCTCGCGGATGGTCGGGACGAGGTACTCGCTGAAGGCGCGCGCCTCGTCGTAGCGGGGCGCGTAGCCCCAGTCGTGGCGCGCGGCCGTGTCGTCGACGTCGGACGGCCACGAGTCCACGATCTGCTGGCGCTTGAGGTGGGGCGCCCAGGAGACCTCGGCGTCCGGAAACGCGGCCAGCACGCGAACGCGGACCTCGTCTGCCGAGGGGTTGAAGGCGCCGACGTTGTACACGGTGCGCGTGAGGCTCTCCTTCGGCGCCGCCGCCAGGAGCAGCAGCGCCTCGACCGCGTCGGGCATCGCCATGAACGGGATGCGCGTGTCCGGACGCACGAAACAGGCGTAGGGCTTGCCCTGGACGGCCGCGTGCAGCATCTCCGGCGCGTAGTCGGAGGTGCCCCCGGACGGCACGGTCACCGCGGAGATCAGGCCGGGGAAGCGGACCGAGCGGAAGTCCAGCTTGCCCGACAGCGTCTCCGCCGCGAGCTGCTTGTAGTGCCGCGCGTAGTAGCGGCCGAGGTGCTCGCAGTACAGCTTGTTGCAGCCGTACATCGTGGTCGGGGCGTTCCACTCCTCCTCCCGCACCCGCCCGGCCCGCGCCTTCGCCGGAAGGTCGGGCAGCCCGTAGACGGCGATCGAGCTCGGGTACAGGAAGACCACCGGCCGGCCGTGCGACTCGCCCTCCTTCTGGGCGAACTCGAGCATGCGCAGCGTGCCCTCGACGTTCACCTGGTGGGCCGTGGTGGGCGTGAACTCGCCGCGGGTCGAGAGCAGCGCCGCCAGGTGGAAGATCAGGTCGACCTCGTACTCGGAGAGGATGCGCTCGAGCAGGTTGCCGTCGAGGATCGAGCCGACGTACTGCTGCTGGACGAAGCCCGCGAGCGAGGCGTCGAGCGGCTTGAGGTCGAGCGTGATGATCGGACGCCGGCCGTCGCGGGACAGGCTGTCGACGAGGCCGTGGCCGATCTCCCCGCTGGCGCCCGTGATCAGGACGACCGGCTTTCTGCAGCATGCTGGACCTCCGCGGGCGGGACGAGGCCGCCGGCAGAGTTTAGCTTTGACTCCCCGCGCACGGGGGGCATAAACTCGCGAAACCGTCGGCCTGCTAGAGGTTCCGTGTCTCCCCCACGAACCGTCACCTCGAAGATCGGTGCGGTCCTCTCCCCGATCCTGGACGCCCTCGTCCGCGCTCTGGTCCGGGTCAATCCCGACGTGCTGACGATCGTCGGGCTCGGGCTCACCGGCGTCGCCTGCGGGATGTTCGCGATGGCGGGAGGCCGGGGGTTCGTCAACCCGACGATGCTGCGCCTGGGCGGGGTGGTCGCCCTGGTGGGCGCCGTGTTCGACATGCTGGACGGCCGCGTGGCACGGCTGCGCGGGCGCGGCACGCACTTCGGCGCCTACCTCGACTCGACGATGGACCGCTACTCCGACATGCTGCTCTACATGGGGCTCCTGATCCTGTACGCGCGCCTCGAGGCCAACGGCCTCATGGTCCTGGTGTGGGTGGCGGCCTTCGGCAGCTTCATGACCTCCTACGCCCGGGCGCGTGCCGAGAGCCTGATCCCCCACTGCCCGGTGGGCCTGATGGAGCGGCCCGAGCGCGTGGTGCTGATCGTCGCCGGCGCGGTCCTCAACCGGATGGTGGCGGTGCTGTGGATCGTCGCCCTGCTCTCGAACGTCACCGCCATCCAGCGCATCGTCTACACGTACGTCGAGCTCAAGCGGGGCTGGAGCGCCGTGTTCACGCCGCCGGACGAGAAGGACGTGTGAGCCGCGCGGCCCAGGGGGCCGCGCGCGCGAGCGCGGTGGGCTTCGCGCTGGCGGGCGGCGCCAGCCGCCGCATGGGGCGCGACAAGGCGCTGCTGCCGTGGGCCGGCGGCGACCTGCTCGCCCACGCGCTCGCCCGCCTGTGCGAGGTCGTCCCGGAGGTGCGGATCCTCTCGGGCGGCGAGCGGCGCTACGTCGAGCGCAGGCTGCCGGTCGACACGGACGCCGCCTCCGGCCAGGGACCGATCGCAGGGCTGCTGGCGGGGCTCGAGGCGGTCGAGGGGCGCGCGGCCCTCCTGCTCGCGATCGACCTGCCGCTCGTGCCGGCGGCGCTGCTCTCGCGGCTGCTCCAGCTCGCCCCGGCGTTCGATGCCGTCGTGCCCGTGTGGGCGCGCGGCCCCGAGCCGCTGTGCGCGGTCTACGGCCCCGGCTGCCTGCAGGCGCTGCGGCGGCGCGTGAAGGCCGGTGACCTGGGGATGACCTGCTTCTGGCCGGACCTGCGCGTGCGGACCCTGGAGGCGGAGGAGATCGCCGAGTTCGGGCCTCCCGAGCGGGTCTTCCTGAACGTCAACGCACCGGCCGACTACGCGGCCGCCGCCGGCCGACGCTGATTAGTCGGAAGTTCCCGCCGAGTGACGGCTCTGCGCCGCTGACAAGCGGCTGAGCGTCAAGCACATCACGTGTACCGGGGGGTTCGCTGGCCGGCATTGTGTAGACATGTAATACGCCATAGTGCCCTTGACAGGATGGACTGTAGTGCTTATGTTGTAGTATGTACGTCGCCACCGTCCCCAACCGCAACTCCCCCCCCGCCATCCTCCTGCGCGAGAGCTACCGCGAAGGCGCCAAGGTGAAGAACCGCACCCTCGCCAACCTCTCCCACTGGCCAGCAGACAAGATCGAGTCCTTGCGCGCCGTGCTGCGGGGCGTCACGGCGCCAGCAGCACTCGAGCAGGGCTTCGAGATCGTTCGCACCCTGCCCCACGGCCACGTGGCGGCGGCGCTGGGTAGTCTTCGCCGGCTCGGCTTGGACTCTCTGCTCGCCACGAAGCGCTCGCGACCGCGGGACCTGAGCGAGGCGATGATCGTGGGACGGCTGATCGAGCCTCGCTCGAAACTCGCCCTGGTCCGCTCGCTCGGTGAGCAGACCCTATCGAGCAGCCTGGCACAGGTCCTGGGGGTTTCGGATGCGGAGGCGGACGAGCTCTACGAGGCGATGGACTGGCTGCTCGAGAGGCAGGAGCGGATCGAGACGGCTCTCGCCAAGCGACATCTCACCGAGGGGACGCTCGTGCTCTACGACGTCAGCTCGACCTACTTCGAGGGCCGCCAGTGTCCCTTGGCTCGGATCGGACACTCACGTGACGGGCGCTTCGATCGCCCGCAGATCGTCTTCGGGCTGCTGACCGACGCCGAGGGCTGTCCCGTGGCGACCGAAGTCTTCGACGGCAACACCGGTGATCCCAAGACCGTGCTCGCCCAGGTGAAGAAGCTGCGCGAGCGTTTCTCTCTCGAGCGCGTCGTACTCGTCGGGGATCGGGGGATGATCACCTCCGCCCGCATCGAAGAGGATCTCAAGCAGGCGCCCGGCCTTGATTGGATCACGGCGCTTCGCGGGCCGGCCATCCGCAAGCTGGTCGACACCGGAGCCCTCGACGTGTCGCTCTTCGACGAGCGTGATCTGGCCGAGATCTCCTCTCCCGACTACCCGGCAGAGCGGCTCATCGTATGTCGCAATCCGCTTCTGGCCACGGAGCGCAAGCGCAAACGCGAGGATCTGCTCCAGGCGACGGAGAAAGAACTTGAGAAGGTGGCTGTGGCCACCCGACGGGGCAAGAACTCACTTCACGGCAAGGACAAGATCGGGCTCCGGGTAGGGCGCGTACTCGGCCGATTCAAGATGGGCAAGCACTTCAAGCTCCAGATCGCAGACGAGCGCTTCGGCTACCAGCGTAACCAAGACACGATCGCTCAGGAGGCGGCGCTGGACGGGATCTACGTGATCCGAACCAGCGTCGCCCTCGCAACGCTCAGCCCCGAAGACGCCGTCCTCTCCTACAAACGCCTCGCCCACGTGGAGCAGGCCTTCCGCAGTCTCAAGACCGTCGACATCAAGCTGCGCCCCATCCATCACCATCTCGCCGATCGCGTCCGGGCTCACGTCTTCATCTGCATGCTCGCCTACTATGTCGAGTGGCACATGCGCCGCGCTCTCGCCCCCATGCTCTTCGAAGACGACGACAAACCCTCAGCCGCACGCCGGCGCCGCTCCGTTGTCGCCAAGGCGCTGCGCTCCGAAAAAGCCGACCGCAAAGCGCAAACCAAGCTCACCGCCGACGGGTCTCCGGTCCACAGCTTCCAGACCCTGCTCGAGGACCTGGCCACCGTGGCCAAGAACACCCTGCAGCCCAAGAACGGCTCGGCCAAGCCGTTCGAGATGATCACAACCCCGACGCACCTGCAGCAGCGAGCCCTCGACCTGCTCGGCGTCTCCATCCGGCTGTAGGCAGTACCAGACCAGCCGAGCCCACATACCCACAGCCAGATCAGGAACTTCCGTCTATCGCCGTCGGGAACTTCCGATTAGTTCAGCTTTGAGCTGCGCGCATCGGCGCGCGGCTGTTCGCGGGCGGTGTCGTGGCCGGGATCGCGCAGCCCGCGTCCAGGATGAAGCGCGGCAACGCGTCGTAGAATGGTTTGTCCCGGTCGCGAGAAGTGACGCTCGTCGTGCGTCCGACCGGTCGCCGGAGAAGGAACGGCGTTCCATGCGCAGCAGGCGTATCCAGCAGCTCCAGGCCCGCCCTCGAGGCCTGCCCTGCAGTGTCGGCCTCGCACTGGCCCTCGCCCTGACCGCGGCCCCGGCCACCGGCTTCGCCTGCTCGATCTGCCGCTGCGGCGACCCGACCTTCAACGCGCTCGGCAAGGACGGGTTCGCCGCGCGGGGTTGGCGGCTCGCCCTGGACTGGGAGCGCTTCGACAAGCAGGAGGGCGACCCGGCCCTCGAGAGCGAGTCCCAGGTCGAGAACCGGATCACTGCGTTCGCCTCCTACGGCCTGGGAGAGAAGCTCACGTTCTTCGCCCGTGTGCCGTACAGCATCCGCCACCTGGACGTGAGCGCGCCCGGGCTGGAGCCGCAACGGGTCCGCACGAACGGCCTCTCCGATCCCGAGGTCTACGCCCAGGCGCGGCTGTGGGCCTCCCGGCTGTCGGGAGGCCTCGGCCGGCGCGCATCGCTGTCGTTGAACGCGGGCGTGAAGGCGCCGTGGGGCGAGAACGAGCTGAGGCGTGGCGACGGGCGCGTGGACGAGCACGCGCAGCCGGGCACCGGCTCCACGGACGTCCTGGCCAGCCTGGCGTTCCTCTATCTCGTGGACGCCCGCTCGGCAGTGTTCGTGTCCACGGGCTATCGTCACACGGGCGCGAACGGCCACGGCTACCGCTACGGCCGAAGCCTGCTCGCGACGGCGGCGTACGAGCACAAGCTCGGCGGGAGGCTCGACGGCGTCGCCGAGCTCGACTTCCGGCGGGCCGGCAGGGATCGCAGCGACGCGAGCGGCACGCTCGACGAGGACACCGGCGGCTCCCTGCTCTACCTCACGCCTCGCTTGCTGATCGACCTCGGCCACGGCACCGTGCTGCGGGTCGCGGGCCAGCTCCCCGTGGCGCGTGGCCTGAACGGTCACCAGAGAGAGCGCGCCGTGCTGAACGTCGGCCTGACTTACCTGTTCTCTCGTTGAGGGCCGGCGCAGCGGGCGCTCAGTCGAACTCGCGCCGGGGCACCGCCTGCTCGGGCCCGAGCCGGCCCGGCACGATCTCGGCCTTCGCGTAGTTCTCGCCCCGGACGGGCGCTCCGAACATCCGCCGCAGCATGGTGAGCTGGCCCACGTGCGTCAGCGCGTCGGCGATCGGTCCCTGGAAGAGCCGCTCGACCGGGGTGCCGAGAGGGACCTCCGAGGCTAGGACGGCGTCCACCGCCGCCAGGGCCCGGTGGAAGCGCGCCACCTCCTCGGGCCACGGCAGAGGCGGCGAGTCGTGCCAGACGTGCTCGCCGCGGCTCAGGCAGACGGTCCAGTCCAGCAGGTCCCCGACGTGCGCGAGCACCTCGGCCGGCGTGCGCGTGCCTGGCCCCGCCTTGAAGGCCGCAAAGCCGTCCGGCGCGTCGCGCACGGCCTTGCCGCCCCGGTAGGCGAGCGTCGCGAGCGCATGACGGAGCATCTGCCTGGAATCGCTCATCGTCTCTCCTTTCGAGTCGCGGCGAGCAGCGCGTCGACGGCCGCCAGCGTCTCGTCGACTGCGCCGGACTGCGCCGGCGTCGGCAGCCCGTCCACGTCCTCCACGGCCCCCAGCAGCTGCGTCAGCCGGCGGTGCAGGGCAAAGAGCCGGTCGCCGGGCTCCGGCGGCTGCCCCCGCTTCTTGCGCGCCTCGGCCACCCGCGCCAGCGCCGCGCACAAGCGCATCGACAGGGCGTGCTGTGCCTCGAGGTCCGCCGGGCTCGCCTTCACCCGCGGGTCCAGGCGCACGCCGAGAGGCTGCTCCTGCGCACGCCCGTCCACGATCAGCCGCACCACGTAGGCCCCGGGCGTGACCCACGGCCCGCGGGGCTCGCGCGGCGTGTCGCCGTAGACCGCGGTCATCGGGTAGCCGAAAGAGGCGGCCTGCGGCACCGCCTCGCGCAGGTCCCACACGAAGCGGTGCAGGCCCGCCTCGGCCGAGAGCCTCTGCGGCGGGCGGATCCAGTAGTCGGGGATGTTGCGGCCCGCGACGGGCGGCTCGGCTACGTCGTCGCTGGCGTAGCGCCGCACCAGCCGACCCGAGCCGTCGTGGATCTCCAGCGCCACGTGAGCGGCCGCTTCCCTCAGCAGGTAGTGAACCAGGGCGCCGTCTGCCGGGTTTGGCGCCGCTGGCTCGTCGGGCGGCAGCGGCGTGTCGGTATTCTTGTTCCAGCGCCAGCGCAGGGCCTGCTGCGGCGCGAACAGGTACGCGGCACCGGCCGGCGCCGCGGCCAGCTGCCGCAGCGGCGTGACGTCGTCGAGGACGAAGAAGCCGCGGCCGTGGGTGCCGGCCACGAGGTCGTCGCCCTTGATCACCAGGTCGCGCACCGAGGTCGCCGGCATGTTCACGCGCAGCGGCTGCCAGCGGTCGCCGCCGTCGAACGACACCCACACCTGCCGCTCCGTCCCCGAGTAGAGCAGGTCGCGCCGTTTCGGGTCCTCGCGCACCGCGTTCACGACGCCCTCGTCCGGCGGGATCCCGGCCGTCAGCTCCTGCCAGCTGCGGCCGCCGTCGCGCGTGCGCAGCACGTGTGGGCGCGTGTCGTCCAGCCGCAAGCCGTTGATCGCGGCCCAGGCGGTGTCGCGGTCGAAGTGCGAGGCCTCGAGCAGGGAGACCTTGGCCCAGGGCACGAGCTGCGGCGGCGTGACGTCCTGCCAGCTGCGGCCGCCGTCGCGGGTGAGGTGCACCAGGCCGTCGTCGCTGCCCGCCCAGATCAGGCCCGCGTCGAGCGGCGAGGGCGCCACCGTGTAGATCACGCCACGCCGCGAGGGCGCGGCCGCCGGCGTGCCACGGTACTTGCCGACGTTGGCCGGGACCTCCCAGGTCGCGCGCGTCAGGTCCGGGCTGATCTCCTCCCAGTGCTGCCCGCCGTCGCGCGTCCGCCACAGCGTGTTGGACGCGAAGTACAGCAGCTTCGGGTCGAGGGGCGAGAACAGCACCGGCTGCGTGCGGACGACGCGGTAGCCGGGGCCGCCCAGCGGGCGGGGAGACACGTCCTGCACCTGCCCGGTGCGCCGGTCGTAGCGGCTGAGCTTCCCGCCGTACACGACGTCGGGGTCGAGCGGGTCCGGCGCCACGTAGCCGTACTCCTCGACCCCCACCGGGTGCCAGTCGCGGAACGTGATCTGGCCGTCGTCGCCGCGGCTGCTCACGCAGGCCGAGCCGCTCTCCTGCTGGCCGCCGCACACGCGATAGGGGAACGCGTCGTCCGTGCTCACGTGATAGAACTGCGCCGTGGGCTGATTGTACCAGCTGCTCCAGCTGGCCCCGCCGTTGACTGTTACGATCGCGCCCTGGTCGGACGAGAGGATCATCACGTCGGGGCTCGCGGGGTCGATCCAGATGCGCTGGTAGTCGTCGCCCCCCGGCGCACCGCGGAAGGCGCTGAAGGTCCGGCCGCCGTCGGTCGACTTCCAGGTCACGATCGTCGGCACGAAGACCACGTCCGGGTTCGTCGGGTGCACCCGCACCTCCGCGGCGTCGTCCGGCCGGGCCACGACCCGCGGGTCGGCGTTGACCCGCGCCCAGCTCTCGCCGGCGTCGTCGGAACGGTAGATCCCGGAGAGCTCGCCCGCCCCGACCGTCGCGTAGAGCCGGCTCGGGTCGCTCGGCGCGACGGTGATCCCGATGCGCCCGAGCCCCTGCGCGTGCGTGGGCAGCCCCCGCGTCAGGGGCCGCCAGCTGCCGCCGCCGTCGCTCGACTTGTAGAGGCCGCTGCCCGGTCCGCTGAACTCGCCGTTCTCCCAGGGGCCCTGCCGGGCCTCCCAGAGCACGGCGTAGACGGTGTCGGGCTGCGTGGGGTCGATGACGACATCCGCCCCGCCCGTGTCCTCGTCGCGGTACAGCACCTTCTCGAAGGTCAGGCCGCCGTCGCTCGAGCGGAAGATCCCCCGCTCTGCGTTCGGTCCGTACGGGTGGCCGAGCACCGCCACGAACAGCCGACGCTCGTCACGCGGGTCCACGGCGATCTGCGGGATCTGCTGGCCGTCGCGCAGGCCGAGGTGTCGCCAGCTGCGGCCGCCGTCCGAAGACTTGTAGATCCCGTCGCCGATCGACAGGTCGGGCCGCTGCATGCCCTCGCCGCTGCCGACGTAGATCACGTCCGGGTTCGAAGGTGCTATGGCGATCGCGCCGATCGAGCCGGTCGGCTGGTCGTCGAAGATCGGCTGCCAGGTGCGGCCGTAGTCGGTCGTGCGCCAGACGCCGCCGTCGACGGCGCCGATGTAGAACAGCCCCGGCCTGCCCGGCACGCCGGTGGCCGCCTTCGTGCGCCCGCCACGGAAGGGACCGATCGGCCGCCAGCGCAGCTCGCGGAAAAGGCCGGGCGCGGG
The DNA here is from genome assembly GCA_963831755.1 of uncultured Acidobacteriota bacterium. GTDB lineage: Bacteria > Acidobacteriota > Vicinamibacteria > Fen-336 > Fen-336 > DATBSL01. Next base: position 107,313 of record CAWHRC010000007.1, read on the forward strand.
ATCGTCGGCTGCGGCAGGCGTGGAGCCGGGAACGGCGGCGCCGGCGGAAGCGAGGCAGGCCAGTGCGGACGTGATCAGGCGGCGAAGACGCGTCATCGAAACCCCCGGGGTGCAGGAGACGAAGTGTAAGCCGCCCTGGGCCTGCGCCCGGCCCGACGCGCCGGCCTCCCCGGCGCGCGGGCGCCCCTCCTCTCACGAGGAGAGGACGCCCCGCACCGCCTGCTGTCTACTTCTTCAGGGCAGCGCTCTGCGTCCGGTCCTGCTGCGATATGCCAGCCGCGCGACGCGCGTCGGCCAGCTCTGCGGCTGACGACCGCACGGTGTCGCCCTGGCCGTCCGCGACCCAGACCGCCCGCAGGAACCGGTCCTTGCCGATGCGGTCGAACACCAGGGACGGCCGGGCGACGCCGGGCCGGGCGGTGGAGCTTTCGGCCATGAAGAACGCCGCATGGCGAGCGTCTTTGGAGCGGATCTCGAGCAGGTTGGAATCGAGGTCGCTGATCTGCTGGATCTGGTAGTCACCCGGCGGCAGCTTGACGTGCGGCAGCTGGAACGCGAACGGGATATGCGCCTCCAGCGTCTTGTTTTCGATCGAGGACGCGTGCGCGGGCAGCGCGAGGGCGCCGAGCCCGAGCCCGACGACGGCCAACGGCGCGAGTCTGTACATGTGAGGCTCCTCAGCGTGGGCGTCCCTGCCCCCGGGGAGACACCCTCATCGAGTGGGAACCCGGGCGCTGCCGCAGGGTTGGACGGCGCGCCGCGAGCTCACGAGCGCTCACGAGCTTTTACAGCCGCATTTGCCTGCCTCGCGCCCTCTGCGGAGAATGGTCCGCGATGAGCGACCCTCCGGGCGCGGCCGTTCCCACGGCCGGAGCGAACGACGCGGGTGCCCCGGAGGAGCTCCGGCGTCTCTACCGCTCGCTGCTCCTGCCACGGATGATCGAGGAGAAGATGCTGGTCCTGCAGCGGCAGGGCCGGCTGTCGAAGTGGTTCTCCGGCATCGGGCAGGAGGCGATCGCCACCGGCGTCGTCACGGCGCTCGAGCCCGGCGACTTCCTGCTGCCGATGCACCGCAACCTCGGCGTCTTCACGGGGCGCGAGCTCGACCTGCCGCGGCTGTTCCGACAGCTGCTCGGACGCGAGGGTGGCTTCACGAGGGGCCGCGACCGCACGTTCCACTTCGGCCTGCTCGAGAAGGGCATCGTCGGCATGATCAGCCACCTCGGGGCCATGCTGCCCGTGGCCTGCGGGCTGGCGCTGGCGGCCCAGCTCAGGGGCGAGCGGCGCGTGGCCGCAGCCTTCACCGGCGACGGCGCCACCAGCGAGGGCGACTTCCACGAGGCGCTCAACCTCGCGGCGGTCTGGAAGCTGCCGGTGCTGTTCGTGGTCGAGAACAACCAGTGGGCGCTGTCGACGCCCGCGCACGAGCAGTATGCGTGCCGCGACCTGGCCGATCGCGGGATCGGCTACGGCATGCCGGGCGAGGTGGTGGACGGCAACGACCTTCTCGCCGTGCGCAGCGCCGTGCGGGCCGCCGCCGAGCGCGCGCGGCGCGGCGACGGGCCGACGCTGCTCGAGTTCAAGACCTTCCGCATGCGCGGGCACGAGGAGGCCTCGCCCACCGACTACGTGCCGAAGCCGCAGCTCGAGGAGTGGGCTGCGCGCGACCCGGTGAGACGCTACCAGCGGTTCCTGCTCGAGCGCGGGCTGCTGAGCGAGGCCGACTTCGCGGCGATCCGCGCCGCGTACAAGGCCCGCATCGACGCGCTCACGGACGAGGCGCTCTCGGCGCCCGAGCCTCGCGCGACACCGGAGACGCTCGCCAGCGTGTTCGCCCCGAGCCTGCTCGTGCCGCGGCCGCCCGACGCGGCCCGGCAGGCCGGGGCATCCTCGCTGCGCTACGTGGACGCGATCAGCGACGCGCTGCGCGTCGCGATGCGCCGCGACCAGCGGATCGTGCTGCTCGGCCAGGACATCGCCGAGTACGGCGGGGTCTTCAAGGTGACCGAGGGCTTCGCCTCCGAGTTCGGCAAGGCGCGCGTGCGCAACACGCCGATCGTCGAGTCGGGGGCGATCGGCGCGGCGCTCGGCCTGGCCCTGGGCGGCTACCTGCCGATGGTCGAGCTGCAGTTCGGCGACTTCATCACCTGCGGCTTCAACCAGATCGTCAACAACCTGGCCAAGACCCACTGGCGCTGGGACGCGCGCGTGCCGGTCGTGCTGCGCGCGCCGGTGGGCGGCGGGACGGGCGCGGGGCCGTTCCACTCGCAGAACGTCGAGTCGTGGTTCACGTCGGTCGCCGGCATCAAGGTCGTCGCGCCCGCGACACCCTACGACGCGAAGGGCCTGCTGCTCGCCGCGTTCGAGGACGGCAACCCGGTGCTCTACCTCGAGCACAAGCTGCTCTACCGCTCGGCACGTGGGCCGGTGCCGGCCGGCCACTACACGCTGCCGATCGGGAAGGCCCGGGTCGCGCGCGAGGGCCGCGCGGCGACGGTCGTCAGCTACGGCATCGGCGTGTCGTGGGCGCTGGCTGCGGCTGCCGAGCTGGCACGCGAGGGCACGGAGCTGGAGGTGGTCGACCTGCGCACGCTGATGCCGTGGGACGCCGAGACCGCCGTGCGCTCGGTCGCGAAGACAGGCCGCTGCCTGGTGCTGCACGAGGCGCCGTTGACCGGGGGCTTCGGCGCCGAGATCGCGGCGACGCTCGGCCGCGAGGCGTTCGAGTGGCTCGACGCGCCGGTTGTCCGCCTCGGCGCGCTCGACACGCCGGTCCCGTTCGCGAAGTCGCTCGAGGCCGTGTACTCGCCGCAGGGCCGGCTGCTGCCGGCGCTGCGGGAGCTGCTGGCCTACTGATCCGCTGGCGCGTGCCAGGCTCGAACCGCTCCCGTGGATTTCGCGCGGGTGGAGCCCTTCCGTCTCTAGCTGCGGCGAGAGCCGTCACCACGTAACGCAGCGGACCGCCGGGCCGGATGGCGTCGAAAGGGTAGCAGGTCACCAGCGTGAGACGGGTGTCCCAGGTCTCGCCCATGATCCCGCCCGCCAGGTGGTCCACGACGCGCGTCGCGCTCACGGTGTAGGACCGGCGCCGTCCGTCCCGGCGCTCGATCACGAGCACGTCGCCGGGCACGAGCTTCCGCAGGAAGGCGAAGTGCGTGTCGCGGTGGCCGCTGACGACCGCATTGCCCGGCTCGCCCGGCAGCGCAGTCCCCGTGACGTGCCCGGGCCCGAAGGCCATGGTGCGCCCGCTCGCGCCGGCGAGCACGAGCAGATCGACGCCGCGTACGGGCACCGTCAGCCGCGCGACCGGGTGGGTGTCGGCCCAGGGCCAGGGCCGCGCGTCACCGCCACCCGCCTGCGCCACGCTCCAGGCGTGGCGCAACAGGCTCTGGGCCAGCCGTGCCTTGGCCTCGATCCAGGTGGCGCGGCCGCCGTGCCAGACGGCGGCCGCGATCAGGAGGACGGCGACGCTGCGAGAAAGGGTCACGGCCGCACCCAGGCACGCCACCCGCGATCGGCGAGCAGCAGCGCCAGCGCGAGCGCGAGCGCGAGCAGCGCGAGAGCGGCGTGCAGCGGCGCCGCCGTCGCGGTGCGCGGCAGCTCGCCGAACACGGCCCCGTAGCTCCACCCATGCGGGAGGTTGGTCGCCAGCGCCGTGGACTGCAGCGTAGCGCCGTCCGGCCGCGCCGGCGTCACGTCGACGGCCACCAGGCTCGTGTGCTTCGTCACCAGGTGGTGCTCCAGGCCGAGGGCGACAACCTGCTGGCGCACCTCCTCGGCGTTCGCGCCGTCGTGGATCGAGTCCATGAGCGCCTCGACCTTGCGGCGCGCCCAGAGCACGGCGACGCCGTCGCTCTGTCGCGTCCTGGTCAGCGGGAGCGACGTCTCCCAGGCCTGGCCACCGCGGCGCCCGGTCACGGTCACTTGGTCCGCCTTGCCTTCGAGGCGCGCGCTGAGGACCACCGGCTCGCCCAGGTAAAGGTCGGGCACCCGCTGCGGCCAGGCCTCGACCGCGGCGCCGACCGGCCAGCGCACGTCGATCCCGGTCAGCACCGGGCTCTCCAGCGCGCCGAACAGCCGGCCCATCTTCTGCTCGACCTCGCGCAGGTCCCCGATGTAGGTGAACGTGCCGTGCCCCAGCTCGGCCGCCTTCGACATGAAGTGGCCGTTCGGGGCCGAGCCGATGCCGACGGTGAACAGCCGCGTGTCGCCCAGCCGCTGGCGGATGATGGCGAGCAGCTGCTCCTCGTTGCCCACGCTGCCGTCGGTCAGGAAGAGAACCTGTCGCACTAGGCGTGGGTCGTCGCTGCCGACGAGCGCCGCCTGAAGCGCCGCCGCCATCTCGGTCCCGCCTCCCGCCCGCAGCCCCTCGACCCACGTCCGTGCGCTCGCCCGCGTCTCGGGCGTGAGGGGTTGCGTGGCGCCGAACAACGCCTGCGTCGCGTCGCTAAAGCGGATCACGTTGAAGCGGTCGCCCGGCCGCAGGCGGTCGATCGCGAGGGCCAGCGCCTGGCGCGCCTGCCGGATCGACAGGCCCTCCATCGAGCCCGAGGTGTCGATCACGAACACCACCTCGCGCGGGAGGCGCACCCTGTCGAGCGCGGGCCCCACGGGCGGGAAGAGGGTGACGAGCGCGTACGTCGAGCCGCCCCGCTCTTCGCTGAAGACCGCGCTGCGCGGCATGGTCCCCGGCTGTGGCGTCCAGGCCAGCTCGAAGTCGCGGTCGGCCGGCACGAGCGCGTCGCGCAGGCGGACGCGGTAGCGCCCCTCGCCGCGGGCCTCGGTGACGACGGGGTGGTAGCGGCTGACGAGACTCGCGAGCGGGAAACCCGCGTCCAGCTCGACCTCGATCCTCACGGGGTTGCGCAGCGCCTCTCCCGGCGGCAGCACCGGCGGCGTGATACGAGAGGCGTCCGGGACGGCATCGGTGTCCGCGGCCCAGCCCGTGCCGGTGAGGCCGGCCAGGAGCTCGGAGCCGGGGATGTAGCGCGGGCCCACGACCAGCGGCAGGCGCAGCCGTACCTCGCCGGCGTCGAAGGCCAGCGTCTCCTGCAGCTCGATCTCGACCAGCAGCTCCTCGCCCGGCCCGAGATTGGCCACGCTCGTGGTGAACACGTTCGGCCGCTCCTGCTCGACGAGGCTGGCCTTCTTCCCGGCGTCGCGCGCCTGCCGGTATTCGGCCTGCGCCTGCTCGCGCTCGCGGATCTGGCCCTCGATCGTGCGCTCGCCCACCTTCATCAGCAGGTGATCCACGGCCGCCTGCTCCGGGAGCGGGAACACGTACACGCCCTCGACCCACTCGTCCGTCGCGTTGCGGAAGCGCTGGCGCACGCTGGCGCGCGCCACGATCCCGGACACGCGCACGCGGAACTCGGTGTCGAGCAGCGGCGCCTTCGTCCAGGGCTGGTCCTGGCCACGGCGCATCAGGAAGCTGCCGCTTTCCGCCCGCGAGGGCGAGAGCGGCAGCGCGAGCGGCGCCGCGGCGTCGGTGGCCGGCGCCGACGGCAGCGGCGCCGGCAGGGCGATCGTGGCGGCGGTCAGCAGCAGGCCCACGGCGAGCGCCAGCGCGAACGCGAGGCCGAGCAGCCGGCCGAAGTCGGCCGCCACGGTTCTCCACGTGAGCGGGACCGGACGCCGCGTGTGTTCGAGGACGTCGGCTCGAGTCGTCATGTCCTTCCCTCCGATGGGCGCATTGCAGCGGACGAAAAGGCAGGAGCGCAGGGCGAATCAAGGCGACCCGGCGAAGAATTCGGGCAGCAAAAGGGCAGGCCGCCGTGACGCCTGGCGGCCGCCGGACCGTGCGCTATAGTCCGGGGCGGGACGGGGCCACGGGAGGCGCGCGCCATGAGCCGCCGCATCGCGATCGTCGAGGACGACCCGGCCATCCGCGCCAACTACGCGGACGTGCTGCGGCGACAGGGCTACGACGTGGCCGCCTACCCCGACCGCATGGCCGCGCTCTCGGCGTTCCGCACGCGGCTGCCCGACCTCGCGATCCTGGACATCGGCCTCGGCGACGAGATCGACGGCGGCTTCGCCCTGTGCCGCGACCTGCGCGCGCTGTCGGCCACCCTGCCGATCCTGTTCCTCACGGCCCGCGACAGCGAGTTCGACAGCGTCTCTGGCCTGCGCCTGGGGGCGGACGACTACCTGACGAAGGACATCGGCCTGCCGCACCTGCTCGCGCGCATCGCGGCGCTGTTCCGGCGGGTGGACGCGTCCGGCAGGGACGCCTCCGACGAGGAGCTGATCGAGGAGGGCAAGCTGCGGCTCGACGTGAAGCGCGTGAGCGCCAGCTGGGAGGGGCGGCGGGTGGAGCTGACGCTCACGGAGTTCTGGATCGTCCATGCCCTCGTGCGCCACCCCGGGCACGTGAAGAGCCGCGAGCAGCTGATGGGCGAGGCGCGCATGGTGGTCGACGACAGCACGGTCACCTCGCACGTGAAGCGCATCCGCAGGAAGTTCGCGGCCGTCGACCCGCGCTTCGACCGCATCGAGAGCGTCTACGGCATGGGCTACCGCTGGAACGCGGAGTAGCGGCGGGCTGCGGCTGCCCCTGCGCGTCGGCATCCCGGTCAAGCTGCTGGCGGTGTCGAGCCTGCTGGCGCTCATTCCCTGGCTCGGCCTGCAGTACGTCAAGGAGCTCGAGCGGCTGCTGCTACGCGTGCAGGAGCAGGGCCTGGTGTCGACGGCGCGCGCCGTGGCGACGGCCCTCAACGACCGGCCGAACGTGCTGCTCTCGGGCGAGGTCTACTCCGTGCCCGGCCGAGGCGGGACGCGACCTGCGCGTGCCGAACCTGCAGCAGCCGATCGTCGTGGACGGCCGCAGCGACGACTGGAACCAGCCCGGCGTCGAGCCGCACGAGGAGGGCGGCTGGGCGGGCGCCGGCACGGCGCCGCTGTCGTTCCGCTACCGCGTCGGCCGGCACGGCGCCGGCGTCTACGCGCTGTTCGAGGTGCAGGACGACCGCGTCGTGCTGCGCGACCCGGCGCGGCCGGAGCTGTCCTCCTGCGATCACCTGCAGATCGGGGTGGTCACCGCCGACGACCAGTTCCTGCGCTTCGCGCTCGACGCCCGTGGCGACGGCCCCGTGTCGTCCTGGCTGGTCCAGGAAGACGGCACGCGCGTGGCCGACAACCGCATCACGGGCGTCTGGCGCGGGACCGCCGACGGCTACCTGGTCGAGCTGCGGCTGCCGAGGCGCCTGATCGGCCCGCGCCTGTCGTTCGCGGTCGTCGACGTCGACGACCCCGAGACCCGCACGCTGGTCGGCCAGCTCGGCACGACCGCGACGCGCGAGCAGCTGGGCACGGTCCTGGTGCCCTCGCCCGAGATCAGCGAGCTGATCCGCGGGCTGGGCCGCGCGCAGTCACGGATCTGGGTCGTGGACGTGAACCGCCGGGTGCTGGCGCACGCCGGGACCCTGCGCCGCCCGGCTCCCCCGCCCGGCGGCCCGGCAGAGCTGTCCGCCTGGGACCGCCTGACGGAGCGCTGGGTGCGGCCGCTCACGCGACGGCTGCTCACGCAGCCGCGCGAGGACTTCCAGGACGTCGAGCCGGGCACCTACAAGCTCGAGCGCCCGGAGATCGAGTCCGCGCTCGCCGGGCGCGAGACGACCCGCTGGCGCCTGACGCGGGACTCCCGCGCGGTCGTGCTCTCGGCGTCCAGCCCCGTCTGGGTGGACGAGCAGGTGCGCGGCGCGGTGCTGGTCGAGGAGACCACCAACGACGTGCTCGCGGGGCGCAACCGCGGCTTCGAGAAGCTGTTCGCCGCCATGCTGGCCGTCAGCCTGCTGGGCGCGAGCGCGCTGCTCGCCTTCGCGCTGCGCCTGTCCTGGCGCATTCGGCGGCTGCGCGACCAGGCCGACCGGGCGATCGACGCGCGCGGGCGCGTGAGCGGGACGGTGCGCGGCACCTCGGCGGGCGACGAGCTGGGCGACCTCGCGCGCAGCTTCGCGGGGATGCTGGAGCGGCAGCGGCAGCACACCACGTACCTGGAGCAGGTCGGCAAGCGGCTCTCGCACGAGCTGCGGACGCCCGTCGGGGTCGTGCGCTCCTCGCTGGACAACCTGCGCCTCCAGCCGCTGCCGAAGGACGCCGCGGTCTACATCGACCGCGCGGACGAGGGCCTGCGGCGGCTGGCGACGATCCTGGCGCGCATGAGCGAGGCGACACGGCTCGAGCAGGTGCTTTCGGCCAGCGAGAGAGAGCCGTTCGACCTGGCGACGGTGGTGCGCGGCTGCGTCGAGGGCTACCGGCTGGCGAACGCCGGGCACGCGATCCGGCTGCGCGAGCCCGGCGAGCCCCTGCGCGTGCTGGGCGCGCCCGACCTGCTGGCGCAGGCGCTCGACAAGCTCGTCGACAACGCGCTCGCCTTCGCGCGGCCGGGCACGGAGGTGGTGGTCGCGCTGGCACGGCACGGTCGGGCCGTGGCGCTGTCCGTCTCGAACGACGGCCCGCGGCTGCCGGAGGAGATGGAGGGCCGGCTGTTCGAGTCGATGGTCTCGCTGCGCCCCGCCGGCGTTCGCACGGAGGGCGAGCCGCACCTCGGCCTAGGCCTCTACATCGTGCAGCTGATCGCCCGGTTCCACGGCGGCAGCGCCGCCGCGCACGACCGGACCGACGGCGACGGCGTCATCGTCACCTTGTCGCTGCCGCTGGAGGGGGCGGAGACGCCGCCGGCGGCGGCCGCCTGAGCCCGCGGGGCGAGGACCTGAGCCGGCCGGCGCCGGTGTCGGCCGGGCGCCGGGCTAAGGCAGCGCCTTCCGGAACGCGAGCCGGAGCTCGAGCGGCACGCGCAGCCCCTTGTGCGAGAGCCGCCACGTCGCCAGCAGGCCGCGGCCGTCGGGCTGCAGCTCGTAGCTCTCGACGATGTGCCCGCTACCCTTGACGGCCCTCTCCTCGACGACCACCCGCCCGCCGTCCCTGCGCACGGTCGCCCGCAGCAGGCCGCCCGGCCCCTCTCGCGCCGCAGCGCGGCCGAAGTAGTAGACCCGCAGCTCGTCACCGATGCCGACCCGAAACTCCGCCGCGTCCTGCTCGATCGTCAGCACGCGCTGCTGCGGCCTCTCTGCCTGGTCGAGCAGCCAGTCGCGGATCCAGAGCCGCGGCGCGTCGCCGTGGACATCGGCATTCGCGTAGTCGGCCCCGAGCGAGGCGACGATCCCGTCGCGGATGTCGTCGCTGCGCTGCTGGACGAACTCCCAGCTGCCACTGAGGTCGGCAGGGGCCGGCACTGCAGGCGCGACGAGGGCGGCCAAAAGGGCAGCCAACAGCAGGGCGGCAGCTCCCGCCGGCATGAGGGCAGGATACGCGCGCGTCGGCCGGTCGAGGTAGCGCCAGCGATCGGCGCGCAAGCTCTCGTCGCCGCCCCGCTCTCTCCACCCGGAGCCAGCTCGACCAGGCCCTGGCTCGGCTCGCCGGCGCCCGCTCCGAGCGCAGCCGGCGCTTCCGCGGCCGGCACACGATGCCAACTGATTTCCCGCAAACGCTTTGCGGCCGCATGTCGAACCTGGGCCCGCCGGGATCCCGACCTCGGTGCCCCCTGGCAAGGGTCTTGGACGTGGCCTTCGGTTGTTCGAGCGATTCGGCGCTGTCGGCACGCAGGATTGGCAGGCTTCCTGCTCATACCCCGCATCGGGAGACGGAATCGGCAATTTGTGCGTCTTGGAGGCTTGACCCCATGAGCAAGTACCGCATCGCCTGGCTGCCCGGCGACGGCATCGGCGTCGAGGTCATGGAGGCTGACCCGCGTCGTGCTGGAGACCCTCGAGCTGGACGCCGAGTACGTCCACGGCGACATCGGCTGGGACTTCTGGTGCAGCGAGGGCGACGTCGTTCCCGCAACGCACGATCGACCTGCTGAAGCGCGTGGACGCTGCGATGTTCGGTGCGATCACGTCGAAGCCGGCAAAGGCCGCCGAGGCCGAGCTGGCGCCGGAGCTGAGGGGCAAGGGCCTCGTCTACCGCTCCCCGATCGTCCGCATGCGGCAGCTGTTCGACCTCTACGTCTGCCTGCGCCCGTGCAAGGCGTACGCGGGCAACCCCCTCAACCACAGGCAGGCCATCGACCTCGTGGTGTTCCGCGAGAACACCGAGGACCTCTACGCGGGAGTCGAGTTCAGCCCGGTGCCGCGGGAGCTGGCCGACGTGCTCGGGAAGCTCGCCCCACCCTTCGCACCGTTCGCCCCGCTCGGCCTCGACGAGTACGCCGTCTCCTGCAAGATCAACACGAAGAAGGGCTCGGAGCGGATCGTGCGCGCGGCCTACGAGTTCGCGCGCCAGCACGGCCGGAAGAAGGTCACGATCGTCCACAAGGCGAACGTCGTCCGCGCGACGGACGGCCTGTTCCTCGAGGAGGCCCGGAAGGTCGCGGCGGACTACGCCGACATCCAGACCGACGACGCGAACGTCGACGCGATCGGCATGTGGCTGCTCAAGAGCCCTTTCAACTACGACGTGCTGGTGGCCCCGAACCTCTACGGGGACATCGTCTCCGACCTGTGCGCCCAGATGGTGGGCGGGCTCGGCTTCGGCTGCTCGGGCAACATCGGCGAGAAGCTGGCCGTGTTCGAGCCGACCCACGGCTCGGCGCCCAAGCACGCCGGCAAGCAGAAGGCCAACCCGATCGCCACGATCCTCGCGGCCAAGATGATGCTCGACTGGCTCGGCGAGACGGAGCGAGCCGCCCGGCTGGAGGCGGCGACCGCGGCGGTGATCGCCGAGGGCAGGGTCCGCACGTACGACATGGGCGGCTCCTCGACCACGCTGGAGATGGGCCGGGCGGTCGCGGACGCGCTGGCTCCGGTCGCGGCTTTCGGGGGTTAGCGGTCGTGACGCGCCCGCTGGTGCACGAGGTCGGCCTGCGAGACGGCCTGCAGATGGAACAGCAGGTGGTCCCGACCGGCGCAGAAGGTCGCCTGGATCGAGCGGCTGCTGGCCTCGGGCGTCGACATCCTGCAGCTCGGCTCCTTCGTCCACCCCGAGAAGGTGCCGCAGATGGCCGACAGCGACCGCCTGTTCGCCCACTTCTCCGCCCCCGGCCGCAAGCCGGAGAACGTCGTGTTGTCCGGCCTGGTGCTCAACGAGAAGGGTCTCGAGCGCGGCCTGGCTTGCGGCGTCGAGCTGTTTTGCATGGGCGTCTCCGCCAGCGAGACGCACAGCCGGAAGAACACCGGCATGCCGATCGAGGACGCCCGCAAGAGGATCGTGGCGATGGCCAGGAGCGCGCTCGCCGCCGGCCGGCAGGTGCAGGTCTCCGTGCAGTCGGCCTTCGGCTGCGGCTACGAAGGGGCCGTGCCGCGCGAGCGCGTGGTGGCGATCGTGAGCGAGTTCCTCGCCGCGGGCCTGAAGAACCTGAGCCTCGCCGACACGGCGGGCCACGCGACGCCCGACGACGTGCTCGACCTGTACGGCCGCGTGCGGGCGCTCGACCCGTCGGCCGAGTGGAGCTGCCACTTCCACGACACCTACGGCCTGGCGCTCGCCAACTGCTACGCGGCGCGAGCGGCCGGCGTGACCTCGTTCGAGTCGTCGGTCGGCGGCCTGGGGGGCTGCCCGTTCACGAAGGTCGCCGGCGGCAACACCTGCACCGAGGACCTCGTCCACGCCTGGCAGCGGAACGGCGTGCGCACCGACGTCCGCCTGGACGTGCTGCTCGAGCTCGCCCGCGACGTCGGCCGCTTCTTCGGACGTGAGCTGCCGGGCTCGGTCTACCGCTCCGGCCCCGTCCCCGGACCGGCCGCGGCCGCCGCGGCAGCGGAAGGCGCGACGGTGACGCGATGAGCGTCCTCGCCGGCGTGCGCGTGCTCGACCTCACGAACGTGCTCTCGGGCCCGTTCTGCACGCTGCACCTGGCGCTGCTCGGCGCGGAGGTCGTGAAGATCGAGAACCCGAAGGCGGGCGACCTCGCGCGCGTGCTCGGGAGCGTGCCGAAGCTCAACAAGCTGCTGATGGGCACGAGCTTCCTCGCCCAGAACGCCAACAAGAAGTCGCTGACCCTCAACCTCAAGGCGCCCGAGGGCAAGGAGATCTTCAGGAAGCTCGTGAAGACCGCCGACGTGGTGGTCGAGAACTTCCGGCCCGACGTGATGGCGCGCCTCGGCCTCGGCTACCCGGCGCTCGCCGAGATCAACCCGCGGCTCGTCTACTGCGGCATCTCCGGCTTCGGCCAGAGCGGACCGGACGCCGAGAAGCCGGCCTACGACCAGATCATCCAGGGCCTCTCGGGGGCCATGGACGTGAACGGCGACGAGCGGCTGCACCCGCTGCGCGCCGGCTTCCCGGTGTGCGACACCGTCGGCGGCCTCAACGCCGCCTTCGCGATCCTCGCGGCGCTCTACCACCGCGAGCGCACCGGCGAGGGCCAGCTGATCGACGTCGCCCTGCTCGACTCGATCATGCCGCTGATGGGCTGGGTGGCGGCCAACCTGCTGATCGGCGGCCAGGCGCCGGTGCCGATGGGCAACGACAACTTCACGGCGGCGCCCTCGGGCACGTTCCGCACGCAGGACGGTCACATCAACGTCGCCGCCAACAAGCAGGAGCAGTGGGAGGCGATGGCCGAGGTGATCGGCGCGCCGGAGCTGACGCGGGACCCGCGCTTCCGGGAGCGCGACGAGCGCAAGAAGAACCGCCAGGCGCTCACGCCGCTGATCGAGGAGAGGCTGCGCTGCAGGCCGACGGCCCACTGGGTGGAAGCCCTCAACGCGCGCGACGTCCCCTCGGGCGAGATCCTGTCGCTCGGCGCGGCGCTCGCGCAGCCACAGGTGCAGCAGCGCGGCGTGCTGCACGACGTGCACGTGGACGGCGAGGTCGGCAACGTGAAGCTGTTCGGCCTCACCGCCCGGCTGTCGAAGACGCCGGGCGAGATCACGGCCCCGCCGCCGAAGCTGGGCGAGCACACGGCCGAGGTCCTCGCCGGCATCGGCTACTCGCCGCAGGACGCGGCGTCGTTCAAGCAGAAGGGCGTCGTCTAGGGCGGAGGGGTCAGGTCTTGTATCGTGACCTCGGATGTCGCAATTCAAGACCTGACCCCGTCAGGAGCGTCAGATGGGAATGACCGTAGTCGAGAAGATCCTGGCGCGCGCCTCCGGGCGTGACGCGGTCCGCGCGGGCGACGTGGTCGAGCCCCGCGTCGACCTCGCCATGTCGCACGAGAACGCGGCCCTGGTGATCAACCAGTTCGTGGAGATCTTCGCGGGCACGGGGCTGCCGCCGAAGGTCTGGGACCCGTCGAGGCTCGCGATCGTGTTCGACCACCGGGTGCCGGCCGAGTCGCCCAAGACCGCCAGCAACCAGAAGAAGATCCGCGAGTTCGTGGCCCAGCACGGCATCGTGCGCTTCCACGACATCCGCGGCGACGAGGGCGGGATCTGCCACCAGGTCCTCCCCGAGAACGGCTACGTGCGCCCCGGCTTCGTGGTCGTCGGCACCGACTCGCACACGACCAGCCACGGCGCACTGAACGCGTTCGCCTTCGGCATCGGCGCGACCGAGATGGCGTCGGTGTGGGCGCTCGGCGTGGCGCTGAACGTCGAGGTGCCGCGCACGATCAAGGTCGAGGTGGACGGCCGCTTCGCGCCGGGCGTCGGCCCCAAGGACCTGATCCTGCACCTCGTCGGTCTGCTCACGGCCGAGGGCGCGAACTTCCGCGTGATCGAGTTCCACGGCGGGACCATCCGGCAGATGTCGACCTCGGGGCGCCTCGTGCTGTGCAACATGTCCGTCGAGGCCGGCGCCACCTCCGGTGTCGTCCCCGGCGACGCCGAGACGAGGCGCTACCTGCACGAGGAAGCGGGCGTCGGCGAGCCGGTCATGCTGGTGACGCCGGATGCCAACGCTCCGTACGAGCGCGTGGTCGCGGTCGACGCGGCGTCGCTGGCGCCGCAGGTTGCCTGTCCGCACACCGTCGACAACGTGAAGCCGATCGACGCGGTGGTCGGCACGCGGGTGCACCAGGTCGTGATCGGCTCGTGCACCAACGGCCGGCTCGACGACATCGCGGCCGCCGCCCGCATCCTGCGCGGCAAGAAGGTGGCCCGCGGCACGCGCATGCTCGTCTTCCCCGCCTCCTCGCGCATCTACCAGCAGGCGCTGGAGGAAGGCTACCTGCTCGACCTGATGCGCGCCGGCGCGGTGGTGATGAACTCCGGCTGCGGCCCCTGTCTCGGCGTGCACGAGGGCGCGCTCGGCGACGGCGAGGTCGCGCTCTCGACCACGAACCGCAACTTCAAGGGCCGCATGGGCAACCCCAACTCCGAGGTCTACCTCTGCTCGCCCGAGGTCGCGGCGGCCTCGGCCATCAACGGCGTGATCAGCGACCCTCGGAAGGGAGCTTAGCCATGGCCCAGGTCATCGCCAGGCTCGGCGACGACGTCTCGACGGACGTGATCTACCCCGGCCGCTACATGGCGACCGTGCTCCCGACCGAGACGCCGCAGTTCGCGTTTGCGGACACGGCTGAGCTCAACGGGAGGCTCAAGGCGGGGCGGCTGCCCCCCGGCTCCGTGATCGTGGCCGGGAAGAACTTCGGCTGCGGCTCCTCGCGCGAGCAGGCCTGCTCCTGCCTAAAGGGCTACGAGCTGACGATCGTGGCCAGGGGCTTCGCGCGCATCTTCCTGCAGAACTCGATCAACCTGGGCCTGAACCTCGTCAGCGCTCCGGAGATCGAGGCGAGCGAGGGCGACGAGCTCGAGTTCGCGGCCGACAAGGTCGTGAACAAGACGACCGGGAAGATGTTCGCGATCGTCCCGCTGCCGAAGGCCCGCCAGGCCATCATCGACGCGGGCGGCCTGATCGCCTACACCCGCAAGCGTGTGATGGAGGCCACGGGACGGGTCTGATCGCCGGTGGACCGGCCGCCTTCAGATCACCTGATCTTCCAGGTGAACTGGAACAGCTTGCCCTCGTCGGAGGCGGACGACGATCGGTTCGTGGTGCCGGGCTTGTCGCAGTCAGAAGCGTATCGGTAGGTCATGCTCCCCTGACCGGAAAAGCGCAGTCGCCCCTGGCCCCCCAGGAGAAACGTCCACTCCTCCCGGTTCGTGTTGCTACCCCAGAAGTCCAGCGTGCAATGCCGCCGGCCGCTCCCGTCGGAGTTGGAGATCCAGAACTCGTGGCGCGTTCGCTGGAGGGTCGAATGGCCCGTGCCCGAGATGACGTTGTCGCGCCGCGTGCCCGTGAACTCGTCCGTCCAATGCATGGGCCCTTGGCGGGAGCCTTCGGTTTGCGTCCCGGGAGAGGTGGTCATCTCGCCGCGCCCTGTGACCGTGTCACCGTTCACCTGGAAGGTGCCATGCCACTTGATCGACGGGGACTCGGCAGGCCACATCACGACATCGATCGCGCAGTCGACCGGGATCACGGGGTTGGCCGCGTCGGACGGGGTGGCCGTGTCCGGCGGCGTGGTCGCGGTCGGCTCCGTGCCGCTCGCGCGGGCCTGCCGCCCGCTCAGGCCGTCCGCCTTCGCCCGCTCGGCCAACCACTCCCGGCGCGACTGTCGCGCCTTCTCGACGTAGTCGATCGGATCCTCGGCAGTCAGCGAGTCGACGTAGCTCTGCACGTTGTGATGGCCGTTCCGCTTGAGGGCGTCGCTCGCCGAGTCGTAGCCCCACGACGTGCCGACGGCACCCGCGGCGGCGCCGATCACTCCGCCGATCAGCGTTCCCACCGGACCGAACACAGAGCCGGCCATCGCCCCCGCTCCGCCCCCCGCCCAGGCGCCGCCCGCCGTGACGGCGTTCTTCGCGGCGGCGTTCGCTACGACGCCGGGCACCGCCCTCAGGTCGCCCTCCACCACGAGTCCGGCCAGCGTGCCCCCCACGTCCGCCACCGCCGTGGCGGTGCCCAGTCGGTCCGCCGCCTTGACCAGGCCCTGCCCACTCGTGCGCAGGGCGTTGTGGTCCGCCGCCAGCGCCTTGCGCACGGCGCGGTTTCCCTCCGAGCGGGAGATATCGCTCGCCCGTAGCGCCTTGCTGGCCTCGACCCCTCCCGCGGCGGCGCCCAAGGCGTCGTTCGCGGTCGAGACGTAGGGGTTCGCGATCTCGAGCCCCCTCTCGACCCACGTCGGCTTTCGGCCCGGCGCCTGTGGCTCGTCCGCCCGCAGCCCCGACGCCGAGGCGAGGGCGACCGCCAGCGCGAGGACGCAGGCCGCGCCCTTCATCCCAAGTTCCTTCCTGCCGCCGCGAGGAGCGGGGCAAAGGGCAGCACGTCCACGCGGAGGAGGCGCGCACGGGTGGAGCTCACGTCCCAGACGGTGGCAAGGGCGAAGTCCGAGGTCTGGCCGGGCATCAGCACGACCATCGCGGTCCCGCCCGAGCCGAGGCGACACACGGGCTCGAGCGCGGACAAGGCGCCGCGCGGGATCGCCGCCGCGGCGCGTCGCATCTCGGCCGTGTTGTCCGGGGCGTCGCGTAAGCGCGACACGAGACCCGCGGCGTTCTGCTGGAGCAGGCCCTGCACGGCCGCCCGCAGGGTCCGCAGTCTCTCGTCCTCGCCGTTCACCGAGCGCCGCAGCGGTTCGATCCCCAGCAGCAGGTCCAGCAGCGTCGCGCGGCACAGCGTCGCGTGCGCAGCGCGCGCCGGGTCCTTGCGCACGGCCCCGTCGGGCCAGTCGCCCTTGCGCAGCGCCCGCTCGGCGGCCGGGATCGACTGGGCGAAGGCCGAGGCGAGCGCATCGGCGCGCGGGCCGTGCCCGCGCAGCCAGAGCGGGACTGCCTGCCACGGCGGCTGGCCGCCGGAGCGCAGCAGCTCGCCCGCGCCGAACCAGCTCCTGACGACGCGCGGCTTCCCGACCAGGTCCCACTCGGCGAGCCAGAACGTGTCGCTCCACGGGTGGTAGAAGGCCGTCCGTGGACGCGCCGAATCGAGGGCGACGCCGGTGAGGACGGCCGTGTTGAACCAGTACGACCAGCCCACCTCCGGCGCCACGGGGTCCCACATCTCGACAGACCACTCCGCGAACTGGCGCTGCACGGCCTCGTCCCCGTAGCGGTGGATCGTGGCCTTCCAGTCGTGCAGCATGCCCATCCGGAAGAGCGCGAGCGTCTGCGGGAACGGCTCCGCGGGCTTCGCGGGCCAGAGCGTCCGCCACAGCAGCGCGGCGCCGATCAGGGTCGCGAGACCGGCGAACGCCAGGCCGGCGACGACGAGGAGAGCCACCTTCACCGAAGCGGCCGGCCGCTTCGGAGGTGTCGAGGACGGCGCCTGCCACTCCCGCAGCGGTCGCCACTCCGTCATGCCCGCGACGAAGAAGACGTCGGTCGGCAGGAACCGGCCGGCGCGAAGGCCGTCCCGAACGTCCTGCGCCGAGAAGGAGCCCAGCTCTTCGCCTTCGCGGCCGACGAGGACGGACGGGCTCTCGGCTTCGCCGCTCAAGGCTGCACTCCCGAGTGCTCGGGCGTCACCGCGCCCGCGGCTTCGCCCGACCGACGTCCTCGCGAGTGACGAGGTCCTTCTTCGAGTCGAAGACGCCGTCCATCTGCAGCGACGTCGGACGTTCGGCGGCATTCGTGTAGGTACCGCCTTCCGCGCCGAACCGCAGGATGCCGAGCTTGCGGAGGATATCGAGCAGCCTCATGTCGTGCCTCGCTCCTGCCCGCCGGGGCCGTCGTCCACCCCAGCATGACGCGGACACCGAGTGCAAGCATCGGGCCACGCGCCCGCGGTGCCCACGGGCGCATGCCTTGGGCGGTTCGATAGGAAGGGACCGCGCGCGACCGTACGTTTGGACCATCGACGCGAGCGACCTGCGGCGCGCCCGTTCAGAGCGACGCGCGCTGCTCGGCCCAGGTGGCGGCTTTCCGGACAACGCCGAGCTGACGATCGTGGCCAGGGGCTTCGCGCGCATCTTCCTGCAGAACTCGATCAACCTGGGCCTGAACCTCGTCACCACGCCGGAGGTCGAGGCGAGCGAGGGCGACGAGCTCGAGTTCGCGGCCGACAAGGTCGTGAACAAGACGACCGGGAAGATGTTCGCGATCGTCCCGCTGCCGAAGGCCCGCCAGGCCATCATCGACGCGGGCGGCCTGATCGCCTACACCCGCAAGCGTGTGATGGAGGCGACCCGGGCCTGATCCCCGGTGAGCGGGCTGACGTGGCTTGCCACTACCTCTTTCGGGAAGCACTTCGGCTTCTCCGCCCACGTTGGCGAGCCGATCGCCCCCGTAGGAGAAGCCGCGGCTCGCGCCTCCAGGGCAGCACGTCTTACGGGCGGGCGTCAGGCCTGATGGTCCAGAAAGTGGCGGCGCTGCGAGGCGGCGGGACTCCTCTTGGCCTTCTCGACGTCGTCGATACAGTGTCCGATCGGATTCGGCTTTGCCGCGCGCGCCGCGGCAGGTGCTGGGCACAACAGGTGCGAGCGCGACCGCGGCGACTGGGCGAGTCACGGCTTTCAGCCGCCGCTGCATCTGATCCATCGTCCATCGTCTGGCAGTAGCCGATAATCGGAAGCATGCCTCTCGCTGCCGGGGCGCGGCTCGGGCCCTACGAGATCCAGGCTCCGCTCGGAGCCGGGGGTATGGGCGAGGTCTACCGCGCCCGCGACACGCGTCTCGGACGCTCGGTGGCGCTGAAAGTGCTGCCGCCCGAGCGCTCCGCGTCCGCCGACGCGCGCTCGCGTTTCGAGCGCGAGGCCAAGGCGATCTCCCAGCTCTCGCACCCGCACATCTGCGCGCTCTTCGACGTGGGCCGCGACGGCGACACCGACTACCTCGTGATGGAGCTGCTCGAGGGCGAGACGCTCGAGCGGCGGCTCGCGCGGGGGCCGCTTCCGGTCGTCGACGCCGTCCGCTACGGGCGCGAGATGGCTGATGCGCTCGGCCGCGCGCACGGGGCCGGCATCGTCCACCGCGACCTCAAGCCCGGCAACGTCGTGCTCACGAGCTCGGGAGTGAAGCTGCTCGACTTCGGCCTCGCGCGGCTCGTGCCCGGCGCGTTCACCTCCGCCGGGACGAGCATGCTCGAGACGGCTCAGCCGGGCGACGACCTGACCGCCGAGGGCCTGCTCGTCGGCACCCTGTCCTACATGGCGCCCGAGCAGGTGGAGGGCCGGGCGGCCGACGCGCGCACCGACCTGTTCGCGCTAGGAGGCGTGCTCTACGAGATGCTCAGCGGCCGCCGTCCGTTCCAGGGCGCGACGCCGGCGGCGATCGTCGCGGCGATCCTGCGCAGCGACCCTGCTCCGCTGCGCGAGCTGCGGCCGGAGTGCCCGCCCGCGCTCGACCGGGTCGTTGCCGCGTGCCTCGTCAAGGACCCCGCGGAGCGCTGGCAGTCGGCGCATGACCTGAAGCTGGCGATCGCAACGGCCGCTGAGGCCGGAGCCAGCGCGCTGCCCGCAGCGCCGGCGCGGCGAGCCTGGCTACGGCTCGCGCCGTGGGCGGTCGCGGCGATTGCCGTGGCTCTGGCGCTGGCGGCGCTGTGGGGGCGGCCGCGGACCGCGTCCTCGTCGGACGTGGCGGTTCGCTTCTCGCTGCCTCCGCCGCCGGGGTTCTCGTTATCGTTCCGGAGCCAGATCGAGTCGGTGCCGATCGCAGTGTCACCCGACGGCTCCCAGCTCGCCATGCTCGCACGCGTCTCCGGAGAATCCGCGACGGCCGGAATCAGCGATCCGGTCCCCTCACGGCTGTGGCTGCGGCGCCTCTCGTCGCTCGACGCCCGGCCCGTCGAGGGCACCGACGGCGCGCTGTCGGTCTTCTGGTCTCCCGACGGGAAGTCGCTAGCCTTCGTCGCCGGCGGCGAGCTCAGGCGGCTCGACCTCGGCTCGGACGTGATCCAGCCGCTGTGCCACGTCCGCGAGGGCATCGGCGTGCACGGGACGTGGAGCGTGAACGGGCAGATCCTCTTCGCCTCCGTCGAGGGCCAGGCGATCTCGCGCGTCTCGGCCTCCGGCGGTACGCCCGTCGAGGTGGTCCGGTCCGAGGCGCCCCCGGGTCCTGCGCGCGTGCAGTGGCCGTGCTTCCTGCCCGACGGCCACCGCTTCGTCTACCTCGCGCGCTACGCGGACGGCAGGTCGCGGCTGCTGCTGGGCGAGGAAGGCCGGCCGCCACGCGATCTCGCGGCGGGGGAGTCGCTGGCGCAGTACGTCGATCCGGGCGTGCTGGTGTTCGCTCGCGAGGGGACGCTGTTTGGCCAGCGGTTCGATGCGGCTGCCGGACGGCTGTCGGGAGAGCCGGTTGCGATCGCGCAGCCAGTCCGCCAGTTCACGCCCACGGGCTGGGCGATGTACTCGGTCTCGCGCAACGGCGTTCTCGCCTACGGCTCCGACCGCGACGTCTCACGGCTGCGGTGGTTCGACCGCGCCGGGGCCACCGCGAAGCTGGACACGGAAGCCGACGCCCTCTCGGGCAGCGTCCGCATCTCCCCCGACGGCCAGCGGACCCTGTTCACGCGTTCTGACCCGAAGACCGCGCTCGACGTTTGGATGCTCGACGTCGCCCGCGGTCTCGAGACCCGGCTCGTCTCTCTGCCGAGCGCCGACACGTTCCCCGTGTGGCTGCCCGGCGGTCACGCGATCGTCTACTCGAGCGTCCGCGGCCACCCCCCGCAGCTCGTGCGTCGCGAGCTCTCGAGCGGACGGGAGCGGGAGCTGACGCCGCCGCCGCGTGGACTGCAGCAGGCGCTCGACGTCACGCCCGATGGCCGCACCCTGGTCTTCGCGGAGCGCTCTCCGGCCGGCGTGTTCGACGTCTTCTCGCTCCCGCTGCCGGACGGAGGTGTGATCACGCCTTTGCTGCAGACGTCCTTCGACGAGAACGACCTTCGGCTCTCACCGGACGGCCGCATCGCGGCTTTCACCTCGAACGAGTCGGGCCGGTACGAGGTGTACCTCGCCGCGTTTCCGGCGCTGGCGGACAAGGTTCGCGTCTCGAAGGAGGGCGGGGCGTTCCCCCGCTGGCGGGCCGACGGCCGCGAGCTCTTCTACCTCGGGTTGGACGGCCGGCTGATCGCGATCCCCGTGCGTCCCGGGACCCGGGATTTCGGCGAGCCGCGGGTGCTCTTCCGCACGCCGGGGCCGCACCGCTGGGCTGGGTTCGACGTGACGCCGGACGGGCAGCGATTCCTGGCGATCGTTCCCGAGGTCGTCGGCGCCGAGCAGCCGCTGACCGTCGCCGTCAACGCCGTGGCGGACCTGCGGGGCCGCTGATCGCGACCGCGGGCCTCCCGGCGTTCCTTCACGGCGCCTGCGCCATGCGCCGCGCGACGGCCAGCGTCTCTGCCGCCCGCGGGTAGTCCGGGGCCACGCGCACGAGCTTCTGCAGCAGCGGCAGCGCCGCCTGTGCCCGCCCGGCGCGCAGCTCCACGGCCCCGAGGTAGAAGAGCACGTCCGGGTGGTCCGGGGCGAGCTTCAGGGCCGAACGCAGGGCACTCGCCGCCTCGGCCTCGCGCCCGAGCGCCCCGAGCGCGAGGCCGCTCGCGAGCCGCGCCTCGGGCGAGCGCGGGTCGAGCCGCAGCGCCTCGCGCGCCTCGGCCTCCGCGCGCGGCAGCTCGCCGAGGTTGCGGTAGACGTTCGACAGGTCGGTGTGCAGCCGGGGCTCGCGGGCGTCGATCGAGCGGGCCTTCTCGAGCGCGGCGCGGGCCGCGGCGAGGTCGCCCTGGCGGATGAGCAGGCTGCCTCGCGCGCGCAGCAGCTCCGCGTTCGCCGGCGCGACCTGCAGCGCCTGGTCGAGCGTGGCGAACGCCTGCTTCAGCTGCCCCGCCCCGGCGTAGGCCTCGACCAGGCGCGCGTAGATCGGGGCCGCCGCGAGACCCGAGAGCGTGTGGCGGGTCGGCGCCATCTCCGCCGCGTTCTTGAGGTGAGGGATCGCCTCGGCGAAGCGGCGCGAGCTCGAGCAGCGCGCGGCCGTAGTAGTACTCGACGTTGAACGAGGGGCTGCCGCCGCGCGCCAGGCGGTCGAAGGCCTTCGCCGACCGCGGCGTAGTCGCCCGCGCGGAAGCGCGCGATCCCGGCGCGCATGTCGCGCTGGTAGGCCTGCAGCTCGCCCAGCTTGTCCTTGGGGTCGATGCCCGAGGCGTGCGCGTCGGCCGGGCGCGCCGGCCGCCGACGTAGCCGAGGGCGGCCAGGCGCTCGGCGGCGTCGGCGTCCAGCTTCGGCAGCTGGGGCACGCGCGCCCGCCTGGCGGTCGAACGTGGCGAGCCGGGCGCGCATCGCCCGGCCACGGTGCCCCGCGCGTCGAGCAGGTTGCGCGTCTCGCCGGGGTCGTCCGCCACG
Organism: uncultured Acidobacteriota bacterium; assembly: GCA_963831755.1. Taxonomy (GTDB): domain Bacteria; phylum Acidobacteriota; class Vicinamibacteria; order Fen-336; family Fen-336; genus DATBSL01. The sequence goes on from CAWHRC010000007.1 coordinate 129,520, forward strand.
CGGTACAGCTCCGCGCGCGGCGCGTCGATCAGCTTCCAGCCGTCGCCGCGCAGCGCGCGCAGCGGCGCGTAGCCGAAGTGCAGCTGCGCGTACAGGCTCTCGGCGTACGACTCGCTGTCCCGGATCCGCCCGCCGCTGCGCAGCACGCCGGCGCGCGAGCTGCCGCTCGTCTGCGGCGGCGCGACGCCCGCGAGCTCCAGCACGGTCGCCATCAGGTCGATGCTGCGGAACTGCCCGTTCGACCACGACGCCCGCCGGGAGCTGGCCCGGCCACGACATCACGAGCGGGACCTTCAGCGTCGAGTCGTAGACGAAGAACATGTGCTCGTCCTCGCCGTGGTCGCCGAGGCCCTCGCCGTGGTCCGACGTCACGACCACGAGCGTGCGCCCGCGCAGGCCCTGCGCGTCGAGCCACGCGACGAGCCGGCCGAGCTGCGCGTCGGCATAGGCCACCTCGCCGTCGTACGGCCGCTTCGCGAAGCGCGTGCCGTACGGCGCCGGCGCCTCGTACGGGGCGTGCGGGTCGAACAGGTGGACCCAGGCGAAGAACGGCTTCGCTCCGCGGCTTCGCCAGCCAGGCGAGCGCGTGGTCCACCACCTCCTTCGCGCGCCGCTCGGTGCGCGCCTCGCGGGTCGTGCTGTCGCCGGCCGCGAACGGGTCGTCGTAGAGGGCGAAGCCGCGGTCGAGGCCGGAGGGGCGCGACACCGGGTAGGCGCCGACGAAGCCCGCCGTGTCCCAGCCGCGGCCGGCGAGCACCGAGGCGAGCGTCGGCAGCGTCGGCGGCAGCGGTGGCGAGTAGTTGTCCCGGATGCCGTGCTCGTAGGGCAGCCGGCCCGTCATGATGCAGGCGTGCGACGGGCGCGTCTGCGGCACCTGCACCACGGCGTCGGCGAGGCGCACTCCCTCGCGGGCGAGCCGGTCGATCGTCCGCGTCTGCGCGCCCGCGTAGCCGTAGGCGCCGACGTGGTCGGCGCGCAGCGTGTCGATCGTGACCAGCAGCACGTTGGGCGCGGCCGCCGCGCCGGCGGCCGCCGTGCCGGCCGGCGGGACGGCGAGCGCGGCCGCGGCCAGGAGCAGTGTCTGAAGCATCTGCAGGTCGATTATGGCCCACGCCGTAAGACGGCCCCGGGGGCCGCTGCGCCCCGGGGCCGTGATCGGCGCGGTACGCCGGCTAGAAGCCGAGGCGCGCGCCGAAGCGGACGATGCGCGGGCTCAGGATCTCGTCGATGCGCCCGAGGCTCGCCGAGTTGATCTGGCGGAACGCCTGGAGCGTGACGCCGCTGTTGAAGATGTTGAACGCCTCCGCGCTCAGGGTGACCGAGGCCGCGCCGAGCTTCACGTTGCGGGCCAGCCGCAGGTCGGCGTCCCACACGGCGCTGTAGCGCAGTGCGTCGACCGTCGGCGTCGCCAGCACGTTGAAGGCGCCGTCGGAGCCGGCGTCGGCGCGGACGTACTGCGGCTCGATCTGGCCCTGCCGGCCGAAGACGGCGCCGGACAGCTCGAGGCTCCAGGGCAGCTGGACGAGCGCGTTCGCGTAGATCTGCCAGGTGGGCGTCGTGTAGAAGGTCGCGCGGCCGGAGCCGCCGGACTGCGCCGCCACGTAGTCGTCCGTCAGCGAGTTGAGGTCGGTGGGCGTCGGGTTGCCGTTGTAGCGGCCGCCGCTCGGCCCGCCGATCCCGCCCTGGGTGCCGCCGCCGCCGTTGACCGGGATGACGCCGTCGTAGTGCTGCTTGAACGCGTTCCAGGAGAAGGCGACGCGGCTCATCCACTTGTTCGACAGGCGCTTCGTCATGGTCAGCTCGACGCCGTTGAAGTTCTGGGCGTAGCCGGGCTGGTTCGTGCGCAGGCGGCCGAAGCCACCCGCCTCGATCAGGTCGTCGGGCGGCGAGTAGGTCGATGACGGTGTAGCCGCCGGAGCTCACCGGCGCGTTCGCCGTGTACTGCTGCGGCTGGATGATGCGGCAGCTGCTCGCGGTCGGATCGGCGCCGCACGGCCCGCCCAGCCGCGGCCGGTAGGTCAGGTCGCTGATGTGGCGGTAGGTGTAGGCCGCGCCCACGCGCGAAGTTCGGCAGCAGCTCGTGGTCGAGGCCCAGCGATGACCTCGTTCGTGTGCGGCGCCTTCAGGTTGCGATCGACCTTGTCCGGTGTCGAGCCGGCGGCGGTCGGGTTCGTCGGGTCGATGCCGACGGCGCCCTTGAAGTCGCTGAAGTCGACCTCGTCGGGCTGGACGAGGCGGTCGCCGTTCGCGTCGTGCCAGCCGTAGGCCAGGTAGCCGGGCGCCACCGGGTTCTCGTCCTGCACCCAGGTGAACTGCAGCTGCGACGGCGTAGCGCGCGTAGGACGCGCGCAGCACCGTCTTCTGCGAGCGTCGAGCGCGTAGCTCAGGCCGGCGCGCGGCGAGAACGTTCTCCAGTCGATCGGGTAGCTCGAGTCGCCCGCGTAGGTCAGGGCCCGGGCAGGCGATCCGGGAAGGAGACGTTCGCGGGGGCCGAGGCCGGCGTGTTCTGCGCCCGCTGCAGGTCCCAGCGCACGCCGAGGTTGATCGAGAGCCGGTCCTTCGTGTAGACGTCCCCGGCGTAGAGGCTCATGTACTTGCCGAGGGCGCCCGGGGTGCCGTCGCGGTAGAGCCGGGCCTCCTGCTCGGATCCGTGTCGTTGTTGATGTAGCCGACGAGCTGGTTGCCGGTCCAGTGGAAGTTCGTGCTCCGTGCGTGACCTCGCGGTAGCCGAAGCCGAACTTCAGCTCGTGGCTGCCGCCCAGGCCGCGCGCGAAGTAGCTGCGCGTCCACGTCGAGCGACTTCTGCGGCCGGACCGGGAAGTAGTCGTAGTAGGCGCCGACCGTCTCGCCGCGCACGTAGTCGTAGGTGTAGCTCGTGCTTCTCGTCGCGCGAGAACAGGCCGAAGCCGGTGTTGTAGTAGGCGGCCTTCGCCGAGACGAAGAAGCTCGGCGAGAAGGTCTGGTCGACCTGGAGCTTCCACAGCCCGTGCGGCCGGTTGTTCTCGTAGGCGTTCGCCTGGTCCCACAGGAAGCGTACTCGGCTCGTTCAGGCCGGAGCCGGGGCTGCGGCCGGTCTTCGTCCTTGACGCCGTCGAAGAAGAAGCCCGACACCATCGTGCTTGGGCGTGGCCTGCCAGTTCAGCTTGACGTTGTAGGAGGTGAGCTTGGTCTTGTCCGGCGTGCCCGTCAGGCGCACCAGCCGGATGTCCTGGCGGCCCCAGCTGCCGTAGAACCACAGCTTGTCCTTGAGGATCGGCCCGCCGAGGTCGAGGCCGTAGTCGCTGATCTGCTGGATGTGGTCGGCCTTGTCGCGGAAGCTGCCGTCCGGGTTCTCGAGCCGCGGGTCGCTCTTCAGCGCGTCGGGCAGGTTGCTCGACTGCAGGTCGTCGTGGGTCAGGAAGCCGCGCGCGCCGCCGTGGAAGCGGTTGGTGCCGCGCTTGGTCACGAGGTTGATGCCGATGCCGGGCGACGCCACCTGCAGGTCGGCGCCGCCGGTGGTGACGGCGATCTCCTGGAAGGCGTCGAAGTCGAAGTACGACGGCGAGCCGCCGGTGGCGGTCATGTCGGTCACCACCAGGCCGTCGACGCTCCAGGTCTTGTCGCCCTCGATCGAGCCCTTGGCCGCCGGCGTTGGCCTGCTGCCCGTTCTCGTTGCCGGCGATGTTCATGCGGTCGAGCAGGACGCCGGGCACGTTCTTCAGCACGCCCCAGGGGTCGCGCGCGTTCGGCACCTTCTGCAGCTCGTCGCGATCATGGTGGTCGAGGTGCCGCGCTTCTTCACGTCGACGAGCGGCGTCTCGCCGCTCACCTCGACGGTCTCCTGCACGGAGGCGACCTTGAGCGTGAACGGCAGGTTGACGTTCTCGCCGGAGGTCACGACCACCTCGCGGCTGACGTTGGCGAAGCCCTGCATCGACGTCGTCAGCTTGTAGCGGCCGGCGTCGAGGTTCAGGAAGCGGAACTCGCCGAGGCTCGAGGTCGTCGCGCTGCGCGTGCCGAAATCACCCGAGAGCGTCACGGTCACGCCCGGCAGCACGCCGCCCTGCTGGTCGGTCACCTTGCCGTAGATGTTGCCCGTGCTGATCTGGGCCACGGCCCCCGCCGCGCCGGCGAGCAGCAGGGCGAGGGTGAGCACGAGATAGCGTTTCATCTCCGAGGTCCTCCCTTTCGAGGAACACGTGTTACTTCTTGGACGTCGCGTGTGAAATGAAATGGCAACGGCGGTGCCAGCCCGCGCAAGTGCAAGATGGCAGGCGCGCGCGACAGCGACTCAGCGCTTTAGTGGCGACCAAGACTCAGGATGGCCCGGCGATCCGGCGCGCCCGATCCAAGCCCGGCGCGGCGTTCCAAGGAGCCGGAACGCGCGTCCAGCGCCTTGGTCGTGCGTGGCTCTGCGCGGCCTCCGCAGTGCCGTGCACCTGGCGCGGCCGAAAACGTCGGACAATGGGCCCGGTTGGCGCCATGCGAGCGCCCTTTGCTCTCGCCGTCCTCGTGAGCGTCGCCGGTGGGGCCCCGTGCCAGGAGCCCGGCGAGCGGCGCACCGTGTTCCCGGCGCGAGCCGAGCTCGTCACGGTGGACGCGGTCGTGGTCGGGCACGACGGGGCGCCGATCACGGGCCTGGGCAGCGGCGACTTCGCGCTGCGCGAGGACGGCGTCCCGCAGGAGATCGTCGCCTTCGAAGCCGTGGAGCGCCCCGCCGCGGCAGCGACGGCCGGCGTCGAGCCAGCGTCCCTGCCGAACGTGTCCAGCAACCGCACGGCCGCCGGACCGCGAGCTCGCGCCTTCGTCGTGGTCTTCGACGAGCTGCATCTCGGAGCAGCCGAGGCCGTGCGTGCCCGGGAGGCCGTGCGCGCCTTCCTGGAGGGCCTCGCCGACGGCGACCGGGTCACGCTCGCCGCCACCGGCGACGGCTCGTGGTGGCACGCGCGGATGCCCGACGGGCGCGCGACGCTGCTCACCGTGCTGGCTCGCTTGCGAGGCCGGATCGCCACTGCCGAGCGGCCCGGCGAGGCGATGACCGAGTACGAGGCCATGCGGATCTGCCGCGACCGCGACCCGCTCGTCACCGGTCACGTGATCCGACGCTGGCGATCGGCGGCGACCGACGGGCTCTCCTTCCGCGAGCCGGACACTCTGGCGGACCGCGTGGCCTCGAGCGCCGCGCGCATCTACCTCGACGGCGAACGGCGCAACCAGGCGACGCTGGACGTCCTCGTTCGCGCGTTCCGCTCGCTGGCCGGCGTGCGCGGGCGCAAGTCCGTGCTGCTCGTGTCGGGCGGGTTCGTCCACGATCCGCGCCTCGCGCCGCTGCGCGAGGCGCTGGACGAGTCACGGCGCGCGAACGCGGCCCTCTACTTCGTCGACGCGCGCGGGCTCTCCGCCCTCGACCCCGACTTCACGGCGGAGGCGCACTCCCCGACCGACATCCAGGATGTGTCGCTGGCCCTTGGCGCACTGGGAGTCGCCGGCGAGGGAAGCGAGTCCCTGGCGGTCGAGACCGGTGGCTTCACGATCCACCGCCGGAACGACCTCGCCGACGCCGTCCGAGAGATCGTACGCGAGTCCTCGAGCTACTACCTGCTCGGCTACGCTCCCACGGATGAGCGGCGCGACGGACGCTTCCGTCGCATCGAGGTGAAGGTGGCACGCCCCGGCGCCCGCGTGAGGGCCCGCAGGGGCTACTACCCGTCGTCGGACGGCACGAGGACAAAGGCGCGGGCATCCGTGTCGGCCGTGCAGCAGGCGCTCGACTCGCCCTTCGACCTGGACGACGTGCCCCTTCGGGCAGCGGCCCTCGTCCTCGGTGACCTGCCGCGCGGCGAGGCACGGGTGCTGTTCACGACCGACGTGGCCACCCGCGCCCTCGAGGGGCAGGACGAGGCGGGGGGCACGGTGGCGCGCATCGACTATCGAATCGAGCTGGTCAGCCGAGATGCCGGGGCCGTTCGGCGCCACGACGAGCACCTGGCGCTCGGCGAGCCCCGCACGGGAGGCGACGCCGACGTTTCGACGTGGCTGCCGATCACGCGAGAGCTCCCGCTGGCCCCCGGCCGCTACCAGGCGCGGGTGGTGATCCGCGATTCGTCCAGTGGACGCGTGGGATCGCTGTCCCACGACTTCGAGGTGCCGTCGCTCGGAGGGCTGCGGATCTCGACGCCCCTGCTGAGCGGCCGCTTGGGCCAGCCCTCCGGCACGCCGATGATCACCGCGCGCAGGATCTTCGCGCCGGCCGACGTGCTGCACTGCCGCTTCGAGGTGTACGGCGCGGCGAGGGACCCCGCCTCGGGCCGGCACGTGGTCAGCGCCGGGTTTGCGATCCGCTCGGCGGAGGGCCGGCTCTTGGCTGCGTCGCTCGCCACCGCGATGACGCCGGGTGCCGACGGCACACTCGCACGCACGATCGGGATTCCCCTGGCAGCGGCGCTGCCAGGCCGCTACGAGGTGGTCGTCGTGGCACGCGACGAGGTCAACGGCCGGACGGCCGAGGTGAGGGAGGCGTTCGTGGTGGAGCCTGGCGGCGGAGACTGATCGAGGCGAAAGGGAATCGGCGCGCCGCAACGCCGTCCTAGCTCGTCGCCGTCCTAGCTCGCCGGCGTCAGCACCGTGCAGACCGAGGCACAGATCGGCCCGCCGATGTTGAAGGTGGCCGCCGCGAGCGGGCTCCTGACCTGCAGCTCCTTCGGGGCCTTGCCCAGCAGCTGCCAGGCGCACCAGCCGATCATCGCCACGCCCGTCGCGCCAATCGGGTGGCCCTTGGCGATCAGCCCGCCCGAGGTGTTGATGCCGCACTCGCCGTCCGGCGCGGCCTTGCCCTCCGCCCAGTAGCGGGCGCCCCTGCCGTACTCGGCCTTGCCGATCACCTCGGTGCCGATCGCGCCCATCACGGTGAAGCAGTCGTGCAGCTCCGCCACCGTGACGTCGCGCGGCGAGAGGCCGGCCATCGTGTAGGCGCGGGTCATGGCGGTGTAGGCGCCCTTCGGGCACAGCACGTCGCGGCCCTCCTTCCTCAGCGGGTCGGTCGCCTGTCCCCAGCCCGCGAGGCGCACGCAGTCCTTGCGATCGACGCCGAGCCGGGCGAGCCCCTCCTCGGTCGCGAGGATCAGCGCCGCGTAGCCGTCGCTGATCTGCGAGCAGTCGAAGGTCTTCAGCCGCAGGCCCTCCGCCACGTAGCGGTTGATGCCTTCGATCGTGCAGGCTTTCTCGACCGTCAGGTCGACGTCGCGCATCTGCGCGTAGGGGTTGTAGCGCGCGTTGCGGTACTCCTGGACCGCGATCGTGGCCAGGTCCTCCTCGCTGACGCCGTGCGCGCTCATGTAGGCGTCCATCACCTCGGCGAAGAGGTGCGGGAACACGAACACCTTGCCCGCGCGCTCGTCGGGGAACGAGAAGTAGCCGAGCACCTTGCCGACCAGCTTGCCGTCCATCTTCCCGGAGGCGTCGCGCATCTTCTCGTAGCCGAGCGCGATGCCGGTGTCGCCCAGGCCCGACTGCAGCTTCTGGACGACCGACAGCACGGCCTGCCCCCCGGAGGCACAGGCGTTCTCGACCGCCTCGATCGGCTTGGCGGCCATGCCCGGCACCTGGGCCACGAGGCCGGCGAGCAGGCCCTGCTCGTTCAGCGAGATGTTGCAGGCGGAGCCGATCGAGGCCACGTCGAGCGCAGCCGGGGCGGCGCCGATCTCGGCGCAGGCGCCCTGCACGGCGCTGGCCACGATCTCCGGCACGGTCGCGCCCATGAGCTTGCCGAACACCGACTGGTGATAGGCGGCGATGTAGATGGGTTTCATGCGTGGGCTCCTTCTCTGCCGACGGGGGGCACTCTGTCCAGTGTCGCACCCGCCGTGCCGGCTGCAAACGGCCGGCCCCCCGGCTCGCTAGGTGCCGGTCACGATGCCGCCGTCGACGGAGAGACAGGCGCCGGTCACGAAGCTGGCCTGGTCGGAGGCCAGCCAGACGTACGCGTTCGCGACGTCCTCCGGAGCGCCGATGCGGCGGAGCGGGGTGTGCTCGACCATGGCGTCCAGCACCTTCTGCGGCACCGAGCGCAGGATCTCGGTGGCGACGAAGCCGGGGGCCACCGCGTTGACGCGGATCTTGTAGCGGCCCAGCTCGCGCGCCCAGCTGCGAGTCATGCCGATCACCCCCGCCTTGCTGGCCACGTAGTTCGTCTGGCCGAAGTTGCCGTAGAGACCCACCACCGACGAGGCCGACAGGACGACGCCGCCCCCGCCGCGGATCATGTGCGGCACGACGCTGCGCGCGCAGAGGAAGACGCCGCGCAGGTTGACGCCGATCACCGCCTCCCAGTCCTCGTCGCTCAGCGACCCGGCCACGGCGCCGTCCTTCCACTTCACGAGCTGCGAGTCGCGCAGGATGCCCGCGTTGTTGACGAGCACGTCGACGCTGCCCCAGCGCTCGAGCACGGCCGCGACGCCGGCCTCGACCGACGCCGCCTCGGCGACGTTCACGTGCGCGAACAGGCCCCGACCGCCGGCCTTCTCGAGCTCGGCGACGAGCGCGGGGCCCGCCGCCTCGTTCACGTCGAAGGCCGCCACGCGGCTGCCCTCCTGGGCGAAGCGCAGGGCGGTGGCACGGCCGATGCCGGCGGCCGCTCCCGTCACGATCACGACCTTGTCGCGCAGTCCGGTCTCCATTCGAGGCTCCTCCGGGGTCGTGGAGCGAGCGGCGCGGCGGCTCCCGACACGCCGACCGTTCGCGGAACGTTATTGAAACAGAAGCACTTCGAGTGTCAAATGCTCCACCCTGGGGCGTCCGGAAGCGAGCAGTGTTACGCTTGCCCGCCGGCCCGGAGGAAGCGAGGCGATGCCCCGTTCGAACAGGAAGCCGCCCGCCCGCGGCGACGTCGTGCAACTCGACTGGGTGGACATCTTCGAGGACCCGACCGGGGACCCGGACAAGGCGATCCTCAAGCGACGGACCTCCTACGCCCTGTTCTGGGACCGCCGGGAGGACGCCAGCGGGCTCGACGTCATCGTCACCACCACGACGATCGACGACGACGTGCCGGCGCAGCAGGGCTACTGCATCTACCCCGCAGCCTGCGTCGTGGGCCTGAAGGTCATCAAGCGCGCCCGCCGCATCACCCGCCGCCCCGCCCGCTAGCGAGCGCCCGGCGCGCTCCATGCCCAGGCGACGCGGCTTCGTCCTGCAACCCACGTATCGCATGGAGGGCGGACGCCCCGTCGTGCAGCTCTACGGGCGGCTGCAGGACGGCGGCTCCTTCCTCGTGCGCGACCGCCGCCCGGTGCCGCACTTCTTCGTCGAGACGAGCAACGTCGAGCACGCTCGGCCGCTGCTGCGCGGGCGCAGGCCGATCGACTTGCGGCCGGGTGACGCTCTCGGGCCAAGCGGTGGTGCGGATCGACCTCGACCAGCCGTCCGACGCCCCCCCGCTTCGCGACCGGCTCGCCGCGGCCGGCATCGCCACCTACGAGGCCGACGTCCGCTTCGCGATCCGGTACCTGATCGATCGCGGCATTCGCGGCGCGCTCGAGATCGAGGGCGAGGGCCGCGAGGCCCCCGGGGTGGGCCTGGTCTTCGACGAGCCCGTGCTGCGCCCGGCCGACTGGACGCCGCGGCTGTCGGTGCTGTCGCTCGACATCGAGACGGACCCGAGTGCACGCCGGCTGCTCGCCGTCGGCCTCCACGGCTGCGGGGCCTCCGAGGTGCTGCTCTGACCCCGCCGGGCTGGAGCTGCCCCGACGGCGCACGGCCATTCGCCGGCGAGAGGGAGCTGCTCGCGGGCCTGGTCGCGCGCGTGCGCGAGCTGGACCCCGACGTGCTGACTGGCTGGAACGTCGTCGATTTCGACCTGGCGGCGCTCGCGCGCCTGGCGGAGCGCCTCGGAGTGCCGCTCGAGCTGGGCCGGGGCTCGGGGGCCCTGCGCGTCCGCCCGCTCGGCTCGGCGCGCGGGTCGCTGCAGGCCAGCGATTCCCGGGCCGCGTGGTGCTCGACGGCATCCAGCTGCTGCGCGGCGCCTTCGTCCGCATGGACGACTACACCCTCGACGCGGTCGCGCGCACGGTGCTCGGCGAGGGCAAGACGCTCTCCGGGCACGCACCGTGCCGACGAGATCCTGCGCCTGTTCCGGGAAGACCGCGCCCGCTTCGTCGAGTACAACCGCAAGGACGCGCGGCTGGCGCTCGAGGTCGTGGAGACGCCTGCGCCTCGTCGAGCTGTCGGTCGAGCGCAGCCGCTGACCGGCCTGCCGCTCGATCGCGTGTCGGACTCGATCGCCGCCTTCGACTTCCTCTATCTGCGGCGAGCTCGGCCGCCGCGGCATCGTGGCGCCGAGCGTGCGGGCGGTGGCGTCGCGCGAGCCGCAGTCGGGCGGGCACGTGCTCGAGCCGCTCCCCGGCCTCTACCGGAACGTGGTGGTGCTCGACTTTCGCAGCCTGTACCCGAGCCTGATCCGCAGCTTCGAGATCGACCCCCTGGGACTGGCGCAGCCGAGACCGGGCGACCGACGCCGACCCGATCGTGGCGCCGAACGGCGCCGCGTTCGCCCGCAGGAAGAGCATCCTCGGCCGCCTGCTCGACGAGATCCTGCCCGCAACGCGAGGCAGCCCGCCGTGCGGGCGACGCGGTGAAGAGCCACGCGATCAAGATCCTGATGAACTCGTTCTACGGCGTTCTCGGCACACCGGCCTGTCGCTTCTACGACCCGCGCCTCGCGAACGCGATCACCGGCTTCGGCCGAGAGCTGCTGCTGTGGTGCCGGGAGAGGATCGAGGCGCAGGGCCGGCGCGTCCTGTACGGGGACACGGACAGCCTGTTCGTGGAGTCGGGGCACAGGACGCGGCCGCAGCGCGCGGCGTTCGGGGCCGCGCTGGCGACGAGCGGCTCAACCGCGAGCTGGCGCGCACGTCGCCTCTCGCTGGCGCGTCGAGAGCCGGCTCGAGCTGGCGTTCGACCGGCTCTACCTGCGGCTGTGCCTGCCGGCGATGCGCCACGGCACGGCGGGAGCGCGCAAGCGCTACGCGGGTCTCGTGCAGGCCTGCGGCGACGGCAGCCGGGTCGTGTTCACGGGCATGGAGGCGGTGCGCGGCGACTGGACCGAGCTCGCGAAGGAGGTCCAGCGCGAGCTGTACGCGCGACTGTTCGCCGACCAGCCGGTCGAGGAGTACCTGCGCGAGGTCGTCGCGCGGCTGCGGGCCGGGCGCCTCGACGAGCGCCTCGTCTACCACAAGGGCCTGCGCAAGCCGCCCGAGGCGCTACACGGACACGACGCCGCCCCACGTCGCCGCCGCGCGCCGGAGCGGCCAGCGGCGCGGTCGCGTCGCCTACGTGATGACCGCGGGCGCCGGGCCGGCCCCAGCCGGCCGAGGGTCCGCACGCGCCTCTCGACTACGAGCACTACGTCGAGCGGCAGCTGCGTGCGGTCGCCGAGCCCGTGCTCGCGCTGCTCGGCCTGGACTTCGCCACGATCGCGGGCTCACGGACGCAGCTGCGGCTCTTCTGATCCGCCCTCGCACCGCGCGGGCGCCGGAGTCCCTCTCGGCCTGTGCCGCGGCCGCACCGAGCACTCCCAGTAGCCGGCACGTCTCGCGGGCCGACGACGTGTCGCGACCCGACGACGTTGACGCTCCTGCCGGCGTGGGCTAGATTCTGGTCCGCCAGACCGCAAACCGTCGGGAGTCCACACGAGCCGTGGCCGGCCCTCTCTTCGACCTTCTGCCCCACGGCGAGCCCGCGGACAGCGACGAGCTGCTGGGGCGCTTCCTCGACTACGTGACCGGCAAGGGCCTCACGCTCTACCCGGCGCAGGAGGAGGCGATCCTCGAGCTGTTCGAGGGGAAGAACGTCATCCTGAACACCCCGACCGGCTCGGGCAAGTCGCTGGTGGCCTCGGCCCTGCACTTCGCCTCGCTCGCGCACGGACGTCGTTCCGTCTACACCTGCCCGATCAAGGCGCTCGTCAACGAGAAGTGGATGGCGCTCTGCCGCGAGCTGGGACCGGAGAACGTCGGCCTCGCGACCGGCGACGCGACGGTCAACCGCGACGCGCCGGTGCTGTGCTGCACCGCCGAGATCCTCGCCAACATCGCCCTGCGGCTGGGTGAGGAGGCCTGGGTCGACGACGTGGTCATGGACGAGTTCCACTGGTACGCCGACCGCGACCGCGGCGTCGCCTGGCAGGTGCCGCTGCTGACGCTGCCGCAGACACGCTTCCTGCTGATGTCCGCGACGCTCGGCGACGTGAGCTTCTTCGAGCAGGAGCTGACGCGCCGCAACGGCCGGCCCACGGCCGTGGTGCGCTCCGGCGAACGGCCGGTGCCGCTCGAGTACGCCTACTCGGAGATCCCACTGGCGCAGACCCTCGACAAGCTCGTCTCCGAGGGCAAGGCCCCCGTCTACGTGGTGCACTTCACGCAGCGCGACGCGGCCGACAGCGCGCAGGACTTCACCAGCCTCAACCTGTGCACGCGCGAGGAGAAGAACGCGGTGGCCGCGGAGATCGCCGGCTTCCGCTTCTCGAGCCCCTACGGCCCCGACGTGCGCAAGTGGCTGAAGCAAGGGATCGGCGTGCACCACGCGGGCCTGCTGCCGAAGTACCGCGTGCTCGTCGAGCAGCTCGCCCAGCGGGGCCTGCTCAAGGTCATCTGCGGCACGGACACGCTGGGCGTCGGCATCAACGTGCCGATCCGCACGGTGCTCTTCTCGCGCCTGTGCAAGTTCGACGGGCAGAAGACGGCGGTGCTCTCGGCGCGCGACTTCCACCAGATCGCCGGGCGCGCCGGCAGGAAGGGCTTCGACGAGGTCGGCTACGTGGTGGCCCAGGCGCCGGAGCACGTGATCGAGAACCTGCGGCTGGGCGAGAAGGCGAAGGACGGCCGCAAGGTCGTCAAGCGGCGCCCGCCCGAGCACAACTTCGCGAGCTGGGACCTGCAGACGTTCAAGCGCCTGATGACGGCGCCGCCCGAGCGGCTCGTCTCGCGCTTCCAGGTGTCGCACGGGATGCTGCTGAACGTGCTCAGCCGCCGGGGAGACGGCTGCCGCGCCATGCAGCGGCTGATCCGCGACTCGCACGAGCCGGAGCGCGCCAGGAAGCTGCACTTCCGCCGGGCCTGGCAGCTGTTCCGCGCCCTGCTGGGGCGCGGCATCGTCGAGCTCGTCCCGCGGACGGAGGAGGGCGCGAAGCTGCGCGTCAACGTCGAGCTGCAGGACGACTTCTCGATGGACCAGACGCTCTCGCTGTACCTGCTGGAGACGCTCGCGCTGCTGGAACCGGAGTCCGAGACGCACGCGCTCGACCTCTTGACGCTGGTCGAGTCGATCGTCGAGGACCCCGAGCTGATCCTGCGCCGGCAGCTCGACAGGCTGAAGGACCGGAAGGTCGCGGAGATGAAGGCGGAGGGCCTCGACTACGACCAGCGCATGGAGGAGCTCGAGAAGCTCGAGTACCCCAAGCCCCTGCGCGACTTCGTCTACTCGACCTTCAACGCCTTCGCCGACCGCCACCCGTGGGTGGGCGAGGAGAACATCCGGCCCAAGTCGATCGCGCGCGAGATGTTCGAGGGCTTCCGCTCCTTCTCGGACTACGTGCAGGAGTACGACCTCGAGCGGGCCGAGGGCCTGCTGCTGCGCCACCTCAACGGCGTCTTCAAGGTGCTGGGCCAGACGGTGCCCGACGGCGAGAAGACGGACGCGGTCCGCGAGCTCGAGCTGTACCTGCGCGAGATGCTGCGCGCCGTCGACTCGAGCCTGCTCGACGAGTGGGAGAAGATGCGCGACGCGAGCTGGCGGCCGGCCGAGGTGGGCGCCGAGCCGAGGCCGCCCGGCGCCGAGGAGCCGCCCGACGTCACGCATGACACGAAGGCCTTCACGGCCGCCGTCCGCACGCGCGCCTTCGCCTTCCTGCGCGCCTGGTCGATCGGCAAGGACGAAGGCGCGCTCGAGACGATCGACTCGCCCGCCGACGCCGACGGCCAGCCGTGGACGAGCGAGCGGCTGCGCACCGTGCGCGAGGACTACCGCGCCGGGCACGCCGGCCCGCGCCTCGACCCGGAGGCCCGCAACCTGCGCCACACGTACGTGAAGCCCGCGGACGACGGGCGCTCGTGGCTGGTGCAGCAGATGCTCGTCGACGCGGAAGGCGTCAACGACTGGGTGCTGGAGCTGGATGTCGACCTCGCCGGCTCGCGCGAGACGGGCGCACCGGTGCTGAAGCTGCTGCGGCTCGGGAGCCTCGCCTGAGCTCCCGTCCCGACGCGGCCGGCACGCCGATGATCAGCCGGTTGTGGGGAGTGATCGTGGCGGGAATCGTCTGGGTGACGACGTCGTAGCCCGCGGCGACCAGCCGCGCGACGCGGGTCGCGTCGACGGCCAAGGGGATCGGCAGGAAGCCGAGCAGGCCGCCGGTGTCGCAGGTGCGCGCGTCGTGGCAGCAAGGCAGGAGCGCCACGCGCGCCCGGGCGGAGGTCGCGCGCTCGAGCACGACGTCCGACAGTGCGCCGCAGGCGTGAACGGAGACCACGAGGTCGCCGGCAGCGACCTGCACCGTCGCCAGGTCCCCGACGCGGTGCTCGACGCGGCCCGCGAGCCGGGGCCAGCGGGCCGCGAGCGCCCTCGCCAGGATCGGCCCGCTGCGCGACGGCTTCGCGTCGACGGCCACGGCGCTCTCGCTCGAAGCGTCGAGCAGCAGCAGCAGCTGCGCGACCAGCGCGTGCCCCGCCGCCAGCTCCAGGACCCGGCCGCCACGGACCCGCCGCCTCACCCGGCGCGCAACCTCCCACGACTCGAACAGCTCCTTGCGCGGCAGGCATCCGGCCTCGCACACCGCGCGCGCGACGCGGGCGAACAGGCTGTCGCCCGGGAACCTGCCGAGGTCCCGGTGCGTGAGCAGCGAGCGGCTTGCCGGGTCGAAATCCACGTTCGCCGGGCGCCGCCGGGCCGCTAGCGGCCGCTCCGCTCCAGCAGCACGCCGAACGTGCCCCGCAGCAGGTCCGTGTCGGCGGCGAGCAGCTCGAACAGAGCCTCGGCGTCGATCCGGACGGCGAGGCCCGCCGCCTCCGCGCGCGCGCGCGTTCCGCCGACGCCGGCGAGCGTCTCGCGCACGCCGAGCGTGTCGCCGGGGCCGGCCAGGAGCGCAGCGCCCCCGTCCTGCTCCAGCGACACCTGCCCGCTCGCGATGACGTAGACGGCCGGCGGGTCGGCGTCGTCGAGCAGGAGGTTGGGCGGCGCCAGCGGCACCTCGCGCGCGGCCTGCGCGAGCTGCACGAGCTGCTCGGGCGTGGCCCGCGAGAACAGCGGGCTCGCTTCCAGGACGTGGACCGTCTCGAGCGTGCGCGCGCCCGCGCGCTCCGCCGCGGCAACCGGCCGGCGGGCACGGAGCACCCGGCTGTCGGCGCCGGAGTCCTCGAGCAGCGCCCTGAAGAGCGGGCGCGTGAGCGCGATGTCCTCCGACAGGATCCCGAGCAGGTCGGCGGCCTCCACGGTCAGCACGACCGCGCCCTCTCCCGCCGAGACCGTCTCTCGCTGACGCTCGCCGCCGAGCACCGCCTCGAGCCCGAGCGCCAGCGGGGCCGGCTGCTCGCGCGACGCGCCGGCCCGCTGCACGGCGACGGTTCCCTCGAGCAGCAGCTGCAACTGCGTGGGGGCCGAACCCTCGAGCTGCAGGATCCGGAGGCGGTCGGGCCGCTCGGTGCGGCCCGGGCGGGCGAGGCGCAGCAGCTGTCCCACGCTCGCGAAGCGCAGCAGCGGGACCCGCCCCATTCGCTCCGCCGCCACTACCGCGGGCAGGGGCTCGCGCCAGCTGGAGCGCCGTTCCTCGGCGGGCATGCGGTGCACGGCCAGGGCCCAGGACGCCGTCTCGAAGACGAGCCAGTCCCGCGCGGCGCGGTGCTCGAGCACGTGCTCCAGGTCGTCCGCCAGACGCCACAGCCCCTTCTCCTCGACGCGCTGGATCGCGGCCGCGGACAGCACCTCGTCCTCGTCGTGGACGAGCTGTGCGAGCGTGTCCTCGACGTCGCGCACGCGGGTCCGCAGCAGCGCGTTGGCCTTGGCCGCCTTCTCCTCCGGCGTCGCCTCCTCGAGCAGCGGCATCAGCCAGCGGCGCAGCTGCGCCGGCGAGCAGGTTGTCGAGGTACTCGGCGGCACGGGCGTGGGCGCGCGCGTCGCCCTCCATTCCCCTGCGTGCCACGGCCACGTCCCGCCACGGGTAGATCAAGGCGAGCAGCCGGTAGACGCGGTCCGTCGATCGCTCCCGCCGCTCCTCGAGCGCGCGATCGAGCAGCGAGCCTTCGCCGTCGTGGCGCAGGAGGTTGAAGCGCAGGCTCGAGGCGCGCAGGGCCCGCCGCGCCTCCGCGAGGCTCCGCGTCTCGACCGGCGGGCGCGCGAAGACGAGCGAGGGCTCGCTCGCGCCGCAGCCGCTCCAGCGCGACCAGCGCCCGGTCGCGAACGACTTCGTCCTCCTGCGCCAGGCCGGCGAGCAGCAGGTCCACCGACGCTCTGCGACGGGATGCGCGCGAGCACAGCCGGGATGCGCCGCCGGACCTCCACGTCCTCCGCCGCGTCCGTCAGGAAGTGGCCCAGCGCCTCGAGCACGTCGTCGCCGCGAGCCGCGAGCACCTCGCGCGCCGCGGCCTGCAGCGACCGGTAGCGCAGCAGGGACACGAGCGCCGGCACCAGCAGGTCCTCCGGGCCGCCGCCCCGCCCGGCGCTGCGGATCGCCTCGAGCGCGACCGGCTGGGATCCGGGTCGGACATCAGCGGCACGAGCCGCGAGCGGAAGCGCGCGCACGGCGATCGCGCCCGAGCGCCGCGGCGACCTGCCGCCGGCCCTCGGCCGCGGCGTCGCGGGTGTCCGCGGCCAGGCGCTCGAGCGCCGCCTCGGCCGCGGCGACGTCCGCCTCGCGCGGAGCTCACGGCCAGCGTCGCCGCCGCCGTGGTGGCCACGCGCGGGTCGCGGTCGTCGAGGTAGGGCCGCATCAGGTCGACCGCGTGCTCGCCCCGGATCGCCGCCAGCGCGTGGACCGCGGCCGCGCGCACCTCGCCGCTCGCGTCCTTCAGCAGGCGCCTCGACGGCGCCCGCCCAGCGCTCGCGCAGCTCGGGCCGCGCGGCCTCGAGCGCGGCGAGCGCGCGCACGCGCACCTTCTCCGAGCGCGTGGTGCAGCAGCAGCGGCGTCACGAGCCGGCGGCGGTTCAGCGCCTCGAGCAGGTCGATCGCGTAGAGGACCCGCTGCTCGTCGGGGTGCGCGAGCTCCTCGACCAGCGTCTCGACCGTGGCCGGGTCGGCCAGCTCGGGCCGCGCCTCCGCCGGCGGCCACCTCGCGCCGCTCGATGCTGCGGCGGAAGGACTGCGAGGTACTCGCGCCGCGCGCGCACGGCGGTCACCACCCACAGGACCATCACCGTGAGGCTCGCGTAGCTGATCTGCTGCCAGTTGAAGCCGAGCCCCCAGGGCTTGATCAGCACGAGGGTCAGCAGCGCGGCGAGCCCCTTGGCGAAGCGGTCCACCGTGACGTCGACGAACGGCTTCGCCCGGTACTTGAGGTCGGTGGGCAGCGGCAGGAACAGGACCTCGCGCGTCGTCTTGTCGAGGGTGTAGCGCAGCGACGTGTCGAGCACGCGCGCCAGCGCCGGGGCCCACAGGGCGGCGTTCAGGAGCATGACGAGGCCGGTCGACGCCGAGGCTCGACGGGCAGCACGAGCAGCGCGAAGCCGACGCCGAGGTAGCGGTGGATGCGGCTGGTGAGCGCGACCTGGATGAAGAAGCCGATCGCCGAGAGGTAGAACGTGACCTGCGCCAGGAACGCGGTCAGGTTGTCGGTGGCCGCGCGCCCCTTGAACGCCTCGGCCGCCATGTTCAGCTGCTGCTCGATGAGCCCGGCGCCGACCGCGGCGAAGCCGATCACGAGGGCGATGATCTGGAGGTGCCGCGACTCGCGCAGCAGCCGGATCGCCTCCTTGCCGCCGACGCCCTCCTCCTCGGCGGTCGCGCGCCGCCGCGGCCGGCCGCTGCCTCGCGCCGGACGATCAGCGCCGACGAGCCCACGCGCAGACGAGCAGGATGCGCGGCGCTGCACAGCAGCAGGTTGTCGGTGCCCACCCGGCTCACGACGACGGCCGTGAGGCCGGCGCCCGTCATGCCGCCCAGGCTCGACCCGCCGCCGATGAAGCCGAACAGGCGCTTGGCCTGCCGCGCGTCGTAGATGTCGTTGGCCAGCGTCCAGAACTGGCTGATCAGCAGGATGCCGAGGATCAGGCCGAGCAGGTAGAAGCCCACCGAGACCCAGTCCCCGGCCGTCCGGAACAGCAACCAGAACACGACGAGCAGCGCGGACATGCCGGCCAGCGTCAGCGGGGCCACGTAGCGCCGCGGCAGCCGGCCGACGAGGACGCTGTAGCCCTGCATCAGCACGCCGATCAGCAGGCCGGCGGCGAGCTGCACGTACGGCAGGTTGTCGGCGCCCGAGGCTGGAGATGAACTTCGAGCGCGTGATCGGCTTGATGACGTTGTACGCCGTCATCGCCAGGAACGAGTAGGCGAACATCATCACGCCCGTCGCGAGCTCACCCTCCCGGAACTGCGCCACCGGAGCGAGACCGCGTCGGAGCCAGCTGTTGCTCATGTTCTTGACGGCGGACGCCGCAGTCTACGAAGAGTCGTCCGGCAATGTCCAGCGCTCAGTCTGGCCGTCGGGTTTTGACCAGCGCCCGTGAGCGGGCTTAACGTCACGACCATGGGAAAGAATCCGGACGATCGGCGCGAGTTCATGAAGGCATTCGCCGCCCTGGCGACCCTTGCCGGCGGCGCCCGTGTGGTGCGCGGTGCGCCGCAGCAGGCGGCGGCGCCCCTTGCCGGGCCACCGCGGATCCGCTTCGGCGTGATCGGTCTCAACCACGGCCACATCTACGGCCAGGTCGACGACGTCCAGAGGGGCGGAGGCGAGCTCGTGTCCTTCTACGCCAGCGAGAAGGACCTCGCGGACGCGTTCGCCCGCCGCTACCCGCAGGCGAAGCTCGCCCGCGACGAGCGCGAGATCCTCGAGGACCCCCGCCTGCAGCTCGTGCTGAGCGCGGGCATCCCCGACGAGCGCGCGCCGCTCGGCATCCGGGTGATGCGGCACGGCAAGGACTACATGTCCGACAAGCCGGGCGCCACCACGCTGGAGCAGCTGGCCGAGGTGCGCCGCGTGCAGAAGGAGACGCGGCGCATCTACTCGATCCGCTACAGCGAGCGCTTCGGCAACCGGGCGGTGGTGCGCGCCGGCGAGCTGGTGCAGGCGGGGGCGATCGGCCGCGTGATCCAGACGATCGGGCTGGGGCCGCACCGGGTGAACCCGGCGTCGCGTCCGGCCTGGTTCTGGGACAAGCCGCGCTTCGGCGGCATCCTGTGCGACCTGGCCTCGCACGAGGCCGACCAGTTCCTGTTCTTCACCGGCTCGACGCGGGCCGAGGTGGTCGCCGCCCAGGTCGCCAACCTGCGCCACCCGGAGCACCCCGGCTTCGAGGACTTCGGCGACGTGGTGTGGCGCGGCAACCGCGGCACCGGCTACGTGCGCGTCGACTGGTTCACGCCGGAGGGCCTCGGGACCTGGGGTGACGGGCGGCTGACGATCCTCGGCACGGACGGCTACATCGAGGTGCGCCAGAACGTCGACATCGCCGGGCGCAAGGGCGTCGGCCACCTGTTCCTGGTGGACCAGAAGGAGACGCGCTACGTCGACTGCTCCGGCCAGGCGCTGCCGTACGGATCGCAGCTCGTGTCGGACGTGCTGGACCGGACCGAGACCGCGATGTCGCAGGAGCACTGCTTCCTGGCGACCGAGCTCGCGCTCTCCGCCGAGAAGGCAGCCCAGAAGCTGCGGCTCGAGAGCTGAGGAGAGCGCCCGGGCCTGCGGCGGCGCGCCGGGCTCAGCGTGCGCCCGCGGCCGCCCTGTCGCGGGCGATGCCCGGCAGCCCGTCGGCCTCCATCAGGCTGAACAGCTGCAGCCAGCCGGCGATCACCAGCCGCGTGCCGTCCGGCGAGATGCCGAATGACTCCGCCGCGACGTCCGGGTCGAAACCGGCCAGCTCCCGCCGCGTCGCGGAGGTGTCGCGGCCGGGCGCGAAGTCCTGGGCGAAGACACCCGCCGCGCCGGCCTCGTCCTGGCCGACGAAGGCGATCGCCCGGCCGTCCGGAAGCCAGCGCGCGCGGCCGAGAGTGACGGTCGTACGGCGCCGGGCGTCGACACGGATCTCGAAGGGCTCGGCCTGCCCGTCGGCGACCCGCACGACGCGCAGCAGCGCCGGGTACTTGCCGCCGAACACGCGGTAGACCGCGTGCCGGCCGTCGGGCGACACCTCGGGCAGCGCGACGCGGCCCTTGACCAGCTGCGTCGGCTGGCTGCCGTCGAGCTTCACCTTCCACAGCCCCGCCTTCTGCGGGTGGCTCGAGCTGTAGACGACCCACTGCCCGTCGGGCGTGGCCGTGGGGTTCTCGGCGCTGCCGCTGTCGTGGGTGATCTGCCGCGCGCCGCCGCCGTCGACGTCCGCCGTCCAGATCTCGAAGTTCCCGCCGCGGTTCGAGCTCCAGACGAGGTGCCGGCCGTCGCGCGTGAACGCGGGGTCCCAGTTGACGTGCGCGTCGGTGACGCGGCGCAGCCTGCCGGTCGCGGTCGAGACCACCCACAGGTTCATGCCGCCGCCGCGGTTCGACGAGAAGGCGACGCGCTCGCCGTCGGGCGAGTACACCGGCTGGCGGTCGGTCGACTCGCCGCGGCTCAGCCAGCGCGGCGCACGGCTCGCCGCGCCCTCCCCGACCGCGAGCTCGCTCAGGTTCTGGCGCGCCGAGCGCGTGTCGAACACCAGGCGGCCGTCGCGCCGCGTGTCCAGCACCAGCGCGCTCGACGGACTCCAGGCCTGCGAGAGGACGCGGCCGCTCGCGACGTCCTGGCGTATCAGCGTCGCGGCGCTGCCCGCGGCGCTGACCACCGACTCGGCCTGGAGGTAGACGAGCTCCTGCGGGCCCCTCCAGGCGGCCGAGGAGATGCCGCGCCGCGCGTCGGGCGCTGGCAGCGTGCGCGCGCCGCCGCCGGCCACGTCCACCAGCACGACGCCCTGTGCCGCGCCCGCCGGCAAGGCGCCGGTGCCGGGGACGAGCGCGATCGTCCGGCCGTCCGGCGAGACGCGCGGGGCGCGCAGGCCGCCCGGCAGCTTCGCGATCTCGCGTGCCTCCGAGCCGTCGTCGCGGGCGAGGCCCAGGGACGTGAACGTCTGGCCTCCCTCGCTCTGCAGGCGCGTGAAGGCGACGCCCTGTCCGTCCGGCGTGAAGTCGCCCTCCGCGGCGCCTTCGACCAGCCTCCGCGCCTCGCCACCGACGACGGTGGCGCTGAAAAGGGAGGTGCCGGCGCCGTCCGACCGCGCGAACAGGACCTGGGAGCCGTCCGGCGAGAAGCGCGGGAAGTCGTCGGGACCGCTCGTCAGCGGCGCCTCCGCGGCGCTCGTCCACTGCTTCAGCCAGATGCGCGGCTGGCCGTCGCGGTCCGAGCTGAAGGCGATCGTCCGCCCGTCGCGCGAAAGGTCCGGCGAGGCGTCGCGACCGGAGAAGCTGACCCAGCGGAAGACGACGGCCGACGCGGGCGGCGCCGCGTGAAGGCGGTTCCAGGCGAGCATGCCGGCCGTGGCGAGCAGCGCGCCCGCGGCGAACAGCCCGATGCGCTCGGCCAGCCGGCGCTCGGCCCGCGGCGGGGACGGCGGCTCGATCGCGCTGCCGGAGAGCCCGCCGATCGAGGCCGACGAGACGGCCTCGAGCGCGATCGCGAGGTCGTGCGCGGTCCGGAAGCGCTCCTCGGGCCTCTTCTCGAGGCAGCGCCGGACGATGCGCTCGAGACCCGGCGAGAGATTTCGGGTCGAGTCGAACAGGCTCGGCGGGTCCTCCTTGAGGATCGCGTTCAGGGTCTCGACGGCGCTGTCGCCCGCGAACGCGCGCTTCCCCGTCAGCATCTCGTAGAGCACGGCGCCGAACGAGAAGATGTCGGCGCGGGCGTCGACCGCGCGGCCGCGGACCTGCTCCGGCGCCATGTAGCCGACCGTGCCCATCACGCGCCCGGGCTCCGTCGAGAGCGAGACGGTCGGCGCGCCCTGTCCCTCCTCCGCCGCGATCGGGTCGATGCGCGCCAGGCCGAAGTCGAGCACCTTCACCTGCCCGTCGCGCAGCAGGAACACGTTCTCGGGCTTGAGGTCGCGGTGGACGATGCCCTTGTCGTGCGCCGCGGCCAGCCCGCCGGCGATCGCCAGCGCGATCTCGACCGCCTTGCGCGCCGGCAGCGCGCCGTCCGCGAGCCGCGCGCGCAGCGTCTCGCCCTCGAGCAGCTCCATCGCCACGTAGGGCGCGCCCTCGTGGCTCTCGAAGTCGTGGATCGCGAGGATGTTCGGGTGCGAGAGCGCCGCCACCGCCTTCGCCTCGCGCTTGAAGCGGTCGAGCGCCTCCGCGTCGTCGGCGAGGTTCTGGGGCAGGACCTTGATCGCGACCTCGCGGTTGAGCCGCGTGTCGCGCGCGCGGAACACCAGGCCCATCCCGCCGTGCCCGAGGGGCGCGACGATCTCGTAGGGGCCCAGCCGCGTTCCCGCCTCGACCGCCATGCGGGGCGGATTATAGGTCCGCTCTCCGCCCACCCGTGTTCCGGCGCTGTCCCGACCGACCCGCTTCGCGAGTCGCCGACTCGCTGGCACCGTGCTTGCTCTGGAGACACCCAGCCCGCGCCGCTCGAGGCGGAAGCGCACGAAAGCCTACGCGGAGCGGGCACGGGGGTGAGGAGTCAAGGAATGTCGAAGACACTCGCAGGGAGCCTGGCCGTGCTCGCGGCCGGCGTGTGGATGGCGAGCTGCGGCGGCGGTGGCGGCAACAGTAGCTACCCCTCGACGCCCACGTCGGGCACGGGAGCCACCTCGACGCCGAGCCCGAGCGCGACGGCGGACGTCGTCATCACCATCGCCGGCATGTCCTTTTCGCCCAACACGGTAGCGGTCCAGCCCGGTCAGACGGTGGCCTGGAAGAACACGGACGGCATCGCCCACACGGCGACCGCGGACGGCGGGACGTTCGACACCGGTGCGATCGCCAGCGGCGCGACCAGCCGGCCGATCATGATCTCCAGCTCGGGGGCGTTGACGTACCACTGCTCGATTCATCCAACGATGGTCGGCGCCCTCAACGGGGCGGCCAACGGTGGCGGCAGCGGCCCGGGCTACTGAACGGGCCACGTAAGCCCTTACGCTGCGCGTAAGGGCCCGGCTCGCCTGCTGAGGTGCCGCTGGTCGCGCGCCGCGCCTCAGGGGGCGGCGACGACCAGCGGCAGCTCGACGAAGCTGGCCTGAGCGGGCGCGTGGTAGACGCGCTGCACGGCCTTCCGGAAGTCGCCGGGCTTCGCGTCGAAGATGCTCGGCACGAACGTCTGTGGGTTTCGGTCGTAGAGCGGGAACCAGCTCGACTGGACCTGGACCATGATCCGGTGGCCGGGCAGGAACACGTGGTTGGCGGTCGGCAGCGCGAAGCGGTACGTCAGCGGCGCTCCCGCCGCGATCGGCTTCGGGGCCTCGAGGCTCTCGCGGTAGCGGCCGCGGAAGACGTCCGCGGAGACCATCAGCTGGTAGCCACCCAGCGCGGGCTCTCCCGCCACCTCGTCGGGATGGACGTCGATCAGCTTCACGACCCAGTCGGAGTCGGTCCCGCTCGTCGAGGCGATCAGGTTCGCCACCGGCTGCCCGCTGATCTTGAGCGGCTCGCGCAGCACCTGGGAGACGAACGCCAGGACGTCCGGGCGCCCGGAGGCCTCGCGCTGGTCGTCGACGAGCCACTGGGACCACGTGTGGCCCTGGCCGTACGCCACCGGCTGGATCGGGCGCGCGCGGTAGGGCACGGGCTTCGCCGGGTCCGAAACGTACTCCTCGTAGCCGGCCTCGCCCGTCCGGGGCGCCTCGAAGCGGAGCTTCAGTCCCTCGGCGAGGTAGAGAGGCGTCGCCTTGACGGCGCAGCCGCTCGCGCAGCCCGCGGGCCAGGCGGGCAGGCGGCGCCACGCGTTGCTGCCGGTCTCGAACGCCATCACGGACGGCAGGTCCGCCTTCGGCGCGCCGTCCTTCAGGTACTGGTCGAGGAAGGGCCGCAGGACCTCGCGGCGGAACGCGAGCGCCGTGTCGGCGCCGAAGCGCAGCGCGCCGAGCGCGCTGCCGTCGCCGATCTCCTGCCCGTGGTGCCAGGGTCCGAGCACCAGAAACACCTTGTCGCCCGCCGTGTCCCTGGGCTTGATCGCCTGGTACACGGCGATCGCGCCGTAGATGTCCTCCTGGTCCCACAGGCTGTGCACCAGCATCACCGGGACCTTCAGCGGCTGGGCCGCCAGGACCCGGTCCATCGCCTGTTGCTTCCAGAAGTCATCGTAGGCCGGGTGCTCGAGCAGCTTGCGGAAGAACCCCAGCTGCTCCATGCCGTGGCTGCGGCCGACGGCGCCTGCCGAGACGCCCTGCAGGTACAGGTCGTAGTCGTCGAAGCTGCTCGTCCACCACTTCGCGTCGTTGGCGCGGGTCGCTTCCTGCTCGTAGATGTACGGCAGGTTCTGCTGGCGAAAGGCGCCGTTGTGGAACCAGTCGTCGCCCCGCCAGCCGTCGACCATCGGGTTCATCGGGACCGACACCTTGAGCGCGGGGTGCGGGTTCACGAGCGCCATCAGCGGCAGGAAGCCGTCGTAGGAGATCCCGAGGATGCCGACCTTCCCGTTCGACTCCGGGACGTTCTTCACGAGCCAGTCGATCGTGTCGTAGGTGTCGGTCGCATGGTCGACCGGCGTCGGGTTGAGCGGCCCGTGGAGAGGCCGGTTCATCACGTAGTCGCCCTCGGAGCCGTACTTGCCACGCACGTCCTGCACGACGCGGATGTAGCCCCCCTCGACGATCGCCTCGGTGGCGTTGTCGTAGCCCCAGAGCAGCGGTCCCAGGTGCGAGCTGGGCGCGTGGCTCGTCAGCTCGTTCGCGTCGTACGGAGTCCGCGTCAGCAGGATCGGCGCTCCCCGGGCGCCCTTCGGCACCAGGATCACGGTGTGCAGCTTCACGCCGTCCCGCATCGGGACCATCACCTCGCGCCGCACGTGGTCGAAGCTGTCCGTCACGGGCACGAACTTCGCGGGCGTCTCGCTCGGCTGAGCCGCCGCGGGCCCGGCGAGCAGCAGGGCGCCGAGGAGGAGCGCTGAGCACACGTGCAGGCGGACGACGACACTCGTGGACATGGAGCGGGATTGTACGCCTGCGCCGAGCAGCTTCCCGCTACAATCGGCGCGCGCCGGGAGGTCGCCCGCCATGAGGACTCTGGCCCTGTCTCTGGCGTTCTGCGGCTCCGCCGCCCTGCTGGGAGCGCAGCCTTACGAGCCCAGCTGGGAGTCGCTCGACCGCCGCCCCACGCCGGCGTGGTTCGGCGAGGCGAAGTTCGGCATCTTCATCCACTGGGGCGTCTACTCGGTGCCCGCCTACGCCCCCGTGATCCCGGGCAAGCTGGCCTACGCCGAGTGGTACTGGAACGCCCTCACGAACGGCAAGGCCGCGGGCGCGAACGCCGTCCAGGCCGGCACCTGGGCCTTTCACCGGCGCGTCTACGGGGCCGACTTCGACTACGCGAGCTTCGCGCCGCAGTTCCGCGCCGAGCTTTTCGAGCCGGAGCGCTGGGCGCGGGTGTTCGCGGGGTCGGGCGCGAGGTACGTGGTTCTCACCTCGAAGCACCACGAGGGCTTCGCGCTGTGGCCCAGCCACGAGGCCTCGGCGACCTGGGGCCGACCGTGGAACGCAGTCGAGGTCGGCCCGAAACGGGACCTGCTCGGCGACCTCACGCAGGCGGTCCGCGCGCAGGGGCTGAAGATGGGCTACTACTACTCGCTCTACGAGTGGTACAACCCGCTCTACCTCGCGGACAAGCCACGCTTCGTGCGCGAGCACACGTTCCCCCAGTTCAAGGACCTGGTCACGCGCTACCAGCCGGCGCTCGTCTTCTCGGACGGCGAGTGGGACCTGCCGTCGGCCGACTGGCACAGCCCGGAGCTGCTCGCCTGGCTCTTCAACGAATCGAAGGTCAAGGACGAGGTCGTGGTGAACGACCGCTGGGGCAAGGACACGCGACACCGGCACGGCGGCTACTGGACGACCGAGTACACGCCGGGCATGAGCGGCAGCGACCACCCCTGGGAGGAGAGCCGCGGCATGGGCTTCTCCTACGGCTACAACCGCGCCGAACGCCTGGAGCACTACCGCACGGGCCGCGAGCTCGTGGTCATGCTGTGCGACATCGTGAGCCGCGGCGGCAACCTGCTGCTCGACATCGGGCCCGCGGCCGACGGCACGATCCCCGTGGTGATGGAGGAGCGGCTGGCGCAGATCGGCGCCTGGCTGAAGACGAACGGCGAGGCGATCTACGGCACCAGGCCCTTCGCCGTGGCCACCCAGTGGAGCGCCGGCGAGCGGCCGAAGATCGACTACGACCGGGAGTTCGAGACGGCCTACGACGTCTCCAAGCTCACCGAGCCACCGGCGCCGGGCAAGGCCTCGATCGAAGCCTTCTTCACCGCGAAGGGCAGGGACGTGTTCGCGATCCTGCCACGCTGGCCCGGGCACCGCTTCACGATCCGCGATGCCGCCGCGTCGGAGGTGAAGACGGTGGCGCTGCTCGGCAGCGCCGGGTCGCTCCGTTTCGAGCCGAGCGGCGCCTCGCTCACCGTCGAGCTGCCCGAGCTGCCGGAGGCGCTGCTGGGCCAGCCGGCCTGGGTCCTGAAGCTCGGCCGTTGAGCAGCGGGCCGTAGAATGGCGAACCGGTGGCCGGCGGCCCCAGGGGGACGGCGGGGTGGGCGGCCGAGACGCCAAGGGGGAAGAACATGAGACTGCGCGACAGATTGGTCCTGGCCTCGCTGGCCCTCGCGGCCGCGGCGGCCTCAGCCGACACGCTGGTGCTGCGGAACGGCCGCCGCGTCGACGGCGAGCTGGTCGGGTACCGCGACGACCGGGTCGAGTGGCGCGACGAGCGCGGGCGCAGCGAGCGCTTCGAGCGACGGGAGGTCCAGCGCATCGAGTTCGGCGACTTCCGCTCCGACTCCGGCTTCTCCGGCAGCGGCCGCCGGAGCGGGATGCGCGAGCGCGAGGTCGTGGTCTCCGCGAGCGAGGGCTGGACGCGCACGGGCATCGAGGTGAACGCCGGAGAGCGGATCTCGTTCGAGGCCCGCGGCGAGGTGCGCTGGGGCCCCAACCGCAAGGACGGCCCCGACGGCGAGCGCGGCTCCCCTCACAACGCGGCGCGGCCCATCCCGGGACGCAACGCCGCGGCCCTCATCGGGCGCATCGGCAACGGCGACCCGTTCTTCATCGGTGGCGACCGTGGCGAGATGCGAGTCCGTGACTCGGGCCTCCTCTATCTAGGCATCAACGACGACTACCTGCGGGACAACTCGGGAAGCTTCCGCGTCACGATCTACTATTGAGCCCGGCCGCGGTGCCCGGGGCTTGCGCCGGCGCGGAGAAACGGAGCGAATCATGGTGCTGGTGGGCAGAGGCAGTGCGGCGTTGGCTCTGGGTCTGGCGGTCGTGATGGCCGCTGGGAACGCGAAGGCTGTCGATGCGCAGGCACAGGCAACGGGCACGACCTCGGCGGCGCCTGTCTCGAAGGCGCAACCCGCCCAGGCCGTCCGCACGCGGAGCGGGCTCGTCGAGGGCACGCTCGAGGCCGGCGGCGTCCGCGCCTACCGCGGGATCCCGTACGCCGCCCCGCCGGTCGGCGAGCTGCGTTGGCGCGCGCCCCAGCCCGTGGCGGCCTGGACGGGCACGCGCAAGGCCACCGAGTTCGGGGCACGCTGCCTGCAGGGACCGGTCTTCAGCGACATGGTGTTCCGGGACCAGCCGAGCGAGGACTGCCTGTACCTCAACGTCTGGACCCCCGCGCGCAAGGCGGGCGAGC
Source organism: uncultured Acidobacteriota bacterium (assembly GCA_963831755.1). Lineage (GTDB taxonomy): Bacteria > Acidobacteriota > Vicinamibacteria > Fen-336 > Fen-336 > DATBSL01. Next base: position 157,445 of record CAWHRC010000007.1, read on the forward strand.
GCCTGCCCGTCATGGTCTGGATCTACGGCGGCGGCTTCCAGGCCGGCTCGACCTCGGAGCCGCGGCAGGACGGCGCCCGGCTCGCGCGCAAGGGCGTGATCGTCGTCAGCATGAACTACCGGCTGGGAGTCTTCGGGTTCCTGGCGCACCCCGCCCTGACGGCGGAGTCGGGCCACGGCGCCTCGGGCAACTACGGCTTCATCGACCAGCTGGCGGCGCTGCGCTGGGTCCAGGACAACGTCGCGGAATTTGGCGGCGACCCGTCGAACGTCACGGTCTTCGGCGAGTCGGCCGGCTCCTTCTCCGTGAGCGCGCTGGTCGCCTCGCCGCTCGCCAAGGGCCTGGTGCAGCGCGCGATCGGCGAGAGCGGGGCCTACGCCGGCCGCTCCGCGCTGCCGCCCGCCTCGCTCGCCGACGGCGAGAAGGCGGGCGCGGCGTTCGCGACCGCGCTCGGCGCCGGCTCGCTCGAGGCGCTGCGCAAGAAGCCGACCGACGACGTCCTGCAGGCGGCGCTGAAGGTCCAGCCCTGGTTCGCGCCGATCGTCGACGGCTACGTCCTGCCGAAGGACCCCAACCAGATCTACGCCGCGGGCGAGCAGAACAAGATCCCGCTGCTCGCGGGCTGGAACGCCGACGAGGTGCGGGCCGGCGTCGTGCTGGGGAACCCGCGGCCGACGGCCAAGGGCTTCGCCGAGCAGACGCGCACGCGCTTCGGGCCGGCCGCCGACGCGCTGTTGAAGGTCTACCCCGCCGGCTCGGACGCCGAGGCCGTGGAGTCGGCCGCGGCGCTGGCCGGCGACCTGTTCCTCGGCTACGCCACGTGGAAGTGGATCGAGCTGCAGCAGAGAGGCGGCGCGCCGGTCTACCGGTACTCGTTCGACCGCAAGATCCCGGTGGCGCCGGACACGAAGGTGAACGGCGTGCCCGCCACCGCCGCCGACGTAGGGGCCCGCCACGCGGGGGAGATCGAGTACGTGTTCGGCGCCCTCGACTCCTCGCCCCAGGTGCCGTGGCAGCCGGCGGATCGCCAGCTGTCGGACCTGATGATGAGCTACTGGAGCAACTTCGCCCGCAGCGGCGATCCGAACGGCGGCGGCCTGCCGCGCTGGCCCCGCTACACCGGAGAGGCCGGGCCGCAGGTCATGCACCTCGACGTCGCGAGCGAGGCCCGGCCCGACACGCTGCGCGCGCGCTACGAGGCGCTCGACGCCGTCGTGCAGGCAGCGCCTCCCGCGGCTCCGCAATAGCCTCCTGCCGCGCTGCAGTAGCGAGCCGCGCAGAAACCCCGCCCGCTCGGGTATAGTGCGGGTTTCCTCTGCTGCGCCTGCTGCCCGACGCGGCAGGCCAAAGGAGCACGGCCCGTGCGTGCGCTGCCGCCGGGTCTGGAGGGATGCGATGGGCGAAGGCCGTACCCTCTTCCAGAAGATCTGGGACGCGCACGTCGTCGCGCAGGAGCCCGGCTCTCCCGCGATCCTCTACGTCGACCGCCACCTGGTCCACGAGGTGACGTCGCCTCAGGCCTTCAGCGGCCTGCGGGCGCGCTCGCTGCGCGTGCGCCGGCCCGAGGCGACCGTGGCGACGGCCGACCACAGCATCCCCACGCGCGGGCCCGTCGTGGACGAGCTGGCGCGCAAGCAGCTGCAGCAGCTGGCGGACAACTGCCGCGAGTTCGGGATCACGCTTTACGACCAGGGCAGCGCCCAGCAGGGCATCGTTCACGTGATCGGACCCGAGCTGGGCCACACGCAGCCGGGGATGACGATCGTGTGCGGCGACAGCCACACCGCCACGCACGGGGCCTTCGGCGCCCTCGCCTTCGGCATCGGCACGAGCGAGGTCGAGCACGTGCTGGCGACCCAGTGCCTGCTGCAGAGCCGCCCGCGCACCTACGAGGTGCGGCTCGACGGCCGCCTCGCGCCGGGGGTCTCGGCCAAGGACGTGATCCTGGCCCTGATCGCGAAGATCGGCGTGGGCGGCGGCACGGGCCACGTGTTCGAATACCGCGGCGAGGCCGTGCGCGCGATGAGCATGGAAGAGCGGATGACGGTCTGCAACATGTCGATCGAGGGCGGCGCCCGCGCCGGGCTGGTTGCGCCCGACGACACCACCTTCCAGTACCTGGCCGGACGCCCCCACGCGCCGCAGGGCGCCGACTGGGAGCGCGCGCTCGACGCCTGGCGCCGGCTGCCGACGGACGAGGGCGCCTCCTTCGACCGCTCCATCACGCTGCACGTGGGCGCGCTCGCGCCGATGATCACCTGGGGGACGACGCCCGGGATGGGCATGCCGGTCACCGACTCCGTGCCCGACCCCGCGCGCCTGGGCGACCCGGCCCAGCGCGCCGCGGCCGAGAAAGCCCTCGCCTACATGGGCCTCGAGGCCGGCCGGCCGCTGCTGGGAAGGCCGATCGACGTCGTCTTCATCGGCAGCTGCACGAACGGACGGCTTTCCGACCTGCGCGCCGCGGCGTCGATCTTCAAGGGGCGCAAGGTGGCGCCGAAAGTGCGCGTGCTGGTCGTGCCCGGCTCGCAGGCCGTGAAGAGCCAGGCCGAGGGCGAGGGGCTGGACGCCATCTTCAAGCAGGCCGGCGCCGAGTGGCGCGACCCCGGCTGCTCGATGTGCATTGCCATGAACGGCGACCAGCTCGAGCCCGGGCAGTACGCGGTGTCCACCTCGAACCGCAACTTCGAGGGCCGGCAGGGCAAGGGCGGCCGCACGCTGCTCGCCTCGCCGCTGACCGCCGCGGCGGCCGCAGTCGAGGGCCGGGTCGCCGACGCGCGCACGCTGCTGGCCCGCTGAACGGAGGACGACGCGATGGCCCAGTTCACGACGCTCCGCTCCCGCGCGGTCGTGCTCCCGATGAACGACGTGGACACCGACCAGATCATCCCGGCCCGCTTCCTCAAGGTCACCGACAAGGCGGGCCTCGGCGCGAGCCTGTTCGCCGACTGGCGCTACGCCGCGGACGGCTCGCCGAAGCCGGAGTTCGTGCTCAACCAGCCGCGGGCGAACGAGGCGGCGATCCTGGTCGCCGGCGCGAACTTCGGCTGCGGCAGCTCGCGCGAGCACGCCCCCTGGGCGCTCACCGGCTTCGGCTTCCGCGCCGTGGTCGCCACCTCGTTCGCCGACATCTTCCGCAACAACGCGCTCAAGAACGGCCTGCTGCCGGTCGCGGTGGACGCCGCGGCCCACGCGGCGATCGTCGCGCTGGTCGAGCGGGAGCCTGACGCGCTCTTCACGATCGAACTCGAGTCGCAGCGGCTGGCGCTGCCCGACGGGCGCCAGGTCGGCTTCCCGGTCGATCCCTTCGCGAAGAGCTGCCTGCTGAACGGGGTGGACGAGCTGGGCTACATCCTGCGCTTCGAGCCCCAGATCACGGCGTTCGAGCGGCGCAGCGGCCGGGTGCCGTCGTGATCCAGATCTACGACACGACGCTGCGGGACGGCACGCAGCGCGAGGGCATCTCGCTCTCCTGCGAGGACAAGCTGCGCGTCGCGCGGCGGCTCGACGAGCTGGGCGTGGCCTTCGTCGAGGGCGGTTGGCCCGGGTCCAACCCCAAGGACGCCGAGTTCTTCGAGCGCGCGCGGGACATGGAGTGGTCGACCGCGCTGCTGACGGCCTTCGGCGCCACCTGCCGGGTCGGCGGCGCGCCGGAGGACGACGCCAACATCCGCGCCCTGGTCGACGCCAGGACGCCGGTCTGCACCGTCGTGGGCAAGACCTGGACGCTGCACGTGGCCGAGGTGCTGCGCACGACGGCCGAGGAGAACCTGCGCATCATCGAGACCAGCCTCGGCTACTTGCGCTCGCAGGGCCGGCGCGTGATCTACGACGCCGAGCACTTCTTCGACGGCTACCGCGCCGACGCCGCCTACGCCCTGGAGACGCTGCGCGCGGCCGTGCGCGGCGGGGCCGAGACGCTGGTTCTGTGCGATACGAACGGCGGCTCCCTGCCCTGGCAGGTCGGCGAGGCCGTGGCGGCCGTGCGCGAAGCGGTCAACCACCCGCTGGGCGTCCACTGCCACAACGACACCGAGGCCGCGGTCGCCAACTCGCTGGCCGCGGTCCGGGCCGGCGCCGTCCAGGTGCAGGGCACGATCAACGGCTACGGCGAGCGCTGCGGCAACGCGAACCTGTGCTCGATCATCCCCGCGCTCGAGCTGAAGCTCGCCCTGCGCTGTCTCCCGGAGGGGCGGCTGGCGACGCTCGTCGAGCTGTCCCACTTCGTGGCCGAGGTGGCGAACCTGGCCCCCGACGAGCACCTGGCCTACGTCGGCAAGAGCGCCTTCGCGCACAAGGGCGGCATCCACGTGGCGGCCATGCGGCGCTCGGAGGCCTCGTACCAGCACATCGACCCGGCGCTGGTCGGCAACCGCATGCGCGTCGTCGTCAGCGAGCTGTCGGGCCGCGGCAACCTGCTCTCGAAGGCCGAGGAGCACGGCGTCGCGGTGCGCGCGGGCCTCGACGTCAGCGGCGTGCTCGAGGACGTCAAGGCGCTCGAGGCGCGCGGCTTCTCGTTCGAGGCCGGCGAGGCCTCCGTCGCCATGATGCTCAAGCGCCAGCAGCCGTCGCACCGCCCGCCCTTCGAGCTGGTCGACTTCCTGGTGAACGTGGAGCACCGCAGCGGACGCGGCCTGTTCGCCGAGGCGATGGTCAAGGTGCGGGTCGACGGCGAGCTGTTGCACACGGCGTCGGAGGGCGACGGCCCGGTCGACGCGCTCGACGCGGCTCTGCGCAAGGCCCTGCGCGGCCACTACCCGCGGGTCGACGAGCTGCACCTGTGCGACTACAAGGTGCGCATCCTCGACGGGCAGAACGGCACGGCGGCCACCACGCGCGTGCTGATCGACATGCAGTGGGGCGGCCGGCGCTGGAGCACGGTCGGCGCGAGCCCGAACATCATCGAGGCGAGCTGGGTCGCGCTGGTGGACGCGATCGAGTACGGCCTGACCGTCGCGGGCGCCGGCGCGTGAACGCGCGCTTCGTGGTGCTGCCGGGCGACGGGATTGGTCCCGAGGTGACGGCCGAGGCCGTGCGGGCGCTGGAGACAGTTGCTCGTCGCCGCGGCCACCGCTTCAGCTTCGTCGAGCGGTCGCTGGGTGGCTGCTCGATCGACGCGCACGGCACGGCGCTCACCGACGAGGTGCTGGCGGAGTGCCGTCTTGCGGACGCCGTGCTGCTCGGCGCCGTCGGCGGCCCGAAGTGGGACGACCCGCGGGCGAAGGTACGGCCCGAGCAGGGGCTGCTCGCGCTGCGCAAGGGCCTGGGCGTGTTCGCGAACCTGCGTCCCGTCAAGGTGCACCCGAGCCTGGTGGACACCTCGCCGGTCAAGGCCGATCGCGTCGCGGGCGTCGACATCCTGGTGATCCGCGAGCTGACGGGCGGCCTCTACTTCGGCCAGCCGAAGGGCCGCGAGCGGCGGGACGGCGTCGAGCGCGCGGTCGACACGCTCGAGTACCACGACTTCGAGGTGCGCCGCGTGCTGGAGCTGGCCTTCCGCATGGCGAAGGCGCGGCGGCGCAAGCTGACCTCGGTCGACAAGGCGAACGTGCTCGAGTCCTCGCGGCTGTGGCGGGAGATCGCGACCGAGGTCGGCCGGGCGCACCCGGAGGTCGCGCTCGACCACATGCTGGTCGACACCGCCTCCATGCGCCTGATCACGAGCCCCGCCAGCCTCGACGTGGTCGTCACCGAGAACATGTTCGGCGACATCCTGACCGACGAGGCGTCGGTGCTCGCCGGCTCGATGGGCATGCTGCCCTCCGCGTCGATCGGCGACGGCGGTCCCGGCCTCTATGAGCCGATCCACGGCTCCGCGCCGGACATCGCCGGCAAGGGCGTCGCGAACCCGCTCGGCGCGATCCTCTCCGCGGCGATGGCCCTCAGGCACTCGCTCGGGCTCGAGGCCGAGGCGCGCCTCGTCGAGGATGCGGCGGGCGCCGCCCTCAGCGCCGGTTGCCGAACCGCCGACCTCGGCGGCTCGCTGTCGACGAAGGCGATGGCGGACGAGGTGATCCGGAGGCTGGAAGCGGCGTAGCGCTCGTGACAGCCACCGGGTGGGCCGCGGCGCACTGGAGCAGGTGATCGCGAGGGGCCTGCCGTCCTGAGGGGCCTCCGCCGCGGCAGGGCTGCTATCATCCCTCGCGGAGGTGCTCCGCAGCCGTGGCCACCACCGTGCGCCCCAGAGCCGAAGCCGCTCGGGCCGGCGAGCCCGCCCGAAACCCCGGGACGACTCTCGACCTGTCGCTCGTGAACCGCATGCGCGTCAACCGCAGCGCGGTGGAGCGGCGGGCGGCGACGCTCGGCGCCCGGCGGACGGTCAAGAAGGAGTGGCAGGCGGCGTGGCTGCTGAAGGCCGTCACCTGTCTCGACCTGACGACGCTGGCCGGGGACGACACTCCGGGCAACGTGCTCCGCCTCTGCGCGAAGGGCCGCCAGCCGGTGCGGGGGGACCTGCTCGAGGCCATCGGCATGGCGGGGCGGGGCCTGCAGGTGGGGGCGGTCTGCGTCTACCACAACCTCGTGGCCACTGCGGTCACGGCGCTCGCCGGCAGTGGCGTGCCCGTGGCGGCCGTCTCCACCGGCTTCCCAGCGGGACAGACGCCGCTCGACCTCAAGATCCAGGAGATCCGCCGCTCCATCGAGGCTGGCGCGGCCGAGATCGACATCGTCGTCTCCCGTGCCCACGTCCTCACGGGAGACTGGCGCGCGCTCTACGACGAGGTGCGAGCCTTTCGCGAGGCCTGCGGTCCGGCCCACATGAAGACGATCGTGGCCGCCGGGGAGCTCGGGACGCTGCGCAACCTGGCGCTGGCCAGCCACGTGTGCATGATGGCCGGCGCCGACTTCATCAAGACCTCGACCGGCAAGGAGCCGGTGAACGCCACGCTCCCGTTCGGCCTAGTGATGGTGCGCGCGATCCGCGAGTACCACGACCGGACGGGGCACCGTGTCGGCTTCAAGCCCGCGGGCGGCATCCGCACGGCGAAGCAGGCCCTCGACTGGCTCCTGCTGATGAAGGAGGAGCTGGGGAAGGAGTGGCTCTCGCCCGCGCTCTTCCGCATCGGGGCGAGCGCGCTGCTGACCGACATCGAGCGCCAGCTCGAGCACTTCGCGACCGGCCGCTACTCGGCCGCCCACCGCCAGCCGATGGTCTAGCCTGGAGGAGCGCATGACAGTGGCGGAGATCTTCGAGACGATGGAGTACGGGCCGGCGCCGGAGGCCGCCGGCCCCGCGCTCGCCTGGCTCGACCGCCACGAACGGAAGTTCGGCCACTTCGTCGACGGCGCGTTCGTGGCGGGCAGCGGCCACTTCGACAGCGTCAATCCCGCCAACGGGCGAAGCCTGGCCCACATCGCCCAGGCCACTCCCGCCGAGATCGACGCCGCGGTGGCCGCGGCTCGCACTGCGCTGCCCGCGTGGAGGGCGCTGCCGGGACACGACCGGGCCCGCTTCCTGTACGCCCTCGCGCGCCAGGTGCAGAAGCACTCGCGCCTGCTGGCCGTGCTCGAGACGCTCGACAACGGCAAGCCGATCCGCGAGACGCGCGACATCGACATGCCGCTCGTGGCGCGCCACTTCTACCACCACGCGGGCTGGGCGCAGCTCGTCGAGCGCGAGTTCCCCGGCCACGCTCCCGTCGGTGTCGTCGGCCAGATCATCCCCTGGAACTTCCCGCTGCTGATGCTGGCCTGGAAGGTCGCGCCCGCGCTCGCCGCGGGCAACACGGTGGTCCTGAAGCCCGCGGAGTTCACGTCGCTCACCGCGCTCGCCTTCGCCGAGCTGTGCCAGGCGGCGGGCCTGCCGCCGGGTGTCGTCAACGTCGTGACCGGCGACGGGGCGGCACGGCGCGTGCCTCGTCGAGCACCCCGGCGTCGACAAGATCGCCTTCACGGGCTCGACCGAGGTGGGCCGCCTCATCCGCCGCAAGACCGCCGGCACGCGGCAAGCGGCTGTCGCTCGAGCTGGGCGGGAAGAGCCCGTTCCTCGTGTTCGACGACGCCGACCTCGACAGCGTGGTCGAGGGCGTGGTCGACGCGATCTGGTTCAACCAGGGGCAGGTGTGCTGCGCCGGCTCGCGCCTGCTGGTGCAGGAGTCGGTCGCCGAGCGCGTGCTCGCGAAGCTGCGCGCGCGCATGGAGCGGCTGCGCGTCGGCGACCCGCTCGACAAGGCGGTGGACATCGGCGCGATCGTCGCGCCCGTGCAGCTCGCGCGCATCGAGCGCCTGGTGAAGCAGGGAGTGGAGGAGGGCGCGACGCTGTGGCAGCCCTCGTGGGCCTGCCCCAAGGAGGGCTGCTTCTACCCGCCCACGCTCTTCACGAACGTCGCCCCGTCCGCGACGATCGCGCAGGAGGAGATCTTCGGCCCCGTGCTCGTGTCGATGACCTTCCGCACGCCGGCGGAAGCCGTCGCGCTCGCGAACAACACGCGTTACGGCCTCGCCGCGAGCGTCTGGACGGAGAACGTCAACCTCGCGCTCGACGTGGCGCGCAAGCTCAAGGCGGGCACGGTCTGGATCAACGCCACGAACCTGTTCGACGCCGCGAGCGGCTTCGGCGGCTACCGCGAGAGCGGCTTCGGCCGCGAGGGCGGGCGCGAGGGGATGTACGAGTACCTGCGCCCCGTCGAGGCGCCGCACGCCGCGCCCACGGCCGGATCGGCCGCCTCGCCGAGCCCGTCGGCCTCCGCCGCGCGCATGCCGGCCGCGCCGCCGATCGACCGCACGCCCAAGCTCTTCATCGGCGGCAAGCAGGCCCGGCCGGACGGGGGAGCCAGCCTGCCCGTCGTCGGGCCGGCGGGCGAGCGGGTCGGCGAGGTCGGCGACGGCAACCGCAAGGACATCCGCAACGCGGTCGAGGCGGCGCACGCGGCCGAGCCGGGCTGGAGCCATTCGACCGCTCAGCTCCGCGCGCAGATCCTCTACTACCTCGCCGAGAACCTGTCCGCGCGCGCGGCCGAGTTCGCGGCGCGGATCGCGCGGCAGACCGGCGGCGACGGGACGGCACGAGGTCGAAGCCACGATCCCGCGGCTGTTCAGTTACGCCGCCTGGGCCGACAAGTACGACGGCGCCGTGCACGGCGTGCCGCTGCGCGGCCTCACGCTCGCGCTCGTCGAGCCGATCGGCGTGATGGGCCTCGTGGCGCCCGACGCCGCACCCCTCCTGGGGTTCGTCTCGCTGGTGGCTCCCGCGATCGCCATGGGCAACACGGTGGTCGCGCTCCCGTCCGAGAAGCATCCCCTGAGCGCGACCGACTTCTACCAGGTGCTCGAGACGTCGGACGTCCCCGCCGGCGTCGTGAACATCGTGACCGGCCGCCGCGACGTCCTCGCGCCCGTCCTGGCGGCCCACGACGACGTGGACGCGATCTGGTACTTCGGCCCCGGCGCGGGCGTGAAGCAGGTCGAGGAGCTCTCGGCCGGCAACATGAAGCGCACGTGGGCCGACGCTGGAGAACGCGACTGGCTCTCCCCCGTGGCCGGCGAGGGCCCCGAGTTCCTGCGCGAGGCGACGCAGGTCAAGAACATCTGGACGCCGAGCGGGGACTAGGCTCAGGCTGCGGAAATGGAGCGGGCGCGCCGGGACACCGAGCTCGCGCTGCTCCACGGCGAGGCGGAGTTCGAGAGACTGTACCCCGCCGCCGCGGGGGGATGAGCCACGGAGGGCAGCGATCCATGATCGGCCAGACGGTCTCGCACTACCGGATCAAGTCGAAGCTGGGCAGCGGCGGCATGGGGGTCGTGTACGAGGCGGAGGACACGAAGCTCGGCCGGCACGTGGCGCTGAAGTTCCTGCCCACGGAGATGGCGCAGGACGCCGCCTCGCTCGAGCGTTTCCAGAGAGAGGCTCGCGCCGCCTCCGCCCTCAACCACCCCGGCATCTGCACGGTGTACGAGATCGACCAGCACGGGGGCCAGCACTTCATCGCGATGGAGCTGCTGGAGGGGGAGACGCTGGCGGAGCGGGTCCGCCGCGGGCCCCTCGACGCGGGGCCGCTCCTGGACCTCGGGATCCAGATCGCGGACGCGCTCGAGTCGGCGCACGCGAAGGGGATCGTGCACAGGGACCTCAAGCCCGCGAACATCTTCGTGAACGTGCGCAGCCAGGCGAAGGTCCTGGACTTCGGCCTCGCGAAGATCGAGCGCGTGCGCCCGGCAGGCACTGCCGAGCACTCCGAGGCGCCCACCGCGGTGCAGCCCAACGAGCTGACCACGGCCGGCACGACGATGGGCACGGTGTCTTACATGTCGCCCGAGCAGGCGCGCGGGCAGGTCACGGACGCCCGCACGGACCTCTTCTCGCTGGGGACGGTCCTCTACCAGGCCGCCACCGGGACGCTGCCGTTCCAGGGAGAGACCTCGGCCGTCGTCTTCGAGGCGATCCTGAACCGGGAGCCCCCGCCGATCGGCCAGGCGAAGCCGGCCCTGCCCGCGGAGCTCAACCGCATCCTCGGCAAGGCCCTCGAGAAGGACCGTGGCCTCCGCTACCAGACCGCGACCGACCTCAAGACCGACCTGCTGCGCCTGAGGCGCGACACCGACTCCGGAGGACGGCGCGCGGCCGAGCTCACCGACTCGCGCCCCGGTGTGGCGGCGAAGCCGCCCGAACGGTCCGTCGCCGTGCTCTACTTCGAGAACCTCTCCGGAGTGAAGGAGGACGAGTACCTCCGCGACGGGGTCACCGAGGACATCATCACGGAGCTGTCGAAGATCAAGGGCCTGAAGATCCTGTCGCGGCCCACGGTCCTCCCGTACCGGGACAAGTCCGTCACCGCGGCGCAGGTCGGGCAGCAGCTCAAGGCGGCTTTCGTCCTGGCCGGCAGCATCCGCCGGGCCGGCAACCGGCTCCGGATCAGCTCCCAGCTCCTGGACGCGCAGACGGACTCGCTGCTGTGGTCCGAGCGCTACGACCGCGAGATGGCGGACGTGTTCGACGTGCAGGACGAGATCGCTCGCAAGATCGCCGGCGCGCTCCGCGTGCAGCTCTCGCCCCAGGAGCAGGAGGCCATCTCCGCCAAGCCCACCGAGAACCTCCAGGCCTACGACCTCTTCCTGCGCGGGAAGAGCTACGCGCGCCGGCTGACCCGCCAGGACTTCGAGTTCGCCCTGCAGATGTTCGAGAACGCGGTCGCGCTCGACCCCGGCTTCGCCCTCGCTCACGCCGCCCTCGCCAACACCTGCGCGCAGTTCCACTACCACTACGAGCGGGAGCCGGCCTGGATCGAGCGCGCCGTCGCGGCGAGCCGGCGGGCGAGCGCCCTCGGCAAGGATGCGCCGGAGATCAAGGTGGCGGAAGCCTGGATCCTCTACGCGGACGGAAAGTACGACGACACCATCCGGCTCATCCGCCAGGCGGTCGAACGCAAGCCGGACGTCGAGGGTGGCTACTACCTGCTCGGCCGTGCGCTGTTCGCCGCCGGCAAGTACCAGGAGGTCGCCGACCTGGCCGAAGCCGGCATCGCCGCGTCCGGCGAGGACTACAACATCTACGTCCCGATCATCAACGCCCTGGGCGCGCTCGGAAAGAGCGAGGCGCTTCGCAACCTGGTCCAGCAGAGGGTCCAGGTCCTGGAGGCGCACCTGCGCAAGATGCCGGAGGACGCACGGGGCCGCACGCTCCTGGCCACCGACTACACGCAGATGGGACGGGCGGACGAGGCCGTGCGCGAGGCGAACCTGGCCATCGCCCTGCGCCCGAACGACGCCGTCGTCCTGTACAACGTGGCGTGCACGTTCGGCAAGCTCGGCCGGGCGCAGGAGGCCCTCGCTGCGCTGAAGAAGGCCTGGGAGGCCGGCTTCAAGGACGCGAGCTGGGTGCGCCGCGACCCCGACCTCTCGATACTCCACGGCGACCCGGAGTTCGAGAAGCTGTACCCGCCGACCGCGGCGGCGGAATGAGCCGCGGAGAACTCCCCCGACGGCAGGGCCGGCCACCGGGAACTCGATCGGCTTCGCGCTCAGGCGGCATTGAAGGTCCGATTGACTGCTGGCGAGGTCCGACGCCGGCGCCCCGGTGTCCGGGAGTTGGCCAGCCGACCTCGTTCATTCGCAGCGTACGGTACGAACGCGCGAGCATGGGCAATGTCATTGGCGGCACGGCACTTGCATCGACATCCCCGAGAAGTGCGCCGGGGGAGTGGCGCGTGTCATGGTGTTCGCGGTGCAGCAGGGCGACCGACACGTGTACTGCAGCTCACCGCACTGCATCGGCGCGCTGCTGAAGTCGGGTTGGCGCCTCAGCGACTCCGGACAGCTGACCGAACTCGTTCGCGAGCTGGCGACGCCGCCCCCTGCAAAGCCCGCACACCAGCCAACGGATCACCTCGGCTGAGCGCGCGGAGGACCGCAGTTCACGGTCACGGGCAGCGGGACGATCCGCAACTGAAGTAGCGTCGGCCCGCACGGGCGGGCCGCTGGCCGCGCCGCTCGTCTTCACCGCGCTCTTCCACGCGCTCGTCCTGCCGGCTGCCGCGCGGCGGATGGCGTCGGGTGGTCAGCTCGTGGCAGCCGGGCTGCTCACCCGACAGAACTCGAGGAGCTCAGCGGGCAGTTCCAAACATCCACGCGCGTGAACGCGACTCAGCCGTCTCCGCAGCCTGCTCGTCGCCCTCCACTTCGCTCCTCAGGCAACGCCCCGCTGCATCTCATGGCACTCACGCAACGAAAGCCGCCCGGCCTGCGTCCACAACTCCAACAGCACCGGGACACATCACGACAGCGGAGGTGTCGAGCGGCACTGTCGGTCCGCCTGGCCACGCGATCGCCCGCTGGCCGGAAGGTAGTGTCTGCGTCGAGGGCACCTCTCCGGAGGTGCCCGTGTCGACGTGCCGTTGTACGACGATCGTGTGCGCGGCAGCCTTCGTCGCTTCGGTCGTGCCGCGATCCGACGGCGATCCCATCCCGGCAGAGCACGGCTCTACGTCGGCGACGAGCGAGGCGGCCACACGACGGTCCGTCCCGCAACCGCGGCTGTCGGAGCGTGTCACGGCGAGGCTCGACGAGGGGATCCCCGTCGTGCAGGAACGCCTCCGGGACTATGCCTCCTGCCGAGCGCTGTTCTCGCGGCTCGGCGCCGACGGCGCGGCGAGCCTGGACGGTGCCTCGTACTACCCCGCCAGCGCAGAGCAGGAGAAGAAGTACTGCGGCCGCGCCGTCCCGGCTGTGACGACGGTCGGAGGCTCGGCCATCTTCCTGTGTCGCAGCTTCGCCCACCTGTCCGGTCAGCAGGCGGCGATCATCCTGATTCACGAGGCTCTGCATCTGGCCGGCCAGACCGAGTACCCGGCTGCGCCCGGGGCGCCAGACAGTCTCGCCATCACCAGGATGGTGATGACGGATTGCCGGTTCTTCTGACCCGCGCGCCAGCTGCGCTGGAGGAGGGTTTGATACTGACGGAGACCGGGCGTAACGTCTGCCCAGACAGCGCGACGTGACAAACGAGGAGCGTGCTTCCGGTGTGGGGGGTGTCTTGCTCCAGCGCTACAAGCTCCGGCTCGGCGTCGGTACCGTGCTGACGGTCGACCAGGACGGGCTCCGCACCTGGCTGACGGACGACAGGGCCACGGTGCAGGTCGCCGGCACCCAGGAGTGGCGTCCGCTCCGCCAGTTCCTGGCCGACGAGGAGTCCGCGGCGCGCCTGGCGCGCGCGCTCGTCCCTCCCGAGCCGCGGCCGACGAAGGCGCTCTCGCCTCCGGAGGTCCCGCCGCCGCCGGCCGAGCTCTCCATCGGCAGGCCACCAATGGTGCAGGCCCTCGCGGACGAGCCGTCCGCCTCGGGGACCCCCGCCCCGCCGTGGCGCGACCCGGACGGCAGCGCCGACAAGGCCCCGGTCATCCGCCTCAAGCCACTCGATGACGGCCCGCCGGTTCCCGAAACGGAGTGGGCCGAAGACGTCGGCGACGCGGGCGAGGATGAAGGGGTGCGACACGACCGTCTGGAAGGGCCACTCCTCCACGTGCTCACGGCGTTCGCAGCCCTGCTCGGCCGGTGCCTGGATCCCCTGACACCGCTGGTGCGCCGCTGGCCGTCGGCGTCCGCCGGAGCGCCCGTCGCACGACCCGGCGCGAGCGTCCGGCAGAGCCCCGGGCGAAGACAGCCCGAGGTGAAGAAACCCCCGGCCCCGGCCGCGGCGCGTCCGCTCGACGCCCCACGACCCGTGAGCGAGCTGCCCGTGCTGCGTCTTGCCGAAGTTCCCGAGGCGTTCGAGGCGGGTGACGTCTACGAGGGCGAGCCGGGCCAGCGCTTCCTCCCCACGCTCTTGCACTGGACGGTGCGAATCGTGCTGCTCGGAGGTCTCGTCGCGGGCGGCGCCCTCGCCGCCCTCAACTGGCGGACCTGGTTCCCTCGAGCGGCCGAAGTCGGGCAGACGATGTTCACCGAGATCGACCGGCAGGCGAGCGCCGGTCAGAAGGCACGGGAGCAGGAACAGGCGCTCCGCGGCGCCGTGGAGCAGCTGCCACATCTCGCGCCCGCGACGCTCCGCCTCGTCCTCTCCGCGAACGACAACCGCGTCCTCGAGCCGCCTGAGGTGTTCCAGCTGGCCGAAGAGGCGGCCGACCGTGGGCAGAGCGCCCTCACGGCGGCAGAAGCGGCGGAGCTGCGGACGCTGCAGCACGAGCTCCTGGACCAGCTGCGGCCTCCGGAGCGGGCCCGCGTCGCGGAGTACGACCGCGCGCGCGCCAGCCGCGTCGTGTTCCCGTTCGAGAATCCCCCGGCGCTCGAGCTCGTGGCGCGCGGCGCGCGCGCGCTGCCCGCGCGGAGCCGAGAGCGGTTGCAGCAGCTCCTCGGCAAGGCCGTCGCCGCTGGGCTCGGCGTTCCCACGGCTCCGGAGTCGTCGAGCGCCCGGCCACAGTAGCGCTCGGCTTGACACGACCTGTCGAGCACCGGATTCTGCCGAGCGTGGGGGGAGGTCGGCCCGTCGTCGGATCGCTGCTCGCGCTCGCCGCCGCCGCGCTCGCCGTCGACGCCCGGGCGTCGTCCTACGACGAGCGGCGGGCGGCAGCGGTGGGGAGTTGCGAGGCGATCCCTGCGTCACGACGTCAGAGCGGGCTTCTATTCAATCCCGACGGCTACCGCTCGTACTACGTCCGCTCGGAGTGCTTCCAGCAGGCGGCGCTTCGGTTCCGTGACGTCGCACTCTGCGGACGGGTGAAGCAGCGCCGCTCGCTGTTCTCCTCCAGCTGGGGCTACTCCCCGGGCAACTGCCGCAAGCTCGTGGCCGCCGGCGTCGAAAAGGACCGCCGGGCGCTCGAGGAGACGCGACGGCGGTATCTCGCGGGACACATGACGCTCCACGACTTCCGCGTCGAGCTCGACAACAACGGACGCGACTTCGACCTCGTTCCCCTGACCACCGGGGACGTCCCTCACGGGTACACGCTGCGGTTCGAGCTCGTCCCGGCGGACGGCAGAGCGGCGATCCTCCTCCACTCCGACGGCTACTTCGTCGACGAGACGCCTCTGCGAATCTACCTGAGGCGGGCCGACGTCCGGCAGCGGGTTCCCGATCTTTCTCCGAATCGCCGTTACACGATCACAGCGACGATGGCGTACGGGCTTCCGAGCGCGAGTCTGGAGGCCGAGTGGAGCGACCGGTTCATCGAGAGCGTCTTTCCCGCCCGAGAGCGGTCGCAGTCGGTCACCAGGGAAGCCACGTTCCCAGCGGAATCTGCCTCGAGGCTCCGGCGGAGAGAGGGGTTCTCCCGCGAGCCGTAGACGGACGAAGGCCCTCGTCCTGTCGAGGGACGGCGGCTGCTCGAGCGACGGATCACACGGAAGCTGTCAGGCCGGCGAAGGTCGCGGCGAGGCCGCGCGCTCACGCAGGTGCACGAGCGGTGGCAGGACGCCGAAGAGCGCCACCGCGTACGCGGCGATCGTCAGCCGCGCGCCGTGACTGCCGAAGGCCGGCAGACGGCCGAGCAATTCCGACCCGATGGCGTGCGCGACAGGCACGCCGAACTGGAACCCGACCAACGCCCCGACGGCGAGCAGGCCGCGCCGCCGGTCGCCGACCGCTTCGCAGACCACGAGGCCGGCCACGAGGAAGACGGCCGGCAGCTCGTACAGCACGGGCCCGAAACGCGCGCCGAGCAGCCTCGCGTGCGCGCACAGCACCAGCCAGGCGAAGCCGGCGCCGAGCAGCCCGTGCGCGTAGACGGCGCGCAGCACGGTCGTGCGCGGCAACGGCAAAGCGCACCAGGACTGCAGGAAGGCACCGCTGAAGAGCGCGCGGGACGGCACACCCGAGGGAATGAGCGCAAGGCCGAACGGGAGGAACGGCAGGGCCATCAGGACCAGCCATTGCAGCAACGCGGCCATGCCGGCCAGCACCTTGGCGAACAGCGAAAAGCTCGTGGACGCGTACCCGAAGGGGTGTGTCTCGTACGCGAGCGTGGGGACGAACGGGAGCGTCACCGCGAGCGCCAGGTACATCCAACGCGTCTCCAGAAGGCGGAGCCACGCGTCGCGCCGGAGCTGCACGAGGGGGCCCGGCGACGCCCGGACGCGCGGCGCTCGGGACGCCGACGGCGTCTCAGGATGGTCGGCGGCGTCCAGGCGCGCCACCAGGAAGACGCACACGAGGACGGACACCAGAACCGCCGACGCGACGTGGGCCATGGCGCCCACGCCGACCGCGGCGAAGAGGAGCAGCACCGCGACTGTCGGCTTCACGAAGCCGCGCCAGTCGAGCCGCGCCGTGGTGCTCCAGGCGAGCACGAGTGGGAACACGAGGAGCGTCCCGAGCAGCGTGCTGACGACGAACGCCGAAACGTATGCCGCGAGCGTGAGCGTCGATTCCGCGGGCTGCGCCAGGCTGAACAGCCAGGCCAGATCCGGAAACACCGCAAGCCGCGGGTCGTGGCCGAAGAGCGTCTGGCCCAGCCGGACGCCGCCCCACGACAGGACGACGGCACGCGCGGCCATCGCGAGCGCGATGGCGACAAGCGCGTCGGCAACGACGCGGGCCCGCGGGCCGATCGGGAGTGCCGGGAGCGCCCGGGCAGCGGACCACTGCCCCTGGGCAGACTCTCGCCCCAGCGCCCACGCGACGAGAGCGGCCCAGAGCACCTGCGTGAGCACGACGAGCCCAAACGGCTGGTAGAACGCGAGCCGCACGGCGGTCGGGGCAGGCCCGTTGTAGAAGACCGGCCCTCCCGGCCAAGGATAGTGGCGTGCCCAGAGGGGATGGATTCCGAGCCACCAACTCCAGAGTGGGACCGTGACCGCGCCCGCGAACGCGAGGAGACCCAGCGCGAACGGGTCGCGCACGGCCATGCCGAACCGTGCCACGCAGTGCCACCCGCACGCGGCGAGGTCGTTCCGCAGGCTCGGCGCCGGAGCGACAGCCGTCGCGCTCACGCCGCGCCCCAGGCCTCGACGGCCTCCTCGAGCGTGCGGCCCTCGCCGACGAGAGCTGCCGTCTCGCCGTCCTGCACGACGCGGCCCGAGCTCAGCACCAGCAACCGGTCGGCGACGCGCTCCACGTCGTGCAGCGCGTGCGAGCTCACCAGCACGCTGCGTTGCGGGTCGCGGACGACGTCGAGGACGCTCTCGAGCAGCTGCCGCCGGCCCGACAGGTCGAGACCCGCCGCGGGCTCGTCGAGCACGAGCAGCCGCGGCCGGAAGGCCATCGCCAGCAGCAGGCGCAGACGAGTCCCCTGCCCGCGCGACAGCTCACCCGTCCTCCGGCGCGTGTCGATCGCGAAGCGCTCGACCAGCTTCCCCACGAGCTCGCCGTCCCAGGACGGGTAGTAGCCGGAGACCATGCGCAGCAGGCGATCGACGCGCAGCTCGAAGACCGCCATCTCGTCGCTCATGAATCCGAGCGCCGAGCGCACCTCGACCGGGCGCGACCACGGGTCGAGGCCGAAGACGCGCACGGAACCGCCGTCCACGGGACGCAGGCCGGCGATCGCCTCGAGCAGTGTCGTCTTGCCGGCGCCGTTCGGGCCCACGACGCCGACCACCTGCCCGGGAGAGACCCGCCATGCCGGCAGCTCGAGCCGGAACACGCCTCGTCGCACCACGAGCCCCTTGACGTCCACCAGGTCAGTCGCGTCCATGCGCTCGTCCTCTCTCCGTGCGTGCCGTGGCATCCGCGTCCACTTCGCCCTCGATCAGCCGCTCGACGTGCGCGCGCAGCGCCTCGCCGCGCAGGCCGAGCTGGCGGGCGCGCAGCAGCGCGCTGGCGACGAGAGCGCGCGCCTCCGCCAGCGCCTGCCTGCGCGCCCGGCTCTCGATCGCCTCCGCGACGAACGTGCCCTGCCCCTGGCGGCAGAGGATCAGCCCGGCCGCCTCGAGGTCCGCGTACGCGCGACGCACGGTGATCAGCGACACCAGCAGCTGCGGGGCCAACTCGCGAAACGAGGGCAGCCGCTCGTTCGGCTGGAGCTGCCCGGAGCGGATCAGGCCGGCGAGCTGGTCCACGATCTGGCGGTAGAAGGGCACGCCCGACGCCTGGCTGAGCTGGATCGGCAGCTTGTCCATCGCCCCTCGTGCAGCCACCCCTGCGCCTGCCGCGGCGTCGTCGCCGCAGCCGGCACAGTATGTCTGTATATACTAATAGACACAGTAGGCCGGTTTGTCAAGGAGCGGCAGCGGACGAACGCTACGGCCCCGTGGATCTTGACGAGAGGTCCGGCTTCCGAGCTCCAGGGCGTGCCGACCTGGGTTAGTCTTCTCGCTCCGCGGAGAGAGGAAGCGATGGGCCAGCGGTCCCCGGGCGAGCCGATCGGCTGCGTGGCGCTGCTCGTCGCTGTGGCTGCCCTGGCCGGCGTCCTGACGACGTCGTCTGCGGGTCGGCGTCTGGCGGGCTCGACCGTTCCCGGCGCCGCCGCGACGGCCAAGGGCTCGGGCGACGCAGCTTCCGAGCTCGACGGGCGCCGCCAGGCCCTCGACGCAGAGGCCGAGGCCCTGAGAGGCGAGACGCGCCGGCTGCGCGACGAGCGCATGAGCGCGCGCAAGGAGCGGCTGCTCGCGATCGCGGCTCGTCTCCGCGACGGTGAGAGCCGCCAGTACCACCGGCTCCGGCTCCGCAACACCTGTCGTTACGCCATCGCCGTCGCCCTGCACTACCGCGACCTCGACGAATCCTGGGTGACGCGCGGCTGGTGGGAGGTCGCTCCCGGGGGTTCGACCACGACGGACGCCATGACCCACGACGCGGTCTTCTACCTCTACGCCGAGAACCAGGCTGTCGGCCGTACCTGGGAGGGCAAGGGCACGGACGGCGCGCTGTCTCTGACGGTCAGCGACGAGCGATTCGACCAGCTCGACGGCGAGCCCTTCGTCTACGGCGCTCCTCGGACGGCGTCCTTCGTGAAGCGCGACTCGGGGCCGCAGTGGACGGATCCGGTCGAGACCTTCGAGTGCCCGGTCGAGGAGACCCCGCCGCCCGGCGCGGTGGCGAAGCCGCCGTCGGCGGAGCAGGGGCCCCGGAAGCCGTAGGTCCTGACCGCCCGGCTGTCGCGCTCGTGGCGTCGGTGATTTCTGTCGCGGCGTGTCACTCGTAGCGGAGCGCGTCGATCGGGTCCAGCAACGAGGCCTTGCGCGCCGGATAGAGGCCGAACACGACGCCCACGGCAGCCGAGAAGCCGACTGCGACCACCGCGATCCCCGGGCTGAACTGCATCGGCCAGCCGAACTGCGTCGCGAGCCGCTGCGCCGCGCCGGCGCCGAGCGCGAGGCCGATCACGCCGCCCGCGACGGAGAGCGTCAGCGCCTCGACCAGGAACTGGGCGAGGATGGCCTGCGGCTTCCCGCCCACCGCCATGCGCACGCCGATCTCGCGCGTCCGCTCGGTGACCGACACCAGCATGATGTTCATGATCCCGATCCCGCCGACCAGCAGCGACACGGCCGCGATGCTGGCGAGCAGCGTCGTCAGGGTGCGCGTGCCGTCCTCCATCGCGCTGGCCAGCTCCGTCAGGTTGCGGATCGAGAAGTCGTCGGTCGCCCCGGACTGGAGGTGGTGGCGATCGCGGAGCAGCGCCGTGATCTCGGCCTGCGCCCGGCCGGTCGCCTCGGGTGTCGCGGCTCCGACGAAGACGACGCCCGAGACGTAGTTCTGCAGCCCGCCCTGGATCTTGGTCTGGAAGGTCTTGAGCGGGATGAAGATGGCGTCGTCGTAGTCCTGCCCCATCGGCGACTGCCCCTTCTTCTGGAGCACCCCGTTCACCTGGAAGGGGATGTTCTTGATCCGCACGAGCTGGCCCACGGGGTCCGCGTTCTCGCCGAACAGCTTGTCGACGACCGTCTGGCCCAGGAAGCAGACCTTGGCGTCGCTCTCGGCGTCCGAGTCCGTCATCGCCACGCCGCGTGCGGTCGGCCAGCTGCGGATCGCGAAGTACTCCGGGCTCGTGCCGTAGACGGTCGTCGTCCAGTTCTGGTCCTCGAACATCACCTGGGCGTTGGTCCGCAACTGGGCGGCCGCGTACTTGACGGTGGGGACCTCGGTGCGGATCGCGTGCAGGTCGTCCCAGGTGAGAGTCGGCATGCTGCCGAAGCCGCCGCGTGAGCCGCCGGCCGTCGTCGAGCCGGGCAGGACGATGAGGAGGTTCGAGCCCATCGAGGCGAACGACTGCTCGACCCGGGCCTTGGCCCCTTCCCCTATCGCCACCATCGCGATCACCGCCGAGACGCCGATGATGATCCCGAGCATGGTGAGGAAAGAGCGCAGCTTGTTGCGCAACAGGGCGCGAGTGGCCACGCGCAGCGTCTGGAGGGGGTTCATGCGGCACCTCCCAGGGCGATGGCGCCCGGAACGGCCAGCCGCCGCTCCTGCCGCCGATCGGAGACCACGAGGCCGTCCTTCATCTGAAGCACCCGCGAGGCGTAGCTCGCGATGTCGGGCTCGTGCGTCACGAGGACGACGGTGATCCCGGTGTCGCGGAGCTGCTGGAAGATCGCCATCACGTCGTTGCTCGTCGCCGAGTCGAGATTGCCCGTGGGCTCGTCGGCAAGGATCACCTTCGGCCGGTTCACGAGCGCGCGGGCGATCGCCACCCGCTGCTGCTGGCCGCCGGACATCTGGTTCGGATGGTGGCCGGACCGCTCGGCAAGCCCCACCCGTGCCAGCGCCTCCCGGGCCCGGGCATGACGCTCGCGCGTCCCGACGCCGGCGTAGAGCAGCGGCAGCTCGACGTTCTCGAGGGCGCTCGTACGGGACAGGAGATTGAAGCTCTGGAACACGAAGCCGAGCGTCGAGTTACGCCTCTCCGCGAGGGCGGCGCGGTCGAGGCTCGACACCTGCTCGCCGGCCAGGAGGTAGCGGCCGCTCGTCGGCCGGTCGAGGCAGCCGACGACGTTCATGAGCGTCGACTTTCCGGACCCCGAGGCGCCCATCACGGCGACGAACTCGCCCTGCTCGACCTCCAGGGAGACGCCGCGCAGGGCGTGAACCTCGACGTCGCCCATGCGGTAGACCTTCGTGACGTCCTGCAACGACAGGAGCGCTTGGCGCATGGCGACCTCAGAAGAGCCGGCGGGCCATGCCTGCCGTCTGCGTCCCGGCCTTGCCGCCGTAGGCGTCGACGATCACGACGGCGCCGTCGGCCAGCTTGCCGTCGGCGACCTCGGTGAGCGTGCCGTCCGAGATGCCGATCTTGATGCTCGCCGGCCGCGGCTTCCCATGATCCAGCACCCAGACCCGCCGACGGCCCGTAGCCTCGTCGCGCGGCCAGCCTCCGCCTCCGTGCTGCGACGCCCGCGGCCGACAGACGCCCCGTGCGGCCCCTGCCCGCCGAGCCCGGCTGCCGCCAGCACGTCGCCGCTGGGGCGGAAGCGAAGGGCGGCGTTCGGGACGCGCAGGACATCGTTGCTTTCGGCGGCGACGAAGGTCACGTTCGCGGTCATCCCCGGCTTCAGCTTCAGCTCGGGGTTGTCGATGTCGATCACCGCGTCGTAGGTCACGACGTTCTGGACCGTCTGCGGCGCGTTGCGGATCTGCCGGACCGTGCCGCGGAAGCTCTCACCCGGGTAGGCGTCGACCGTGAAGGTGGCGGGCATGCCGTCGTGCAGCCTGCCGATGTCGGCTTCGGCCACCGACGTGTCGACCTGCATCTTCCGGAGGTCCTCGGCGATCACGAACAGGGTCGGCGCCTGGAGCGAGGCGGCGACCGTCTGACCGACGTCGACGTTGCGGGAGATCACGACGCCGTCGGTCGGGGAGTGGATGCTCGTGTACGCGAGGTTGATCTCGGCCTGATGGAGCGCCGCCTCCGCCTGCGCGAGCACTCCCTGCGACGCCTGCGACCTGGGCCCGGGCGGCATCCGCGTTGGCCATGGCCGTGTCGAGGTCGGCCTGGTCCACGAGCTTCTCGGCCGCGAGGGCCTTCGCGCGCTGGTGCTGCCGCTCGGCGTCCGCGGCCTGCGCCTGGGCCTTCACCAGGTTGCCCCTCGCGGCGACGTCGTTGGCCTTCGCCTGCTCGTAGGCCGCCTGGAACAGCTCCGGGTCGAGCCTCGCGATCAACTGGCCCTTCTTCACGGGCGAGTTGTAGTCGACGTAGATGTGCTGCAGCCGGCCCGACACCTGGCTGCCGACCTGCACCGTCACGATCGCCGAGAGCGAGCCCGAGGCGGTCACCTTCGAGGTGATCCGGCCGCGGTCCACCCTGGCGGTCTCGTAGCGCAGGCCGCTCTTCGCCCCCGCCTCCCGGTAGCGGTAGCCGACAGTCAGCCCTCCGACCGCCACCAGCCCGGCCGCGATCCAGAGATTCCTCTTGCTCGGCTTCATGGTCCGACTCTCCCTTCCACGGCCCCGTCCACGGCAGCCGCCTCCATCCGTTCGAGGCGGGCGATCACCTTCTGCAGCCCGGCCGTCACGGCCTCCCGCTCGGCGGACGTCAACGCGCCCTCGACGGCGGTCCGGATCTCCTTCGACACCGGCAGCAAACGCTCGGTCAGCCGCCGCCCCTCCGGCGTCATCATCAAACGCGAGCGGCGGCGATCCCCCGGGTCCACCTCGCTGCGCACGAGGCCCTGGCCGGCCAGGGCGAAGACGACACGCGACGCCGTCGGCTCGTCCAGCCTGGCGTGCTGCGCCAGCTCGCCGAGCGACCCGCCTTCGTGCTCGAAGATGCGGATCAGCATCCAGAACTGTGGCGGCGAGAGCCGCAGGTCACTCACCCTCGCGCTCACCGTCTGTCTGATCCGGCGATGGGCCAGGGCGATCAGGAAACCGACTGACCGTTGCCGTTGCATTAGTTGTCTCTACAACTAATGTCGTGCTAACGATCCCCCCGGTCAAGGGCCGTCACAGGGTTTTGCAGAAGCGTTACGGCTGCTTGTCAGCTGCCCGAGGCGGACCCCTGCGGGAGCTTCTCGGCCCACGTGGGGATGGACCGCATACGGCTGGAAATGGTTGGGTCCGGCGGCGGTGGGGCTGCAGGCCCTTCAGTTCCCGTTGCGAGCCAGACCGGGGGCAGGTTCCGGGGCGGCGTGCTCATCAGCGCGCGAAGGCAGACTCGAGCGCGGGCAGCGCTTCCGCCAGCACCGCCGTGCTCGCGCCGGCGAACGACAGGCGCAGCCAGCCCTCGCCGCAGCGGCCGAACGCGGCCCCGGGCACGAGCGCGACGCCGGTCGTGCGCACGATCTCGAGCGCGGCCTGCGTCGAGTCGGCGAGGGGGCGCCCGCGCGGGCGGACGAGCACGAACATCGCCCCGCGGCTCGCGGTCTCGGCCGCCTCCAGCGTCGGGCTGCGGGCGAGGAAGTCCAGGACGGCGCGCCGCCGCGCCCCGAGCTCGGCGCGCAGCGGCTCGAGCCACGCCCGGTCGCCCTGCAGCGAGGCGAGCGCTCCCCGCTGCCCGGCGACCGGGGCGCAGATGATCATCGTGTCGTGGGCCTTCAGCACCTCGTGCAGGAGCGCGGGCGGGCCCGCGATCCAGCCGACTCTCCAGCCCGAGAGCCCGGCGGACTTGGAGAAGCTGCCGAGCACGACGACGCGCTCCTCGTGTCCGGGCACGCTGGCGGCGCTGGCCCAGCCGTCCGCCGGGGCGTCGAGGACGAAGTCCTCGTAGGTCTCGTCGCTCACCACCCAGAGGCCGTGGGCCGCCGCGAAGGCGAGCAGGCGTTCCATCTCCGCGCGCCCGATCACCGAGCCGATCGGGTTGCTCGGGTTGACGATCACGAGGGCCCGCGAGCGGGCGGTGAGCGCGCGCTCCAGCGCTGCGAAGTCGACGGCGAAGCCCCGGGCCTCGTCGAGCGGGACCTCCACCGCGCGCGCCCCCAGGAGCTCGACGGCCATCCCGTGGTTGAGGTAGTAGGGAGAGAGCAGGAGCACCTCGTCCCCCGCGTCGACGATCGCGGGCAGGACCTCTGCGAAGGCCAGGTTGGCCCCTGCGGTGACGACGATCTGCTCCGCGGCGTCCCACTCCACTCCGCGCCGGCCGCCGAGCACGCGCGCGATGGCCTCGCGCAGCTCGGGCAGCCCGGGGTCGACCGAGTAGCGGTGCGTGGCCTCGTCGGCGAGGCACGCCTGGAGCGCCTCGCGCACGTGCGGCGGCGGCGGGAAATCCGGCACGGCCTGCGCCAGGGGGAAGAGCCGGCCGCCCGACGCGCGGCGCTCGGCGCAGGCTCGGCCGATGAGGTCGATGAGCGCGGGCGCCGTGCGCCGAACGCGCGCGGACGGGACGGGGAGCGGTGCGGTCACCTGCAGATGATGGCACGTCGAGCGGGACGAGGTCGTCGGCCCTCCTCGCGCTGCCGGGTCGAGTCCGAGTGCTTGGTGGCGAATGGCGTCGAGAGGTCTACACTCCGGGCTCGAGGCGTGTACGCGAAGCGTCGGGGAGGCAGCGGTGACGAGCACGAACGCGAGACCGGCGGGCGCGGGAGCGGCCGAGGCTGCCGGCGCTGGCCCGCCTCGGGCGGCGAGGCGGGTCTTTCTCGGCTGTCTCTTCTACACGTCAGCCGTCGCGCTCGCCTGGCTCTTCTTTGCCGTCACGCGGAGAGACGGCGGCGTGCTCTTCCGCAACTACCGGGTCGACGCCGAGACAGTCGTGCGCATCGTCGTGGGCTTCGCGATCTTCTGGTTCGGCTGGGGATGGCTCTGGTACCGGGTGAAGCGGCTGCTCCTGCGTCGTGTCGTCGGGCTGTCCGGTGAGGAGCTCGCCGCGAACTTCGCTTCGCGCATGGGCACCCCCTTCGATCTGCCGGCTCTGCTGGCCCGCCATTCCGAACGCCGCATCCGCATCGTCGACATGATCGCCCGCCGCGGGCGCACGGCGCCGCCCCTCCTGGCTGGCTTCACCTACTTCTACTTGCGCATCTCCGGGAACCCCGGCCCCGAGTCGCTGGCGTTCGGCATCCAGGACAACTTCCTGGACGCCATCGTGCTCAGCGGCGTGCTGCTCGGCTCCTACTACTCGAGCGGCTTCATGGGGCGGGTGTTCTACGGCGCCCACGCCCGCATCATGGATGGCAAGCTCGCCCGCGCCAACGTCCTGCTCATCGGGACCATGTGGACGCTGTTCAAGTTCGTGATGATCCCGATCGGCCTTCAGCTCGCCGCGGTGTTCCCCGCCGAGACCTACGCGGCGCTGTTCGTCTTCATCTGGGTCACTTACATCGTGGGCGATGCCCTCTCCGAGGTCGTGGGCGCTCTGTTCGGCAGGCAGAAGCTTCGCGTCTGGGGGGTGGGTGAAGTCAATCGCAAGTCCTTGGCCGGCACCTGGGCTTGCTTCGTGGGGTCTCTGGCCGTGTGCGTGGCCGTGGTCTTCGCCCGCCAGCTGCCGCCGTCCTGGCTCGGGCTGGCCGTCGTCATCGCTCTGGCCAACACGGTGATGGAGCTCTTCTCCCCGCGGGGCACGGACGACTTCACGATGGCCACGACCAACGCCCTGTTGTGCTGGGGCTTCGGCGCGGTCGCCTACTGAACCGGGCGCTGCTACACTGGGGGCTCATGCCGAAATGGGTGCGTACCGGCCGGGCGCGCTGGGCCCTGGGTCTCACCCTCGCCTACGCGCTCGTCGTGCTCGTCACGCCGGCCCTCCACGACGGGGGCGACTGTTTCGGCGACTCGCCTGAGCACTGCGCCGCCTGCCTGGCCAACCCGCCCGCGATGCAGCTCGCGCCACAAGAGGCGCTGCTGGCGCCCGACCTGTCACGGGCCGAGCGCGTCGAGCCGGTCGTCGAGGCTTGCGCCGGAGCGTTGCTGCCGGCCGACGCACCCGGGCGCTCCCCGCCCGCCTAGCGGAACCCGCCGCGCCGGGGGCGGTCCTTCCCCGGCCCCATAGCCGTCTCTTTCTCCTCGCACGCACATCGGCGAGGGACGCCACGGCGCTCCCCCGGGCTTCGCACGTCGGACTCGTTCGAACCGTGCCAGCGGCCTCTTCCGAGCCCCGCCAGGGGTCACTCGGTGCGGCGCGGGCATGGAAGACGGAGGTTGCGGTGATCCGTGCCCCGCTCGTCGCCCCGCTCGTCGCCAGCGTCGTCATCCCTGTTCTCGTCCCACGCGCCACGGCGGAGGAACCGCCCGCGACGCTCCGGCTCACGCGCCAGCAGGCGATCGAGCTGGCGCGCGACAAGAACCCTGCGCTCGCGGCGGCAAGCGAGCAGGTCGAGCAGGCGCGCGCCCGCGTGAGCGAGGCCACCGCCCTGCCGGACCCGACCTTCGAGGCCACGCTCGAGCAGCAGACGGGCTTGCTGCGCCCGGCCACGGCTGCGAGCAAGGACCTCGGCCTGGGCTTGACCCTGCCCTTCCCCACGAAGCTCAAGCTCGGCGGAGACGTCGCACGCTCCGACCTGCGCGCCACCGAGCTCTCGGTCCGCCAGCTCCGGCAGCAGATTTCCGCCCAGACCTCCCAGGCCTACGACGCCCTGCTCGTCGCGCTGCGTCGTCGAGAGGACCTGGCCCAGGCCAAGGTCCTGGCCCAGGACTTCCTGGCGAAGACCACGGCGCGGCTGCGCGCCGGCACCGTGGCCCGCATCGACGTGGTCAAGGCCAAGGTGGACGAGGCGCAGACGGAGAACGACCTCATCGCCAACGAGCGCTCGCTGGCCACCTCCCGGGCCGCGCTGAACCGCCTGCTGGGCCGTGCGCCGGGTGCTCCTGTCGAGGCCACGGAGCCGCTCGAGGTGCCGCCGCCGCTGCCCGACCTCGAGACGTTGATCCAGACGGCCGCGCGCGGGAGGCCCGAGGCCCAGATCGTCTCCGAGCAGCAGCGCGGGGCGCACGCCGCGACCCGCCTGGCCGGGCAGTTCTGGCTGCCGGACCTGGCCCTCACGCTCTCGCGCAACTACACCGCCGGATCTCCCCCCGCCTACTCGACGGCGCTCTCGGCCACGCTGCCGCTGTTCTTCTGGCAGCACCGGAAGGGCCAGCTGGCGGAGGCCCGACACCGCGAGCTGGAGCTGCAGGCGACCGAGCGCGACGTGGTCGCCCAGGTCGAGCTCGACGTGCGCAGCGCCTACGCGGCAGCCGACACCGCGGCGCGCCAGGCGCTCTACCTGCGCGACGAGCTCCTGCCCGAAGCCCAGGAGGCGTACCGGATCGTGGCGAACAGCTACGGGCTCGGCGGCTCCTCGGCCCTGGACCTGCTCGACGCCAAGCGCACGTTCCTCGACGCCCAGGGCCAGCTCGCCGACGCCCTGGGCGCCGCCAACGACGCCCGCGCAGACCTGGAGCGGGCGGTCGGCGGCGAATTGCC
Organism: uncultured Acidobacteriota bacterium; assembly: GCA_963831755.1. GTDB lineage: Bacteria > Acidobacteriota > Vicinamibacteria > Fen-336 > Fen-336 > DATBSL01. The sequence continues at coordinate 185,086 of CAWHRC010000007.1, forward strand.
GCCCGCGACGACCGGAGGTAGCCATGCGCGATAGGAAGGTCCCCGCCGTGCTCGCGGCGCTCACGCTGCTGGGCGCCGCGTGCTCCGAGCGCGGCTCCCGCGAGCCGGATCCCGGGCCCCGCCCCGCGGGCTTCACCCTCTCCAGGGACCAGCGGCAGAAGCTGCGCACCGTGGTGCTCGCCACGCGCAGCTTCCGCCGCTCGATCGTGACCACCGGCACGGTGGGCTTCGACGCGGACCAGGCGACGCAGGTCCTGGCGCCGATCTCGGGTCCGGTGTCGCGGCTGCTGGTGTCGCTCGGCGCACAGGTGAAGAGGGGACAGGCGCTGGCGGAAGTGGCCTCGCCCGATTTCGCCGGCTGCCTCGGCGTATCGCAAGGCGGAGGCGCCCGCGAAGAACGCGCGCCGCATCGCCGACCTGGACAAGCAGCTCTACGACAGCGACGGCATCGCCCGACGCGAGGTGGAGCAGGCCGAGACGGACGCGGTCAACGCCGAGGCCGACCGCGACGCCGCGCTGCAGCAGCTCCAGTCGCTCGGCGTCGACGCACCGCCCATCACGGACATCCAGGAGAACCGGCCGCCGTCGCCATGGGCCCCGCGGCTCATTCGCTCGCCGATCGCCGGCGTCGTCGTGGAGAAGCTGATCACGCCGGGCCAGCTGCTTGCAGGCCGGCACCACGCCCTGCTTCACGGTGGCCGATCTCTCCACGGTCTGGGTGATGGCGAACGTCTTCGAGTCCGACCTGCCGTCGTGGACGTCGGCGATCCGGCCGACGTCACCGCGGCGACGCCGACCAGACGCTGCCCGGCACGGTGGACTACATCTCGGCCCTCGTGGACCCGACACGCGCGCGGTCGCGGTGCGCGTGGTCGGCGAAGAATCCGAACGACGTGCTGCAGCAAGCAGATGTACGTGCGCGTCCGATCCATTCGCGGCGCGACAGCACGGGCCTGCTGGCGCCGGTGTCGGCGGTGCTGCGCGACGACGAGAACCTGCCCGTTCGTCTATCGTCGCCAAGCCCGACGGCAGCTTCGCGCGCCGGCGCGTCACGCTCGGCACGCGGGTGGGCGACCGAGTACGAGATCACCGCCGGGCTCACGGCCGGCGACCAGGTCGTGGTCGAGGGCGGGCTGTTCCTGCAGTTCGCCGAGAACCAGTGAGCGCGTCGCGAGCGGCTCGCCTGCCGGACCGACCACGACGCCCTCCGCTGATCAACCGCATCGTCGCCTCGTCGCTGCGCCAGCGGTTCCTGGTGGTCGTTGCCTGTTCCTGCACCTCGTCGGCGCGGGCAGTCTGGTCGCTGCAGCCGGCTGCCGGTGGACGCCTATCCGGACCTGTCGCCGCCGATGGTCGAGATCATCACGCAATGGCCCGGCCACGCCGCCGAGGAGGTCGAGCGGCTGATCACGGTGCCCGATCGAGGTGGAGATGAACGGCATCGCCGAAGATGACGGTGCTGCGCTCCATCTCGCTCTACGGACTGTCCGACGTGCGGCTGACCTTCGACGACGGCACCGACAACTACTTCGCGCGCCAGCGGGTGTTCGAGCGCCTCCCGGACGCTGAGCCTGCCGACCGGCGTGACGCCCGTCGGTGTCGCCGCTGTTCTCGCCGTCGGGCCTGATCTACCGCTACGTGCTGCAAAGCCCCGACCGCTCGCCGATGGAGCTCAAGACCATCGAGGACTGGATCGTCGAGCGCCAGTACAAGTCGGTGCCGGGCGTGGCCGACGATTCGGGGCTCGGCGGCGAGACGATGCAGTACCAGGTGCTGCTCGATCCGGCCAAGATCGCCGGCGCCGGCCTGTCGGTGCCGCAGATCGTGACCGCGCTCGCCGCCAACAACGGCAACGCCGGCGGCGGCTTCTACTCGCAAGGCGGCCAGTTCTACTACGTGCGCGGCCTGGGCCGCGTCTAGCACCGCTGGAGGACATCGGCAACGTCGTGCTGGCGGTGCAGCAACGGCATCCCGGTGCTGGTCAAGGACGTCGGCCGCGTGGTGATCGGCCACGCGCCGCGCCTCGGGCCAGTTCGGCTACGAGGACCAGGACGACGCCGTGGAAGGGCGTCATCCTGATGCGCACGGGCGAGAAGACGCAGGAGGTGCTGAAGCGCGTCGAGGCGAAGACCCAGGAGCTCAACGAGCAACATCCTGCCCAAGGACGTCAAGATCCATGCCGTTCTACGACCGCAGCGACCTGATCGCGCTGACCACGCGAGACGGTCGAGCGACAACCTGCTGCGCGGCATGCTGCTGGTCGTCGTCGTGCTGATCTTCTTCCTCTACGACGTGCGCGCCGGGCCTGATCGTCGCCACCACCATCCCGCTGGCGCTGCTGTTCGCGTTCATCTGCCTCGACCTGCAGCAACGTCTCGGCCAACCTGCTCTCCATCGGCGCGATGGACTTCGGCATCCTGGTGGACGGCGCGGTGGTGATGGTGGAGAACATCTTCCGCCAGATCGCCGCGCGCCACGGCAGCCGTTCAACGTGCACGGAAGTCATCGCGGACGCCGCCGCCGAGGTGGACCGCCCGATCTTCTACGCGGTCGCGGTGATCGTGGCCGGCTTCCTGCCGATCTACGTGCTGTCGGGGCCGTCGGGCAAGCTGTTCAAGCCGATGGCCGACACGATGATCTTCGCGCTGGTCGGCTCGCTGATCGTCACGCTGACGCTGCTGCCGGTGCTGTGCTCGTGGGTCATGCGCAAGGGCGTGCGCGAGCGGCGCAACGCCGCCTTCGAAGCGATCAAGTCGGCCTACGCCAAGGGCCTCGATCTCTGCCTCGCCCATCCCTGGGCAACCACGCTGGCCTCGCGCGCTGCTGCTCGGCGGCTCGCTGCTGCTCGTTCCCGCGCATCGGCGCCGAGTTCATGCCGCACCTGGACGAAGGCGCGCTCTGGGTTCGCGCCACCATGCCCTACACGATCTCGTTCGAGGAATCGGCGAAGATCGCGCCGCAGGTCCGCGCAGATCCTGCGCTCCTTCCCCGAGGTCACGTCGGTCGCCTCCGAGCACGGCCGGCCCGACGACGGCACCGACCCGACCGGCTTCTTCAACGTCGAGTTCTACGTCGGGCTCAAGCCCTACTCGCGAGTGGACGGGGCCGTATCGCACGAAGGCCGCAGCTGATCGAGGCCATCAACGAGAAGCTCCAGGCCTTTCCCGGCATCATCTTCAACTACACGCAGCCGGCCGAGGACGCGGTGGACGAGGCGGAGACCGGTCTGAAGAGCGCGCTGGCGGTCAAGGTCTTCGGGACCGACCTGGAGACGCTGGAAGCAGAAGGGCAAGGCCATCAAGCACGTGCTGGAGAGCGTGCGCGGCATCACCGACGTGACGCTGGTGCAGGAACTCGGCCAGCCGAGCCTGACGGTCAACATCGACCGCGCCAAGATCGCCCGCTACGGCCTGAACGTCGCCGACATCAACGGCCTGATCGAGGCGGCGGTCGGCGGCGCTGCCGCCACGCAGGTGGTGCAGGGCGAAAAGCAGTTCGACCTCGTCGTGCGCCTCGAACCGCAGTTCCGCGACAACGCCCGAGGAAATCGGCAACATCCTGGTGGCGACGCCGGACGGCCAGCAGATCCCGCTGAAGGAACTCGCCGACATCCGCGTGCGAGAACGGCGCCTCCTTCATCTACCGCGAGGACAACTCGCGCTACATCGGCGTGCAGTTCTCGGTGGAGGGACGCGACCTGGCCGGCGCGGTGGACGACGCCCGGCAGCAGGTCGCCGGCCCAGGTCAAGCTGCCGGAGGGCTACCGGCTCGACTGGGGCGGCGAGTACAAGGAATACACGGCCTCGCGCAGCGCAGCTGCAACGTCGTGCTGCCGCTGACCCTGTTCGTGATCTTCCTGCTGCTGTTCGCGCTCTACAGCAACTTCAAGTTCCCGCTGATCACCGTCGCTCGGCGTGCTGCTGTCGGCGCCGGTCGGCGGCATCGTGGCGCTGTGGCTGACCGGCACGCCGTTCTCGGTTTCGTCCGGCATCGGCTTCCTGGCCCTGTTCGGCGTCTCGGTGCAGACGGCGGTCGTCTACATCTCCTACGTCAACGAACTGCGCCGCGGCGGCATGGGCATCGCATCGAGGCCATTCGCGAGGCGCGATCCTGCGGCTGCGCCCGATCATGATGACGGCGCTGGTGGCCGCCTCGGGCCTGCTGCCGGCGGCGCTCGCCACCGGCGTCGGCACCGATTCGCAGCGGCCGTTCGCGCTGGTGATCGTCAGCGGCCTGTTCACGCGGCTGCTGATCAGCGTGTTCCTGATGCCGGCGCTCTACGCGATCGTGCGCGCGACCGGCGACCGGCTGGAGGTGTGACCGCGGCCCTCGGCCGGGAAGCCGCGCGCGGCAGCACCAGCGCCGCCGGCCGCGTCAGTGCTGGAGACGGTAGCCGACGCGGTGGCGGACCACGAGCTTCCCGTGGCCGGGCACCTTGACGGAGATCCTCCGCAGCCGACCGGGCGGCCCCGTGGTGCCGGGCGCGAAGCCGAGGACGTACTGCGCCCGCAGGTCGGCCACGATCTCGTCGAGGACGCCCGGCAGTGCCTGCTCGTTTGGGAGCCTGAACAGGCGCCCGCCGGTGACCTGGGCGAGCCGGTTCAGCTCCTTGAGCGCCTCCCGCGGATCCTCTCCGTCCCCGGCGGGCGACGCCGGGTAGGCCACCGGGTAGATCGTCACGGCCGTCGACTGGACGGCCTTGTCGAGCGCCAGCACGCTCGTAGTGCTCACGGTGTCGATGCCGTCGGTGAGCAGGACCAGTGCCGAGCGGCCGTTGGAGGTGCCGAGCGCGCGCAGGCTGAAGACGATCGCGTCGCGCAGTGCGGTGTTGCCGCCGTCGGGGATCGTCTTCAGCCGCTCGAAGAGCGCCTCGGGGTGCTCGCGGTCGAAGTGCTCCACGCGCTGGTTCTGGTCGAAGAAGACGACGATGATCTCCTGCGCGTTGGGGAGCGTCGTCAGGAATCGCAGGGCCGCCTCCTGCGAGCGGCGCAGCGTCTCGAGCATGCTGTCGCTGGTGTCGACCAGCAGCGCCACGTCGAGCGACGTCGAGCGGCCGCCGCCCGCCTCCCCCATGCGGGCGCACATCTCGATCTTCTGCTTCCGCCCTTCCTCGCTGAGGACAAAGTCGCGGGCGGTCAGGCCGTCGAGCGGCCGCCCGTGCGCGTCCTCGACCGTGACGGCGACGTTGACGAGCGACGTCTCGGCCGAGAAGACGGCGACGGGCTGCGCCGCGGCGGCGGGAGCCGCGGCGAGCCCGGCGGCGAGCGAGACGACCTGCAGCAGCGACGCGAGCGGCATCGCCTACTTGCTGGCTACCGTGTCGGCCGCCTTCGGCGTGCTCAGGTAGCCGGTGATGCGGTCCTTCTGGACCGCGTACACGACCACCTCGTTGAGCTGGCGCGAGCCCTTGCGGTAGAACTGCACCGGCTCGAGCAGCGTCTTGTCCTTCTTCTCGATCTCCAGGTCGTCCACGACCAGCACCATGTTGAACTTATGGCGCTTGGCGTCGGCGTCCTTGAGGCGCAGCGCCACCGGGCCGACCGGGGAGGGCGTCTTCGCCTTGCGCAGGTCGAACTCGAAGTAGTCGCGCAGGCCCGTGCGCTTGAGCGCGGCGAGCTCGTCGGCGTTGCGGGCGATGAGGCCGCTCTGCTCGCCGAGGTCGCCGATGGCGCGCTGGAGCTGGGCCTGCGTCTGCTCGATCGCCGCCTTGCTCGCGGCGACGTCCTCCTTCACCTTGCCGACCTCGCCGCCGAGGTTCTCGAGGCCCTGCCGGCCCTTGCGCTGCTCGTCGCGAAGCTGCCGAGCCGCCGCCGCCGTGCGCTCGAGCTCCGACGCGGTGACGCCCGCCTTCTCGGCGACCGCCGCGGTCTGTCCGCGCACCGCTGCCAGGCCGAGGTCGAGGTCCTTCGTCCTCTTGTCCGCGGTCGCGGCCAGGTCCGCCACCCGGGCCTGCAGCTCACCGATCTGTTTCCGCGCGCCGCGGAGCTCGACGAACAGATAGACGGCGGCGACGAGCGCGACGAACGCCAGGCCGGCGCCCAGCAGCCCGAGGGCGCTCGAAAGGCCGCCCCCGGCGCTCGGCGCGGCCGGCTTCGTCTCCTGCGTGTTCATGATCGAGCTCATGGATCCTCCTGCACCGCTTCCTCCGCGGGATGGGGGATGCTACATGAGTCGAGGCGTCTCGTGGCGGGGTCGGCTCTGCGGGCTTGCCCGCTCGTCGGCCAGGTGAGTACAGTCTCCAGGCCGGTCGCGAAGACGGAAGGGAACGCGCGGAGGAGGAACGAGGATGAATCCCATGAATGCCCCATCCAGGTGTGTCCCGATCCTCGCGACGCTCGCGGTCCTCGCGTCGCCCGCCGCGGCCTCGGCGAAGGCCGTCGCGGCTGCGGCCGCCATCGCTCCGCTGTTCCAGTCCGCGACGTACCGGTCGGGCAGCGGATCCTCGCTGCCCTACCGGTACTACGCGCCTCCCGGCTCGCAGGGGACTCCCGCCAGGCGTCCTCTCGTGCTCTTCCTCCACGGGGAAGAGGCCGCCGGCACGGACAACCTCGCGCAGCTCACGACCTCCGAGGGAGCGACGATCTGGGTCGAGCCGGACCACCTGGCGAAGAACCCGGCCTACGTGCTCGCGCCCCAGGCTCCGCCCGGGGTCGACTGGGGGCAGGAGCCGGTCTCCCGCGACACGGTCGAGCTGCTGAAGCAGTTCGTTTCCAGCCACCCGGACGTCGATCGCGATCGGATCTACATCGTCGGCTTCTCCATGGGCGGCACCGGCGTCTGGACGCTGCTCCTCAGGAATCCCGGGCTGTTCGCCGCCGCGATCCCGATCAGCGGGAACGCCAACGCCTTCCTGGCGGACGACCAGGCCTTCTCGGCGATCCGCAACACGCCCGTGCTTCCGGTCCATTCCTACGACGACCCCGTGTCGCCGGTGAGCGGCACGCAGAACGCCGTGGACGCCATGGTCGCCGCGGGCGACCAGTCGGTGGGCGGAAGTTCCCAGATCTGGGGCATGGGCGCGGTCGTTCCCGCCCACGACGCGTGGCTCCCCGCGTTCCACGACTACGAGGTCATCTACAACTGGCTGTTCGACCAGAGCCTGTCCCGGACGAGCCGCGGTGCGGTCGCCCCGAGCTCCCTCTACACGCTCCGGGACCTCGGGGCCGGGGTTGCGCAGATCTGGGACTACTACCTGGGAACGATCTACGTCATCGAGCGCTCCGACAAGGCCCTCGTGATCGACACGGGAATGGGCACGGGGAACCTGTACGAGTTCATCCGGCGGAACGTCCTCAGGAACAAGGACGTCGACATCGAGATCGCCGTCACACACGACCACTTCGACCACATCTCAGGACTGTCGAGTTTCGTGGGCGTGCCCCAGGTCAAGAAGATCTACGTCCAGCAGGAGGACAGCGCCCTCGTCAAGCGGTCCATGAAGGGGGACGCCGGCAAACTCCAGCTCGTCGCCGATGGCGACGAGATCCCCCTCGGCGGGGGGGCCGTCGAGGTGATCCACGTGCCGGGTCACACTCTCGGTTCCGTCGTCTACTGGTACGAGAACAACCTCTACACCGGCGACGCGGTGGGCACCGGGGACCTCTGGATGGGCTTCACGCCCATGTCCATCGAGGAGTACCTCGGCTCTCTCCGGCACCTCCTCGACCGCGTCGGCGACCGCAAGCTCGCCGTCCTCGGGGGCCACACCGGCGAGTGCCGCTCGCCGCTCGGCGTCGAGTACCTCCACCAGCTGCTCGCCTGTGCCACCGGCCTCGTCGACGGCTCGCTCCGCGGAGCGCCCTACCGGCGGACGGTCGGCGGGCAGGCCTCGCTCGGCCAGGCCGCGACCGTCGGCCGGGCGACGATCGTCTACGACCTCAACAACGTCCACGCGACGACGGGCGCGTTGCGCAGCCTCGTCGTCGGCACGGGCAGCCTGAGCCCCGCGTTCAGGCCCTATCGGTTCTTCTACTCCGTCTCGGTCGGCTCCGACGTCGCCGTCGAGACGATCGCTCCCGTCGCGCTGGCGGGCGACGCCCGGCGCTGAGCGTCCATGGCGAGCGCCTCGAGAAGGGCGCCGCCTACAAGGCGTCTCTCCAACCCGGCCACAACGTGTTCCCGATCGTCGTGACGACGGCCGACGGGACCCCGAGGAGATACGTGCTGACGGTGAACCGCGCCAGGTAGGAGCGCCTTCATGCCGGGCCGCCGTGACGTCTTGCGCGTGACGGGCCTGGCCGGTGCAGACCTGTGGCTCGGCCACGGACGGCCGCGCGCCGCGCCGCCGTCTCCCTGCGCCACCCTGCTGAAGACGTGGTGCGATCGCCTGCTCGAGCTGCAGCTCACCGCGCCCGGTGACCCGACCCGGGACGGAGCCCTGGCCTGCCCGGCCTGCGACGTCGTTCACGGCCGCTGTGCCGACGCCGCCTACCCGCTGCTGCACCTGGCCCGGGTCACCGGCGAGCACCGCTACCTCGACGCGGCCGTGCGGCTGCAGCGCTGGTCGGACAACGTCAGCGAGCCCGACGGTGCGTTTCGCAACGAGATCGCCGCCGGCAGCTGGAAGGGCATCACCGTCTTCGCCGCCATCGCGCTCGCCGAGGCGCTGCACCACCACGGCGCCCTGCTGGACGCGGCCACGCGGGCGCGCTGGCGGGACCGGCTCGCGTCCGCCACCCGCTTCCTCGACGGCTTCGTCACGATGCGGACCGGCAACATCAACTACCCCGTCAGCAGCGCGCTGGCCTTCAGCCTCGCCGGCCGGCTGCTCGACGAGCCGCGCTACCGCGAGCGCGGGCGCGCGCTCGCGCACGCGTCGCTCGCCTACCTCACGCCGCGCGGCCTGCTGTTCGGCGAGGGGCACCCGCAGGACGGGACCACGGCCAAGGGCTGTCGCGCGGTCGACCTCGGCTACAACGTCGAGGAGTCGCTGCCGGCACTCGCGCTCTACGGCCTGGTGACGGGCGACCAGGAGGTGAGCGGCCGCGTGGCCGAGGCGCTGCGCACGCACCTCGAGTTCATGCTGCCGGACGGGGCCTGGGACAACGGCTGGGGCACGCGCCAGTTCAAGTGGACGTGGTGGGGCAGCCGCACGAGCGACGGCTGCCAGCCCGCGTACGCGCTGCTGTCCGACCGCGACCCGCGCTTCGCCGAGGCGGCGCGGCGCAACCTCGCGCTGCTCGCGTCCTGCACGCACCAGGGCCTGCTCCACGGCGGTCCGCACTACCACCTCCAGGGTGTTCCGCCCTGCGTCCACCACACGTTCACGCACGCCAAGGCGCTGGCGACCGTACTCGACCGCGGCGGGGACACGAAGCCGTCACCGGGTGCGAGGCTGCCGCGGGACGCGCCCTACGGCATGCGGCACTTCCCCGAGATCGGGACCTGGCTCGTGTCGGTCGGCGACTGGCGCGCAACGGTCACCGAGTACGACTGGGAGTACAAGGCGCCGGGCGGCGGCCACCCGAGCGGCGGCGCCCTCTGCCTGCTCCAGCACCAGCGGCTGGGCCCGGTGCTGGTCGCAAGCATGACCGAATACCAGCTCTGGGAGGCGCACAACCAGCAGGTCGCCGGAGACTGGCCGACGATGCCGCTCACGACGCGGATCGAGGCCGCGAGCGCGACGAGCTTGAACGACTTCGCCGCCACGGTCACCGCGCGTGCCGCGGCAGGAGAGGCCTCGTTGGAGGCGAGCGGCAGGCTGCAGACGAGCTCGCACGCGCAGCCTGCTCCCGGCCCGATCGGCTATCGTCTCGGCTACCGTTTCACGGCCGAGGCCGTCGAGATCGCGGCGCGCAGCGAAGCGGACGCGCGGCTCGTGCTGCCGGTGGTGTGCCGCCAGGACGAGCCGGTTCGACGCCTCGATGAGCGCAGCGTGCGCATCGAGCGCCCCGCCGGACGCCTGCTGGTGCGCTGCGCCGCACCTCACCGGCTCGAGCCGATTCCCTCCCGCCGCGTGTTCAACCTCGTGCCGGGAATCCAGTGCGCTCCGCTCACGGTGCTGCTGCCGGCGGGCGACGGCGTGCGCGTGACCATCGCCGCCGAGCGCGTGTGAGGTCGTGAGGGTACTGCGCGATCATTCACGGGTTTCTACTGTCGCACCTGGCATCGGCGTTCCCCTGTCGGGCACGGCGGGGCGAGGCCGTTCCGCTGGCGTTGGGGCTCGAACCGCGCGGACCTTGTTGCGACCCGCCTCCTTGGCCTGGTACAGGGCGCGATCGGCCTCGCGGAAGATCTCCTCGCCCGAGCGGGCGACGTCCACCGCCGCCGTGATGCCGCGGCTGTTGATGCCGACGCTGATCGAGAGCGTGCCGGCGGGCAGGCGGTGCCCTGCCAGCGTGGGCGCCTTCTCGTTGACGGTGCGCCGAAGCCGCTCGGCCACCACGATCGCCGCGTCGGTGTCGGTGTCGGGCAGCGCGATCACGAACTCGTCGCCCCCGTAGCGGCAGGCGACGCCGTTCGCCGGCAGGCACTCACCGACGATCACGCCCACGGTCCGGACCGCCTCGGCGCCGGCCAGATGCCCGTAGGCGTCGTTGATGGCCTTCAGGCGGTCCAGGTCGAGAACCAGCAGCGACAGCGGGGCTCGCCGCTCCCCGGCCCTCTCGAGCAGATCGGCGAGCCGGCTCTCGAACGAGCGCAGGTTGTGGAGCCCCGTCAGGTCGTCGGTGTGCGCGAGCACGCGCATCCGGGCGGCGTCCTCTGCCAGCCGGGTCGTGATCACGGCGACCGCGACGAACAGCACGATCTGCAGCACGTCGCTGCTCTCGTGATGAAACCGCAGCAGGGCGGGGTTGGCCAGGTGATAGAGAACGATGGCCGCCGCCGCCGTGGCCAGGCTGCCCCGGCGGCCGAACCGTATCGCAGCCAGGATGATCGGCAGATAGTAGAGATGCTGCACGGGCGCGGCGTCGGTCCGGAAGTCCAGCAGCGCGACCAGCAGCAGGCTCGCGACGATGAACGCGGCGGTCTTGGCCTGCCGCCCTTTGCGGGGAGGCTCCCGACGGGGAATCTCGTCGCCGGTCAGGCGCATGCTTGCCTCGCTCCTGGGACACCGCGGCAATGGTCGCCCGGGAGACGAGCCATTCGGCCGCGTGGCCCCGAACCACAGACTAGCATCGGAGCGCTGGAGGGTCCCAACGCCACAATGACGCCCGTCCTGCACGACCGCTCCCGGCGGAACCGCCGGCGTGGCGGGCGAGACCTGCGTCCCCGCCACGCTCACGATGCGCTGACGCTTGCCCCGGGTTGCCCGGCCGTCAAATGAGGTCACACGTCGCAACCTGCGCTGGGTGACTCTCGTCGAAGCTAGTGAAGGCCCGAAGAGGGGGCCGCCTCTCCAGGAGGAGGCCATATGAGAATCAGACGCCTGATGAACGAACGCGGGCTGCTCCGCTTCGCCCTGGCCGGTCTGCTGCTCTCTGCGAGCGCGGGGATCGCGGGGGCCGAGACGGCGCCGCCCCCGAAGCTGCGGCTGAGCGCGTTCGCCGTGAACCTATCCGGGATCGGCCGCGTGCGCGCGGAACCGCTCCAGATCGTGATCGATCGTTGGTCGACCGACGCGGAGCACGACAAGCTGCTGGGCGTCCTCAAGGAAAAGGGCTCGGACGAGCTGCTCGACGCGCTCCAGGCGGTCAAGCCCCGCGCCGGCTACATCCGAACGACGACCAGCCTCGGCTGGGACATCCAGTACGCGCGTGACAATCCGCTCCCCGACGGCGGGCGGCGCATCGTCTTCGCCACGGATCGGCCGATGGGCTTCTTCGAGCGGCGGAACCAGACTCGTTCGAGCGAGTACGAGTTCACGCTGTGCGAGATCCATCTCGGCAAGGACGGCAAGGGCGAAGGCAAGCTGGCCGTGCTCGCCAAGATCTCCTACGACAAGGCGAAGAACCAGATCGAGATCGAGAACTACGGGCTAGAGCCGGTGCGGCTGACCCGCGTCCAGGTCGAGAAGTAAGGCGCGGGCAGTCGCCGTGCGGGTGGGGCGGCCGACGGGACTGGGTCTCAGCGGGCAGCGCTACTCCTCGAGGTTCTGGAGGAGCGGCCGGCCGTCCTCTCAGCCGCGGCGCGGAAAGGCCGCGGCGTGGCCGAACGCGGCGAGCGTCTCGATCGCCCCGCCGTCGAGGCCTGGAAGCGCGGCCGCCCGACGGTACTCGCCCGGCGCGTCGACGTCCGAGAAGAGCGTGTTGTCCGTGCAGACGGTCACGCACACGCCGGCGGCCAGCAGCCGCGGCAGCGGGTGGCTCTCGAGGTCCGGCACCGCGCCGGTCTGGAGGTTCGACGTGAGGCAGGCCTCGATCGTCACGCCCCGCTCGCGCACGAGGTCGAGCACGGCGGGGTCGTCGACGAGCGTCGTCCCGTGGCCGATGCGCTGGGCATGGAGGTGCTCGACGGCCTCGCGGATCTCGGCCGCCGGCCGTCCTTCGCCGGCGTGGACGGTGCGGCCGAGGCCGACGTCGCGCGCGAGAGAGTACGGACGCGCGTAGTCGCGGAGCCGGTGGGCGTGGACGGCGTCCGGCCCGCCCGCGAGGTCGATGCCGACGACCGCGGGGCTGGACCGCGCGATCCCGACCAGCCCCTCGAGCACCGACGGGTCCTCGCCGTAGAGCCCGCACAGGACGAGGCCCGCGCGGCAGTCCACTCCCTCGGCGGCCGCCTCGACGATGGCCGCGGCCGTCGCTCCCCTGTGTAGCTGCGGCGCGAAGCGGAGCTCGAGCGTCGTCACGCCCTCGCGCCCGGCGTCGTCGCAGATCTCGGCGGCCACGCGCCGCACGGCGGCGGGCTCCTGCAGCACGGCCAGGCTCAGGTCGAAGCAGCGCAGCGCGGCGGCGAGGCCCATGCCCGGCCAGAATCGAAACTGCGCGGGGACGTCGATCGATAGACGCGCGGCCAGCTCGCGCAGCGTCGACTCCCGCAGCGAGCCGTCGAGGTGCCGGTGCAGGTCGGCGAGCGGCGGCAGGGGCATCCGCCGACCTCTAGCGTCCCGCGCTCGCCTTCAGGTAGCGGTCGACGCCCTCGGCGGCCTGGCGGCCCTCGGCTATCGCCCAGACGACCAGCGACTGGCCGCGCCGCATGTCGCCGGCGGCGAAGACTCCGGGCACGTTCGTCTGCTTGTCGGGACCGGCCTCGACGTTGCCGCGCGCGTCGAGCTTGACGCCGAGCTGCTCGAGCATGCCTCCCCGCTCCGGGCCGAGGAAGCCGAGCGCCAGCAGCACGAGCGTCGCCGGCCAGGTCTTCTCCGTGCCCGGGATCTCGCGCGGCACGAAGCGGCCGTTCTCGCTCACCCACTCGATCTCGACGGTGTCGATCGCCTTCACGCGCCCGTGCTCGTCGCCGACGAAGCGCCGGGTCTGGATCGAGAAGTGGCGCGGGTCGCCGCCGAAGCGCGCGGCCGCCTCCTCCTGGCCGTAGTCGACCCGGTAGACCTTGGGCCACTGCGGCCACGGGTTGTCGGGCGACCGCTCGGCAGGCGGCCTGGGCAGGATCTCGAACTGCACCAGCGAGCGGCAGCCGTGGCGTAGCGCGGTGCCGACGCAGTCGGTGCCGGTGTCGCCGCCGCCGACCACGACGACGTCACGGTCGCGCGCGGAGATGAAGGCGCCGTCCTGCAGGTTGCTGTCGAGCAGGCTCTTGGTGTTCCTGTGCAGGAACTCCATCGCCAGCTGGATCCCGTCGAGCTCGCGCCCCTCGACCTGCAGGTCGCGCGCGGCTGTCGCCCCCCCGCACAACACGATCGCGTCGAACTCGGCCTTGAGCCTCTCGGCCGGCAGGTCGCGGCCGATCGCGGTGCCCGTGACGAACGCGACGCCCTCCTCCGCGAGCAGCGACACGCGGCGCTCGACGACGCCCTTGTCGAGCTTCATGTTCGGGATGCCGTAGACGAGCAGCCCGCCGATGCGGTCGGCGCGCTCGAAGACCGTGACCAGGTGGCCGGCGCGGTTCAGCAGGTCCGCGCAGGCGAGCCCTGCGGGCCCGGAGCCGACGACCGCCACGCGCCTGCCGCTGCGCACGGCTGGCGGCCGCGGCACCACCCAGCCCTCGTCGAAGCCCTTGTCGACGATCGCGCACTCGATCGCCTTGATCGTGACCGGGGGCTCGTTGATGCCGAGCACGCAGGAGCCTTCGCACGGCGCCGGGCAGACGCGGCCGGTGAACTCCGGGAAGTTGTTGGTGCGGTGGAGGCGGTCGAGCGCCTCTTTCCAGCGCCCCTTGTAGACGAGGTCGTTCCACTCGGGGATCAGGTTGTGGATCGGGCAGCCGCTCGCCATGCCGGCGATCAGCGTGCCGGTGTGGCAGAAGGGCGTGCCGCAGTCCATGCAGCGCGCCCCCTGCTCGCGCAGCTTCCTGGCCGGGAACTGCTCGTGGAACTCGTCCCAGTCGGACAGGCGGTCGAGCGGGTCGCGGTCGCCCGGCAGCTCGCGCTCGTACTCGAGGAAGCCCGTGGGCTTGCCCATGCTACTTGCCCCCCGCGCGCGCGGCGTCCTGCGCGTTCAGCTCGAAGGCGGCCATCTCGGCCTCCTCGTGGGACAGCCCCGTCTCGCGCATCTTGCGCTGCGCCTCGAGCACGCGCTTGTAGTCGTTCGGCACCACGCGCACGAAGCGCGGCACGAAGTAGTTCCAGTCCACCAGGATCTTCGACGGCGCGGGTGCTGCCGGTCAGCCGCGCGTGGCGGAACACCAGGTCCTTCACCAGCTCGATCTCCTCCGCGTCGTCCAGCCGGAACAGCTGCACCATCTCCTTGTTGCAGCGCTGGGCGAAGTCGCGGTCCTCGTCGAGCACGTAGGCGATGCCGCCGCTCATGCCGGCGGCGAAGTTGCGGCCGGTCGCGCCCAGCACCACCACGCGCCCGCCGGTCATGTACTCGCAGCCGTGGTCGCCCACCGCCTCGACCACCGCGTGGACGCCGCTGTTGCGCACGCAGAAGCGCTCGCCCGCCGCGCCGTAGAAGAACGCCTCGCCGGCGGTGGCCGCCGTAGAGGGCCACGTTGCCGATGATCATGTTCTGCTCGGGCACGAAGGTCGAGCCCTCGCGGCGGGTAGACGACGAGCCGCCCGCCCGAGAGGCCCTTGCCGACGTAGTCGTTCGCGTCGCCCTCGAGCGTGAGCGTGATGCCGCGCGGCAGGAACGCGCCGAAGCTCTGGCCGGCCGAGCCCTGGAAGCGTCAGCTGGATCGTGTCGTCCGGCAGCCCGCGGGCGCCGTAGCGGCGCGTCACCTCGCTGCCGAGGATCGTGCCGACGACGCGGTTGCGGTTGCGGATCGGCAGCTGTCGCGCTCACCCGCTCGCCGCGCTCGAGCGCCGGCCGGCACAGCTGCAGCAGCGTCGTCTTGTCGAGCGACTCCTCGAGCCCGTGCTCCTGCGGCGATCTGGCAGTAGCGGCCGACCTCCGGGGCGACGTCGGGCCGGTGGAAGATCGCCGAGAGGTCGAGGCCGCGCGCCTTCCAGTGGTCGACCGCCGCCTCGCGTCTCGAGGCAGTCGCTGCGGCCGACCATCTCCTCGAGCCGGCGGAAGCCGAGCTCGGCCATCAGCTCCCGCACCTCCTGCGCGACGAAGCGCATGAAGTTGACCACGTGGTCCGGGTTGCCGGTGAACTTGGCGCGCAGCTGCGGGTCCTGGGTCGCCACGCCGACCGGCGCAGGTGTTGAGGTGGCAGACGCGCATCATGACGCAGCCGAGCACGACCAGCGGCGCGGTCGCGAAGCCGAACTCCTCGGCCCCCAGCAGCGCCGCCACCACCACGTCGCGGCCGGTCTTCAGCTGGCCGTCGGTCTCGACCACGATCCGGCTGCGCAGGTTGTTGAGCAGCAGCACCTGGTGCGTCTCGGCCAGGCCGAGCTCCCAGGGGACGCCCGCGTGCTTGATGCTGCCGAGCGGCGAGGCGCCGGTGCCGCCGTCGTGGCCGCTGATCAGCACCACGTCGGCGTGCGCCTTGGCGACGCCCGCCGCGATCGTGCCGACGCCGACCTCGGCCACCAGCTTCACGCTGATGCGCGCGTGCTCGTTGGCGTTCTTCAGGTCGTGGATCAGCTCGGCCAGGTCCTCGATCGAGTAGATGTCGTGGTGCGGGCGGCGGCGAGATCAGGCCCACGCCGGGCGTCGAGTGGCGCACCTTCGCGATCCAGGGGTAGACCTTGCGGCCGGGCAGCTGGCCGCCCTCGCCGGGCTTCGCCCCCTGGGCCATCTTGATCTGCAGCTCCTTGGCGTTGACGAGGTAGTGGCTGGTCACGCCGAAGCGCGCGGAGGCGACCTGCTTGATCGCGCTGTTCTGCGAGTCGCCGTTCGGCTCGGGCGCGTAGCGCGCCGGGTCCTCGCCGCCCTCGCCGGTGTTGCTCTTGCCGCCGATGCGGTTCATGGCGATCGCCAGCGCCTCGTGGGCCTCCTGGCTGATCGAGCCGTACGACATGGCCCCGGTCTTGAAGCGCCGCACGATCGACTCGACCGGCTCGACCTCCTCGAGCGGCACCGGCGGCCCGGCCGGCTTCAGCCGCATCAGCCCGCGCAGCGTGTAGAGTCTCGCGGCTCTGCTCGTTCGACCAGCCGCGAGTACTCCTTGAAGCGCGCCGTAGTCGCCGGTGCGGCAGGCGTACTGCAGCCGGTGGATCGTCTCGGGGTTGAACAGGTGCCGCTCGCCGTCGTGGCGCCACTTGTACTGGCCGCCGCTGTCGAGGTCGGCGCGGCTCCGCCGGCCGAAGGAACGCAGCGCGTGGCGGCGGCGCGCCTCCTCGGCGATCGACGTCGAGGCCGATGCCGCCGATGCGCGACGGCGTGCCGGTGAAGTAGCGGTCCACGAGCGCGCGCTCGAGGCCGATCGCCTCGAAGATCTGGGCGCCGCAGTAGCTCTGGATGGTGGAGATCCCCATCTTGGAGATCACCTTCACGACGCCCTTGCTGAGGGCCTTGATGTAGTTCTTGACCGCGTGCTCCTCGTCGACGCCCGGCAGCAGGCCCTGGCGCCCGAGGTCGTGCAGCGTCTCGAAGGCGAGGTACGGGTTGACGGCGCCCGCCCCGTAGCCGATCAGCAGCGCGAAGTGGTGGACCTCGCGCGGCTCGCCGCTCTCCAGCACCAGCCCGACCCGCGTGCGCGTGCCCTCGCGGATCAGGTGGTGGTGCACGCCGGCGACCGCCAGCAGCGCCGGGATCGGCGCGTGCTCCGCGTCCAGGCCGCGGTCGGAGAGGACGATCACGTTGACGCCGTCGCGGATGGCCTCGGAGGCCTGGCGGCAGGCCTCGTCCAGCGCCCGCTCGAGGCCGCGCCCGCCCTCGGCCGGGCGGAACAGGATCGGGATCGTCCGCGACTTGAAGGCCCAGGCGCCGGAGCGGCCCTTCGGCGTGTCGAGCGCGCGCAGCTTCTCCAGCTCCTCGTTGGTCAGGATCGGCGTCGGCGAGCTTGATCTGGTGCGCGGACAGCGGGCGTCGGCTCGAGCAGGTTGCGCTCGGGGCCGATCGTGGTGTCGACCGCCATGATGATCTCTTCGCGGATCGCGTCGACCGGCGGGTTCGTGACCTGGGCGAACAGCTGCTTGAAGTAGCTGTAGAGCAGCTGCGGCTTGTCCGAGAGCACGGCCAGCGGCGTGTCGTTGCCCATCGCGCCGACGGGCTCGACGCCGTCCGCGCCATCGGCGCGAGCAGCAGCTCGAGGTCCTCGCGGGTGTAGCCGAAGGCGAGCTGCCGCTGCTGCACGGTCTCGTGGTCGACGCCGTGGACCTCCGGCGCCTCGGGCACCTCCTGCAGCGTGACGAGGTTGTCGCGCAGCCACAGCGCGTAGGGCTTCTCGTTCGCCGTGCGCAGCTTGATCTCCTCGTCCGCGACGATCCGGCCCTCCTCGGTGTCGACCAGGAACATGCGCCCCGGCTGCAGCCGGCCCTTGTGCAGCACGCGGTCGGCCGGGATGTCGAGCACGCCGACCTCCGAGGCCAGCACCACCAGGCCGTCCTTGGTCACGTAGTAGCGCGAGGGGCGCAGGCCGTTGCGGTCGAGCGTCGCGCCGATGCGCACGCCGTCGGTGAAGGCGATCGAGGCCGGGCCGTCCCAGGGCTCCATCAGGCAGGAGTGGTACTCGTAGAAGGCCCGCTTCTTCTCGTTCATCGACTCGTGCCCGGCCCACGGCTCGGGGATCATCATCATCACGGCGTGCGGCAGGGAGCGGCCGGCCAGCACCAGCAGCTCGAGCACGTTGTCGAACATCGCCGAGTCGCTGCCGTCGCGCGTCGATCACGGGCAGGATCTTCTTCAGGTCGTCGCCGAACAGCTTCGACTCGAACAGGCTCTCGCGCGCGTGCATCCAGTTGACGTTGCCGCGCAGGGTGTTGATCTCGCCGTTGTGGCAGACGAAGCGGTAGGGGTGCGCGCGCGCCCAGTTCGGGAAGGTGTTGGTCGAGAAGCGCGAGTGCACCATCGCCAGCGCCGACTCGACGCGCGGGTCGACGATGTCCGGGAAGTAGGCCGGCAGCTGGGGCGCGATCAGCATCCCCTTGTAGACGAGCGTGCGGTGCGACAGGCTGGGGACGTAGAACAGTCCCGCGGCCGGGGACGTCGGAGGCGCGCACCGCGTTCTCGATGCGCCGGCGCAGCACGTACAGCTTGCGCTCGTAGGCGAGGTCCTCCTCGAGCGGCTCGGGCCGGCCGACGAACGCCTGCCGCATCACGGGCTCGCCCGCGCGCGCGGTGGCGCCGAGCGAGCGAGTTGTCGGTCGGCACGTCGCGCCAGCCGAGGAAGGGCACGCCCTCCTCGGCGGCCGTCCGCTCGAACGAGCTCCTCGCAGCGGCGGCGGGCGGCGGCGTCCCGTGGGCAGGAACACCAGGCCGGCGCCGTAGCCGCCGGGCCCGGGCAGCGCGACGCCCGCCCGTCCGGCCTCGTCGGCCAGGAAGGCGTGCGGCATCTGCAGCAGGATGCCCGCGCCGTCGCCGGTGTTCTTCTCGCAGCCGCAGGCGCCGCGGTGCTCGAGGTTCAGCAGCACCTGGATCGCCTGCTCCACGATCGCGTGCGACCTGCGGCCGTGGGCGTCCACGACGAAGCCGATCCCGCACGAGTCGTGCTCGAAGCGGGGGTCGTACAGACCCCTGCGCGCGAGGACCTGGCACGTGTTCCATGCGCCGCTTCCCTTCCGGCCGCCGGCCGACACGCGTCCCCCGTGGCGCCTGCGCCCGAACCCGATAAAGGGCCGATCTTATCGCGGACTCGCCGGCATGTGTGGCGCTGGCGCCCGCCCGGCCTCAGATGACGAGCGACGATCGGTGCGAGCGACGCGGTCATGTCGGCGCTGCAGCGCACGAGGACCGCCGCCAGGGCGGCGCTCAGGCGCCGGGCTCGCTGAAGAACTCGCGGTGCAGCGCGTGCACCGCGCGCTCCGCGTCGGCCTCCTCGACCACGACCGAGATGTTCACGTCGGAGGCGGCGAACGAGATCATCACCACGTTGACGTCGGCCGAGCGCGTCGAAGATGCGGTGCGCGAGGCCGGCGTAGCGGAAGAAGCCGCGGCCGACGAGCGCGACGATCGCCATCTCGCGCAGGATCCGCACCTCGCCCAGCCGCGCCAGCTCGGCCTTGATCGCCGGCAGGTGCTCGACGTTGTCGACCGTGACCGAGACCGAGACCTCGGAGGTGGCGATCAGGTCGATCGGCGTGTGGTGCCGCTCGAACACCTCGAACACCCGCGCCAGGAAGCCCGAGGCCATCAGCATGCGCGGCTGCGAGATCAGCAGCACGGTGATCCCGCCGCGGTGGACGACCGCGCACGGGCCCGAGGGGCCCAGGTTCTCCTGCGGGCTCACCAGCGTTCCGGCGGACGCAGGCTCCTGGGTGTCGAGCACGCGGACCGGGATGCCCGCGCTCGATGGCGGGCCGGATCATCACCGGGTGCAGCACCTTGGTGCCGAAGTAGGCGAGCTCGGCCGCCTCCTCGGGCGAGAGCTGCGGGATCACCTTCGCGCCGGCGGCGAGGCGCGGGTCGACGGTCGTCATCCCCGCGCCCTCGGTCCAGATCTGGATCTCCTGCGCCCCGAGCACGGCGCCCAGGATCGCCGCCGTGCCGTCGGCGCCGCCGCGGCCCAGCGTCGTGGTGACGCCCTGCTGCGTCGCGCCCATGAAGCCGCCGAGCACCGGGATGACGCCGGTGTCGACCATCGGCTTGAGGTGGATGCGCGCGCGCTGCTCCGTCTCCTCCATCAGCGGCGTCGCGGCGCAGAAGGCCTCGTCGGTGATCAGCACGGTGCGGCCGTCGACTGCCTGGGCGCGCAGCCCCAGCTGCACCAGCGCCGCGACCACCAGCTCGCAGGAGAGGCGCTCGCCGATCGCGGCGACCGCGTCCAGGGTGCGCGGCGTCAGCTCCTCGAGCGAGTAGACGGCCGTGTAGAAGGTGCGCAGCTCGTCGAGCAGGCCGCCGAGGTGGCCGAGCAGGCGCCGGCGCACCGGGCCGTCGGGCAGCAGGCCGCGGGCGATCTTGTCGTGCTCGTGCTTGAGCTCCTGCAGCCGGTCCTCGTACTCGCCGTTGCGGGCGCACGCTTCGTGCGCGCCCTGGAGCAGCAGGTCGGTCACCTTCGGCAGCGCGGAGGTGACCACGAGCGGCCGGCGAGCCAGGTTCTGCTGGACGAGCCGCGCCACGGCGCGCAGCCGGTCGTCCGAGGCGATGGAGCCGGCGTCGAACTTCATCACGATCATGCGGGGCAGCCCCTTCTCAGCCCATGAATTGTCGTATGGCGTCCGGGGCAAGTCCAACGCGAGCCCGGGCTCAGCGCGGCCAGGGCAGCTGCCAGCCGGCAGAGAACGTGAGCTGCCGCGAGCCGGTCGGCGTCGCGAGGTCGAGGCGCAGCACCCCGACGGTCGGCAGGCGCAGCCTCAGGCCCGTGCCCACGTCGGTGAGCCAGACGCCTGGCCCGGGGCGGGCGGGCCTGTCCCAGGGCCGCGCCGCGTCGAGGAAGGCGGCCACGCCGATCGCGGCGACGCCCGAGCGCACGAGCGACACCTCGCCCTCCACCCCGGCGTCGAGCAGCCGGCGGCCGAAGGCCTCGCCCGTGACGACGCCGTCGCTCAGCAGGGGGTGGGCGCGCAGCAGCAGCTCGCGGCCGGTGCCCGTGCCCGCCCCCGGCCAATAGGCGAGCGGCGCCCCGCTGCCGGCGTACGAGAACCCAGCCCGGCCGTGCGCCGCGAACCTCGACCTGGACCCGCCGGCCCGGGTCCGCACGGCGAGCCGGAAATCGGCACACAGGAACCGCGGGCCGCTGCCGAAGGGGACGCCGGCGACGAATCCGCCGGCGAGCGAGAGCCGGTCGGCCGCGAGTCGCTGGTCCAGGCGCAGAGCCGTCACGCCCGCCGTGCCGCGCCGCGCGTCGCGCTCGACGGCGAGCGCGAGCCGGGCCCGCAGGCCGGCAGTCAACCAGTCGCTGCTGGCGATGCTCGCGCGGCGCCTTCGCTCGACGCTCGGGGTGCTCCCCGCGGAGGCGTCCGTCCGGTACCGCTGCTCGTCGTACATTGCCTCGAGCGAGACGACGCCAGGCAGCCGCAGCGCGCGGGGCGCAGCGAACGAGAGCCAGGCGGCCGGACGCTTCTCCCACCAGCGCACGCCTGCTTCGAGCCGGCCGCCTTCCCCGCCCGGGCTGGCGAGGCCCAGCCGCGTCTCGCGCCGGACGAGAGCGTCGCCCCCGAGCTGCAACGCCAGGATCGGCAGCGAGGGCAGGAGCGGCCGTTCGACCACGGCCGCCGTCACCTCGGCCCGGCCCGAGCCGACGGGCCGGTAACGCAGCCGCGCCGACGCGAGCGCCGGCAGGTCCGAGAGGCGCCTCGACGCACGCCGCCACTCGGCCAGCAGCAGCCGCGAGCGCGGCCGGATGCCGAGCCGCGACGAGACGACGGCCGGGCGCGTGCGGTCCAGCCCCTCGGTCGTGACGAGGTCGACCTCCGGCTCGCCGACGTGGTTCCAAGCCGCGAGAGCGCCGTCCGCGTCGTCCGTCAGGTAGCGGCTGGTCGCGAGCAGGCGCCACGAGAGGGTGTCGCCTCCGTCGAGCGCGACCGCCTCGGCGGCGAGGGAAGCGCTCTCGGCGTAGCGGCCTTGCCGGAAGCGCACGCCGGCGAGCTCGCGGCGCGGCACGCTCGCGGCCGGGCACAGGCCCGCGGCCGCTTCCAGCCTCAGCCCGGCCGCGTCGAGATCGCCCCGGCTCGCGAGCGCCAGCGCCTCCGGCACCAGCCCACCGCACGCCTGGGGGCCTTCGGTCCCGGCCGTCGCCGCGCGGTCGGCGGGAGCGGGTCCGGCCGGCGCTCGCACGGCCTCGGCCCGCGGGACGACCAGCAGCAGGAGCCGGCCCGTGCGCGCCCACGCCGCCTCGAGCTCGGCCTGACGCCACACGCGAAACGGCCGGTCGGCCGGATCGTGGAGCAGCACCCGGTCGGCTGCCCAGGCGACGACGACGACGTAGTGCCGGCGGCCAGGCGCGAGCTCGAGCAGCAGGATCGGCGGTCGCCCGCGGGCGAGGTGCAGGCGCACCGCCTCGGAGTCGGCCGCCACGACGTGAGCATCGAAGCCCCGGCCGTCGAGCGCGGCAGCGAGCCGACCGGCCCGGATCCCCTCACGCCCCGGTTCGACGAGCGGTGCGAAGTCCTCGGCGAACACGTCGCGCCGACCCCAGTAGCGCAGGACCATCGCGGCCGCCGCGCCACCGCACAGGGCTTCGCTCTGCGCCACGAACGGGACGTCGAGCACGCTCAGCCGGTCGCCCGGCCCGGGCGGGGATGGCACCTGCCCGGCCGCAGCGAGATCGGCCAGGCACAGGACCGCCAGCGCAGCTCCGGAGAGCCGGCCGTGGACCCCCACGCCCGGCCGCCGTCACTTCACGAGCAGGATGACGATGATGATGATCAACAGCGCCGCGACGAGGCTGATCTGGAGAGTCTGGCCGCCCGCCAGTGCGGTGTCGGCCGCCGCGGCCTGCCGGGCGAGGCTGCGCAGCTCGTCGCCGTCGAGCGTGCCGACCGCGGACTGCGCGCGCCGCAGGTCGAGGCCCGCGTCCTTCGCCAGCGCCCTCACCTCGTCGCGCGCCAGCAGCGCGCGGATGGTCGCCCGCGAGGCCTCGTCGGCTTCGTGCCGGGTGGCAAGCGCGCGGTCCAGATCGGCGGCGCTCACCACCGACTGGGCGGCGAGCAGCGGCGTGGCCGGCGCGAGAGCGAGCACGACAGCGGACAGAACAGTGAGGCACTTGCCGAAACGACGCATCAGCTCCTCCTTGGCAACGCGAGGCCGAATCCTAGCAGATTCGGCGCCAGACAGCCGTGCATGGGCTACGCCACCGCGAGTTCTGGTACCGTCACCCGTCCGCAATCGGAGGGCTCTCCCATGCGCCAGTCGCGCCTCGCCGCGCTCGTCGCCGCCTCGCTGCTCGCGCCGTGCCTCGCCGCTCGGGCCGCCGAACGCCCCGCGGCGGTCCCCCGCCTCTCGGCGAAGACGCTCGAGGGGCTGAAGCTGCGCAACATCGGACCGGCGTTCATGTCGGGGCGGATCGCGGACGTCGCGATCGACCCGACGAGCGCCAGCACGTGGTACGTCGCGGTCGGCTCGGGCGGCGTGTGGAAGACGGTGAACGCCGGCACCACCTGGACACCGCTGTTCGACCAGCAGTCGTCCTACTCGATCGGCTGCGTGACGATCGATCCCACGAACCCGCACGTCGTCTGGGTCGGCACGGGCGAGAACGTGGGCGGGCGCCACGTCGGCTTCGGCGACGGCGTCTACCGCAGCCGCGACGGCGGCGCCCACTGGGAGAACCTGGGCCTGCGCGACTCGCAGCACGTCTCGAAGATCCTGGTGCACCCCAAGAACCCCGACGTGGTGTGGGTCGCCGCCCAGGGCCCGCTGTGGTCGAAGGGCGGCGAGCGCGGGCTCTTCAAGACGACGGACGGCGGCAGGAGCTGGACCAAGGTGCTGGGCGCCGGCGAGTGGACGGGCGTCACGGACGTGGCACTCGACCCGCGCGACCCCGACGTGCTGTACGCCGCGACCTGGCAGCGCCAGCGCACGGTGGCGGCGTTCATGGGCGGCGGGCCCGAGTCGGGGCTGCACCGCTCGCTGGACGGCGGCAAGACCTGGGAGAAGCTCACGAGGGGATTGCCCGAGGGCTCCCTGGGCAAGATCGGCATCGCGCTCTCGCCGCAGAACCCCGACGTGGTCTACGCGGCGATCGAGCTCGAGCGCCGCAAGGGCGCCGTCTACCGCTCGACCGACCGCGGCGCCTCCTGGGAGAAGCGCTCCGAGACGGTCTCCGGCGGCACCGGCCCGCACTACTACCAGGAGCTCTACGCGAGCCCCCACGCCGAGGGCCGCCTCTACCTCGTGGACGTCCGGATGCAGGTGTCGGACGACGGCGGCAAGACCTTCCGCCGGGTCGCAGAGAAGGATAAGCACTCGGACAATCACGCGATCGCCTTCCGACGCGACGACCCCGACTACCTGCTGGTCGGCACCGACGGCGGCCTCTACGAGACCTTCGACCTCGCCAGGACCTGGCGCTTCGTCTCGAACCTGCCGGTGACGCAGTTCTACAAGATCGCCCTCGACGACGCCGAGCCCTTCTACAGCGTCTACGGGGGGACCCAGGACAACAGCACCCAGGGCGGCCCCGTGCGCAACGACAGCGTCAACGGCGTCACGAACGGCGACTGGTTCGTGACCCTGTTCGCCGACGGCTACCAGCCGGCGACCGAGCCGGGCAACCCGAAGATCCTGTACTCCGAGTGGCAGAACGGGAACCTCGTGCGTGTCGACCGCACGACGGGCGAGCGCGTCTACATCCAGCCGCAGGGCGAGCCGGGCGACCCCCCCGAGCGCTTCAACTGGGACGCGCCGATCCTGGTCAGCCCGCACTCGCCCGCGCGCCTGTACTACGCCTCGCAGCGCGTGTGGCGCTCCGAGGACCGCGGCGACAGCTGGCGCGCGGTCTCGCCCGACCTGACGCGGAACCAGGACCGCATGAAGCTGCCGCTGATGGGCCGCCAGTGGAGCTGGGACGCGCCCTGGGACCTGGTCGCCATGTCGAGCTTCGACACCATCACCTCGCTCGCCGAGTCGCCGAAGGCCGAGGGCCTGCTCTACGCGGGGACCGACGACGGGATCGTGCAGGTGTCGGAGGACGGCGGGAAGAGCTGGCGCAAGGTCGAGCTCGGGACGCTGCCGGGAGTCCCGGCGAGCGCGTTCGTCAACGACGTCAAGGCCGACCTGTTCGACGCCGACACCGTCTACGTCGCGCTCGACGACCACAAGTCGGGCGACTTCAAGCCCTACCTGCTCAAGAGCAGCGACCGCGGGCGCACCTGGAAGTCGATCGCGGGCGACCTGCCGGCGCGCCACCTCGTGTGGCGCGTGGTGCAGGACCACGTGAAGAAGGACCTGCTGTTCGCCGCGACCGAGCTCGGCCTCTACTTCACGCTCGACGGCGGCGGGCACTGGATCGAGCTCTCGGGTGACGTGCCGACGATCGCCTTCCGCGACCTCGCGATCCAGCGCCGGGAGGACGACCTCGTGGCCGGCTCGTTCGGCCGGGGCATCTACGTGCTCGACGACTACGCCCCGCTGCGCGAGCTCCGCGAGGACACGTTGGCCAGGCCGGCCGTGCTGTTCCCGGCACGCAGGGCGTGGTGGTACGTCGAGCGCGACCCGTTCGGCGAGAACGGCAAGGCCTCGCAGGGCGCGGCGTTCTTCACGGCGCCGAACCCGCCGTTCGGAGCGGTCTTCACCTACCACCTGGCCGAGGAGCTGAAGAGCCGGGAGAAGCAGCGGCAGGAGAAGGAGAAGCCGCTCGCCGAGGCCGGCAAGGACACGCCGTTCCCGGGCTGGGACGCGGTCGAGGCGGAGCGCCGGGAGCCGAAGCCGGAGCTGCTCCTGGTCGTGCGCGACGCCAGCGGCAACGTGGTGCGCCGGCTGGACGGCCCCACGAGCAAGGGCTTCCACCGGGTGGCCTGGGATCTTCGCCTGCCCTCGACGCGTGCAGTCGCCGACGAGCGGCCTGCCGATCCGGACGAGGAGGACGACCGCCGGCGCGGCGTGCTGGTGGCACCAGGCCGCTACACCGTGACGCTCGCGCAGCAGATCGAAGGGCGGACGAGCGAGCTGGCGGGCCCGGTTCCGTTCGAGGTGGAACGCCTGCGGAAAGGAGCCCTGCCCGGCGCCGAGCCGTCCGAAGTGGCGGCGTTCGGCGCCCGGGTGGCGGCAGCCCAGCGCGCGACGACCGCCGCGTCGCAGGCGATCACGCGCGCCTTGGCGCGTGTGAAGGACCTGCGCACGGCGCTGGGCCGCTCCCGCAGCGCGCCGGACGCGCTCGACGCCGAGCTGCACACGACCGAGCAGGAGCTCTTCGCGATCGAGGAGGCGCTCTCCGGCAACCGCTCCCGGGCCTCCATCGGCGAAGGCGGACCGACTACCGTCCTGCGGCGGGTCCAGGTGGCCTCCCAGGGGGCGGCTTCGACGTACGGCCCGACGCCGACGCACCGGCGCAGCTTCGAGATCGCACAGAAGGAGTTCGCCGCGCTGCGCGACCGCATCAACGCCGTCGTCGAGCAGCGGCTGCCCGCGCTCGAGAAGCGGCTCGAGGAGATCGACGCGCCGTGGACGCCGGGAGAGCCCGTGCCGCCGCTGCCCTGAGCTCGAAGGCGCCCGAGCCGACGATCGTCCGACAGCCGAGAGCCGCCCCGCGGTGGTTCGGGCGGCTCGGGCGTGCTACGTTCGAGGTGCAGTCGACCCCATCAGCGGGGCGGCGAGCGGAGGTCTCGATGAGCGTGCCCGCCTCGGACGGCAAGACCACCGTCCTCACCCTGCAGCAGAAGAAGGACCGTGGCGAGCGCGTCAGCATGCTCACCGCGTACGACTTCCCGACCGCCCGTGCGCTCGACGCCGCAGGCGTGGACGCGCTGCTCGTCGGCGACTCGCTGGCGATGGTGGTGCTCGGCCACGAGACGACGCTCGCGGTGACGATGGACGAGATGCTGCACCACGCCCGCGCCGTGGCGCGCGGCGCACGCCGGGCGCTGCTCGTCGGCGACATGCCGTTCCTGAGCTACCAGGCCGACTCGGCGGAGGCCGTGCGCAACGCCGGCCGCTTCCTGAAGGAGGCCGGCATGGACGCCGTGAAGCTCGAGGGCGGCGGATCACGTCGAGACGGTCCGCGCCATCGTGCGCGCCGGGATCCCGGTGATGGGCCACCTCGGCCTGCAGCCGCAGAGCGTCCACCAGCTCGGTGGCTTCCGCAGCCAGGCCCGAACGGCCGACGAGGCAGCGGCGCTGCTCGAGGAGGCGCTCGCTCTCGAGGCCGCCGGCTGCTTCGGGCTCGTGCTGGAGAGCATCCCGGCAAAGGTCGCCGCCGAGGTGACCGGGCGGCTGCGCATCCCGACGATCGGCATCGGCGCCGGCGGCGGAACGAGCGGCCAGGTGCTGGTGACGCACGACGCGCTCGGCCTTTCCGAGCGGATGCCCCGCTTCGCGCGGCGCTACGCGAGCCTCGGCGACGAGATCACACGCGCGGCCCGGGCATTCCGGCGCGACGTCGAGACCGGCGCCTTCCCGGCGCCCGACGAGTCGTTCCCCATCGCCGACGAGGAGTGGGGTTCGTTCCTGGCTGCGATCGGAGCCGCACGCTGAGCCCCCTCGCTTGCAGACAGTGACCACGATCGCGGAGGCACGGGCATGGCGCCGGGCCGCGCCCGGCACCGTCGGTCTCGTGCCGACGATGGGGTGTCTCCACGAGGGCCACCTCTCGCTCGTGGCGGCGGCGCGGCGGGAGAACGAGCGTGTGGCGGCCACGCTGTTCGTCAACCCGACGCAGTTCGGGCCGAACGAGGACTTCGCGCGCTACCCGCGCAACCTGGCACGCGACCAGGCGCTGCTCGAGGCCGCCGGCTGCGACCTGCTGTTTGCGCCGTCGGTCGGGGAGATGTACCCGCCGGACACCGAAACGACGGTGGACGCCGGCTCGGTCGCGTGGCCTCTGGAGGGCGAGCGGCGGCCCGGCCACTTCCGCGGCGTGGCGACGGTGGTGACGAAGCTGCTGCTCATCCTCGCACCCGACCGCGCGTACTTCGGCGAGAAGGACGCGCAGCAGCTGGCCGTGATCCGCAGGCTGGTCGCCGACCTCGACCTGCCCGTCGAGGTTCGGAGCTGCCCGATCGTGCGCGAGCCGGACGGTCTCGCCATGAGCAGCCGCAACACCTACCTCTCGCCCGAGGAGCGCCGCGCCGCCGCCGTCCTCTTCGTGGCGCTCGAGAGGGCGCGCGCCCTGTGGCGCGCGGGAGAGCGCAGCGGACCCGTGCTCCGCCGCTCGCTGGAAGAGACGATCGCGGCGCAGCCGCTCGCACGCCTCGACTACGCCGCGGTCGCCGACCCGTCGAGCTTCCGTCCGGTGGAGACGGCCACCGGCGCGGTGCGCCTGCTGCTCGCCGTCTGCTTCGGCTCCACGCGCCTGATCGACAACACCCTGCTGGAGTGACGAGCCGCGAGTGGGCCGGGCTCAGGGAAGGCGTGCAGCCGCGCTCGTCAGGGCGAGGAGTGTCTCACGCACGTGAACGGTGCCGGCAACGCCGCCGTGATCGCGAACGAAAGCGTCCAGCCAGGTCTGCTGAGAGCGGGAGTCCATGCGCGCTTAGCGTAGTGCGCGTGGCACTGGAGCGACTGCCCTCCGCCGGGTCGCCTGACTCGCGACCGCAGGTGGCGCGCCCGGAGAGGGTCGAACTCCCAACCTCCAGGTTCGAAGCCTGGCGCTCTATCCAGTTGAGCTACGGGCGCGTGAGCCCATGATAGCGCGGCGGGCCCAGGGTGTGAGGCAAAGACCCATCTCCCGCGGCGGCCGCGAGAAGAGGGGTAAGATGGTTCCGCTTTTCCCCAACAATAGAGGTGCAGGTGGTCCAGTCCGAGCCGTCCCGACTCGCGCCAGCGACGCGACTCGGGCCGTACGAGATCGTCGCGCCCATCGGCGCGGGCGGCATGGGCGAGGTCTACGCGCGCGCGCGACACCCGGCTCGATCGCACGGTCGCGGTCAAGGTGCTGCCGCGCAGCTCTCGCGCGCGACCGAGCAGCTGCGCGCGCGGTTCGAGCGCGAGGCGAAGAGCGATCTCGGCGCTCAACCACCCGCACATCTGCACGCTGCACGACGTCGGCGCACGACGCGACGGGCGTGCGACTACCTGGTGATGGAGCTGGTCGAGGGGGAGACGCTCGCGGAGCGGCTGACGCGCGGGCCGCTGCCGCTCGCCGGAGGTGCTGCGCGTCGGCGATCGCAGATCGCCGACGGCGCTCGACGCGGCGCACCGGCGCGGGCATCGTGCATCGCGACCTCAAGCCGGGCAACGTCATGCTCGACGAAGTCCGGCGCCAAGCTGCTCGACTTCGGGCTGGCGAAGTCCGCCGAGGAGGGCGGCGTCCTCGAGGGGCCTCGACGCTGCGACGCTCGACGAGCCGCTCACCGCGCAGGGCACGATCGTCGGCACCTTCCAGTACATGGCGCCCGAGCAGCTGGAAGGCAAGGCGGCCGACGCGCGCACGCGACATCTTCGCGCTCGGCGCGGTGCTGTACGAGATGGCGACCGGCCGGCGGGCGTTCGAGGGCACGACGCGAGACCAGCCTGATCGCCGCCATCGTCTCCTCCCAGCCGCCGCCCGGTCACGAGCGTCGCGGCCGATGACGCCACCGGCGCTCGACCACGTGGTCCGCAAGTGCCTGGAGAAGGACCCGGACGACCGCTGGCAGAGCGCGCGCGACGTGATGGCCGAGCTGCACTGGATCGCCGAGGGCGGCTCGCGCGTCGGGCTGCCCGCCGTCGTGATGGCGCGCCGCCGCGTGCGCGAGCGCCTGGCCTGGACCGCGTTCGCGCTCGCCGCTCTCGCCGCGGCCACCTTCGCGCTGGCCTGGGCCCGCCGCGCGCCGCAGCCCGCGCCGCTCGTGCGCTTCAGCATCCCGAACCCCGAGGACGCGAGCGCGGTCGGGCCGCCGCTCGTCTCGCCCGACGGCCGGATGATCGCGTTCGACGCCAGCGAGGGAGGCGGCCAGCGCCGGATCTGGGTCCGTCCGCTCGACGCCCTGGAGGCGCGGCCGCTGCCGGGCACCGAGGGCGCGCTGCGGCCGTTCTGGTCGCCCGACAGCCGGTTCGTCGCGTTCGTGGCGGGGGACAAGCTGCGCAAGGTCGACGTGTCGGGTGGACCGCCGCAGACGATCTGCGACGCGCCGCGCGGCGCGGACGGCTCGTGGAGCCGGAACGGCGTGATCCTCTTCGACGGCCGGGCGAGCGACCCGATCCGCCGCGTCCCGGCGGCCGGCGGCATCGCGAAGCCGGAGGTGCAGGCCAGCGGAGGGACGACGGGCGTCGGCTGGCCCGAGTTCCTGCCGGACGGCCGGCACTTCCTCTACGTGGCGTACGGACAGAGGGACGAGGACCGCACGCTGATGGTGGGCGCTCTCGATTCGCGGGACGGCCGGGAGCTCCTGAAGACGGCGTCGCGGGTCTGGTACGCGGCGCCCGGCTACCTCCTCTACACGCGCGAGCACACCCTGGTGGCGCAGCCGTTCGACGCGCGGCGTCTCGCGGTCACGGGCGAGCCGGTGCCGGTCGGCGAAGGGCTGGGCGTCGGCGACCTCGGGCTCGCCACCTTCTCGGTCTCGCGTACGGGCGTGCTGGCGTTCCGCGGAGGCGCTGCCGACGCCCGCCGACTGGTCTGGCTGGACCGCAGCGGGCGCGAGACGCCGGTGCTCGCGGAGACGGCCGGCTACCGCGACGCGTCGCTGTCTCCCGACGGCACGCGGCTCGTGTTCGACGTGACCGACAAGGGCGGCGACATCTGGGTCCGCGACCTCGCCCGCGGCATCAGCTCGCGCTTCACCTTCGACGGCGCCGGCGCGCGCGACCCGCTGTGGTCCCCGGACGGCCGGCGGGTCGTGTTCTCCTCGCAGCGCAAGGCCGTCGACCTGATGGTCAGGGACGCCGGCGGCACCCGCGAGCCCGAGCTGCTGCTCGAGACGGGCGAGGACAAGTACGCCGCCGACTGGTCCCGCGACGGCAGGTACCTGCTGTTCGGCAGCGCCGGGAAGGACACCTCCTGGGACGAGTGGGCGCTGCCGCTGACCGGCAGCGAGCGCAAGCCGTTCCCGGTCGCGCACACGCGCTTCACCGAGCTGTTCGGCTCGTTCTCGCCGGACGGGCGCTACGTGGCGTACTCGTCGAACGAGTCCGGCGTGTTCGAGGTGTACGTGCAGGACTTCCCGGAGCCGCACCGCAAGTGGCAGGCCTCGGTGAACGGCGGGACCGAGCCGTTCTGGAGCGCGAACGGCCGCGAGCTCTTCTATCGCTCGGCGGACGGGCACGTGATGTCCGTTCCGCTGCGCGCCGGGGCGGAGCTCACGACCGGCGTGCCGCAGCCGCTGTTCCAGGCGCGCTTCGGGTCGGTGGTCGCTCGCGCCCACTACCGGCCCGCGCCGGACGGCCAGCGCTTCCTCGTGCTCGCGCCGATGGGACGCGAGACGATCCCGCCCGCCACGGTCCTGCTCAACTGGACGGCGACGCTGAAGTAGCCCGGGGCGCTACTCGCTCTCGATCAGCCGCCGCGTGTAGCCGGCCTCGACGAGGCGCTCATAGGCCTCCATCACCGCGGGCGGCACCTGCTGCGGCTCCGACCAGCCCTTCCGCGCGTACAGGATCAGCCGCTGCAGGTCGCCGACCATGATGTGGACGACGTCGTCGAAACTGATCTCGCCGG
The DNA here is from genome assembly GCA_963831755.1 of uncultured Acidobacteriota bacterium. GTDB lineage: Bacteria > Acidobacteriota > Vicinamibacteria > Fen-336 > Fen-336 > DATBSL01. The sequence continues at coordinate 216,805 of CAWHRC010000007.1, forward strand.
TTGGATACGCGTCGAAGTCGAGCTGCGGCGAGGTGACGACGACGTCCAGCTCCGGCCAGCGTGCGTGGAACGTGGCGAGCGTGCGCCGCTCCATGTAGGGCTTCTGCACGGCGATCGCCCGGCACACGCTCAGGCCCCTCCCGGCCAGCAGCCGCCGCGTGAAGTCCACGTTCTCGCCGGTGTTGGTCGAGCGGTCCTCGATCAGCATGTTCTCCCTCGGGACGCCCCTTGCCGCCGCCACCTCGGCGAACACCTCGGCCTCGGACCGCTGCCACTGCCCCCGCGTCAGCGCCCCGAGGTGGCCCGAGAACACGATCAGGGGCGCCCAGCCGCCGAGGAAGACCTCGGCGCCGCGCTCGGCGACGCGCGTGTCGTGGCTGCCGAGCACGACGATGACGTCCGCGGGCGCCAGCGCCTGGCCGACGTGGTGGTAGTCCCAGACGAGGCGGGCGCACTGGTGGAGGTCCATCGAGGCTCATCCTCCGGGAACGCGGGTGGCCGAGCAAGGGCGTGCGGTAGGATTCCGCGATGGGCGGGGTCGACGGCTTCGATCTCGGGGCCTACCTCGCACGCATCGGCCTGGCCGACGAGGCCGTCACCCGGCTGCCGGGCGCGGGCGCTGCGACGCTCGCCACGCTCACGGCCCTGCACGAGGCCCACGTCGCGGCGATTGCGTTCGAGAACCTCGACATCCTGCTCGGCCGCCCGATCCGGCTCGACCTCGCCTCGCTGCAGGCCAAGCTCGTCGGCGCAGGGCGCGGCGGCTACTGCTTCGAGCACAACACGCTGTTCCAGGCCGCGCTCGAGTCGCTCGGCTTCCGAGTGACGCCGCTCTCGGCGCGCGTCCGGGTCGGCGCCAGCGGCGTCCGGGCCCGCACGCACATGCTGCTGCGCGTCGACCTGCGCCAGGGGCCGTTCCTGGCGGACGTCGGCTTCGGCGCCGGCGGCCTCGTGCAGCCGCTCCCGCTCGCGGCCGACGGCGAGGCCCGGACCGGCCCCTTTGCCTACCGCCTGGCGCGCGAGGGAGAGCTCTGGGTGCTGCAGGGCAGCTCGGGCGCCGGCTGGGTCGACCAGTACGCGTTCACGCTCGAGCCGCAGTACCCGATCGACTTCGAGGTTGCGAACCACTACACGAGCACGCACCCGCAGTCGGCCTTCGTCCTCAACCTCACCGCGCAGCGCTCCTGGCGAGACCGCCGTGCCGTCCTGCGCAACCGCGAGCTGGTGATCACCACCGCCGCCGGCGACGCGGCCACGCCGATCGGGGATCCCGACCAGCTGCTGGAGGTGCTGGCCCGCGAGTTCGGGCTCGCCTTCCCGGCCGGCACGCGCTTCAGCCGGCCGGCGTTCTGAGCCGCCGGCACAGCCGGACCTGCGGCCCGGCGCACGGTGCGGGTTATCCTCCACGACATGGCACAGCTCATCGCAATGCCGACGATCGTCCAGGCCGCCGGCAACAAGCCGAAGCGCATCGAGGAGTTCGTGGGTCGCGTCAACACGGGCACGTCGGCCGCCAGCGTCGCGCGCATGACCAGCCCCGGCGGCTGGCAGGAGCCGGGGCAGACGCCCGAGTTCGACGAGTTCACGCTCGTGCTGCGCGGGAGCCTGCGGGTGGAGACCCGCAGCGGCGTGCTCGAGGTGAAGGCCGGCCAGGCGGTGGTGGCGCCGCGCGGCGAGTGGGTGCGTTACAGCACGCCCGAGGCCGGCGGGGCCGAGTACGTCGCCGTCTGCGTGCCGGCGTTCTCGCCGGCGACCGTGCATCGCGACGTGGAGTAGCCGCTCGGTCATACTGCTGCGATGAGGCGCACGGCCGTCCTGCTGCCCACGACGCTGCTGGCGACGGGCAGCGCCGCGGGTCTCGTGCGGAGCGAGCGCGCCGGGACCGGCACGCTCAGCCTGCACGTCGTGGAGGCGCCGAGCGGCGCGCCGCTGCCGGCACGCGTGGTCGTGCGAGGCGCGGACGGCAAGGCGCTGAAGGGCGAGTACGACCACCTGCCCGGCGTCTTCACGGCCGACGACGGCTCGCTGCAGTTGCCGCTGGCAGCCGGCCGCTACACGCTCGAGGTCTACCACGGCATCGACTTCGTCTCCCACCAGCAGTCGCTCAAGGTCCACCCCGGCTCGGTCGCCCGGCTCCGCGTCCCGCTCGCGCCCTGGGTCCGCCTGCGCGAGCTCGGCTGGGTGAACGGCGACGGCCACGCGCACCTGTACAGCGACACGCCGCGCAACGAGGCGATGCTCGCGACCGTGCGCCGCATCTGCCGCGCGCAGGGCGTCGACTTCCTGTGCGCCTGCCAGACCTGGGCCGGCTACGGCGACGCCGACTGGCGTCCGGCGTTCGCGGGCGTCTCCGACGCGCGCTTCCGCCTGTTCCACGGGGCCGAGCTGCCGAAGTACCGCACCGGGCACACCTTCTGGTTCGGCCTCGAGTCGACGCACGGTGTCTTCCAGGGCGCGATGGACGAGAGCTACGAGAATCGCTACTACCTCGCGGGCGAGGACACGCGCTGGACCTTCGAGGACCTGCCTTTTCCGAACGTGCCCGACGTCGAGCTGGTGACCCGCCTGCGCGAGGCGGAGGACGCCGTCGCGCTGGCGCCTCACCCGACCTCCTGGTGGTGGCAGTCGCGCGGCGGGGTCGAGAAGTACGTGACGAACGTGGCGGCCTCGCTGCCGGTCGGCCTGCTCGCCGGCCGCGTGTGGGACGGGCTCGTGGTGATGGGCTACGACGACGACCAGTACTACTACCAGGACCTCTGGTTCCACGTGCTCGACGAGGGGTACCGCATGCCGCCGGTCGGCGAGCTGGACGGCGGCTTCCCGCCCGGTGATCGCTTCTACTACGGCAGGACCCGCACCTACCTGCGGGTGGGACCCGAGACCACGCGGGAGTCGATCGTGCGCGCCGTGCGCGCCGGCCACAGCTTCGTGACCTCCGGGCCGATCGTGCTCGCGTCGATCGAGGCGGAGGCCGGCGGCCGCAAGGGCCCGCCGCACCGCTACGAGCCGGGCGACGTGGTGCCCGCGGACGGCCGGGCTCGGCTGTTGCGCGTTCAGGCGTTCGCCTCGGGTGATCGGGACGCGCGGCTGTCCTACGTCGTGCTCTTCCGCAACAGCCGCGTCGACAAGGTGTGGGACCTCCGCGGGCGTGAGGCGCGCGAGCTCGAGGACAGCCTCCCCCTGCGCGAGAGCGGGCCGGCCTGGTACGTGCTGAAGGCCTACGGGCGCACGCCGCGCACGCCCGAGCAGCTCGACGTGCGCGCCACGGTCGAGCGCCTCACGCAGGGAACGTTCGAGGGGCCATGGCCGGGCGACAGCGAGGTCGCCCTGACGAGCCCCTTCTACTTCCGCCCCGCCGGCACGCCGGCGGACCCGCCGCCGCTTCTCTGCCGCGTGCGCCTGCGCCTGGTGGACCCGGCCGGCGGCGAGCCGGTGAAGGACGCGGCGGTGCACGTCGAGCTGGCCGGCCGGGAGATCCAGTTTCAGCCGGCGCCGGAGGGCGAGGTCAGCCTGCGCGTGCCGGTGCACGCGGTCCTGCGGCTCGAGGCCCCGGGCAGGCCGACGCTGCGCCGGACCCTCTATCTCGACTACCCGCCGCAGCGCGAGCGGCTGGAGCGGCTGGCGAACGGCCGCTGGCTCGAGGGTTTCGGCGGCCGCGAGCGTCTGCGTCCCGGGCAGGTGCCCTGGGAGGCGTTCGAGGTCGACCGCACGCGGGCGGAGCTCGCCGACGTGGACTGGATCGTGCCGTGGAAGGAGAACGAGCGCGATCCGCTGTGGGAAGCGTTCGAGGCGAGCCTCCGCTGAGCCGGCCGCGCGGCCGGCGCTACTCGGGCTTCGGCAGCGGAGGCGGCCCGTCGGGCACGCACGCTCTGTAGACGAAGCCCTGCGCCTTGGGCGCGCCTGGCGTCGATCGACGCGAGGGCGTGTCACCCTGGCGATCGCGGCATTCCAGTGTCCGCCGCCTGCGAGTTGTTACGATAGGAGGGGCGCAAGTGGGAGGCCGGGTGGGCGCTGTGCTCCGGCTGGCGGCGTCGGCGTTGCTGGCGGCCGGCGTCGCGGCCGGGACGAGCCGCGCTGCCCAGGACGCGACGGCGCCCGCCGACCCGCGGTCCGGGCCTTCGTCGCCGGCTCGCTCGCCCGGCCCGTCACCGCGCCCGGCGCGGCCGATCCGCCGCTCCATCGATCGACAGGTCGAGGCCGTGGTGCGGGCGCACCTCCGGCCCTGCGAGGCGGCGTGGCGCCAGGGCGTGCCGTGCTTCCCCGTCAGCGTCGAGCAGGAGGGTCCCCGCTTCTCCGTGAAGGAGGCGCTCCGCAGCTACCGTCCAGACGGCCGTCCGGCGCCGGGAGTGCCGACGAACGCCGAGATGCAGCGCCAGATGTCGGGCGCACCGTCGTCCGCTTCGGGTGGCGTCTCGTTCGATCCCGGGTGCACGGTGAAGTCGCTGGTCCGGCAGATCAAGGGCCGGCCCGACACGTTCTACCTCTACCGGACCTGGAACGGCGCCACGGAGCAGCCGCTGCTCACCGACCACAAGCTCGACCCGAACGCGTTCTCTTCGCTGCCTTCGTTTCGCTACGAGTTCCTGGGCGAGTTCAAGGGGGAGTGCGAGGCGATCGCCGCCTGGCGCTCGGCGCTGCGCAAGACGCAGGCGCCGCCGCCCGCGGAGGGCGAGCCGGCGGAGCAGCGAACCGACCCGAAGCCGCCGCAGTAGGCGCTTCGGGTATGCTCTGGCGCGTCCGGCTCGCCGAGGAGGTCGCCATGAAGGACAGAGACCTGGCACGACGCGACTTCGTGAGGGTCGCCGCCGGCGGGCTGCTCGCCGCCCCGGCCCTGGGGGCGAAGGCCCGGGCGCAGGCGGGGGCTGGCCCTGCAGCCGCGTATCCGCCGAGGCCCGCGCGGAAGAAGGCGCTGTTCGTCTACGGCGGCTGGGAGGGCCACGAGCCGGTGAAGTGCCGCGATCTGTTCGTCCCCTGGCTGCAGAAGACCGGCTTCGACGTGACCGCCTCCGACACACAAGCACCCTACGCCGACGCAGCGCTCATGAAGGCGGTCGATCTCGTGGTCCAGATCTGGACGATGGGCACGATCGCGAAGGAGCCTCTGGCGGGCCTGCTGGCGGCGGTCAAGGCTGGCGCCGGCATCGCCGGCTGGCACGGCGGCCTGGGCGACGCGTATCGGCAGGAGACCGAGTACCGCTACATGGTCGGCGGCGACTGGGTCGCACACCCGGGCGGCATCATCGACTACCGGGTGAACGTCGCCGATCACGACGACCCGGTGACCGCCGGCCTGTCGGATTTCAACGTGCACAGCGAGCAGTACCTGATGCACGTGAACCCGAACAACAAGGTGCTCGCGACCACCACGTTCGACGGCTCGCACGATCCCTGGAACGAAGGCTGCACGATGCCGGTCGCGTGGAAAAAGGTCTACGGCAAGGGACGGGTGTTCTACACCTCGCTCGGCCACACGCGAGACGTGTTCGACATCCCGCAGGCGCTCGCGATCATGCAGCGCGGGATGCTGTGGGCCAGCGACAGCCGCTACGAGCCGACGCCCCGCCTCGTCAGGCCGGTCTACCCGAGGGCCTAGCCTAGCTCAGGCGCCGGCCGCCTCCGCGTTCGGCTGCAGGAAGCGCACGAGGCCGCCCCAGCGCCGGTCCACGCGGAAGCCCGGCGCGAAAGGGAACGGCTCCGGGCCGAAGTGAGTGTGCACCGCGAGGTATCCCGCAGAGGCGAGGCGGGCGCAGAAGTCCTCGAGCAGCGCGCCGGCCAGCCGCTGTGAGCGCAGCCCCGGGGCGACGACGATGCCCTCGAGGTGGGCGACGCGCGGCGTCGCGGCCCGCCAGCCGATCCCACCGACGACGCGCTCTTCCCCGTCGAGCAGCACGAGCTGCCGAGAGCCGCTGCCGACGGCGAGCCCGGACTCCGAGAGCAGACGGTAGAGCCTGCCGACCTCGGCGGGGCCCGCGGGCTCGCGCACCGCGTAGCGCCGGCCCCGGCCGTCGGCCACCTGCGAGCGCACGAGCACCCGCGTCGCCCCGGGCCGGCTCAGCAGCTGCGCGTCCTGCAGCGGCCCCGCGCGCGGGAACACGAGCTCGCCGAACGCCCGGCGGTCCTCGGCCGCCACCAGGGCCGACTGCAGCTCCGACAGCTCGACCAGGCGCGTGGCGATCTCGCCGGGCCGTTCGAACAGCCGCCGCAGCAGGCGGTCGAACGGGGCGGCGACCGCCTCGGGCGCGTCGGCGAAATAGCTCCGCCGGTAGAGGTGGTAGCGCGCGATCTCCCCGTGCGCCTCGAGCCGGTACAGGTCCAGCATCTGGCGCACGAGCTGGCGACGGGCGCTCGCCGTGGCCTTCGGGCTCGAGCGCTGCCACTCGGCGTAGCGCGCCACGGCACACTCCAGGGCGAGGGGCTGGCGGTACTCGCCATCGAGACGTTCGCGGAAGCTGTGCAGCCGCTCCACGCCGCCGGGCGGCGCGGTCGCCTCACCGGCGAGCGCGGCCAGGAACGCGCGGGCCGGCGCGAGCCCGAGGCCCTCGACGGCGGCCTCGTAGATCCAGTCGGGATCGAGCTTGCCGCGCAGCGCCGGGTAGTGGCCTGCCGCCTGGTCGAGGAAGTAGCGCTGCATGGGCTCGACCAGGGAGTGGGGGCCATCGTACGGCCGCCAGCCGGCCAGCGACAGGATCCGCGCGTCCTGCAGGTAGTCGGCCCGGGGCACGTCCACGTTCGTCGGCACGACCTGCCCCGGGAGGATGCGGCCGTCGCTCGCCTGCCACGCGCCGAAGAACGCCGAGAGGCCGCGCACGAACAGGCTGCGCCACGCGAGCGGCGTCGGCGCCAGCCCCGCTTCCTGCGGCCCGGCCCAGGCGCGCACGCGCTCCCACAGGCTGAGGCCGCTCACGTACGCCGTCGAGAGCGCGCCGAGGTCGGCGCGTGCGCAGCCGAAGCGCGGCACGACGCCCGGCGCGCCGGGCCGGTCGCCGAGCGCGATCATCCACAGCATCGTCTCCTCGACCGCGGCCGCCCTGACGTCGCCGCGCAGCGCCAGCAGCAGGTCGCGGTGCCTGCCGTCGCGGCCGTCGAAGCTCACACGGTAGAGGCGGTGGCCGTGGGTCGAGGCCAGGGGCGCCACCCACGCGCCGCCCTCGTCCACCTCGACCGCGCGCGCGTCGGGCTCGTCGAACGCCAGGGCCACCGACTGCGACAGGAAGCTCTCGTCCGAGAGCACGCGCCCGAGGTCCGCGACCTCCTCGTCCGAGATCGGGCCGTGCAGCGCCACTGGGGCGGCGCGGGCCGCGAGACGCGCGCCGCACCTGCCCGCGAGCTCGCCGAGCTGCGTGCGCGCCCGCGCCGCGAGACCGGGGTCCACGTCGAACAGTGCCCAGGCAGCGAGCTCCGCCCGCACCGGCACCAGGTGCTCGGGCCGCTCGCGGGCGGTGCGGGCCAGCAGGTCGAACACGTCCTCGAACACGGCCCGCACCCGGGGCGCCGCCGGCCAGGCCAGCTTCAGGCGGTAGTCGCGCAGGCGCAGCCGCAGCGACTCGAGCCGGTGCGGCTCCGGACGCGCGCGGGCGATGGCGTCGATGCTGTCCGCGCTGAGGAAGGGATGGCCGGACAGCACGAACGTTGCGAGCAGCTCCTCGGAGCCGGGGAGCGGCTCGTCCAGCAGCAGCGTGCGGTAGGCGAGGCAGCGCACGGCGAGGTCGGGGTGCCAGGCCAGGGACTCGAGCCGCCGGCGCAGCAGCCCGCCGATGCGCGGCTCGACGGCGGGGAGCCGCTCGGCGATCGCGGCCACCGCCGCCAGCGCGGCGTCGAGGCGCGCGAACAGCGCCCGCGCTACGAGGGCGTGGGCCTCCTCGAGCGGCAGCTCGCCCGGCGGCGGGGAGGGCGACCGGGTGTCGGGTGACGCCGACGCCGCGCGGACGCGCGGCCCGACGCGCACGAGCGGCACGTCCCAGCCGTCCTTGCAGGGAGCGAACGCGCGCAGCGCGGGGTTGCCCGCCCACAGCAGAGGCTGACGCGCGAACAGCCCGAGGTCCACACCCTCTCCCTCGAGCTCGTACTCCAGGTCGCCGACGCGCACGCGGCCCTCGCCGGCGGGCGCCACGGCCAGCACGCGTCCCGAGCGTCGTTCCAGGACGCCGGCGGAGTGGGCGACGAAGTCCGTCTCGAGCAGCCCGAGGTCGCGCACGAACCAGCGCGGCAGGCGCACCCGCAGCGGCCCGCAGGAAACGAGGACGGCATCGGAGCGGTACAGCTCCGAGATCACGGGCGCGAAAGCGCGCTCGATGTCCCTGCGACGGTAGGAGCCCTTGGGCGTCAGCTCGTGCTCCGGCTCGAAGTCGCGCGCGAGCAGGGCGTAGCGGACGACGCGCTCGTGCGGCGCCACCTCGCCGTTGACCGCCGCCACGATCCGGTCGAAGTACGAGTCGACCGCCTCCGGCCGGGCACCGGCGATCACCGCGTCCTGCGGGTCGGGCACGATCAGCAGCACGTTCTCGTCACGGCCGTCGCCCACGAGCAGCGCGCGCTTGACCCCGGGCACGTCGGCGAGACGGCGCTCGACGGCCGCCGGCGCCACCGTCTGGCCGCGCGTGTTCTTGTACACGTCCTTCAGGCGGTCGACGATCTCGTAGTGGCCGCTGGGCCGGCGAACGAAGACGTCCCCGGTTGCGAGCCAGCGCTCCTCGCCCGGCCGGGGCGCGGGGTCCTCGAGGTAGCGGCCGACGTACGGCCCTGAGACCTCGAGCTCGCCGTCTTTGCCCAGGCGCGCGCGCAGGCCGGGCAGCGGGACGCCGACCGAGCCGTCCTCGTACTCGCCCGGCGGCGTCATCGTGACCCCGCCCACCGCCTCCGTCATGCCGAAGCCGCTGCACAGCTCGACGCCGTGGCGCTGGAAGAAGCGGAACACCGCCGGCTCGAGGTGGCCCGCGGCCGAGAGGCCCCAGCGCAGGCGGTCGCCCACCACCGCCCGCACCGCCTCGCTGCCGCCTTGCGCGCGCTCCAGGCAGCGCTCGCGCAGCTGGGCCCAGCGCCGCGGGACGCCGACCAGGCCGCTCGGGCGCACCTGCGGCAGCGAGCGGGCGAGCGTCTCGAACGAGGGATTGCCCGCGAAGACGTAGGTGCCGCCCCAGAAGAGCATCCCCAGCATCTCGAGGTAGCGGCCGAAGGTGTGGAAGAGGGGCAGATAGCACAGCAGCGTCTCGTCCACCCCCACTTCGGGCAGGGCCGCGGCGCGTGCGAAGCGCTTGGCGACGATCGCGTGGCCCGTGTGGACGACGCCCTTCGGCAGCCCGGTGCTGCCGGAGGTGAACATGACCGTCGCCGGCTCGTCGAGGCCGGGGGGGGCGTGCGCCTCGAGCGCGCGGTCGACCTGGGCGGGAGTGAGCGAGGCGGTGACCTGCGCGAGAGAGGCCTCGGCCGCTCCGCGTACCGGAGCCGACGGGTCGAGCTGCAGCAGCCGGGGCCGGGATCCGCCCAGGGCGCGCTCGACGCGCGCGCGCTCCGCCTCTCCCTGCACGAGCACGAGGCCGAATCGCATGCGCTCGAGCACGAAGGCGAGGCCGTCCCGCTCGATCTCGGGGTTGAGCGGCGTGACCGGGATGCCGTGGACCAGGCAGGCGAGATCCGCGCAGGCGGCCTCGACGCTGTTCGCGGACAGGATGAGCACGCGCGCGGCTCGGCGCTGGCCGCGCAGGAGAGCCGCGGCCGTGCGGGCGAGGCGCCGGGCCACGGCCTCGTAGCTCCAGCACGGCGAGCCGACCGCGGGCGACTCCTGAAACAGCGCGCGCCCGGGGTGCTCGGCCACGCGCTGGGCCAGCAGCGTGGCGAGCGTGTAGCGCGAGGCGCGGATCGCCGTGAAGGCCGCTTCGGCCCAGCGCCGCCGCCCCTCGTGCGTGCCGAGCGCGAGCAGGAATGCCGGCCGTCGCGTCACGTCGAGGAACCGGTGCCAGGCGCCCGCCGGCGGGGGCCGGCCTGCGGCCGCGGCCTCGGCCGCCTCGACGAGCGCAAGGGCCAGCGACGTGCGCGCGCCCGGCGCTTCGCCGCGGGCGAGGTGCCGCTCCCACGCGTCGAGGCGGGACTGCAGGGACATCGCCACTAGCGGTACGCCGCGCAGGCCGCCACGCGGCGCTCGATCTCCGTGGCGTAGCGCTGGTAGAGCGGACCGCCGACGCCCCCGTAGCGCGCGCGCAGCTCCGCGTCGGGGATGCTCTCGGGCAGGTCCGCCGCGGGAGGGAAGAAGGCGTCCACCTGGAAGCCGCCGGCGAGGCGCTGCTGCAGGGCGCCGGCCGTCGCCTCGTCGCGCGTGGCGAGGGCGCCGAAGGTCGTCCCCGCGCGGTCGGCCAGCAGGTCGCCGAACGAGAAGCCGCTGCCGCCGTCGGCGTCGAGCTCCTCCTTGAGCAGCCCGGCGGCGTTGCTCGGCGCCACCGCCGAGAGCACGGTCAGCGCCGCGCTGAGCGAGAAGTGGCGGGTCCAGTCGGCGCGCCCCCGCACGGTCGTCTCCGCGCGCAGCGACGACGCGCGCTGCTTCTGCTGCGCGTCGAGAACGTCCCCGACGAAGGGGGCCAGCCGCGAGCTGCCGAGCACGACGCCCAGCCCGAGAATGGCCGCCCGGTTCTCCTCGACCGCGGTGCCCTCCCGCGAGCGCTCGCGGGCCAGGGCGAACGCGGCCTCGTAGGCGCGCGCAAAGCGGACGTCGCCGCGAGGCGCCTTCGAGACGGCGTCGAGGATTGCCGCGACCTGCGCGGCGAGCGGCTCGCGCAGCGCAGCGCCCGCGCCCTCCCCCCAGACCAGGCTGGCAACCAGGCCCGGCGGCGTCTCCATGCGCCCGTAGGTGGCGCTCAGCGCGCCACGCTCGACCTTCAGCTCGCGCAGCGCCGACAGCACGGGCCGCAGGGGGCGCTCGGCGCGCAGCGCCTGCTGCAGCGCCGGCGCGAGCACGCCCATGAGGCCGGCCGGAAGCTGGCGCTGCCCGAGCCGGGCCCGCGGGTCCCACAGGAAGAGCCTCCCCTGCTGCACGCTCAACCCTGCCGACGAGTCGAGGTTCAGCCAGCGCCCCACGAGCGGCACGCGCGCCGAGGCGCGCAGGACCACCCTGTCGCCGTCCTCGAAAGCCACGGCGGCGCGCACGCGCTCGGGGTCGTGCACCAGGGGAAGGCCCCAGCCGACGAGGCGCTCCGCGTCGTCCTGCTCCAGCCTGAGCGTGCGCGTTTCGCCCGGCGGGATGGTGCGCGGGTCCTTGCCACGGAACACGGCCACCAGGTGCCGCTTGTCCTCGGTGCGGATCGCATGGGGCACGCCCAGCGCCGGCCGCGGCTCGAGCGAGGTGGCGAGCAGGCCCGCGGCCACGAGGGCGAGAAGCGCCGCCGCCGCCACCAGCTTCAGCGGGAGGAACAAGAGCGAGCCGATGCCGCGGCGCCACGCGAGGCCGACCAGCACGCCCAGGCCGACGCCGAGCGCCGCCGGCAGCAGGTCCGACGGCCCCGGCGGGCCGGCCGCACGGTCGCGCAGCCAGACCGCGAGCGCCGCGGCGGCCAGCCCGAGGACGAAGGCGGGCAGGGCGACGAGCACGGCCCGCAGCAGCCGCAGGCCGCGGTCACGGAACGCGAAGACCGCGACCGTTCCGAGCGGGGCGAAGCGGGCCGCCGCCAGCGCCAGCTCCAGGAGCACACGGCCCAGCGAGGCGCGCGCGGCGGCGAGCGAGCGCAGGTCCCAGATCACGTTCGCGCCGACGCCGGAGGGCTGGAGCGCCTGCGTCTGCAGCAGCGCCACCCAGCCGCCCAGGAGCAGCAGGGCCAGCAGCTTGTGCAGGGGGGAGAAGGCCACGGAAGGCCCGGAATCGCGCACGGACATGCAGGGTCCAGTCTAGCCGGAACTCCCGTCCAGCTCGCGGCTGTTGGATCACGCGATCCATTGCGCTACCACGGCCCGCGGGACCACGCTACGGGAGAGGTACGACCATGAGACTGCTGCTGACGGCGCTCTTCGCCGGAGCGTTTGCGGCCTCCCCCGTTCTCGCGCAAGCGCCACCGGCAAGGCCCGCCGCGCCCAGGGCTCCCGAGTACGACCCGGCGGCCGAGGTGACGATCCAGGGGACGATCGAGGACTTCCACGAGTCGAAGATGCGGGGCGATCACCCCGGCCTGCATCTGGTCGTGAGGACCGAGACCGAGAGCGTCGAGGTGCACGCCTGCCCGGTGCGGTTCATGAGGGAGCTCGAGTTCGAGCTCCAGAAGGGGGACGCCGTCAAGGTCATAGGCTCGCGTCCCGGCGGGGCCGGGGTGGTGGTCGCGCGCGAGCTCACGAAGGGCCAGGTCAGCCTGATCCTGCGCGACAAGAAGGGTGTGCCAATCTGGACGGGGCGCTGAGCCGCAGCGGGCGCCGCGTCGACGGCCGGCACAGCCGCGCGCTAGACTCAGGCGAGGAGGGTTGCCCGTGGCCGAGGACGAGGCGCCGAAGACCGCCTACGAGATCATCCTGGAGCGGCTGAAGCGGCAGGACCGCGACGCCGGCGTCGAGGACAAGCCGCTCAGCGACGGCCAGCGCGAAAGGCTCGCGGAGCTGCGCCGGGTCTACGAGGCGAAGCTCGCCGAGCGCGAGATCCTCCACCACTCCTCGCTGCGCAAGGTCGCACACGACCCGGAGGCCGTCGAGAAGCTGGACGAGGAGTACCGCCGCGACCGCGAGCGGATCGGCTCGGAGCGGGACCGCAAGATCGAGCTGGTGCGCAGCGGCCGGGACTAGATCACGGTCCCGTCCGGCACGATCCCGCTCTTGGGGACGATCACGATCCCGTCGCGGATGTAGTAGCCCGGCCCGTCCTGCTCGCGTACGTTCGACTCGTTCACGATGCGCACGCCGCGGCCGACCCGCGCGTTCTTGTCGACGATCGCGCGCTCGATCACGCAGTCGGCCCCGATCCCCAGCGGCGGCAGGCCCTTCTGCTGCGCCCGGTCGATCTCCTCCAGCGTCTCGTGGTAGTCGGCGCCGAGCACGAGGCTGTTGCGGATGCGGGTGCCCTGGCCGATGCGCGCGCGGATCCCGAGCACGCTGCGCTCGATCTCCGCCCCCATCAGGATGCAGCCCTCGGAGACGAGCACGTTGCGCAGCGAGCAGCTCTCGACTTTCGTCGAGGGCAGGAAGCGCGGGTGCGTGTAGATGGGCCGAGCGAAGTCGTAGAAGTCGAAGGGCGGCATCGGGTCGCACAGCTGCAGGTTCGCCTCGTAGTACGAGCCGATCGTCCCGACGTCCTCCCAGTAGCCCCGGAAGAAGTGCGCCTGCACGCGCATCTCGCCGATGGCCTTGGGGATGACGTGCCTGCCGAAGTCGACCAGCGCCGGGTCGGCGATCGCCTTCTCCAGCGCCTCGCGCCCGAACAGGTAGATGCCCATCGAGGCCAGGAACCCGCGCCCGTGGCCGGGGATGTCCGACTCGAGCTCGTCGAGCCGCTCGGTCGGCGGCTTCTCCTCGAAGTGCACGATCCGGCCCTGGCGGTTCACCTTCAGGATGCCGAAGGCCGCGGTCTGCTCGCGGCTGACCGGGATCACCGCCACGGTGGCGTCGGCCACGTGGCGCCGGTGCGTCTCGGCCATCTTCCGGAAGTCCATCTGGTACAGCTGGTCGCCCGAGAGGATCAGCAGCTCCCGGCCGCGGTGGCTGCGCAGGTGCCACAGGCTCTGGCGCACCGCGTCCGCGGTGCCCTGAAACCAGTGCGGGCTGTCGTCCGTCTGCTCCGCCGCCAGCACCGTGACGAAGGCCGAGCTGAAGATGTCGAACTTGTAGGTCATCGACAGGTGCTTGTTGAGCGACTCCGAGTTGTACTGCGTCAGCACGAAGATCCGGCGCAGGTCGGAGTTGAGGCAGTTGCTGACCGGGATGTCGATAAGGCGGTACTTGCCCGCGATCGGCACCGCCGGCTTGGAGCGCTGGCGCGTGAGCGGGAACAGCCGCGTCCCGCGCCCGCCCCCGAGGATGACGGCCAGGCAGTCGTTCATGGTCACGGCGATTCTGGCACGTCGCTTCGCGAAGCTGTCAAGACGCAAACGACTCTGCTAGGCTGGTCCGCGCATGGCCGAAGCGACGACAGGCCTGCCTGCGCGCGCGCCGGGCCTCGCGCGGCGGGCGGCGGCTGGCGCGTGGCAGGTGCCAGCCGGCTTCGCCTTCCTGCTGTGGCGCCCGGGGCTGTGGCCACTGGCGGTGCTGCCGGTGCTGAGCGCGGTGCTGCTGATGATCGCCGGCGCGGTCGCCGGGATCTACCTGGTGCCGGGGGTGGAGTCCGTCTTCGCCCCGACGCCGGGCAGGGCGCCGGAGTGGCTCGAGCTGCCGGTCAGCCTGCTGCTGTGGACCGCGGCCGTCGGCGGCGGGATCTTCCTCGGGCTGGGCGTCGCGCTGCTGTTGACGGCACCGCTGCTCGACCTGCTCTCGCGGCGGGTCGAGTCACGCGTGCGCGGCAGCGCCGCCGACGCCGGGCACGGCCTGCGCTTCGACCTCCTGCAGTCGCTGCGCGGGGCGCTCTACTTCCTCGTCGCGGCGCCCGGGGTGTTCCTGCTGGGCCTGATCCCGCTCGTCGGACCGCTGCTCTCCGCGGTCTGGGGCGCACGTGCCGTGGCCTTCCAGATGACCGACCCGGCCCTGACGCGGCGCGGGCTGACGTTTGCGGACAAGAGGCGCTGGCACCGCCGCTGGCTGGCCGAGAGCGAGGGCTTCGGCCTCGCGGGCATGGTCGGCCTGCTGGTCCCGCTCGCAAACCTGCTGCTCGGGCCCGCCCTCGTGACGGGCGGCACGCTGCTGGTGCTCGACCTCGAGGAGATCGCCAGCGACCCCGGCCGGCCCGGCGAACCGGGGCGGCCTGGGGGGCGAGAGCCCCCCAGGGACGAGCAGGGCGGGCGACCTTCGAGCCTATAGCCTGACGCCGGTGGCGCGGCGGTGCTTCATCTCCGGCTTCGCCAGCGTTGCCTTGAGCTCGAGCGGGTGGCCTTCACGCTGCACGCTGAGCGCGACCTCCTTGCCTCCCTCGGCCGCGGCCACGGCCTCGCGCAGGTCAGAGGCGTCGCCGATCGCCTTGCCGTCGAACTTCAGGATCACGTCGCCGGCCTTGACTCCCGCCTTCGCGGCGGGGCCGTCCGCGTCGACCGAGGTGACGAGCACGCCGCCCTTGCCGCCCAGCTTGTAGGCCGCGGCCAGCTGCTCGCCCATGTCGATGTACTCGAGGCCGAGCTTGCGCGGGCCGCCGGGGCCCGGCAGCGCGTGCAGGGAGTCGCCGCCCTCGCCGAAGTTCCAGCTCCACGCACGCGGAGCCCGAGGCGCGTGGGGGGCGCCCGGGGTCGACGGCGCCTCCGGGGGCTCGGGCAGCTCGAACTCGAACGGCCGCATGCCCGGGAAGTCCCGGCCTTCGAACACGCGCATGCGCCGCTCGCCGAGCGTGGCCGTCAGCTTCTGGGCCGCGCCGCCGCGCGTGAGCTCCAGCGGCACGGAGCGGCCGGCCGGTGTCTCGCCCACGAGCCGCGACAGCTGCGCGGCGCTGCGTACCGGCTCGCCGTCGAAGCGCACGATCACGTCGCCTTCCTTGACGCCGGCCTTGTCGGCCGCGCTGCCGGGCTCGACGGAGCGCACCCTGGCGCCGCGCGCGTCGCCCTCGAGGTCCGCGAGACCAACGCCCAGGAAGCCTCCGCCCGCGTGGCGGACCACGACCCGCTGCTCGACCTTGTTCCCTTCGCCCGCCTTCTCCTTCTCGTCGGCCTTCTCGCCGGCCCGCGCCGCCGGGCCCAGCGCGAGCCCCGCGAGCGCGAGGGTGCCGATGCCCAGAGCCAAAGCGACCGTACGTTTCATGGAGATCCCTCCTCGTGCCCCGTGTCGCCCTTCTGACGCGTCAGGCCGCCCGAAAGTCGGCGGGCCCGGGAGTCAGTTCATGGCGCCGGAGCGGCCGGAGGCCTGCTCGAGGCGGTGAAAGTCGAGCAGCTCGACGAGACGGCGCGCGCGCGACTCGAGCGAGTCGCAGGCGAGCAGGTCGAGCTTCTCGACGGCCGGCAGGTCGAGCTCCTGGCAGAGCCCGTTCACGAGGGCCGCGGGCGAGACCTCGCCCTGCACGACCACGGACGGCGCATCGGCCATGCGCCCGAGCGCGGCCAGCACCTGCTCGCCCAGGCGGCCGAGGCTGCCGTCGTCGCGCTGGGGCTCGCTGAGCGTCTCGACGAAGGCGAGCCGGTACGGAGCGCCGGCCTGCTCCTCGACGATGCGGAACCGCTCACGCCCGTGCAGGACGATGTTGTAGCGGCCGTTGTCGAGCCGCTCCTCGCTGACGATCGTGCCCGCGCAGCCGATCGGATAGATCGGCGGACGGCCGTGGTAGTCGGCCTCGAAGCCGGGCTTCAGCAGCGCCATGCCGATCGTGCGGTGGGAGGCCAGGGCGTCGGTCACGAGCGCCCGGTAGCGCGGCTCGAACACGTGCAGCGGCAGCGGTGCGTCCGGGAAGAGCACGACGTTCGGCAGCGGGAACAGCGGGACGAGCTGCACCTCAGCGCTGCGGCGCACCTCAGTGCTGCGGCGCGTCGCCCTCTCCGGCGGTGAACGAGTGGCCGCAGCCGCAGGTGGACTTCGCGTTCGGGTTCTTGATCGCGAAGCCGCCGCCCATGAGGTCCTCCTTGTAGTCCACCTCGGCACCCTCGAGGTAGCGGAGGCTCATCGGGTCGACGATGACCTTGACGCCCTCGGCCTCGATCACCTCGTCTCCGTCGGCGACCTCGTCGAGGACCATGCCGTACTGGAAGCCGGAGCAGCCGCCTCCCTGCACGTAGATCCGCAGGCCGCCCGAGGGCAGGCTCTCCTTCTCCTGCTCGAGGATGCCCTTGACCTTGGCGGCGGCGTTGGCGGTGAGCGTGATCATTCCCGGTCACTCCTTGCGTGGGAACGGCGGCGAGCGGCCTCCCTTCCCTGGAGCATTCATACTAGACCATCTGGACTATTTTGTGAAGTTAAGCCGCCTCCCCACCACCCGCCCCCGCCACCCTCCCTCGGCCGGCGCCGCGGTGATGCCCGAGACCCGTGCGATCTCGAGCCTCGTATAATGACGCGCCCCCCGTGACGCCCCCTCCGACTCCCCACCACCTGACCCCCGACGATGTCGTCCGGCGGCTGTCGGCCTCAGGGCTGCGCGGGCGCGGAGGCGGCTGGTTCCCGGCTGCGGAGAAGTGGCGCGCCGTGCGTGTCGAGGGCGGCTCGCCGGTCGTGATCGCGAACGGCGCGGAGGGCGAGCCGGGCTCCTTCAAGGACCGCCACGTCATGCTCCGCCGCACCGGGGACGTGGTCGCGGGGCTCGTGCTCGCGGCGCACGCCGTCGGCGCGCGCGAGGCGGTCGTCTTCCTCAAGCGCTCCTTCGACGGACCCGCGGCCGCGTTCGAGCGCGCGCTCGAGGGCGCCACGCTCGACGGCCTCTCGGTACGCATCCGGCGCGGGGACGACGGCTACATCACCGGCGAGGAGACGGCCCTCCTCGAGTCGCTCGAGGGACGGCGGCCGTGGCCGCGGCCGAAGCCGCCGCTGCCCGCCGCGGTCGGGCTCGAGGGACGGCCGACGCTCGTGCAGAACGTCGAGACGCTCGCGCGCGTGCCCCTGGCCGTGGCCGACCCCGTGGCGTACCAGCGCGACGAGACGACGCTCGTCACCGTCTGGGGCGACGTGAGGCGCCCGGGCGTCTACGAGGTGCGGCTCGGCGCCCCGCTGCGGGAGGTGATCGGGCAGGCCGGCGCCAGCGAGCCGATCGGCCTCGTGTTCCCCGGCGGCCCGGCCGGCCCGCCGCTCGTCGCGGCGGAGCTCGACCTGGCCCTGGACCCCGACGCCCTGCGCGCGGCCGGCACGGGGCTGGGCACCGGTGCCATCCTGGTCGTCGGCGCCTCCGCCTGCCCGCTCGCGATCGCGGCCTCGCTCGGCCGCTTCTACGAGCGCGAGAGCTGCGGGCAGTGCCCGCCGTGCACGGTCGGGACGGCCAGCCTGGCCCGCATCCTGGGGGCGCTCGAGGCAGGCGGCTCGCGCCCGCGGGACCTGCGCGACCTCGACGACGTGGCCGGCTTCATGGCGGGCCACGGCTACTGCGCCCACTGCCGCACCGCGGCACAGGTGGCGTCGGGGCTGGCGGGCCGCCTGGCGCGCTCGGTGGCGGCCCACGCGAGCAGCCAGGGCTGCCCTGAGCCGGGGCTGCGCCACCCCGACCCGTTCGCGCCGGGCTCGCCCGAGCGCGCGGCCGTCGAATCCGCGGTCGAGGCGCGGCTGGTGTGAGGCTCGACCTCGTGCTGCTGTTCGCCGCGACGATCCTGTCCTACCCGATCGGGCTCTGGCTGAGGCTGCCCTGGCTGCTGCCGGTCCTCAACGCGCTCCCGGCCTACGCGGTGCTGGTGCACCGGCTGAGGCGCGGCGAGCGAGGCGGGGCGGTGCGCGCGATGCTGTGGTGGGCGTTCGCCGTCGCGCTCACGGCGACGATCCTGTTCGAGTGGTGGCCGCAGCCGATCGACGGCGTCGTGCTCCACGGGGCGTCCTACAAGGCCGAGATGTTCCGCTGGATCCGCACCGACCACGGGGCCGAGGGCAGCATCCGGCTGTTCCTGCCGCAGCAGCTGCTGCAGCTCGCCGCCTTCGTCCTGCTCGGCGCGCTCACCGCGAGCGCCGGCGCGGTCGTGCTGGGCTCCGCGCTGATGAACGAGATGGCGTACTACGTGGCCTCGCTGGCCAGGGCCGGCATGCCGCCGTGGGCGGTGACGCTGCTCGGCTGGCAACCCTGGGCGATCGCGCGCGTCACCGCCTTCTGCACGCTGGGCGTGCTGCTGGCCGAGCCGCTGCTGTTCCGCGTGTTCCCGGGCGCGCGTGCGCGCATGAAGACGACCGGGCGCGCGGCCTACGTGGTGGCGGCGATGAGCGGGATCCTGGCCGACTGGTTCCTGAAGGCGCTGCTCGCGCCGACCTGGGGCCGCTGGCTGCGCCAGCTGCTGCCCTGAGCCGGCGGTCAGCGCGCCGCTGGCGCCTCGCGCAGGCGCTGCCGTGCCTGGCGCACGGTCTCCCGCAGCAGCGGGTCGGGATCGTGCTCCCACTCGCGCAGCTGCGGCTCGAGCGCCGGCAGGCCCAGCGCGCCGATCGCGTATGCCGCGCACGAGCGCAGCCAGGGATCGCCGGTGCCGATCAGCGCGCGCACGGCTGCCTCGGGCCCCGCGACCGAGGCTCCGACCAGCCGCTCGGCCAGGCGCTGGCGCTGGGCCAGCGTCACCTCGGGGTCCACGAGCGGCACCAGGAGCGACTTCAGGCCGGGCTTGAGCAGGGTCTCGAGCAGGTCGAGCGCCTGGTCGGCGATCACCCGGTCGCCCGACTGCAGCGCGACCCAGGAAGAGCGGAAGTCCTGCTGCGGGTGCATGAGCTCGAGCAGCCGGAAGATCCGTTCCAGCTCCTCTCTCATCGCCACGCGCAGCGCTGCGGCGATCGGCTCGCGCTCGCCGTCGGAGCCGATCGTGGCCAGGACCTGGTAGGAGCGG
Organism: uncultured Acidobacteriota bacterium; assembly: GCA_963831755.1. GTDB lineage: Bacteria > Acidobacteriota > Vicinamibacteria > Fen-336 > Fen-336 > DATBSL01. Next base: position 236,319 of record CAWHRC010000007.1, read on the forward strand.
TAGTGGCCGAGGACCTCGGCCCCGAGAGCGGCCTCGAGCGCGAGCGGCTCGAGCGCGAGCGCGCCGTGGCGCTCCTGCAGGGTGCCCAGCGCGCACAGCACGCGCAGGCGCAGCGCGGCGTCGCCGTCGAGCAGCAGCTCCGCCAGCGCGTCCACGGCCGCGGGCCCGCCGACCTGCGCGAGCACGCCGGCCGCGGCCCGCCGCGTCGCCGGCTCGGCCCGCGGGTCGGCGAGCAGCTTCGCCAGCGGGTCGAGCGCGGCCTTCCCCGCGGCGGCCAGCGCCTCGCCGGCGGCCTCGGCCAGCGACGGCGTCGCGAGCCGGCTGGCGAGGGCGTCCACGAAGCGGTCGGCGCCCTGGCGCACGGTCGCGCGCATCGCCGTGCGCGCGACCTCGTCGTCCTCGTCCTGCAGCAGCCGGCGCAGATCGTCGTCGAACGGCAGCGCGATGCGCTCGGCCAGCCGGGCCGCCTCGAGCCGGGTCCGGCGGCCCGCCGCGCCCGGCTCGTCGACCATCAGTGCGAACAGGGGTCCCGCGGCCTCCGCCCGCTCGCCAGCGAGCCGCGCCAGCACGGCGACCAGCGCCGCGCGCACCGAGTAGTCGGGGAAGTCGCCGAAGTCCCGCACGCGCGCCACGGGGTCGACGTGGGAGTGCCGCGAGAGGTAGAAGAGTGCCTCGGTGCGCACCTCGATGTCCGGGTCGTGGAGCAGCGCCTCGACCTGCTGGAGGGCCGAGCCGTCGCCGCCCTCGTTCAGGATGCGCAGCGCCCGCCGTCGCACCTCGGCCTCCGGGTGCGTGAGCAGCCCGCGCAGGGCCGGGTGGGCCGCCGCGTCGCGGCCGAGCGCCACCAGGTCGAGCGCGTAGAGGATCTCCTTCGGGTCGACGGCGCCGAGGTGCGAGGCCAGCACGTCGGCCGTCTCGCGGTCGAGCACGGGCGTGTCAGCGCGCTCGGCGTCGATGCGGTGCTGCTGCAGCGTGTGCTCGAGCGTCGCCACGTAGCGGCGATGCACGTGCCGGGCCAGCAGCAGCCAGAGGCCGATCAGCGGGAGGTTGAGGTAGCTGAGCGCCACCGGCCGCACGCCCCCGAGCGTGGCGAGGCCGAGCACGGCGAGCCCGGCGAGCCCGTCGCCCGCGCGCCAGACCACGGTATCGATGAACGACTTGGCCGGCAGCTTCGCCGCGGGCGCGACCGGCAGGTAGAGCAGCTCCACTGCAGGTCGGTCGATCGAGTAGCGGAGCACCTTGTCCACGCCGCGCAGGACGACTACCGCCGCGAGCGTGCCGAACGCCAGCAGCCCGAACGACCCCGCCAGCAGGCCCAGCGGCAGCAGCAGCAGGACCTGGCCGAGGCCCAGCCGGCGCAGGATGCCGGCGGTGAACAGCAGCTGCGTGGCGAGGCACAGCACGCCGAACCAGGCGTGCAGCCCGCCCAGGAACACGGCCAGCGCGTCCTGGCCGGGAAGCGCCTGCTGTGCGATCGCCTTCATCTGCCAGCCGGCCAGCGCCGTGACGAACGACGACAGCAGCACGATCCCGGCGATCGCCCGCAGGTGCGGCGAGCCCGTGACGAGGTCCAGGCTCGCGCGCAGCCCGCCGCGCTCGGCGGCCGCCTCCGACTCGCCACGCCACGCCACGGTCGCGTGCCGGAGCCGCCACAGGCGGCCCACCAGGGGCGTGGCGGCCAGCAGCATGCACGACATCAGCACCAGCAGGCTCTCGGCCCCGAAACGCCGGGCGAGCGCGTGCGACAGCAGGCCGCCGACCGTGGCCCCCAGCGTGGCGCCGGCGCCGACGAGGCCGAACAGCCGCCGTGCCTCGCGTGGCGCCACGACGTAGTTGGCGAGCGTCCACACCTGGGCCGGCGCCAGCACGCCGAAGATGCCCACCCACACGTACACGATCGGGTACAGCCAGCCCGGCGCCGATTGGCGCGCCAGGGCCGCGAACGCCAGCCCGACCAGGCCGAACACCACCAGGCTGCCGGTCAGCACGCGGTCGAGGCCGAACCGGCGGCCGACACGCACGTAGACCGCGACCACCACGGCCACCACCGCGAACTGCGTCATGTCCGCGTAGGGCAGGCGCGAGGCGTCGAACCGGCCCAGGAACAGCGCGTCGCGCGCGACCTGCCCCACGACGTACGCCGAGATCACGAGCAGCAGGTAGCCGAACAGCAGCAGCCCGCGCTCGAGGTCGCCTCGCCGCGGGCGCGGCAACCGGTCCAGGGGAGAGGCCATAGAGGTGGCGCGCCGAATTAAACCAGAGCCCGGAGCGGGTGTACACTGCACGCCGTTCCCCGAAAGGACGGCCCATGCGCAGGCGGCTTTTGGCAGTCTCGCTCTGGCTCGTCGCCCTCCCGGCTCTGGCGGTCGCGCGCGACGTTCAGCCCACCGCGACCGGCTCCAAGATCTGGGTGGGCCGCTACGCGGAGGTGCAGGAGTTCCTGCGCACCGCGCGCATCGAGCACGAGGACAAGATCCCGGTCGGTGTCACGCACCCCGAGCGGGCGTTCTTCGCCCCCGGCGGGCTCGCCGCCAGCGCCGTGGTCAAGCACCTGCCGACCGCGGTCCGCGGCGGCTTCTGGGAGAGCTACAAGTCCGAGATCGCCGCCTACGAGGTCGACCGCCTGCTCGGCCTCGACATGGTGCCGGTGACGGTCGAGCGGCGCGTCGGCTCCGACCTGGCCTCGGTGCAGCTGTGGGTCGAGAACTGCCGGCTGCTCAAGGCGGTCGATCAGTCCGCCTGCCCGCGGCCGGACGAGTGGGCGAAGCAGGTGTGCCGCCAGCGCGTGTTCGACAACCTGATCGCCAACATCGACCGCAACGCCGGCAACCTGCTGATCGACCCGGAGTGGAACCTGATCCTGATCGACCACTCGCGTGCGTTCGCGGCGAACCAGATGCCGTTCGAGAAGCAGTCGACCCGCATCGACCGCGAGCTGTTCGAGAAGCTGAAGACGCTCGACCGGGAGACGCTGGACAAGAACCTCCGGCCCTGGGTGACGAGCGAGGGCGTGATCAAGGACCTGCTCAGGCGGCGCGACAAGATCGTCGCGCGCTTCGACGCACTGGCGAAGCAGAAGGGTGACGCGGAGGTGTTCCCGTGGTGAAGCCGCCGCGCTGGCGACCGTCCCCGCTGGCGCCCCTGCTGGCGCTGGGGCTCCTGGCGACACACGGATCCGCGGCCGCCGCGGGCCCCGCCTGCAAGGTCGACGGCGTCCAGCGGATCGTGGCCGTGGGCGACGTGCACGGGGCGTACGAGCGCTTCGTCTCGATCCTGCGCACGGCCGGGATCCTCGACGAGCGCGAGCGCTGGGCGGGCGGCCGTGCGCACCTGATCCAGCTCGGCGACGCGCTCGACCGCGGCAGCGAGGGGCCGCGGGTGCTCGACCTGCTGATGCGCCTGGAGAGACAGGCCCGCTCGGCGGGCGGGCGGGTCCATGCGCTGCTGGGCAACCACGAGGTCATGAACATCATGGGCGACCTGCGCTACGTGAGCCCCGAGGAGTATCAGACGTTCCGCACGCTGCGGTCGGAGACGCTGCGGCACCACGCGTACGAGAGAGCGCTGGCGCGCGCGCAGGAAGCGGCCAGGGCGAAGGGCGAGAAGCTCGACGAGGTCGCGTTCCGGGCGAAGTTCATGGAGCAGGTGCCGCTCGGGCTGGTCGAGCGCAGCCAGGCCTTCTCCGAGAGCGGCCGCTACGGGAGCTGGCTGCGCGGCCACGACGCCGTGGTCGTCGTCAACCGCGTCGTCTTCGTGCACGGAGGCCTCACGCCGGAGGTCGCCGCGCTGGGCTGCGAGAAGGTCAACTCCGAGGTGCGGCGCGAGATCGGCAGCGACCTGCGCAGCACGCTCGCGTCGCCGGAGGCGACGCTGGCAGCCGGCGAGAACGGCCCGCTGTGGTACCGGGGGCTCACGCGCGGCAGCGAGGAGGAGCTCGGCCCGCAGGTGGACCGGGTGCTGGAGGCCGCCGGCGCACGGGCCATCGTGATCGGCCACACGGTCACCGGCACCGGGCGCATCGTGACCCGGGCGGGTGGCCGCGTCGTGATGATCGACTCGGGAATGACCGACGGCTACGGCGGCCACGCGTCGGCTCTGGAGATCGACGCCGAGGGGCGGATGGCCGCCATCTACCCGGACGGCCGGCAGCCGCTCGGCCTGCCCGCGGCGGCGCAGCTTTCGCCCGGGCCGGCGTTTTCCCTTGCGGCGCGGCTTGCCGCGCCCTAGATTGTGGATGTTTCCACAGGCTCAAGAGGAGGTCGTGACGATGGTGCGGAGAATCGCATTCTCGCTGTTGGCCGTGCTGTTCGTGGCCGGGCTCGCCGTCGCGGGCGACGTGAAGGACGCCGCCGGCACGGTCAAGTCGGTGACCGGCACCGGCTTCGTGGTGACCGACCACGCTGGAAAGGACTGGTCGTTCGACGTCGACAAGACGACGATCGTGCTCGCCAAGGGCGCGAGCCACAAGATGGACGCCCTGAAGGCCGACGGCAAGCCGGCCCAGCTGAGCGAGTTCCTGTCGGAGAAGCAGAGCGTGAGCGTCAAGTACGCCGAGAAGGACGGCAAGATGATGGCGAAGGAGGTGCGGGTCAAGTAGCCCGCACCGGCGCCATCGTCCACGGGCCCCGCTCGCGCCGGCGGCGGGGCCCGCTTCCTTTTGAGGGTACGATTGTCGGATGAACACCCGCAGGCTGCTGCTCGCGTTCGCCGTCCTGACCCTGGCCACCCCGTTCACGCTCGCGGCTGACGCGCCCAGGGCGGCCGGCACCTGGGACGTCGTCGCCACCACGCCGGACGGCGAGATGACGGCGGTGCTCACGCTGAAGCTGGTCGACGGCCAGCCCAAGGCCGAGTTCGAGCTGGGTGGCACGAAGCGCGTCGTCAGCGACGAGAAGCTGCAGGGCAACCTGCTGACGATGAAGGTGGAGTACGAGGGCAACAGCTACGACGTCGAGGCGAAGGTCGAGGGTGACGCCATGAGCGGCACCTGGCAGGGCGCAGGCTACTCGGGCGAGCTGAAGGCGAAGCGCCGGCCGTAGCCGTGACGGACGATCCCGCCCCGCTCGACCCGCACGCGGCGCGCCTGCGGCCGACGTACGCGACGGTGCGACCTGTCGCGCCTGCGCGCCAACCTGGCGGCGGTCAAGGCCCACGTCGCGCCGGCGCGGGTGATGGCCATCCTCAAGGCGAACGCGTACGGCCACGGCCTGGAGGCTGTCGCCCGCTGCCTCGCGCCGCAGGCCGACTGGTTCGGCGTCGCGCTGGTCGAGGAGGGCATCGCCCTGCGCCGGCTGGGGGTGGAGAACCCGATCCTCGTCATGGGGGGCACCTGGACGCGCCAGATCCCGCTCTTCCTGGAGCACGACCTCGCGATCACCGTCCCCTCGCTCGCACGCCTCGAGGACGTGGAGCAGGCGGCGGCCGCGGCGGGGACGCCGGCCCGGGTCCAGCTCAAGATCGACACCGGCATGGAGCGGATCGGCGTGCGCTGGTACAACGCCGAGAGCCTGCTCGAGGCCGCGGCCCGCTCGCGCCACGTCCGGGTCGAGGGGATCTACTCGCACCTCGCGAACGCCGACGCCGAGGACCTCTCCCACGCGCGCCTGCAGCTCGAGCGCTTCCACGACGTGCTGCGCTTCTACGAGCGCCACTCGCTGCCCGTGCCGCAGCGCCACATCGCGAACTCGGCGGCCATCCTGCGCATGCCGGAGGCGCGGCTCGAGCTGGTCCGCCCCGGCATCCTGCTCTACGGCGTCTACCCGTACGCCGGCGCGCCGCGCGCGATCGAGGTGAAGCCGGCGTTGTCCTGGCGCTCGCGGGTCGTCTACTTCAAGATCGTCGAGCCCGGCAGCCCCGTCAGCTACGGCTCCACCTGGCGCAGCGACCACCGGGTGCGGCTCGTCACGGTGCCCGTCGGCTACGGCGACGGCTACTTCCGCGCGATGTCGAACCGGGCCGAGGTGGTCCTGCGCGGGCGCCGCCACCCGCAGGTCGGCCTCGTCTGCATGGACCAGATCATGGTCAACATCGAGTGGGGCGAGGGCTGGAACGGGGACGAGGTGGTGCTGATCGGCGAGCAGGGCGAGGCGCGAGTCACGGTCGAGGAGCTGGCGCAGTGGGCCGGCACGATCCCCTACGAGATCCTCACCGCGATCAGCGGCCGCGTGCCGCGGATCTACGAGCCCTGAGCAGCCGCCGCTGCACGGCAGCGCTCCGCAGCTCGCGCAGGGCGTCGGCCGCGATCCAGCGCGCGGCGCGGGTGCCGCGGGCGCGGATCGCCTCGGCGCTGCGGACCGCGGCGGTGTTCAGGGCGAGGTTCCGCTTGCCGATCTGGCGCAGCGCCCAGTTGATCGCCTTCTTCACGCCGTTGCGGTCGTCGTCGGACTCGCGAGCCACGATCCCCAGGAACGAGAGGAAGAGTGCGTCGGCGGCCTGCTTGTCGTGGACCGCCAGCGCGGCCATCAGGGCGAAGGCGCCGCGCTTGACGAACTCCTCGGGCCGCCGGCTCCACTCGCGCACCTTGCGCCGGGCGAAGGGCGTGCGGTCGAAGAGGTGCAGGCACGCACCGTCGCAGATCGCCCAGTTGTCGAAGGCCTTCGCCCAGCGATCCATCTGCGGGCCGCTCACGCGCTCGGGATCCTCGATCAGGACCGCCAGCGCGCGGGCGTCGTGGATGCCTGTGGCCCACAGACGCCGGGCCAGCGCGTGGTCCCGCCCGATCTCCCGGGAGAGTCGATAGAGCTCCGCGGCCGGCAGGCCGAACGCCTTGGCCGGACGGATGCCATAGCGCGCCATCCCCTCGACGTTGCGCCGACTGCCGAGGGACCGCATCCGGCGGAGGAGCGCCTCGAGCGGCACGGCGCTCAATGTACGCCGATCCGGCGGCCAAACGTCAGGCGCAGCGCGCCCGCGGCGCAGGCCTGAACGCAGCGCAGGCACAGCACGCACTGGCCGGGGCCGATGCGCCGTCCGGCGAGCGCGAGCCGGGCGACCTCGACGTCCATCGGGCAGACGTGCGTGCAGGCGCCGCAGCCGTCGCAGGCCAGGGGGTAGGCCGCGACCCTGAGCAGGGCCGGACGGCTGGTCCAGCGCAGGATCGCCGAGCTGGGGCACAGGTACTTGCAGAACGCCCGCTGGTCCCCCGTCGCCAAGGCGAGGCCGATCGAGGCCGCGTAGTACACGCCGCAGGCCACGAGCACGGCCAGCAGGCCCGCGCCCGGCGGCGCGCCGGCCGCGCCGAGCGGGCGCTGGCCCAGGGCGTAGAAGCAGAGTGCCGCCGCACCGGCGCTCGTCGCGAGGCCAAGGTACGGGAGCAGCCGCCCACGCGCCCCGCCGCCGGACGTCGCCCCGGCCCAGCGGCAGCAGCTCGAGCACCATCGCGCGCCAGCAGCCCCAGCCGCAGAGCACGCGGCCGAAGACGAGCGGCCCGACGATGACGGTCACCAGCGTGTGGCCGAGAGCGGCGCCCGCCGTGCCGGCGAGGAGCAGCAGGAAGAAGCCCTCGAGATCGAGGCTGGTGGCCGCGAGCAGGGACGGCGCGAGGATGCTGAGGCCGCCGGCGAACAGCACGATGCGCCGCTGCAGCTGCTTCTGCGCGCGCGGCGCCGTCGCGTACGCGGTCAGGCAGGGACCGAGCGAGAGCCCCGCCGCGAAGGCCGAGACGGCCCAGGCCCGGCTGCCGGAGGACCAGAGCCAGGCGGCGAGCGACCACGCCACGGCCGTCACCGCGTACGTCGCGGCGAAGACGGCGGGATGCGGCAGGATCGAGGCCGTCGTGCCGCGTGGCATCGGCTGGCTCCGGTGTCGTTCAGGCCTGCCCGCGCCGGTCGGCTAGGGCTTCGTGCCCGGCTCGGCCGAAGCGGCCGGGGGTCGGCGGCGCCTCCGCGGCCTGCTGGCCCGAAGATCCGGTCGAAGGCCGTGAGGCCGCCCATCGCGCCGAGGCCCATCGTCTCGACGGCGGTCGAGGGCACGATGATCATCGAGCCCTTCTGCTTGAGCCCCTCGAAGACCATGTTCATCGCGCGCAGGTGCAGGGCCACCGGGTTGTTGCGTGTAGTGGCGCGAGGCCTCCTCGAACTTGGCGGCGATCTCGGTCTCGGCCGTGACCAGGATGATGCGCGCCTGGCGCTCGCGCTCGGCCTGCGCCTGCCGGCTCATCGCGTCCTCGAGCGCCTTGGGGATGATGATGTCGCGGATCTCCACCGACTGGACGGTGATGCCCCAGGCGTTCGTCTTCGCGTCGAGCACCTGCTGGATCTCCTTGCCCAGCCGGTCGCGGTGCGACAGCATGTCGGCCAGCTCGTGCTTGCCGATCGCGTCGCGCAGGCCGGTCTGGGCCGACAGCGTCACCGCGTCGACGAAGTCCGCGACCTCCAGGATCGACTTCTCGGCGTCCCAGACCATCCAGAACGCGATCGCGTCGACGTTGACGGGCACCGTGTCGCGGGTGAGCGTCGTCTCGGCGCTGAAGTCGGTGACCCGGATGCGCTGGTCGACGTAGTTCGACACCTTGTCGACGACGGGCACGATCGGGAACAGCCCCGAGCCCCGCAGGCCGCGGAAGCGGCCGAAGCGCAGGATCACCGCGCGCTCCCACTGGTAGGCCATCTGCAGCGCCGGCGAGAGGCAGCCCGGCCACGATCACCGTCGCGACGAGGATCGTCGCTCTCGGGCCGGTGGCGCAGGAAGAGATAGAGCGCGGCGACGGTCGTGAAGAGCAGCGCGGACTCCCAGATCTGCGTCACGCGCAGCAGGAAGGCGAGGCTCAGGGCGACGGCCAGCATGTCGATCACGATTCCGAGCTCGAACGGGTGCAGCACGAGGTGCACGGCCGAGGCCGGCGAGGCAGAGCAGCAGCAGCACCAGGATGTTGAGCGGGCCGAACCGGTAGTCCGCGGCGAACGTGGTGGAGAAGCGCTCCAGCGCATCCGTGCCGGAGAGGCCGACGGTCTTCTTGGCCATGATCGTTTCCTTGCTCAGCGGGACTGGCGCTGCGTGAGGTTGTCGAGGATGTCGTCGAGGGTGAAGCCGTGCGAGGAGGCCCGCGACAGGAACTCCTGGCAGATCTGGTCGAGGATCCGCCGGCGCTCGACCTCGTCGCGCTCCACCCGCTTGTTGCCGACGAAGGTTCCGGAGCCCATGTGGGTCTCCACGAGGCCGGTGAGCTCGAGCTCGTTGTAGGCGCGGCTCACCGTGTTGGGGTTGACCGAGAGGTCGACCGAGAGCTGGCGCACCGTCGGCAGCCGGTCGCCCGGCCCGACGTGCCCGTGGCGATGGCGCTCTTCACCTGGTCGATGATCTGCCGGTAGATCGGCACGCCGCTCTTCAGATCGACCGAGATCGTGAAGGGCAGGCTCTTCGACTCCTTTGCCAAGCGGAACGGCGGCTACGGGCTGATTGAGTGTCTCGATGTACTCATACTCTATTGTATTAGTATATTAGGACAATAGAGGCGGCGTGTCAAGTCCCCGACGCGCAAGCCACCGCCGGCTCAGCCCTTCGCCTTCTCCAGGGGGTCCACGAGCGCGACGTAGCCCTTCATCGCGTCGTCCTTCGAGAGGCCCTTCCGCTTCGACCAGGCGTCGAACTTCGCACGACCCTTGAGGTCGAGCATCCCCGGGCGCGAGCCGGACACGTCCCCCTCCGTCGCCTGCTTGTAGAGCCCGTAAAGCTCGAGCAGCCTGTCGTTCGACGGGCGGGTGTCGAGCTTCTCGACGCGGGCCTTCGCGTCTGCGAACCTGTCCTTGATCGACTTCGCCTTCCCCGCCATGTTCCTCCGCTCCCTCCGCTCCCTCCCCGGCTTCCGCTGCGCCGGGGGCGAGCGGCAATGCCGGACGAAGGATAGCGTGCGTTCGCGGACGACGCAGACCGGCCGCCGGGTCGAACCGCCTCAGCGGTTCGGACGGTACCAGTAGCGGTCGGCGACCTCGTGAGCGCCGCGCCCCCGGCCCAGCCGGCTCACGGCGACGCGCAACACCAGCGCGAAGTAGTGCCATTCGCCGTGCTCGTCGAACTTGCGCACGGAGGCGATCGCCTTCGCTCCCCGCATGCGCGTCAGCCGCTGTCCGCGCGTTCGCCCGAGCCGCCGCAGCCGGAGCAGGAGATCGACGTCCTCCGCGAAGAGCAGCGTCTCGTCGTAGCCGCCGATGGTCTCGAAGTCGGCACGCCGGCAGAAGACCACGCCGGTGTCCATGCGGGTCGCCACCACGAGCGGGATCAGGAGGGCCCAGGTCGCGGCGAAGCCCAGCGACCAGCGCTCCGGCCGCACGCCCGTCGCGCCGGCGACCACGCGACCGCCTGCCAGGACGTCGTCGATGCGATCGAACGTCGCCGGGTGCAGCCGCATGTCGGCGTCGACGAAGCAGACGATCTCGCCTGCGGCCACCGTCGCGCCGCCGTTGCGGGCCGCGGCGATCGCCCGCTTCTCCACGCGCACCACGCGACAGCCGCGTCCGGCGGCGAGACCTCCCGTGTCGTCGGTCGACGCGTTGTCCGCCACGATCACCTCGGCCGCCGAGGGGCCGCCGCGATGGCGGGAGCGCGCCGCGTCGACGCTGTCCAGCAGCCGTGGCAGGTACCGCGCCTCGTTGAAGGCCGGCACCACGAGCGAGAAGCGCATGCTCAGCGCTCGACGCGCTCGCCTTCGATCTCGACCACGACGACCGTGCCCATCGGGTCGATCATCGGCCGCTCGACGACGAGCGAGCGCCGCTCGCCCTCGGCCCGGACCTCGACCGGAGCGCCGTCCGCCAGGCGGTACGCCCGTCGCACCGGGTTCTTCATGGCCGGCAGCTCGAAGGCCGTGCGCGGCTCCCGGAAGAACGTGAAGAACAGCCGGCCGGGCTTGGTGGTGACGCGCCATTCGGTCCGCGCGAGGAAGAGCGGGTTGCCGGCCAGGTCCTTCGTTCCGCGCGCGCTCGGCTCGCCCAGCTCGTCGCCGAAGGGCGTCGGCCCGGCGCCGTAGATCGCCTCCCCGTTCGTCTTCAGCCAGCGCCCGACGGTCCGCAGCACGTCCTGGCTCGGCTGCGGGATCGCGCCGTCCGCCATCGGCCCGACGTTCAGCAGGTAGTTGCCGCCCTTGCTCACGACGTCGACCAGCTTGAAGACGACCTCGCCCGGCGACTTCCAGTCGTGGTCGTCCTTGCGGTAGCCCCAGGTGTGGTTGATCGTGGCCGGGGTTTCCCACGCTTCGTCCCCGACCTTCGAGGGAATCGCGTTGTCGCCGGTCGACACGTAGTCGCCGGCGGCGCCCAGCCGGCCGTCGATCAGCGTGTCCGGCTGCAGGGAGCGCACGATGTCGGTGAATCGCTGCGCGCGCTCCCTCGTCATCAGCCGCGGCGTGTCGAACCACACCAGCGCGACCGGCCCGTAGCCCGTGAGCAGCTCCCGCAGCTGCGGCTCCGCCTTGTCGCGCAGGTAGTGGTCGAAGTCCTTCTTCTCGTCGGGCCCGAAGTCCCAGGTGTTGCCCGCGCCGTTCGGCTCGTGCCAGTCCTGCGCCTGCGAGTAGTAGAAGCCCAGGCGCAGGCCGTGCCGCTGGCAGGCCGCGGCCAGCTCCTTCAGCGCGTCCCGCTTCCAGGGCGTCGCGGCGACCACGTTCCAGCGGCTCGCCTTCGAGTCGAAGAGCGCGAAGCCGTCGTGGTGCTTCGAGGTGATCACGACGTACTTCATCCCGGCGTCCTGCGCGAGCTGTGCCCAGGCGTCGGCGTCGAACTTCACCGGGTTCCACTGCGCCGCCAGCGCCTCGTACTCGCGGACCGGGATCCGCGCGCGGTACATGATCCATTCGCCGATGCCAGGAACGGTCTTTCCCTTCCACTCCCCCGCCGGGATGGCGTAGAGGCCCCAGTGGATGAACAGCCCGAACTTCGCCTCGCGGAACCAGCGCAGCCGCGCCTCCCGCGCCGGGTCGGGCGCGGGGCGCTCCTGTGCAATCGCCGTAGCGCCCAGGGCGAGCAGGAAGACGAGTGCGACGATGGAGCGGGTCGTGGGCCGGCGGCTCATGAGCGGCACCTCTCGCAGCGCAGTGTAAGCCGTCTCGAAAGAAGAGGCCCTACCTTCCGGAGGGGCGGGCCTATACTGCGGTCCGGCGCCGGTCGCATCGGAGGCTGCCATGGCCGTTCCCAACGGCACCCGGTTCGGGCCGTACGAGGTGATCGCCCCCCTCGGTGCCGGGGGCATGGGCGAGGTCTACCGCGCTCGGGACACGCGCCTTGGCCGCGAGGCCGCGATCAAGCTGCTGCCACCCGAGCGCCTCGCGGATCCGGCCCGCCGCGCGCGCTTCGTCCAGGAAGCCCGCGCCGCCTCGGCCCTCAACCACCCGAACATCGTCACGATCTACGAGATCGAATCGGCCGAGGGCGTCGACTTCCTCGTGATGGAGCTCGTTCCCGGCAAGACTCTCGACGCCCTCATTCCCCGCGCGGGGATGCGCCTGGGCGAGGTCCTGCGGATCGCGATCCCGTTGGCGGATGCTCTGGCCGCGGCTCACGGCGCCGGCATCGTTCACCGTGACCTCAAGCCCGCCAACGTGATGGTGACGCCGGAAGGCGTGACGAAGGTTCTCGATTTCGGTCTGGCCAAGCTGAGGCGGGCAGACGCGGGCAGTGGCGAAGACGACACGACGCTGGACGCGCGGGAGAAGCTGAGCCGGCCGGGGACGGTCGCCGGCACACCCGCGTACATGTCCCCGGAGCAGGCGTCCGGTGGCGCTGTCGACGCGCGCAGCGACGTCTTCTCCTTCGGTGCCGTGCTCTACGAGATGGTGACGGGCCGGCGGCCGTTCGGCGGCGGCTCGAGCGCGGAGATGCTCGCCGCTCTCCTGAAGGAGCAACCCAAGCCGCCGAGCGAGCTCGCGCCCGATGTGCCGAAGGAGCTGGAGCGGATCATCCTGCATTGCCTGCGCAAGGAGCCAGGCCGGCGCTTCCAGCACATGGCGGACGTGAAGGTCGAGCTCGAGGAGCTGAGGGAGGAGTCCGATTCGCAGTCGAAGGCGCCCGCCGGCGTGGCGGCTGGGAAGCGTCGAACGCGGCGCCGGCTCATGACACTGGCGCTGGCCAGCGCTCTGGTCCTGGGCGTGGCCGCGGCCGTGACGCTGCGGCTGCGGCGCCCGCAGTTCCCCCTGCCGAGTGTCGTGCAGCTCACGTCGGAACGTTGGGCCGGCAGCGGCAGTTTCTCGCCCGACGGGACCCAGATCGCGTACGGCTCGGCGGGCGAGGACGGCACCAACTGGGACATCTGGCTGAAGATCGTGGGCGAAGCCGAGGCCCGTCGCCTCACGACCGACCCGGCGTCCGAGGACAATCCCGCCTGGTCTCCGGACGGGAAGCAGATCGCCTTCCTGCACTACGAGAAACTCGCCGCGTCGCGAACCGCCACCTACTTCGACGGCGGCGTCGTCCACCTCGTGTCGCCACTCGGCGGCTCGGCACGCCGGTTGTCCGACTTCCCGGCGCACACTCAGCTCTCCTGGACACCCGATGGGCGCTGGTTGGCAGTGGCAAAGGCCCGTGTGGGCGGCGATGCGCCGGGCGGCATCCACCTGATCACCGTCGGAGAGGGCGGGCCGCGCCCGCTGACGTTTCCGACATCGCCCGCCTTTGACGCGAGCCCGGCCTTCTCCCCGGACGGCCGGCGGCTGGCCTACGGGTCCTGCGGGGGCGCCGAAAACAGCCCCGCGTGTGACGTGTACGTGCTGTCCCTCGACTCCGAGCTGAGGCCCCTGGAAACCGCACGCCGGCTGACCCGGCAGGACTCGTGGATGGCGGGCCTGGCCTGGACGCGGGACGGGCGCTGGATCGTCTACGGGGGCGGGGACGGACATCTCTGGCGTGTGCGGTCGGACGGCGGCGCCGCCCCCGAGCGCGTGGAGGTGGCCCGGGGGGGGAACCCATCCACCGCCGCGAGCCGTGACCGCCTGGCGTTCCGCCGAGGGTACTGGCACGTCGGCATTTCCCGCCTTCAGCTGGGAGGCACGCCGAGCCCGTTCATCGAATCTGCGGCGGAGGTGGCGGACTTCGATGCCCATTACTCACCGGACGGGCGGCGAATCGCCTTTCAGTCGAATCGGGGCATGATCGACGGGTACGAGGTCTGGCTCGCCGGTGCCGACGGCTCGAACCCGGCGCGATTGACGAGAGGACCTGGCCGCTCCCAGGCCTCGCCACGCTGGTCGCCGGACGGGCGCTCGATCGCCTTCGCGTCGCAGGCCGAGAACGGCCACTGGGACGTGTGGATGATCGCCGTCGACGGCTCGGGGCTGCGCCAGGTGACGCGACATCCCGCGGACGAGATCACGCCGAGTTGGTCGAGCGACGGCCGCCACCTCTACTTCACCTCGAATCGGACCGGCCGGCGTGAGGTCTGGCGGGTCGCATTGGCGGGCGGGACCGAGCAGCAGATCTCCCACGACGGCGGCTGCACTCCTCACGAGAGTCGCGACGGCCGAAACCTCTACTACATGAAGGTGGACAGCGACGGCCCCCTCGTGGCGCAGTCCACCAGCGGGGGCGAGGAGAGGACCATCTCGTCGTGCGTCAGCCAGTGGAGCTACGCAGTGGGTCCGGAGGGTGTCTTCCACGTCGATTGCGGCGGCCCGGATTCCCCGCCCACGTCCCAACGCGTGCTGCGACGCTGGAACGCCGCGACCGGAGAGGACCGCCCGGTTGCGACATTCGAGGCCGACTTCGTCGCCGGCATCAACGCCTCTCCCGACGGCCGGACGATCCTATATGGCCGCAGCCCTTGGGGGATGGGCGATCTGCTGATGATCGAGAACTTCCGCTGAGCTCTCGCGGGAAGAAGTCGCGGCGGTTCAGGCTAGACTCCGGCTCGCGGGCCGCGGCCCGCGCTGGAGAGCCGAGATGACGACGAGCGCCGACCGCTTCGCGAGCTACCCGAGCCTGCGAGACCGGACCGTGCTGGTCACCGGCGGCAGCACCGGGATCGGGGCGTCGATCGTCGAGCACTTCGCCGGCCAGGGGTCGCGCGTGGCGTTCCTCGACCGCGACGAGGCGGGTGCGTCGTCGCTCGTCGGCGCGCTGGCGCCGCGCTCGCTGCACACGCCGCTCTTCCTCGGCTGCGACTTGACCGACGTCGCGGCGCTGCGTGCCGCGATCGCGGAGGCCACCGCTGGGCTCGGCCCCATCCAGGTCCTCGTGAACAACGCCGCCAGCGACGACCGCCACCGCTTCGAGGACGTCACCCCGGAGTACTGGGACGAGCGGATGGCCGTGAACCTGCGCCACTACTTCTTCGCGGCACAGGCGGTCGTGCCCGCGATGCGCGCGGCGGGCCGCGGCTCGATCGTCAACCTCGGCTCGATCGCCTGGGTCATTCCCTCGACGGGCCTGCCCGCGTACGTCACGGCCAAGGCCGGCATCGTCGGCCTCACGCGCACGCTCGCGCACGAGCTGGGCCGCGACGGCGTCCGGGTGAACTGCGTGATGCCGGGCGCGATCGCCACCGAGAGGCAGAAGAGGCTGTGGCTGACGCCTGAGTACCAGGCCGAGATCGAATCCCGACAGGCTCTCAAGCGACAGCTGGTGCCCGGGGACGTCGCGCGTCTGGTGCTGTTCCTCGCTGCAGAGGACAGCGAGGCGATCACGAGCCAGAGCTACGTCGTCGACGGCGGCTGGGTCTAGGGAAGCGTGAAACCATGCAACAAGGACCGCGAGAAATACGAGAAACGGTTAACGAGTGATGCAGGTCACGGCACGGGGGCGCAGGCGGCGTCACGTTGGATGTGCAATCTGACAGCGTGTCGTTCCTGTCTCGGGGCAAGCCCGGCGCGCCGGAGACGAGGAGCTACGGGACCGGTTCAGACCGGACCGGCCGAGCCGCGAGGAGCGAAGGGTGAGGCTGAGCGTGGGCCAGGGCCTCAAGGCAATGAGGCTCAGTCTCAAGCACGCGCTGCTGGGCCTGGCGGCCGTCTGGCTCGTCTGGCTGGCGGTCATGTCGCTCGGCCTCCGGCACTCCATCCGCTCCCTCGAGGAGGAGTTCCGGTCCGACACGGCGCGTCTCCTGGCCCGCGAGCAGGCGAATCTCGTGATCGAGCGCAGCGTGGAAGCGCTGCGCTATCCGGACTCGGACTCCCGGCGCCGACTGCAGGAGAGGATCGAGGACCTGACCGTGCTCTCCGAGGTCGTCACTTCGCTCTCCGTCGTGGACAAGAGGGGACGCGTGGTCGCCAGCCAGCCCCCCGGCCAGCGACGGCGTGAGGCGACCCCGGCGGCGCTCTTCGGAGACGCGCCGCGCCCGCTCTTGGAGAGCCGCGGGAAGTCCTTCCTGCGCGGCGGCGACTACGTAGTCATGGTCCCTCTGCTCGAGGGACGCGAGCTGCTGGGCTACCTGCGCGTCGGAGTGCACAGCGATCGCATCGCCGCGCTCTACGCACAGGGCTGGGGGCGCCTCGGGGCCCTGGGGATCCTCGGCTTGCTGGCCGCCGGAGGCCTGGCGGTGATCGTCCAGCTGCAGCTGTCGCGCCGGGTCGCCACGATCGTCGCCTCCCTCGACGGCTCTCCGCCCCCGCGGGAAGCGACGGTCTCCACGGACGAGTTCGCCCGCGCGCTGCGCGACGCGGGCCGCGTGAACGGTGACCTGGAGGAGGCGCGGCAGGGCGAGGGCGACGGGGTCCACACGGGGGCCTTGGCACACCTGATCCAGGTCGGTGTCGTGATCGCGGGACGGCAGCTGCAGGTGGAACACGTCAGCCCGCGCGCGCGAGAGCTGTGCGGGTGCGCGGACGAGGTGCAGTTCGCCCGGGCGTGGCAGGTCATCGCGCCTGCGCTGCGGCGCGCGCTCGACCAGCCGGCCACGGGCCCGGACGCAGGGCGCTCCCTTCTGGTCGAGGTCCGTCCCGGGCACACGGTGCGGGCGGAGATCCACCGGCCTGAAGGACCGGCCGAGGACCATCTGGTGGTCCTCAGCGACCCTCGCGCGCTCGAGGCGGTGGAGAACGACGCGCGCCTCCTGCGCCAGATCGATGGCCTCGGGCGCGTCTACCGCATGCTGGCGCACGAGCTGCGAGCGCCGCTCGGCGCCGCGATGCTCAACCTCGAGACGCTCCAGGAGCAGCTCGGCGGCAGCGACGGAGCCGATGCCGGGCCGGGGGCGCAGCGCTGCGTCGGCGTCCTGCGCGGCGAGCTGAACCGCCTCAGCAGGTCTCTCCAGGGGATCCTGACCCAGACCGTGCCGGAGGCCTCCCCGGTGAGGTTCGACCTCGCCGGATCGCTCTCCGACCTCGTCGCCTTCCTCGCGCCGCAGGCGCTTCGGCAGTCGGTGAAGATGGAGGTGCGGGTCGAGGACGAGCCGCTTCCCGTGCACGGCTATCCGGACCGCCTGCGGCAGGCGTTCCTGAACGTCGCCGTGAACGCGCTCGAGGCCATGCCCCGCGGCGGACGCCTCACGGTGGAGGCGCGACGGGACGGCGCGCGTGCCCGGGTCGCGCTCCGTGACACGGGGCCGGGCATCCCGGCGGCGATCCTGCCGCGCGTCTACGACTCCGACTTCACGACCAAGGACGGCGGCAGCGGAATCGGGCTGCACGTGGCCCGGGCGGTCGTCGAGCTGCACGGTGGCGAGATCGGAGTCGAGAGCCAGCCCGGGCGTGGCACCGACGTCCTCGTCCACGTGCCCCTGGCGCCCGGGTCGCCCTGAAGGCGCCTCTTCCCCAGCCTGCGAACGAATGCAGTGCCGGCGTCGTTGCTGCCGAGCGCCGGCACTGTCCCGGCAGGCTACGGCTTGGCGGCTTGCGGGCTCGGCGTCTCGATCGAGGTCACGGTCTCCTTGTTGGTGACGCTGTCCATCGACAGGACGAGCTTCACCTTCTCGCCGGCCTTGACGGTGTCCAGCTTGGCGGCGGCCACCTCGGCCACCGGCAGGGTCTCCGGCTCGGACCCGGGCTTGCTCCTGACCGTGATCGTCTTGACGGTCCGGTCGGCCGAGACGACGATCGCCGTCATCTCCTTCTTGCCCTTGGCCTCGGTCGCCTGGTTGGCCGACTCGCGCGTGGGCTCCTGCGCAACCGCCAGGCCGGCGGCCAGCATCAGCAGAACGGCAGGGAAGAGCTTTCGCATCTTCGTCCTCCTTATTCGTTCGACGCAGAGACCGCTCGCCAGTGGCGGGGCTCGGAACGGCACCCCTGCACCTCGACGAGGCCTCTCGGCGTGATTACCCCACCGGCATCACGGGCAAGTGACGTGCCAGCCCCAGGCGGAGGATCGAGTCGGAGAGACTGCTCCCCAAACGCCCGCACTGCGGGACCTTCCGCCCCGGGCGCCGGCGCCGAGGGCCATCGGCGTTTCTACAAACGGGGCGTGCTTTTTCCACGGGGGGCCCCGGCCCGTGCCGGTCCGCCGCGCTCCTCGGCGGCGAGCGGTGCCTAGGTGTCGAGCCAGACTGTGAGCTGGCTTACGTGGCGGGACGCTTATCATGGCCATCAGGGCCATGATCCAGCTGAGCGTGGAGCATCTGTCTGGCGCACGTCGCGGCGAGATCGACACCCTCACGACCTTTCCGGTCACGATCGGCTCCGGGCCCGGAGCGCAGGTGCTCGTCCCGGAGGCGGCCCCGCTTCACGCGCGCTTCGTGCGCGAGGGCGAGCGCGTCCTGGTCCACGACGGGGACTCGGGACAGGCGACGCTGCTGGCCGGAGCGGCCGTTCACGACGTGGCCCTGCACGACGGCGACATCCTCGAGCTGGGCAGCGGCGGACCCCGCCTTCGCTTCCACCGCGAGGAGGTCCGCTCCCGCGGCCTGCGGCGGCTGCTCGAGCACAGGGACTTCCGGATCGCCCTCGCGCTGGTGCTGCTGGCGGGTGTGGCGCTCGTCGCCTGGACCTATCGCCTCAATCGTCAGGTCGCGCGGCTCCAGCTCGCCCTGCTGACGGCCGAGGCCGAGCGACGGGACTTTCAGGGGCGCGTCGAGGAGGAGCGCCGGCGAGCCGACGCGAACCGGGAATCGCTGGAGAGCCGGATAGAGCAGTCGCGGCACCGCGAGGAAGACCTGAGGCGACGTCTGGGCGAGGCCGCCGGCGGCAGCGAGGTCCGGTCCCTGCAGGGCGAGCTGCTGCAGGTGCGGTCGCGGCTCGTCACCCTGGAAGGCGAGCGGGCCGTGGGCGAGCGGATCATCCGGCGCTACGGGGGCGGGGTCTGCCTGCTCCAGGGCTCGTACGCGTTCTACGACGCGGAGGGTCGCCCGCTGCGCTACCAGCTGGACAAGTCGGGAGAGAAGGTGCGGGAAGCCGATGGCTCGGCGGCCGTCGGCGTCCAGGGCCAGGGCCCCGTACACAGGGTCGACGCCATCGGCACGGGGTTCCTGGCCGATCGGCGCGGGCTCATCCTGACCAATCGCCACCTGGCCGAGCCCTGGTGGAAGAACGGGGTGGCGGACGCGCTCGCGAAGGAGGGCTTCCGGCCCCGCCTGCTCGCTCTGCGCGCGTTCTTCCCCGGCGTCCGCGAGCCGCTGAAGGTCGACGTGCAGCGCGTGTCCCCCACGGCCGACCTCGCAGTGCTCGCCGTCGACGTCAAGGGCCGGAAGATCCCGGCGCTGCCCGTGGACGCAAGCGGGCGCGGGGCGGTGCCCGGGCAGCCCGTCGTCGTGCTGGGCTATCCGACCGGGCTCGAGGCGATCCTGGCCAAGACCGAGAGCAGCGTCGTCGACGAGATCCTGTCGGCCCAGGGGACCAGCAACGAGCGGATCACCGAGGCTCTCTCGCGCCGCAGGCTGATCCGCCCGTCGACGACACAGGGGCACATCGGCGACGTGACCGGGACCGACATCGTCTTCGACGCCGCGACCACGCAGGGGGGCAGCGGCGGACCGGTCTTCAACAAGTACGGCCGCGTGATCGCCGTTGAGTACGCCGTGCTCCCGCAGTTTGCCGGCAACTCCTACGGAGTCCCGGTTCGCTACGCGCTGGAGCTGCTCAAGCGTCCGCGGTCCTAGGGCTCGGAACCGGACGGCCTTCACCGGATGGTCTGAAGAATCTACAAAACGCCACCGACCGGCCGGCGTGCGCCGGGCGCCATGGCGCCGATCCAAGGGCGCGTGATCGTGACCTGAGCCGGACGCGACCGCTTCGATGGGTGCCGAGCCGGCAGCGAGGTCGCTGGCACCCCCGTTGCAGCGTCCGGAGCCGACCGCCGCCTTCGACCGGAGCCGCCGGTGCAGGAGGACCGCGCGAAGGCGCGGAGGAGCTTAGAATGAATCACTCTCGACCTTCGGGACACAGGCGTCGGCGACGAGCAGCGCGGAGGTAGAAGATGGCTCGTGCCCTCATCATCGACGACGATCTCGCCTTCCGGCTCGGCCTCGCGGACGCCGTGGCCCGGGAGGGCCTCGAGGTCTTCACTGCGGGGACCCTCGCCGAGGCTCGCGCCGAGATGGCGGCCGCCGCGCCGCACGTCGTCCTGCTCGACCTGAGCCTGACCGACGGCAACGGCATGGAGCTGTTGCCCGAGCTCGCCGCGCTGCCCGAGCCCCCCGACGTCGTGCTGGTCACGGGCCAGGCCACGGTGGAGACAGCGGTGGAAGCCCTGCGCCGCGGCGCCGCCGACTACCTGACCAAGCCCGTCGACTTCGCGCGGGTCAAGATGGCCCTGGCCAACCTCACGCGCACGCGGGAGCTGAAGGAGGAAATCGGCTCGTTGCGCGGGGAGCTCCGGAGCCTCGGCCGCTTCGGTCTCCTGATCGGGGCTTCACCCGCGATGCAGCGGGTGTACGAGCTGCTGGCCAAGGTCGCCCGGACCGAGGCCACCGTCCTGCTCACCGGGGAGACGGGCACGGGCAAGGAGCTGGCGGCCCAGACGATCCATCGCCTCAGCCGGCGCCACAAGGAGCCTTTCGTCGCGGTGAACTGCGGAGCGGTCTCGGCCAGCCTGATCGAGAGCGAGCTGTTCGGCCACGAGCGCGGGAGCTTCACCGGGGCGGACCGCACGCACAAGGGTGTCTTCGAGCAGGCCCACGGCGGGACGCTCTTCCTCGACGAGGTCACCGAGATGCCCGCCGAGCTGCAGGTGCGCCTGCTGCGCGTGCTCGAGACCGGAAGCCTCATGCGGGTCGGCGGCAGCGACACGCTCCGGGTGGACGTCCGGGTGGTCGCGGCCACGAACCGCCGGGCGGAGGACGCGGTGGCGGCGGGACGACTGCGCGAGGACCTGCTCTACCGCCTGAACGTGTTTCCGATCCTGCTGCCGCCGCTCCGCGAGCGGGGCGACGACGTGGAGCAGCTGGCGAGCCACTTCCTCGCCGAGCTCAACCGCGAGGAAGGCAGCGACAAGCAGCTCACACGCTCGGCGCTCGCCCGGCTGCGCCTGCACGCCTGGCCGGGAAACGTGCGCGAGCTGCGCAACGTGGTGCAGCGCGCGTTCATCGTCGCCGAGGACACGATCGGGGCCGACCACGTTCCGCTCCCCCTCGCCGGCGTGCCCGAGGGGGGATCGCCCGACCACGGGCTCGTCGTGTACCCCGGCACGCCCATCGCCGACGTGGAGCGCAGACTGATCCTCGCCACGCTCGAGCACTGCGATCGCGACAAGAAGAAGGCCGCGGAGGCGCTCGGGATCAGCCTCAAGACGCTCTACAACCGCCTGAACGAGTACGGGGCGAAGCGAGGCACGGCCGACGGAGGCCCGGCCGGCGCGACCCGGCTCACGATCTGACGCCGCTGGCCCGCCAGAGCGGGGAGCGCTGCTTCACCAGCACCCGCGCGGGCACGCCCGCCACCGTGGTGTCGGCACCCACGTCACGGGTGACGACGGCACCGGCACCGACCACGGAGCGAGCCCCGACCCGGACCCGGGGCAGGACCGTGGCGTTCGCGCCGATCGTCACCTCGTCCTCCAGCTGCGCGTCGCCCAGCAGCAGCGCTCCCGGGCTCACCTCCGCAAAGCGGCCAATGGTCACGCCGTGATGCACCTGGCAGGCAGCGTTGAGCAGCGCGCCGTCGCCGATCCGGGCCCCGCCGCTGATCAGCACCCCGTGCATGATGTTGAGGCCCGCCCCCAGCTCGACGCCGACAGGGCACACCTTCGCGGAGGACGACCGGACCTCCACCAGCTCTCCCCCAAGCGCTCGCAACGCGCCCGCCAGCCTCCGCCGCGTGGCCGGCCCGCCCACGGCCAGCGCCACCCGCCGGTCCCGCCGCAGCTCGGCCCGTGCCTCCGCGGCGGAGCGCAGCACGCGGAACTCGCGGAAGGGCTCTCCGATCTCGACGGAGGCGTCGCTGTAGAAGACGCAGTCGGCCACCAGGCCGCTCTCACTGAGGATCTGGAAGACCTCGATGGCGTGACCGCCCGTGCCGACGACGATCATTCCTCGCCACCGACGGACACTCGCCGGCTCGGCGCCGGGCGAGCGTCCCGCTGGCCGAGGAAGGCGGGCATCGTCGCCCGCCCGGCCGGCGAGATTCCGGTGCGCGTGAAGATCCTGACCGCCGTCAGGCACAGGATCGCGAGATCGAGGCGGAAGGAGAGATTGCGGGCGTACCACTGGTCGAAGGCGAACTTGTCCTCCCAGCTGATGGCGTTGCGCCCGTTGACCTGGGCCCAGCCGGTGATGCCGGGCTTCACGTCGTGCCGCCGCGCCTGCTCCGGCGTGTAGCGGTCCAGGTACTTCATCAGCAGCGGGCGGGGACCGACCAGGCTCATCTCTCCGCGGAGGACGTTGAGCAGCTCGGGCAGCTCGTCCAGGCTCGTGCTGCGGAGAAACTGCCCGAGCGCCGTGAGCCGCTCGGCGTCCGGCAGCAGGTTGCCGTCCGCACCCCGCGCGTCGGTCATGGTGCGGAACTTCAGGATGACGAAAGGCCTTCCGTGGAGGCCGGGGCGGAGCTGGCGAAAGAGCACCGGCCGGCCCAGCCTGAGGCGCACCACCAGCGCCACGGCAGCCAGGAGGGGGCAGAGCAGAAGAAGAGCGAGCAGCGACGCGCAGGCGTCGAAGGCAGGCTTGAGCCTCGACCAGCAGATCGCAGACCGCATCTCTCGACTAGAACCAGGCCTTCTTGATCACCACCGTGTCGCCGGGTTGCAGCTGCTCGTCGAGCTTGACCTTCTGCGTCCTGACCTTGCCCGCCGTCTCCCGCACCACCTGCGCCCCTCCCTTGGAGGCGTTCTCGCCGAAGCCCCCGGCGAGGGCCACGGCCTGGCGCGCGGTGATCCCCTCGCGGTACGTGAAGGCGCCGGGGTTGCGGACCTCGCCCGTCACGAAGATCTGCTCGGCCGGCGGCACGAAGACGGTGTCGTTCGCCTCGAGGGCGACGTTCTCGGAGAGCTGTCCCCTCTGGATCGCTCTCACGTCGACGCGCAGGACCCGGGCGTTCGCGACGGCGCCCGGGGCGCCCGCGGCGCCCGGTCGCCGGGTCACCTCGGCCGGCAGCACGGGCCGCCCCCCCTGCTCGACCGGGCGCACGATGAGGACCTCGCTGCCGGCGGTCTGCAGCGGACCCGCGCGCGACAGGATCTCGACGATCCTCGTCTCGCCCGCGAGCGGATAGGGCCCCGGCCGGGCCACGTCGCCGACGACGTACACGACCTTGCTCCGGTAGTCCCGGACCATGACCGAGACCTGGGCGTCACGCACGAAGCCCTTTGCGAGCTGCTTGGCGATCCGCGACTCCACCTCCTGCGTCGTGGCGCCGGCCGCGGCGACCTGCCCGATGAGCGGGAACGGGAAGCTGCCTCCCGGCTGCACCACCGAGGTCCCCGCCAGCTCCTCGTGGCCGTAGACCGAGATCTGGAGCACGTCGCCCGGCCCGATGCGGTAGCCCGGGCTCGCGGTGCCCGCGGGCCGGCCGTCCGCAGCCTCCGGCTGGAAGCCGGCGGCCGGGGTCCCCGGCGCCGGAGCGGGCGCCTGCGACGGGCCCAACAGGAGCAGCAGCAGGAACGAAGCGCCCGCGCTCACGGCAGCTCCTGGTTGCCGGTGATCTCGTTGCGCCGGCAGGCGGGGCAGACCTGGATGCCCAGGCGCGAGCCCGACCCGAAGTGGATCACGTTGTTGGCGATCACGTTGTCGCTCGCTGACTGGGCGAGCTCGATCGCCGCGTAGCCGCTCCCCTGCAGGCCGCTGTCCCGGATCGAGTTTCCCCTGGCGTCTCCGCGGGAAGCGGCGCTGAGCAACAGGCTGCGCTGCCCGCTCTGCTCGATCGTGTTGTCCTGGAGATGGAAGAGCGACACCTGCTGGACGACGATCCCCGCGGAGGCGGTCCCGCGTACGGAGTTGGCGACGATGACGCAGGACGGGTCTGTTCCCTGGGTCGGGCCCAGGCAGACGATGCCGTTCGCGTCCGTGCTCGCGCCCGGCGCCGCGTCCGGTCCGGTCCCCGCCACGGTGTTGCCCTTGATCTGCACGTTGGTCGCGTGCGCGGCCAGGATGCCGCGGAAGTTGCCGTCGAGCCGGTTTCCGGTGACGGTGGCCCCGGAGCTGTCGCCGACGACGATGGCCGACGTGGCCGGCCGCCGGTGGCCGCTGACGCGGTTGTCGACGATGGACACGTTCTCGACACCCGCCGCCACGATACCCTGGCCGTTGTTCTCGACCGCCGAGTCCTCGACCGATACGTCCGCCACCGCCTCCCCCTTTCCCCGGTGCATGTAGAGGCCCACGCCGGCGTTCCCGGAGAACGTGCTGCGCCGGAAGAGCACGCCCCGCACCTCGCCCCCCGGATTGGGCTCGCAGTTCGCGCCGGCTTCCGGCGACTGGCCCTGCGTGCCGCGGAACGTGCTGTCCTCCACGGTGACGTTCTGCGCAGAAGGCACGGCGAGACCGGTGCGGCGGTTGTGCTCGGCGACGATCCCGCGCAGGACGACGTCGCGGCAGCCGCGGTTCCCGGTCAGCAGGACGCCGTCGAAGTAGAAGTCCCGAAACGTCACGTTCTCGATCAGCAGGTTCTCGGCATCGCTGGCGAGCACGCCGACGCCCCACGCGGGCGATCCGGCGCGGCTGCCGACCAGGGTGCCGCCCGAGATCACCACGTTCTTGCGGCCGTCGATCTCCAGCAGCCTGCAGCGGGCGCCGTCCACGTTCTCGCCGGTGATGACCGCCTGGCCGAGCTCGAGCCGCACGTCGTCCTTCAGCTGGATGCCCTTCACCGCGTCGATGCGGTAGGTCCCGGCAGCGAAGCGCAGCACGCCGCCGGCCGGCAGGGCGTCCACCGCCGCCTGGATGGCGGCCGTGTCCAGCGTCTGCCCGTCACCGCGAGCCCCGAAATCGCCCACCGAGAGCGCTGCGCCGCCAGCCGACGGCCCGCTGCTGCTCGGGGCCCCGCCGTCTTTCGGGCGCTCCGCGCACGCCAGCGCCGCGATCGCCAGCAGGACGGCGCGGGCGGCGGTCACAGGTTCACCCGCGGCGCGGGCGCAGGACGACGTCCGCCCGCGCGGGGCGCCGGCCGTCCCATTCCCCCCACCTTGCCGCGCGTCGCCCGCCGCGGCGTCGCGAGCAGCGCCTCGATCACCCGGCTGCGTTCCTCGTCGGTGAGGGCGGAGCCGCTGGGCAGGCAGAGGCCGTGACGGAAGAGCCGCTCGGCCACCCCGCCCCCGACGCGGCGGGCGCGCGCGAAGAGAGGCTGGAGGTGCATCGGCTTCCACACCGGGCGCGACTCGATGTTGCTCCGCTCCAGGTTCAGCCGGACCTCCTCGGCCGTGGCGCCGAACTCCCGGGGATCGACCTGGATCACCGTGAGCCAGCGCGAGGCTCGCCCGTAGGGGGCCTCCGGCATGAGAGACAGACCCGGCTCGGACGCGAGCGCCTCGGCGTAGAGGGCGAAGTTCCTCCGGCGCGCGGCCACGCGCGCGTTCAGCACGTGGAGCTGTCCGCGTCCGATGGCGGCCAGGACGTTGCTCAACCGGTAGTTGAAGCCGAGCGTCGAGTGCTCGTAGTAGGGCGCGGGATCGCGGGCTTGCGAGGCGAGGTGGCGGACCGCTTCGATGTCGGCAGCGTAGGACGAGACCAGCATGCCGCCGCCCGAGGTGGTGACGATCTTGTTGCCGTTGAACGAGAACGCGCCGAACCGGCCGCAGGCGCCGGGGCTCCTTCCGCGGTAGCCGCTTCCCAGGGCCTCGGCCGCGTCCTCGACGATCGGGACCTCGTGTCGGTCGCAGGCCGCGAGGATCGGGTCGAGGTCGGCGCTCTGCCCGTAGAGATGCACGAGCACGACCGCACGTGGGAGCCGGCCCCGGCGGGCGGCCGCGTCGAGCTCCGCGCCGAGCAGGTGGGGATCCATGTTCCAGGAGGCGAGGTCGGAGTCGACGAACACGGGAGTGGCGCCCTGGTAGACGATCGGGTTCGCGCTGGCCACGAACGTGAGCGTGGAGCAGAGCACCTCGTCGCCCGGACCCACGCCCAGGCGCCGCAGCGCCAGGTGCAGGGCGGCGGTGCCCGAGCAGACGGCCGCAGCGTGGGCCGCCCCCACCGCCGCCGCGAACTCGCGCTCGAAGGCGTCGACGTGCGGGCCCATTGGCGCGATCCAGTTCGAGGCGAAGGCCTCCTGCACGAGTCGTTGCTCCTCGGGACCGAGGTGGGGCGGGGAGAGGTGGATCCGGGAAAGCGACATCGCCCTCACCCCCGCGCCACTTGCGGCTGGCCCAGCATGCCGGGTCCCACCGGAGCGAGCGGCACGCGCGGCTGCAGTCCCTTCGCGCCCAGCAGCCGCTCGTACTCGGACAGCACGATGGCGAACACGCGTCGCTCGTCGAAC
This sequence comes from uncultured Acidobacteriota bacterium, assembly GCA_963831755.1. Classification (GTDB taxonomy): domain Bacteria; phylum Acidobacteriota; class Vicinamibacteria; order Fen-336; family Fen-336; genus DATBSL01. The sequence continues at coordinate 263,002 of CAWHRC010000007.1, forward strand.
TCCTCGACCGCGCGCCGCCTCCCCTGCTCGCCCAACCGCCGGGCGAGGCCTCGGTCGTCCAGCAGTCCGCAGATCGCCTCGGCCAGCGCCCGAGGCTCGCCCACCGGCACGAGCAGGCCGTTCTCGCGGTGGCGCACGGTCTGCCGGCAGCCCCGGACGTCCGTCACCACGCAGGGGACCTTCATCGCCGAGGCTTCCATGGGAGCGCGGGGGAAGCCTTCCCGGTGCGAGGGCAGGACGAAGACGTCCATGGCCCGGTACAGCTCGGGCATGTCCTCGCGGAACCCGGCGAAGACACAGGTGCCCTCCCCGTCCAGCTCGCGGGCGGCCTCGGGCGAGATGCGGTCGGCCTTCTCCTGGTCTGTGTGGCCCACGAAGAGGAAGCGCACGCCAGGGTGGCTCCGGCGCACGATGCGCGCGGCCTCGAGCAGCTCGCGGACGCCCTTCTCGGCCACCAGGCGCCCCACGAAGCCCACGACCGGGGCCTGCGCCGACATCCCGAGGGAGGCACGCGTGCGGCCTCGGGCCTGCGCGTCGAGCCGCTGCGGGTCGAAGCGCTGCAGGTCGATCCCGTTGCCGAGGTGGCGAATACGGCCGGGTGTCACGATGCGCTCACGCAGCGCGGTCGCCACGTCCTCTTCGTTTTGGGACAGGATGAGATCCGAGCAGCGCCCGGCCAGCCGCTCCAGCGCCACGTAGAACTGCCGCGCCGCCGGCGGCATCCGGTCGTGGAAGTAGAAACCGTGGATCGTGTTCACCACGACCGGGACCCTCGCCAGACGGGCGGCCAGCTGTGCGAGCAGGCCCGGCTTGGGCGTGTGGGTGTGGACGATCGTGAAGCGTCCGCGGCGCATCACCTGGTACAGGCGCAGCAGCGAACGCACGTCCGCCAGCGGCGTGAGACGGCGCGTCATCGGCACGGCGACGTGCCCGATGCCACGGGACGCGAGCGCGGAAGCGTCGGGGCCGGGCGAGGAGACCCCCGTGACCTCGTACCCGTGGTCCCGCAGCGTGCAGAGCTGGCCCAGCAGCAGGTGGCGCAGCGAGCCCGCCACGGTCGTCACGTGGGCCACGCCGGTCGAAGACCCGGGGCGGCGGTCCCGTCCCGCGGCCACACCGCTGCCCCCCGTGCGGAGCAGGGCGCTGGTGAACGCCGCCCGATGCCCCTCGACCATCGCCGACACGTCGTGGCGCTCGCGCGCGTAGGCCCGGGCAGCCTCCGCGAGGCGGCGGCGAAGACCATCGTCGACGAGGAGCCTGTCGATCGCAGCGGCGAGCCCCGGCGCGTCGCCCGGAAGCACGAGCAGGCCGGTCGTGCCGTCCCGGACGATCTCGGACACCCCCCCCACTCGCGACGCGATGACCGCGACCCCGGCCCTCATGGCCTCGAGCAGCGCCGTCGGCATGCCCTCCCGCTCGAGCGTGGGCAGAACGACGAGGTCGGCCTGGGCCAGGAACGGCCGCACGTCGTCGACGAAGCCGACGGCCGTGAAGGTGTCGCCGAGGCCCCGCGCCCGGGCGGCCTGGAAGAACCGCCCGTCCGTGAAATCGCGTCCCACGAGCGTGGCGCGGATCCCCGGATGGCTGGGCTGGAGCAGGCGCACGGCCTCGAGCAGCACTCCCTGGCCCTTGTTGGCCGTGATGTTGCCCACGCAGAGCAGGGCCGGCGCGGCGCCCGCGCCGGCGGGCCTGCGCGAGGGGGGCTCGTCGGCGACCCCGTTCGGCACCACCCACACCGGCGGCTCCTCGCCCACGATCGCCCGCAGGTTGCGGGCGGCGAACTCCGAGTTGGCCACGTAGGCGGTGACGAAGTGCCGATCGAGGCGTCGCGCGAGCCGATCGCTCCAGCGGTTCGCGGCCGAGCGCTCGGCGGCCACGACGCAGCGGACCCCCGCCAGCCGGGCCACGATCGCCCAGGGAATGGTGCGGAAGCGGCCGAACAGGTAGACCAGGTCGGGGCGCTCGGAGCGGAGGAGACCGTGAAGCGCCAGCGGGTCCCCCGGCGGAAGGGCGTGGTAGGGCACCGGGATCGACTCTGCCGCCGCACGCAGCGTCCGGTTCTCCCTTGCGGGCACGACCACGCCGCAGGCGAAGGTGTCCGGGTGAGCCCGCGCCATCAGCCGGAGCATCGAGCGCTCGGCGCCGCCGATCCCACGGGAGGCGAACAGGAAGCTCACCCGCAGCGGGGCGCTCACGCTGCACCTCGCCCGCCCAGCCCGGCTGCGAACTCCAGCAGGCGCGCCGCGTGGACCTCGCGGTCGAACGCCCGGGCCCCGGCCTCGCGCCCGCGCCGCCCGATCGAGGCGCCGCGGTCGCCCCGACGCATCACCTCCGCCATCGCCGCCGCGGCCCGCCGGGGATCGCGGGGATCGAGCAGGACGATCTCCCAGCGATCCTGCACGTAGCGGGAGATGTCTCCCACGTCGGATGCGAACACGGGCCGGCCGTGTCGCAGGTGCTCCACCAGACGCGTGGGGAACGAGAGCTCCTCGGTTCGCGCCTCGCGTCGCGTCAGCACGAGCCCGTCCGAGCCGGCCAGGCGCTCGGCGAGGCCGGTGTCGCTGAGCGTGCCCAGGAACCGCACGACGCGGCTGAGCACGGGGTCCTCCGCGCACCGCCTCAGGTAGTGGCGGCCTCGCTCCGTTCCCTCGTAGTGTCCGATCACGTCGAGCGCGAGGCGCTGGCCCTGACCCGCGACCAGGCGGACGGTCTCGAACAGCATCTCCGGCGCGTCCCGGGGCTGGAGCGCGCCCACGTACGCGAGGCGATACTCCGGGTTGCCGGTGGGCGGCGGCGGCGGCGCCGGCCGCCACTCCTCGAGCGCGGGCACGACGAGGGTCCTGCTGCAACCCCGCGACCGGTAGAGTGCCGCGAGGCCGGTGGTGATCACGGTCAGGCCGTCGAAGCGGCGCGCGGTGCTGCGCGTCCCGAGCGCGAAGTCCCAGTAGATCGGGCTCATGCGGCGCCGGAGGTGCTCGCTCGTCTCGGTCACGTCGAGCACGGACGGCACCCCCCGCTGCCGGCACAGCCGCACGAGAGGCGTCATGCGAACGGCGCTGCGGTCGTAGACCAGCACCAGGTCGCACTCGTGGCGGTCGATGCGCTCGCACAGGCGTCGGCGGGCGTACGGGGTCGCCGCGTACAGGCCTGCGAACCAGCGCAGCTTGTCGTCGAGCCGGCCTCGCAGCCGGGGGACGGTTCGTTCGGCGTCCCGCCACCCGGCGACGGCCGCACTGGTCGGCGCCACGCACTCGTAGGAGACGCCTCCGCACTCCGCGCCGCCGTTCGCGGCAGCCTCGCGCTGCGCCGCCGGCAGCGGCACCATCGTGATGACGTGGACCCGGGCACCGTGCCGTCGCAGGCCGAGGGCGAGGTTGCGGACGCGAGCCGCGCTGGCGGCGCCGCGCGGGAACCAGAACGCGCCCACGATGACCACGTTCATCGGTCGGGCCTCGACGCCGTCCGCGCCCAGGCGAGCCGCCGGGCCGGGCCGAGGCCCCTCTCCTTGGACAGCAGGTGGCCCATGCACAGCCCGACCATGACCATGTCGAACGAGACGGACATGATGAACCAGCCTTCCAGCGCGAAGAAGATCGTGTGCACGAGGATCACGAAGAACGCGGCGGCCGCGAGCGGCTCGCGGAGGAAGCGCCGTCCCCGTACCAGTGCGTGCACGAGACCCGCGTAGAACACCAGGGCGAGCGCGAGACCTCCCTTGAAGAACGGCATCAGGGCCCCCACGTGGACCTGGCGGCGGACGACCTCGCCGACGTCGTCCTCGAAAGTGCCCCAGCCCCCCGTGCTCGGGACGAAGTAGCCGCCGAACCCGCGCCCGAACACCAGTTCCTGCGGCTCGACCGTGCGCAGGAACATGGCCGCCTCGAAGTAGCGCTCGTTCTCCCAGGTCAGCATCCCGGCCGCGCCCCCCTGGTAGTTCGCGCCGCTCAGCCGGTGCAGGAGCCCGGTGAGCTGGCCCTTGAGCAGCCACGGCGCAGCGCCCAGGCCGACGACCACGGCGAGCAGGCCCGCGCTCGCGAACGCCGCCCACCCCCTGCGCCCGCGTGGCACGGAGCCCGGTCGTCGAAGGCGCGGCAGGACGAACAGGAACACGAGCACGATCAGCAGGATGCGGACCGTGGGGCCGCGCTTCTGGAACAGGATCTGCTGCCCGAGGACGAAGAAGACCGTGCAGTAGACGAGAAACGCGTGCCATGGCCGCCGGTAGCGTGCGGTGAGGAACAACAGGGGCCAGAACGCGAGCGCCCCCTGCGTGCGGTAGGCGACGATGCCGATCCCCGCCCGGTCCTCCGCGTAGTCCTGGAACACCACGTCCGTCATCTGCGTCATGCCGACGGCGTTCACCACCAACGCAGCCGCGAGCAGGGCCACGAGCGGGCGGTCCAGCTCCTTGAAGGCCCGGGAAACCGAGCCGAGCACGATCGAGGCGACGATGACGAGGTACGGGCAGAAGTCCTGCACGACGGCGTTGATGCGGTAGCCCTTGCCGAGCCAGCCGTAGAAGAAGAGGAAGACGGACAGCCCCAGGACCAGGACCGCCCACAGGCGCGCTCCCTCCACGAGGTTCCCCAGCAGGCCTTCTCCCCGCAGGCCGTAGATCGCCACCGCGGGCAGGAGCAGCGCCACCGAGAGGATCCCGGCGAACGAGGCAAAGACGGAGAAGCCCTCGCCGAGGCGCTGGCTGAAGAACAGCCGCGTCAGGCTCGCGAACTGAGCCACCAGGAAGCCGTACAGACAGAGAATCCCCAGGCCGCGCACGGCCTGCTCCGAGGCGCTCGGGCGCGCGACCACCGGCCGCCACCCCGTCAGCGCCGGCCGGACGCTTCCCGACAGGCCGAGCTCGGGCACCGTCGTCACCGCGCAGCCCCCGCGACGGCGGGCCCGGCGCCTTCTGCGCCCCGTTCCCACGGCGACGAGGCGGGCCGCATCCGCCGCAGCGGGACGGCGGGGTTGCCGGCCCAGATCTCGCGCGCCGGCACGCTGCTGCGCACCACGGAGCCGGCGCCCACGACCGACTCCTCGCCGACCTCGATGCCCTTGAGCAGGATCGAGTGCCCGCCCACGAAGACTCGCCGCCCGATGGTGACGGGCGCCGTTCGCGTGCCCGGGTTGCCGGGACGACCCCGCTCCGACGCGCGCAGGGAGTGGAAGTCGGTGTCGTAGATGCGGCTCCCACCGCCGAGGAACACGTCGTCGGCGATCGAGACCGCGCTCATGCACACGATCGTGGAGTTGCTGAGGCCCACGCGATCGCCCAGCGTCAGCCGGCCGCCGGGCCCGACCCAGATCGCCATCCGGGTGCCGCCCCCGACCGGGTTCCCCGCGAAGCCGGACTGGATCCGGCAGTCGTCGCCGATCCGGATCGCGCCGGTGCGGTGACAGTGGAGGTGGACAGGGCCCCGGACCCGCAGACGCCGGCCCACTCTCGCCCCGTGGGCGCGCAACCGGATGCGGGCCACCAGGCTCCAGAAGCGGACGGCGAGCCAGCCCCGGGCCGCGGCCCCGCCCGCGAGTGCCGTGCGCAGGGCCTTCATGCCGCTGCCTCCGGCGCCCGCAGGCGCATGGCCCGGAGGGCCAGGATCAACGACAGCACGCCCACGATCGCCGCTGCGCAGGCGTTGCCCCGGGCCACACCGACCAGCGGCTCCTGCCGGCCGGACAGGATCCAGGGCAGCGTCCAGCGCGTGGCCAGCAGCACTCCGACGTAGAGCGACAGGCTGCGCCAGGCCTTGAGGCTGCCGAGGAAGGTCGCGGCCGGCGCGAGGCTCCACAGCACACCGGCCACCAGCGACCAGCGCACCGCGGGAATCGAAGGGACGTAGCGCGGGAAGAAGCGGGCGATGGCGGGCGGGGCGGCGAACCAGCCGACGAGCGCGAGCGGCAGCCCCGCCGCCACCGAGGCGGCCGCGGCGACGAGCGCCATGCGCCCGAGCGCACGAGCGCTGCGGCCCTGGCCGAGCGCGTAGCTCATGCGCGGGTAGACGTAGGCGGCGACGGCGCCCGGCACCACGCCGAGCGCGGCGAGCACGGCCACCGCCGGCGCGTAGTAGCCGACGCTCGCCACGTTGCCGCGCTGGAGCAGGATCACGCGGTCGAAGCCGGCGGCCAGCACCTGGAGGTAGGCGGCGACGAACAGCGGCAGGCCGGTGGTGAACAGCTCGGCGGCGATCCGGCGCTCGAAACGGGGCCTGACGCGGATGGGGCTGATGGAGTGGGCGAACCCGGTCACGACCAGCGACAGCAGCGCGGCGTGCAGGCACAGCCCCCGGAAGCCGAGGGCGTAGACCGCGGCCGGCAGCAGCAGCATCAGCGCGGCCTGGAGCTGCTGCACCCGCGCGAGGCGGGCGAAGTCGGCGTTGGAGCGGAAGGTGGCCTGCAGGTAGGTGAGGTGCAGGTTGCCGACGCTCACGACCGCCATCGCCGCGAGCCCCAGCCGCCACGACCCGTCCCCGACCCAGGCGAGCGGGACGAGGAAGGCGAGGCCCACCACGGCGGTCGAGATGGCGTTGCAGGCGAGGGCCGTCTGCGCGATGCGCCGGGCCCGCAGGGCGTCGCCACCTCCGAGCGCGAAGGGCAGCTCGCGCCCCAGCCCGTTGATGACCCCGGCACGCACGATCGTGGCGTACGAGCTCGCGAGCAGCAGCGTGTGCCAGACGCCCATGGAGGCCGGGTCGACCCAGCGGAAGGCGAGCGCGTTCCCGATCAGGGTCGCAGCGTTGAGAGAGGCGACCGAGAGCGTGAACACGACGAACACCCGCTGGCCGCCCAGGCGTTCCCGGAGCGTGTCTGCGGAGGCCGCCCTGGGCGTCGCGCCGGCCCAGGCTGCCGCGGCGGCCGAGAGCGCGCGGGAGGTCATCGCTCCTCGCCCCAGAAGTGCCGCGTCAGCTGGCGCCGCAGCTCGACGCGGTCGGAGGAGAGACCGGGGATCATCGCCTGCCGGTACGCCTCGACGTACTCGTCCAACGGGCACAGCACCCGCGCGGGGACGCCCGCGGCCACGGTGCCCGGCGGGACGTCGCGGGTCACGACGCTGCCTGCGCCCACGATGCTGTCTGGCCCGATCGAGACGCCCGGCAGCAGGATGGCGCGCAGGCCGATGACGCAGTTGTCGCGGACGCGGATCGGCCCGAAGCGGTTGCCGAAGACCGAGGCGCCGGGGAGGCGCTCGCGAAACACCCGGCTCGCCCCGTCGTGGGTGACGAACACGACGCCGCTGGCGATGCTCACGCGGGAGCCGACCTCGACCAGCCAGGGCTCGCTGCCGAACTCCCCGACGCGGTTCAACAGGAGCGTGTCGCGGCCGATGCGGGCCCCCGCCCTCCGCAGGTAGGCCGCCTTGGAGCCGCGGCACACCACCCAGAGCTGCAGCAGCCGCGCGAGGCCCGAGGCGAGCCGGCGCCCGGGCCGGCGATCCCGCTGCGCGTACGCGGGCGGAGTCGAGTCGGGCGCGCTGGCGACCGGCGGCCGGGCGAAGGCGGGCGGCGGGCTCTCCCGCGAGGGCGCGAACACGTCCCGGTCCCCCTCACGCCACCCGGCGCGCCTCGCGGCGCGGCGGTGTCTGGGGCGGCAGGTCGCCGGCCACGATCCGGTAGAAGACCTCGGCGTCGGGCGGGCTGCCCGGGCCGTCGAGGAAGAGGTCGCGCGCCCGGTAAGAGGGGCTGAAGGCGTCGAAGGAAAACTCCGAGAAGACGAGGCTCAGGTACTGCCGGGCCCGGGTCTGCTGGTCGGCGGTCGGGCGCACCGTCGCGCCGGCCAGACGGGTGAGGGCCGAGAAGTACTCGGCGATCGTGCGCGGCTCCTCGACGAGGCCGAGCCCGCTGTACTTGGGCCGCGCCGCCGCGAGCACCGGGATCCCGCGTGCCACCATGTCGACACCGATCGAGCTGACCCACACCAGGCCCCCGCTGAGGTCCGGCATGAGGGAGTAGCTGCTCACGTCCTCGTCCCCGCCGATGACGAGGACGTTCGCGGCGGCGCCCGCGATCTCCCGCGCGACCTCGCCCATCCTCACCACGACCTTGCTGCGCAGGAACGCCTCTTCCGGATGGGCGCGCACGATCAGCCCCCACTCGGGGCGGGCGCGGAAGAAATCGACCGTCACCTGGAGCCAGTGCCTCTGGTTGCGGAAGATCGGCTCGCGGCGCAGGAGCGAGCTGTCGCCCACCACGTTGGTGGCGAGCAGGAACCTGGTGCGGTGGCGGCGGCGGAAGGCCTCGAGCGGCGGCGGCAGGGGCTCGGCGGCCGCTCCCCGCTGCGCCCGGTGCATGCGGGCGAGGTCCGCCGCTTCCCCCGGCCCTTCGCCCTCCTGGAAGCGCAGGAAGCGCCTGGCCCCTTCCTCGCGGGCCGCGTCCCACTCGCCGACCGCGCGCAGCCAGCCGTCGACGTTGTACTCGAGGGCGGGCGCGTCGAGGTTGCAGATCATGTGGCCGGGGCGCCAGGTCCAGCCCTCGACCGTCAGCACCTCGACGCCGGCCCGCCGGGCCGCCTCGTGCAGGGCCGGGCTGCGGCCGATCAGGCCGCTGTAGCAGACCAGGCGCGAGACGGGGTTCACCCGCAGGATGCGCTCGACGGCCGCGGCCGTCTCCGCGAGCATCACCTCCGCCCGCGCCGTCGCCCTGCGGTACGCGCCCGCCCGCGGCCCGTCCTCGTCCTCCTCCACGTGCAGGTCGTAGGCCGCCACCGAGCGGGCGTAGTCGCGAGCGAAGTCGGCGTACGCCCCGGCCTGCGTCGCCGCGGGCAGCCAGTCGTCCAGGTCGACCAGGCGCAGGTTCGGGATCGCCGAGACCCCGGCCCAGAAGCCGAGCCGCCGCGCGCCGGGCACGCGCGACAGCGGGTACAGGCGCCGCACCTCGGCCGAGGAGTGCACGAGCGTCGTCGCCACGCCGAGCCGCCGGAGCTGGCACGCGGCGTAGACGGCCCACTCGATCCAGGTCCGGTTGCGAAAGGCCCCGATCATGACCCGGCGTCGCACGGGTCCCGCCGCGGCGAGGGCCGAGGTCCAGCTGGCGAGAGCGAGCCGGGGCAGGGCCGGCTCCGTGATCGGCTGGCGCCCGGCCCACTGCGCGGCGCCCACTGCCGCCGCGCGCAGTCGGCTGGCTGCGGCCACGGCCGCCGGGCGCAGCCGGCTGGCCGCGCTCACCACGCCTCCACGAGCGTCTTGCGCTCCATCGGGTCGCGACCGGCGATCAGCCGGTCCTTGTAGTGCGAGTCCCTGGGCAGGTGGGTGGTCGAGATCTCCTCGACGATGCAGCCGCCCTCGGAGCGGAACTCGTGGAGCTGGCCGGGCTCGATCAGCTGCAGGTCGCCGGCGGCCAGGTGGCGCGGCTTGCCGTCGAGGAAGAGGTCCAGCTCGCCCCACAGCACGTGGAACGTCTCCTCCTTCTCCTTGTGGAAGTGGCCGGGGTGGTGCTGCCCGGGCAGCACCACCAGCAGCTTCTTGCAGTAGGCCCGGTTGAGCAGGTTGATGATCACGGCCCCGAAGCGCCGGAACTGCTGCGGCCCGTGGTGGTGGCTGAGCTCCACCTCGAACTCGGAGCCGATCTCGATGCCGGCCTCCTGCAGCATCCCCTTCGCGTCGTGGATGGCCTCGCGCATCACCTCGACCGGGCCACGCAGGCGGCTCTCGCTGAGCGGCTCGTTCTCGGCGTAGTCGCGCGAGGCGACCATCGTCTCGGCGAACTCGCCGCTCGTGGTCTGGCCCTCGCCGCAGGGCATGGCGAAGAACACGTCGGCGCGGCCGATCAGCTCGCCCTTGCGCAGGGCCCGGCGCGCGAAGGCGCCGCGGGTGAGCTGGTGCAGCGACTGCACCTCCTCCGGCGGGATCCTCTTCTCGCCGCCGCTGCCGCAGATCTCGCGCATCCGCAGCGCGGCCTCCACCCAGGCCGCGGTCTGCTGCGGGTCCATCGAATAGGCGTTGAGCGGAGCGCCGTCCCGCGGCAGGCCGACGTGCCGCTCCAGGATCCGGGCGCCGACCGCCACCGCGGCCTTGACCACGTCCAGGTCCCCGGGCGCTTCGTGCCCGCTGTAGCCCACGGGCAGGTGGCGGAAGCGCTGCTGCATCTTCTGCATGAACCTCATCTGGACCTGCGGGTCGGGCGTCGGGTACAGCGCGACGCAGTGCAGCAGGGCCAGGTCGCTCACGTAGCGGTGCTCGAAGAAGCTCACGACCTTGTCGATCTCGTGGATCGACTTCCCGCCGGTCGAGCAGACGACCGGCTTGCCGGCGGCGGCGATGCGCTCGAGCAGCGGCCAGTCGAGGGCGCTGCAGCTGGCGACCTTGAGGATGTCGACCTCGTGCTCCAGCGCGAGCTCCACAGACGGCTCGTCGAAGGGCGTCACCATGCTCAGCAGCCCGGCGTGGCGGGTGGCCGTGACCAGCCGGCGGAAGTCGCCGGGCGACAGGCGGGTGCCCAGGAAGCGGGGGATGTGCTTGACGTCGTTGCGTCCCACGTAGTCCGGGTGGATGAAGGTGTCGAGCTCGCGGTACTGGAGCTTCACCGCCGCCTGGATCGAGTGGCGGGCCGCGATCTGGCCCATCTCGGAGATGATGCGGCGACCGTGCTCGACGTCTCCCTGGTGGTTGTTCGCGATCTCGAATACGAACAGGAGGTCGGAGAAGGCCTTCGTCATACGAGCTCCCTCCGGTCCTGCTCGGAGCAGGACCCGATCCAGGCCAGGAGCGTCGCCAGCGGCAGCGCCCTGTCGTCGACGTAGAAATCGGCCGCCGGCTTGCCGAAGCACAGCCGGTCGTGGCGCACGCCCCAGCGCCGCAGCTGCTCCCTGGTGTCCGCCGTCCAGTCGCGGCCGGTCTCGCTGCCGCGGGCGGTGTGGATCACGATCCGGTTGCCCGCCTGGTGGAGGCGGTTCACGGCGGCGACCACCGGCGGCGAGGCCGCGGCCTGCCGGTAGTCGTTGCCGGGCACGAGCGTCGCGATCACGCCGTCCAGGTCGAACACGAACGTGCGGCCGCTCGGCAGCTCGCCGTCGGGAACGCCCGCCTCGAGCCGGGCCAGGTCGCTCCACTCGTCGACATCGCCGAGCTGGCTCATCACGTAGGGGACGATTCGCCCGCCCGTCATCGAGTGGCCTTCGCGGACGACGCGCGTGCGCACGACGTCGACGGCGGCGTTCTGCAGGTAGACCTCGGGCAGCGCCTGGCGCGGCTGGTTCCAGGCCTCGGGGACCGGGCCCGCGAGCAGCGGCCGCAGCGCTCCCGACGGGTCGAGGCGCCACATCTTGTAAGGCGTGTGGGGCGCCTTGACCACGGAGCGCACCGAGTCCGCGCTCGGGTCGCCCAGCAGCAGGTCGATGGCGCGCTCGACGTCGCTCACCGTGCGCACGGGACAGGTCGGCCGCAGGTGGACGCAGGCCTCCGGACGGTAGCCCTCGTGCCGCTCCAGCCATTCGAGCGCGTGGGTGAAGACGTCGAGGTCGCTGGAGAGGTCCTGCGCCAGGGCCGCCGGGCGCAGGAACGGCGCCTCGGCGCCCGCGGCCTCGGCCAGGGCGCGGTAGCGGGGGCTGTCCGTGCTCACGATGACGCGGTCGACGTTGCGCGCGGCCAGCCCGTGCTCGATGCTGTGGACCAGCAGGGGCTTGCCCCGGAAAGGCACCACGTTCTTGTCCGGGATGCTCCGGGAGCCGGCGCGGGCGGGCACGACGGCGAGCACGCTCACGCCGGCACCCGCACTTCCGCCACGGTCCCGGGCTGCCGCTCCGGCTGCGGTCGCCAGTGGAAGTTCGGCACCAGGGAGCGCAGGACGCGCAGCGCCTCCTGCTCGTCGCGCTCCTCCACGCACCACTCCAGCACCGACAGCAGCTCGCGCAGCCGCCTCGGGTCGGGCACGCTCCCGCGGATGCGCAGCAGCTTCGCCTGCGGCAGCCGCTCCGCCTCCTCCGTCTCGTCGACCAGGCTCTCCTGCAGCTTCTCGCCGGGCCGCGGGCCGATGATCCTGACCTCGATGTCGCGGCCCGGCTCGTAGCCGCTGAGGCGGATCAGGCTGTGCGCGATGTCGAGCACGCGCACGGGCTCGCCCATGTCCAGGACGTAGATCTCCCCGCCCTGCGCGGCGTGCGTGGCCTGCAGGATGAGGCCGCAGGCCTCGGGGATGGTCATGAAGAAGCGCGTCATGCGCGGGTCGGTGATCGTCACCGGGCCTCCGCGCGCGATCTGCTCCTGGAACAGCGGCACCACGCTGCCGTTCGAGCCGAGCACGTTGCCGAAGCGGACGGCGGCGAAGCGGGTGGCCGACTGCCCGGCCAGCGACTGCACGTAGCGCTCGGCCGCGCGCTTCGTGGCCCCCATCACGCAGGCCGGCGCCACCGCCTTGTCGGTCGAGACCAGGGTGAAGTTCGCCACGCCCTCGTCGCGCGCGAGCTCGGCCAGGCGGGCGGTGGCCCAGGTGTTCGTGACGATCGCCTCGAGCGGGTAGCGCTCGCACATGGGCACGTGCTTGAGCGCGGCGGCGTGGAGCACGACGTCGGGCCTCTCGCCGCGCAGCAGGTCGGCCATGCGCTCCGTGTCGCGCACGGAGGCCAGCACCGCCAGCACCCGCGAGCCGAGGGTCGCCGAGGTCAGGCGCTCGATCTCGTAAAGCGGCGTCTCCGCGCAGTCGAGCAGGATCAGCTTGCGCAGGGGACGGTCCTCGCGCCGGGCCAGCTGGCGTGCCAGCTCCCCGCCGATGCTGCCGCCGGCGCCCGTCACCAGCACGGTCTTGCCCTCGAGGAAGCGCGCCAGCCCGGCCGCGGCGAGCTCCACGGCGTCGCGCCTGAGCAGCGCCCCGTCGCACACGGGCTCCGACTGCACGATCTCCGCCTTCCCGCGCAGCAGGGCGTCGAGCCGCGGCACCACCCGCACGTCGTCCACCGCCTTCACCTGGCCGGCGATGCGCCTCAGCACCGAAGGCGGCGCCGAGGGAATGGCCACGATCACCTGGTCGACCGGCCGGCAGCGCGGGATCTCGGCGAGGTCCTTGGTCGTGCCGAGCACCTTCAGGCCGAGCAGCGTGGAGCCCTGCTTGGCCGGGTCGTCGTCGACGAAGCCGATGACCTCGAGCTCGCGCCGGCGGGTCGCGATCAGGTCCTTGGCCAGCGCCGCGCCCGCCCGTCCCGCCCCGGCGATGAGCACGTGCTTGTGCGCGACGCGGGAGCGGCGGGTGGGCAGGCCCTCCCGGGAGACTCGCCAGGCGATGCGCGAGGCAGCGAGCAGCCCGATCGTCAGCATCCAGTCGATGACCAGCGCGCCGCGCGACAGGGGACGGCGTCCCGCCACGTCCAGGAACGCCAGCACGGCGAGGCTCGTGAGCGTGCTGTTGCGCACGATCAGCAGCAGGTCGGGGATGCCGGCGTAGCGAAGCAGGGTGCGGTAGGCGCCGCCGGCGGCGAACGCGGCCACCTTGAAGGCGACCACGATCAGCAGCGTGCGGTCGAAGTGCGACGACCAGAGCGAAGGCGACGCCACCAGGTCGAAGCGAATGACGTGGGCGCCGGCCCAGGAGCACGCGAGCAGGGCGGCGTCGAGGGCGAGCAGCAGGCCGAGCCTGCGCTGGGCGGGGGACGGCCAGCTCACGGCACCACCTCCGCGCTGATGCCGTACTGCACGTCCTGGTAGGAGAAGAACGGCAGGCTGCTCACGCGCCGCGCCCAGGCGACGTGGCCTCCGATGCGCACGACGTCGCCGAAGCTCTGGACCAGGCCGGCGCTCGCCGTCCAGCGGTGGTCCACCCGGTCCGCGAGCCGGAAGGGATCGAGGTACGGATAGGGCAGCAGGTATCGGGACTGCTCGAAGCCGGCCGACAGCACCGCCGCCAGCCCGGTCGGGGCGATGGGCAGGCTGAGCTGGCTCGAGTACTGCTGATAGATGAAGGCGTTGCGGTAGCGCAGATCGCCCGCCTGCACGAGGCTCGAGGCGTAGAGCACGTCACGCAGGCCCTGGAGGCGCAGGCGGGCGTTGCGCCCCAGCGGCACCGTGAGGTCGGCGTTGGCGATCGGGCCCTTGTAGGGCGGGCTGCCCTGGGCGATCGTCCCCGGGAACTGGCGCAGCCCGAGCAGCAGCTTCCCGGAGACGATCGCCTGCTCGCCGAGCTCGACGCCCGCGAGGTAGCGGTAGGAGCGCCGGACACGGGGCAGGTACGGCGGCTGACTCGTGAAGCGGTCCTCCAGCACGTTCGCCGAGGCGACCAGCGTCGTCCTCGGCGTGACCGCGTGGCGCAGCTCGCCCGTGGCGGTCAGGGTGTTGCGGTCCATGGCCTCCTTCACGTCGCCGCCGAGGCGGAACGTCCCCGGCGAGAAGGCGATCACCTCGCCCGTCACCTGGGCGGTCGCGGAGAGGCGGCGCGTGGGGTGCAGCACGGCGCCCGCGTAGCCCCGCTTCTCCTGGCGAGGCAGGCGCTCGTCGACGTCGATCGAGAAGCGCTGGGTGAACTGGCCACCCCCGCCCCCCGCGAACAGCTCGAGCCGGCCCAGGTCCAGGTGGGCTCGGCCGCCCCCGTAGAACTCCGTCGAGCTCTCCTCGCCCTGCCGCAGGTACTTGTTCCGCGCGACGAAGCCGGAGCCCCGCAGCTCGAGCCGCCGGCCGACGTCGACGCCGCCGTCGCCCTGCGCCGCGAGCACCATCACCTTGTCGCGAACGGGGTCCAGGAGGGTCTGGAACACGTTCGTGTCGACGCCGGCGTCCCTGAGCTGGAGTCGCAGGGTGCCCCACGCCGGACCCAGGCGGTGACGTCCGGGCCGGGCCTGCCCCTTCGCCGCCCTGCCCGGCGCGGTCGTGTCGGGTGCGGACACGTCCTGCGCGGCGCCGACCGCGGCGAGGCACGCGCCGGCGGCGACGACCAAGGCGGGCCGCAGCGCCTTCACTTGCACTCCACGGCGGTCGGAGCAGGCAGCTCGGTGACCGCGACGGGCAGGGACGTGAGCGCCGTCACTCCCTTGTCGTCCGTCACCGTGAGCGATACGCCGTAGGTGACCACCACGCAGCGCGCGTCGGTGTCCGGAAAGGTGTGGCTGAACAGAGGACCGTCCGTGGTCTGCGGGGCGCTGCCGTCGCCGAAGTTCCAGGCGTACGAGACGATGCGACCGTCGTCGTCGCGCGCGCCCGAGGCGTTGAACGTGACGGGCGTGATGCCCGCGTAGATGGGCGAGACCGGCGTGAAGAAGAAGGAGGCCGTGGGCGGCTTGTTCGTGTCGGGCGCCGCCGGCAGCTGCTGGCAACCGGCGACCAGCAGCGGGACGACGACCAGCGCGAGCGCGGCGCGTCGCCTTCTGTCAACAGGCCTTCTCAATGCAGCCTCCTCTCGGCGCCGTCGGCGCCCGCCGCCGAGAGCGCGACCGAGCGCGCCCTGTCCCGCGCGCGCGCGTCGGGCACGAAGTAGGGACCGTAGTCGTAGCGGTGACGATCGGGCCGGGCGCGGTTGAGGATGACCCCCCACAACGGCGCCCCGGCGTTGGCCAGGCACTCGAGCACGTGGAGCAGCTCGCCCCTCGAGACCTTCCCGGCGCGGGCCACCACCAGCACGCCGTCGGCGAGCCTCGACAGCACCAGCGCGTCCGCGATCGCCCCGGCCGGCGGCGTGTCGAGCACGATCCTGTCGTACTGGGAGCGCAGCCGGACGAGCAGGTCTCTCACCACGGCCGACGCGAGCACGTCGGCCGTGCTGCGCTCGATCGGCGAGCCGCACGGCAGCAGGCTCAGCCGCGTGCCCTCCACTCGCCGGATCGCCTGCTCGGGGGTCGACAGGCCCGTCATCACGTCGACGAGGCCGGGAACCGCCTTCGTCCGGAGCAGGCCGTGCAGCGCGGGACGCTGCAGGTCCGCGTCGATCAGGAGCACGCGATCCTCGCTCCTGGCGAGCGTGAGCGCGAGGTTGACGGAGGTCAGGGACTTGCCTTCCCCGGCCAGCGTGGAGGTGACGAGCAGCACCTGGCCGTGGCCGATCTCCGGAGACTGCAGTGACGCCCGCAGCAGCCGGTAGCCCTCGGCGAACGCCTCCCGGCGCTGGCTCCGCGCGACGACCAGGGGCGTCGTGCGAGCCCCGGCCTCGGGGATGACGCCCAGCAGCGGCAGGCCGAGCCGCCGCACGTCGCGGGGACGTCCGACGGACGTGTCGAGGTAGTCGCTGACGAAGGCGGCGACGGCGGCGCACAGCAGTCCCAGCAGGACCGCGAGGCCCACGTCGCGCAGCGGCCGGGGGCGCAGCGGGTCCTGGGGCACGGTGGCGGGATCGACGACGTGGATGGTCGAGGCGCGGATGTCGCGGGCAACGTCCGTCTGCTTCTGCCGGGCCACGAGCTGGCCGGCCAGCGTCCGGCTGGCGTCCAGGTCCCGCTTGAGGGCGTCGTACTGGAGGCCCCGCTTCTCCAGCGACAGCGACTCCGTCTTGGCCGCCTCCAGCGCCTCGGCGACCCGCGCTTCCTCGCCGGCGGACGCCTCGAAGTCGTTGCGGGCGCCCTGGATGACGCGGCGGGCCTCGAGCGCGATCTTCTGGCGCGTGCCCCTGATCTCCTGGTTCAGCCGGACCACGTCGGGGTGCCTCTCGAGGTTCCCCTTCGCCGCGAGCTCGGCGCCCTGCCTCTCCAGGTTGGCGAGCTCGCTGCGCAGCGACTGCACGAGCGGGCTCTCGATCACGCCCGGCAGGTCCTCGGGGTTCGCCACGCCCTGCATCTGCTGGTAGAGCGCCTCCTTCTGGAGACGGCGGGTCTTGGCGACGGTGAGCGCAGCGCCGAGGTCCTTGAGCTTCTGCTCGAGCAGCGTTCGCCTCTCGTCGATGCTGACCAGGCCCTGCTGCTCCTTGAACGCCTGCAGTGCCGCCTCCGCCGTCTGCACCTTGCGGGCCTGCTCGTCCGCCTCGTTGGCGAGCCAGGACCCCGCTTCCGCCGACACCCGGTAGCGGAACTCCAGGGTCTGCTGGATGTAGACCTCGGCGAGGGTGTTGACCGCCTGGGCAGCCAGATCCGGACGCAGGGAGCGGAAGCTCACCTCCACGATCTGGCTGTCCCGGACCGGCTCGACGTCGAGGCGGGCCAGGAAGGCGTCGATGGCCTGCTCCATGACCACGGACGTCCCCGGGGCGGCCTTCGTCGCGGCGGCACGCTCGGCCTCGGGCCGCGGCCCGCCGAACTCGGGATCGTTCAGGAGGTCCATGCGACCCACGACCTGGCGGGCCAGCAGCCGGCTCTGCAGCAGGCGGTACTGCGTCTGGTAGAAGTCGTCCCAGGCCTTGCTCGCGCGCTGCTGGTCGAACTCGAGGACGCTCGGGATCTCCCGCTCGATCAGGATCTGGGACGTCGCCTGGTACACCGGGCGCAGCAGCACCACGCGCGCCACGCCCGCCGCGACGATCAGGAGGAAGGTGAGGAAGGCCAGCCCGCGCCGCCGCCGCACGACGTTCCAGTAGTCCCGCAGGTGCAGCGGCTCCTCCGGCTGGAGCTCCGCCGTGGGGAAGGCGTCCAGCGCGGGACGGCGAGCCAGCGACGTCTGCATGACGATCCTCTCCTCGAGGCCCCGCTCTCGCACCTGGGGGCCGGCGGACGCAACAGCGCGAACTGCTCTCTCTGCTTGCTTCCGGGACGGAAGGCAAGGCGTGTGCCACGGCGTGCGAGGCAGGCGCCGCGGGCCGGGCCTCCTCCCACGAGCGGCGGAAGTGCCTGAAGAAGAACGGCGTCTCCCGCGCGTCAGTGCGGCAAGCGCGGCAGCTGTCCCACTGTGCGCGCCCGCGTGGCCGTGTCGTTTGTGCGGGTGACGAAGCGCTTCTGTAAGCTTTGCCCTGCCTGGCCCGATCGAATCGGCCCAGGGCGACACCGGCCGCCGGCACGACGCGGTTCTGGCAAGATGGCTGGCATGGACCAGTGGGTGCCCGAGCCGCTGTACCGCGAGTTCATCGCCCGGCTGCCGATCGCGTGCGTCGACGTCGCGATCGTCCACCGCGGCGCCGTGCTCCTCGTCAAGCGCAAGGACCATCCGGCGCGCGGGCAGTGGTGGGTGCCGGGCGGCCGCGTCCGCAAGGGCGAGAAGCTGCGCGAGACGGCGGCCCGCAAGGCCCGGGAGGAAGCCGGGCTCGAGTGCCACGTGGGCCCGATCGTGCACACCGCGGAGACCATTTTTCCCGACGGCCCCGGCGGCATTCCCGTCCACTCGATCAACGCCTGCTTCTTCCTCTATCCGACCCACGGCGCCGCGCGGCCCCGCCTCGATCGCCATCACGCCGCCGCGAAGTGGGTCCGCACGATCGCGGCGGACCTGCACCCCTACGTGGTGCGCTGCCTCGAGGCGGCAGGTCTGGAGCGGACCCGCACGGCGGCCCGGGCCCAACCGCGACGCCGGAAGCGGTCGTGAGGGAGCGCGTTGTCGTACGATCAGCGCACCGACAAGCGAGGTCACTCATGGATCGACGCCGCTTCCTCGAGCAGACGAGCACGCTGGTGGCCGCCGCCCTCGCCCCGGGCAGCAGGGCCGCCGGCAACGACCCGTCCGCCGCAGCAGCAGCCGAGGGCAGGCTGGTGCTGCCGCTCAACCGCAACTGGCGCTTCAGCCGCACGCCCGTCGAGGCCGGCCACGCCAGGGACTTCGACGACTCGGGGTTCGAGCGCGTCGTCGTGCCGCACACCAACGCCCGCCTGCCGTGGCACGGCTTCAGCGAGAAGGCTTCGCAGTTCGTCTCGCTCTACAGGCGCCGCTTCCGGCTGCCGCCCGAGGCGCGCGGCCGGCACGTGTTCGTCGACTTCGAGGGCGTGATGACGGCCTCCACCGTCTGGATCAACGGCGTGCGCCTGGGCGAGTACAAGGGCGGCTACACGCCCTTCTCCTTCGAGCTGACGAAGCACCTCGACTTCGACGGTGAGAACGTGCTGGCCGTCGACGTCGACTCCACGGAGCGCGCGGACATCCCGCCCTTCGGCTACGAGATCGACTACCTCACGTTCGGCGGCATCTACCGCGAGGTGGCCCTGCGCGTCGTCCCGGGCACCTTCATCGAGAACGTCTTCGCGAAGCCGCGAGGCGTGCTCACGGCGCAGCCGAGCCTCGACGTCGAGTGCTTCCTGCAGAGCCTCGAGCCCAGCCGCCGGGCGTTGACGCTCGAGGTCGAGCTGCGCGAGCGCGGCCGGACGCTGGCCAGGGCCACGCGGCGCGTGCCGCCGTCCCCCGCCGCCAGCGAGCCGGTCTCCCACACGGTCCACCTCGACCAGCTCGGGCCGATCGCCTTGTGGGACCTGGCCCAGCCGCGCCTCTACGAGGTGCAGGTGCGCCTCCTGGACGGCTCACGGCTGCTGGACGAGGACGCGCGCACGACGGGCTTCCGCGAGGCGGTGTTCACAGACCACGGCTTCGAGCTGAACGGCAAGGTCGTGAAGCTGCGCGGCCTCGACCGCCACCAGACGTTTCCCTTCGTCGGACAGGCGATGCCCGCGCGCGTCCAGCGTCGAGACGCACAGATCCTGCGTCGCGAGCTGAGCTGCAACATGGTCCGCACCTCGCACTACCCGCAGTCGAGGCACTTCCTCGACGCCTGCGACGAGCTCGGGCTGCTGGTGCTGGAGGAGATCCCCGGCTGGCAGCACCTCGGCGACGAGGCCTGGAAGGAGCTCTCGGTCGACAACGTGCGGCGCATGATCCGTCGCGACTGGAACCACCCCGCGATCGTGCTGTGGGGCGTGCGCGTCAACGAGTCCAAGGACGATCACGACCTCTACCTGCGCACGAACGCCCTGGCGCACCAGCTCGACCCCACGCGCCAGACGGGCGGCGTCCGCTACAACTACCAGTCGGAGCTGCTGGAAGACGTCTTCACGATGAACGACTTCGGCTTCCCGCTGCGGCCGCCGAACCACCCCCGCTACCTGAACACGGAGTTCGTCGGTCACACCTTCCCCACCAAGACGATCGACAACGTCGAGCGGCTGACCGAGCACACCCTGCGCCACGCGCGCATCCACGACCAGCTCGCGTCCGACCCGCGCTACGCCGGCGGCCTCGGCTGGTGCGCGTTCGACTACAACACGCACGGGGACTTCGGCTCCGGCGACCACGTCTGCTATCACGGCGTGAGCGACATCTTCCGCGAGCCCAAGCCCGCGGCCGGCTTCTACAAGTCCCAGTGCGACCCCTCCGAGAAGGTGGTGCTCGAGCCCGCGTTCCACTGGGCCCGCGGCGACGAGTCCGTCGGCTTCTCGAAGGCGGTCGTCTCGTCCAACTGCGAGCAGCTCAAGTTCTACATCGACGGCAAGCTGGTGGCCGAGGTCGACCCGGACCGGGGTCAGTTCCCGCACCTGCGCTACCCGCCGTTCGTGGTCAAGCTGGGCGAGCTGTTCCACCGCTGGGGCGACCTGCGCATCGAGGGCTACCTGCAGGGCAGGCAGGTGGTGGACAGGAGCTTCTCCGGCAAGGGTGTCGACGCGCAGTTCGCCCTCGTCCCGGACGACACCCGGCTGCTCGCGGACGGGTCCGACTCGACCCGCGTCGTGCTGCGCGTGAGCGACGAGTTCGGGGCGGTCCGGCCGTTCGCGAACGATGCGATCCGGCTGGAGCTGGAGGGGCCGGCCGAGATCGTCGGCGACAACCCCTTCGTGCTGGTCGGCGGCACGGGCGCGGTCTGGGTTCGCGCCGGCGAGCGGCCGGGGCGGGTCAGGCTGAGGGGCACGCATCCCTGGCTCGGCGCCCGGGAAGTCGAGCTGCAGCTCGTCGCCGTCCCGTCCGAGCCTGTCTAGAGCGCTTGACGCCCCGACGGCCGGTTCCCTATACTCCGCTGGTCATGCCTGCGATGTATTGTCACAGCGACGCTCGAAAGCGGGCCACTCGAAAGCGCGCGAGTCGCCTCGGCGGCGGTGTGGCCCTGTGCCCGTAGAGCAGTAAGCACGAGGATCCCGAGCACCCCAACCCGCCGGAGCGGCTGAATGGCCGCCGGCGGGTTTGGTGTTTTGGGCGATCGGACGAGGGCCCGTGCGGGCCCGGAGCGAGGACGAATTGCAGAAGCGGATCGAGGTCGGCGTGCTCGGGGCGACCGGCATGGTCGGCCAGCAGTTCATCAACCAGCTCGCCGGGCACCCGTGGTTCGAGCTGACGTGGCTGGCCGCGAGCGAGCGGTCGGAGGGCAAGCGCTACGCCGACGCGGCGCCGTGGCGGCTGGACACGCCGATCCCGGACGGCATCGCGGCGCGCGGCGTCGAGCCGTGCACCCCCGGCCGCGGGCCGAAGCTCGTCTTCTCGGCGCTCGACGCCTCGGTCGCCGGCGAGATCGAGAGCGCGTTCGCCGACGCCGGCCACTTCGTGGTGAGCAACTCGCGCAACCACCGGATGGACCCCGCGGTGCCGCTGGTCGTCCCTGAGGTGAACGCGGACCACCTGGGCCTGCTGCGGGTCCAGCAGCGGCAGCAGCAGCAGCGGGCTACGGAGCGAGCGGGCCGGGGCGCGATCGTGACCAACCCGAACTGCTCTACGGTCGTGCTGACGATGGCGCTCGCCCCGCTGCGCCCGTTCGGCCTGCGCTCGTGCCTGGTCACGACCATGCAGGCGGTCTCGGGCGCCGGCTACCCGGGTGTCGCCTCGCTCGACGTGCTCGGCAACGTGATCCCGTTCATCGGCGGCGAAGAGGAGAAGATCGAGAGCGAGACGCGCAAGATCCTGGGCTCGTTCGCGGACGGCGCGGTCCTTCCCCACCCCCTGCGCATCAGCGCCGCCACCAACCGCGTGCCCGTGGTCGACGGCCACACCGAGGCCGTGTCCGTGGCGCTCGAGCAGAAGCCGAAGGCGGAGGAGCTGCGCGCGGCCTTCGACGGCTTCAGCGCCGCGCCGCAGCGGCTGGGGCTGCCCACCGCGCCCGACCCGCCCGTCCTGTACCTCGACCAGCCGAACCGCCCCCAGCCGCGCTTCGACGCGGGCCGCGGCCGCGGCATGCAGGTCACGATCGGCCGGCTGCGTCCCTGCCCCGTGCTCGACTGGAAGTTCGTGGCGCTCGGCCACAACACGGTGCGCGGGGCGGCGGGCGCCGCGCTCTTGAACGCGGAGCTGATGGTCGCCGAGGGCTGGCTCGACTAGGGAGAAAGGCACCATGATCGTGATGAAGTTCGGGGGCACGTCGGTGAAGGACGCGCCCGCGGTGCGGCGGCTGGTGGAGATCGTGCGCGCGCAGACGAGCCCGCCGGTGCTGGTGGTCTCGGCGCTGGCGAGGGTGACGGACGGCCTGATCGG
This sequence comes from uncultured Acidobacteriota bacterium, assembly GCA_963831755.1. Lineage (GTDB taxonomy): Bacteria > Acidobacteriota > Vicinamibacteria > Fen-336 > Fen-336 > DATBSL01. The sequence goes on from CAWHRC010000007.1 coordinate 285,194, forward strand.
GGTCGCGCGGCTGGCCGAGCAGGGCGAGGGCGCGGCCGCCGCGCAGGCGGTGCGCGAGCTGCACCAGCGCCACCGGGACATGGGCGCGCTCGTCTCGCTGCCGCAGCGGCGCAGCGAGCTGCTGGCGGCGCTCGAGGCGCTGTTCGCCGAGCTGGAGGCGATCGTGCACGCGCTCGCGGTGATCGAGGAGGTGTCCCCGCGCTCGGCGGACACGATCGCCGCCTTCGGCGAGCTGGCCAGCAGCCGCATCGTCGCGGCCGCGCTCGAGGACGCCGGCACGCCCGCCCGCTTCGTCGACGCGCGGCAGGTGCTGATCACCGACGCGCAGCACGGGGCGGCGCAGCCCGACCGCGCGCAGACCGACGAGCGCTTGCGCGCGCTGGTTCTCCCGCTCGCGGCGGACGGCCTGGTGCCGGTGCTCGGCGGCTTCATCGGCTCGACCGGCACCGGCATCACGACGACGCTCGGCCGGGGCGGCTCCGACTACTCGGCCGCGCTGTTCGGCGCCGGCCTGGCGGCGGAGGAGATCCAGATCTGGACGGACGTGGACGGTATGCTGACCGCCGACCCGCGGGTCGTCGACTCGCCACGCGTCGTGCCCCGGCTCAGCTTCGACGAGGCGTCCGAGCTCGCCTACTTCGGGGCGAAGGTCCTGCACCCGAGCACGATCCTGCCGGCGGTCGGCCTGGACATCCCGGTGCGCATCCTGAACTCGCGGCGCCCCGAGGCCGCGGGCACCCTGATCACCCGCAGCGTGCCGCAGGACGGCGAGGCGCCCGCCGCGATCGCCTGCAAGCGGGGCGTCACGCGGATCGACATCGCCTCCAGCCGGATGCTGATGGCCTACGGCTTCCTGCGCCAGGTGTTCGAGGTCTTCGAGCGCTTCCGCACGCCGGTCGACGTGGTCACGACGTCGGAGGTCAGCGTCTCGGTGACGATCGACGACCGGCGGGCCCTCGACGGGATCGTCGCCGAGCTGTCGGCCTTCGCCGACGTCGCCTGCGAGGACGGGATGGCGATCGTGTGCGCGGTGGGCGAGAGCCTGCGCGGCGACGCGCGGCTCGCGACGCGGGTGCTCGGCGCGCTCGAGGGGCTGCCGCTGGCGATGGTGTCGCAGGGCGGCTCGCGCAAGAACATCACCGTCGTGCTGCGCGACGAGGACGTGAAGGCCGCCATGGAGCGACTGCACCGGCGCTTCTTCGAGGGCGAGACGACGAGCGCCAGCGCGACCCTGGCGCGGGCCTGAGGAGCCTCGGATGCGCCTGCTGCTCGTGGGACGCGGCCGGATGGGACGGATCGTCGAGCAGCTCGCGCCGCAGTACGGCTTCGAGCTGGCGGGCGTGCTGGAGGAGGACTCGAACGCGGGAGGGGCCGGCGTGACGGCCGAGCGCTGCCGCGGCGTCGACGTGGCCGTCGACTTCTCCACCGCCGAGGCCACGCTGGCCACGGCCCCGCGGCTGGCGGCGCTCGGCGTCAACCTCGTCGTCGGCTCGACCGGCTGGCAGGCGCGCGAGGCCGAGCTGCGCGGCGCCGTGGCGGCCTCGGGCGTCGGGGCCGTCGTCTCGGCGAACTTCTCGCGCGCGGCCAACCTGCTCGAGGCCCTGGTCGAGCGGGCGGGCGGGCTGTTCGCGGCCGCGGACAGCTACGGGGCCTTCATCCACGAGGCGCACCACAAGGCGAAGAAGGACGCGCCGTCCGGGACGGCGCTGATGCTGCGCCGCGCCCTCGAGCGCGGCGGCTATCCGCTGCCGGTGGACGTGTCCTCGACGCGCGCCGGCTGGATCCCGGGGACGCACACGGTCGGCTTCGACGGGCCGGCGGAGACGCTCACGCTGGTGCACGCCGTGCGCGACCGGGCGACGTTCGCGCACGGGGCGCTCGAGGCGGCGCGCTGGGTGGTCGGACGCCGCGGCTGGTTCACGATGAAGGACGTGCTGGGGCTCGGGTGACGGGACAGGAGAAGGGGAGAAGGCCATGCGAACTCGCTTCACGGGGTGCGGGACCGCGCTGGTGACGCCGTTCACGGCCGCGGGCGCGGTGGACGAGGCGGGCGTGCGGCGGCTGGCGAGGCGGCAGATCGACGCCGGGGTCCACTTCCTCGTCCCCTGCGGGACGACCGGCGAGGCCCCCACGCTCTCGCCCGCCGAGCGCCGGCGCGTGGTCGAGATCGTGGTCGACGAGGCCGGGGGCAGCGTGCCGGTCCTGGCCGGCGCAGGCGGCTACGACACGCGCGAGGTGATCGAGGCCGCCCACGCCATGCAGGCCGCGGGGGCGGACGGCCTCTTGTCCGTCACCCCGTACTACAACAAGCCCACGCCCGAGGGCCTGTACCAGCACTACCGCGCGATCGCCGAGGCGACGCCGCTGCCGATCATCGTCTACAACGTGCCCGGCCGGACCGGCTGCAACGTGGACCCGGCCACGCTGGCGCGCCTCGCCACCCTCCCGCGCGTCGTCGGCGTGAAGGAAGCCTCCGGCAACATGACCCAGATCTGCGAGGTGCTGACGGCGGTGCCCGACGCGTTCATCGTGCTCTCGGGCGACGACGCGCTGACGCTGCCCGCGATGGCGGTCGGCGCCCGCGGCATCATCTCGGTCGCCTCGAACGAGGTCCCCGCCGAGATGGCGCAGATGGTCGAGGCCGCCGAGCGCGGCGACTTCGCGGCCGCGCGCGCGGTCCACACGCGGCTGCTGCCGCTCCTGCTCGCGAACTTCAGCGAGTCGAACCCGATCCCGGTCAAGGCCGCGATGGCGCGGCTGGGCCTGCTCGAGGAGCACTACCGGCTGCCCATGGTCCCGCCGAAGCCGGAGACGCGCGACAAGCTGGCGCGCGTGCTGGCGGCCGTGGGCAAGGCCGCGCCGGTGGGGCGGTGACCGCCGTCCCGACGCTGCGCGCACGCATCGAGGCGCTGGTCGCGGCGGGCGACGCCGCCCCGGCCGACGAGGCGCGGGCCGTCTTCGCCGAGCTGCGCTCCGCCCTCTCCGCCGGCGAGCTGCGCGCGGCCGAGCCCGACGCCCAGGCAGCCACCGGCTGGCGCGTCAACGTCTGGGTCAAGCAGGGCATCCTGCTCGGCTTCCGCCACGGCACGCTGTGCGACGCCTCGGTCGACCACGGCCGCTGGCCGTTCTTCGACAAGGACACGCTGCCGCTGAAGCGGCTCGAGCTGGGCTCCGGCGTGCGCGTCGTCCCGGGCGGCTCCTCGGTGCGCGACGGGGCCTTCCTGGCCAGGGGCGTGATCGCGATGCCGCCCATGTACGTCAACATCGGCGCCTACGTCGGCGAGGGCTCGCTGATCGACTCGCACGCTCTCGTCGGCTCGTGCGCGCAGGTCGGCCGCCGCGTGCACCTGAGCGCGGGCGCGCAGATCGGCGGCGTGCTCGAGCCGGTGGGTGCCTTGCCGGTGATCGTCGAGGACGAGGTCCTGGTCGGCGGCAACACCGGGCTCTACGAGGGCGCGGTCGTCAAGCGGCGCGCCGTGATCGGCGCCGGCACCATCCTCACCGGCTCGACACCGGTCTACGACCTGCCGAACGGCCGCATCCTGAAGCCGGAGGCCGGCTCCCCGCTCGTGGTGCCCGAGGGCGCGGTGGTCGTCCCCGGCGCCCGCGCGGTGAGCGTCGGGGCCGGGCCCGGCTGGGGCCTCTCGCTGGCGACGCCGGTGATCGTCAAGTACCGCGACGAGAAGACGGACGCGCGCACGGGGCTCGAAGCGTGGCTGCGCTGAGCCTGGTCGACCTGGCGCGGGCGCTGATCGACATCGACTCGACGACGGGGCGCGAGGCGGCCGCCTGCGCCTGGCTGGCCGGCTACCTGCGCGAGCGCGGCTTCCAGGTCACGCAGCAGCCCGTCGCCGACGGCCGCACGAACGTGCTCGCCTTCCTCGACCCGCGCCCGCAGGTCGTGCTCTCCACGCACGTCGACTGCGTGCCGCCGTTCATCCCGAGCCGGGTCGAGGACGGGCGCCTGTACGGCCGCGGCGCCTGCGACGCCAAGGGCACGCTGGCGGCGCAGGTCACGGCGGTCGAGCGGCTGCGCGAGTCGGGAGAGCGCAGGGTCGGGCTGCTGTTCGTGGTGGGCGAGGAGCGCGGCAGCGACGGCGCCGCCGCGGCCGACGCGCTGGCGCCGGGCTCGCGCTTCCTGGTGGACGGCGAGCCGACCGACAGCCGGCTCGGCCTGGCCACGCGCGGCGTGCTGCGCCTGAAGCTCAAGGCCGAGGGCCGCGCCGCCCACTCGTCGCAGCCGCAGCTCGGGATCTCGGCGATCGACAAGCTGATCGACGCCCTGGTCGCCCTGCGCGGCTTCGCGCTGCCCGAGGACCCGCAGCTCGGGCGCACCTTCTACGCGATCGGCTTGATCGCGGGCGGCATCGCGCCGAACGTGATCTCGCCGGCGGCGGAGGCCGAGCTGAACTTCCGCACGGTCGGCTCGCGCGACGAGCTGATGGCCTGCCTCGAGCCGCTGCGCAGCCGGGTCGCGATCGAGCACGTGCTCGAGGTGCCGCCCGTCCGCATGCACACGCTGCCGGGCTTCCCGGCCGCGGCCTTCGCCTTCACCACCGACATCCCGCTGCTCGCGAGCTGGGGCCGGCCGCTGCTGTTCGGCGCCGGCTCGATCCTGCTCGCGCACACCGAGCACGAGCACGTCGAGATCGGCGAGCTTCTGGCCTCGGTCGACGCCTACGCGCGGATCGCGCGCGAGCTGCTGGCAGAGCCCGCAGCCAGTCGATGACCTCGCTCTGGAAGCGAAGGCTGGCCCTCGCGTGCTGCCTGTCGTGGGCCGTCGCACAGGCCGCAGCGTCGGCTGCGCCGGTGACGATCTCGGGCGAGCTGAAGCAGTGGCACAAGGTCACGCTCACGCTCGACGGCCCGTTCGCGCGAGAGCCGACAGCGATCGCCGAACCCGTTCCTGGACTATCGGATGACGGTGGACGTTCGTCGCACGAGTCGGGATCGCCTCGCTACCGCGTCCCCGGTTACTTCGCGGCCGACGGCAACGCGGCGAGACCTCCGCCGACGCGGGGACAAGTGGCGCGCGCACCTCTCCCCCGACAAGACGGGCCGCTGGACCTACCGCGTCTCGTTCTGGCCGGGAAGCAGGCGGCCGTCGACGACGCGGCCGCGAGCCTCGCCCCTGGACGGCCTCGACGGCTTGACGGGCTCTTCGTGATCGGGGCCGACGGACAAGACCGGGCCGCGACTTCCGCGCGCGCAGGGCCGGCTGCAGTACGTCGGCAGACACTACCTGCGATTCGCCGGCACCGGCGAGTACTTCCTCAAGGCCGGCGCCGACGCCCCCGAGAACCTGCTGGCTACGCGGATTTCGACGGGACTCACTCGGCGAAGGCACGGCATGGCGGCCCGACGAAGGCCACGCCGCTCGCTGAAGACCTGGCAGCCGCACGTCGCGGGACTGGCGGCCCGGCGATCCGACCTGGCAGGGCGGCAAGGGCAAGGGCCTGATCGGGGCGCTGAACTATCTCGCCGGCACGGGCGTGCAACGCCTTCTCGTTCCTCACCTACAACGCCGGCGGCGACGGCGACGACGTGTGGCCCTTCGTGTCGCGCGACGACAAGCTGCACTACGACTGCTCGAAGCTCGACCAGTGGCAGATCGTGTTCGACCACGCCCAGACCCTCGGCCTGTTCCTGCACTTCAAGCTGCAGGAGACGGAGAACGACGACAACCGGCAACGGCGGACGCTCAGCCGGGTGCCGGACCGCCCTGGACGGCGGCGACCTGGGCGTCGAGCGCAAGCTCTACCTGCGCGAGCTGATCGCCCGCTTCGGCTCACGAGCTGGCGCTCAACTGGAACCTCGGCGAGGAGAACACCCAGACGCCCGAGCAGCAGCGGGCGATGGCGCAGTTCATCCACGACACCGATCCCTACCACCATCCACATCGTCGTCCACACCTTCCCGGACCGGCAGGATCGCGTCTACCGGCCGCTGCTGGGCAGCCAGTCGGCGCTCACCGGCGCCTCGCTGCAGAACGGCTGGAACGCGGCCCACCAGCGCGTGCTGCAGTGGGTGCGCGAGTCGGACGGCCGCCGGCCGGCCGTGGGTCGTGGCCAACGACGAGCAGAACCCGCTTGAACCGGGCGTGCCGCCCGATCCCGGCTACGCCGGCTTCGACGGCCGTGCGCCGGCCAGGACGACGGCAGCTCGCCCTACACCTGGACGACATCCGCAAGTTCACCCTCTGGGGCACGCTGATGGCGGGCGGCGCGGGCGTGGAGTACTACTTCGGCTACACGCTGCCGCAGAACGACCTCGGCTGCGAGGACTGGCGCAGCCGGGAGCGCTCGCTGGGACTACGCCCGCATCGCGCTCGACTTCTTCCGCGACGAGCGCATCCCGTTCGCGGAGATGGAGTCCGCGGACGAGCTGTCGGCAACCCCGCCGGCGACAACAGCCGCTACGCGCTCGCAAAGCCCGGCGAGCTCTATCTCGTGTACCTGCCGCACGGCGGTGCTGCGGAGCTGGACCTCAGCGGCACGAACGGGCCGGTTCGTCGTGTCGTGGTTCGACCCGCGCCACGGGGGCGCGTTGCAGAGCGGATCGGCACGCGAGGTCGAGGGCGGACGGCCGGCGTCCCTGGGCGAACCGCCGTCCGAGCCCCGGCAGGACTGGCTGGCGGTGGTGCGGCGCTCGCCTACGCGCGCGCGAAGTCGATGAAGCCGCGCTCCACGTCCGCCTCCAGCAGCTCGACGCGGAGGCGAGCGCCGACGTCCAGGCCGTCGGCGCCGCGCACCAGCTTGCCTTCGACCGCGGGATGGTCGATGCGCACCCAGGTGCCCTTCTTGGACGCGCCGGTCACGATCGCGTCGAAGCGCTCGCCCACACGCGAGCTGAGCAGCAGCGCGGCGGCGGACTTGCTCACCTGCCGCTCCACCTTCGCCGCGTCGTCTTCCTGCTCCGTGCACTGGCGCGCGAGCGCCGCCAGCTCGTCGTTCGAGTAGGGGCTCGCCGCGCGGGCGATCGCCGCCTTGAGCAGGCGCTGTGTCGCGAGATCGCTGAAGCGCCGGTTCGGCGCCGTCGAGTGCATGTAGTCACGGGCCGCCAGGCCGAAGTGGCCGGTGGGGGCCTGGCCCGGCAGCTCCAGCTCGTACTGGCCCGAGCCGAGGAGCTTCACCACCGACAGCGACACGTCGGCGAAACGCGCGGGGTCGGCGGCGCGCCGGCGCGCGAGAAAGGCCTGCAGCGCGGGAGCGCTCGGCTGGTCCGGCAGACGCTCGCCCCACTCGGCGGCCAGCTCCACGATCCTTCCCCAGCGCTCCGGCGGGCGGAGCACGCGCCGCAGCGACGGCATCGCGCGGGCGTCGAGGAAGCGCGCGGTGGCCGCGTTGGCGGCGATCATCTGGTCCTCGACCAGCTCTCGCGCGCGGTTCTTGTGCTCGCTGCGCAGGTCGGCGAGCGCGTCGCCCTCGAACACCGCCTTCGCCTCGCCGGTCTCGAGCGTCAGCGCGCCGCGCTGTTGCCGCAGCTCCCTCATCGCCCGCGCCGCGCGGTCCTGCAGCCGGAGCTGCTCGGCGAGGCCGTCGACGGCGGCCACGCGCGCCGGCGGCGGCGCCGCTCCCTCGAGCCACGGCCCCACGCCGTCGTAGGCGAGCTTGGCCTGGTTCAGCACGAGGGCACGGTAGACGTCCGACTCCGCGACCGTGCCGTCCTGAGCGACGGTCAGCTCGACCACCAGGGCGAGGCGCTCCTCATGCTCGCCGAGCGACGTGAGGTCGGTCGAGAACCGCTCCGGCAGCATCGGGAAGATCTCGGCGGCGGTGTAGACGGAGGTCGTGTTGAGCTGCGCGTGCGTGTCGACCGCGCAGCCCTTCCTCACCAGCGCGTCGACGTCGGCGACCGCGACCAGCACCCGGACGGCGTCCGGCAGCGGCTCCGCCACGGCCAGCTGGTCGAGGTCGCGCGTGTCGTCGTTGTCGATCGACGACCACAGCCGGCCGCGCAGGTCGCGCACGGAGCCGACCGGCGGCGGCGCCGCCGCCCGGGCCTCGGCCAGCGCCGCGGGCGGGAAGTCCGGCTGCAGCCCCCGCTCCACCATCGCCCGCCGCGCGATCTCCCGCAGCCGCTCCCGCCCCGTCTCCGTCACGACCGTGCACCGCAGGGCATCCGCTTCCTCCGCCTGGTCCGGACATTATCTCTTCCCGCCGTCCTGCTAGGATGCGGAGCGTCTCGTATCCGGCAAGGAGAAGGGCATGACCTCTCAGATCGACAGGCGGCGGTTCCTGGGCACCACGGCGGCTTCTGCCGCCGCATTCACGATCGTGCCCCGGCACGTGCTGGGCGGCCCGGGCCACGTCGCCCCGAGCGACAAGCTCACCTTCGGCTACATCGGCTGCGGCACCGCAGGGCCTGACGGAGATGCCGGCGCATGCTCCGCGTCCCGGAGATCCAGGTCGTCGCCGTCTGCGACCCCAACAGGGAGAGCACCGACTACGTCGAGTGGGGCAAGGACTCGGTGCGCAGCGAGATCGCCACCGCGCTGCAGATGCCGGACTGGCGGAAGGACAAGGGCGGGGTGCCCGGCGGCCGCGAGGTCGGCCGCGAGGTGGCCGAGCTCTTCTACGCGAACCAGCGGGCGGCGGACAAGTTCAAGGGCGTCGCCACGTACGCGGACTTCCGCGAGCTGCTGGACAAGGAGGACGTCGACGCGGTCAAGGTCATGACGCCGGACCACCTGCACGCCACGGTCGCCGTCGCGGCGATGCGGAAGGGCAAGAAGGTCCTGATGCACAAGCCGCTCGCCAATCGCCTGCTCGAGGCGCGGCTGGTGGTCGACGACCGCGAAAAGGACCAGGCTTGCCACCCACTTCCTGCCGCCGCGCGCGCGGGCGCTTCGGTGCAGCCTGGTCAAGGGCTGGATCGAGAAGGGCGCCATCGGCACGCTCCGCGAGATCCACAACTGGTCGAACCGTCCCGTCTGGCCCCAGTACGCGACCATCCCGACCGACACGCCCGCCGGTGCCGAAGGACTTCGACTGGGACCTGTGGCTCGGACCGTCGCTGCCTCGTCCCTACCATCCGCACTACACGCACGCGGTGTTCCGCGGCTGGTACGAGTTCGGCGGCGGCGCCGTGGCCGACATGGGCCACTACAGCCTGTGGCCCGTGTTCCAGCAGTTCGACCTGGACGCCCCGGTCGTGGTCGAGACGAGCCCCACCCACGTCTGCACCCTCGCCGACCACGTCAGCCGGGCGATCCGGAACGACTACTCGTTCCCCACCGCCTGCACGATCCGCTTCAGTTTCGCCGCCAAGGCCAGCCGGCCGGCGCTGGACCTGTTCTGGTACGACGGCGGGATCAAGCCGCCGGCCTCCGGAGGAGCTGGACGAGGACGGCCGCGAGCTGGCGGCGGAAGGGATGCTGTTCGTCGGCGACAAGGGGAAGATCCTGGCGGGCTTCCGCTGCGAAGACCCGATGATCATCCCGTACCGCAAGGCCCGCGAGTTCCGCACGGCGACCGGCCCGTCCGTGCTGCCGCCCTCGCGCGGACGACGAGAAGCCGGTGTGGCTCGACGCTTTCCGTGGCGGCCCCCCGACCTCGGGCAGCTTCGACGCTCGCCGGACCGATCTCCGATGCCTTCAACCTCGCCGCCGTGTCGTTGCGCCTGGGCGGCAAACGCCTCGTCTGGGACGCCGCCAGCGCGAAGATCACCAACAACGAGGACGCCAACCGGCTGCTCGGCCGCGAGTATCGGAAGGGCTGGGA
>CAWHRC010000008.1:0-133313 GCA_963831755.1 uncultured Acidobacteriota bacterium
AAAACGGGCAGTGCATCGGCAGCAGGAGGTTACCCGTCGCCGGCGCCACACCCGCCCGGGGGCGCCTTCCCGATACTCAGGCATCGACCGGAATCTGCAACACCGGAATCTGTAACACCTGGCCCGGGACGATGGTGACGCTCGCGAGGTGGTTGACCTGGCCGGGAATGTCGTGCACGGTGCGCCGCACGTCACCTCCCGCCGGGGTGTGGACGGCGGCGATGTCCCACAGCGTGTCACCGGTGACGACCCGGTGCTCCACCCAACCGTCCGGATCGTCACCGGGCCCGGCGTCGCTGGCGAAGACGGCGTTGGCGAGCAGGAGGACCACCCCCAGGGCGACCGTAGTGAGGAGAACCGCGACCCGGATCGGGCTCTGACGGAGTTCGTCATGGGCTGCCCTCCTGGCTCGCTTCTCGCTGGGCCGGCACCCGGAGGTCCGGACCACACCCAGAACTTACGGCCCGGGTGTGACACGAACGTGCGTTCGCCATGGCCCCATAGTACCGAACAGCTGTTCGACCGTCAAGGCGAACATATGTTTGCCATCGGCCTGCAACCGGTAACGTGCTTCCGGGAGCACGACGGGAGGGAGCCATGCCCGCCATGACATCAGCGCTCGGCAAAGAGACATCCTCGACCTCATCCTTCGCACCGTGCACGAACGGGGCTACCCGCCCTCGGTGCGGGAGATCGGCGAGGCCGTGGGCTCAACTCCCCTTCCACGGTGCACAGCCACCTGTCCGCCCTCGTCAAGGCGGGCTACCTGCGGCGCGACCCGTCCAAACCGCGGGCCATCGAGGTCACCGCCCCCGGCCGGGCGCAGTCCGGCAGCCCCGAGGCCGACTTGCGGCGGGCCCCGGTCCGTGACGTCCCCCTGCTGGGCCGCATCGCCGCCGGCTCTCCCCTCCTCGCCGAGGAGGACATCGAGGAGATCCTCCCCCTCCCCACCCAGATCGTGGGTAACGACCCGGTGTTCATGCTGCGGGTGCGGGGCGAATCCATGGTCGACGCCGGCATCTTCGACGGCGACCTGGTCGTGGTGCGCCGCCAGGCCGATGCCGACGACGGCGACATCGTGGTCGCCCTCATCGACGGCGAAGAGGCCACCGTCAAGCGCCTGCGCCGCGAGTCCGGCAAGGTGCTGCTGCTCCCCGAGAACCCGGCCTACGAGCCCCTGGTGTTCAACGAGGGGGTGCAGTTGCTGGGCCGGGTGGTGGCGGTGCTGCGCCGCCTGCGCTGATCCCGCCTCAGATCACGCCGCGGAACACCATCACCGCCGGGCCCTCGATCCAGACCCGGTCGCCCTCCACCTCCACCTCCAGCGGACCGCCCGGGAGCACGACCGTCACCCGGGGGCCGGTCAGCCCGCGCCGGTGCGCCAGCGCCAGGGCCGCGGCCGCCGCCCCGCTGCCGCAAGCCAGGGTCTCCCCCACCCCCCGTTCCCACACCCGCAAGTCGCAGCCGCCGCGCGACGAGACCACGGTGGCGAACTCGACATTGGTGCGCTGCGGGAAGTGGGGGTCGCCCTCGACGATGGGGCCCACGGCCGACACCGGCACGGCGTAGCAGTCGTCGACGAAAGCCACCGCGTGCGGGTTGCCCATGGAAACCGATTCCAGGTGGTAGCCGGCGAGATCGAACGGCGGGATGACCGCCTCGGCGAACTCCCCCACCAGGGCTCGCACCGAGCCTGCCGACACCCGCACCGGCCGCTCCCCCACCGCCGTCTCCACCACCAGGTCCGGCCCGGCCGCCAGGCCCTCGGCCACGGCGTAGCGACCCACGCAGCGCAGGCCGTTGCCGCACATCTCGGCGGGCGACCCGTCGGCGTTCCAATACTGCATGCGCACCCGGCCCGGGCCCAGAGGCGTCACCACCAGGAGGCCGTCGGCGCCGATGCCCCGCCGCCGGTCGCACCACGCCGCGATGTCGGCGGCGCCCGGGAACAGGGGGCCGCGCAGCACGACGAAGTCGTTGCCCAGGCCCTCCATCTTCACGAAATCCATCCCGCCTCCTCGAAGACGGTGCGGGCGGCCGCCGCCCGCCGCGCCGGGTCATCATCCCACTCCTGCCAGCGGATGCGGGGATCGCCGCCGGAAGAAGGTGCGCTGCCGCCCGGCCAGCGCCCAGGTCGCCGCCACCGCCCGGCTGCGGCCTTCCTCCAGCGTCGCCTCTCCCCGCACCACCGGCAACAGCTCCTTGTAGCCCACCGCCTGGGCGGCAGTCGGGCCGAGGTGGGGGGCCAGGCGATCAACTTCGGCCAGTAGGCCGGCGGAAAGCATGGCGTCGAAGCGGGCCTCCACCCGGCGGCGCAGGGCCTCCCCGGGGTCGGCGCCCACGGCCACCACCGCGAGCAAGGGCCGGTAGGCGCGCACCGCGGCTGCGGCGGCGCTCGCGGCGACGCACCGCAGGCGTCAGGCCGGTCAGGCGGTACACCTCCAGCGCCCGCGCCACCGGGCGCGGGTTGGCCACGTCGACGACGGCACCGGCCGCGGGATCCGCCGCCAACAGGGCCGCCAGGGCCTCGCCGCGGGCCAGGGCTTCCACCTCCCGCCGCACCTCCGGGTCGTGCGGCGGAAACTCCAGCGGGTCCACCAGGGCCCGGAAGTGGAGGCCCGACCCTCCCACGATCAGGGCGGGCACGCCTCCCCGGGCCAGACCGGCCAGGGCTTCCCGGCCGGCCCGTTGGAACTCCGCCACCGAGAATGGGGTCACGGGGTCCGCCAGGTCGAGGAGATGGTGGCGCACCCGGGCCTGCTGCGCCGGAGTGGGCTTGGCCGTGCCCAGGTCCAGTCCCCGGTACACCTGCATGGAATCGACCGAGACGATCTCGGCACCGACCGCCTCGGCCACCGCCAGCGCCACCTCGCTCTTCCCGGAGGCGGTGGGCCCGAGCAGGGCGGCGACGGGCCTCAGGGCACCACCGTCCCCATCAGGTGGCTGGGGGCGGCCCGCTCGAGCACGCGCCTGGAGGAAGGTCCCGGCGGTGTACTCCCCCGGCACGTGCACCACCTTGTTGGTGCGCGTCCGGGCGGTGGCCATTCCCGGGTCCTTGCGGCTCGGCCCTTCGGTGAGCACCTCGACCGTCCGGCCCACCAGTTCCTGGTTGCGGGCCAGCGACAGGCGCTGCTGCAGGTCGGCCAAGCGGGCGAACCGCTCGCCGGCCACCGCCGGTTCGACCTGCTCCGCCATGGCCGCCGCCGGCGTGCCGGGCCGGGGCGAGTACACGAACATGTAGGCGCCGTCGAAGCGGGCATCTTCCATGACGTCCAAGGTGGCCCGGAAGTCGGCCTCCGTCTCGCCCGGGAAGCCCACGATGACGTCGGTGGTGACGGCGAGGCCGGGGACCGCGGCCCGCATCATCGCCAGGCGGTCGAGGAAGCGCCGGGGCGTGTAGCCCCGCTGCATGGCTCGCAGGACCCGGGCGCTGCCCGACTGCAGGGGCAGGTGCAGGTGCTCGCACACCGCCGGCGTCTGGCCATGGCCCGGGCTACGTCCTCCCGCATGTCCTTGGGATGGGGACTGGTGAAGCGCACCCGGCGAATGCCGGGCACCTCGCCCACCCGCCGGAGCAAATCGGCGAACACCGGGCGCCGGCGCCCGTCCACCCCCAGATCGCGCCCGTAGGAGTTGACGTTCTGGCCCAGCAGGGTGACCTCCACCACGCCGTCGGCGGCCAGGCGCCCCACCTCCTCGATGACCTCGCCGGGGCGGCGGCTGATCTCCGGGCCGCGCACGATGGGAACGATGCAGAAGGTGCAGGCGTTGTTGCAGCCCACGGTGATGGTCACCCAGGCGGCGTGGGCCAGTTCGCGCCGGGCGGGCAGGTCGGAGGGAAGCCCTTCCGTCTCGGGGGCGCTCTCTGGGATCTCGGTGATCGGCCCCCACTCGTCGGCATGGTCGAGCAGGTCCAGCACCCGGTGCAGGTTGTGGGTGCCGAAAACCACATCCACCCAGGGGGCCCGCTCCCGCACCAGAGCGCGGTCCTTCTCCGCGAGGCACCCGCCCACCACGATGCGCAGGCCCGGCCGCCGCTTCTTGGCCGCTTTCAGGTGCCCCAGGGTGCCGTAGAGGCGGTCGTCGGCGTTCTCCCGGATGCAGCAGGTGTTGAGGAACACCACATCGGCTTCCTCGACGTCGCCGGTGGCGATCATCCCATCGGCGGCGAACAGGCCGGCCACCCGCTCACTGTCGTGCTCGTTCATCTGGCAGCCGAAAGTGCGCACCAGATAGCGCCGCCCCACCCGGGCGGGACAGCGGCCCGGCGTGCGGACGGGCCCGGCCACCTGCAGCGTCATCGGGCGTAGTCGACGGCGCGTAGTTCGCGGATGACGGTCACCTGGATCTGGCCGGGGTACTGCAGGTCCTCCTCCAGGCGGCGCGAGATGCGCCGCGCCAGGTCGCCGGCCCCCAGGTCGTCGATCTCCCCGGGGTCCACCACCACCCGGACCTCGCGGCCCGCCTGCATGGCGAACACCCGCTCCACGCCCTTGAACCCGCCGGCGATCTCCTCGATGCGCTCCAGGCGGTGCACATAGGACTCCACCGCCTCGCGGCGCGTTCCCGGCCGGGCCGCCGACACCCCGTCCGAGGCCTGGACGATGACCGCAGTCAGGGTGCGCGGCTCGACCTCGTTGTGGTGGGCTTCGATGGCGTGCACCACCGCCGGGTCCTCCCCGAAGCGACGGGCGATTTCGGCGCCGACCATGGCGTGCGACCCGGCCAGTTCGTGGCTGACCGCCTTGCCGATGTCGTGAAGGAAAGCGGCGCGCCGGGCCTGAGCCGGCTCCACCCCGACCTCGGCGGCCAGCATGCCCGCCACCTTGGCCGTCTCCACCAGGTGGTTGAGCACGTTCTGCCCGTAGGAGAGGCGGTACTTGAGGCGCCCCAGCAGGTTCACCAGTTCGGGGTGCATGCGGGTGATGCCCACTTCGAGCAGGGCCCACTCCCCGGCGTCGCGCACGCTCTGCTGCACCTCGGCCAGGGCCTTCTCGTAAGCGTCTTCGATGGAGGCGGGGTGGATCCGCCCGTCGGCGATCAGCCGCTCCAGGGCGAGGCGCGCCACCTCGCGCCGTACCGGGTCGAACGCCGACAGGGCCACCGCCTCCGGGGTGTCGTCCACGATGATGTTGACCCCGGTGACTGCTTCGAAGGCCCGAATGTTGCGCCCGTCACGGCCGATGATGCGGCCCTTCATGTCGTCGGAGGGCAAAGGCACCACCGACACCGTGGTCTCGGTGACCACCTCGGAGGCCAGGCGCTGGATGGAGGACGTCAGGATGCGCCGGGCGCGGTCGGTCGGCCTCCTCGCGGGCCTTCACCTCGAGGTCGCGCAGCAGCACCATGGCGTCGCGTCGCCCCTCGTCCTCGACCCGGCGCAGCAACTGCTCCTTGGCCGCCTTGGCGTCGAACCCCGCCACCTGCTCCAGTTCCAGCCTGGCCTGCTCACGCAACTTCTCGGCTTCGAGGCGGCTTTCGCCGGTCTCGCGCTCCGCTGCAACAGCAGGGTCTCGCGCCCCGCCAGGTTGGCGGCGCGCTGCTCCAGGGTGGCCTCGCGCTACTCCATGCGCTGCTCGTGGACCCCGATCTCCAGCCGGCGATGCTCTAGGCCGGCTTCCTGCGCTCCCGGTAGGCCTGGGCCTTGGCCCGGCCCTCCTCGTCGGCGCGGAGCGAGCATCTCGTGGGCTGCCGCCGCGCGTCGACCACCACCCCTTCGGCGCTGCATCGGCCTGCCCCGCCCGGCGCCGCTGGAGGGCCCGGCCGACCAGCAGGCCGACCACCAGGGCCACTACGGCGGCCCCCGCTACCACCGCTGCGGTCATCATGTCCCCTCCTCGAGAGCCCGGAAAGCACAGCGTCGAACCCGGGGGTTCGACGCACACACAACCACGCTTCCGTCGCTTCGCCTCGCCTAGGGGAAAGCCTCCTCGGGTTTCCGGGCCCGGTTCTCGGGTCAGAGTTTCTGTTTCGTTCTGGGCACCGGCCCAGTCGGTGCGCGTTGTGCCGACATGGTACCCCCTCGTCATCTCAATCGAGGCAGCACTCCGACCCGGCCCGGCAACCGCTCAGTCGGCCCCGGAGTCGTCGCCGTCCCCGTCCGCCACCGACGGCACAGTGCGCGACACCCGACGCTTCGCGGCGCCCTCGGCGGCTGCCAGGCCCACCGCCGCCAGCACCCGGGCCTGTAACTGCACCGCCACTTCGGGGTTGTCGCGCAGGAACTGCTTGGCGTTCTCGCGGCCCTGGCCCACTGGTCGCCCTCGTAGCTGAACCAGGCGCCGCTCTTGCCGACCACGTCGTTGTCGACGGCCAGGTCCAGCAGGTCGCCCTCGCGGCTGATGCCGCCGTCGAACATGATGTCGAACTCGGCCTCGCGGAACGGCGGGGCCACCTTGTTCTTGACCACCTTGGCCCGCACCCGGTTGCCGATGACCTCCTCGCCTTCCTTGAGTGGCTCGATGCGGCGGATGTCGATGCGCACGCGAGCGTAGAACTTGAGGGCCCGGCCGCCGGGCGTGGTCTCGGGGTTGCCGAACATGACGCCGATCTTCTCGCGGATCTGGTTGATGAAGATCACGAGTATGGTCTTGGACGGCGATGGCGCCGGTCAGCTTGCGCAGCGCCTGGCTCATCAGCCGGGCCTGCAGGCCGACGTGGGTGTCGCCCATCTCGCCCTCGATCTCGGCCTTGGGGACCAGGGCGGCCACCGAGTCGATGACGATCACGTCCACGGCGTTGCGACCGGACGAGCATCTCGGCGATCTCCAGGGCCTGCTCGCCGGTGTCGGGCTGGCTGATGAGCAGGTCGTCGAGGTCCACGCCCAGCTTCTGGCGCGTACACGGGGTCGAGGGCGTGCTCGGCGTCGATGAAGGCGGCGATGCCGCCGGCGCTTCTGGGCCTCGGCGATGACGTGCAGGGCCAGCGTCGTCTTGCCGCTGCACTCCGGGCCGAAGATCTCGACGACGCGGCCGCGCGGGCACCCCGCCGATGCCGAGGGCGATGTCGAGGGCGAGAGCGCCGGTGGAGATGGCCTCCACCTGCTGGACTTGCCGTCGCCCAGCTTCATGATGGCGCCCTTGCCGTAGCTCCTTCTCGATCTGCGGGATGGCCATGTCGAGGGACTTGTCCCGTTCCACTGGCGCTCCTTGTGAGGTGGTGATGGCTCGACAGTACGGATGGGGTGTGACAGCAATGGCCGGGAACTACAACGCTGTGATCTTACCCCTATGGCAGGCCCCAGACTAGTCGAACACCTGTTCGCTCGCCACTACCGCCGGGCGCCGGCAGGCGACGGCAGGCGACGGCAGGCGGGCCGACTGCCGAGCGCCCCAGCTCAGGACGAGGCGTACTCTCCAGGGCTGGCGAGGGCCGGGCGCGAGGGCCGAGCCGCTTGCGCTAGCCGAGATTCCGAAGAGTGAAAGGGGGGCCCCCGTGCAGGCGCTCGCGTATCGACACGACCGGCGAAGCCGAACCGTTGATCGTTGTGTACTCGAGGTGGTCCATGGAGGTGCCGTGCCTCGACCTGCTTGGCCTCTTCCGACAGCAGGGCTGGAAGCTCGCGCGTCACGCGCGGCGGTGACGTGGCGTGACCAGACCTGCTTCTCTCACAGCCCCAGGATGGCCGGGTCCAGCCGCAGCACCCCGGCCCGGGCCTTCTCCTCGATCAGCTTGCGCACGGTGCCGTACTCATCGGGCGGCACCGGGAGCTTGAAGGAGGCGCCGCCGCGGCGGGGCTGGAGCAGGAGCACGATCTGCGGCGCCTCGACGAAGGCGATCCGCGACACGTCCGCCCAGGGCAGGAAGCCGCGGTGGGCCCAGACGCCGTCGCGGTAGAGGCCGAGGCGGATCCGGCGCGCGAGCGGCACGAGGCCGAGAAAGTAGACCGCCATCAGGGCCAGGCCGATCACGTGGTGCGGCGGGCGGCCCAGCCAGGCGTTGACGCCGGCCGTCACCGCGCCCAGGCCGCCCAGCACGAACAGCCACGGCAGCTGCGCCGGCCGCGGCGTGGGCCAGGTCAGGATCGCCGTGGGCCACACCCGGCGGAAGCGCAGGTAGCCCGCGAGGCCGCGGGCGAGCTGCACCAGGAAGTACACGCCGAGCCCGAGCAGGCCGAGGCTGATGACCTGCTGCTGGAGCGGCGTCAGCAAGGGGCTACTCGCCCTGCAGGGCCTGCTCGACGTCGGCCACGACGTCGTCGGCGTCCTCGACCCCGAGCGACAGGCGCACCATGCCGGGATCGACGCCCGCCTCGCGCAGCTTCTCGGGGGAGAGGCCGAAGTGCGAGGTGTGGACGGGCAGGCTGGCGAGCGACTCCACCCCACCCAGACTGGCCGCGCGCGCGACGAGGCGCAGGCGGTCGTAGAAGCGCTCCGCGGCGGTGAGGCCGCCCGAGAGCTCGAGTGTGACCATGCCGCCGAAGGCCGACATCTGGCGGCTCGCGGTCTCGTGGCCGGGGTGCGACGGCAGGCCCGGGTAGAGCACGCGTCGCAGCGCCTTGTGGCCCTCGAGAGCGCGCGCGAGCGCGAGCGCGTTCGCGCACTGCCGCTCCACGCGCAGGTGCAGCGTCTTCACGCCGCGCTGCGCGAGGAAGGCGGCGTGCGGGTCCATGCAGCCGCCGAACACCTTCATCGTGGCCCGCGCCGCCTCGATCCGCTCGGCGCGAGCCGGCGAGCGCGCCGCCGATCAGGTCGCTGTGGCCGGCCAGCGCCTTGGTCAGGCTGTGCATCACGAGGTCCGCGCCGAGCGCCAGCGGCCGCTGCAGGTGCGGGGTGGCGAAGGTGTTGTCGACGATCACGGCGATCCCGCGCGCGTGGGCGGCGGCCGAGACCCGGGCGAGGTCGACGATCTCGAGCGTCGGGTTCGTCGGGCTCTCGAGGATCAGCACGCGGCTCGCCTCGGAGGCGAGCTGGTCCACGCGGAGCAGGTCTGCGGAAGACAACAGCCGCGAGCCCACGCCGAAACGCGGCAGCACGTCCGAGAGGAGCTTCAGCGTCCCGCCGTAGAGCGCGGCGCTGCCGAGCACTTCGTCGCCGGCCCGCACCAGGGACAGCACCGCCGAGGTCATGGCGGCCATCCCCGAGGACAGCGCGAGCGCGGCCTGGGCGCCCTCGAGCGCGGCCAGCGACTCCTCGAGCGCACGCACCGTCGGGTTGGCGTAGCGGGTGTAGAGGAAGAGCTCCTCGTCGCCCTCGACGTAGCGACGCATCTCGGCGGCCGAGGCGAACGCGAAGGTCGAGGTCTGCACGATCGGCGTCGCCAGCGGCCCCGGCCGCACCGCGTGCCCGCCGTGAACGGCCCTCGTCCCCGGTCCCTGCGGCTTCACGCCGTTCCCGTGCGCCACCCGGGCTAGAGCTCCACCGGCTGCGTGTCGCGGTAGCGGCCGTCCTGGCGCTCGGGCAGCGGCGACTGGCCCACCACCGGCTCGACGAACTGCCGGTAGGCGTCGCGGAAGCCCATCTCCACGAGGTCCTCCGTCGTCTGCAGCACCTCGGTCGCCGGGTCGCGTACGCCGTCGAGCTCCATCGGCCCGAGCGCGCGCCGCTGGGGCCGGATCACCCACAGGTCGACTTCGCGGAACACGCGGCCGCTGGCGGGGTCCTCCCAGGCGCGGCGCCCCTCGGCTTCGCGATGGCCGAGCGTGCCCACCACGCGGTTGAAGCGCTCGGTCTCGTCGATCTCGCGCGCGGCCTGCGCTTCCAGCGCCCGAACGGCGGCGTCGATCCGCGCCAGCGGCCCGCGACGGCGGGCGAGCGGAGCGGCCGTCTCCGGGACGCCCGTGACCACGATCACCTGCTCCGCGCCGGCCGCCACCGCCTCGGCGATGCCGCAGCCGGCCACGAACGTCGCGTCGGTCAGCCGGTGCGTCTCCCCCGCGTGCACCGCGCCCTTCGGGAACGAGACGCGCCGCAGCGGCATGGCGAGCGGGCACGAGAGGCCGGTCGCGAGTGCGTCGAAGAAGAGGGCGTCCTGGCCGGCGCCGAGCAGGTCGACGGCGTCCGCCAGCGGCCCCGTGCGCCGCGGGGCGCCGACGCCCGGCGCGTCCCTCAGCAGGACGAACGCGAGCGGCCCGCCGCGGTCGAGGTCGGCCGTGCGCAGGACGAGCTCGCGGAAGCCCGGCTGGCCCAGGTTCTCGGCGAGCATCGACACGTAGCGGCGGCCCAGCTCGGCCTCGCTCGGAGCGGGCGTGCGCGCGGCGGCGCCGCCCGCGACCTGCCACAGCACCGCCTGCAGCCGCTGCAGGCCGGGGCGCGCGTCGAGGAACGACTCGAAGGCCTCCGCGAAGCGCCGGCGATCGCGCAGCCAGAGAACGGCCGCCGTGACCAGCGCGAGCAGCGCGAGCGCGAAGACGGGCACCACCTGCGCCGCGAGGTAGGGGCCGCTCAGCGCTTCCGGGGCGGAGCGCACGAAGGCCAGGGCGCGCGCGGCCGAGCCGGGCACGATCCGCTCGACGATCAGCAGCAGCGTGACCACGATCCCCAGCGCGAGCCCGAGCAGCATCGGGGCGGCGAAGATCCCGAACGAGAGGCCGAGCAGCGCCAGCGCCACGCTCACGACCGGCCGCAGCCGGTAGAAGGACCTCCAGCGCACGCCCGTCCAGAAGCCGCCCGGACCGTAGAGCTTGGGGCCGCCGGTCACGGCGGCGAACGCGGCGGTCGCGGCGCCGATGCCCGAGCCCACCACGAGGTCGATCTTGACGCCGCACTCGTCGAGGGCCTTGAGGGCGCCGGCGTGGTAGGCACCGGTCGTGCCGCTGCCGGTGAACACGAGCGCGGTGCGGCGCTTCGGCGAGTACTCTGTCAATGCCTCCCCCGCGTTGACCCTACCTTATCACCGACCCGCGTCGCGTCCTCCTGCGGAGGACAGCAGCGCGCGCACGCGGGCGGCGAGCGCGGGGACCTCCTCGCCCTCACCCAGCACGAGGAACGCCGTGCGCGCCCGGCTGCCGCGCAGCCAGGACGTGAGCCAGGGCCAGTCGCTGCCGGACGCCGGCGGCTGCTCCGCCGCGGAGGGCCACTCGAGCGCGGCCAGCGCCGGTTCGAGTGCATCGGCCGCCGGCCAGCACGCGGCCGCCTCCAGCACGCTGCCGCCGACCAGCGGGAACAGACCGACGCCGCCGCGGAAGGCATCCACGACCAGCGCCCGCACGGAGGCCACCGCAGCCACCGTCTCCGGCACGGCAGCCGGCGCGTCCGAGCGTGACCGAGGGTCGGCGAGCCAGGCCGCCGCTCGGGACGCGAGGGCGCGGTACTCGTCCCCGCTCGTGCGCGCGAGGCACGGGGCCGCGCAGGAGCGCACCTGCGCGTAGAGGCAGCCGAGGCCGAGCGGCAGCGAGGGGTCCGGCTCGAAGCGGTAGTCGCACGGCCGCAGGGGGAAGAGCCTGTGCACGGCGTCGCGCGCCTTCTCGGCTGCCCGCCGGTCGCGGAACGGCCCGAACAGCGGCCTGCCCGCGGGCCCGGACAGCTCGGGCTCCGAGGCGTCCGCTGAGACGGAGGGCTCCAGACCGGCGACCGACACGCGCGGAAAGCGCTGTGTCGGGTCGAGGTGCAGGAAGGCCGGCGGCTTGAGGTCCCGCCTGGCCGACAGCGGCACCAGCGGCGCCATCAGGCGCTCGTACGTCAGCCGCTGGTGGAACGGGCCGCGGGTCTCGACGAAGCCGACGGTCGCGGCGATCCCGGCGAGGTTGGTCCTGGGCCGCCGGCCCGCAGGGGCCGGCTTGCCCAGGCCGAGGTGCGACGCGGCCCAGCGGCGAAGGTTCGCGGCGGTTCCGAGGACCAGGTTGCGGCCGTCGGGCCCGAGCAGCTGGCCGACCCCGGGGCGCGTGGGAACGCTCGCCAGCGCCGGCTCGACGCCGCCCGACAGGTCCAGGAGGGCGAGCGCGGGCGCAGGCACGGCGAGGGCCCGCTACTCTTCCTTCACCTGGTCGTGCATGGTGACGAGCTTGGTGATCTCGTAGGTCTTCGTGCCCGACGGGACCTTCACGTCGACCGTGTCGCCCTCCTCGTGGCCGAGCAGGCACTTGCCGATCGGCGACGAGGGCGAGATGCGGCCGATCGTCGGGTCGGCGTCCTCGGTGACGACGAGCTCGTAGACCAGCTCCTCGCCCGTGTCCTCCTGCTTCACCGTGACCAGCGAGCCGAGGCCGACCTTGCCGCGCGGGATCTTGTCGAGGTTCACCAGCGACAGCGCCGCCAGCCGCCGGTGCAGCTGGGCCACGCGCGCCTGCAGGAAGCTCTGGCGCTCCTTCGCGGACTTGTACTCCGCGTTCTCGCGCAGGTCCCCGTGCTCGCGCGCCCGGAGAATCTCTTTCGGCAGCTGTACCTTGAGCTCGTACTCGAGCTTCTGGATCTCGTCCTGCAGCCGCTTCTTGATATCGAGCATCGCCGGCTTTTCAGGGGAAGACCGGGTGAAGCCGAAGGCGCGTACGTCGACGGCGCGCGCCCACCGAGACACCGGGAACGCGGTGATACTATCACGCCTCGCCTTGCCATGGCCGCCGAGGAGCCGATCCGCAGCCGCGCGAACCCGCTCTATCGGCGGCTGCTCGCGCGCAAGGAGCGCGGCGGCGCCGGGGGGCCCTGCCTGCTGGAAGGGCCGAAGCTGGTGCTCGAGGCGCTTACCGCGGGTCTCGAGCTGGTCGAGGCCGCGGCGGGAACGCGTGCCGAGGCGACACCCGCCGGCCGCGCCGCTCTCGCCGAGCTGGAACGTTGCCGCGTCCCGCTCCGGCGCGTGAGCGACCGGCTGCTGGCCTCCTTGTCCGAGGCCGAGGCCTCGCAGGGCCTCGTCGCCCTCGCGCGGCGGCCGACGTTCGACGAGGAGCGGCTGTTCCGCGGCACGCCCCTGCTGCTCGTGGCCGACGGGGTGCAGAACCCCGGGAACCTCGGCGGCCTGCTCCGCAGCGCCGAGGCGGCGGGTGCGACCGGCGCCTACCTCTCGGCCGGCTGCGCCGACCCTTGCTCGTGGAAGGCCCTGCGCGGTTCGATGGGCAGCGCCTTCCGGCTACCGCAGGTGCGCGGCCTCACGCCGGAGGCGATCCTCGATCGCCTGCAGAGGCGTGGCGTTCCGGTGCTCGCCACCACCGCGGACGGCGAGACGCGCTTCGACCGGGCGGACCTGCGAGGGCCCGTCGCGCTCGTGGTTGGCGCGGAGAGCGCGGGGCTCGGCACGGCGGTGCTCGAGCGTGCCGCCCGGCGCCTGCGCATCCCGCTCACCGCGCCGGTCGAGAGCCTCAACGTGGGGGTCGCGGCGGCGCTCGTGCTGTACGAGGCCGCCAGGCAGCGCGGCTTCGCCGGCGCGCTCCGCGTCGCAGTAGGCTGGACACATGGCCCGCGGGCGCGACGAGACGACGGCTTCGCTCTTCCCCGAGGCCTCCCGGCCGCCGCGCACCGGCCGCGACCTCGACGAGCCGCGGCCCGACGCGCCGCTGGCCGACCGCGTGCGCCCGCGCAGCCTCGACGAGATCCTCGGCCAGGAGGAGGTGCTCGGGCCCGGGCCGCCCGCTGCGACGCGCGATCGAGCAGGACCAGCTCCGCTCGCTCGATCCTCTGGGGGCCGCCCGGCTCGGGCAAGACCACCCTGGCCCTCGTGATCCGGCGCCTGACGCGCGCCCACTTCGAGGCGATGAGCGCCGTGCTCTCGGGGGTGAAGGAGGTGCGCGAGGTGCTGCGCGCGGCCGAGGAGCGCCGGCGCCGCGACGGCCGCCGCACGATCGTCTTCATCGACGAGATCCACCGCTTCAACAAGGCGCAGCAGGACGCTCTGCTCTCGCACGTCGAGTCCGGCGACATCGTGCTGATCGGCGCCACCACCGAGAACCCCTCGTTCGAGGTGAACGCGGCGCTGCTCTCGCGCTCGCGGGTGGTCGTGCTGAAGCCGCTCGGCGCCGAGCAGCTGCTGGCGGTGCTGCGCCAGGCGCTCGGCGACCGCGAGCGCGGGCTCGGCGGCCGCGGACGCCCAGGTGGACGAGCCGGCGCTCGCGTTCCTGGCCGAGACCTCGGACGGCGACGCGCGCACGGCGCTCAACGTGCTGGAGCTGGCGGTCACGCGCGGCGGAGCCGGACGGGGAGGGCCGCCGCCGAGTGGACCTCGGCCGCGATGCGCGAGGCCTTCGCCCGCAAGGCGCTGCTCTACGACCGCGCCGGCGAGGAGCACTACAACGTCATCTCCGCCCTGCACAAGTCGGTCCGCAACTCCGACGCGGACGCCGGGCTGTACTGGCTGGCGCGGATGCTGGAGGCCGGCGAGGACCCGCTCTACGTCGCGCGGCGCCTGGTGCGCTTCGCCTCCGAGGACGTGGGCCTGGCCGACCCGCAGGCGCTGGTGGTGGCGATGGCGGCGCAGCAGGCGGTGCACTTCATCGGCCTGCCCGAGGGCGCCCTGGCGCTGGCCGAGCTGGTCGTCTACCTGGCCGCGGCGCCCAAGAGCAACGCCGTCTACCTCGCCTACGGCGAGGCGACGCGCGACGCGCTGGAGACGCGCGCCGAGCCGGTGCCGCTGTGGATCCGCAACGCGCCGACGGGCCTGATGAAGGACCTCGGCTACGGCAAGGGCTACCGCTACGCGCACGACGAGGCGGAGGGCGTGTCGGGGATGGACAGCCTGCCCGACGCCCTCGCCGGCCGCCGCTACTACCACGCGAGCGATCGCGGGCGCGAGGGCGAGCTGGCCGCCCGGCTCGAAGCCGCACGGCTCGTGCGGGAGCGGAAGAAGGCGCAGGGCTGACGGCCCCCGCCGGCCGTCTCAGCGCGCGAGCCGAGAGGCGGCGAGCCAGCCCAGCACGCCGAACAGCGCGCCGACCGCGACCGTGAAGGCGACCCAGATGGTCGCCTGCGGCAGCAACCCCGTCCACAGCCAGCGCCCGAGCACCGACATGGGCGGGAACCCGGGCGGCGCAGCGTCGTAGTGCGTTCCCCAGCGCCGGTACATGGCGAGCGCCATCAGCAGCGCCACCGGCAGGCGCGCCAGCAGCGCGTACACGACGAGCAGCCGGCCGAGCGGCGGCCAGGCCGTCGCGGCGAGCAGCGCGGCGAACAGCGAGGCGAGGCCCCACGCCGCGAGGTGCAGCGTCCAGGTGGTCTCGTGCAGGCGGTTGACGAGCCAGGGCAGGGCCGGAGTGACGACGAGCACGCCGAGCGGGACGCCCAGCGCGAGGCCGAGGGCCGGCGGGCGCAGGCCGCGCCGCTGCAGCACCCAGCCACAGTACAGGCCGACGAGCGGGACGAGCCACACGATCCCGACCGGGGACATCCCGCCGCCCGGCAGCCGGCTGAACCAGTCCTCCGACCAGCCGAGCCGCTCGCCCGCGAACCGCAGCAGCGTGACGCCGAGCGTGACGAGCGCCGGCCACTTCAGGAGCTTCAGCGCCGGCAGCGCGGCAGACCGTCCCTCCTGCGCGCCGGCGCCCGCGCTCGGCCCACGCCGCGCGACGGCCCTCGCGGCGACCGGCAGCCGAGGCACGGCGTCGAGCGTGCGGCCGGCCCCGGGATCGCGCCTGCCGACCGCCACGGGCTACGCGAAGTCCTCGACCGGCGGACAGGTGCAGAACAGGTTGCGGTCGCCCCAGGTGTTGTCGACGCGCGCGACCGGCGGCCAGAACTTGGCCTCGCGCACCCACGGCGCGGGGAAGGCGGCCTGCTCGCGCGTGTAGGGCCGGCCCCACTCGGAAGCCGTGACCGCCCGCGCCGTGTGCGGGGCACGCCGCAGCGCGCTCTCGTCGGCCTTGACGCGCCCCTCCTCCACCGCGCGGATCTCCTCCCGGATCGCGATCAGCGCGTCGCAGAAGCGGTCGAGCTCGGCCTTGCTCTCGCTCTCGGTGGGCTCGACCATCAGCGTCCCGGCCACGGGCCACGACATCGTGGGCGCGTGGAAGCCGTAGTCCATCAGGCGCTTCGCGATGTCCTCGACCTCGATGCCGGCCTTCTTGAAGCCGCGGGCGTCGAGGATGAACTCGTGCGCCACGCGGCCGGAGGCGCCCGTGTAGACGACCGGGTAGTGGGGCGAAAGCCGCTTCGCCATGTAGTTGGCGTTGAGGATGGCGGCCTGGGTCGCCTGGCGCAGGCCGTCGCCGCCCATCATGCGGATGTACATCCACGAGATGCAGAGGATGCTGGCACTGCCCCAGGGCGCCGCCGCGACCGAGCCGAGGCTCTTCTCCCCGCCGGTCTTCACCACCGGGTGGCCGGGTAGGTAGGGCGCGAGGTGGGCGGCCACCGCGATCGGCCCCATGCCCGGGCCGCCGCCGCCGTGCGGGATGCAGAAGGTCTTGTGCAGGTTGAGGTGGCAGACGTCCGCGCCGATGTCCGCGGGCCGCGTCAGGCCCACCTGCGCGTTCATGTTCGCGCCGTCCATGTAGACCTGGCCGCCGTGGTCGTGGACGACCCGGCAGATCTCGCGGATCGCCTCCTCGAAGACGCCGTGCGTCGAGGGGTAGGTCACCATCAGCGCGCCGAGGCTCTGCGCGTGCTCCTGCGCGCGCGCGCGCAGGTCGGACAGGTCGACGTTGCCCTGCGCGTCGCAGGCGACCGGCACGACCTTGAAGCCGGCCGTCACCGCGCTCGCCGGGTTCGTGCCGTGGGCGGAGACCGGGATCAGGCACACGTTGCGGCCGGGCGCGCCGCGCGCGTGGTGGAAGGCGCGGATCGTCAGCAGGCCCGAGTACTCGCCCTGCGCGCCCGAGTTCGGCTGCAGCGACACGGCGCGAAAGCCGGTGATCTCGGCCAGCCAGCGCTCGAGCTCGGCGAACAGCTCCTGGTAGCCGCGCGCCTGGTCGACCGGTGCGAACGGGTGCAGGCGGGCGAACTCGGGCCAGGTCACCGGGATCATCTCGGTCGTGGCGTTGAGCTTCATCGTGCACGAGCCGAGCGGGATCATCGACTGCGCGAGCGACAGGTCGCGGCCCTGCAGCCGGCTCAGGTAGCGCAGCATCTCGGTCTCGGAGTGGTGGGAGTTGAAGACCGGGTGTACGAGGAACGGGCTGCAGCGGGCGTGCGCGGCGGGGATCGCCGGCTCCAGCTCGGCGGCCAGCTCCTCCGGCGTGAAGCCGACCGGCGCGCCGGCGAAGGCCTCGAGCAGCTCGGCCACGTCCTGCGGCAGCACCGTCTCGTCGAGCGCCACGCCGACCGAGCCGTCCGGGTACGGGCGCAGGTTGATGCCCTTCGCCAGCGCGCGCGCCACGATCGCGCGGCCCTTCTCGGGCACCGTGCGCACGCGCAACGTGTCGAAGAACGGCCCCGTGCCGACGTCGAAGCCGAGGCGGCGCAGGCCGAGCTGCAGCACGCGGGCGAGCGCGTGGACCCGGCGGGCGATCGCCGTCAGGCCCTGCGGCCCGTGGTAGACCGCGTACATCGCGGCCATGATCGCCAGCAGCACCTGCGCGGTGCAGATGTTGCTCGTGGCCTTGTCGCGCCGGATGTGCTGCTCGCGCGTCTGCAGCGCGAGGCGGTAGGCCGGCCGGCCCTCGGCGTCCTTCGACACGCCGATCAGGCGGCCCGGCAGGTGCCGCTTGTGCTCCTCCCTGGCAGCGAGGAACGCCGCGTGCGGGCCGCCGTAGCCCATCGGCACGCCGAAGCGCTGCGCGGAGCCGACCGCGACGTCGGCACCCATCTCGCCCGGCGGGCGCAGCAGGACGAGCGCCAGCGGGTCGGTCGCCACGACCAGCAGCGCGCCGGCCGTGTGCGCGCGCTCCGCGAGCGCCGTGCAGTCGCGGACGACCCCGTCCGTCGCCGGGTACTGCACGAGCACGCCGAACAGCCGCCCGGTCGTGAAGTCGATCGCCTCGAGCGGGCCGACCTGCACCCGGATGCCGAGCGGCGCCGCCTTCGTCTTCACGACCGCGATCGTCTGCGGGTGGCAGTCCTCGGCCACGAAGAACGCGTCCCTGCCCGGCTTGCCCGCCACGGCGCGGCACAGCGTCATCGCCTCGGCGGCGGCGGTCGCCTCGTCGAGCAGCGAGGCGTTCGCGAGCGGCAGGCCGGTGAGGTCGGCCACCATCGTCTGGAAGTTGAGCGAGCGCCTCCAGCCGGCCCTGCGAGATCTCCGCCTGGTACGGCGTGTACTGCGTGTACCAGCCGGGGTTCTCCAGCACGTTGCGCAGGATGACCGCCGGCACGTGGCAGTCGTGGTAG
Source organism: uncultured Acidobacteriota bacterium (assembly GCA_963831755.1). Taxonomy (GTDB): domain Bacteria; phylum Acidobacteriota; class Vicinamibacteria; order Fen-336; family Fen-336; genus DATBSL01. The sequence goes on from CAWHRC010000008.1 coordinate 18,124, forward strand.
CCCATGCCGATGTACGAGCGCAGCACCCGGTTCTGCGCCGCCTTGCGCGCCAGCTCGGCGAGCGCCAGCGGCTCGGGCAGAGCCTCGGGCAGGTCGAGGCTGCGGCCGAGGCGGATGCCGGAAGGCACGGTCTGCGCCGCCAACGCTTCGAGCGAGTCGAGGCCGAGCGTCTTCAGCATCTCGGCGACGTCGGCGTCGCTCGGCCCGACGTGGCGGCGAACGAAGTCGGCCGGGGGCTGGATCGACGCGCGCGCCGTGGGGGGCTCGGCGAGGCGGAGGGAATCGGGCACGCTCATCCTCGGGTCGGTGTCACTTCGATTCGCTGTCCACGAGGGCCTGGTAGGCGGCCGCGTCCATCAGGGCGGCGACCGACGCCGGGTCGCTGAGGCGCAGCTCGATCATCCAGGCAGCACCGTGCGGGTCCTTGTTGATCGCCTCGGGCTTCTCGACGAGGGCCGTGTTGACGGCGACCACCTCGCCGGTGGCGGGCGAGAACAGCTCCGACACCGCCTTCACCGACTCGACGGTGCCGAACTGCTCTCCCGCCGCGAGCGCCCGGCCCTTCTCGGGCAGCTCGAGGAACACGACGTCGCCGAGCTGCTTCTGCGCGTAGTCGGTGATCCCGATGCGGCCGCGGTCGCCCGTCACGAGGATCCACTCGTGGTCCTTGGTGTAGCGGTACTCCGGGGGATACATGGGCGCGCCTCCTCGCTCTGTCGTTCTCTCTACTGCCGTGGACGCTTGTAGAACGGCGTCGGCACCACGCGGGCGCCCACGCGCCGGCCGCGGATGTCGACGTGAAGCTCCGTCCCGACGGCCGCGCGGGCCGCGGGCAGGTAGCACAGGCCGATGCTCTTCTGCAGGAACGGGGCGAACGTGCCGGAAGTGACGGCGCCCGATGCGGCGCCGTCCAACAGGACGGCGTAGCCGTGGCGCGGGATGCCGCGCTCGACCATCTCGAAGCCCACGAGCTTGCGCGGCGCGCCCTTCGCCTTCTGGCCGGCGAGAACGGAGCGGCCGTTGAAGTCGCCCTTGGCCTCGTCGGTCGAGACGATCCAGCCGAGCCCGGCCTCGACCAGCGTGGTGGTCTCGTCCATGTCGTTGCCGTACAGCATCATCCGGGCCTCGAGCCGCAGCGTGTCGCGCGCCCCGAGCCCTGCCGGCAGCAGACCCTCGGGACGGCCCGCCTCGACGATCCTGCGCCACAACGAAGCGGCGGCGGCGGGCGCGACGAACACCTCGAAGCCGTCCTCGCCGGTGTACCCGGTGCGGGCGACGATCGCCTGCTGCCCGTCCACCCGGCCCTCGGCGAAGCGGTAGAAGCCGATCGGGCGCAGGTCGATCGGCGTCAGCTTCTGCAGGATGGCCTCCGCCCTCGGGCCCTGCAACGCCAGGAGCGCGAACTGGTCGCTGAGGTTGTGGAGCCCGCAGCGCGGCGACGACTGCGCCAGCAGCCACTGCCAGTCCTTCTCCACGTTGGCGGCGTTGACCACGACCAGGAAGCGGTCGCCGGCGCGCCGGTAGACGATGACGTCGTCCACCGGGCAGCCGCTGGGCATCGGCAGCGCCGAGTACTGGGCCTGCCCGTCGACGAGCTTCGCGACGTCGTTCGACGTCACGCGCTGCAGGAAGGCAAGGGCGCCCTCGCCCTCGACCTCGAACTGCCCCATGTGGGAGACGTCGAACAGGCCGGCCGCGGTGCGCACCGCCATGTGCTCGGCGATCAGCCCCGAGTACTCGACGGGCATGTCCCACCCGCCGAAGGGGACCATCTTCGCCCCGCTCTCCCGGTGCACGTCGTGAAGGGGGGTCTTCCGCAGGTCGGCCATCGGACGCAGGCACGCTATCACACGCGCGCAAAACCGGTCAATCGACGGCCGACAGCCCCCACTGCCTTGATTTGCAAGGGTTTGTCGTCTAGCCTCGGGGCGTGGCCGAGGCCTACCTCGTCACCTGCTGGAACTGCCTGGGCGAGTTCGACGCGATCGCCGCGGTGTGGTGCTCCGACGACCCGAAGAACCCGACGAAGCTGTGTCCCTTCTGCCTGCGCTGCTTCTGCGACGCCAGCTCCGAGTACAAGCAGCGCTTCTGGCACAGCGCCCCGGGCCAGCTGGTCGAGGAATTGCAGACGCTCGGCCGCAGCCAGGACCGGCTCGGCGACATCCTGATCCGGATGAAGCTGATCACGACCCCGCAGCTGCTGGAGGCGCTCGTCGAGCAGCGCGACACCGGGCGCAAGCTGGGCGACATCCTGGTGACCCAGGGCATCGTGGGCCGCGGCGACGTCGAGGCGGCGCTGCGCCACCAGGGCGTGACGCGCCTCAACGACACCCGTGCCGGCGACGTGGAGGGCCTCTACTGGCAGCAGAGCAGCCCCGACGGGGTCCTCGACTACCTGCTGGCGCTCGGCGCCCGCAAGCGCGCCTCCGACCTGACGATCGAGCCGCAGGCCGACCAGGTCGCGATCCGCTACCGCATCGACGGCTTCTCGTTCCGCGTCGACCCGGTCCCGAAGACCTTCGAGCCCACGCTCGAGCGCGCGCTGTTCGCGATGTTCGGCCTCGACGCGGCGCGACGCACGCGGCCGCAGGTCGGCCGCACCACCTGCCGCCTGGGCGAGGACGACTTCGACCTGGTGATCCAGACGGTGCCGGGGCCGGCGGGGCTGACCGCCACGCTGAAGCTCGTCAACCGTTCGACGTTCATCAAGGACTTCGGCACGCTCGGGCTCGAGCTCGAGGACCGCGTACGGCTGGTCGAGGAGATCCGCTCGGGGCTCGGGCTGATCCTCGTCTCCTCGCCCGCCTACAACGGCGCGATCACGACCGCCTACTCGATCATGAGCTTCCTCGCGCGCGGCCAGCGCGACGTGCTGTCGATCGAGGCGCCGATCCACTGGCTGATGGAGGGCGTGCGGCAGGTCGAGGCCGAGGCGGGGACGCAGGGCCCGCGGATCGAGCCGGCGCTGCGCGCGATGATCGCCGTGCGGCCCGACGTGCTGATGGTCTCGGCCGTGCCCGACCAGGGCACCGCCGTGCTGGCGACCCAGCTCGCGGCGAGCCTGCTGGTCGTGGCGCAGGTGGGCGCGTCCACGGCCGCGCAGGCCGCCGTCGCGCTGCGCGAGCTGGGGGCCGCGCCGCAGGCTCTCGCGAGCTGCCTGGGGCTGGTGACCTCGCAGCGCTTGGTGCGCCAGATCTGCCGCATCTGCCGCGTGCCGGCCGAGCCGCCGGCGACGCAGACGCTGGAGGCCCACGGCATCGCGCTCGAGGAGGCGCGCACGCTGCAGTTCTTCAAGGGCAAGGGCTGCCCGACCTGCAACACGATCGGCTACCGCGGCAGGCGCGCGGTGTTCGAGACGCTGCCGGCGAGCGTGGAGGTGCGCGCCGCGATCGAGCAGGGACGCTCCGCCGACGAGGTCGAGCGGGCCGCCCTCGAGTCCGGCATGATCGGCGTGCGCGAGCGCTGCCTCGCGCTCGTGCGCACGGGCGTCACCAGCTTCGACGAGTTCGCCCGGCTGCGGCTGTAGCACGTTTTGACGCCGCCCGGCGCAGGGTCGCCGCGGATCGCGGCGGGGCTGCGCGCGCCGGTCCTCCGGGGTATTCTGGGGCATTCCGACCCCGTGACGCTGCTGCCGAAGGAGGAGCCATGGATCGCTGGCTGGGAAGGCTGTCCGAGCTGTTCTATGCGTGCCTGCGGCTCGTGGCCGGGGGGCTGTTCGCCTGCCACGGCGCGCAGAAGCTGTTCGGCGTGCTCGGCGGGCACCCGGTGACGGGCAGCCCGCTGCTCACGCTGGCGGGCATGATCGAGCTGGTGGGCGGCACGCTGATCGCCCTCGGGCTGTTCGCGAGCTGGGCCGCGTTCCTCGCCTCCGGCGAGATGGCCTACGCGTACTTCACCGTGCACGCGCCGCGCGGGCTGTTCCCGATCGCGAACGGCGGCGAGCTCGCGGTCCTGTACTGCTTCGCCTTCCTCTACGTCGCGGCCCGCGGCTCGGGGCGGATCGGCCTGGAAGCCCTGTTCGGCGCCGGCAAGCGGGGCTCGAGCCGGGGGCGCTGACCGCAGAAGTCGCGTGGTGCGGCGCGCCGGCTCGGTGGTAGTCTGGCGCCGGGCATGACGACACGCAGCCTGAACCTCGAGCTGCTGCCCGGCAGGCTCGCCGTCTGCCGGCTCGACGCGGACGCGCCGCTGCCGGAATGGGCGGCCGCGGGCGGCTTCGTGTCGCTGACGCGGACCGACTCCGAGCTGTCGATTGTCTGCCTGCAGGAGGGCGTCCCGGCCGGCGTCTGCGCCGAGCCGGGCTGGCGCTGCCTGCGCGTCAAGGGCCCGCTCGGCTTCGGCCTCACCGGCGTCCTCGCCAGCCTCGCGAGCCCGTTGGCGAGCTCGGGCGTGAGCATCTTCGTGGTGTCGACCTACGACACGGACTACCTGATGGTGCAGGAGCGCGATCTCGAGCGCGGCGTCAACGCTCTCGAGCGCGCCGGCCACGCCGTCGATCGCGGCGTGGCCTGAGCGACCCGCCGTCGTCAGTCGCCCTGCGCGACCGAGCCCTGGGGCGGCGCGAAGAAGACGAGCAGCAGCAGGTCTTCCGTGATCGCGTGGAAGCGGTGCTCGACGCGCGCCGGGACCGTGAACAGGAAGCCGGGCGAGACCGCGAACTCCTCGTCGCCCATGCGGAAGCGGCCGTTCCCCTCCAGCACGAGGTAGACCTCCTCCTCGGCGTGCGGCGTCTGCTCGTCCTCCTGGCCCTTGCGCAGCCGGTACAGGCCGGCGCTGAGCTGCCCGGTGCGCAGCGCCTCGAGGTAGCGCCGCGGCGAGAGGCGGTGCTGGCCGGCGAGCCGGCCCAGGTCGAGCGGCCGGCCCTCGCGGGCACGCACGGCGGCGAGCATGCGCTCGACCACCTCCTCGGGCGCGAGGCTCGTCGTGTCGAGCGCCAGGGCGTCCCAGGCGCGCACCAGCGGCGACTCGGCGCGGTGGGTGTCCGTGTAGTCGCGCTCGCGCACCTCGCGCTCGACGGCGTCGAACGACGCGTCGCTGCCCGTGGCCCGCAGCTCGACCAGCCGCCGCTGCGCCCGCTCGCCGGGGTTCGCGTCGAGGTAGAACTTCACCTCGGCGTCCGGGAAGACCGCGGTGCCGATGTCGCGGCCGTCGACCACCACGCCGCCGTCGCGGCCCAGCTCGCGCTGCCGTGCCACCATCTCGACGCGCACGCCGGGGTGCACGGACACCAGCGACGAGGCACGGCTGATCTCGCGCGAGCGGACCTCGGAGGTCACGTCGTGGCCGTCGAGCAGCACCCGCCGGCCGCCGTCCGTGAGCTGGATGCTCGAGGCCCGGCACAGCGCGGCGAGCGCCTCCTCGGCGTCGAGCGAGACGCCCGCGCGGCTCGCCTTGAGGGCCGAGCGCGCGGTACATCGCGCCCGTGTCGATGTAGGTGTAGCCGAGCTGGGTCGCCAGCGTGCGGCCGGCGGTCGACTTGCCGGCGCCCGAGGGGCCGTCGATCGCGACGACGAGTCCGTTGCTTCTCATGGTTGGCTTCCCATGGCTCACGGCGTCGAACGCCTCGAGGAAAGCCGTGTTCTCCTCGGGCGTGCCGATCGAGACGCGCAGCCAGCTGCGCATGTCGTAGGGGTCGAGCGGGCGCACGATCACTCCGCGCGCCAGCAGCCGCCGGAACAGCTCGCGGCCGTTCTCGCGCGTGTCGTAGGTGACGAAGTTCGTGAGGCTCGGCAGCACCGTGAAGCCCCGTGCCGCCAGCGCCCCCGCCGACCCGCGCCTTCTCGCGCGCGGTTCAGCTCCACCGAGCGGCGCACGTGCTCGTGGTCGGAGAGCGCGGCCGCGGCCGCGGCCTGCGCCACCGAGTTCGTGCCGAACGCCTCGCGGATCGGTGAGCAGCGCGTCCAGCACCTCGGGCGCGGCCACCGCGTAGCCGGCCCGCAGCCCGCCGAGGCCGTAGACCTTCGAGAAGGTGCGGGTGACGACCAGCGGCGCGCCGCGCAGCACCAGCTCGATCCCGTTCGGGTAGTCCGGGTCGTCGGCGTACTCGAAGTACGCCTCGTCGAGCACGAGCAGGCAGCCGCGACGGCAGCGCCGGCGACCAGCGCCTCGAGCTCCGCCCGCCGGTTCCAGGTGCCGGTCGGGTTGTTCGGGTTCGCCACGAACACGAGCCGCGTGCGCTCGTCGACGGCCCTGGCCATCGCCGAGAGGTCGTGGGTCCAGTCGCGCATCGGCACCAGGCGCGCACCGTGGTTGTGGGCGGAGACGATCTGGCGGAAGCGCACGAACGCGTGCTCCGAGATCACGGCGTTGTCGCCGGGACCGAGCAGCGCGCGCGCGATCAGGTCGATGATCTCGACCGAGCCGTTGCCGGCCAGCAGGTGCGAGACCGGCACGCCGAGGTGCGCGGAGAGCGCTGCGCGCAGCTCGGTCGCCTGCGGGTCGGGGTAGCGGTTGACGTCCGCCGAGCGCGGCGTGCGCCGCCTCGAGCGCGCGCGGCGAGGGGCCGAGCGGGTTCTCGTTGGAGGCGAGCTTGACCACGTCGCGCGAGGCCCAGCTCGCGCTTCACCTCGCCGATCGGCTTGCCGGGCTCGAAGCGGTCGAGCCCCTCGAGGTGCGCCGGGAACGCGAACCAGGCCGGGCGCGTCGTCACCGGCGTCACCGCTCCGCCGCGGCGCGGGCCGCGGCTCCAGGCCGGCGCGCGGGCGCGTCGCCCGCGCGTGAGCGCTGCGACGCCGTCGCGTCGCGGGCCGGCGCTCGCCCGGCGGTCGCGGCGTCGGTCCGCGCCGCTGCGCGCGCGCGCGGCCCGGTCCGCGCGCCGGCGCGGCTGCGCGCCGCCGGGCGCGGCTTGCGCGCGCAGCCGGCCGAGCGCGCCGCCGGCCCTCGCCGCGCCGCAGGCCCCTCGACCTCCTCGGGCGTGAGCGCGCGGAACTGGCCGGGCTCGAGCCCGCGCGTCGTCACCGGCCCGAACGCCACGCGCCGCAGCTTCGAGACGGGGTGGCCGACGGCCTCCAGCATGCGCTTCACCTCGTGCTGCTTGCCCTCGTGCAGCGTCAGCTCCACCCACGCGTTGTTGTCGGCCTCGAGCACGCGCACGCGGTCGACGGCCATCACGTCGCGCTCGACGCGTCACGCCGCGGCGCAGCCGCTCGAGCGTGCGCTCGTCGGGCACGCCGTGCACCTTGGCCTGGTACACGCGCGGCACCTCGTAGCGCGGGTGCGACGACGCGCTCGGCGAAGGCGCCGTCGTTCGTGAGCAGGATCAGGCCCTCGGTCGTGACGTCGAGACGGCCCACCGGGAACAGCCCCGGCACCGGCGGCACGAGGTCCATCACGGTCGGCCGGCCCTCGGGGTCCTTGCGCGTCGTCACGAAGCCGCGCGGCTTGTTGAGCACGACGTAGACCGGCCCCTTCGGCGCCTTCACGCGCACGCCGTCGACGCGCACGTCGTCGCGCTCGAGGTCGGCCTTGGTCCCCAGCTCCCGCGCGATCACGCCGTTGACCGTGACCCGGCCCTCGAGCATCAGCTGCTCGGCCCCGCGCCGCGACGAGAACCCCGCGCGCGCCAGGATCTTCTGCAGCCGCTCTTCCACGGGCGGATCTTATCTGAGTCGCGGCACGGGCTCGGAGGTCTCGCTCGGAGCCGTCGTCGGACGCGTCGTCGCCGGATTCGCGCCTCGCCCGGCTCGCCGCTGGACGGCGCGTCGTCCCCGGGGGAGCGCCGCCGTCCACCGCGTGCCCGGTGGCGCGGCGGGCTCCTCGAATAACGGGATCTGCTCTCCGTCGGGATCGGACAGGCCCACCTGCACCGGGCAGCGGCGACTCGATCGCACGCTTGAGCCCGGCGATGTCGACCTCCTCGCCGAGCACCTCGGCGAACTCCTCGATCTTCGGCAGCTCGCTCGAGGTCCTTGCAGGCCGAAGTGCAGCAGGAACTGCTTCGTGGTGCCGTAGAGCATCGGCCGGCCGACGACCTCCTTGCGGCCGGTGATGCGGATCAGCCGCTTCTCGAGCAGCGTCTTCACGACGCCGCCCGACTTCACGCCGCGCAGCTCGATGATCTCGGGCAGCGTCACCGGCTGCTTGTACGCGATGACGGCGAGCGTCTCGAGCGCCTGGATCGACAGCCGCGTCGGGGTGCGCGGGTCGAGCAGCTCGCGCACCCAGTCGTTGTACTCGGGCCGCGTGGTGATCTGGTAGCCGCCCGGCCACCTCGATCACCTGCAGGCCGCGCTCGTCGCGGGCGTAGTCGGCGCACAGGCCCGCGAGCTCGCTGCTGCCAGAGCTCCTTCGGCACGCCCTGCAGGACGCGCGCGATCTCCCTCGGCGTGATCGGCTGCGGCGAGGCGAAGATGAGCGCCTCGATCACGGCGCGCACCTGCGCCGGCGGCAGGACGCTCGCCTCCTCCGCCGCGGGCTCGCCCGGCGACCCGGGCTGCGGCGGCTCGGCAGGCCCTCGCCCGCGAGCGGCTCCTCGCGCGTCACGTCCTCGACGGCGTGCACCTCGCCCACGTCGTCCGGCTCTGCGACCCCGGCGACCGGGCCGCCAGGCCTCGAGCGCCGAGGGGCGCTCGGGCGCGGCCGGCCGGCGCTCGGCTCGCTCGGCCGGCTCGTCCTTCGGCTCGTCCTTCTCGTCCACCGCTTCCCCCCGTTACGCTGAGGCCACCGGCACGGGCGCGCCGTCGGCCGGCGGCCCCACCGGCCGGAACACCCGGATCGGCGCGAACATCCCGCGCTGGTAGACGCGCACCCGCTTGAGCCGCACGAGCTCGAGCAGCGCCAGGAACGTCACGATCATCTCGGCCTTCGTCTGGAGCGCCGCGAACAGCTCCAGGAACTCGAGCGACTCGCCCTCGCGGATCGACGCGAGCAGCTCGTCCATGCGCGCCTCGAGCGGCGGACCCTCGTCCTCGACCTCGTGCGCGATCAGCGTCTTGCGCCGCTCGAGCAGCTCCTTGAACGCGACGATCAGGTCGTAGAGGCCGGCCTCGAGCATCTCCTCGCCGGCGTCGTCGAAGCGCGGCAGCACGTGTCTCGGGCCGCGTCCACTGGGCCGCGCGGATCTGCGCCTGCTGGTGCAGGACGCCGGCCGCCTCCTTGTAGCGCTGGAACTCGAGCAGCCGCTGGACCAGCTCCTCGCGCGGGTCGACCTGGTCCTCGTCGCCCTGCGCCTCGGTCGGCTCGATCGGCACCAGCATCTTCGACTTGATGTGGATGAGCGTCGCCGCCATGACCAGGAACTCGCCGGCCACGTCGAGGTTCAGCTCGCGCATCAGGTCGATGTACTCCATGTACTGCCGCGTGATCGGCGCGATCGGGATGTCGTGGATGTCGATCTTCTCGCGCCGGATCAGGTACAGGAGCAGGTCGAGCGGGCCGTCGAACAGCGGCAGGTGGATCTGCGGCGCGTCCTCGGGCAGGATCGACTCCATCCCCTCCGGGCACGGTGACGCGCTCGGGCGCGGCGGCGCTCGGCGGACGGCTCCTCTGCCGCCGCCGGCTGCGCCCCGGTCGGGCGGCGGCGGCTCCGATCGGCTCGTCCTCTCTGCGGGTGTCCTCGCTCACTTCGACAGGTCGTAGCGGATCTTCATCGCCGCCCGCACGTCCTCCATCGTGGCCTCCGCGACCTCGCGGGCCCTCTTCGATCCTTGCACGAGGATGTCCCACACGGTGTCCGGCCGCTTCGCCAGCTCCGGCCCGGCGCTCGTGGATCGCCGGCCAGCCTGGCGAGCAGGCCCTCGGCCAGCTTCGCCTTGCAGTCGAGGCAGCCGATGCCCGGCGGTGCGGCAGCCCTCGGCGGCCCAGGCCTGCGCCTCGGGCGTCGAGAACGCCTTGTGCAGGTCGAACACCGGGCAGATCTCGGGGTTGCCGGGGTCGCGTGCGGCGCTTGCGCGCCGGGTCGGTGACCATCGGCCGCAGCTTCTGCTGCACGGTCTCGGGGTCGTCCTTGAGGTAGATCGCGTTGCCGTACGACTTCGACATCTTCCGGCCGTCGGTGCCGGGGATGCGCTTCGCCTCGGTCAGCAGCGTCTGCGGCTCGGGGAACACCTCGCCGTAGAGGTTGTTGAAGCGGCGCACGATCTCGCGCGCGATCTCGACGTGCGGGGCCTGGTCCTCGCCGACCGGCACCGCGTCGGCCTTGTAGACGACGATGTCGGCCGTCTGCAGCAGCGGGTAGCCGAGGAAGCCGTAGGTCGAGAGGTCCTTCTCCGAGAGGTTCTGCTGCTGCTCCTTGTACGTCGGCACGCGCTCGAGCCACGGCACGGGCACGATCATCGAGAGCAGCAGGTGCAGCTCGGCGTGCTGCGGCACGAGGCTCTGGATGAACAGCGTCGAGCGCGCCGGGTCGAGCCCCGCCGCCAGCCAGTCGGTCGCGACCTCGAGCACGTTCTCGCGCACGGCGCCCGGGTCGGCGTAGTCGGTGGTGAGCGAGTGCCAGTCGACGATCGATGAAGAAGCACTCGTACGGGTCCTGCAGGCGCACCCAGTTGTCGAGCGCCCCCATGTAGTTGCCGAGGTGCAGCGGGCCCGTCGGGCGCATGCCGGAGAGAATGCGGGGTCGCTTCATCGCCTTCGTGTCGTTGGCGCGCTCCGGCCTGTGCTCAGAGCGCGAGTCGATAGAGCACGGTGGACAGGCCCTGCACCAGAGGGTACAGCACCCGGCCGAGCAGCCCGGTCGACGAGCAGGATCAGCAGGATCCACGGCCCGTACGGCTGGACGAGCCGCCGGTAGCCGTTGGCGATCGGCGCCGGCATCCCCCAGTAGAAGACCGACGAGCCGTCGAGCGGCGCCAGCGGCACGAGGTTGAACAGCGCCAGCACCACGTTCACCTGGACCCCGGTGTTGAGCAGCGCCATCGCGGGCTGGATCTCCCGGACGCCCGGAGCGCAGCCCCGCGAACAGCGCGCCCGCGAAGAGCAGCGCCAGCAGCAGCGTTCGAGAGCGGCCCCGCCCCCGAGACGAGCACGTGGCCGCGCGCGACGTTGCGGAAGCCGCGGTCGTCGACCGGCGTCGGCTTGGCCCAGGCCAGCAGCGGCAAGGCGCCGCCGAAGAGCTGGAGGGCCGGCATCAGCGAGCGTGCCGACCGGGTCGATGTGCGAGAGCGGGTTCAGCGTGACGCGGCCGTGGCGGAACGCCGTGTCGTCTCCCAGGCGCAGGGCCGCCCACGCGTGCGCGAACTCGTGGACGCTCAGCGAGAAGAGCAGGACCACGAAGTACGTGAGCCCCCACGCGACGACGTCCGGCGACAGGTTCAACGAACGGCCTCCCAAGGAACCCGGGATCGTAGCACGCGGCTCGCCGCGGCCGCGCCGGCGCCGCGGTAGAATCGCGGACCGTGCCCGCTCCCCCGTCGCCCGCGCAGATCGCCGCCGCCCTCGAGCGGCGCGTCGTCGGCCAGAAGGAGGCGGTGCGCGAGATCGCGGTCGCGCTGTCGAAGAAGCTGGCCGGGCTCGCGGTCGGCAACGTGCTGCTGATCGGCTCGTCGGGCTCGGGCAAGACGACGCTGATGCGCGCCGTCGAGGAGCTGCTCGCCGCCAACCCGGCGCTCGCCCTGCGCTCGACGGTGGTCCGCGTGCACGCGAACGTGCTCGGCGAGGAGGCGGAGCTCGGCCGCCCCGGCGAGAAGCTGCTGACGCGGCTGCTCGAGCGCGCGCGCGAGCAGCTCGGCTCGAAGGCACCGGTCGACCGGCTGCTCGAGCAGGCCAGCCACGGCCTCGTGTTCGTGGACGAGATCGACAAGATCCGCAGCCAGGTCGGCGGCCGGCCGAACGTGCCGGGGATCCGCGCCCAGGAGTCGCTGCTGACGCTGATCGAGAACGACGCCGTGCCGTTCGCGCTGCCGCCGTGGGCGGGCAGCGGGACGGTCAACGTCGACTCGAGCGGCCTGCTGTTCGTGTGCGCGGGGGCGTTCGAGGGCCTCTACGACGCCGTCTACGACCGCGTCACGATCGGCAGGGACCAGGGCGCGTTGCGGCCGATCACCGTGGTCGACGAGGCCGGCCGCGCGCACGAGGAGCTGATGTTCTCGCTGCGCGACTGGCTGCGAGACGCGAGGACCTGTTCGAGTACGGCGTCTCGCCGCAGTTCCTGTCGCGCTTCGACGCGGTCGTGCTGCTCGACGCGCTCGACGAGGACGCGCTGCTGCGGATCCTCTCGAGCTCGAGCGACTCGCCGCTGCGGCAGTCGCAGGCGTTCTTCACGAGCTTCGGCTTCCGCCTCGACGTGACGGCCGAGGCCGCGCGCCGCATCGCGCGCGAGGCGGCACGCCAGCCGCGGCTCGGCGCGCGCGCCCTGAAGGAGACCGTGCGCCGGGTCGTCGCGCCGCTCGAGTTCGACCCGCGCAGCGCGGCCGGCCCGGACGGGCTGATCCGGGTCGACGAGGCGGCCGTCGTCGCGGCTCTGCAGCGCGGCCCGCGAGGCGCACGGCCGCCGCGTCGCCGGTCGGCCGGCTGGGACCAGTCGTTCCGCGGCTGACGCCGCCGCCCGACCCGCGCCCTCAGCGCCTCGGCGCCCCCTCGAAGTGCGCACGCACGCGCGCGGCCGTGGCGCGGCCGACGACCGCGGCCAGCTCCGCCTCGGTCGCGCCGCGCACGCCGCGCACGGAGCCGAACACGGACAGCAGCTTGCGCCGCCGGGCCGGGCCGATGCCGGGGATCTCGTCGAGCTCGGAGCGCAGCGTGCGCTTCGCGCGCGCCTGGCGGTGGAAGCCGATCGCGAAGCGGTGGGCCTCGTCGCGCACGCGCTGCACCAGCTGCAGCACCGGCGAGGAGCGGGGCAGCGCGATCGGCTCGTCGCGGCCCGCGCACGAAGAGCAGCTCCTCCTGCTTGGCCAGGCTCGCCACCGGCTGGTCGCCCAGGCCGAGCTCCTCGAGGGCCTCGACCGCCGCGCCGAGCTGGCCCTTGCCGCCGTCGATCAGCACCAGCTCCGGCAGCTCCTTGCCCTCCTCGAGCAGCCGCCGGTAGCGGCGCGCCGACCACCTCGCGCATCGAGGCGAAGTCGTCGGGCGCCCCGGACACGCCGCGGACCCGGAACTTGCGGTAGTCGCGCCTTCTTGGGCAGCCCCGTCCTCGAACACCACCATCGAGGCCACGATGTCCGAGCCCTGGATGTTCGAGATGTCGAAGCACTCGATGCGCTGCGGCTCGACCTCGAGGTCGAGCAGGTCGCGCAGCGCGCGCAGGATCTCCTGCGACTGCTTGCGCGGGTGCTTCCACTCCAGCTCGAACGCCAGTCGCGCGTTGCGCAGCACGAGCTCGAGCAGGCGCAGCTTCTCGCCGCGCTGCGGCACGTGGATCGTCGACCCGTCCCGCGCGGCGGGCCTCGAGCCAGGCCTCGAGCAGCGCGGCGTCGGGGATCTCGGCGGGCACCAGGACCTCGCGCGGCACGTAGCGGCCCGACGCGTAGAACTGCTGCAGCGTCTGCGCGAGCACCAGCTCGGGCTCGGTCAGCTGGTCGAGCAGGAAGCCCTCGCGCGCCACCACCTTGCCGTCGCGCACGCAGAAGACCTGCACCGCCGCCCGCTCGCCCTCGACGTACGCCGCGAACAGGTCGCGCTCCTCGATGTCGGTCGTGGTGATCTTCTGCGGCGCCTCCATGCGCAGCAGCGCCTGCACCTGGTCGCGCAGCGAGGCCGCCTCCTCGTAGCGCTCCTCGGCCGCCGCGCGCTCCATCTCCGCCGCGCAGCCGCCGCGCCACCTCGTCCGTGCGCCCCTCGAGGAACAGCCGCGCGTCCTCGCACGAGCGGCGGTAGCGGTCGAGCGCGCAGATCTGCTCGACGCACGGCGCCAGGCAGCGGCCGATCTGGTGCTGCAGGCAAGGGCGCGCGCGGCGGCCGTTGAGCGTCTCCTTGCACGAGCGGATGCCGAAGAGCTTGCGCGACGAGGCCGGCCGTGCGCCGGCCGAGGCTGGCGGGGATGTAGGGACCGCCGTAGACGTTGCCGTCCTCCGCCGGCCGCCGCACGACGTGGAGGCGCGGGTAGTCCTCGGCCAGCGTGAGCTTCAGGTACGGGTGGTTCTTGTCGTCGCGCAGCCGCACGTTGTACGGCGGCTTGTGGCGCTTGATCAGGTTGTTCTCGAGGGCGAGCGCCTCCATCTCGCTGTCGGTGACGACGAGGTCGAGGTCCGCGATCTCCTCGACCATGCGCGCCTTGTGGAACTCGGCCGGACGCGAGGCCTGGAAGTAGGAGCGCACGCGATCGCGCAGCACGCGCGCCTTGCCCACGTAGAGGATCGCGCCCCTCGCCGTCCTTGAACAGGTAGACGCCCGGCCGGGTGGGCAGCTGCTCGAGCTTCTCGGGGAGCGGCACTTCAGGCCGGCTGCGGCAGGCGCCTGAGGGCCGCGATGGTCAGCAGCGGCGGCACGACCAGGGCCGCACCGTGGAGCGCCGCGTGCCGGCCGTCGAGCAGGGCCTCGAGCGTGACGATCAGCACGGCCGTCAGCAGGAGCAGGGTGTTCGCGATCAACGCGATGCGGCGCAGGCGCAGCACGAAGCGAGCGCTCACCGGGGCCGCCGGCGGCAGGGTGAGGGCGCCGGAGTTGAGCAGCGCCACCGCCGCGACGCCGGCGGCCGACCACACGTCGTGACGATCGTGCGGGTGGAGCTCGAAGTAGATGCCGACGGCGAACAGGAGCGCGTTCAGCGCCACGGCGACCGCGACCGATGCCGCTCCGGCGGGGGATGCGAACGGCTGCCTCGCTCACTCCGAGCAGTATAGCGGCCCCGCACCGGGCCGGCCGCGCGGCGCGACGCCCTCGGTCCCGCCGGGACCGACGCAGCGAACGGACGGTCCGGATGACGCATCGGGACTATGGTGGAGGCGGGAAGAGCGTGGAAACATTTGGCTGTCCCGCGCTCGACGAGCGGACCCCGCCGCTGGTCTCGCCGCCCATCCCCCGGGTGAGACGATCGAGCGAGCGCGGGATTTTCGCTCACTTTGTTCTGGTGGGCGCTGCGTCGCGCCCCCCAGACCCCCCCTTCGCTCCGCCCGAGTGAATCGGGCTCCGCTCCGAGCTTTGGCCTGCGGCTCGCTGCGCCGCGCCCGTTATACTGCGCGTCGTGAGGACGCCCCCGTCATGAAGACGCTAGTGCTCGGGCTCGGCAACCCGCTGCTGGGCGACGACGCGATCGGGCTGAAGGTCGCGGCCGTGCTCCGGGAGAGGCTGGCCGGCGACGCGGACGTCGACGTCCGCGAGGAGGAGGCCGGAGGCCTGCGGCTGATGGAAGTCCTGACCGGCTACGAGCGCGCGATCGTGGTCGACGCCGCGCTGACGGGCGGCACGCCGGGCGCGATCCGACGGATGGGGCCCGACGAGGTGCCCACTCAGCGCACGGCGCTCGCCCACGGCATCGACCTGCCGGGCGCCCTCGCGCTGGGCCGCTCGCTCGGCCTGCCGATGCCGTCCGAGGTGCGCGTCGTGGCGATCGAGGCCGTGCGGGTGCTCGAGTTCCGCGACGACATGACTCCGGCGGTCGCGGCGGCGCTCGAGCCCGCGGTCGAGGCGGTGCTGGCGGAGCTGGGGCGCACGGAGGGCGGCGCCGGCCGGGCGATCAGAACCTGAGCAGGTAGCTGAGCTTCACCGCGAAGCCGCGGCTGAGCAGCGCCCGCGGGTCGCCCGGCTCCCCGCGCTCCTCGTTGAAGACCACGTAGAGGTCGCTGCCGGGACGGTAGCTGAAGCGCAGGCGGAAGTTGCCGACGAACCGACGGTCGAGGCTGTTGTGCTGTACGAAGGCGTTGGCCGCGAGCCGCGTCGAGAAGGCCCAGCCCAGGCGCAGGCCGCTGACGTGCGCGACGAAGCCGCCCGCCGGCATCGACGCCTCGCTGCGCGTGTAGCTCGGCCGCGAGCGAGAGGTGCGGGCCGGAGCGCAGCTGAACGGCTCCCGTCAGGCTGGAGAGCCGCCCGTGCCAGATGTCCATCAGCGAGGCCGAGGCGGAGCGGCGAGCGGTCGGTTGGCGCTGGTGTAGGCCGAGATCTCGGTGTCCACGAGCGGGGAGCGACCGGGAGCGATCGGCACGCGGCCGGACAGGTCGAACCCGTGGTCGAGCACGGTGAATCCCCGCACGTGCGTCACGCTGGCGCCGTCTCCCCCGTTCCCGGTGAAGGACACTCCCGCGAAGCCGTTCCCGTCCTGCGGCTCCCCGCTCAGGCGTGTCAGGTACTTCCCGCCGACGTAGACGGCCAGGGCGCGCAGCCCCAGCACGTCGGGCCGGAAGGTGTACTGGGCCTTGCCGCTCCCGCGGCGCATGTCCGTGCGGGTGACGAAGCCCATCCCCGTCTGGGCCCCCGGCCCGATCTGCAGGTACTCGCCCCACAGGTAGACTGGATCCCCCTGGTACTCGGCCGCGGCCCTGTACAGGCCCCGTCGGCCGAGCCGTCGCTGCGCGACGTGCGCACCGCGAAGCCCTGCAGGTTGAGGCGCGGCGTCGGCCACAGCGACGTGTCGAAGCCGAGGTCGCTCTCGGAGCCCGAGGAGCTGCGCCGGTCCGTCAGCATCGCGCCGAGGTAGCCCCTGTCGCCGACGTCGCGCTTGTAGCGCAGCACGCCGAAGTTCGTGCGCGGCTCGCCGTCCTGCGCGTCCGTGGCCACGTCCACGACGCCGATCGTCTGCCTGCCGGCCCGACCGCTGAGCCGCAGCCCGCCGAGCACCGGGAGCTCGGCGTCGCCCAGGATGCCGATGCGGCGCGAGAAGAAGAGGAGGAAGGGAGGTGTCTCGTACGAGCCGCGGCTGCCGAAGTCGAAGATCCCGGCGTTCTCCAGGAAGAAGTCGCGCTTCTCCGGGAAGAAGAGCTCGAAGCGGGTGAGGTTGACGACCTGGTCGTCGGCCTCCACCTGCGCGAAGTCGGGCCGGGCCGTGGCGTCGAGCACGAGCCCCGGCTGCACCTCCCACTTGGCGTCTGCGCCCGCCCGCCACTCGCCCTGCTCGGGCGCTCGGCCGTCCGCGCCGCGTACCTGCGTCACGCCCTCGAGGCCGAACGGCTTCAGCTCCACGTTGAACGCGTGACGGGGCAGGCCCGGAGAGGCCCTCCAGCACGCCGGCCCGGCTGACGCGGTTGAGGCCGCCCTCCGCGCGCGACCAGGCGCTCCACAGGGTGTCCTCGTTCCTGCGCCGGATGATCCGCTCGACGTCGAAGCCCCAGGCCTGCTCGCCCCTCGGCGCGCGGGTAGCGCAGGCAGCGGAACGGGATCGCGAACTCGGCCGACCAGCCCTCGCGGGTGCGCCGGGCCGCGACACGCCAGACACCGCGCGCCAGTCGACGTTCAGCGTGGGACTCTCGTCGGTCACCAGCGCGTCGAACTCGGCGCCGTTCGCGTTGGTGGCGAAGAAGAAGGCGTTGCGGTGGTCGCTGGAAGGGGTCGAGCGTGAGGGCCACGACGTCGTCCCCGGTGAAGCGGGCCGCGTTGTCGAGGCCCTGCTCCATCACCTTGTCCCGCTCGAGCAGGCGGGCGATCACCTGGCCCGGCTCGCGGTCCCGCGCCAGGACGCCGACGTAGAGCGTGTCGCGGTCGTAGAGGACGCGCACCTCGGTCGCCTCGCTGGCCGGCGCGCCCTCCCGCGGCTCGCGCTGGCGGAAGCCCGCGGCGACGGGCGCCGTCCGCCACGCGGGCTCGTCGAGCAGGCCGTCCACGTGGATCGCCGTCTCGACGCGGACGGCCCGCAGCCGTGGCTCGTCCGCGGCCGTCCGGCCCGCGCGGTCGGGACGGGCGGCGACGCACGGCCAGCCGCGACTCAGGAGCCGAGCCACGCCCGACGGCTCATCGCCCTCGATCCCCGGTCTCGCCCATCTGGTAGATCGGCGGCCGGCGACGTCGCGTGTTCGGGGAACCTTGAGGGAGCCTTGATTCCTGCTAACCTTCAGCGGGACGATGCGCCTGCGTTTCGGGGACTGCACGCTCGACCCGGAAGCCCGCGAGCTGCGCCGGGGCGGCGTGCCGAGTCTCGCTCTCGCCGCGGGCCTTTCGCCTGCTGACGCTGCTGCTCGAGTGCCGTCCGCGGGCGCGCTCCCAGCAGTCGCTCCGGGACATCCTCTGGCCGGACACGGTGGTCGGCCACACGAGCCTCGCCCAGCTGGTCAGCGAGATCCGCCAGGCCCTCGGGGACGACGCCGCCGAGCCTCGTCTCGTGCGGACGGTGTCGCGCTTCGGCTACGCGTTCGCGGGCGCGGTCGTCGAGGAGCCGGACGCCGCGGAGTTCCGCTTCGCGGGCAGCTTCGTGTCCGAGGACCGGGAGTTCCTGATCCCGCTGGCGAGAGGCCCTCGTCGGCCGCGGCGAGGCCTGCCGCGTGCGGCTCTCGTCTCCGCTCGTCTCGCGCGTGCACGCCCGGGTGCGGGCCGACGACGGCCGGGTCCTGATCGAGGACGCCGGAAGCAAGAACGGCACCTGGGTCAACGGGGAGAGGATCGAGCAGCCGGTGGAGCTCGGCGACGGCGACGAGGTGGCGTTCGGACTGTTCCGCGTGGTCTTCCGCAACCCCAGCGAGGACGAAGCGACGCGCACGGGACGACCCCGTTGAAGGGCCGCCGCCTCTCGCACTACCGCCTCCTCGATCCGATCGGCCAGGGCGGCATGGGCGTCGTCTACGAGGCCGAGGACACGCGGCTCGGCCGCCGGGTGGCCATCAAGCTGCTCCCTGCCCCGCTGGCCGGCCGACCCGAACGCCGTCACCCGCTTCCTGCGCGAGGGCCGCGTGGCCGCCACCCTCAGCCACCCGCGGGTGTGTGCGGTGCTGGACGTGGGAGAGGACGCCGGCCAGCCGTTCATCGTGATGGAGCTCCTCGAAGGGATGACGCTGCGCCGCGCGCTCTCGGGCAGGCCGTTGCCCGTCGAGCGCGTGCTCGGGCTGGGCGCCCAGCTGGCCGAGGCGCTCGAGGCCGTGCACGCCCGGGGCCTCGTCCACCGCGACGTCAAGCCCTCCAACGTCTTCCTCGCGCGCGACGGCTCGGTGCGGCTCACCGACTTCGGCCTGGCCAGGCACGTCGAGCGACGGTCGGGTGACGTCGACCGGGACGCCGACACCGGCAGCGGACGTCCCGAGCCGCTGACCCGCGCGGGCGCGGCCGTCGGGACGGCCGGCTACATGTCGCCCGAGCAGGCGCGCGCCGAGCCGGTCGATGCGCGCAGCGATCTCTTCTCGCTCGGGGCCGTGCTCTACGAGATGGCCACCGGCCGGCCGCCGTTCGCGGGAACGAGCGACGCCGTCACCTTCGAGGCGATCCTCGGCCGCGAGCCCGTCCCGCCACGGGCGCTGAACCCCGAGGTCCCGGAGGAGCTGGCGGCGATCGTCGGCAAGGCGCTCGAGAAGGACCGCGCCCTGCGCTACCAGACGGCCGCCGATCTGAAGGTCGACCTGCAGCGGGCAGCGCGCCCGCGAGCGAAGGCGGCGTCGTCCCCGGCGGGCGACGCGACCGGCGGCTCGGGCAGGCGCTGGCTGCGCCGGGCCGTGGCCTCCGCGGTGCCGGTGGCCGCGCTGGCCCTCGGCGCGTGGCTGTCCCACCGGCTGTGGGAGCAGGTGCCACCGCGATTCACCCAGCTCACGTTCCGGCGCGGCATCGTCACCAGCGCGCGGCTGACGCCCGACGGCCACACCGTCGTCTACAGCGCACTGTGGGACGGCGAGCCGCCCGAGGTCTTCTCGAGACGCCTGGACAGCCCCGCCTCCGCGCCGCTCGGCCTGCCGCCGGCGACACTGCTGTCCGTCTCGTCGAGGGGCGAGCTGGCGATCCTGCTGGCCCCCTCGGGCGAGCGCGGGGTCCTGTGGCTCGGCACGCTGGCGCGCGTCCCGCTGTCGGGCGGTCCCGTTCGCCCGCTGCTCGACGGCGTCCTCGACGCCGACTGGTCCCCCGACGGCCGCGAGCTGGCGGTCATCCGCTGGCGCGAGGGCCAGTTCCAGCTGGAGTACCCGATCGGGACGCTGCGCCTGCGCCCGTGCCCGCCGACGCGCGTGCGCACCTCACCGCAGGGAGACGGGCTGGCCCTGCTCGACGAGGACGACGGCATCCTGCTGCTGGATCGGACCGGCCGCCAGCGGCGGCTGCACGTCGCGCGCAACCGTCAGCGGCTGGCGTGGTCGCCGCGGGGCGATTCGCTGCTCGTGGACGCCGGCGAGTCCGACCTGCACCGCACCCTGCGCCGGGTGACGACGAGCGGCGTCGTGACGGAGATCTGCGCCCTGGCCGGGACGCTGGTCGTCCACGACGTCGCGCGGGACGGCCGGGTCCTCGTCCACCACGGTTTCGAGCGCTGGGACGTGCGTGCCCGTGCGCCGGGCGATGCGGACGAGCGCGAGGCTTCGGCCTTCGCGAACTCCGGTGTCGTGGGGCTCTCGGCCGACGGCAGCCAGGCTCTGCTCTGGTATCACGGCGAGGGACCGCCGGGCGCGGCGCTGCTGCAGCCGACGCGCGGCGGGCCGCCGCTGCGGCTCGGCGAGGGCCAGGCCCACGGGCTCTCGGCCGACGGCCGCTTCGTCCTGCTCGAGGTGGGCCAGCCCCCGCGTTTCAGCCTGACGCCCACCGGCGTCGGCGAGCCTCTCTGCTGCCGGCTGCAGCGCTGGCAGGTTTCGTGTCGGCGTGGCGGATCGACGAGCGCGCGGTCGGCTTCGACGCCGCCCGGCCGGGGCAGCAACCGCGATCGTTCCTCGCTTCGATCCCTTCCGGCTCGCTGAGCGCGCTGACGCCGGAGGGCGTGCGCGTCGTGCCCGGCACGCTCGACGACGGAAGCCTGCTCGCCAGGGCCGGCGACGGCTCGCTCGCCGCCTACCCTCCGTCCGGCGGCCCGGGCCGGGCGCTCTCCTGGCGGCTCGAGCCCGATCCCTTCGTCGAGGCGGTCCGCGTCAGCGGCGACGGCCGCTCGCTGTTCGTGCGCCGGGGCAGCGTGCCCGCGCGCATCGACCGTGTGGAGCTGAGGACGGGGCGGCGTGAGCCCTGGCTCGAGCTGGGTCCGAAGAACGCCACCGGAGTCGGCCACGTCTGGTCGGTTCAGCTGACGCCCGACGGCCGCGGCTACGCCTACACGCACGGCCTGTTCCTGCAGGACCTGTTCGTGGTCGAAGGGCTGCCGTAGCCTAGCGCGGCGCCCCACGCTCACGCCCGAGAGGACGGTCGTCTCCAGCCAGTCGGCCTCGTGCGAGGACAGCGCCCGCCCGCGTCTCGGCCGGCAACGCCAGCCGGACCGACGCCGCCTGCTGCAACGGCGTCCCTGGCTCGACGGCGAGCAGCGTGAACAGCTCGCCGCGCCGGCTGAGCATCAGCTCGACGGGCACCGCCTTGAGGCTCGCCTTCAGCTCCTTCGTCTCGCCGCCGGGAGGTCGACGTCGCCGTCGACCGGCTTCGACACGAAGTGGAAGGCGTCTGCCGTACCCCAGATGTTCGCGCCGCTGGCCGTCAGCCGGTACTCGCCGCGCGAGGCGTCGAACACCGTCGCGCCCGGCCGCTTCACGTCGCCGATCTCGTCCGCCCGGGCGAAACCGCCGAGTGTGGTCGAGGCGATCGGCTCGAGCCTCGGGGCGGGCCCGAGCAGCACGGCGGCCAGGCCCTGGTCCACCCGGCGCTGGGCGTTCACGATACCGAAGCCGCCCGCGTATTCCCAGGTCGCCCAGCCGATGCCGTACTTCTCCAGCACGCTGCGCAGGTCCGCGTACCAGCGCAGGCGATCGGCCCTCGGCGTGGCCGGCAGGGCGCCCCACTCGTCACAGTAGAGCGGCAGCCCCGTCGCACGAGCGAGCGCTACCGGCTTCCCGATCAGCTCCTCGAGCACGCTGCGTTCGAAGTAGCGGTGACGACCGATCGCACCGAGCAGGTCCGGCGCGAGGCCCGCGAGGTCCGCGTCGGCGGCGACCTCGCCCGGATAGCGGACCGGGCCCTCGTACTCGCCCACCCTCGTCCAGCTCGTGCCGTGGTGCGTCAGCGGCATTCGGCGTGTAGAAGTGGACGCTGAGCAGGATTTCGCGGTCGCCCGGCGGCAGGCGCAGCCGGTCGAAGGTGTCGGCGCTCTGCCAGCGGTTCGAGCCGATCACGAGCGTGCGCTGCGGCTCCTTGCCGCGGATCACCTTCACGGCGCGCGCGAGCAGCCGGTTCCAGTCCTCGGGGTCGCTCGCGACCGGCTCGTTCATCAGCTCGTAGGCGACCTGGTCGAGCGGGCGCTTCAACAGGCGCGCCGAGAGCTGGCGCCACACGTCGAGCGGTCAGGGCCTCACTTGCGCCGGCGAGCGGCTTGTGGCTTGGACCCGAGCCGTGTCTTCGGCGCCTGGGTGCGCCACGCGGACGGCGAGCGGTGGGCGCCCTTGGGCCGCGGAGTCGACTCTCCGGCGAGCTCGATGCCGAACAACTCCGACAGGCCCGCCTCTTTGAGCACCTCGTCGGCCGCCGGCGCCTTCAGGGCGAGCGGAACGCCCGCCCCGGCCGTGGCGATGAGGTCCTTCTCGTCCACCTTCCGCAGCGCGAACAGCAGCTCCGGGCGCGCGTCGAGCCGCGCGCCGACGCCATAGAGCACGGCCGCGACATGCTTGCACATCGAGGCCCAGTCGGGGCAACTGCATCTGAACTCGATCTCGGCGGGTGAGGGGAAGAGGCCGGTCTGCTGCCGGCAGATCCGCTCCATGACGCCCTTCGAGAAGCGCCCCTGGAGCAGCTCCACGAGCGAGTCGATGCCGCTCGAGCAGTCCTTGCACAGAGCGCGCCAGCGCATCTTGGGCACGGTCGAGACCTTCACCTCGACGCGGTAGAGCGAGGAGCCGCTCACGCGCGCGCTGACCGCGCCGGGCCCGATCTGGAGGTCGACGACCGAGCCGTTGCGCAGATACGTCCGCCCGCGCGGCAGCCGGTTCGAGAAGTCGCTGTAGCGCTCGAGATTCTCGCACCAGCTCCGGCCCCAGAAGGTCTTCGCGATCGTCCGGCCTTGGACGCGGACGGGCGAGACCGGATGGCCCTTCTTCTGGAGCCGGGCCATCTCGCGCACGGCCTTCGCACGGCGCACACCCACGGGCACGTACGGACGCCAGCCGTAGAACATCGCTCAGCTCTCCGCCGAGGCCGCGTGGATGTCCAGCCTGACGAGTCGCAGCAGCTCGTCGTCCTTCATCTCGGTGAGCAGCAGCTCGGCTCCCCCCTCGAGCAGGTCCTTCGAGAGCTGCTGCTTCGATTCGATCAGGGCGTCCACCTTCTCCTCGACCGTCCCCCGGCAGACGAGCTTGTGCACCATCACGTTCTTCGCCTGACCGATGCGGAAGGCGCGGTCCGTGGCCTGGTTCTCGACCGCGGGGTTCCACCAGCGGTCGAAATGGACGACGTGGGCGGCGGCGGTGAGGTTGAGCCCGGCACCGCCCGCCTTCAGCGAGAGCACGAAGAAGGGTACCTCTTCGTCCTCCTGGAATCGCCGCACGAGCTCGCGGCGCCGCTTGACCTCGGTAGCGCCGTGCAGCTCCAGGCCGGGCCTCCCGAACACCCCGCCCAGGAACGCCGTGAGCGGCGCCGCCATCTCGCGGAACTGCGTGAAGACCAGCACCTTCTCCTGCCGGGTGGCGATCGTCTCGGCGATCTCGCGCAGCCGCGAGAGCTTGCCGCTGTCCGCCTCGGCCCAGCCGCCGTCGCCGAGCCACTGCGAGGGGTGGTTGCAGATCTGCTTGAAGCGCGTCAGGAACGCGAGCACCACGCCCTTGCGCCGGATCCCGCCGCTGGCCCGGATCTGCTCGGCCAGCTCCCGCACCGACTGCTCGTAAAGGGCCGCCTGCTTCCGGCTCAGCGCGCAGAACGCCTTGATCTCGGTCTTCTCCGGCAGGTCGCTGATCACTGACTTGTCCGTCTTGAGCCGGCGCAACACGTAGGGACGAACCAGCTCTCTCAGCGGCTGCCAGGGGTTGTGGGGACGCTCGGCCAGTTGCCGCGTGAACGCGGTGAACTCCTTCGCGGAGCCGAGCAAGCCCGGGTTCACGAAGTCGAAGATCGACCACAGGTCGGACAGTCGGTTCTCGACGGGCGTGCCGGTGAGGGCGATGCGCGCCCGCCCGGCGAGCTTCTTGGCCGCTCGCGTCTGCCGCGCCGCGGGGTTCTTGATCGCCTGCGCCTCGTCGAGAACGACGACGTCCCAGTCGAGCGTCTCGACGGACGGTAGCCGAAGCACATAGCCGTAGCTGGTGACGACGAGGTCGACGTCGGCCATGCTCGTGCGCGACAGCTCCCGAAGCTCGGCGGCGGGCATCGCGGACGGGTGAGCGAGAAGCACGCGCAGGCCCGGCGCGAAGCGGGCCGCTTCGGCCGCCCAGTTCGCGAGCAACGAAGCCGGCGCGACCAGCAGAGATGGCCGCCGAGGGCCACCGTCCTGCCTGCCGCCCTGCTGGCGCTTCCGGACGAGCAGCAGCGCGAGCACCTGGATCGTCTTGCCGAGGCCCATGTCGTCGGCCAGGCAGGCCCCCAGCCCGAGCTGCGTCAGCAGGTGGAGCCAGCGCGTTCCCACCTGCTGGTAGGGACGCAGGGACGTCTTCAACGCATCGCCCGGGTCGACGCGTGAGAGACCCCCGGGGGTGCGCAGCCCCTGCAGTATCTCGGCGAGCCACGGGCCGGCCGTCACGCTGGACCAATCCAGGTCGGCGCTCGGCTCCGGCCCGCCGCCGCCGACCGCGGCGCCTGCCAGCAGGCGCATCGCCTCCGCGAAGCTGACGCCGCCGGCCCGCGCCGTGCGCTCGATTTCCTTGAAACGGTCGAGCATCCGGCGCAGCTTCTCGGGGTCGACACTCACCCAGCGGCCTCGCACGAGCGCCAGCCCCTCGGTCCCTTCGAGCAGGCGCGCGACCTCCTCCGCGGTGAGCCGCTCGCCGTCGAGCGTCACGTCCGCGTGGAAGTCGAGGAGCGCGCCCATCCCGAGGCCCGCCGGCTTCTTGCCGCCGACAGTCGCTGTCACCTGCGGACGCGGCGGCCGCCGGTCTTTCCAGTTGTCCGGGACGCGCACGACGACGCCCGCGGCCTCGAGCCGCGGCACGTCGCTCAGGAGCTGGAAGGCCTCCGTCGGCAAGAAGCGCAGCGGGTGGAAGATCTTGCCGCCGTCGACCATCGACCGTAGCCACGCGCACTGCTCCGCAGCCCGCTGGACGGGCAGCAGCAGCGAGAGCAGGCGCTCGCGCTTCGCCGCGCCGGCGTACTCGCGCAGCGCCTGGCCGAGCGGCAGGTGCTGCGCTCTGCCGTGGGCGGAGAGGCCCGAGGTGTAGGTGGCCAGGAAGGCGAAGGGCGCCTCCTCGTCGCGGCGGTTCTCGGCCAGGTTGAAGTGGACACGGCCGACGAGGTTCCAGGCGGGGCTCCAGCGTTTGAGCTGCTCCTGGACCGTGAGCCGCGTTCGGGCCAGCTCGGAGCGGAACTCCTCGCCCATCTCGCCCCACAGGGCCTCGAGGACCATCGGTGTCACGTACTCCGCGCCCGTCATGGGCGGCGGGGCCAGCGCGAGCGCCGTCAGCTCGCCGCTCGGCGGGGGCAGCGACGCTCGCGTCCCGTCCGACTCGGCGTCCGGGGTCGTGCAGACTGCCGTGACGAAGAGCGCGCCCAGCTCACGCCAGTAGCCGAGCGTCGGCGGCAGCGTCGTCCCGACCTCGCCGGCGCCAAGCTGCAGCAACCCGGCGCCGGCGCCCCGCGCGAACGCCTCCAGCAGCCGCCGAGACTGCGCGGCCGGCAGCGACGGGGCGTCTTCGGCTGGGCGGAACTGCAACCGGCCGTGAGGCGTGACGACGGGGGCCAGGCCGACGGAGGGCGTCGAGGCGGGTCGTGTGGCCACCGTGTCGCGCGCCATCATCCGAGCCTGGAGTCACTCAGGCCCGGTGGGCTTCGTCGATCAGCTTCGGGACGGTCGATGGGCGTCAGCCCTTCCTGCCGCCCTTCCAGCCCAGCCACAGCATGACGCCGCCGAACACGAGCAGCACGGCGCCCCACTCGAGGTTGACGTTGAAGCCGAGCGAGCGCTGGTAGATGTCGGAGCCGCTCGTCAGCAGGCCGTAGCCCACGAGCAGCAGCCCGAAGATGCCGAACATGAGGCCGATCGGCGTGCGGATGTCGAGACCCATGGCTGCCTCCTCGCCCTACCAGAAGATGACGTTGAGCGCGATCGCCAGCACCAGCACCAGAACGCCGAAGGCCTCCGGCGTCTTCCACCAGGGCAGGTGCGCTTCCTTCGGCCGCTCGGTGAGCGAGTAGACGAGGCCCTTGAGCTCCGCGTCGCTCTTCGTTCTTCGCCGTGAGCGACGAGATCACGATCGTGGCCACGAAGCAGACCGATCCAGGCCCAGATCGCGGTCCAGAAGTTCTGCGCCATCTCGCTCGGGTAGGTGTGCTGCGGGGCGACCCAGGAGGCCAGCCAGCCAGCCGCCCTTGATCCCGGCCGTGCGCACCCACCGGCAGCGTCAGGCCGTGGTGCACCGCGGCCGCCAGCGTGCCGAGAGCGAGGCCGAAGAAGGCCCCGTGGCCGGTCGCGCGCCGCCAGAACATGCCGAGCAGGAAGGTGGCGAACAGCGGCGCGTTGACGAACGCGAAGACGAGCTGCAGGAAGTCCATGATGTTGTTGAACTGCGTCGCCAGGTACGCGGTGCCGACCGAGGCCAGGATGCCGAAGATCGTGGTCATGCGCCCCATCCACAGGAGGTGCTGGTCGGAGGCGTCCTTCCGGATGTAGCTCTGGTAGATGTCGTAGGTCCACACGGTGTTGAAGGCGGTGACGTTGCCCGCCATGCCCGACATGAACGACGCCATCAGCGCGGTCAGGCCGAGGCCGAGCAGCCCCGGCGGGAAGTAGTGGGCGAGCATGTTGGGGATCACCATCGTGTAGTCCCAGCTGCCGTCGGCCATCTTCGGCAGCGTGAAGCCGCCGTTCGCGTAGGTGAGGCCGATCGCGATCATGCCGGGCACGATGACCAGGAACGGGAACAGCATCTTGGGCACGGCGGCGATCAGCGGCGTGCGCCGCGCGGCGGCCATCGAGTTGGCGGCCATCGCGCGCTGCACGACCAGGAAGTCGGTGCACCAGTACCCGAACGAGAGCACGAAGCCGAGGCCCATCACCATGCCGAACCACTCGACGCCCATGGGGTTGGCCTGGGGGCTCGTCATGTGCCGCCACGACTCGCTCCAGGTGCCGGCGGCGTAGTTGTTCGCCGTCGCCACGACGTTCAGCTTGGCGACGAGGCCGTCCCAGCCGCCGACGTCGCGCAGGCCGAGGTAGACGAGCGGGGCGAAGCCCAGCACGATCAGGAAGAACTGCAGCACCTCGTTGTAGATCGCCGAGGTGAGCCCGCCCAGGTAGATGTAGGCGAGCACGATGACCGCCGAGATCCAGAGCGAGAGGTTGAAGTCCCAGCCCAGGAGCAGGTTCAGCAGCTTCGCCAGGGCGTACATCGAGATGCCGGAGGAGAAGACGGTCATCGTCGCGAAGGAGATCGCGTTGAAGCCGCGGGTCTTCTCGTCGAAGCGCAGCTTCAGGTACTCGGGCACCGAGCGCGCGCGCGAGCCGTAGTAGAACGGCATCATGAAGATGCCGACGAAGACCATGGCCGGGATCGCCCCCACCCAGTAGAAGTGGCTGGTCGCGATGCCGTACTTCGCGCCGGAGGCGGCCATGCCGATCACCTCCTGCGCGCCGAGGTTCGCCGAGAGGAAGGCCAGCCCCGCGATCCAGGCCGGGATCGAGCGGCCCGAGAGGAAGAAGTCCTCGCTGGTCTTCGTGTAGCGCTTCAGCGCCCAGCCGATGCCGAGGACGAACAGGAAGTAGACGACGAGGATCACGTAGTCGATCCCGCCGAGCTGAATGCCGTGTTGCACGCTCACCTCCGGGGGTGCGTCCGCCGCGTAATGGCCGTGATTATCCGGGTTTCGCCGACCCCCTGCCACAGCCAATTCGGCAGCAGACAGCCAGGGGGGCCGGAGGGAGACAGCCAGAGGGGCCAGAGGGGTCAGGTCTTGCCTGATGACGTCGTCACAGGACAAGACCTGACCCCGGGACCAACCCCGGGACCGACCGGATCAAATGGCTCATGTCATGATCCGGTCCCGTCCCGAACCTCGGGTCCTAGAATGGACCGGGGGATGCAGTCGATGGCTCGCAGCCGACGCCTGTGGCTCGTCGGTCTCGCGTTGGCCGCACCGCTCGTCGTCCTGACGGCGTGGCTGATCGGCGGCGCTCTGCATCCCGGGTCGGCGGGTCGCGGCGCAGGAGCCACGCCAGACGCCCTGCCGTCGGCGGCCGAGTTCCCGGCGGACCGGCTGGAGGCGCGCGTGGACGGGGCGGCGGACGCCCTGCGAGCGGCGGGCTGCGAGCGGATCCGTTACTGGCGCTTCGACGCTCCGCCCGCAGACGCCGAAGCCCTCGTCTTCCGCTCGACAGACCACGCCCGCGCGGCTCTCGAGCGTGAGGCGGGGCCGTCTCGCACCCGCGGTCCCGGAGACGAGGCACAGGTCTCGGAGCAGGCCGTCTACTTCCGACGCGGGGCGGTGCTCGTGCGCGTGTTCGCCGACCCGGGCGCGGGCGCGCCGGCCGAGCTGCTGCGCGTCGCCGAGCGGCTCGACGCGGCGCTGCGGCAGGCCCATGAGTGAGCCGCGCGTCGAGCGGCGCCTCGCACTGCGCCGCCTCGCCCAGGCCGGCGCCGTGCTGGGCGGCTCCGGCCTGCTGGCCGCGCTCGGCGCCGCGGGCCGCGGCCGGTTCCGCCCGAAGCCTTCGACTCGCGTCCCCCGCGATCACCGTGTCGCAGACGAGCCGGGGAGGCCGCCGATCGTGGTCGCGCGCGGGGGCGACCCGGCGGCCCGTGTCCGTGCCGCACTGGCGGCGCTCGGCGGGGTCGAGCGCTTCGTCAGGCCCGGCGAGACCGTGCTGGTGAAGCCCAACATGGCCTGGGACCGCTCGCCCGAGCAGGGCGCGAACACGCAGCCCGACGTCGTGGCCGAGGTCGTGCGCCAGTGCCGGGCCGCCGGGGCTGCGCGTGTGATCGTGGCCGACAACCCCGTGCACGACGCCTCTCGCGTGGCCGAAAGGTCCGGCATCGCGGCGGCCGCGCGCGCCGGCGGCGGAGAGCTGGTGCTGCCCGCGAGCTGCGGCTTCCTTCCGGCCGCGATCGGCGGCTCGCTGCTCCAGAGCTGGGACGTGCTGTCAGTCCTGTTCCAGGCGGACCGCCTGATCAACCTGCCGGTCGTGAAGCAGCACTCGCTCTCGCGCCTGACCTGCGGCTTCAAGAACCACATGGGTCTCCTCGGCGGCAACCGCGGCCGTCTGCACCAGGAGATCCACGTCTGCCTGCTGGACCTCGCCGCGGCCTTCCGGCCGACGCTGACGGTCGTCGACGCCACGCGCGTGATGACGCGCAACGGGCCGACCGGCGGCCGCCTCGACGACGTGAGCGCCAGGGACGCCGTGGCAGCCGGGACCGACCCGGTCGCCTGCGACGCCTGGGCCGCCCGCCAGCTCGGGCTCGACCCGTGGGACGTGGCGCACGTGGCACAGGCGGAGGGGCGTGGCCTCGGTCGCGTGGCGGCTGGCGTCGGCGTAGTCGCGGAGGTGAGCGCGAATGGCTGAGGCGAGCAGCGCGCCCGCCCGGGGCACCTACCTGCCGCGCGTGTTCCGCCGCGTGTACCAGGGCTTCTTCCTGCTGCTCTTCCTGGGCAGCCTCGGCGCGATGAGCGACGAGGGGATCCGCCGCTTCCCCGTGCGCCTGCTGCTCCAGCTCGATCCCCTGTCGGCGCTCGCCGTCCTGGCGTCGTCCTGGCTGCTGCCGGCGGGCCTGCTGGTCGCGCTCGCCGTCGTCGCGCTCACCGTCGCCTTCGGCCGCGCCTTCTGCGGCTGGGTCTGCCCGCTCGGCACGCTGCACCACCTCGCCTCGTGGGCGACGCGGCGGCTGAAGCGCGGGTCGTACCAGCAGGCGAACCGCTGGCGGCCGCACTTCCGCCTCAAGTACCTGCTGCTCCTCGCGCTGGGCGTCGCGGCGCTCGCGGGCACCACCGTGCTCGGGCTCGTCGACCCGCTCTCGCTCGCGACGCGCTCGTTCGCCTCGGGCCTGCTGCCGGCGGCCTCGGCCGCGCTCTCGAGCGCCGGCACGCGGCCGCGCACGTTCGCCGGCGCCTGGCTGACCGGCGGCCTGTTCCTCGGGCTGCTGCTCGCGAACCGCTGGATCGCACGCTGGTGGTGCCGCGCGCTGTGCCCGCTCGGGGCGCTGCTCGGCCTCGGCTCGCGGGCCGCCGTCTTCCGGATCCACGTGGATCCCGGGCGCTGCAACGCCTGCCACCTCTGCGCCCGCGACTGCCAGGGCGGCGACGAGCCGTTCGCGCAGCACCGCGTCTCGGAGTGCCACGTCTGCCTCAACTGCGTCCCGGCCTGCCCCGAGGACGCGATCCGCTTCTCCCCCTTCGCGCCGACCGCGGCGCCGGCGGGCGGCGTGTCCCTGCCGCGCCGGCAGCTGATCGGCGCCGCGCTGGCCGGGGCCGCGGTCCTGCCGCTCCTCCGCGCGACGTCGTCCGAGGCGAGCCCCGAGGCGATCCGCCCGCCGGGCGCGCTGCCCGAGGACGCGTTCCTCGCCCGCTGCGTGCGCTGCGGAGCCTGCGTCAACGCCTGCCCCACCGCGGCGCTGCAGCCCTCGCTGACGACGGCGGGCCTCGAGGGCCTCTACACGCCCGTGCTCGTCCCGAGGCGCGGCTGGTGCGAGCCGAGCTGCACGCGCTGCGGGCAGGTGTGCCCGACCGGCGCCATCGCCGCGTTGACGGCGGACACGAAGGGCTGGACGCGCGCCGCCGCCACGACGGCGCCTGCGCCCGTCAAGGTCGGGACGGCCTTCTTCGACTGGGGTCGCTGCCTGCCGTGGGCGATGGCGACATCCTGCCTCGTGTGCGAGGAGGTCTGCCCGACGAGCCCGAAGGCGATCACGCTCGAGCCGGTCGACGTGCTGAGGGGGGACGGGCGCACGGTCCGCGTCGGCCGGCCGCACCTCGATCCCGACCTCTGCGTCGGCTGCGGGCTGTGCGAGGCCAAGTGCCCGGTCGCCGCGCCCGCGGCCGTGCGCGTGACCCGGGCCGGCGAGTCGCGTGACCCGCGCAGCAGGTTCACGCTGGGGAGGATGTCGTGAAAGCCATCGCCGCCTACGCCTGCGCCCTGGCCCTGGCCGGCGCGCCGGTCACGTTCGCCCCGGAGCCCGCACGGCGGGGGCGCACGCGCGAGCCCGCGCTCGCCGGAACCTGGTACCCGGCAGGCCGGGCCGCGCTCGTTGCCGGCGCCCACCTGCTGATGCGCGCCGGCGCGCCGGTCGACTCGCTACCCTCTCGGCCCGTGGCGCTGGTCGTCCCGCACGCGGGCTGGAGCTACTCCGGCCCGGTCGCGGGCGCCGCCTACCGGACGCTGCGGCCCGGCGACTTCGACCGCGTCGTCGTGATGGGCCCGTCGCACCACCAGTCCTTCCGCGGCTACGCCATAGACGACGCGGTGTCGTACCGCACGCCAATCGGGGACATCCCGCTGTGCGCGGGCGCCTTCGCAGCTCTGCAAGGCGCCGAGGCCCGGCCGGTGCCCGCGGCCGTCGGCCCGGAGCACTCGGTGGAGGTCGAGCTGCCGTTCCTGCAAGCGGCCCTCGGGCGCTTCTGCCTGGTGCCGGTCCTGGTCGGCGAGACGGACGCGGCCACGGAGCGCGCCTTCGCCGCCCGCCTCGCGAAGCTCGACGACGGCCGCACGCTGTTCGTCTTCTCGTCCGACTTCTCGCACTACGGCCCGCGTTTCGACTACCAGCCCTTCGGCGCCCTGTCGCCGACGGCGGCGGACAAGGTGCGTGCGGTGAACGAGCGGGCGGTCGCGCTGCTGTCCGCCGGGGACGCGGCCGGCTTCCAGGCCTACCTGGCGGAGACCGGCAACACGATCTGCGGCCGCAACGGCCTGGCGACGCTGCTCGAGCTGCTGCCGCGCATCGCCCCGAAGGCGCGGGCGGTGACGCTCGCCCGCTACGCCTCGTCGGACATCCCCGGCCTCGACGACGACAGCGCCGTGTCGTACGTCTCGATGGCGTTCCTGCGCGAGCCGCCCGCGCCGAGCGTGTCGCCGCTCTCCGCCCCGCCCCGCCTCGACGACGTCCCGCCGGACGCGCCGCCGCTCTCGGCGGAGGCCGGGGCCCGCCTCGTGCGTCTCGCGCGCGCGGCCCTCGACACGCAGTTCGGCGGCGGCGACGCGCTGGCGCGCCAGCTCGCCGCCTGGCCGGCCGGTCGCGAGCAGGAGCGTCGGCAGGGTGTGTTCGTGACGATCAACCGCAAGGACCCGGCCGAGATCCGCACCCAGGGCAAGCTGCGCGGCTGCATCGGCCAGCCCGAGCCCAGCTTCCCGCTCTACTACGGGACGGTACAGGCCGCGGTCGACGCCGCCCTGCACGACCCGCGCTTCACGCCGGTGAGCGCGCCCGAGCTGCCCCAGCTCGAGCTCGAGGTGACGGTGCTCTCGCCGCGCACGCCGATCGCCTCCTACAGGGAGATCCGGATCGGCACCCACGGCGTCGTGCTGCAGAAGGGGGACAAGGCGGCGCTCTTCCTGCCGCAGGTCGCACCGGAGCAGGGCTGGAACGTCGAGCAGACGCTCGACGCGCTGGCCGAGAAGGCGGGCCTGCCGAAAGACGCCTGGCGCGAAGGCGCGCGCCTGTCGGTCTTCACCGGGCAGGTGTTCGCGGAGCAGCCATGAGCCCCGCGCGCTCGAAGGCCGCCGACGAGCCACGGCAGGCCGGTCCCGACCTCGGCCGCCGGCGCGCGCTGGCCGGGCTCGCCGCGGCGGCTGCCGGCGTGCCGCTGGTGCGCCTGGTGGAAGCGCACGAGGCCACGCCGTTCACGCCCGGGCCGCAGCCCGGCTCGAGGTCCGCGCCGTCGCGGTCCGTCGTCGCGATCGGGCGCCGGCCGGGGCTGCTCGCCTCGAGCGGCGCCCTGGACCCGAGGCTGCTGGCGGACGGCCTCGGCGCGGCCGTCGCGCGCGCGGCCGGCGAGGCGTCAGCGGTCGCGGCCATGCGCCAGCTGTTCAGGCCGAACGACGTGGTCGGCATCAAGGTCAACTGCCTGGGCGGCCGCGGCGTGTCGACTCGTCCCGAGGTGCCGCTGCAGCTCGCGGCGTGGCTGCAGGCGGCGGGCGTGCCGGCCGACCGTATCTACGTTTGGGATCGCAGCGACCGCGAGCTGCGCGACGCGGGCTACGCGCTGTCCCGTGGCAGGGGTGTCCGCGTCTTCGGCACGAACGAGGACTGGGGCGAGCTGGTGGACTGGGGCCCCGCGGCCTCGCGCTTCGCGCGCGTGCTGGTCGACGACCTGACGGCCGTCGTCTCCTGCGCCGTGCTCAAGGACCACGGGGTGGCAGGCGTGTCGTTGTCGCTGAAGAACTGGTACGGCGTGGTGAACAATCCCAACAAGCTGCACGACGAAGGCTGCGCCCCCTACGTGGCCAGCCTGTCGCTGCAGCCGCTCGTCCGCTCGAAGCTCCGCCTCAGCGTCGTGGACGGCTCGCTTGGCCAGTGCCACGCCGGCCCGGGACGTGCCCCGCGCTGGGCCTGGGCCTACGGCGGCTTCCTCGCGTCGAGAGACCCGGTCGCGCTCGACCGCATCGGATGGCAGGTGATCGAGGCCCGCCGGAAGGAGGTCGGCCTGCCTCCCCTGGCAGCCGAGAGCCGCGAGCCGCGCTGGATCGCCGCGGCCGCGAAGGCCGGGCTTGGGGTGGCCGATCCCCTGCGCATCGAGGCGGTGCAGGTCTGATGGACCGACGCGCGTTCGTCGCCGGCTTCACGGCCTCGTGCACGGGCTGCGCCCTCGCCGGTCCCGGCGGGCTCGGCGCCGAGCCGCTCCAGGACCCGTTCCGCCCGCCCGCGCCGCTGCCCGCCGAGGAGGGCGGGCTCAATCCCGTGCCCGCGCGCTGGAACCGGCCGCTGGAGAACGGCTGGGTCGAGTGCGGTGTCTGCCCGCGGGCCTGCCGCATCTCCGAGGGCGAGCGCGGGACCTGCGGCACGCGCGAGAACCGCAAGGGTCGGCTCTACACGCTCGTCCACTCGCGTCCCTGCGCGCTCGGGCTTGATCCGGTGGAGAAGAAGCCGCTCTTCCACGTGCTGCCCGGTGCCATGGCGCTGTCGCTGGCGACGCCCGGCTGCAACCTCGAGTGCCGCGGCTGCCAGAACTGGGAGATCGCGCAGGCGCGCCCGGAGCAGGTGAAGACGATGAGCCTGCCGCCGGCCGACGTGGTCTCGCTCGCCCGCCAGAAGGCGGCCCCGCTCGTCGCCTGCACGTACACGGAGCCGGTCGTGTTCGCCGAGTACGCGCTCGACATCGCCCGTGCGGGCCGCCGAGCCGGCCTGCGCACGCTGCTGATCTCGAACGGCTACGTGCAGGAGCAGCCGCTCGTCGACCTGTGCCGCGAGATCGCGGCCTACAAGGTCGACCTCAAGGGCTTCGACGAGGCCTTCTTCCGGCGCCACACCGGCGGCGAGCTGAAGCACGTGCTCGACACACTGCGCCGGCTGCGGAAGTACGGCACCTGGACCGAGGTGGTCTACCTCGTGATCCCCGGGCAGAACGACTCCGAGGCGGAGGCCCGCGGGCTCGCCCGCTTCATCCGGGACGAGGTCGGCCCGGAGACCCCGCTGCACTTCACGCGCTTCCACCCGTCCTACCGCCTGCAGAACGTGCCCTCGACCCCGGTCGCCACCCTCGACCGCTGCCGCGCGGCGGCGATGGCCGAGGGGCTGAAGTTCGTGTACCTCGGCAACGTGCCCGGCCACCCCGGCGAGAACACCTACTGCCCCGGCTGCAGCCGGGTGCTCATCCGGCGCATCGGCATGGCCGTCGCGGAGAACCGGATGCGCAGCGGCGCCTGCCCCGACTGCCGCCGCCGCATCCCCGGCGTCTGGAGCTGAGGCAGGCGCCGGCGCCTGGGCCGGCCGGAGCACGGACGGGCGTGCTCGCGTCGCGCAGCGGCTGATAAGATGCGCGTTTCTTCGGCACGCTGCGCGGGCTCTCGCGCAGCGCATGCCTCCGATGAGGGCTTCGAATGGCTCGACAGCGCGCGCGCGCCGGCCGCCCGGCCCGGCTCGAGGTGTGGAAGTTCGGCGGGGCGTCGCTCGCGGACGCGGCGGCCGTGCGCAGCGCCGTCTCCCTGATCAAGGCGTACCGCGGTCCGCTGGTAGTCGTGGTCTCCGCGCTGGCGGGCATCACCGACCTGCTGCTCGAGGCGGCGCGCCGCTCGGTCGCGGGCACCCCCGAAGCCGCCTCCGCCGCCGCGGCACAGTTCCTCCGCCGGCACCGCGACCTCGCGCACGCGCTGGTGCCCGCCGGCGCCGCCCGCAACCGGCTCCTGGCGCAGGCGGACGCGCAGGCCCGCGAGTACCGCGAGGTCGCGCACGCGATGGCGGCGCTGGGGGACCTGTCCGCGCGCGCGAGCGACACGCTGGTCGCCCGCGGCGAGCGCGCCGCCAGCTCCGTGGTAGCCGCGGCGCTCGCGGGCGCCGGCCGCCGCGCCCGGGCCGTCGACGCGGCCGCGATCGTGGTGACGGACGGCCGCCACGGCCAGGCCGCCCCCGACCTCGCGCAGACGACCCGCCGTGCCCGCCGCGTCCTGCGGCCGCTCGTCGAGCGCGGGCTCGTGCCGGTGGTCCCGGGATTCATCGGCGCCGGCCCCGACGGCAGCGTGACGACCCTGGGCCGGGGAGGCTCCGACCTGACGGCCACGCTGCTCGCCCGCGCGCTGGGCGCCGCGCGCGTGGTGCTCTGGAAAGACGTGCCCGGCATCCTCACCGCCGACCCGCGGGCCGTGCCCGACGCGCGGCTGCTGCCGCAGATGCACCACCGCGAGGCGGCCGAGGTGGCCTACTTCGGGGCCAGGGTGCTCCACCCGCGCGCTCTCATCCCGCTCGACGGCAGCCGCATCGCGCTGCACGTCCGCTCGTTCCTCGACCCTTCGAAGCCCGGCACCGAGGTCTCCGCGCGGCGCACGCTCGCGGAGTACCCCGTGAAGGCGCTGGCCACCATCCGCGGCCAGGCGCTGGTGACCGTGGCCGGCAAGGGCCTGATGGGCGTGCCCGGCATGGCCGCCCGCACCTTCGAGTCCGTGCACGCGGCCGGCGTCTCGGTCTCGACCATCTTCCAGTCCTCGTCCGAGAGCTCGATCGGCTTCACGCTGCCCGACTCGGAGTCGGCGCGGGCCGTCTCCGCGCTGCAGCGCGCGTTCCGCTCCGAGATCGAGGCCGGGCTGGTCGACGGTGTCGTGGCGCGCCGCGGGGTCGCGGTGCTGGCGGTCGTGGGGCACGGGATGGCGGGCACGCCGGGGATCGCGGCCCGAGTGTTCTCGTCGCTCGCGGCGCAGCGCGTCAACGTGATCGCGATCGCCCAGGGCTCGTCCGAGCTCAACATCTCGTTCGTCGTGGACGAGTCGCAGGCGGCGGAGGCGGCTCGCGCCGTGCACGGCGCCTTCCAGCTGTCCAAGATCGGCGGCGGCCGCGCCTACGACCGCCCGCTGACCGACGTCGTGCTGCTCGGCTTCGGCCGGGTCGGCCGGGCGCTCGCCGAGATGGCGGCCGCGGCCGGCGGCGGCCGCATCCGCATCGTCGCGGCGCTCGACCGCTCCGGCTACGTGTTCGACCCGCGCGGCCTGTCCCGCGCCCGCCTCGCGAGGCTGGCGGGCGGCAAGGACGACGGCGTGCTGCTCAAGGACCTCGGCGGCCGCGAGGCCTCGGCGGCGGAGGCGATGCGCTGGATCGCCGCGCACGCGGTCTCGCGCCCGGTTCTGGTGGACGTCACCGCCGAGGAGACGGGCGACCTGCTGGCCGAGGCCCTCGGCCAGGGCTTCGACCTCGTGCTCGCGAACAAGAAGCCGCTGGCCGGCTCGCCCACCTCGTACCGGCGCCTGTTCGAGGCGGTCGCTCTCTCGGGACGACGCGTGCGCTTCGAGGCGACCGTCGGCGCCGGCCTCCCCGTGCTGGACACGTTCCGCAAGCTCGTCGACAGCGGCGACCGGGTGCTGCGCATCGAGGGCTGCGTGAGCGGGACGCTGGGCTACGTGCTCTCCACCGTCGAGGCGGGGCGGCCGTTCTCCGAGGCGGTCCGGGAGGCGGTGCGCGCCGGCTACGCGGAGCCCGACCCGCGCGAGGACCTCGGCGGGCACGACGTGCTGCGCAAGGGGCTGATCCTCGGACGCCTGCTCGGCTACGAGGGCCCGGTGCCGGTCGCGGAGAGCCTGGTGCCGCGCCCGTTGCGCCGGCTGCCGCTCGCGCGCTTCCTGCGGCAGCTGCCCGCCTTCGACGAGGGCTGGCGGCGGCGCGTCGAGGCGGAGAAGGCCCGCGGCCGCGTGCTGCGCTACGTGGTGGTCGCGACCGCGCGCTCGGTGCGGGCGGAGCTGCGCTCGGTGCCGCGCGACTCCGCGTTCGGGTCGCTGCAGGGCACGCGCAACCTGCTGTCGTTCACCACGCGCCGCTACCGGCAGGAGCCGCTCGTGGTCGCGGGCCCCGGCGCCGGCCCGGTGGTCACCGCGGCAGGCGTGCTGAACGACATCCAGTCGCTCGCCCTGCGCTGAAGCGGCGGCGGTTTAGACTACCCGGTCCGAGGTCACTCCATGCCCGTCAAGATCCCAGACACGCTGCCCGCCATGGGCATCCTGGAGAGCGAGAACATCTTCGTCATGGGCGAGGACCGCGCCTCGCACCAGGACATCCGTCCGTTGCGGATCGCGATCCTGAACCTGATGCCGACCAAGGTCGTCACGCGAGACGCAGCTGCTGCGGCTGATCGGCAACACGCCGCTCCAGGTCGAGGTCACGCTTTTGCACCTGGAGTCGCACGAGGCGCGCCACACCACGCCGGAGCACCTGCTGGAGCACTACTCGTCCTTTCGCGAGGTGCGCGACGAGCGCTTCGACGGTCTGATCATCACCGGCGCGCCGGTCGAGCAGCTGCCCTTCGAGGAGGTCGACTACTGGCCCGAGCTGGTCGAGCTTCTGGACTGGGCGCGCACGAACGTCTTCTCGACCTTCTACATCTGCTGGGGCGCGCAGGCCGGGCTGTACCACTACTACGGCGTGCCGAAGTACGCGCTGCCGGAGAAGATGTTCGGCGTCTTCCCGCACACCGTCAGCATCCGCTTCGAGCGCCTGGTGCGCGGCTTCGACGACGTGTTCTACGCGCCGCACTCACGCCACACCGAGATCCGCCGCGAGGACGTGCTCGCGGTGCCGGAGCTGAAGCTCCTGTCCGAGTCGGCGGA
This sequence comes from uncultured Acidobacteriota bacterium, assembly GCA_963831755.1. Classification (GTDB taxonomy): domain Bacteria; phylum Acidobacteriota; class Vicinamibacteria; order Fen-336; family Fen-336; genus DATBSL01. Next base: position 56,312 of record CAWHRC010000008.1, read on the forward strand.
GGCCGGCGTCTACATCGTGCTCTCGGCCGACCGGCGCCACGTGTTCGTCACCGGCCACTCGGAGTACGACCCGCTGACGCTGCAGACCGAGTACGTTCGCGACCTGGGAAAGGGCCTGCCGATCGCGGTGCCGCACAACTACTACCCGAACGACGACCCCACGCGCGAGCCCGTGGTCCGCTGGCGCAGCCACGCCAACCTGCTGTACGCCAACTGGCTGAACTACTACGTGTACCAGGAGACACCGTTCGACCTCGCCCGGCTGCCCGAGGGCGGATCGCCCGGCGCCACGAGCCGATCGTGACGGTCGTGGTCTCCTCGGTGGACGACCCGCCGCTCGAGGGGGAGACCTCGATGTCGTAGGCCGGCGCGGGGCGCACCGGTGAACCACGAGCAGGCGGCTGGCGCCGGCTCAGCCCGTGTTGCGCAGGCCCGCGGCGATCCCGTTGACGCTGAGCCGGATCGCGTCGCGCAGCTCCTCGGCCTCGGCCTCGCCCGGCTGCGCGCGCAGGCGGCGCAGCAGCGCCACCTGCACGTAGTTCATCGGGTCGATGTAGGGGTTGCGCACCCGGATCGAGCGCTGCAGCCAGGGCGCCTCGTCGAGCAGGTCGCGCTGGCCGGTCAACCGGCACAGCGCGCGCTCCGTGCGCCGGAACTCCCCGGCGAGCGCGGGAAGACCGCCTCGCGGTCGGTGGGATCCGCGAGCGTCGCGTAGACGCGCGCGATCAGCATGTCGGCGCCGCGCAGCGCGAGCTGCGCGTTGTCGACCAGCGTCTTGAAGAACGCCCACTCGCGGTACATGGTCGAGAACAGCGCCCAGCGCTCGTCCTGCGTCCCGGCCCAGGCCTCGAGCGCGCTGCCGAGGCCGTACCAGCCCGGCAGCGTCACCCGGCTCTGCGTCCAGGCGAACACCCACGGGATCGCGCGCAGGTCGGCCAGCCCGCCGTCGCCCCGCGCGCGCGGGGCGGCTGCCGATGTTCAGCCGGCCGATCTCCTCGAGCGGCGTCGCCGCGTGCAGGTAGCGGACGAGGGCGGGCGTCTCGTGCACCAGGGCGCGGTAGGCCCGCTCGGCGAGCGGCGAGAGCTGGTTCAGGGCCTGCTCCCACGCGCCGCCGCGCGAGGGGGTGCCCGTCGGCCGCCGGCCGCTGGCGACCAGCACGGCGTGCACGAGCTGCTCCAGGTGCCGGCGCGCGAGCGCCGGGTTCGCGTAGCGATTGGTGATCGACTCGCCCTGCTCCGTCAGCCGCAGCCTGCCGCCGACCGACTCGGGCGGCTGCGCCAGCACGGCACGGTTCGTCGGCCCGCCGCCGCGGCCGACGGTGCCGCCACGGCCGTGGAACAGCGTCAGCGCGACGCCGTGCCTGCGGCAGACGGCGGCGAGGCTGCGCTGGGCGAGATGCAGCTCCCAGTTGGCGGTCAGGTAGCCGCCGTCCTTGTTCGAGTCGGAGTAGCCGACCATGATCGTCTGCGCGCCGGCGCGGGCCTTCAGGTGGCGCGCGTAGGCCGGGTTCGCGAACAGCTGCTCCATCGTCGCCGGCGCCTGGTGCAGGTCCGCCACGGTCTCGAACAACGGCACGACGTCGAGCCGGTCGGAGATGCCGGCGTCCCGGGCCATCAGCAGCACCGACAGAAGGTCGCTCGGCCCACGCGTCATGCTGACGACGTAGCTCTCGACCGCCGCGGGGCCGATGCGCTCGTGCGCACGGCGCGCCAGGCGGAACACCTCGAGCGTCTCGTTCGTCTCTGCCGAGAAGTCCAGCCGGTGCGGCGCGAACGGCCGGCCGGCGAGGATCTCGGCCGTCAGCACCCGCGCACGCTCCGGCTCGGGCGCCTCGGCGAAGCCGGGCAGCAGCCCGTAGCGCGCCATCACCTCGCCGAGCGCGCTCGCGTGGCGGGCGCTGTGCTGGCGCAGGTCGAGGCTCGCCAGGTGGAAGCCGAAGATCTCGACCTGGCGCACCAGGGTCCCGAGCCGGCCGTCGGCCAGCCGCTCCCCGCGGTGGGCGCGCAGGCTCTGCTGCAGCAGCCTCAGGTCGAAGAGCAGCTCCGCGGCGTCGCGGTAGGTGCCGGCCCGCGCGCGGTGGTCGGCCCGCCACGGCCGCGCGCTGGCCTCGAGCGTCGCCCCGAGCTTGCGGTAGACGTAGAGCAGCTTCTGCCGGTAGGGCTGGCGGCCGTAGCGCTCCTCGGCGCGGCGCGCCTCGTCCGGGAAGAGAGCGGCGTCCGCGGCGATGCTCTCGCGCAGGGCCGGAAGGACGCCGCGCCGCTCGCTCGTGCTCAGGTGGCCGTGCAGCCGCTCGATCGCGCGACGCAAGAGCCGCAGCGCCAGCTCGTGGTGGGCGCGCAGCGCCTCCTCGGTGACGGCACAGTCGACGAACGGGTTGCCGTCCCGGTCCCCGCCGATCCAGCTGCCGAAGCGCAGGAAGGAGGGGCGCACCTGCACGCCGGGATAGTGCGCGGCGACGGCCCGCTCGAGCGAGCGCACCACCCGGGGGGCGAGGTCGTGGAGCACGGTCTCGAAGTAGAAGAGCCCGTTGCGCACCTCGTCCATCACGTCCGGCTTGTAGGCGCGCGTCTCCCGGGTCTGCCAGAGCGAGACGATCTCCTCGCGCAGCTCCTCGTGCGCCGCGCGCTCCTCCTCCGGCCCCGGCTGCGCGAAGTCGAGCGCGCGCAGGACGTCGGCGATCCGCGCCAGCTTGGTCAGGATCGTGCGGCGCTTCGCCTCGGTCGGGTGCGCGGTGAACACGGGCATGATCAGCAGGCGGTCGAGCAGCGACTGCAGCTCGTCCGCGGAGACGCCGGTCTGCTTCAGCTCGCCGACCGCCGCTCCGATCGTCTCGATCGCGGAGGCGCCGGAGGCGTGGGCCTCGCGCTCGCGCCGGCGCAGCACGCGCACCCGCTCCTGCTCCTCGGCCAGGTTCACGAGCTTGAAGTAGGTGGCGAACGCCTTCACGACGCCGCGCGACTCGGCGCAGCGGCAGCGACTCGATCGCGGAGCAGCAGGCGCTCGCCCGCCGCCTCGTCCCCGGCACGGTGCGCCTTGGCGAGCCCACGCACCTCCTCCACCAGCTCGAACAGGGGCTCGCCCTCCTGCTCGACGATCGTCTGCCCCAGCAGGTCGCCCAGCAGGTGGATCTGCTCGCTCAGGCGGTCTCGCTCGGCAGACATCCGGAGAGTCTAGCCGTTCCCGCGCTCCGCCCACGCGGCGAGGACCGCCGCCACCGCCAGCAGGCCCGCCAGCAGCAGGCTCGAGCGCAGAAGCCCCAGCAGCGGCACGAACAGGACGGCCCCGGAGAGCGCCGCCAGCGCGGCGCCCAGGTGGTCGGCGGCCTCGATCCGCCCCGCGGCCTCGGCCACGCGCTCACCCGAGGCGAGTCGCACCTCGACCGCGAGCGGGAACAGGCCGCCGGTCACGAGGCCGGCCGCCAGCAGCAGTGCGGCGTGCGCGGCGAAGGCCGCGACCGTGCTCTCGTGCGAGGCGCGGGCGGCGGCAGCCAGCGTGAGGGGCAGGCTCGCCGAGAACACGACGGCGGCGGACAGCCATACGCGCAGCATGCGCGTCGCGGCCGGAAGCTGGTCGACGTCGATCGGCTCGACCAGCAGCGCGTGCGGAGCGAGCCGGCCGCCGATGGCGAGCCCCGCCATGAACACCGCCACCAGCGCACCGAGCAGCCCGTAGAGCGCCCCGGCGTGGGTCTGGAACGAGAACAGCAGGATCAGGGACCAGCCAAGACCGGCGGCGCCGGTGACCGCCACCGCGTGCGTCGCCGCCGTGCGAGCCGAGCCGGCGGCTCCGGCCGCACGCATCCGCCACGCCGCCAGCGCCGAGGGCAGGAACGCGAGCAGCGCGAGCGCGATCGGCGGCACGCCGAGGGCCAGCGACATCAGGCGTCCGAGGCCGCCGGCCAGCACCTGCTGACGCCTCGCCAGCGCGTGCAGGAACGAGGCCGGGCGGTCGTCGCGGCTGAGCGGGGCACGCTCGGCCGCGGCCGCCAGCGCCGCCTCCTGCTGGGCGACGCGCTCGGGCGGCAGCAGCACCGGCAACAGGGCTGCGTCGAACGACGGCGAGGAAATCCCGCGCTCCCGCCAACGAGCGGAGAGCACCTCGGGGTCGAGCGTCACCGCAGCAGCGTTGCGCCCCGCGACGGCCAGCGCGTCTGGCCCGGGCGTCGCACGTACCACGGGAAACGCCTCGCGCAGCGTGCGCACGAGGGCGCCGGCCAGCGCCTCGGTCTCGCCCGTGAGCACCGTCGGAGCGGAGGGCAGGCTCGTCACCAGCACGCCGTCCGGGCCGAGCCGCGAGGCGACGAGCCGGAAGAACTCGACCGTGGCCAGCCGGGCCCGCCAGAGCGTCGCGGGATCGGGGCCGAGCAGGACCACGAGGTCGAACGGCTCCAGTGGGCGACGCAGCCACTGACGGGGATCGCCGGTCACGACGAGGACGCGCGCGTCCCCGAGCGCGGCACGGTCCGCCGCGGGCAACTGCGGCTCGAGGAACGCCAGTGCGCCCGGGTCCGGCTCGAGCAGCGTGAGCGACGCGACCGGATGGCGGAGCAGCACCGGCGCCAGCCCGCGCTCGATCCCGCCCAGCAGCAGCACCCGCCGCGGCACGGGCGCGAGCAGGGCCAGCAGATGGCCGAGGCCTTCCGCGGAATAGGGGTCCGGAAAGCTCGCCACGTACTGCCCGCTCGCGTAGAGGTGGTGGACCTCGTCCCCGCCGGTGGCGAGGTGCTGGTAGGGCGTGTCGGCGACGCCCTGCAGCGACAGGCCGCCGGCCGTCGCGGCGAAACGCACGGCCTCGCTCCAACGGTCGAGCGGGCGCGCGGCCGGCAGCCCGGCGACGCACACGGCCGCGGTGACGGCCAGCAGGCGGCGGCCCGCGCGCGTGCCCGCCAGCGCGAGGCAGGCCGCTCCGGCGCCCAGGATCAGTGCCAGGAGCAGTGGCAGCATGCGGCCGGCGAGGAGCGTCACGATCACGCCGCCGGCGAGCGAGCCGATCGACTCGACGACGTAGAGGCGCACGACGGCCTCGCCGGGCCGCCAGGTCGCCGAGGCCGCCGTGGCGAGGGCGGTGAAGGCACCACCCACCGCCACCCCGGCGGGCGCGAGCGTGACGAGCGCAAGCGCGAGCGTGAGGCCCGCGCCGGGCAGCTCGCCGGCGCTCGGGGCGAGAGCCGCGCGCAGCAGGCGGCCGGCCACGAGGGCCGCCGCCGGCAGGACCGCCAGCAGGCCCACGAGGGCGGCGGCCTCGTGATCGGCCCGGGAGGCGGGTCGCCGGCGGGCGAGCGAGGCGCCCGCGCCCACGCCCGCGAACCAAGCAGCGAGCCCGATGCCGACCGCGGCCTCGTCGCCGGCCACGTCCACGATCAGCTCGCGCAGCAACAGCACCTGGGCGGCCGTGGCGAGCAGCCCGGCCGCGAAGAAGACCGCCTCGCGCCTCGGCCCAGGTCTCATGGCATCGGCGGATCACCGCCTGGTCGGAGTCTATTCGGTACGGGGCGAAATGGCCCTCCCGTCGGTCGCGCGTCTGCGCGAGAATGGGCCGGCCGCCGCCAGGCCCAGGCCGATCCCGGCCATCCGGCCGATCCCGGCCACCCGGAGGACAGCATGAAACGCGCCCTCGCCCTCACGGCCCTCGTCGCTGCAGGGGCCCTCGCCTCGTCGCTCCTTCCCGGCCTCGCCCCACGGACTCGCGCCGACGAGCGCGGCCTGCGCGCCTGGGAGGCGCCGCTGCGCATCCCCACCTACCCGGTCGGCCCCGCCGAGCCGAACCCGATGTTCTACGCGGGCCGGCAGTACCAGGGTGCGCAGGGTCCCGTCTATCCGTACCCGCTGCTCGACCAGCTCGGCGACCGGCGCGAAGACCGCGGCTACCGCGCGCTGTGGCTCGAGAACGAGTACCTGAAGCTGTCCGTGCTGCCCGAGATCGGCGGGCGGATCTTCTCGGCCGAGGACAAGACGAACGGCTACCCGTTCTTCTACGGCCAGCACGTGCTCAAGCCGGCGCTGATCGGCATGACGGGCGCCTGGATCTCGGGCGGCGTCGAGTGGAACGTCATGCACCACCACCGCGCGACGACGTTCATGCCCGTGCAGAGCGCGATCGTCGAGAACCTGGACGGCTCGCGCACCGTGTGGATCGGCGAGACCGAGTGGCGCCACCGCATGCGCTGGGTGGTCGGCCTCACGCTGCGGCCGGGCCGCGACGTCCTCGAGGCCTCGGTGCGCATGTTGAACCGCACACCGCTGCCGAACTCCGTCCTCTATTTCGCGAACCCCGCCGTCCACGCCAACGAGCAGTACGAGGTCCTGTTCCCCCCCGACGTCGCCTGGGCGACGTTCCACGCGAAGGTCGACTTCGCGCCGTGGCCGCTCGCACGCGGGCCGTTCATGGGCATCGACTACGCACCCGGCACGAACCTCGGCTTCTGGAAGAACCACCCGCACCCGGTCTCGTTCTTCGTCTACCACTCCGACCTCGACTTCTTCGGCGGCTACGACCACGGCCGGCAGGCCGGGGTCGTCCACGTGGCGGACCACGACACCGTCCCCGGCAAGAAGTTCTGGACCTGGGGCAACGGACCCGACGGCCGGATGTGGGACCGGATCCTCACCGACGAGGACGGGCCGTACATCGAGCTGATGGCCGGCGGCTTCTCCGACAACCAGCCCGACTACTCCTGGATCCAGCCGGGCGAGGAGAAGGCCCTCGTGCAGCGCTGGTTCCCCGTGCGCGAGCTGGGCGGCCTGAAGGCGGCCAACGTCGAGGGAGCGCTCAACCTCGAGCTCTCGAGCGGCCGCGCGCGGCTGGCCGTGAACACGACTTCGCGGCGCGCCGACGCGCGCGTGCGCCTGACGGCCGGGGACCGCGTGCTCTTCGAGGAGAAGGCCACGATCGCGCCGGACGCACCGTTCGTACGCGAGGCGACGGTCGGCGCCGGCGTGAAGGAAGAGGACCTGCGGCTCGTGGTGACCGCCGCCGACGGCACCGAGATCCTCTCCTACCAGCCGAAGCCGCGGCCGAGGACGCCCGAGCCGCCCAGGTACGTGCCGCCGCCCGCGCCCGCCCAGGTGAAGACGGTCGAGGAGCTCGTCTTGGCGGGCCAGCGGCTCGAGCAGTTCTACAACCCGTACCTCGCGCCGGGGCCGTACTACCACGAGGCGCTGCGCCGCGACCCGGGCAACGCAGGGGCCAACACCCGCCTCGGCGCCATCGCGCTGCGGCAGGGACGCTACGAAGACGCGGAGCGCCTGCTCGCGCAGGCCGTCGCCCGCCTGACCGCCGACTACACGCGCGCGCGGGACGGCGAGGCGCAGTACCTGCTCGGCCTCGCGCTCGTCGAGCGCGGGAAGCTCGAGCCCGCGCGCGACGCCTTCGCCGCCGCGGCGTGGGACCTGGGCTGGACCGGCGCCGCGCTCCTCGAGCAGGCCCGGCTGGAGTCCTCACGCGGCCGTGCGCCACTGGCGCTCGACCTCGTCACGCGATCGATCGCAGCCGAGCCCGAGCTCGACAGCGGCCCTCGTGCTGCGTGCGGCGCTCCTCCGGCACGCCGGCCGACCGGACGAGGCCTTCCGCCAGGCGACCGCGGCGCTCGCGATCGACCCGCTCGACCCCTTGGCCGCGCGCGAGCGCAAGCTGTCCCGCGAGGCGGGTGCCAAGGCCGAGGCCTCGCCGGCCGACGCCCTGGAGGCCGCGGCTCTGCGCTCGCTCGACGAGGACGCCTACGCGCTCGAGGCCGCCCACGACTACGCGCGCGCGGGGCTTCTCGACGACGCGCGCGCCGTGCTCGAGGCCCGTCTGCCCAGGGCCGACAGCAAGGCCGACCCGCTCGTCGCCTACACGCTCGGCTGGCTGTACGAGCGGGGCGGCGACACGGCGGCGGCCGCGCGCTTCTACGCCCGCGGCCGCGAGCTGCCGCCCGACTACTGCTTCCCGTTCCGCCTGGAGAGCGTGGCCGTGCTCGAGCGCGCGATCGCCGCCGACCCGAAGGACCCGCGCGCGCCCGTACTACCTGGGCAACGTGCTCTACGACCGGCAGCCGGAGCGCCGCCGTCGCCGCCTGGGAGAAGTCGCGCGCGCTCGATCCAGGATTCGCGCGCGTGCACCGCAACCTGGCCTTCGCCTACGCCAGGACCCGCGGAGACCTCGCCCGCGCGGTCGCGAGCCAGGAGCAGGCCGTCGCGCTCGAGAAAGGCGAGCCGCGTCTCTACTACGAGCTCGACCAGTACCTGGCCTGGTCGCGCGCGCCGCTTCCGACGCGGCTGTCGCGGCTCGGCGAGAGCCCCGACACGATCGCGCGCCGCGAGATCACGCGCTCGCGCCTCGCCCGCGTCCAGCTGCTGCTCGGCCGTCCCGACGACGCGCTCGCCACGCTGGGACGCGGTCGCTTCCACGTCTGGGAGGGCGAGCGCGGGGTCTCGGACCTCTATCTGAACGCGCGTCTCGAGCTCGGCCGGCGCCGGCTCGCGTCGAGGGACGCCTCGGGCGCGCTCGAGCAGTTCCAGGCGGCGCTCGCGATTCCCGCGAACATCGAGGTCGGCCAGGCGGCCGGCTCGCAGCTCGCCGCCGCGCACCATCACGTGGGCCTCGCACTCGAGGCGCTCGGGCGCAAGGACGACGCGGCCGCGGCGTTCCGGGAGTCGGCCGGTGCGCCTGCGCCGCTGGCCGAGTGCCACTACTGGATCGGCCGCTCGCTCGAGAAGCTCGGACGCCCGGCCGAGGCGCGCCGCCACTTCGAGCGGCTCGCCGGAGCGAAGCCGAGGCCGGCCGACGCGAGCCGCCCGCTCGAGGTGCGCATGGCCGCACAGGAGGGTCTCGCCGAAACGCACTACGAGCGGGCGCTCGGCCTGCTCGGCCTGGGCCGGGCCGCCGAGGCGCGGGTCGCACTCGCCAGGGCCCGGGAGGCGGACCCGGACCACGTCGGCGCCGCGGCTCTGCGCCGTTCGCTTGCGTCGCTCGTTGCTGGCGGCGCCGCGCCTCGCGCCGGCGCACGGCGCCCCGCGAGGCCGAAGGTCGAGGCCACGCGTCCCATCGTCGAAGCGCCGCCGGAGAAGCAGCCATGAGCACGGCGCCGAACGCCGACGTCGTCGCCGCGCCCGAGCCGCTCCCCGGCGGCAAGCCCGCCGCGGGCTCGCCTATCCGCATGGCGTCGATCGATGCCTTCCGCGGCCTCGTCCTGGCGCTGATGATGGGCGAGGCCGTGCGCTTCTGTGGCATCGCCGCGGCGCGGCCGGCAAGTGCGTTGTGGGCCTTCCTCTGCCACCACCAGGAGCACGTGCCGTGGGTCGGTTGCTCGCTGCACGACCTGATCCAGCCCGGCTTCTCCTTCCTGGTCGGGGCGGCGCTGCCGTACTCGCTGGCGTCGCGCGCGATGCGCGGCCAGGGCCGGGGCGCGATGATCGCCCACGCGTTCCGCCGCGCGCTCATCCTCGTCCTGCTGGGCGTCTTCCTGCGCTCGCTCGGCCATCCGCAGACGTACTGGACGTTCGAGGACACGCTGACCCAGATCGGCCTCGGCTACGGCTTCCTGTTCATCCTGGGCCTGCGGCCGCGGCGCGAGCAGTGGATCGCGATGGCGGTCATCCTGCTCGCGTTCTGGCTCGCCTTCGCGCTCTACCCCGTGCCGGGGCCCGGCTTCGACTGGCAGTCCGTGGGCGTGCCGGCAGGCTGGCCGCAGCAGATGAGCGGCCTCGAGGCGCACTGGAACAAGGGCGCGAACCTCTCCGAAGATTTCGACCGCTGGTTCCTGAACCTGTTCCCCCGCGAGCAGCCGTTCGTCTACAACGAGGGCAGCTGGGCGACGCTGAGCTTCGTACCGACGCTGGCCACGATGATCCTCGGCCTGCTCGCCGGCGGTGTCCTGCGCAGCGAGCGGACGAGCGCCGTGAAGCTGCGCTGGCTCGTGACCGCCGGCGCCTGCTTCCTGGCGGCGGGCGGCCTCGTCCACGTCCTCGGCCTGTGCCCGATCGTCAAGCGCATCTGGACCCCGAGCTTCACGCTGTGGTCCGGCGGCTGGTGCTTCCTGTTCCTGGCGGCGTTCTACTGGGCGCTCGACATGCGAGGGCCGCGCCGCTGGGCGTTCCCGCTGCTCGTGCTCGGCACGAACTCGATCGCCGCCTACGTGATGAACTGGGTCCTCGTCGGGCCGACCGAGACCGCCCTCGTCTGCCACTTTGGCCGCGCCCCGTTCGCCGTGCTCGGCCCGGCTTTCGAGCCGACGCTCGTCGGCGCGACCGCTCTCGTCGTCACTTGGCTCGTGCTGCTCTGGATGCAGAAGCGCAAGATCTTCATCCGGATCTGAGCACGGAGCTGTCGCGGCACTCCCGGTCCAGCGGGAGGAGCGGCGCCGGCCGTGTAACAGCTCGTCAATAAACGGAACCGAACCGGTCGACGGCGCGTAGAGCAACTCGGGAACCGACAACTACGGGGCACGAGAGACTTCGGCGCATTCAGCGCGCTGGACGTTCGAGGTGGGCCATGAACTATCCGCACGCCGGAATCCGAATCGACCGGATCCCCGCCGAAGAGGGGGGCGGCCTCATCTTCGCGATCGGCACGGCCGCGATCTTCCTGCTGGCGTTCCCGGCGCTGCTGCCCATCGCGGGCGCCGCGGTGCTGTGCGGCGCCGCCTTCGCGCCGGTGCTGCATCGGCTGTACCGGTGAAGCAGCGGCAGGCCGAGCAGGCGCCCTCGCCCGCTCGCCTGGCGGCAGGCCGACGTCAGTCGACGACCTCGAACCGCGCCTCCAGCAGATCGGACGGCCGCGAAGACGGGCCCACGAGCACCGTGTGCGCGGCCCTCTCCACGACCCACTTCTTCGCCGCGGTGTCGTAGTACACCAGGTCCTTCGCCCGGAGCGGCAGGGCGACGCGCTTCGTCTCACCGGGTGCCAGCGCCACCTTCTCGAACCCCCGCAGCAGCTTGACCGGCCGGTCGACCGTCGAGGCCGGGAAGCCGGCGTAGAGCTGCACGATCTCCTCGCCCGCGCGTGAGCCGGTGTTCGTCACGTCCACCGACGCCGTGACCGTCCCGTCCGCGCGCACCTTCGCCGAGTCGAGCGCGAGGTTGGCGTAGGCGTACTTCGTGTAGCTCAGGCCGTAGCCGAACGGGTAGCGTGGCTCGAAGCCCTTCTTGTCCGCGAGCGTGTAGCCGTGGTAGTAGCCGTACTCGACGCTCAGCGATCGGTTGTCGAACGGCGGAAGCTGCGAGGGGTCCTTCGGCAGCGTGAACGGCAGCTTGCCGCTCGGGTTCACCTCGCCCGTGAGGATGCGGGCGATCGCCGCCCCGCCCTGCTCGCCAGGATAGAAGGCGTGCAGGATGGCGGCGGCCTTCTGCTGCCACTCCTCCACGGTGACCGCCGTGCCGCCGATCAGGACCACGATCGTCTTCGGGTTCTCCGCCGCCACGGCCTCGATCAGCGCCCGGTCGACGACTTTGAGCGCCAGGTCCTCACGGTCCCCACCCCACTCGTCCTTGCTGGGCTTCTGGGGGATGTACTCGCCCTCGTCGGACTGGTCGAAGCCGGCGACCACGACCACCGCGTCCGCCGCCCGCGCGGCCGCCTTCGCCTTCGCCAGGTCGGCTCCCGGCTCGTGGACGACGCGGGCCGGGCCGAGCCGCGAGCGCAGCCCGGCGACGACGCTGACCACCGATCCGGCCGGTGGGTAGACGCGGCTGCTGCCGTAGTCGCCGAGGTTGGGCGCGTCGGCGAGCCGCCCGACGACCGCCAGCGACTTGAGCGAAGAGGCGTCGAGCGGCAGCAGGCCGTCGTTCTTCAGCAGCACCAGGCTCTTCTCGGCCGCCTCGCGGGTGAGCGCCACGTGCTCGGCCGCGCGCACCAGCGACGCCGGGTAGCTGATCGGGTCGGGCCGGGTCGCGTAGTCGATCTTGCGCCGCAGCAGGCGCAGCACGGCCTCGTCCACGAGCGCGGCCGGCACCTCACCTGCCTCGACCGCGGCCTGGAGCTTCTTGCCGTAGGCCACGGTCCAGGGCATCTCGAGGTCGAGGCCCGCGAGCGCCCCCTTCTTCCCGTCGTAGACGCCTGCGAAGAAGTCCGACATCACGAAGCCGCGGTAGCCCCACTCCTGCTTCAGGATCTCGCGCAGCAGGTGACGGCTCTCGGCGGCGTAGTCGCCGTTCACCTTGTTGTACGAGCTCATGAAGGACGCCACGTCGGCGTCGGCCAGGCGCTTGAAGTGCGGCAGGTAGACCTCGCGCAGCGTGCGCTCGTCAACGCGCACGTCCACCTTGTTGCGCGTCTCGTCGATCGAGTTGAGGGCGAAGTGCTTGGCGCAGCCCATCACGTTGTGCGCCTGGACCGCCTCCACCTCGGGCACGGCCATCTCGCCGAGCAGCTAGGGGTCCTCGCCCAGCGTCTCCTGCGCGCGGCCCCACGACGGGTGGCGCAGCAGGTTCACGCACACGCCGCCCCACAGCGTTCCGCCCTGGGCACGGATCTCCTCGGCCACCACGTCGCCGACGCGCCGCTGCAGCGCGCGGTCCCAGCTCGCGGCCCGCGCCATCGCCGTCGGGAAGCAGGTGGAGTGGTTCATCACCACGCCGCGCGGCCCGTCGGAGAAGCCGATCGGCGGGATGGCGAGCCGCTTCAGCGCGCCGGCAGTGATCGGGTAGTCGTTGTACTTGCCGCTGCTCGACGGTGATCAGCTTGATCAGGTCCCAGAGCGAGCTGTCGCCCGACATCTGCAGCACCTTCTCCTGCAGGGTCATCTCACCGAGCAGCCGGTGCGCATACGTCTCGATCTCGCCCGCGGCCAGCGCGCGCCCCTTGGGGATGTCGCTGAACTTGAAGACGCCGGCGCCGGCCTCGCGCGCGAAGATGCCGCTGATCGGCCGCTTCGGGTACGTCCACCAGAGCAGCAAGGCGACGATCGCCACAGCGGCGACCAGCAGGGCGACCAGGACCTTCAGGATCTTCTTGACGATGCGCATCGAGCTGCCTCCACGGTGGCGCCCAAGGCTAACACCGTCCGGTTGACAGCGTGCCTGCCGGCGCGTACACCCGGCGCGGGAGGACGCCGTGGACAACGACAACGAGGGGCGTGGCGGGATCGGGCGGCGCGGCTTCGTCAAGTCGGTCGGCCTCGGCGTGGGCGCCATGACCGCCGTGCCGGCCATGGCGGCGCCGGCCACGGCGACACGCAACGCGCGGGCGGCCTCGCCCGCCGTCGCCCGGGCGCTGCGCGACCCCGACTGGCCGTCGCTGCGGCACTACGACGCCGAGCACCTGCTGCGCGTCGCGCTGCCGATCGGCGGCATCGGCACCGGCACCGTCTCGCTCGGCGGGCCGCGGCGACCTGCGCGACTTCGAGCTGATGAACCGGCCCGCGAAGGGTTTCGTGCCCCCGGGCCGCGGCCGCACCCTTCTTCGCCGTCCGCGTGCAGGAGGAGGGCGGCGCGCCGCTCGCGCGGGCCCTCGAGGGACCGATCCCGAAGGAGCTGCTCGAGGGCAGCCACGGCTCCCCCGCCCCGAACGCCGGCCTGCCGCGCTTCCGCGGCGCCTCGTTCGCGACGGCCTACCCGTTCGGCCGCGTGATCCTCGAGGACCCCGGGCTGCCGGTCGAGGCGCAGCTCAAGGCGATGAACCCGATGGTGCCGGCGGACCCCGAGGCGAGCGGCATTCCCATCGCGGTGTTCCGGGTCGCGCTCCGGAATCGCTCGGCGCCGGCGCGTGGCCGCCACCGTCTGCGCCTCACTGCCGAACTTCGTGGGCTGCGACGGCTCGCGGACGAAGAAGGACTGGAAGAACGACCCGCAGTTCGTCGGGGCCGAAGGCAACCGCAACGAGCACCGCCGGACCGGCGTCGCCCAGGGACTGTTCCTGTCGTCGCAGAAGGTGAGCCCGGACGACGCCGCCTGGGGCACGCTCGCGCTCGTCACGCTGCCCGACGCGACGACCAGCCAGCGCACGGCCTGGGCCGAGTCGGACTGGAGCGGCGCTCTGCTCGACTTCTGGGACGACTTCGTCGCCGACGGGCGGCTCGACGAGCGCGCCGAGCAAGGGCGACGACGCCCGATGGCCTCGCTCGCGGTCGAGCTCGACCTGCCGCCGGCGCGCCACGCGCGAGGCCGCTGTTCCTGCTGGCCTGGCACTTCCCCAACCGCTACTCGTGGACGCCGAAGTCGGACCCGCCCGCGCCGCGAGGACCGGGTCGGCAACTACTACACCACGCACTTCGCCGACGCCTGGGACGTGGCCGAGACGGCGCTGCCGCGGCTGCCGGAGCTGGACCGCCGCACGGTCGCGTTCGTCTCCGCCTTCTGCGCGAGCGACCTGCCCGGCCGAGGTCAAGGAGGCCGCGCTCTTCAACCTCTCGCACGCTGCGCACCCAGACCTGCTTCCGCACGCGCCGACGGCCGCTTCTTCGGCTGGGAGGGCTGCGAGCGACACGCGCCGGCTGCTGCCACGGCTCCTGCACGCACGTCTGGAACTACGAGCAGGCGACGCCGTTCCTCTTCGGCCGCTCTCGCGTCGCGATGCGCGAGGTCGAGTTCGTCCACGCCACCGACGACGGCGGCCTGATGAGCTTCCGCGTGAACCTGCCGCTCGGCGCGCGCGCAGGAGTTCGGCAAGGCCGCCGCCGACGGCCAGATGGGCTGCATCATGAAGCTGTACCGCGACTGGCAGCTCTCGGGCGACGACGCCCTGCTGCGGCAGCTCTGGCCGAAGGTGCGCAAGGCGCGTCGAGTTCTGCTGGATCCCCGGCGGCTGGGACGCCGACCGCGACGGCGTGATGGAAGGCTGCCAGCACAACACGATGGACGTCGAGTACTACGGCCCCAACCCGCAGATGGGCGCTCTGGTACCTGGGCGCGCTGCGCGCGGCCGAGGAGATGGCGCGCCACCTCGGCGAGGCGGACTTCGCCGCGAGTGCCGGCGCCTGTTCGAGCGCGGCTCGCGCTGGATCGACGCGCACCTGTTCAACGGCGAGTACTACGAGCACCAGGTGCCGGCCGCCGAAGAGCAAGGACGACATCGCGCCCGGCCTGCGTGGTCGGCATGGGCGCGGCCGACCTGGCGAAGCCCGGACTACCAGCTCGGCGCCGGCTGCCTGGTCGACCAGCTCGTCGGCCAGTATCATGGCCCACGTCTGCGGCCTGGGCCCGCTCGTCGACCCCGCCCACGTCCGCGACGCACGCTGCGCAGCATCCTGCAAGTACAACCTCCGCCCGAAGCTTCTACGACGCACTTCAACCACATGCGCACCTTCGCCCTCGGCGACGAGTCGCGCGCTGCGTCGATGGCCGACTACCCGCGCGAGCCGGCCGAAGCAGCCCTTCCCCTACTTCACCGAGGTGATGACCGGCTTCGAGTACACGGCCGCGGTCGGACATGCTCTACGAGGGGCTGGACGCAGAGGGCCTGCGCGTGCATCCGCGCCATCCGCGACCGCTACGACGGCGCCCGGCGCAACCCCTTCGACGAGGCCGAGTGCGGCCACCACTACGCCCGCGCCATGGCGAGCTGGGCGACCGCTGCTCGCGCTCACCGGCTTCCGCTAGTCGGCGGTCACGGGCACGCTCGAGCTCGCGGCCAAGGACCGGCCGCTTCTTCTGGTCGAACGGCTCGGCCTGGGGCAGCTACACGCTCGCCGCCGGCGGCGAGCGGGCCATGAAGCTGGACCTGCGCGTCGTCGAGGGCACGCTCGCGGCGAGGGAGATCCGGCTGACGGGCTTCGGCGCGCAACGGCTCGAAGACAGGGGCCCCGTGACGCCGCAGCAGCCGCTCGGCGTCACCGTCACGCGCGCCACCTAGAGGACGCCAACCCGGCTGTCGTCCGGAGAGCCCCGCCCGTGCCCTGACGGCCCGTCTGCGGCATGATGGGGCGCAAGACCGCAAGACTCGGAGGTGAACGTGCCGCTTGCGCCTCGTTCGTGGGCCATTGCCGTCTCTGCAGGCCTGGCGCTCGCCGCGCCGGCCGGTTCGACGGCACAGGCGCGGTCCCCCCGTGCGGACTTGCGCCAGCGCGGCCTGGGCACCCTCTCGGACGAGCTGCGCGAGCTGGTCGCGCGGTGGCCCCGTCGGTCGTCGAGATCTCCGCGAGCGGCTTCTCCGCCTCCGGCGCGGCCGGCACCGCGGTCCTGACGCGCCAGCGCGGGATCGGCTCGGGCGTCGTCCTGAGCGCCGACGGCTACGTGATCACGAATCGCCACGTGGTGGAGGGCGCGCGGTCGATCCAGGTGCTGCTGCGGGCGGACGGCGAAGATGCCGGCCAGTCGATCCTGCGCCCGCCCGGTCAGGCGGTGGGCGCGGTGCTGGTCGGGTCGGACGAGGAGACCGACCTCGCCCTGCTGAAGCTCGACCGGCGGGAGCTGCCGGCGCTCGAGCTGGGCGATTCCGACGCTCTGCGCGCCGGCGACCTGGTGCTCGCCATCGGCAGCCCGCTCGGTCTCGAGCGGTCCGTCACGCTGGGCGTCGTCAGCTCCACCGCGCGGCAGCTGACGCCCGAGGCGCCGATGATCTACATCCAGACCGACGCCGCCATCAACCCGGGCAACAGCGGCGGGGCGCTGGTGGACACCCGCGGGCTCGTGGTCGGCGTCAACACCCTGATCCTGAGCCAGTCGGGTGGCAGCGAGGGGATCGGCTTCGCGGCCCCCTCGAACATCGTGCGCACGGTGTTCGAGCAGCTCAGAGACAGCGGGCGCGTCCGCCGCGGCGAGATCGGCCTGCGCACGCAGACCATCACCCCCGCGCTCGCCGCTGCCCTCGAGCTGCCGCGCCAGCGGGGCGTCCTCGTGCGCGACGTGATCCCGCGCAGCCCGGCCGACCGGGCCGACCTGCGGATCGGCGACGTGGTCGCGGCGCTCGACGGCAAGCCCGTGGAGAACGCGCGCCAGCTCCAGGTGGGCCTGTACCGCAAGGCCGTGGGCAGCGGCGTGGCGCTCGAGCTGCTCCGGGGCAAGGAAACCCTGCGCGCGGTCCCGGTGGTGGCCGAGCGGCCCGGCGACGCTGCCAGCGTCACCGCCCTGGCCAGCTCGCCGGAGAACCTCGTGCGGCCGCTCGGCGTGCTCGCGCTCGACCTCGACGAGCGGCTGACGTCGATGCTGCCGCGGCTGCGCGCGAGCGCCGGCGTCGTGGTCGCGGCCGGCGCCGCGGGCGCGGCCTTCAGCGATGACCCGCTTCGTCCCGGCGACGTGATCTACACCGTCGACGGCGAGTCGGTGACGAGCGTGGCGCGCCTGCGCGAGCGGCTGAAGGCGGCGGCGGGACGGCCGGTCGTGCTGCAGGTCGAGCGCGACGGCGAGCTGCGCTTCGTGATGGTCGAGCTCGACGAGACTTCGGCCGCCGAGCGCTAGAGTCCCCAGCTGCCGTCAGCGCAGGGCCGAGCCGCGAATCTTCTCGCGGGCTTCCGGCGGCAGAACGGCTTCGATCTCGACCCACATCTGGTCCCACAGCGGGCCGAGCGCCTCGAGCTCGGCGGACTCGGCCGGGTCCGAACGATGGGCCGGAAGCACCCCTTCGACGCGGCCGCGGGCCCGGCCGATCGCTGCGCGGACCCCGGGGGCGGCCTGCATCTCGCCTTGCGCCCGGGCAACGGCATCGGCGACATACTCGTCGCCGCCCGTGAGCAGCGAGAGCGCCTTCGCGGCGGATTGGCAGGGAGCCCGCGGAGGTGCGAGGCCAAGGCGCACGAACGGTATGGCCCAGTTGTCCGCGGCGAAGAGTCCGTCAGGGTTCGTCAGCCATACCCAGGCATGGAGCATGGCCAGGCGCGGCCCCTGCCCTCCATGTCCCGAGTGGTGGTGATGCGGCAGCAGGGTTTCCTCGTCGAGTGTCCCCACGTGGTCGTGCCAGGCGTCTTTCCCGGCTGGCCCGTCCGGCGGCGACTCGCCCCCGAGCAGCGGCAGTCCGTAGGCCACACCTAGCAGCGTCGGCTGTCCGTCGATCGTCACGTAGCTGAGGAACTCGGGCCGGGTTGGCTCGTACACGCCGTCGAAGAGGAGGCCGACATGGACCCAGTGCTCACCCATGCCCGGAAAGTCGCGCCCGATGAGACGGTAGCCGTCGGCCACGGCTCGTGAACGGTCCCGGTACTTGGCGGTGCTCTCGCGCACGAGGTCCGCGAATCGCTGCTGCGTTGCACGATCGACGGCGAGGTCCGAAGGGCGCGCTGGCTCCGACGCGAACGAGGCGGTGGCCAGTGCCAGGGTGGCGACGGCGAGTCCGCTCATTGCAGTTCCTGCACCTGCTGCTGGGCCAGGGCATGCAGGAGTTGCTGCAGGAGGTCGGGTCCGAGGCCCTGCGGGAAGCGGCTGGCGAGGCGCAGCCTCGCGAGCTCACGATCTCCCGGTTGCTCGCCGTGGAGCCGTCGGTAACCCGCGGCCGCGAAGCGCGCCTCACGCAGCGAGCCGTAGCGCACCAGCACGAGCCGCCGCTCCGCTCCCGGTCCCGGGACGCCCAGCACGAGCAGGCCCTCTCCACGCGCTTCCACCAGCTCGCCCTCGAGCTGCTGGCCGCCCGTCCGCAATGTGACCTGCGCGCCTTGCGGCCCCTGCGCCAGCGGGAAGCGCTCGACCGTCGGGCCGAACGCACACGCGGCGTACGCCGCGAGCGCAAGCGAAGACGCCAGCGACCGCAAGGCTCGCTTCACGGCACTCGCACCCGGTTCGACTCGAACGCCTGCTCGAAGACGACTCGCCGCTCCCTCCAGCGGCGAAGCGCCTCGAACAGCGCCTCGTCCGACGGGACGAACGCCTGCCGGGTGCCGCCACGCAGCCATTCCCTGCGCAGCCATTCGGTGTAGTAGCCCTGCGAGGACAGCAGGAACGTCCGCGAGCCCTGCACGGGCTCCGCGCCGACGTCGAAGACGGCCGTGAAGCGCTGGCCCGGTCGGGTCTCGAGGTAGCGCCCGTCGGGCTCGCGAAGCAGGGCACAAGCCTCCTGCTCGTCCACATTGCCGCCGCTCAGCACCTGCTTGAGCACGACGCCGCGTGCCTCGGCCTCCTGCGTGCGGGCAGCGACCCGGAGGCGGTCGATCCGCCAGGCGTCGGCGGCAAAAGACAGGCGCAGTCGGGCCACCGGTGAGCCAGGGGTCACCGGCACCACGACGGCGACGTCGCGCCAGGCGATCGGGCCGGGATCCGCCAGCCGGGCCACCTCCTGCCAAGTCCCGTTTCGGTACAGCTGGACGTGCAGGCCGAGCCTCCTCCTCACCCACCGGCCCAGCTCCACCGTCTCGCCGATGCGACCGAGGTCGGCCCCGAGCCAGTCGAGCGCTCGAGGACCGGCACGGGCCAGCATCACCTCGTAAAACAGCACGGTGTTGAGCAGGCTGTTGCGCGCGCGGAGGACGAGCCCCAGGTGATCGGCGCGCTCGGGGAGGGGGAGAGCGAGCTCCAGCCAGTCTTCCATGTCCTCCGAGCCTGCCCGTGCGAGCACCGCCGGAGCCGTGGCGTAGGCGTCGCCGTCGGCCAGTGCGAGCCGAGCCCGCACGTCCCGCCCCGCACGGTCCAAAGCTTCTTCGGGGTCGGCGAACCCCCCGAGGGTCACCGGCCGCCCATCCTGGTCCGGGACGACCACCTCGTCTCGCGAGTGCCGGACCTCCAGGAGCTGGAGATGGTTGATGTCGTGCGTTTCCAGCGCCTCGTTGCGCACCTCGAGCCGCACCTGCCCGCGGCCATCTGCGCCTGTCTGCAGCCGATCGAGGTCTCGCGATTCGAGCAGCGGGGCGATGCTGTAGGAGAAGGTCTCGGCCTCGAGCGTTTCCACGCCGTCCGTCGAGGAGTAGACCGTCGGGCAGGAGCCGAAGATGGCGACTGCGAGGGCGGCGGTGCCGACGGCTGCTGCGGCAGCACCGAGCAGCACGCCGACGGCCGATTCGGCCGGCTTCAGCTGCTGCCGGAACGTCTCCATCGCCACCACACTCTCGAGAGGCACGTGCGAAACCGCCTCCGGGTGGCTCAGCGTCAAGTCGTACCGTGTCCCGGCACCCACGAGGGCATCGCTCTCGACGCGCACGCCCTTGGCGTAGACGATCGTCGAACCGTCCTTCAGGTGGGCCTTGACCGGGGTCGTCACGGCAACCGGCGGACGAGTCGGCACAGAGTCCACGGTGACTCGCCGGAAGACGCACGACTGGAACGTCAGGCTGAGCATCGCCGCCAGGGCCAAGGCGCGCGTCCTGCCGGATTCGAGCGGTCCCAGCCGTGTACCGGCGCCGTGCCTCAAGAGAATGCCTCCTCGCCAAGCGCACTGCCCACTGGGAAGAGAAGCGAATCCCGATGGCCGTTTCAGGGTTCTTTATTCTACGCTCGGCCGGGCGGTGTTGCGCTCGGTCGCGTCGCCTTGTCGGGTCCCCGGAGAAGGCGCCACCCGCCGGCCGAGCAGCCGGGGAATCGCCCGCCCCAGGAGCGCGTACCCGGAGCGCGCTTCCGCCTCGGCGAAGAGCGAGTAGGCGACGGGAGTCACGAGCAGCGTGGGCAGCAGGCAGAGCATCTGGCCGCCGATGATGGTCACGGCCACCGCCGAGCGCTGGGCGGAGCCGGCGCCGATGCCGATGGCGGTGGGGATCAGGCCGGCCACGATCGAGAGCGTGGTCATCAGGATGGGGCGCAGGCGAACGTGGTTCGCCTGCACGATCGCCTCGCGCAGCGGCACGCCCTGCTCGCGCAGCTTGTTCGTGTAGTCCACCTGCAGGATGCCGTTCTTCTTGACGATGCCCAGCAGCAGCAGCACGCCCAGCGAGCTCCACAGGTTCAGGGTCCGTCCGGTGACCCACAGCGAGAGCAGCGCGAAGGGGACGGACAGCGGCAGGCTCAGCATGATGGTGAAGGGGTGCAGGAAGCTGTCGAACTGCGCCGCCAGCACCATGTACATGAAGATCGAGGCCAGCAGGAAGGCGATGATCAGGTTGCGGGTCGTCTCGTCGAGGATCTTCACCGCGCCGGTGAAGCGGAAGTCGTATCCCGGCGGCAGCCCGGTGCGACGGACCTCCTCGCCCACGGCCGCGGCCGCGGTGCCCAGCGGGAAGTCGGGAGCGTTGTTCCCGAAGACCTGCACCTGGAACTGGCGGTTGTAGCGGTCGATCCGGGCCGGGCCCACGCCGCGCTGGATCGCGGCGACGCTGTCGAGCCGCACCTGGCCGACCTTGCTCGAGGGGATCATCAGCCGCGACAGGACCTCGGGGTTCTTCTGCTGCTCGGGCAGCAGCTGGAGGGTCACGTCGTACTGCTCGTCCTCCTCCTTGTAGGTCGAGATCTGGTCCTCGCCCGCGATCATCAGGCGTACGGCGTTGCCGACGTCGGCCGCCCGCACGCCGAGGTCGGAGGCCCGCTGGCGGTCGATCTGCACCTGCAGCTCCGGGCTGTTGACGCTCACGCTGGTGTCGATGTCCAGCAGGCCGGGGATCCTCCGGATGCGGGCCGCCGCGTCCTTCGAGATGTCCACCACCCGGTTGAAGTCGGGACCCAGGATCAGGGCGCGGATCGGGAAGAAGGTCTCGCCGCCACCCAGCGCGGACGGGATCATCACCTTGTCGCGCAGGTTCGGGTAGCCGGCGCAGATCTTCCGCACCTCGTCGGCGACGTCCAGGTTCGAGAGGCTCCGCTCCTTGAGGTCCACCAGCTGGACGTAGACGTGGGAGTGGCTCATCAGCCCCTCGTGCACGTAGGGGTTGACGAAGGCCACTCCCTTGACCCGCGAGATCCGCTCCGCGATCTCGGTGGTGAGCCGGGACGTCCCGTCGAGCGAGGTGCCCTCGGGCAGGTTCAGCAGGGCGGTCAGCTCGCCCTGGTCGTCGGGCGGGATCCAGTCGCGGCCGACCAGTGCGTTCAGGGGGAAGGTCAGCAGGAACGTGCCCAGGGCCGCCGCCATGACGGCCCGCGGTGGTCGAGCGACCACTCGAGCACGCCGGCCGTAGCGCGCGGTCGATCCAGGCGAAGAACGGCCACTCCTTCGAGGCGTGCTGCCCCGGCCCCTCCGGGCGGCGCTTCAGCAGCCGCGAGCTGAGCATCGGCGTCAGCGTGAAGCTGACCAGCATGGAGACCATGATGGCGAAGGCCATGGTCCAGCCGAACTGGTTCACGTAGCGCCGCGCGTACCCGCTCATGAACGCGATGGGCAGGAAGATGATCACCAGCGACAGCGTGGTGGCCAGCACGGCCAGGGTGATCTCCTTGCGTGGCCTCGATGGCCGCGGCCCGCGGCTCGTAGCGCTTCTCCTCGAGGTAGCGCACGATGTTCTCGAGCACGACGATGGCGTCGTCGATCACGATCCCCACGGCCAGCGTCAGGGCCAGCAGCGTCATGTTGTTCAGCGTGAAGTCCATCGCCTTCAGCAGGGTGAAGGTGGCGATCGATCGAGGTGGGGATCGCCAGCGCGGCGATCAGCACCGAGCGCAGGTTGCGGATGAACAGGAACACGACCAGGCTGGCCAGCAGGCTGCCGAACAGCAGGTGCTCCTCGAGCGAGGCGACCGAGGCGTTGATGAAGACCGACTGGTCGCGGATGATGCGCAGGGTCATCCCCGGCGGCAGCGTCTTCTGGATCTGCGCCAGCCTGTCCTTGACGGCGTCGATGATCTTGACGGTGTTGGTGCCGGACTGGCGCTGCACGTCCAGCGAGACCGCCTGCCTGCCCTCCAGCATGTTCCAGGAGCGCGGCTCGGCGAAGCCGTCCTCGACGCGGCCCAGGTCGCGGATGCGGACGGGGCTGCCGCCGACGTTCGTGACGATGATGTCGCCGAACTGCGAGACCGCGTCGAGGCGCCCCAGCGTGCGGATCCCCAGCTCGGAGTCCCCGCGCACGATCGTGCCGCCGGGGATCTCGACGTTCTCGTTCTGGATCGCCCGCTCGACGTCGATGATCGTGAGGCCGTAGGCGGCCAGCTTGTCGGCGTCGGCGAGCACGCGGATCTGCCGCAGCCGGGCGCCGGTGAGGCTCACCTCTCCCACGCCGTCCACCGTCTCCAGCACCCGCTTGATCTGCTTGTCGGCGATCTCGGTGGTCTCGCGCAGGCTGCGCTCGCCGGCCACGACCAGGGTGAGGACGGGATCGGAGTCCGGATCGGCCTTCTGGATGATCGGGGGCAGGATGTTCGGCGGCAGGTTGCGCAGCGCCCCCGCCATCTTCTCGCGCACGTCCTGGGCCGCGCTCTCGATCTCGCGCTCGAGCACGAACTGGCAGCGGATGCGGGCGCTGCCCTCGGTCGCGGTGGAGGTCAGCTCGTCGAGGCCGCTGACGGTGGAGAGCGCCTCCTCGAGCGGCAGCACCACCTGGGTCGTCATCTCCTCCGGCGTCGCGCCCGGGAGCTGCACGCTGATGTTGACGGTGGCGGGATCGGCCCGCGGGAAGAGGTCCACGCCCAGCTCGCGGAAGGAGAACAGGCCCAGCACCACCAGGAAGGCGATCAGCATCACCGCGAAGACGCCGCGCTTGACGCAGAGCTCGGCCAGCGTCATCGGGCGGCCTTTTCGGGGGCGTCGCTCGGCGCCGCCACCGGCGCGCCGTCCCTCGGCTCCTCCCCCGGGACGGGCACCGCCACCCGGTCTCCCTCCTTGAGGCCCTCGACCACCTCGACCTCGTGGCCGTCGCGCGCACCCAGCTTGACCTCCGTCTCGCGCAGCCTGCCCCGCTCGACGGCGTAGACCTTGTAGACGCCGTAGAGGTAGCGCAGCGCTTCCCGGGGAACGAGCAGTGCCCGGTCCAGGTGGCTGGAGGCGATCGTGGCCCGCGCGAAGAAGCCGGGCTTGAGCGCGCCGTCCTGGTTGTCGAGCAGCGCCTCCAGCTCGAAGGCGCGCGTCTGGGGCTCGACCGAGGGGTTGATGCGGGAGATCTTGCCCTGGAAGGTCCGGTCCGGGTAGGCCTCCACCCGGACCGTCACGCGCTGGCCCACGGCCACCCAGCCCGCCATCTTCTCCGGCACCTTGAGCCGCACCCGCAGCGGGTCGTTGTCGACCACGACCATCACGGGCGTCTGCACCTTCACGTACTGCCCGGGGCTGACCAGGCGCTCCTTGACCTGGCCCGCGAACGGGCTGCGCACGAGCGTGTCGCGCAGCTTCTTCTCCGCCAGCGCCACGGAGGCGGAGCGCTGGGCCGCCTGGGCCTGCAGGTTGCGCACGTTCTGCAGGGCCATGTCGTAGGCCGCGCGAGCCGAGTTGAGCCGGGCCTCCGTCTCGTCGTACGTGCCGCGGGGGATGAGCCCCTGCGCCCACAGCTCCTTGGCCCGCTCGAACTTCTGGGCGGCGTCCGTGCGGTCCGCTTCCGCCTTCCGGACCTCGGCGGCGTCGCTCTCGTCCTTCAGCGCGACGTTGCCTTCCGGCGGGGCGAGTCGGGCCTCGATCTGGCGCAGGGCGGCCTGCTCCTGGTCGAGGTTGAGGCTCAGCTCGACGGGCACGATCCTCAGCAGGGGCCGACCGGCCGCCACGCGATCGCCGACGTCGACGTAGACCTGCTCGACCCGCCCTTCCACCTCCGAGCTCACGGTGACTTCCTCGAAGGGGAACAGCGACCCGACGGCGTCCACGTCGCGCTGGAGCGTCCGGGAGACCACGGGCACGACGCGGGCCTTGACCGGCGCCTGCGCACGTGCGGCGCCCTCGCTCGCGCGCCCGGAGACGCAGCCCGTGCCTGCGCCGCCCAGCAGGCCAGCCAGAAGCGCCGCCGGGACGAGCGCGCGGCGACACTGCATCGTGGACTCTCTCATTGTCCCAACCCTCCGAACTTGTCCGGATTCCCGGAGGGTGTCAAGCAGCGGACCGCGAGCTAGCCGGCCAGGTCCCTGCGCAGCGCCTCCCGCTGCTCCGGCGCGAGCGGCGTCTCGCCCCGCGCTTCCGGATCGCCGTGGTCGCAGCCGAGCGCGACGGGAACGCGCCCGCCGACCGGGAACTTGAGGTACTGCACCGACGACAGGCGGCTGTCGCCGACCTGCCGCGGGTCGAAGGCCGGGCGCACCTTCGTGCCGTCCTCCAGCTTCGCGTAGAGCTGCCGCGTCAGCGAGAGCCACTCGCCGAGCTTCACGGCGCGCTCGGCCGGGTCGTCGATCTCGATCAGCAGCGTGCAGCCGAGGTCGCCGCCCTGGCCGAGCAGCTCGTTGTAGGTCTCGATCTCGTGGAGGATGTCGGCTTCCCTCACCATCCGCTCCGCACGCGTCATCTCGAGGACCTGGTAGCGGATCGTCTCGTGGTTCTCGAACAGGAACGTCAGGTGCCGGCCGACGTGGACGCGGCGGACGTCCTTGGCGCGCATCACGGCGGCACGGATCGCGTTCCGCTGCTCCTCGTAGCTGACGTAGTCCAGGATCTCGCTGCGCTCGACCGTCTTCATCGCGTCTCTCCGTCTCCCTTCGTCTCGACCGCGCCGGCAACAGCGGCCGCGGGCTTCGGCTCGACCTTCTTCTCGAAGCCGTCCGCGCGGTAGGCCCGCGCCAGGATCGACATCGGGTGCATGGGCTTGCGGCCGGCATGCTGCTGGAACTGCAGCGCCGCCAGCGGGCAGTCGGTCGCCCAGACCTCGGCCTCGGCGCCCTTCATCCCGTCGAACGCCTTCTGCCCGACCTTGACCGACTGCTCGTAGCCCTCCACCTTCATGGCGTAGGTGCCGTCGTGGCCGCAGCACTCCATCGTCATCTTCGGCACGACGCCGGGGATCTTGCGCAGCAGGTCGCGGCCCTTGAAGCCGATGCCCTGCGCGCGCAGGTGGCAGGGCGCGTGGTAGGCGACCGCGCCGCCCGGCGTCGAGCGGAACGCCGTGTTGAAGCGCGGCTGGTCGCGGATCTCCCACAGCAGCTCGGAGGGATCGCGCACCAGCTCGGCCAGCCTGCGCGCCTGGGGCCGCAGCGCCTCGGGCAGCAGCTCCGGGTACTCGCGGCGCATCATCATCGCGCAGGTCGGGTTGATGGCCACCACCTTCGCGCCCGCGGCGATGAACGGCTCGAGCACCTTCAGGTTGTTGGCGGCCTGTCTGCGCACGGAGTCGAGGTCGCCCGTCTCCCAGGCCGGCATGCCGCAGCACTGCAGGCCCTTCACGCAGGCCGTCTTCACCTGGTTCTGGTCCAGCACGAAGAGCGTGTCACGCCCGATCTGGGGCTCGTTGTTCTGCACGTAGCAGGTCGGGAACAGCACGGCTTCGACGCCCTGCGCGTCCTGCCGGATGCGACCGTTCCTGCCGGCCCACTTCTCGAACGTGCTGGGCGCGAATTCCGGCAGCAGCTTGTCCTTGTGGATGCCGAGCGCCGCGTGCATCAGCACGCGGTTCAGCCGCACGCGGTTCATCACGTTGGCCATGCCGAAGCTGAGCCGCGCCAGCGCGCCGGCCGCGTCGGCGTTGGCGAGCAGGCGGTCGCGCAGCCGGATGCCGCTGCGCTTCGCGCGCACGGCCTTGTAGCGGTGGACGAGCCTCGGGAAGTCGAACTGGAACTCGTGCTTCTCGCGCGGCGTGTACGGGCACTGCACCTCGCACAGCTTGCACTGGAAGCAGGCGTCCATCACGCGGTCGGTCTCCGCGGCCGTGATCTTCCTGACGTCGCCGTCGTGCTTCCTGTCGATCAGCTCGAACAGGGTCGGGAAGCTGTCGCAGTACTTGAAGCACATGCGGCAGCCGTGGCACAGCTCGAAGCCCCGCGTCACCTCCTTGGCGAGCGCCGGCTGTTCCCAGTACTTGGGCTCGTCGGGGTCGTAGGAGAGGCCGTCCGTGGGCTTGTAGGAGATCGGCTTGTCGTGAGTGGTGGCCATGGTGGTTCCGGGCCGCGCGGGAAACGGCGTCTGACGCGCCGCGGGCGTTCCGCGCGGCTTGGGGCCGCCCGCGGCGCGAACGAGGACGTCAGCTGAGGGTGTCGAGCAGCTTCTGGAAGCGGCCCGCGTGCGACTTCTCGGCCTTGGCCAGCGTCTCGAACCAGTCCGCGACCTCGGGAAAGCCCTCCTCGCGGGCGGCCTTCGCCATGCCGGGGTACATGTCGGTGTACTCGTGGGTCTCGCCCTCGACCGCCGCCTTCAGGTTGAGCGACGTGTCGCCGATCGGCAGGCCCGTCGCGGGGTCGCCGACCTGCTTGAGGTAGTCGAGGTGGCCGTGGGCGTGGCCCGTCTCGCCATCGGCCGTCTCGCGGAAGTTGCCCGCGATCTCGGGGTAGCCCTCGATGTCGGCCACCTTCGCGAAGTACAGGTAGCGGCGGTTCGCCTGCGACTCGCCGGCGAACGCGTCCTTCAGGTTCTGGTGCGTCTTGGTGCCCTTCAGGTTCTTGGCCATGGGGTCGTTCTCTCCTTATTCAAGATTGGCGGCAGCTCTTGCAGAGGCCGCTGAAGCTGATCGAGTAGTCGTCGATCCGGAAGCCGCTCCCGCGCGCCTCCGGCAGCGGGATGCGCGGGACGGCTTCGTCGTCGAGGTCGACGAGCCGCCCGCAGCCGTCGCACACGAGGTGGTGGTGGCGCCCCGTCATCGGGTCGAAGCGGGCGACCGCGCCCGCGTGCTGCACGCGCCGGGCGAAGCCCTGCTCGACCAGGGTGTCGAGCACGCGGTAGACCGTGGTGCGCGACAGGCCCGGCAGCCGCCCGTGAAGCGTGTCGTAGACCTGGTCGGCCGTCGGGTGGTCCTTCCTCTCCGCCAGCTCCTCGTAGACGGCGCGGCGCTGGATGGTGAGGGCCAGGCCCCGCCGGCGGCACTCGGCCTCGAAGGCAGCGACTCGCTCGCCGGTCCGCCCGGGCGCTGCGCGGTGTCTCGTCATCCCTGATTGGTAATCTATACCAAACGGAGATCTGTGTCAAGTGCGAGGGCCGGCCCTCCGGCGGCTGGCCCACCGATCCTCGGCTCAACTCTACCGCCGCTCGCCCCCGCCCCAGCGCTCGCGCAGGTAGTGCGCCGCCATCTTGGGCTCGCGCTCCCGGGTGAACACGCCCTTGTGGTTCAGCGACCCGGCCCGCATGATCGACTGGCCGGTCGCGAAGTCGGCGAAGTTCCAGACGTGCATGCCGACCACGTAGTCCTTGCGCGCCGCGACGTCGAGGTAGGCGCGGATCAGCGCGACCTGGTACTCCTCGCTCCACATCAGGGGCACGGTGCTGTGGCTTCCGGCCAGGGTGTCGGCCCCGAACTCGGAGACGACGATCGGCTTGCCGTGCGCCTGCGCCAGGCCGTCGAGCTCTCGCTCGAGCAGGGCCGCGCCGGCCGCGATGTCGCCGGGGTTCGTGTACCAGCCCCAGTAGCGGTTGACGCAGAGCACGTCCGGCAGGGCCATCCACTCGGCCGGAGCGCCCATCACGGCCACCAGCGTCGCCGGGCGCGTGGCGTCCAGCTCGTGCGCATCGTCGATCAGGCGCTTGAGGAACGCCACCGAGGCGGGGTCGGCCGCCTCCGGCCTCGGGCCGGCGGACAGGTTGAGCCGCGGCGGCATGGCCTCGTTCGACACGCTCCACATCACGACCGAAGGGTGGTTGCGGTCGCGCGCGATCAGCTCGCGGATCTGCTTCCGGCACTGCGCAAGGCGCGCCGCCTGGTTCTCCGCGCTGTCGTTGAACGGCAGGCTGACCGCGGGGATCTCGTCGATCACCAGGAACCCCATGCGGTCGGCGAGGTTCATCTCCGCCTCGGAGTAGGGATAGTGGGAGGTGCGGTACGAGTTCGCACCGACCCACTTCATCAGGCCGAGGTCCTTGACGATCAGCGGGTCGTTCTGCCCGCGGCCGCTCGCCGGGAAGTCCTCGTGGCGGCCGAAGCCCTTGAGGAAGATCGGCTGCCCGTTCAGCAGCAGCCGCGTGCCGCGGACCTCGATCGTGCGCACGCCGACGGGCAGGCGGTAGCGATCGACGACGCCGGCCTTGCCGTCCAGGTCGACCTCGAGCTCGTAGAGGAAGGGATCGTCGGGCGACCAGAGGCGAGCCTTCGGGACCCGCAGCGATACCTGCGCCCGGCCGCCGCTGAAGCGCAGCGGCGCCTCGACGGCGGCGCCGGCGCCCGTGAGGCGGGCCCTGCCCGCGCCGGCCGCGCCCGTCTTCGAGACGGTCAGCTCCACCGTGCCCGCGTCGCCGTCGATCGTCGTGCGCACCGCGACGTCCTCGATGTGCTCTCGCGGGACGGCGTACAGCACGACCGGCCGGTGCAGCCCGGCGTAGGGAAAGAAGTCGAAGGACGCGCGCGGGTTGCCGGCGAACATCGCCAGCGCGCCGCCGCCCGGCAGGTTGCCGGCCGGCACGCGTGTGGGCAGAAGACGGTTCTCGACGCGGATCGCGACCACGTTGGCCGCGTCCCACTTCACGACCGCGCTGACGTCGAACTCGAACGGCAGGTGCCCGCCCTCGTGGCCCCCGAGCGGCTGGCCGTTCCACCACACGCTCGCGGCGTAGTTCGCCGAGCCGACGCGCAGCACGACCTGCCGGCCCTTCCAGGCGCGCGGGACGAAGGCCTTGCGCACGTACCACGCGCTGCCCAGGTAGTCCCAGGTGTCGGTGAACTGCTCGTTCCAGCTACCGGGCACCGCGATCGAACGAGGCTCCGTCAGCCCGTTCGCCCAGCCCCCGGCGACACCCTCGTCACGCGGATCGAGCGCGAAGTCCCAGAAGCCCGACAGGTCCTCGACCTCGCGGACCTCGTTCGCCTGTGGCAGCAGCCGCGCCTCGCGCGCTCCGGCCGGTGCAGCCGGGGCCGCGGGAGCCGTCGAGAGCAGCGCGAGCAGCGGTGCAGCCAGAAGACCACTCATGTCGTCCTCCGTTTCGGTTGCTCTCTCAGCTCTTCGCCTCGCGGCTGCGAAGCAGAGCGCCGTCCGAGGATCTCGCCCAGCGCGGCGAGCAGCAGCTCGACGTTCGAGCGCTGCGAGCCGTAGCCCATCAGACCGATGCGCCAGACCCGGCCCTTGAGCGGGCCCAGCCCGGCGCCGATCTCGATGCCGTACTCGTCCCGCAGCCTCGTGCGCACCGCGGCCTCGTCGACACCGTCCGGCACGCGCACGGTGGTGAGCGAGGGGATGCGGCAGGCCGGCGCGACGTGCAGCTCGAGGCCCAGCGACTCGAGCCCCCGCCAGAGCCGCTCCGCGTTCGCGCGGTGGCGGGCCCAGCGCGCCTCGAGGCCCTCCTCGAGCACCAGGCGCAGGCTCTCGCGCAGGGCGTACACCAGCGGCGCCGAGACGGTGTGGTGGTACGCGTGGTCGCCGCCCCAGTAGCGCTCGAGCAGATCGAGGTCGAGGTACCAGGAGTGGGCCGGCCGCGAGCGCGCGGCCATGCGCTCGACGGCGCGCGGCCCGAGCGTGACCGGCGACAGGCCCGCCGGGCCGCCGAGGCACTTCTGCGTGCCCGAGTAGGCCGCGTCGACGCCCCAGGCGTCGATCTCGACCGGCACGCCGCCGAGCGAGGTCACGCAGTCGAGGACCAGCAGCGCGCCGTGCCGGTGCGCGAGCTCGCCGACCCCGTCCATCGGCTGCAGTGCGCCGGTCGAGGTCTCGGCGTGGACGAGCGCGACCGCCCGCGGCTTCGTCTCGCGCAGGGCCGCCTCGATCTCGTCGGCGCCGAAGACCTCGCCCCACGGTTGCTCGAGCCGGCTGACGCTGGCGTCCATGCGGGCCGCGAGCTCGGCCATGCGGTTGCCAAAGAAGCCCGCCGTGCACACGAGCAGCCGGTCTCCCGGCTCGAGCAGGCTGCCGAGGACAGCCTCCATGCCGGCCATCCCGGTGCCGGAGACGGCCAGCGTGCGCGCGTTGTCCGTGCGAAAGACACGCCGGAGCAGCACGCGCGACTCCTCGAGCATCTTCAGGAGCGCCGGGTCGAGGTGCCCCAGCGCGGGTGCCGAGAGCGCGCGCGTCACGCGAGGGTGGACGGGGCTCGGCCCCGGGCCGAGCAGCAGCCGTGCCGGGGGATCCAGCTCGCCGATCGAGTCCATGGGCCACCTCCCGCGGGGCCCGCCGGCCCCCGAACGGCCACGCTAGGCCGGCGGGCGCCGGCGAGTCAATCCCCCGGGCGTGGACGCTGCTCCCCCTTCCCACGGGACGTGGAACCCGGGCGGCCCCGGCGGTGTCCAATGTTCGGCGCTTGACACACGATGAGATTAGTACTAGTTAATTAGTAGATCGCCATGAGGAAGCCCAGCCCGACGCTGACGCCGCAGGAGCTCGAGATCATGAAGGCCGTCTGGGCCCGCGGCCAGGCCACGGTTCGCGACGTCTACGAGGACCTGCTGGCCGGCCGCAAGGTCGCCTACACGACCGTGATGACGATGATGAACGTGCTCGAGCGGAAGGGGCACCTGCGCAAGCGCGCGCAGGGACGCTCCTTCCTCTACCGGCCCACGCGCCCGCAGAGCCAGGTCGTGGGCACGATGGTGCGCGACTTCGTCAAGCGCGTGTTCGGCGGCTCGGCCCAGCCGCTGCTCGTGCACCTCGTCGAGGAGCACGACCTCTCGCGAGAGGAGCTCGACGCGCTCGCGAGGCGCATCGAGAAGAAGCGGTGAGCATCTCGCTCGTGCTGTGGAACGTCGGCGCCTGGAGCGCGCAGGCGGCGGCCCTCTGGCTGGTCGCCGCGGCCTTCGCCCGGCTGGCGCCCGTCGAGCGACCGGCGGCGCGGCTGGCGCTGGACGAGACCGTGCTCGCTCTCGTCCTGCTGCTGCCCCTGCTCCAGCCCTGGCAGGAGCCGTCGGCGTCGGTGCATTGGTCCACGCTGCTGGGCGCGGGGGGCATGGACGCCCCGGCGCACCTCGCCCAGGGCGGCGGCTCCGCGGGTGCCGTCTGGCCGGCGCTCGCCGCCGCCGCGCTCCTGGCCGGTGCGCTGCTGCAGCTCGGCCGGCTCGGCCTCGGCCTCGTCCGCCTGCGCCGCATCGCGCGCGCCGCGCGGCCGTTCGCGGCCGGGGCCTGGCTGCGCGAGCTTCGCAACCGTACGGCGCCCGCCGCCACGCTCGTGCTGTCGGACCACGCGGCGGCGCCAGCGACCTTCGGCCTCCGGCGGCCGACGATCCTGCTGCCCACGAGCTTCCCGGCCATGGCGCGCGAGAAGCAGCAGGCGATCGCGCTCCACGAGCTGCTGCACGTGCGGCGGCGTGACTGGTCCCTGCAGCTCCTGGAGGAGCTGGTGCGGGCAGTCGCCTTCTTCCACCCGGCCGTGCACTGGCTGGTGGCGCGCGTCCGCCTCGCGCGCGAGCAGTGCGTCGACGCCGAGGTCGTCAGCCGCCTCGGCGGGCGCGAGGCGTACCTCGAGGCGCTGGTCGAGGTCGCCCGCGACGCCGCCCGGGCCCGCGCGGTCCCGGCCGCGCCCTTCCTGCGAGAGAGCCACCTCCGGGAGCGGGTGGATCTGCTGTTGAAGGAGGTCTCGATGTCACCCGCACGCACGACCGCGCACCTCGCGCTGACGGCCGGCGCCCTGGTCCTGGCGACCGCCTGGGTCGCCTCGGCGCTCCCCCTGCAGGCGGCCCAGACCGCCGAGCCATCCCAGGCGAAGGTGTCCCTGAAAGACGAAGTCACGGGCCCGGCAGAGCCGAAGCTCGTGCACCGGGTCAACCCCGCCTACCCGGCCGAGGCGAAGGCCGAGAAGGTGGAAGGCATCTTCCAGATCGAAGCGCGGATCGGAAAGGCCGGCGCCATCGAGGCGGCGCAGGTCGTCGCCTCGGCGCCGACGCCTGACCGCTTGAAGCAGGTGGCGGCGAACAAGGGCACGCCCGCGGCTCTCGAAGGCGATGGTCGCCTGGCCGAGGCGGCGCTGGCCGCCGTCAGGCAGTGGCGCTACGCGCCGGTGGTCAAGGACGGCAGGGCGGTCGAGGCGAAGATCACGATCACGGTCGCCTTCAAGCTGTCCTGAGCGGGGCCGGGCGGATCAGGGGGACGCGGGCGCCTGCACGGGCCCGCGCCACCCGACGGCGTGGCCCTTGAGCGCGGAGACCAACGAGCGGATCAGCACGACGTACATCAGCTGGCGGTAGTAGAAGCGCTGCGGCAGGAACGAGGCGAGCAGCGACCACTCCTCTTCCTTCTCCATCGCGAAGGCGAGCACCCCCGTCAGGAAGTCGATCACCATGAACGCGACCAGGAACACGGTCGCGCGCAGCAGGTCGTCGCTCGTCCACAGCTCCGGCAGCCGCGCCACGTGCAGCTTCGAGAGGCCGAACAGCAGGAGCGAGCCGAAGAACAGCAGGTCGATCAGCGGCGAGAACGCCGGCAGCAGGATCTGGAACAGCAGGATGTTCGGCAGCGCCACCAGCCCGAGCGAGCCGAAGCGCGGCCGCAGCAGCGTGTCGCGGTGCTTGTAGACGGCCTGCAGCGTTCCGTAGGTCCAGCGGAAGCGCTGGGCGACGAGGCCGTTCGCGTCCTCCGGCGCCTGCGTCCAGCCGACCGCCCCGTCGTCGTAGCGGATGCGCCAGCCGCGGCGGCGCACGGCGATCGTCAGGTCCGCGTCCTCGGCCACGGTGTCCGGGGTGAGCCCGCCGATCTCGCGCAGGATCTCGGCGCGCCAGGAGCCGAACGCGCCCGGCACCACGGTGATGCAGTTCAGCAGGTCGAATGCGCGCTTCTCGAGGTTCTGGCTGGTCACGTACTCGAGCGCCTGCCAGCGCGTGATCCAGCGGTCGCGGTTGCCGACCTTCACGTTGCCGGCGACGGCGCCGACCGTCGGGTCGGCGAAGTGCCGGACCAGGAGCGCGATCGCCTGCGGCTCGACCGCGGTGTCGGCGTCGATCGTCACCAGGATCTCGCCCTTCGCATCCGCCAGCGCGCGGTTGAGCGCGGCCGCCTTGCCGCGGTTGGGCTGCTGGACGAGGTGCAGCCGCGGGTCGCCGGCCGCCGCCTCCAGCACGCGCGCGGCGGTCGCGTCGCTCGACCCGTCGTCGACGACGATCACCTCCAGCGCCGGGTAGTCGCTCGCGAGCGCCGAGCGCACGGTGTCCGCGATCGCCGCCTCCTCGTCGCGGGCGGGCACCAGCACGGACACCAGCGGCTGCTGCTTGCCGGCGGGCGGGTGCCGGCGCAGCAGCTTCTCGACGATCGCCAGGAGCCCGATGCACAGGGCGCGGGCGCTCACCAGCACGATGCCGGCCACGAACACCCAGGCGACGCCGAGCCTCGCCCAGTGGTACAGGTCGAACACGAGCCGGTCCACGCGCGCCGTCCAGCGCTCGCCGGGCGAGAGCGGGGGCATGGTCGCCGCCCGCGGCTGCCCGAGCAGCTCCGAGACGGACACCAGCGTGAAGCCCTCGGCGCGCAGGCCGTCGATGATCGCCGGCAGCGCGGCCACGGTGCCGCTGCGGTCGCCACCGCCGTCGTGCAGCAGCACGATGTTGCCGGCGCCTCGCCGCGCGGCCGTCAGCACCCGGCGCGCCAGCTCCGCCGGCGGGGGCGGCGCGCCGCCACCGGCCTCGCCCCAGTCGTGCGGGTCGATGCGCGAGCCCACGATCAGGTAGCCCATCGACTGCGGCACGGGCAGCAGTGCCACCTCCTCCGGTGACTCGGGCTGGTGGTCGATGCCGTAGGGAGGGCGGAACAGCAGCGTGCGAGCGCCGATCAGCGACTCGAACAGGCGGGCCGTGAGGTTGAGCTCGAGCAGCAGCTGCGCGCGGCTGATGCGCTCGAAGTGCGGGTGCGTGTAGCTGTGGTTCCCGATCTCGTGGCCCTCGCGGTACTCGCGGCGGAGCAGCCCGGGGTACTCGTTCGCGGCGAGGCCGGTCACGAAGAACGCGGCCGGCGCGTTGCGCGACTTGAGGACGTCGAGGATCGCGGGCGTGTTGCGCGGGTCGGGGCCGTCGTCGAACGAGAGCACGATCTGCCGTGGGCGCGCGCCGATCTGCTCGATCTGCCAGGTCTTCGGCAGGCGCGTGTAGCTCGAGCCGACGATCAGCCCGTTGGACGGGTCGCGGCGGATCTCGCGCCGGCCGGACTCCGGCGTCGCCAGCATCCTCCAGATGTCGCCGTCCCCTTCGAGCACGAGGTCGTAGCCGGGCGGCACGTCCGCCAGCCGGTCGACGTCCGCGCTGGTGACGCGGCTGCTTGCCCCAGAACGACCACAGCGACGGGTCCTCGGAGCCGAGCCGCCAGAGGACGGTGCCGTGCACCCCCGCGTCCTCGCACGCCCGCAGCTCGTTGAACGTGGTGACGGCGTCGGTGATCCAGACCTGGTGGGTGCGGCCGTTCTCGTCGCCGTAGGCGAAGTGCGGGTTGAGACTCTCCGGGTCCAGCTCGACGGTGGCCTCGGACTCGAGCGCCGTCACCAGCGATTCCTGGAAGCTCAGCGCCCGCGCGTGGGGCCCGTCGTCGCCCGGCTTGGGCAACGTCCAGTCGTAGGCGTAGCCGGCGATCGCCATCACCAGCTTCTCGCGCGGCACGAGCCTCAGCGTCGACTCGAGGTTCCGCACGAACCAGTCCTGGGCGGCAATCGGACCCGGTGGCGAGGTCAGCCAGTGCTGGTCGTAGTCCATCAGGATCACGGCGTCCGCGCGCGAGCCCGATCGCCCTGTAGTCGTAGGCGGGGTCGGCGGCGGGCAGCGCCACCATCAGCTGCAGCGAGGAGCGGTGCAGCGCCTGCGCCAGCTCGCGCACGAAGGCCGCGAACTCGCGCTGCCGTTCCGGCGGCACCTCCTCGAAGTCGACCACCAGGCCGGGGCGGCGGGCGCCCGTGAGGTGCGCCACCAGCTGGGCCACGGCCTCGGAGCGCGCGGCGGGGCGGGCGAGCATCTGGGCCAGCTCCTCGACGAACCAGCGGGTGCCGTCGCTGTTGTTGACGAGCGGCATCACCTGCAGGTCGGTCGGCGTCGTGCGCAGCCACTCGTCGAGCTTCGGGTCCCCCTCGACCTGGACGCGGCCTTCCGGGGAGATCATGTGCAGGCTCTCGGGCACCAGCAGGTCGATCTGCTCGTGGTGCTGGCGCAGGGCCGCGAAGCTCGCCGGGTCCCAGGCCACGTAGAACGCGGCGCGCAGCGTCTCCCCCGGGCCGCCCGTCGCCTGGCGCGGCAGCACGCGGCTGCGCCGGCCGGCGCGCTGGCGCGCCGACACCGTCCGCGTCTTCTGCCGGATCGCGTGCAGCGTCGGGCGCGAGTCGGGCACCATCAGCCGCGGCAGGTCGAGCCGGCGCGAGACGTTGACCAGGAACGCGATCAGCAGGACCGTCAGCAGGGCGCTGGCGAGCTCGCCGATGCGGCGCGTCCGACGCCACCTCTCACGCTTCTCGTCGAAGAAGACCGGCTTGTGTGCGACCACGGTGGTGGTTCAAGCTACGGGACCACGATGGCGGTGTCAATCGGCCGCTTCTCCGGGACGAAGCTGCAGGTGCTCGCGGCGCTCGCCGCCGGCCTCGCCTTCCGCCTGTGGCTCGCGGCCGCCTTCCCCTACGAGGCGGGCGACACTCCGCTCTACGAGGCCCTGGCCCGCAGCCTCGACGCGCACCGGTCCTACGCCCTCGAGATCGAGGGCCGGCTGGTGCCGGTCGACGTCCGCATGCCGGGCTACCCGGCGCTCCTCGCTGCGAGCCACGCCCTCTTCGGTCCCGGCTTCCAGCCCGTCCGGGTCGTCCAGGCGGTCATCGACACCCTGACCTGCCTGCTGGCCGGGGCGGTGGCCGCTTTGCTCGCGGCGCCCGAGAGGAGGCGGCGCGCTTTCCTGGCCGGGCTCTGGCTGTCGGCGCTCTGCCCCTTCACCGCCAACTACGTGGCTGCCATCCTGGCCGAGACGCCCGGCGCCTTCTGGAACACCGGCTCGATCGCGCT
Source organism: uncultured Acidobacteriota bacterium (assembly GCA_963831755.1). GTDB lineage: Bacteria > Acidobacteriota > Vicinamibacteria > Fen-336 > Fen-336 > DATBSL01. Next base: position 92,917 of record CAWHRC010000008.1, read on the forward strand.
GCTGCTGCTCGGCGTGCGCCGGCTCCAGGCTCACGCGCGGGGCGACCGCGGGGCGTGGCTGGCCCTCCTCGGCTCGGGCGTCGCCGCGGGCATCGGCTGCTACTTCCGCCCCGAGACGCCGCTCGTGCTGATGGCCGCCGCGGTGGTGCTGCCGTGGTGGTGGTGGCGCCCGCGCGACTGGCGGCGCCTCCTCGGCACGGGCGGCGCGCTGGGGCTCGGGCTCGCGCTCGCGCTGGCACCGTGGGCGGCGCGCAACGTCGCGGCACTGGGACGTTTCGAGGTGTTGCCGCCGCCGGCGGCGAACCTGCCGGGCGAGATGGCCCCGACCGGGTTCAACGAGTGGCTCGCGACCTGGCTGACCACGAACCAGGAGATCTACGACTTCTCGTTCAAGGTCGAAGACGAGCCGTTGCTCGTGGACCAGCTTCCGCCCTCGGCTTACGACAGCCCGCAGGAGAAGGAGCGCGTGGCCCGGCTGTTCGCCCAGCACAACGCCGACTTCACGCTGACGCCGGAGCTGGACGGGGGCTTCGCGCAGCTCGCCCGCGAGCGCACCGCGCGCCACCCCCTGCGCACCTACCTGCTGGTGCCCCTGGAGCGCGTGCCGACGATGTGGATCTCGCCGCGGCTCGAGCTGCTGCCGTGGTCCGGCGAGGTGCTCCCGCTGCGCCAGTGCTGGGAGGACGACCCCTACGACCTGAGCGTCACCGTGGTGCTCTTCACGCTGAACCTGCTCTACGTCGCGCTGGCGCTGGTCGCCCTGCGCAGCGTGTCCTGGCGCACCGGCGCCGCGATCCTCGTCGCCTACGTGCTGCTGCGCACGGCGCTGATCACGCAGATGCCCGGCCCCGAGCCGCGCTACGTGGTCATCTGCTTCCCGCTGCTCGCCGCGCTGGCCGCGCAGCTGTGGGCTGAGAAAGCGGCGCCCGCCGCGACCGGAGCGCGCTGACCAGTCCGACGCCCGCCAGCACCAGGGCCGCGCCCGCGACGAGCCGCGGCCGCAGCGGCTCGTCGAAGGCCACGGCGCCGATCCCCACTGCCACGATCGGGATCAGGTACGAGATGAGCGCCACGCGCGTGGCCGAGACGCGGGCGAGCAGCCAGTAGAACACGGTGAAGGTCAGCGCCGAGCCGAGCACGGCCAGGTAGACGAGCGCCCCGAGCGAGCGGGCGTCGAACACGACGCGCGCGCCACGCTCGGCGATCGCAGCCACCGGCGCCACCAGCACTGCTCCGATCAGCATCGGCACCGCCGCCAGCGACAGCGGGTGGATCCCTGCGCCCCAGCGCTTGATCGTCACGCTCGCGACGGCGGACACCGCGGGCGACACCAGCATCACCAGCGCCGCCTCGCGCACGCGCTCGCCCCCGAGCAGGCGCAGGTCGTCCGAGAAGATCAGCGCCACCCCGGCGAAGCCGAGCAGCAGCCCTGCCACGGCCGGGAGCGAGAGGCGCTCGCCCGGCAGCACGAAGTGGGCGATCACGGCCACGAACAGCGGGTTCGTGGCGAACAGCACGGCGGTGAGCCCCGAGGGGATGTACTGCTCCGACCAGTAGACGACCGAATAGGAGACGCAGAACGAGAGCAGGCCGTTGACCGCCCACAGCCAGGCCTCGCGCCGGCTGCGGCCGAGCCGCACGCCCAGACGCCGCGCGAGCACCAGCAGCAGCAGGCCGGCGATGGCGAAGCGCAGCGCGACACCGGTGAAGGGCGGAATGCCGGCCAGGCCCACACGGATGACCGCCCAGGTGGTGCCCCAGACGAGGGTCAGCACCAGGAACGCGGCGGCCAGCCGGCCGCTGCCGGGCGAGCCCACCACCCGGGCTCAGGCCGAGGGCGCGCCGGGCTTCGGCGGGCTCGGCGGCTCGGGGGGCGCCGGCTCGGGGGGCTTCGCGCCCTCCGCCGACTTCGTCCCGTTCGCGGCGGAGGCGTTGCGCCCGAAGCTGCGCGCGCGCTCGGCGAAGGCCGCCAGCCGGTCGTCGACACGGCGGTTCACGCTGCCCTCCGGGAAGCTCCTGTCCGCCCCGCGCTCGCCCGCCGGTACGCCCGTCAGCAGCTCCACGGCCTCGTCGACCGTGCTCACCGGCCACACGTGGAACGCACCCCTCCCCGCCGCCGCGACCACGTCCTCCCGCAGCATCAGGTGGCGCACGTTCGAGGCGGGGACGAGCACGCCCTGGTCGCCGGTCAGGCCGGCGGCGGCGCAGACGTCGAAGAAGCCCTCGATCTTCTCGTTCACGCCGCCGATGGGCTGCACCTGCCCGTGCTGGTTCACCGAGCCCGTGATCGCCCGTCCCTGCCGCACCGGCACGCCGCCCAGCGCGGAGAGCAGCGCGACCAGCTCCGCGCACGACGCACTGTCGCCCTCCACGCCCGAGTAGGACTGCTCGAACACCAGGCTCGCCGCCAGCGACAGCGGCCGCTCGGAGGCGAACCGCTCGCCGAGGAAGCCCGCCAGGATCAGCACGCCCTTCGAGTGGATCGGCCCGCCGAGAGCCACCTCCTTCTCGATGTCCACCACGCTTCCGCTGCCCAGGCGCACGCGGGAGGTGATGCGGCTGGGGCGGCCGAACGCGTAGCCGCCGAGCTGCAGCACGGTCAGGCCGTTGACCTGCCCGACCGCCTCGCCGCGCGTGTCGATCAGGATCGTCCCGCGCCGGATCTCCTGCTGGATCCGGTCGCGCACGCGGCTGGCCCGGCGCACCTGGGCATCGAGCGCGGCCTGCACGTGGGCCGCGCCCACGACCGCGGCGCCCGCCTCGCGGGCCAGGTGGTCGGCCTCGCGCAGCAGGTCCGCCAGCGACTCGGCGTGCACCAGCAGCCTGCCCGAGTCGCCGGCCCGGCGCGCGGCCTGCTCGATGGCGCGCGCGACGGCGGCGCGGTCGAGCGGCCGCAGGCCCTCCTTGCGCCCGACCGTGGCCAGCAGCCGCGCGTACAGCCGCTCGCCCTCCGGCGTGCGCTCGATGTCCTCCTCGAAGTCCGCCGCGATCTTGAACAGCTCGCTGAACTCCGGGTCGGCCGCCGAGAGCATGTAGTAGAGCGAGCGCTCGCCGAGCAGCACCACCTTGAGGTCGAGCGGGATCGGCTCGGGCTCGAGCGAGGCCGTCGAGGCGAGGCTCAGTGCCTGTCCCAGGGACTCGATCCGCACGAGCTTCGAGCGCAGGGCGCGCTTCAGCTCGTCCCAGGCCAGCGGCTGCAGCAGCAGCCGCCGCGCGTCGACGATCAGGTAGCCGCCGTTCGCCCGGTGCAGCGCGCCGGGCTGGATCAGGGTGAAGTCGGTGACCAGATTGCCGAGCTCGGAGACGTGCTCGATGCGGCCCACCAGGTTCGCGTGCGTGGGGTGGTCCTCGTAGACGACCGGCGCGCCAGCCGAGGGCTGGCGCGTGACGAGCACGTTGACCTCGTAGCGGCGCGCCCGGCGCTCGCCCGGGCGCCCTGCGAAGAGCGCCTTCATCGGGTTCGGCTGCTCCGGCGCCGGCAGGAAGTCCTCGGCGTTGTCGATCACGTCGTGCTCGACGTCGGCCAGGTGCTCCAGCACCGCCGGCACGTCCGCCCAGCGCGCGCGCAGCTCGTCGATCAGGTGCCCCGTCACCGACGCCGTGACCAGCCGGTCGAGCCTGCGCAGCTCGTCGCGCTGGCGCCGGGCCTCGCGCGGCAGCGCGACCATCGCCTCCTGCATCTCGCGCTGCATGGCCGCCATCTCGCCGCGCACGCGCTCCTGCTCCGGCGCGGGCAGCTGCTGGAAGGCCTCCGGCTCCATCACCTGGCCGTCGACCAGCGGCGCGAAGCCGACGCCCTGGGACGTCTTGAGGATCGCCAGGCCGCGCTCGCGCGCGCGCTGCTCGATCGCCGCGAAGGCCCGCTCGCCCGCCTCCGTGAACTGCCGCTCGACGAGCGCCCGCCGCACGCGGTAGTCGTCGCTCTCGAACACGGCCGGGATCGCGGCCTTCAGCTCTTCGACGAGCTGCCGCAGGTCCTCGCGCAGCTGTGGGGCGCGGCCCGCCGGCAGGCGCAGCGCGCGCGGGCGGCGGGGGTCCGCGAAGCTCTGCACGTGGCACCAGTCCTCCGGCGCCGGCTCGTCCGCGGCGCGCTGCTCGAGGAAGGCGCGCACGAAGCCGTGCTTGCCCATGCCCGAGGTGCCGAGCGCGTACAGGTTGTACCCGTAGCAGCGGATGCCGATCGCCGAGCGGACCGCCTCCTCGGCGCGCTCCTGGCCGATGATCCCCGGCACCTCCTGCAGCGCGTCGGTCGTGTCGAAGTCGAGGCCCGCGGGATCGCAGCGGCGTCGAAGCTGGTCGGTCGCAAGCGGCCGCGGCTCGCTCATCGGGGCGCCTCCTGGCGGCCCCATTTTATGTTGTGCGCCATCTTGACCGCGCGCCTGCCGCAGGTAGACTCACACCCTGGCCTTGAGGCCGGACCCCCAGGACGACCTGATGATCAGGAGGCTGACCGTGCTGATTCGCAAGCTTCTCGCACCGGCGGTCGCGGGCTCGCTCACGCTCGCCGCCGCGGCGCTCGTCTCGTTCCCGGCGGCTGCGGCCGCGCAGGACGTCATACAGGACGAAGGCTTCGCCTACCGTGTCTGGCTCGCCGCCAACCAGGCCCATGACATGACCAAGGCCCTCGCCGCGGCCAAAGACTACCTGGCCAAGTACCCGACCGGGCAGTACGCGGACTTCCTGAAGAAGTGGCTGGGGCAGGCGGAGCTGGCCGCGCTCGACGCCGCGATCAAGGAGAAGCGCACGGCCGACATGATCGCGGTCGGCCGGCAGATCCTGGCCAACGACCCGGAGAACCTGAACGTGCTGTACGCGCTCGCGTTCAACCTCCGCCGCAACGAGCTGCTCGCCTCGCCGCCGAGCTTCCAGAACGCGGCGGCCGCGGTCGAGTTCAGCAAGAAGGCGATCGCGCTGATCGGCGCCGGCAAGACCCTGGCCGGCGTCGCCAGCTTCGACAAGAACGCCACCCTCGCCTGGCTGACGCAGATCCTCGCGCTGTGCGAGCAGAAGAGCGGGTCGGTCGAGCAGGCGATCAAGCTCTACGACCAGTCGACGGCGCTCGCGCCCCAGGACCCGCAGGTGGCCGGGCGCAATCTGCTCGCGGTGCTGGCGCTGCGCCAGACGGGCTACGCGGAGGCGGCCAGGGCTTTCAACGCCATCCCGGAGGCGGATCGCGCCGCCGCCGACACCAAGCCCGAGGTGAAGGCCGCCCGCGAGAAGATCAACACGGAGGCGGACGGCCTGATCGAGGTCGCCGCGCGCTTCGTGGCACTGGCGAAGGTCAAGGGCCTGCCCGCGGCGACCCGCGACCGCGTCAACGAGACGCTCGAGTCCGTCTACAAGACACGCTTCCCCGAGGACACCTCGCTCGCCGGTCTGCAGAAGATCCTGCAGGAGAAGGAGTCGGCGCTGGGCGCGCCCGCCACGACACCGGGCGACTGATCGAAGCTCCCACGAACAGTTCGAGGCCCGGCGCCGCTCTCGCGACGCCGGGCCTCTTTCGTCTTCGATTGAGGGGAACGGCTAGGGAGTGGGAGGCACGTCAGTTGATGACCTCGATCGTCTTCACGGTGTCGGGAAGCGCAGTCGTAGCGGAGACGTAGCCGATCGCACCCGGCGTCGCTGCGACGAAGGCGATCACGTCCTCGTCGGACGTCTTCACCGGAGGGGGCATGACGCCCGTCGCGATCTTGCGCTGCCAGTAGATCTGCACGTCCATCAGCGGCTGGCCGAGGATGCGGTTCGAGAAGACGCTGCGGACGGGCGACTTGATGGACTGGTCCACAGGGGCGATAAGGACTCCGTCCGTCCAGCGCGGAGCCTGCTTGAGGAAAATCGAGGTGAGGGTCGCGCGAGGGATCTGCGTCCCCCTGACCTGTGGGTTCACGACGATGCGGACGGCTGCGTCCGCGGAAACGGCCGCCTCGGCTGTAAGAACCGGGATGAATGCCGCCAGGGCGGCGATGACGAAACGGCTCAAGGTGCTCACCTCCACACGGCGGACGGGAGGGATCGTCCGCTGGCCAGGTGAACAGCAAGGACGATACCAGCGGTCAATCAATGAGTCGAACTGGCGATATCCTTTAGAATCAAATGTTTCCGGATGAGGCGCGTGCGCCCGCGCCCGTCCCGGCGTTGGACGGCGTCCCGGTTTGGGAATCGCAGGGGACGGGCGGCTGCCTCTAGCGGAAGTTCTCGACGAGCATGACTTCGGACGAAGACGGGGGTGACTCCGAGTAGAGAATCCACTTCTCATCGGGCGAGACGGCCAGATCCTGAATGAAGATCCGACCCTCGCGCCGGAGGAGCTCGGTGACTTTCCCAGAGTCGTGGTCCCGGTAGTGGATCACGAACGAACTCTTCCGGGTCTCCTGCTGGCTCGTGATCCAGTAGAGACCGCGTGCCCCGAGCGCCCAGTTCTGCCACACGATCGGTCCGCGAACGACCTCCACGGGCTCACCGCCCGTGCTGGGAACGCGCCAGATCCCGCCTCCTTCCAGGCTCTTCGAGTAGTAGACGAAGCGCGCGTCCGGTGACTCGATCCCGTAGAAGCCCCCGCCCCGCGTGAACTGAGCGGCGGCGCCCCCTTCTGACGGCATCTTCCACAGCTCCATGCGACCGCTGCGGTCGGAGTGGAAGTAGATGAAACGTCCGTCCCGGGACCAGGTGCCGGTCCCATCCTCCGAGGGTTCCTGGGTGAGCCGACGCGGCGCTCCTCCCTCCAGATCCGTTAGGTAGAGGTCCCAGTTGCCGGCCTGGAGAGAGTCGAAGACGAGTCGTCTGCCGTCCGGCGACCAGCGGGGCGTGCCCATGTAGCTCTCGAAGCTCACGGGCTGGGTGGGGTGAGAGCCGTCGGCATCGCTGATCCAGATACCCGGGAGGCCGCCGCGCATGGACTCGAAGGCGATCCTCCGGCCATCGGGCGAGAAGGACGCGTTGCGGTTCCCTCCTGCGGAGGTGACGACTGGCTCGGGAGCCCGATCGTATCTCGCGGGCTCGCGGCCGGGGATCCGGTACACCGTGGGCGGTGAGGGGTTCCCCTGCACGTAGACCATTCGGTGGCCCTGGATCGCGCCCCAGCTCGCCTCCTCGCCGGGGCCGGCGAGAGGCTGCGGCGGGCCGTTCTTCAGGCTCACGCGTGCCATCCGGCTGGTGCCGCTGCCGCCCGACATGCTGCTGAAGAGGATCTCGCTCGCATCCGTCGTCCAGCTGAGGCTCCAGCACATGCTGTACTTGCCGAACGTCAGACGCCGAGCCGGTCCGCCAGGCAGGGGTTGAACCCAGACATCCTGGTTGCCCCATGCCCGAGAGCCCGAGCGCACGAACGCCAGCTGACGTCCGTCCGGCGAGACTGCGGGCCACAGGTCGCCGGCCGACTCCTCGGGCGGCGTGGTGAGAACACTCGTCTCCAGGGAGTTCAGCGAAAGTCGGACGATCCGCGCGCGTTCGTCCGCCGACGGCTGTTCCGCATAAACGAGCGACTGGCCATCAGGGGACCAGGACAGCACCGGAATCACGTAGATGTTGTACTGGATCGGCCCCCGCAGGTCGGTCAGCCTGCGCTCCTGGCCGCCCATGGAGGGCATCGTGTAGAGTGCCGCCTTCTCGCCAACAGCTCGCACGAACGCGATCTGCCGTCCGTCGGGCGACCAGGCCGGACTGAAGTCCATTCCGGGGTGCTCCGTCAGTCGAAACGGCCGCGTGCCGGGCCCCACGGCCTTCACGTAGATGTCCCAGTTGTCGAGGTCCGGTCCGTTCCAGACGTAGACCATGCGCTCGCCGTCCGGGGACAACCGTGGAAAGAACTTGTTGCCGCCGTCGGTCGTGAACGGCGTGATCGTGATCTGTCCGGCCGGCACCGTCCGTCGCCTGGCCACCGCCAATCCGCCGACGACCCCTGCGAGCAAGACGACGGCGGCCCCGGCCCAAAGCCAGCGCGATCGTCCGGCACGCCTCGTTCGAGCGACACCGGCGGCAGCGGAGACCCGCGCGGCCGAGGCGCCCGAGCTCGTGTCCCGCCGCAGGCGCTTCAGGTCGGTCAACAGGTCGCGCGCCGATTGGTAGCGCAGCTCGCGGTCCTTCTCGAGGCACTTGCGCAGGATCCGGTCGAGCTCGTCGGGCAGCTCAGGGTTCATCCTCACCACGGGCGCGGCCTCGTGGTTGAGGATCTCGTTGAAGATCGCAGCCGACGTCTCGCCGCGGAACGGCGGCACGCGCGTGGCCATCTCGTAGAGCACGACACCCAGCGAGAACAGGTCGGATCGCGCGTCGAGCGGCTTGCCGAGCGCCTGCTCCGGCGACATGTAGGCGACCGTGCCAACAGCCGTTCCCGGGCTCGTCAACTGCTCGTCCGGCAGCGCCGTCGGCGCCTCGGTCTGCGGCTCGCTCTCTCGCGGGCCGAGCTTGGCGAGGCCGAAGTCCAACACCTTCGCGTCGCCCCGGCTCGTCACGAAGATGTTCGCGGGCTTGATGTCGCGGTGCACGATCCCCTTGCCGTGCGCGGCGTCGAGTGCATCCGCCACCTGCAGCCCGAGCTCGAGGATCTCCTCGGTGCCGATACGTCCGGCGCCGATCCGGCGCTTGAGCGTCTGCCCTTCAAGGCACTCCATGACGATATACGGGCGGCCCTCGTGCTCGCCCGCGTCGTAGATCGTGCAGATGTGCGGGTGGTTCAGGGCGGATGCCGATTGCGCTTCGCGTTCGAACCGCTCGCGAGCGCTGGCGTTCTCGAAGTGGGCCTCCGGCAGGACCTTGACGGCGACCGGCCGGTGCAGGCGCGTGTCCTCGGCCTTGTAGACGACGCCCATGCCGCCGCCGCCGAGCCGCTCCACGATGCGATAGTGGGAGACGACCTGCCCGATCATGCGGCCCCTCCTCAGCTGGCGGGCTCACGTCGGTGAGGGTGCGGCGGGAGGATAGCACGACGGACAATTCCCGGCGGGCACGGGGTGGCCTCGACGACGGGCTCAGCGGCTCACGTCCACCCAGGAATCGAACACGCGCACCGCCTTCCAGTTGGCGCTCATCTCCTGGATGAACTGCTTGTGGCGTGCGTGCTCCTGGTAGGCGTCGTGCGCGGCGCGGTCCACGAAGTACACGTGGAGGCTCACGTCGAAGACCCGGTCGTTCACCTCGCGCTGCATCTCGGCCGCACGTGCGCCGGCGGCGAAGAAGATCGTGCCGGGATGGTCCGACAGGTAGCGACGGCAGGCGTCGACGAGCGCCTGGCGCGCCTGCGCTGAGGCATCGTTGAGGGTGAAGTACACGTCGTGGGCGAAGACGCGTTCCATCAGCCGGCGTCGGCCCTGCCGGCCAGGAGGCGGTCGGCCGCCTGGACGGCACGAGCGCGGCGCTCCTGCCAGTCGCCCGCGATCGTGGCGACCGGCGCGTCCAGCAGCTCCAGCGTCAGCTTGAAGCGCATGAACAGCTCCTCGCGCCTTTCGGGCTGCTCGCGCTGGAAGCCGTCGCTCTTCCACTCGACGTCGACGCTGTGCAGCAGGTACAGCTCCGCGAGCCGCCGCACCGACTCGGCTTCGATCCACGGCGGGCAGTCGTCGTAGTAGTGCCGGCTGTAGACCATGGTGCTGACCAGGTCGGTGTCGAGCACGACCAGCGCCGCGCCCTCGCCCCGGGCGCGCGCGATGGCCTCGTCCTCGCCCGCCTTCTGCCCGCGGCCGATCGGATCGACGTCGGCGAAGCCGAGCGCCGCGCCGTGGCGCTCGACGTACTCGCGCGCGTGCTCCGGCGAGGAGGGCACGCGGTAGTGCGCGGCCAGCTCGCCCGCCAGCCAGGTCTTGCCGGTGCACTCGGGGCCGATGAGCACGACCCGGGCCGGGGTCACGCCGTCTCCCGCTGCAAGGCCGGGACGGCTTCCCGCCTCGCGTAGGACGCGCGCCACTCCCTGTAGCCGAAGACGGCCAGCACCAGGAACACGGCGTAGAGCGCGCTCATCGGGTAGAGCCGCTGCGAGAGGCAGATCACCACGTACGCGGCGTCCACCACGATCCAGACGATCCAGTTCTCGAGCCACTTGCGCGTGGCCATCCACTGCGCCACCAGGCTGAAGGAGGTCGTCGCCGCGTCCGGGAAGGGCAGCGCGGCGTCGGTGCGGTACCTCAGGAACAGGCCGAAGCCGAGGGTGGCCGCGGCGCCCGCGGCGGCCAGCAGCCCGAGCCAGAGGACCGGTGAGCGCGAAACGGGCAGCCGGCCGTGGTCCTCCCCGCCGTGCAGCCAGGCGTACCAGCCGTAGAACGACACCACCAGGTACACGACCTGGAGGCCCGCGCCGCCGTAGAGCCGCGCCTGCGTGTAGGCGACCAGGAACAGGGCCGCGTTCGCGATGCCGGCCGGCCAGCACCAGGCGCTCTCGCGAATCGCGAGCACCACGTAGACGAGGCCGAACACCGCGCCGACGGTCTGGACCGGATCCAGCAGAGCCTCCCCTCAGAAGCGCAGGTCGAGTGTCGCATAGACGCTGCGCGTCGCCTGCGGGTAATAGTACGAGGTCCCCGAGAGCTGCTCGCCGCCCGAAGCGTCGCGGGTGAAGAACAGGTAGCTGTAGCCGGCCGGCCACAGCCGGCGCCGGTTCAGCAGGTTGGTCGCGTGGACGCGCAGGCGCGGGTCTCCGTGCTTCACGAAACGCGCGAGCGAGAGGCTGGCCTGGCCGCCGAGGTCGAAGAAGGACGGCGTGCGGAAGGCCGGGTCGCCGGTGTTGTCGAGCTGCGCGTGCGCCACCCAGCGCCCGGCGAGCGACAGCGTCAGCTCGCGGCCCGGGCTCCACTCGGCCGTGCCGTTCACGATCGCCTCGGGGCTCAGCAGCGGCGCCACGTCGTGGTAGACGCGCGCGGTGCTGTCGATCCAGGCGCCCGACTCGTCGTAGACGTCGAAGTGCTGCGTCCAGGAGCCGATCCGGTTCCGGCTCACGCTGGCGTTCGCCCCCAGCCGCCAGCCACGCGCGGGCCGCCACCCGAGGTCGAGCTCCAGCCCGCGGCGGTGGCTGCGGCCGACGTTGCGGCGCACCGGCAGGCCGATCTCAGACAGCTCGCCCGTCAGCGCGATCTCGTTCGAGAACTCCATCGCGTAGACGTCGGCGCGGGCCGTGAAGCCCCCGTGGCGCAGCTCGGCGCCCGCTTCGCCGTCCCACAGCCGCTCGGGCGCCACCGCGTGCAGGTCGTAGGGCAGGCTCGCGTTGTCCTCGCCGTTCAGCATGTCGCTGCGCGCCGGCTCGCGGCTCATGCGGCCGAGCGAGACGTAGAGCCCGAGCGCGGGCGAGGGATCCAGGCGCACGCCGGCCTTGGGGTTGAAGAAGGTCCAGCTCACCGAGCCGAGCGGCTGGTCGCCGCGGTACTCGAAGCGCGCGTGGCGCAGCTGCGCGTCGCCCCACACGAGCGCGCGGCCGGCCTGCCAGGTCGCCTTCAGGAAGCTGCTGTACTCGTGCTTGCGTCCGTTGTTGAGGTAGGCGCGCGAGCCGCCCACCACGTCCATGAAGTGGTCGCGCGTGAAGTCGTTGGCGTGGGCGCCCCAGTTGAGGCCGAGCCGCCCCTGGCGGTGGGTGGCGCCCAGGATCAGCCCGACGAAGTGGCCGTCGAGCCCGAACTGCTGCAGCTGCGCGCTGGCCGTGTCGCGGATGCGGAACCAGCCCTGGGCGCCGTTGTAGTAGCCCTGCGCCATCAGCGTGGTGGCCGTGCCCACGAGGCGCGTGTACTGCAGGTGCGCGACGTCCATGCCGAAGTCGTCCTTCTCGTCGGGCGACAGGTCGTTCCTCCGCAGGTTCGTCTCGAGCGTCGCCTGGTCCGTGGCCAGGTACGCGAGCTGGCTCTTCTCGCGGCCCAGGAAGCCGAACGCCTTCAGCAGCGAGCGCGCGTCCTGGCGCGTGGCGCCGAAGTAGGTGGTGTGCTGGTCGACACCGGAGTGCTCGCGGAAGCCGTCGCTGGTGAGCAGCGAGAAGCGGCCGTAGAGCGCGTACGGACCGATCCGGCCCGAGTGGGCCGCCAGCGTGCCGCGGCCGGTGCCCCAGGAGCCGGCGCCCGCCTGCGCCTCGAGCGCGGGCTTCTCGGCCGGGTTCACGCTGGCGAAGTTGACCGAGCCGCCGTAGGAAGCCGACCCGAAGCTCGAGCTGCCGATGCCGCGCTGGATCTGCACGGAGTCCACCACGCTCAGGAAGTCGCCGAAGTCGGAGAAGTAGAGCGCCTGGTCCTCCGGGTCCTGCAGCGGCACGCCGTCGAGCGTGACGTTGAGCCGGGTCTGGCTGACGCCGCGGATGTTGAAGTAGGCGTAGCCGGCGGCGATGCCGCTGTCCGACTGCACGTTCACGGACGGCGTCGTCGCCAGCAGGTACGGCGTCTCCTGGCCGCGGCTCGCCTCGGCGACCGCCTCGCGGCCGATGTCGGTCTTGGTGACGGGCGTCCGCTCCTCGGCCCGCACGCCCTGCACCACCACGGTCTCGCTCAGCCGGAACGGCTCCGGCGTGGGCGTGGGCGTCGGCGCCGGGCCAGGCTGCGGCGCGGTGTCCTGCGCGGCGGCCACGCGCGCCAGCGCGGCCACAGCGATCACGAGCGCTGTCTTGCGACCCTTCATGGTTCGCCTCCTCCCTCCGCGCGAGCGGAGCGATCGAGGCGGATCACCGGGAGTCCCGCTTCGTCGAAGCGGTTCTTGATCTCTCTCGCCTTTCCCTACGCCGGTACGAACCGGATCAGGTTCCGAGGGTTTGATCTCAGGCCGAAACGGCCACCCCTAGGCTTCCGCCACCACGAATATCGCCCGAGGGCCCGGCAGCCGTCAACAGGCGGGGGTTCCCAGCTTGCCCGGCCGTCGGCCCGACGCCTGGCTGTCGACAACGGCTCGATCAGTTGACGGTCGTGGACGGGTCCAGTAGCGTGTCGGCACCATCAGCCAGGCACGATGAGCCAGGAGCAGACTCTGCCGACCCAGCCTCCGCACGCAGCGGGCGTGCTTGCCCCACGCGCGGCCGGCGCCGTGACCGCAAAGCGCGCGAGCTCGTGGGGCCGGGCGTTCTACTTCGTCATGACCTTGCTCGTTGCCGCGGTCGTGGTCTACGGCTTCAGCCACACGGTCGACCAGAACCTGTTCCATCCCCCGTCGCCGCGACCGACGATCCTCTACCTTCACGCCGTCCTGTTCACCGGCTGGCTGCTGTTCTTCATCGTGCAATCGGGGCTGGTGCGCACGCGAAAGCTGCGGCTGCACCGGACGCTCGGGTGGTTTGGCCTGGCCATGGGGAGCGCGATTCCCGTCGTCGGCGTGGCCACGGCCATCGCCATGGGGAGGCTGCACACCCGTGAGGGCGCCACCGATGCGGCGGCGTCCCTCATCGTCCCGCTCTTCGACATGGTCGCGTTCAGCGTCGCGTTCGGACTGGCGTTCCATTGGCGCACCAGGCCCGAGTTCCATCGGCGCGCGATGCTGGTCGCTTCCTGTGCGCTGAGCGCGGCGGCCTTCGGACGCTTCCCCAACCCGGTGTTCGCGGACACCTGGTTCTACGCCGGCGTGGACGCCCTGGTCCTGCTCGGCGTGCTGCGCGACCTGCTGGTGACCAGGCGCGTCCACCCGGTCTACCTCTGCGCGCTGCCGCTGCTGGTGCTGGGTCAGATCGTGGCGATGGCCCCGCTCGTCAGAAACTCACCGCTGTGGCTGGGAATCGCGCACGCACTCCTGGGCTAGCGCCCGCGCTTCAGCGGTCGAGCGCCTGCGCCAGCCGCCGGCACAGCGACTCGACCACCTGCACCCGCGCGGCGCGCTTGTCGTTCGCGCCGACCAGCGTCCACGGCGCCTGGCTGGTGCTGGTGCGCGCGATCATGTCGGAGACGGCCGAGCGGTAGGCGTCCCACTTCTCGCGGTTGCGCCAGTCCTCCGCGCCTATCTTGTGCTGCTTCCAGGCGACCGACTCGCGCTCGCGGAAGCGGCGCAGCTGCTCGGCCGCGTCGATCTGCAGCCAGAACTTGACCACCACGATGCCGTGGGCGACCAGCTGCTGCTCGAAGTCGTTGATCTCCAGGTAGGCGCGGCTCCACTCCTCGGGCCGGGCGAAGCCCTCGACGCGCTCGACCAGCACGCGGCCGTACCAGGAGCGGTCGTAGACGGTGACGTAGCCCGCACGCGGCACCTGGCGCCAGAAGCGCCACAGGTAGTGCTGCGCCTTCTCCTCGTCCGTGGGGGCGGCCACGGAGAAGACGCGGTAGGTTCGCGGGTCCATCGCGGCCGTGATGCGGCGGATGTTGCCGCCCTTGCCCGACGCGTCCCAGCCCTCGAACACCACGACCGAGGAGCGCCCCTTCTCGAAGGCCCTGCGCACCAGCCGCCCCAGGCGTCCCTGGGCCTTCTCCAGCCGGCGCTCGTACTCGGCGAGCGGCAGCGCCTGCTCGAGGTCGATGCGGTCGAGGATCGTGAGCGACGCCTGGCGGCGGGTCGTTCGCTTGGCTGCCTCGTGCCCGGACACCTCGAGCGCCTCCGCCTGGTGCTGCGCCGGCCTGCTGGCGCCCGCCTCGCCCGCCGCGAGCCGGCTGCGGAAGCGCTCGAGCAGGATGCGCCCGGCCGTCAGGTCCCGGTAGCGGTCGTCGCTCGCCTCGACCAGCAGCCAGGGCGCGAGGCTGGTGTCGGTGCGCCGGATGACGTCCTCGGACGCCTCGATGTAGCGATCGTACTTCCGGTAATGCTTCCAGTCGGCCGCCGACACCTTCCAGGCCGTGGCGGGGTCCTGCTCCAGCCCGCGCATCCGCTTGCGCAGGCCCTTCTTCGAGAGGTGGATCCAGAGCTTTACGAACAGGGCGCCGTCCTCGGCCAGCATCTGCTCGAAGAACGCGATCTCGGACAGCATGCGGTCGAAGCGGCCGCGGCCGAGGCGCCCGAAGGCGCGCTCGACGAGCGGCTCCGTGTACCAGGAGCCGAAGAAGATGCCGACCCGGCCGCGCGGGGGCAGGCGCATCCAGTAGCGCCACCAGCGCGGGCGCTCCCGCTCCTCGTCCGTCGGCTCGCCGAACGCGTGCGTGCCGACGCCGCGGGCGTCGAGCCACTCCAGCAGGCGCTTGACGGTCTCGCCCTTGCCGGCGCCGTCGGCGCCCGCCAGCAGCAGGATCACCGGCACGCCGGCCTTCTGCAGCGCCCGCTGCGCCTCGAGCAGGTCGAGCCGCAGCCTGGGCTCCTCGGCCTCGAACTCCTCGCGGCTGATCGTCCGGCCCAGCTCGGCGGTCTCGAACATTGGGGCCCTCCGGCGTGGGTGTATTCTCGCGCCCAGTCGGCCGCTTTCAATGCGGACCGGCGAGGAACACAGCGTGAACCCTCTCGAGCGCGTCCGCCGGCGCCTGCGCGGCGAGCCGGTCGACCGCCGGCCCAACTTCGACATCTACATGCAGCGCGCGGCGCGTCACGTGGGCCGGCCCCTGTCCCGCTACTACCTCGACCACCGCGTGCTGGTCGAGGCCAACCTGGCCGTGCTCGAGGCCTTCTCGCTGGACCTCGTGCAGGCGATCTCGGACCCGTACCGCGAGGCTTCGGACCTGGGCCTGGCCGTCGAGTGGCCGGACGACGCCGTGCCGCTGCGCCGCGCGCTGCTGCTCGAATGCCCCGACGACGCGGCGCGGCTGCGGATGGTGGCGCCCGAGGACGGGCCTCGCATGAGCGACCGGCTCGACGCGGTGCGCCTGCTGCGCGAGGGCGTGGGCACGCAGGTGCCGGTGATGGGTTGGGTCGAGGGCGCGTTCGCGCTGGCCTCGGTCCTGCGCGGCGACACGAACGTGCTGCTCGACCTGCACGACCGCCCGGAGTGGCTGAAGGAGCTGCTCGAGCGACTGGTCGAGCTGGGGATCGCCTTCGCCCGCGCCCAGGTCGCCGCTGGCGCCCAGCTGATCGGCCTCGGCGACTCGATGGGCTCGCTCGTCTCGCCGCGGCAGTACCGGGAGTTCGTGCTGCCCTACGAGCAGCGGGTCTTCGCCGCCGTGCGTCAGGCGGGTGCGATCCCCCGCCTGCACATCTGCGGCGACACGGGCCACCTGCTCGCGGACATGGCGCGAAGCGGCGCCGCGATCGTCGACCTCGACTGGATGGTGGACCTGGGCGAGGCGGCCCGGGCGTTCGGCCCGGACGGTCCCGCTCCGTGCGGCAACTTCGATCCCGTCGCGGTGATGCTGCAGGGAACGCCGGAGACGGTCGCCTCGGCGGTGCGCGCCTGCGCCGGGGCGGGCGGCCCCCGCCACTTCAGCGCGGCCGGCTGCGAGGTGCCCGACCGCACGCCCGAGGCGAACCCGCTCGCGCACGCGCGCGTGCTGCGCGAGCTGGGCTGAGGGCTGCATGACCGCGGGTCCTCGACGGTGTGGAAGGCCAGCGTCCGGGCCGCTCCTTGTCACGGCGGTGAGCTGTTTCACCCTGAGTTGCGGTGGCACGGGCGGCACGACGCCTGCGCCCGCATCCGGCACGCCCGGCGCGAGCGCCTCTCCGGCCGCACGCTACTTCCCAGCCGGCGCTCCCTGGTACCAGGACGTCTCGACATCGCCTCTCGATGCCGAGTCGGACCGGGTCATCGCGTTCCTCGACAGCGCCGGCTGGGGCACCGGCTCGATGCGGGTCGACTTCAGCATCGAGGTCCTCGAAGCGACGCCGGAGACGCCGCTGCAGCCGTTCACGCCGACCGGGGACTTCTTCGAGCCCGACTGCGACCTGCAGCCCGTGCCGGTGCCGGCGGGCGGCGCGCTCGAGGGAGAGACGGGTTACACGTGCCTGAGCGACGGCGATTGCCACCTGATCGTGGCCGACCGCACGCGGATGAAGCTGTTCGAGATGTGGCGGGCCGACATCCGCGGCGGCGCGTTCGAGGGCGGCTGCCTGGCGGTGTGGGACATGACGCGGCTCTACCCCCCGAGCGGGCGTGGAGAGCAGTGCACCAGCGCGGACGCGGCGGGCTTCCCGATCGCGCCGCTGCTGTTCGATGCCGACGAGGTGGCAGCGGGCAGGATCGACCACGCGATCCGCTTCATCCTGCCGAACGCGCGGATCCGCCGAGGCGTCTACCTGCACCCCGCGACCCACGCGGGGAGCCCGAGCGGCCCCGCCGACGCGCCTCCCTACGGGTCGCGCCTGCGATTGAAGGCGAGCTATCCGATCGCGAACCTGCCGGGGGGCGCGCAGGTGGTGGCGCGGGCCCTGCAGCGCTACGGCATGCTGCTCGCCGACGGCGGCCAGATCACGCTCACGGCCCGCAGCGACCGCGCGACCAGCGCGAAATGGGCGGGCCTGCTCGGAAGCCGCGACCTCGCCTCTCTGCGGCCGTCGGATTTCGAGATGGTGGACGGAGGGACGCGCATCCCGCTCACCTACGACTGCGTCCGTACGCCGTGACGCCCCATCGTCGACAGCCATCGCCGGCTCGCCCGCCGCTCGCGCAGACGCGCGCGCTGCGCGAGCTGGGCTGAGCGACGCCGTGTCCGGCTAGAACGTCGCCGGCGCGCACACGCCGACGTACTTGCGGCGCACCCAGTTCCCGGACGGGGGGTTCCAGCCGGCGCGCGAGGCGATGCTCCACTGCTCGCTGAAGCTGTTGTCGCGCTTGACGCCGATCTCGCCCTCGGGATCGATGTGCCCGCACAGGCCGGCCTGGTTGACCGCCGAGACCACGGCGGTCATGTAGCCGTCGTAGTCCAGGATCCTCGGTCCCCCGTCCACGTCGTTGAGGTTGAAGAGGTCCGGCCGCTCGCTGATCACGCGGTCGATTGCGGCAAAGACGTCCGCCTGCAGCTGCGAGCGCTGGGCCGTGCAGGTGGCCGACGGGCCGGTACCGCTCGCCGGCAGCGGACACGGCGGGATCACGCTCAGCGGTTTCGGGGTCGGGGTGGCCACCGGCGTGGGAGTGGGCGCCACGGTGGGCACCGGAACCGGCTGCGCGGGCGAGGAGCCACTGCAGCGGGCGAACGAGGCGAAGATGAGAGCCAGGGCGGCGAGGGAGCGACCACGAATCATCAAGGCTACTCCTCCACCTGGACTCCGCCGCACGCGCTGCCCGGGTACGGGTCTGGACCGTCGTAGACCTTCGCGAGCGGCGAGGCGCACGCCTCATAGAACCCCGGTCCCCGGGCGATCGCCTTGAACTGGTTGTCCGGGTGGTTGATGCAAGCGGCACTGCCGTCGCAGGCGCGGCCGTCGACCGTCCAGGTCGGGCCCCAACGCCCCGTGTCCTTCGCGATGCCAGTGACCAGGTAGTCGCAGGCCTCGCGCTGAGGATCACCCTCCGGTCTGGTGAAGCAGAACTTCCAGTCTCCGAAACCGACGCGGTCGCAGTAGTGGTCGACGTTGGGGACGACCGGGTTCGAGTCGAGAACCCAGCCCTCGCCGTGACGCCGCCACTCGCCGGCGTTGAGGCGCAGGAGCGGCGGCGGCGTGGGGCTGCACACCATGCCGGCCGGCAGCACGATCCCGGCCGGCGTCGGCGCCGGGGTTGGAGCCACGGTCGGAAGCGGCGTCGGCGAGGTGGGAGGTGTCGCGGAACCCGATCCGCAGCGAGCCACGGCAACGACCACGACGGCGATCCCGAAGGCACTCGTCGAGCTTCTGTGCAGTCTCATCTTCACCTTCCCTCTTGGCCAATCCAGATCAGGACTCCGACCGCTGCCGGAGACCTGCTCGACGCCGACCATCCTCGACCTCCGTGGGCCAAGCCCCATCGTCAGTGATGCCACGTACGCGCTCGTCCAGAATCTGCACGATGGCAGATGTGTCAGTCAATTGGCGCACATTGAATGGTTTAGCCCGAAGGAACGAGACCCTGTCCCCTGAACGTTCAGGTGCGATGAACGTACAGGGAGCGCAGCCTTGATCGTCGGCAACGCGCCCGACACACTTCCCGCAGGCAATGCACGACACGCCAGTGTCGGCTGGCGGCCGCTCGCAGCGGGCGGCGGACGTCTTCGTGGCCCTCCTGCTGCTGGTGCTGCTCGCGTGGTACGTCCGGACACAGCTCGACCTGCGCGGCAGGCCCGAGGAGGACGCTGCGATGCTGCTGCGCTACGCGCAGCACCTGGCCGGCGGTGAGGGCATCGTGTGGAACCTCGGTGAGCGGCCCGTCGACGGCGCGACGGACTTCCTGTTCATGTTGCTCGTCGCCGCGCTGCGTCGCATGCGCGTCCCGCTGGAGGCCGCGGCCCGAGGCGTCGGCCTGGCCGCGCACGCCGTCACCGTGCTGCTCGTCTACTTCGCAGCGCGGCGGCTGCACGGCACCGAGCGGCGCTGGGCGCAGGTGCCGGCGGCGTTCGTCGGCGGTGGGCCCCGGTCTGCGCCACCTCGCGGCCTGCTACGGCACTCCGCTGTTCACGCTGGCGGCGACGACGTCCTGGCTGTTCGCGAGCGACCTCGCCGAGGCCCCTGCGGGCGCGGAAGGCGGTCCCGCGCAGGGCTTCGCGCTGACGGCGCTCGCCTGCGGGCTGGCACGGCCCGAGGGGGTGTTCCTGGGCGGCTTCATGCTGCTCGCAGTCCTGGTGACGCGTCGCGGCCGAGGGCTCAGGCCGATCCTCAGCCGCTACCTCGCCGCGTTCCTGACGCTGGGGCT
Organism: uncultured Acidobacteriota bacterium; assembly: GCA_963831755.1. Taxonomy (GTDB): domain Bacteria; phylum Acidobacteriota; class Vicinamibacteria; order Fen-336; family Fen-336; genus DATBSL01. The sequence continues at coordinate 112,463 of CAWHRC010000008.1, forward strand.
CGCCTACTTCGTGTGGCACTGGCGCTACTTCGGGCACGCCCTGCCGAACCCCTTCTACAAGAAGGGCGACTTCATCCTGCACTGGTACACGCTGAAGATGGCCTGGCGCGACTTGTGGCGGCTCGGGCGGCCGTTCGTTGCACTGCTGCCCCTGGGCCTGCTGGAGACGCGCGCCCGGCGGGCGGCCGTCTTCCTGCTGGTCGCCGTGCTGCCCTTCGTCGGGATCTGGATCCTGGTCTCGGACGAGACCAACTACGTCGGCCGCTTCCGCTACCCGGTAGTGCCCATCGTCCTGATCGGCTGCGTGCCGGTCGCGCGGGCCCTCGCCGACCGGGCGCGCGCGGGCTGGCCCGCCCTGCACCGTTTCTCGCGAACGCGGGTCGCTCCTTGGGCTGGCTGGGCCGCCGCTCTCGCCCTGACGCTCGTGCTGGCGTCGGCCGAGCACGTGGCCTACCGCGACGTCGCACCCCGGCGCATGGGCCTGTACGACGCGGCGCTCGTGCTGCGCGACTACGCGCGCCACGAGTTCTCTCTCGCGACCACGGAGGCAGGTCTCCTGCCGCTCTACAGCGGTTGGCGCACAGTGGACGCCTGGGGCCTCAACGACCCGCACGTGGCCCAACAGGGCATCGACGAGGCCTACCTCGACCGCTACCGGCCCGAGGTGATCATGATCCACGCGTACTTCTCGCCGGGCGTCCCCGACCGCGGCCCGCGCGTCGAGAGCCGCGCGCTCGGTCCCTCCTGGTACCGCATGGTGATGACGCTCCAGCACTACGCCGCGACGCGGTCCTACGAGCTCGCGGCCTGCTTCGGCCGCAACGCGTGGGACACCCACTACTACTATGTCCGGCGGGGCTTCGCCCAGAGCGGCGAGATCGCCGCCCGGCTGCGCGCGCTCGATTACTACTGGGACGGCGAGCCCACCCTCGACTTCGCGGCGCAGGCGCGCGGCGCCGCGGGTCGGCCAGCGGGGTCGTAAGATACCCGTCCAGCGGGAGGAAGGCAGCGAAGATGGGCACCGCGGTCGAGCCTCGGTTGATCGGGGAACACGTTCGGCGCCTGCGTCTGAAGCACCACCTGTCCGTGCGCACGTTCGCGGCGCAGACGGGCTTCTCGCCCAGCTTCATCTCGCAGCTCGAGAACGGCCTCGTCTCGCCCTCTCTCGGATCCTTGCAGAAGATCGCGGAGGCGCTGGGCGTGACGCTCGGGGACTTCTTCGCCGCCACGGCCAGCAGCGCCGAGGAGAGCCTGGTGATCCGGCATTCCGGCAGGCGCCGGCTCGACAGCACGTGGACGGACGCACACCTCGAGGCCCTCGGCCCGATGACCCGCAGCCACAGGTTGGAGCCGGTTCTGGCGGTCTTCGGTCCGGGTGGCAAGAGCGGAAAGCACGTGCACTCGCAACCGCACGAGGAGTTCGCCTTCGTGCTCCGCGGGCGCGTGATCCTGACCCTGAGCGACGAGGACAGCGAGCTCGGCGCGGGCGACGCGGTGACCCTTCCGGCACACGCGCCGCATCGCTGGCAGAACCACGGAAAGGAGCCCGTCGAGATCCTGCTGGTCTCCTCCCGGGTCCGGGGCTGAGTCCGGCTTCACCCGGATTGACCGGACACACTCCTAGCGCGCGAGGCCCAGGAAGCGGGCCAGGGCGCGCGTGGCGCGGTCGACGCGGCGGAAGGTCGGCAGGCCCGCCCGCCGCATCGCCTGCGCGAGCGGGTCGAAGAGCGGGCCCGAGTCGACCGAGAACACCACCGGCTTCGTCGTGGCGCGGAACATCGCCGCGAGCCGCGTGGCGAGCCCGTCTTCGCCCTCGACGTCCTCGGCGTGCCCTTCGCCGCGAGCGAGCGAGTCGAGCGCCGGCGTCGCCGGCACGCCCGCGATCACCGCCGCGTCGACGTTCGGGTCCTCGGCCATCGCCCGCGCCATCGCGACGTAGCGATCGGTCGGGGTGATCGGCGTCGCGTCGCACGGGTTGTGGACGTCGACGATGCCGGGCGGCAGCAGCTCGGCGAGCCGCGCCCGCGTGGCGTCCGCCAGCGAGGCCAGCTGCATGCCGATGCAGTGCGTCGGCCGCGGCGGTCGCCTCGAAGCCGGCGTTCGACAGCACGGCCACGCGCCGCCCCTGGACCGCCCTGCCGTCGAGCAGCACGAAGGTCGTCACGTCGTCCTCGAACTGGTCGAGGCTCGAGGCGACGACCGCGCCCGCGCCGCGCGCCAGCGCCTCGCAGACCTCGTAGTCGCCGACCGCGGCCGCGGTGTGGGACGCCGCCGCGGCCGACCCCTCGCGGGTGCGGCCGGCCTTGTAGAGCAGCACCGGCCGGCCCGAGGCGCCGATGCGCCGGACGGCGTCGAGGAAGCGGGCACCGTCGCCCCGCTGGAAGCCCTCGAGGTACACCGCGAACACGCGCGACTCGGCGTCGCCCTCGAGGTAGTCGAGGTAGTCCGACACCGTCACGTCCATCTGGTTGCCGAACGAGATCGCGTAGCGCGGCTCCACGACGCGGTCGAGGTTCGAGATCTGGGTCACGAGGTAGGCGCCCGACTGGCTGACGCTCGCGAGGCCGCGCCCTGCCCCCTCGCGCACGGGCAGCTTGTGCTTCGGGATGAAGAAGGTGTTGTAGCGGCCGGGGCCGGAGATGATCCCGAGGCAGTTGCCGCCGTTCAGCAGCACGCCGCCGTCGGGGTCGCGGTGGCTCGCAGCCAGCGCCGCCCGGATGCGCGCCTCGACCTCGCGGCCGTGCTCGGTCTCGCCGAAGCCGCCGGGGATCAGCGTGATCGTCCGGGCGCGCCGCTGCTCGACGATCTCCTGCACGACCGGCTCGGCCCTCTCGGCGGCGACCGAGACGACCGCGACGTCGGGCGGGGACGGAAGCTCGGCGAGCGACGCGAACGCGCGGCAGCCCTCGATCTCGCCGGCCCTGGGGTGGATCGCCCAGATCCGCTCGCGCGGGATGCCGCCGCCCTCGACCAGGTTGCGCAGGATGATCCGGCCGGGGTTCATGCTCTCGGCGGAGGCGCCGATCACGACCGCGCTCTCGGGCAGGAGCAGCCGCCGCAGCTCGGCGACCGGCCGCGGCGGCGGCAGGGGCGCAGGCCGGTGCAGCCGGGCGAGGCCGTCCAGCGCGACGATCCGGCCGTCCTCGGCCGCGACCATCGGGTTCACCTCGAGCTCGGCGAGGCCGAGACCGTCGGGCGGTTCGAAACCGGCCCAGCCGACGGCCAGCCGCGCGAGGCCCAGCACGACCTCGGCCAGCCGCTGCTCCGGCACGCCGTGGCCGCGGCTCGAGCGCAGCCGGCCGGTGAAGGCCTCGTGCACGAGCGTGGCGCGCAGGGCCCGCAGCGCCGCCTCGGCCGTCGAGCCCCTCGGCCGCCAGCATCACGCGCGCCGCGGACGGCTTCAGCGCCCCGAGCAGCGCCTCCGTGTCGAGCCCGCCCGTGCCCAGCACGACCACCGGCCCGAACGTCGGGTCGTGGCGGAGCGAGGCCAGCAGCTCGCGGCCGGTGCCGGAGCGGAAGCGCACGCGCTCGACGACGAGCGCGCCGGCGATCCGCGCCGTGGGCGCGGCCTCGCGCGCGGACGCGATCACCTGCTCGACGGCCTTCCGCACGGCGGCCGGCTCGTTGCGGCAGACGGCCACGCCGCCGACGTCGCTCTTGTGCAGCAGGTCGGCCGAGGCGATCTTGACGACCGCCTCCTCCGAGCCGAGCGACGCGCAGAGCGACGCGTCGATGTCGTCGGTCGAGAACACCAGGCAGTGGGCGGGGACGGCGATGCCCGGCCGAGGCGACGAGCGCGTAGACCTCGTGCTCGAGCAGCACCTCGCGCCCCTCCGCCTCGGCGGAGGCGAGAACGGCCGAGACTGGCAGAAGGCCCGCCCCGGCCGTCGTCGTCGCGGACATGCTAGCCGCGGCGGTGCAGGGGAACGTAGTCGCGCCGGCCGGCGCCCAGGTAGATCTGGCGCGGGCGCGCGATCTTCTGGTCCTTGTCCTCGATCATCTCCTGCCACTGCGAGAGCCAGCCGGACATGCGCGGGATCGCGAACAGGACGCAGAACATCTCCGTCGGGAACTTCATCGCCTGGTAGATCAGGCCCGAGTAGAAGTCGACGTTCGGGTAGAGCTTGCGCTTGACGAAGTAGTCGTCCGAGAGCGCGATCCGCTCGAGCTCGAGCGCGATGTCGAGCATCGGGTTGCGGCCCGTGACCTCGAACACCTGGTCGGCCATCTTCTTGATGATCTTGGCGCGCGGGTCGTAGTTCTTGTAGACGCGGTGGCCGAAGCCCATCAGCCGCACGTCGCCGCCGGACTCCTTCACGTCCTTCACGAAGGCCGGCACCTTGTCCTTGCGAGCCGATCTCCTTGAGCATCCGCAGCACGGCCTCGTTGGCGCCGCCGTGGAGCGGGCCGTAGAGCGCGCCGATCGCGCCGGCGGCCGCGCAGTAGGGGTCGGCCTCGCGAGGAGCCGATGCTGCGCATGGCCGAGGTCGAGCAGTTCTGCTCGTGGTCGGCGTGCAGGATGAACAGCACGTCGAGCGCGCGCTCGAGCGCCGGGTGCACCTTGTACTTGAGCTCGCTGGTCTTGAACATCATCTGCAGGAAGTTCGCCGGTGTAGCTCGAGCTCGTTGTCCGGGTAGACGTACGGCAGGCCCATCGAGTGGCGGTAGGCGAAGGCCGCGAGCGTCGGGATCTTGGCGATCAGCCGGTAGACGTGCCGGCTGCGCTCGACGGCGTCGCGCACCTTCTTGGCGTCCGGGTAGAAGGTGCTGAGCGCGGCCACCGTCGACGCCAGCATCCCCATCGGGTGGGCGTCGTAGCGGAAGCCCGCCATCAGCTCCTTCACGTTCTCGTGGACGAAGGTGTGGGTGCGTGACCTTGTCGACCCAGGCGTCGTACTGCGCCTTGGTCGGCAGCTCGCCGTTCAGCAGCAGGTACGCCGTCTCGAGGTAGTTGCTCTGCTCCGCGAGCTGCTCGATCGGGTAGCCGCGGTAGTTCAGGATGCCCTTGTCGCCGTCGATGAACGTGATCCGGCTCTTGCACGAGGCCGTGTTCATGTAGCCGGGGTCGTAGGTCATGAGGCCGAAGTCGTCCGCCGCGACCTTGATCTGGCGGAGGTCGATGGCCTTGATCGTCCCGTCCTGGACCGGGACCTCGTACGTCTTCCCGGTGCGGTTGTCCGTGATGGTGAGGGTGTCCTTGCTCACGGCGGCCTCCGGGCGCTCCATTGTAGCGGCGGGGAGGCTGTCGGTCTTCGTGCTCATCGGTTCATTGCCTCCGCTGTAGGAAAGGGCACGTGGGGCAGGCTAGCATCGGGTTCCACGTGTTTCAATGGCACCGATCGAGCGCCTTCATCGCTGTGGAGTCTTTCGACAGCGCCCGAGCGCCGCAAGTCTATCGCTGCAACCCGCCTGACCGAACCCGAACTCGCACGCAGCGAGCAAGATAGGTCGTTTGCTCCAGGGGTCAGGTCTTGCCTTATCGCATGCCTTCTCCGGCAGGGCCGTGCATGCCCGCACGCGGCTCGGGCGCGTCATATCCGGGCAGCTCGTAGACGAGATCGTTCCCGAGCTCGGCGACCTTGCGGAGCGACCCGCTGGCGAGCGCCTCCGGCATCCCTCTCTGCAGCCGCTCCCACTGGAGCGGCCCGTAGCCCTTGCGGTGCAGGACCACGTAGCGCACGCCGATCCCGCGCAGCGCCTGCAGCAACTCCTCGGACGGGAACGAGCGCGCCAGCTCGCGGAGCTGCACGTACTGCCGCGGCTCGATCCCCGCGTAGCCGTTGACGAGCGGCTTCCAGTGGAGCGTCGAGTAGACCATGTAGACGCTCTCGTGGAACGCGGGCCGCCGCTCGAGCCCGTACACGTCGAGCATCGGCAGGTGGACGATCGGGTCGCGGCCGGGCTGCTCGGCGAGCCAGCGGTAGACGGGCGGCGGGTCCTCCCGCGTGTCGATCAGCTTGCTCCACTGCGGCATCGGGATCGGGACGATCAGCGTCTCGGCGAGCGCGATCACGCCGAGGCCCGCGAGCACCGCCGGCTGCGGCGCGCAGCCTCGTCGAGCGCCATCGCCGCGAGCATCGCCAGCGGCAGCGCGATGAAGACGCCGGCGCGGCTCGTCACCCGGATCATCTGGAAGACCGGCAGCGTGTCGCGCAGGAAGGCCCAGGGCCCCGGCCCGAGGTCGTGGCCGAACGCGCGCACGCGCGGGCCGAGCGCCACGAGCGCCGCGCCGACGAGCAGCACCGCGAGCGCGACGGCCTCCCGGCTCGGCCGCTCCCTGCGGCGCACCGCGACGACGGCCCGGCCAGCACGAGGCCGGGCACGCAGCAGGCCCGGGAACAGGTTGTTCGGGCCCGATCACGCGGAACGCGTCGGTGACCTCGCCGTAGACCCGGTTCCAGCTGCTCGTCGCGAGGAACGACTCGACCGGCGCCGCGTACAGGATCGTCTCCTCCGTGCCCGCGCGCGTAGCGCTCCGGGTCGAGGGCCCTCTGGTGCATCACGTAGACCGGCAGCAGCGCGAGGCCGGCCAGCAGCGGCCGCCAGCGCGCCCGCCTTCAGCCGGTCCCAGCGGCCCCAGAAGAGGACGAGCAGCGCGGGCGGCAGCACCGCCGCCGCGATCACCCCGTGGTAGCCGCAGGCCAGGAACGCGAGCACGAAGAAGAGCGCCGCGAGCAGCGCGTCCCTGGTCCGGTTGCCGCGCGCGAAGCGGATCGTGAACAGCAGCACGAGCGGCCACCACTGCGTCCCGAGCGTCGAGAGGTGGGCGATCTGGTCGGTGCGGATCGGCGAGAACGCGAACAGCGCCCCCGCGAGGAGCGCGACCCACTCCCCGGCGCCCAGCTCTCTCGCCAGCCAGTAGGCCGTCAGCGCCGAGAAGAGGAAGGTGAGCAGCCGGACGACGTTGTAGAGCAGCACCGCGTCGTCGGTGAAGAGGGCGAGCGGCAGCGACGAGCAGGGTCGTGCCGAGCACCGGCTCGTCCATCCCCAGCGTGTAGCGCAGCGGGTGGAAGATGTTCGCGTGCGGCAGCTCGGCCGGGCTCGTCTTCAGCGCGTGGACCGTCCAGCCGATCTCCCACGCGAAGAAGGCCGAGTCGCCCGCGTCCATCACGCGCAGGTTGGCCGCGAACGGCCAGGTGAGCGCGACGGTCAGGACGGCGTAGAGGCCGAGGGCCCGCAGCGAGCGCATGCGGCGGCTACTGTAGCGTCAGCGGCGGCGGCTGGCCAACGCGTTCGGCCGCGGCGCCGGGCCGACCTTCGGCTGCGACGTCAGCGCAGCCAGCCGGGCAGAGCGCCCGCGCGCCGCGCTTCCTCCTGCAGGTCGTCCATCGCCCTGCGCGCCCCGGCCGCCCGTTCCTTCGCAGCGTCCAGCTGGCGTACGAGCTCGTGGCCTGCCTGGATCTGCATCGTCTCCCAGTCGCAGGTGCGGGCGCCCTTCGCGCGGTCGCGCAGCTCGCGTCGAGCTCTCGCCCCAGCCAGCCACTGCGCCGTCGGAGCACGCCCCGGCCGTAGGCCCCGGGACGATCGGGCCGTGCTGCTGGATTCTCAGCTCGATGTCCTTCACCTGCTGATCGGCCGCGGCGATCGCGCTCTGCGCGCTCGCGTAGCGCCCGCGCCAGTAGGATTCGCTCTTGCCGTTGGAGTCGGTCGGGCCGTCGGTGAGGCGGCTGGTCGGCACGGCGGCCAGCGTGGGTTCGCCGGCCACGGCCGTCCCGGCCTGGCTTCCTGACGGAGAGGCGGCGTTGTCGGAGGACTGTCCCTTGTCCTTCGACGTCGACCCGTCGATCACGTAGACCCTGGCCGGCTCCTTCGCGGGCTCCGCAGCGCGCCGCGCCCGCTCCTTCCGCGCGGCATCCCCGATCCCTTGAGCCGCGGCCGCCGTCGCGACAGACGACGCCAGAACCAACCCCCCGATCACCAGAGCCAGGCTTCTCATCGCCCCTCCACTCGAGGTCCGCAGGCTAGGGACAACGGTTCGGCCGGTCAATGATGCAGGCGGAGGCGCGCCGAATCACTCCGGGCTCGGCAGTCCTCGGTGCGCGGCCGGCATACGGCTTGGCAGCACTGCACCCGACCTCGTGGGTGCTTTTCCGGGAGAGGGCGGATCGTACGTAAGAACACATTGGGGGCCCGAAGGGCGAACTCCACCGCGCCCTCACCAGCCGGCGAGGGGCCGGCCACGCAGCCGGGCGCCCCCTCAGAGCCAGGGCCTGGGCGGCAGCCAAAGGGGACAAACCGACGCAGCCTCGTCTTCCGTACCGGCGATGCGCAAGGCGTGCAGGGCTCGCTGGCCTATTCCGTCCAGCCTCCGAAGCTCTGCAGGTACTTCCTCGCAGCACTCCGGATCCATCCGCTCTCCTGCGCCTGAACGCCAGCCACCTCGGCGGCAACCCGGTGATCTTGGCTTTGGTTAGCGCCTTGATGGCGTGGCCCCAGATTTCTTTGTCACCTCAGGGCACGCCCGAGGACATCCCGTATTCGCCCTCCCGAAGTCGCCGAGTAAGAGCGCCAGCGTCTGCCGCCCTTTGCCAAAGCCACGGTCGGAATGAATCTCTGCCACGCATCGAGGAGCGGGCCACGGCCACGCCACTGCTTCTTCCTTTTCAGGAAGAGACGGAGCGATTCCCCAAGCTGCCAGATACGCAGCTCAAAACCCTTCCAGTCGGGCGCTCCGAGCTGCCCTTCATCTCGACATCGGTCAGGCTGCGCAACCAGTGCTTGCACAAGAACTCGACCGCCTCGGCGATCTCAGCCTGATCATCGAGAGTCAGATCCTGGCGTTGAACGCGCTTCTCGATGCCACTGGCGGCTTCAAGGTTCATGCTGCTAGTGCTCTTTCAGTTTGTCGGTCTTGAGCTTGATCGGGCTGCCAGGGTTCAGATGCTCCTGCAGTAGCGGTGTCGTGACCTCCGTCGTCTCGTCCACAAGAACGTCCACGCGACCCGGCTCTCCCCCTCTTTGGACGTGAGCCTTGTCATCAAGGATCTGGCTGGAGAGGTGCTGCTTCTTCACCGCTTTGTCTTCCTGGATGAACCGTTCGGCGTCATCCATGTGGTCGGGTACTCGGTACGCACGCCTGCCGCTTGCACTTGGAATACGCCGGGTGTTCTTGGGCAGGCCAGAAACCTCGTGCCGACCTGTTCACCCTCTGGCCTGCCAGGACTGGCCCCGCGCCACCCCTCTTTGGTGTTGCTGTTGGGGCTTTCGGAGCAGGGACTCCTGTCGCTCGACGACCTTGGCAGAAGCAGGGTTCTCTTGTGTCGGAGTGTTCTCCTGAAACCGCTCGTCGTAGTCTCCGCCACCGGTTGTGTTGTGGGCGATGACCATACCAGCCGCAGCCACGCTCGCGCCAATCAGGGCTGCGGTGGCCGCGCCACCCACCCGGACGGTCATGCCCTCGGCAGGGGCAAGCAGCGGCCGCGGGGCTCCGCTTACCGTCAGCCGCTCGTGGACACCCTCCGCCACAACGAGTACCTGACCGCTCGCATTCCCAGGCCGGCACCGGCCTCGAAGGCATCGCCCCGCTCGATCGCAGCGTTGAAGCGCTCCGCTTGGTGGTGACACCCTCGGCGACGTCAGCAACAAAGTGCTCAGGCGACTCTGGAAGGCCTTGCCGAGGCGTCGGAGGTGCGAGCGAAGCTCTCGGCCTGGCCTTGTACTGCCACTCACCCGTACGCCGTACAGGAAAGCGCCCGGTCGCCTGGTAGGTGAAGACCCCCGGGCGCGCAATCACTTCGCCGACACCGTAGCCGCACCGACAAACGCCTTCCCCGCGTTCTGCAGGTCGTTGGCCGTGATCCACGCGTGGCCGGTTGCGTCCACATAGAACGTCGGACGGTTGCCCTGCGTACAGGTAGCGATGGAGGGACGGCGGCTCGTCGATCTGCCCGAGGAAGCGAGTCCTGGGTGAGGAATCTCCCGAGCTTGGGATCGAAGTAGCGGGCCTTTGCGTTGTAGAGGCCGGTCTCGGTGTCGAAGACGTGGCCGGTGAAGGCGAAGCGGTTGGCGCTGGCGTCAGTTCGGTCGGGAATCGGAAGTTGCCCCAGGCGTCGAGGTGGTAGCTCGCGACGGCCGAGCCTGAGTCGTCGGTGAGGTTGACGACGGAGCGCAGGCCGTCGAGGGAGAAGTAGCGCGCGGCCTTCGTCGGTGCGGGTCGAGCGAGATGAGGCGATCGGAGCCGTAGTCGTACTTGGCCTTCGGCAGTGCCGGCCTCGTCGTACTCGGCGAGCAGCGACGTCTGGTCGTAGACGTACTGCCGGAGGCCCTCTTCGCCGATCTTCTTGAGTGCGGCGGCCTTCGAAGTCGTACTGGAAGCGGCCGAGGATCGGAGGCAGCCCTGCGGCGACCTCGACCAGCTTGTCGCGGACGTCGTAGACGTACGTCGTGGTGACGGCATTGTCACCGGTGCCGACGGTCTTTGATGTCTGATTTCCGTTTGGGTCCCAGCCGAAGCTGGTCACGCGCGCCGGGTCGGACTCCGGCAGGGCGAGGTCGGTCAGCGAGACGAGGCGGTTGAGGCTGTCAAAGATCCCCTGCTTGTCCGCGAGGAGCTGCTCCGCGCCGTCCCGCTCCGTCTCACGCTCGCGGTTGCCGACGCGGTCGTAGCGATAGGTTACCACCCGGCCGGTCGGGAAGGACGCGTCGGCCGGGTAGGACACGGTCTCGAGCCGGTCGAGCGCGTCGTAGGTGTAGCCAGTCCGCTCGGTCCGGCCACCGTTCGTCTCCGTTTGCGAGAGACGGTTGCCGTTGGCGTCGTACGTGTAGACGTAGCCCGAGACGGCCGCACCGGAGGAGCGTGCATTCGTCAGGGACAGCAGGCGATTGGCCTTGTCGTAGACGTGAGTCGCCCGGACGCCGTTGGGATACGTGACCTCGCGCAGGAGGTCGTCCGGGTAGTACGCATAGCGCGTGACGCCTCCCGCCGTCGTGGCGGTCTCGAGGCGGTTCTGGGCGTCGTATGTGTAGGTCGTCGTCAGGCCGCCGGGGTCGGTCGACGGCCTTGCGCGTGCCGTTGCCGTAGTAGGCGTACTGGACCGTGGCCGTGCCACCGTCCGGCAGCGTCGAGGTCTCGGTCTCGAGGCGGTCGAGCGCGTCGTAGGCGCGTGACGAGGTCAGCGTGACGGGTGGGTCGGTCCCGCTGGCGACCGCCTCGTCCACCTGCAGCAGGTTCCCGTTCGGGTCGTAGCCGTACTCTGCCGCTGTCGTATGCCGCCAGGGGAGAACGACGTCTCCGGGCGCAGGCGCCCAGGTACGCGTCTTGAGCCGGTTCAGCTCGTCCGAGGTGCTCGTCGTGGTCTGGCCCTTCGGATCGGTGAGCAGGCGCTCGTTGCCGTTCGGGTCGTATTCGTGGAGTGTGACCAGGCCCAGCCCGCCCGAGGCCGCGTCCTGCACCCGTGAACGCAGGCGGTTCAGCGCGTCGTACGTCATCTCGACGATGTGGCCGTTGGCGTCGGTTTCACGCCGAAGGTTCCGGTTCTCGTCGTACTCGTACACGGTCTCGAGGCCGCCCGGCTGCGTGACCCGGAGGAGCTTGCCGCGCTCGTCGTAGGCATAGCCCGTCACGGCTCCGCTCGGCTCGGTGGTGGACGTCCGGTTGCCCTCCGGGTCGTAGCCGTGCCGCGTCTCGTGGCCTTCGCCGTCGCGCGTGGAGACCAGACGGTTGAGCGCGTCGTAGCCGCTGCGGACCGTCGGCTCCTCCTTGCTGTGGCGCTCGTCCCACTCGATCGTGCGGTTGCCGTTCGGGTCGTACTCGTAGGACACGGCCGAGGCCGCAGGCGTGCCGAAGCCGTCGGTGCGCTTCGCCAGCCGGTTCGCGGCGTCGTACTCGAAGCGGGTCGCATGTCCCTCGGCGTCGACCTGCTGCACGCGATTGCCGTTGCCGTCCCAGGTGTTGGTCTCGGCGTCGATGCCGGCCTGCTTGGCGGGATCCCAGGCGCGCGTCACCTTGACGACGCGGCCGAGCGGATCGAGCTGCACGCGCGTCAGCGTGCCCCGGCGGTCCTTGTCGACGCGGGTGTTGGCCGCGTCGTCGTAGGTGGTCACGGTCGTGTGGCCCAGCGCGTCGGTCGTCGTCGTCGGCCGGTTCAGCGCGTCGTAGTCGAAGCGTGTGGTGTAGTTGCTCTTGTCCTTCACCGCGCGCCGGTTGACGCCGTCCCAGGTCGTGTCGATCGCGAAGCCGAGCGCGTCGGTCTCCGTCACGACGCGACCGATGCGGTCGAGCGTGTAGACGGTCTCGGCACCGCGCGCGTCGCGCTCGACGCGTCGGCGGCCGGGGTCGTCGTACTCGATCTCGTGGCTCCACGGCTGCCCCGAGATGGACGGCAGGACGGAGGTGCGGCGCGGCCGACCCAGGCTGTCCGAGGTGAAGCTCGTGGCGACACCCCGGCGGTCACGCTCCCAGGACTTCAGCCCCTCGCCGTCGTACTGCGCCACGCTCGTCTGGCCGAGCGGGTCCGTCATGCCGATCTGGCGCCCGAGGCCGTCGAACGTCCACTCGGTCACGTTCCCGTTCGGGTCCCGAGCGGCCTGCCGGTTCCCGAGGCCGTCGTAGGAGGTCCGCGTCTCGAGCGCCAGGCCACCCTCGTCGACGACCGTGCTGACCGGGCGGTCGAGCCCGTCGAGGCGCGTGAGCGTCGACACCTGGCGCGGGTCGGTGACGCGGAAGGCGTGCGCCGCGTCGTCGTAGCTCGTGAGCGTCGAGTAGACGGCGCCTCCCCCGCCGGCTCCTTCCAGGTGCATGTCGCGGCGTGTCTCGCGGTTGAGCGCATCGTAGGAGTACGTCGTGCGCAGGCCGCGCACGCGGTCGTGCTCCTCGGACTTGTTGAGTCGCGAACCCTCGGGATCGACGTACGTGACGGCGACCTCGTGACCGAGGGCGTTGCGCTGGACGAGGACCCGGCCGAGGCCGTCGTACTGCCACGAGGAGCTGTGGCCGTTGGCGTCGGTCAGACTCAGGCGATTGCCGACACGGTCGTAGCTGTAGCTTTCGACGTAGGGCGGGCCCTCGGGGAGGGTCTTCCGCGTGACCCGGTAGAGGCCGTCGTGCCCGAAGCGCGTGGTCTGGCCCGCGACGTCGCGCTCCCAGATCTTGTTACCCACGAGGTCGTAGCCGTAGCCGGAGACGGGGCCGAACGGACCGCCACCGGCGCTGCCGGGCACGATCTCGACCGACTCGAGGCGGTTCAGGGCGTCGTAACGGAACAGCCTCGTGACGCCGCGGCGGTCGGTGTCCTGCGTCTTGTTGCCGTTTCCGTCCCAGGTCGTGGCGGTCTCATAGACGGCGCCTTCCGGCAGCTGGGTGTGCGTGCCGACGACGCGGTTCATCTGGTCGAGAACGTACGTGGTGCGCGCGCCGTTGGGATTCGTGACGCTCTTCGGCTGCCCGGCCGGGTAGTAGTCGGTGAGGGTCACCACGTCGGCGGAGGCCGAGATGCCAGCGGCCGCCTGGCAGGCGGCGACGCAGGACCGACGGCTTTCGCGCACCGGCCGGTCGAAGGAGTCGTACGCGGTCTCGGTCTGCCGTCCGAAGCTGTCGGACTGCAGGGTCTGCCGGCCGCGGACATCGTGCGCGCTGCTGGTCACGTTGCCGAGGGGATCCGTGACGGTCCCGGCGTTGCCGAACGAGTCGAAGGCGGAAAAGCGGGTCTGGTGCCCGCGTGGGTCGGTGGTGGAGACGAGCCGCCCGCGCTCGTCGTACGCGTAGCGCGTGAGGTTGCCCACCGCGTCCGTGGTCGAGAGCAGGTCGCCGGTGCGGTCCGAGATCTCGTAGCGGGTCTCGTGACCCTCGGCATCCTTCTTGTAGGTGAGCTTGTTGAACGACCGGTCGTACTGGTACTCGGTGACGACCTCGCCCAGGTCCTGCGTGAGCACGGTCTCGCGGATGAGGTTGCCGCGGTCGTCGTAGCCATAGAGCGTCTCGCGCCCGAGAGCGTCGGTCTCGTGGGTCTTGTAGATGTCGTCGCTCGCCCACTCGAAGACCGTGGTCTTGCCGAGCGGTTCCTCGATGCGCAGCGGCGCGCCGTAGCCGTTGAGCCGGTACAGCGTCGCGTTGCCCTTGGCGTCGGTCACGGTGTTGAGGAAGATCCCGGTGTCGGCGTCGGTGTAGTCGAAGCGGAAGCTGGTCGTGATGGGCGTGTTCTCCGCCGGATACTCGCGCACGGCCTTGACGTGCTCCTGCTTGTCGAGCACGAACATCCCGCCGCGCCACGGCGTCGTCGACTCGCCGGGGAACGTGTCGTTGCGCGAGTAGTACTCGATCTCCGTGCGGCTGCCGTTGGGATCGGTGGCCGAGAGCAGTTGGTGGCGGTCCCGGAAGTCGTCGGCGGAGTAGGAGTAGCTCTCGATCTGGACGGGACCGCCGTCCTGGCCGGCGACGTTCGTCCCCGCCCGTCGCACCGTCCGCAGGTTGCCCCAGGCGTCGTACTCGTACTCGACGCGGATCGCGATCGAGCCGGGGCTGGCTTCGACGGACCTTATCCGGTCGAAGCCGCCGGCCTTCGTCCAGGTGAAGCTGAGGCGGCGCACGTCGCCGGCGTCGGGCTGGTGCTCCGCGACGGTCGCCACGCGGCCCAGCTCGTCGTAGCCGACCTGCAGGCGGTCGCCGTGCGGCTCCTCGACGTAGTCGAGCCGGTAGGACGTCTCGGCGCTCAGCGCGTCGGCCCGCTCACGGAAGTGGTGGCGGCTGCCGGCCTTGTCCACGAAATCGAAAGAGCCGTCCTGGTTGCGCAGGAGCTTCGTGTGGTAGCCCTTCTGCGCGGTGAAGGTAAGCCCGCCGTCGCCGGTGCGGAACGTCTGGCTCGAGCCGTCGGCGGTGGAGACGACGTAGAGGCCGCAGCTCGACGGGGTGATCGCGGACGCGTAGTTGAAGCTCCAGCCGGCGCCCAGCTCGCCGCTCGCGCCCTTGGCGGCGCTCGAGTAAGTGCGGGTGAGCTCGAGGCCCAGGTGGCGGCCCGGGATCCTGAGGTCGGTCGACTGGCGCACGACGTGACCGTCGTAGATGTCGACGCCCTTCACGAACGTGTGACCCACCGGCAGCACGGAGCGGTTCAGGACGTCGGCCTCGATCGTGCCGTCCGCGCGCTCCACGCGCGCCGGATCCTGGGCCGAGCGCGCCTCGATCTGGAACGGCTTGGTGTCCGAGATCGAGCCGACGGTCGTCGTCGGGACGTGGATCACGTGCACGCCCGGGCCGAGCAGCACGCCGCTCAGGGCCCGGGGCACGCCCTCGCCGTCGATCGCGGCCGTCAACGGCCGGCCGTCCACGTTCAAACTGACGAGCGCCGGCTCGCACAGACCGAACTGCAGCTTCGCCGGCGCCCCGCACAGCGTCTGGTTGAGCACGTCCTGCGTCATCTCGAGCAGGACGCGTGGCGTGCGCAGGCTGAGCAGGGAGCAGGCGCCGCCCGGCTCGACGACGGCGGAGTGCAGACCGCCCAGCGTGTCGGCTCCGCCGAACACCGAGCGGGCCGTCGCGAACACGACGCCGGAGTCGAGGTTCATCGCCATCCGGCCGGCCAGGCCCTCGAGCGGCGCGCCGGCCAGGGTCGGCCGCGTGGGATCGGCCAGGCTCACCAGGTAGGTGCGCGTGGTGCTCGTGACGAGGGCGAGCTCGCCCTTGACGAGGATGTCGACGACAGGCTCGGGCAGTGGGAGGAAGCCGAGCGCCGCCGGCTGCGCGGGCGTCGTGAGGTCGACGACGCCAAGCACGGTCGTGGCCAGCGGGGGATCGCCGCTCACGCCCGAGCCGGCGACCACGGCCACCGGCCGGTCGGCGACGTGGCCGAGGGCCACGGCGGTCGCGAGGTCGATACGCGCCGAGCCGTCGGTCGAGGTGGGCCGACCCTGGGCCAGCACCTTTCCCGCCTGCGGGTCGACGACGGCCAGGCCGACGTCGCCGACCGCGACGACGACGGGCTGGCTCTGGCCGGCCACGACGCTGTCGAGCACCTTGAGGTCCACGAGCCGGGCCGGCTGGCCGTCGGGCGTCGTCACGGCCGTCGTGCTCGCGATGGCGGCGGCCCCGAACTGGCGGCCATCCGTGTTCAGCTGCTGGAGCATGTCCCAGTAGCCCTGGCCGCCCAGGTCGCCGCCAGTGGCTTGCGCGAAGCTGGCCCGCGCCCGCGACAGGTCGACCGCCTGGATGCCCTTGCGGAACGTCGCCGCGTAGGCAATTCCGTCCTTCACCGCGACGCGCGAGACGAAGCCGTCGCTGGCGCCAGTCGTCAGCCCGGTGGCGCCGACCCAGTAGACGCGCGGCAGATCGGAGACGTCGAACGAGAGCAGGTTGGACGGCTTCGACACGTTGGTCGCGCCCGTCGCGACCACGACCGTGCTGCCGTGTCCGCCGATGTCGACAGGCCGGTTCCAGACGAAGGTCTCGCCCTCGAGCGCGAGCGCCTGCGGAAACAGCGGGTCGGACACGTCGTAGGCCCGCAGCGTCCCGTTCTGGAAGTTGTTCTGGACGAGGTAGACGATGGAGCCGAGCTGCACGATGCCGGGCGAGCCGAACACCTCGGCCGTCGTCGGCGACGACAGCAGCTGCGGGCCGAAGGTCGCGAAGGCCGAGGTGTAGGGCGCCGGGCTCAGCGACTTGGGAGCCGGCGCTCCCGACGCGTCCTGGTCGAGGTCGATCACCTCGCCGTCGACCTGGAGCTGGTAGTGCGCGCCGAACTCGAGACCGCCCCGCGGCTGCAGCGTCACCGAGGTCACGACCGCCGAGGCATCCGGGATCGGGTCCCACACGGTGGGTTGGCCGTGCTCGTCGAGGCCCACACCCGAGAGCACCGTGTCGACTTCCTCCCCCGAAGGCAGCTCGACCAAGCGCACGTGGCCGGCCACGTTGCGCACCGGCTCGCTGAACACGATCTGCGGGAAGACCGACGGCGAGGCCGACGGCGCGTTCGACGGGGGTACGGTCTGCTCGCCGATCACGGCCGGCGGATCGTCCGGCAGGTTGTCGACGCCGCTGCCGCCGTCGGCGAACGCACGGAAGGTGCGGACCGCCGTCACGGGCGCGCCGAACGCCGGCAGGACCGTCACCGTGATCGTGTACGTGCCCGCGTGGTCGGCCAGGAAGTCCTGGTCGAGCACGTAGTCCATCGCCAGCGGCTGGTCGGCGGGCCAGGCGTCGCGCCGCACCGGGTAGGTCTGGCCCTGGATCGTCGCCTCGTTGAGCAGGCCTCCGTTGCGAAGCTTGAAGCCGACGACGAGCGGCGCGCCGGTCAGCGCGAGCCCGTTCGGCACGACGCGGCGCGCTCCGCCGGCCGTGTCCATCACGTAGATCTCGACCTCCGGCGCGGGCGCCGGAAGCGGCACTGCAGGGAACGTGATGTCGGCGGTGAAGACGTTGCGGTAGAAGCGGAGGTTCGGCGAGCGGGTGTCTGCCGGGGCCTCGTAAACCGTCGCGCTGCGCCACTGGCCGCCGACGCTCGCGGCGATCGTGGCCGTGCCTCCGGAGTTGCGCAGGTCGAACATCGTGAACGTGCCGTCGGCCTGCGTGCGGGCGACGGTCGCGCCGTCCGCGGCCAGCAGCGGGTTGCCCGCGGCGTCCGTCGAGACCACGATGCTGCCGGCCGGGACCGGCTCGTAGCGGGTCGCTGCTGTCGAGGGATCGAGCCGGGCCCGCAGCACCTTGCCGGTGATCACGGCCGGCAGGGCCTGTCCGGGCTGCGACTGGTCGAACGTCCACATCAGGAAGTTGAGGCTCCAGGTGGTCTTGGCCACGGCGGCCGAGGCGTCGTAGGTCCCGGCGAAGTCGACGAAGCCGCTGAACGGAGGCGACGCGGTCACGACGCGCGCCCCCGTCCCTTCTCCCTCCACGAACGCGTGGTCGATCGTCTCGTGAGCCACCTTCCCGTCGGGGCCACGCAGCTGCCGCAGCACGTAGAAGAAGGACCCGGCCGGTGCCTCTGCCGGAACGGGGAACGCGAGGTCCACCTCCTTCTTGAAGGTGGGCTGGTCGGGCGAGGCGACCTTGAGCACGGCGCCCAGGTGCGCCAGCTTCGCCCCCTGCGGGTCGCTGCCGAAGTCGGGCTGCTCCGCGAGCGGGATCGTCGCCGGGTCGATCGCCTCGACCGTCAGCACGATGCCCTTCTCCGTCGCACCCTGGGGGACGCGCAGCTCGACTCCGCCCGCGCCCTGGACGGTCCCACCGCCCGCGCCGATCGCGGTGCTCCCGTCCTCGGCCCGGAACTGGCTGCGCGTGAACGTGGTCGACCTGCCGAACGGGTCCGTCAGCGTGACGAGCAGCTGGTCGTCGATGGTCGCCGGCAGCTCCCCCGAGACGGAGCCGTCGTTTGCGGCCGCCAGCGTCAGCACGACCGCGTTGCCGGAGTCGATGATTAGCAGTGACGTCCCGGCCGCGAACGAGCCGGCCGCAGCAGACACCCGGACCATGCCGCCGACGGGGAATGAGAACTCGAGCGCGTTCACGTCGAACGCGGGCGCGGTGTCGTCGCGCGTCGTGAAGCGCACGAGGGGGACGCTGACGGCGTCCTGCAGCAGCGTCCGCAGGCCGGACACCTCGAGCGCATACGTGCTCGAGGCGGAGAGCGCGGCCTCGGGCACCACGGCGAGGCGCCTGCCGGTCCCCGAGAGGACGAAGCGCACGGGGACGGCGTTGCCGTCCTTGACCAGGCGGACGTTCGCGGCGTTCACGGTGGCGGGGTCCAGGGGAGACTCGGTGGCGATCTCGACCTGGGTGCTCGTCGGCACGCCGACCGCACCGTCTGCGGGCGAGACGGTCGCGAGCATGGAACCGCCCGCGAGCGTCAGGTCGAGGGACGTGGTCTGCCCTTCGGACACCGAAGCTTGCGCCGTGGCCGCCGCGGAGCTCCCGAGTTGCCGTGCCAGGACCGCCGCCGCGCCCTCGGGCACCGGGAGGATGAAGTGCCCGTCGGCTGCCGCGATGGACACGAAAGGAAGAGCGTCCGTGGAGACGACGGCTGCGGCGCTGCGTCCCGCGGAGGACACGGTGCCGGCAACGAACCCGATGGGACTCGCACAACGGAGAAAGACGTAGCGGCCTTCCTGGCGGATGCCGGGCAGACCGGGATACGCGGCGCTGACGACCCGGTCGCCCTGGCGCGCGCCCAGGCTCACCACCACCAGCTTCGGGACGCCGTTCACGCGCTCGACGCGCGCGATCAGCACCGTCCCGCCGGCGGGCACGACTCCGGCGTCGATCGACAGCTCGGCGGCCAGGGAGAGGCTCGCCCCCGAGAGGTCGACGACGCCCTCCCGCAGCACGGTGAGGCCCGTCGCCTGCGGCAGGAAGGAGGAGAGCTCGCTGGAGCGCAACGCCACGACCGTGTCCCGCTCGAGCGAGCCGCCCGCCAGCGACAGGACCAGCGTGCCGTCCTGCAGTGTCAGGGCATCGTTGCCGCCCAGACGGCCACGGACAGCCTCGCGTCCGGCGAGGATGTCGAGGTGGACCCTGCCCTCGACGAGGTCCGTCGCGCCGAACGTCTGCGACGGCGTGATGGGAAAGCGCGCCGCCAGCGCTGAACCCTCGGGCGCGTCCGCTCGGAACAGGACGACGTCCTCGAGCCGCGTCTCCTCCGAGGCGATCTCGCCCGTGGCGAGCGTGTACGTCTCGGTCACCTCGGCCTGCACGACCGTCCCCGACGGGAGCGGCGTCGAGCTCACGAGCGAGAGCCGGCCCTCCGCCGTGCCCCCGGCGGGCGGGAGCGTCGCCGGCGTGACGCTGCCGGCGCTCCGCGCGTCTGCAGGCAGCAACGCCACGTCGACGCCGACGAGGTCCTGTCCGGGCTCGGGTACCGTGACGACGGGCTCGCCGGCGTCGGCGACGACGAGCGCGTAGCTGCCGGCCCAGGGCAGGGCCACGGTCAGCTGCCCATCGGCCGGGGCGAGGTCCCGGGCGACCATGGACCAGCCCAGCGTGGCGGGACGATAGACGACCAGCTGCAGCACGTCGGCCGTGAGGCCGCTCGCGCTCAGCTCGAGCGGCTGCTGCAGCGGCGAGGTGTCGCTGGTGCGCACGTCGAGCGCGGCTGCGGGGCTGAAGCCGAGCGGCAGGAGGCCGGGCAGGGCCTGAGCCGGGAGCGGCGTCAGGCGCACGCCGGTGCTCGCGGGGAGCGCCCCGGCGGGCACGACGAGCGTCAGCGGCGTGTCGGCGCCGATCGTGCCGCCGGACGGGCCGAGCGCGACCGGCTCGGCGAGGGCGGCCAGACGCGCGTCGACGACGACGTTGCCCACTCCGGACACGACCGATGCCTGCCGATCCACCGCCAGGAAGCCTTCGCGCTCCACGCGCAGGGCCACGCGGGCGTCCTCGGTGGGCAACGAGAAGCGGCCGCGCGCGTCGCTCTCGCTGCTGGCGCCGCTCGTGCCGGAGACGAGGCGAATGCTGGCGCCGGGAAGAGGCTGGCCCGTGGCCGCGTCGAGGGCCTGGCCCACGACGACGCCGGCCGAGGCGACGCGCACGCCCCGCGCGACGCTGACGCTGTTCCCGGCCGTGTCGCTGGCGATCACGGTGACCGTCAAGGTGTCGCCGCTGTGCGCTGCGTCGGGCACCGCCAGCTCCGCCTCGAAGGGCGGCGCCGCGAAGCGTCCGAGCACGCTCTCGCCGAGGCGGATCTCGACGGCGGCGACCGCGACGTTGTCGGTGACGGTCGCCGAGACGCGCCCTGTGCGCTCCCGTGAGACCACCTCGGGGACCGCGATCGAGACGACCGGAGGCGTGGCGTCGCGCGTCACGATGACCACATCCTCGCCGGTGCGCTGGCTCCCCGGCCTCTGCGCGATCGCCCGGATGGTGTTGTCACCCTCGGTGAGCGCCACGGTCGCCGTGAAGCGGCCGCCCTCGACCGCAGCGGCCGTGCCGTTGACGGTC
>CAWHRC010000009.1:0-858660 GCA_963831755.1 uncultured Acidobacteriota bacterium
GGGCAGTCACCCGTTCTGCCACACCGGGTTGGCCGTCCAGCCACCGCTTCAGCCCTTCGAGGAAGGCCGCAGCCGATCGTCGGCCCGGCATCTGTCCGAAATGGCCGATCGAGAACGAGGTCGCGGGAGCGTCGTTGCCTGATTGGCTCGCGGAGGTCAAGTGAAGGCCGTTGGGCACGCACGCGGTCCTTCGCGCATCGATGCCCTGGCCCTCCTCGAGGTGTCGTCGGTGGCGCTCTGTGTTGGCGACAAGAAGCGCCGCCTGCCGCGCATGCCGTGCGAACAGAAGGCCGTAGAGCCGCGGCCTGACTCCCGCGACGGCGCGGACTGCCGATTCGGCGTCATACCAGGGATCGCGCAGGTCCATGATCCACGGGATCCCGTGTCTCCTGGACAAGCGGGACGCCACCATGTGTGCCACTCGTGGCGGGGAGGTCGAGAGGATCGCGTCGAAGCGCTGGGTGGCGAGGAGACGGTCGCCCGCACGGAGCGCGGGCCCGCGCCACCCGTACCGCAGGCACGGGAAGGCCAGCCACTCCAGAACCCACGATCGTACGGGGCCTCTCGACCTCCCTGCGCGTGACATGGCCGGAGCAGGCAAGCCCCGGTCTTGTCGAACCGGGTCATCGTCCGCGAGGATCGCGGACTTCACCCGCCACGCGCGCAGCACGCGGTCGCGCAGGGTTGTCTCGACTCGGGTGCGAACGATGCGATCGGGGGGAATGCCGGTGGGGAGGTACCCCGGGTCCGGGCTCTCGGCGAAGGCGGGCTCCACGGTGAGCACGTGAGTGTCGTACCCGAGACCCGGGAGGTGCCGTGCCAGCTGGTACGGGCGGACTCCTCCGACCTCGGCATCCGGCGGGAAGTGGTACGTGACCAGCAGGAGCTTCTTCACGCGCCTGTCTTCTCCGCATCCTGAAGGGCCTCGACGGCCTTCCTGGCGTTCGATGCCCAGTCGAAGCCGTCGGTCAGACGAGCGAGCGCGCTCTCGTTCCAGGAACGCGTGAGCGTGTCAGCGAGCGCAGCGGCGAGCTGCGGGGGGCTGCTTGGGGAGACCAAAGCTCCTGCCGAGTCGCCCGGGTGCACTTCCGGGATGCCGCCCACGGCCGAGGCCACGACGGGCCGGCCACAGGCCAGCGCCTCGAGCACGACGTTGGGCACGCCCTCGTCCAGGCTGGGCAGCACCAGCACGTCGCTCGCGGCCATCCAGAGCGCGACACGCTGACGGGGCTCTCTTCCCACGAACCGGACGGCGGAATCGATGCCGAGCTCTGTCGCCCGGCTCTTGAGCGGGTCAGCTAGGGGACCGTCTCCGACGACCAGGAGCTCGAGCTTGTCAGCACGGGCCGCGAGCACGATTCGAAACGCCTCGAGCAGGTCCCTGAGTCCCTTGATCGGCACCAGGTTCCCGACGAAGAGCACCCGACGTAGGCCGGGCTCCGCGCCGAGGGCCCTGCAGGCCCCTCCCCGAGGTTGCGGATGGAATGCTTCTCTGTCAACGCCGTTGTAGTCCAGCTGGATGAACGAGGCGTCGAGACCCGCCTGAACCAATATGTCGCGAATGCGCCCGCTCTTCGCGAAGACGCAGACAGCCCGCCGAAGGGAGGCGACCATTGCTCGCCTCCTCAGCGGCATACGGAACGAGATGTTGACATCGGAACCGATTGCCGAAGCCACCAACGGCAGGCCCAGCCCCCTGGCGATCCAGTCAGCCCCGACCGCATCCGGGAAGGCGAAGCTCACCCAGAGAAGGTCAGGACTGAATGCGCGCGCCACGGCGCGACAGGCACCGAGTGCGCTCCAGCCGTAGAGACGGCCGTTCAGGCTTCCTCGCCACAGGGGCAGGTACGGAGCACGCCGGTGAAGGACGCGAAAGCCCTCGATCGTCTCCTCGGGAGGAGGAAACGGCGGCTGGGCGGTTGACCGGCGGAACTGGGGTCCCGGGAACC
Source organism: uncultured Acidobacteriota bacterium (assembly GCA_963831755.1). GTDB lineage: Bacteria > Acidobacteriota > Vicinamibacteria > Fen-336 > Fen-336 > DATBSL01. The sequence continues at coordinate 1,950 of CAWHRC010000009.1, forward strand.
AGGGCCGCGGCGCGACCACGACCGCGCCGAGGCCAGCCTCGCGCAGCGCGATGAGTTGATCAAGGTTGAAGCGTCCGCGGCCGGGCTCGACGCTGCTCGGGAAGAGGTTGGAGACGAAGAGCATCCGCTCGGCCTTCAAGGCTGCCGGCCCTCGCGAAGTGCCTCGACAGCCTGCCACATTTCCCACGCGGTCACGAACCGGAGCCGCGCGCTCGCTTCGGCACACGAGTGTTGCAGCCCTTCGAACAGCCGATCGAGGTCTCCGCCAAGCAGGGTGCCTGCGTTTCTCTCCTGCGCCCCGTGAGCGAAGAGCTTGACGAAGGCGTGCCCGGCGATGCGCGGGGCAACGGTCAGCCACAGTCGGATGCGCTCGGGGGCGGGCCGGGCGTAGACGGCCAGCTCTCCGGTGTCGAGCCGGGGCTTCCAGCGGCCCTCCGGGCGCCACAGCACGCCCAGCGGGCCGGGGATGAGCGTCAGGTCACCAACCGCGGCCATCCCAGGCACTACCGGGACGCCGGTCTCGTAGGAGCGCGGCCGCTCCGGGTCGTCCGTGACCCGGAAGATTGTGTTCACGAGTCCGCCCTGCGAGGGGTCGGGCGCCGCCGGCATCGTGAAGTCGGCATAGCAGCCCACGTCGCGCAGGCGCGAGATCTCGTCGTTCACCCCGCACCAGCGTCCGTCGGGTCGGCCGTTGTCGAGCGCCCAATTGCCATGGATGAATCCGAATCGGAGCCGTCCGTCGTCCTTCCGCAGCAGCCCGTGACGGGAGTGAAGGGCCTCCGTGAAGCGGGAGACCTTTTCCGTGAATGCCGGGCCGGTGTCGTCGTCGTGGTGAAGGTGCACTTCGACGTCGGCGATGCCCAGGCGGGTCATCTCGGCCAGAGGCTCGAGAAGGCCGGGACGATACTCCTCCTCGGGGTAGAAGAAGCAGTACTGCGGGGGGCGACCGGTCGAGTCCTCGTGACGGGCCGCGATCGCCGGCCACTCGCGCCGCCACAGTGCCACCCTCGCCTTTGCGACGTCTTCTGTCGGCTTCAGCCAAAGCGGCTCGAAGTGGTCGGCCAGCGTCACCCACACCGTTCGCGGCGGAGCCTCGCCACGGCGCTTCAGGCGGCTGCGCAGGTAGCCGGGCAGCCAGAGGTGGGCGTTGCGAGTCGCGCGGTGCACCAGGCGAAGCATGCGAAGCGGCAGCATAGCGCAGGATGTGCGGTGCGCCGACGGAGGGTCCCAACCTGGCCGAGAGGGCGTCAACTGGTCGGGTCATGGGCCAGCGATGGCGGCGTTCTTGAGGGTAGCGCCGGTAGAGTACAGCGCGGTGTCCACGAGCAGAGGATAGGTGGGCGTCTTCGTCGAGCTGTAGAGGACGACGCCGTTCCGGGAGTACTGCACCGCCCCGCCGACCACCGCCACTCGCAGCACGTCGCCCGTGGCGAATGCTCCGAAGCTCCCCTTGAGTATACCGTTCTCGTGGACGTTGAGATTCCCCCCCGCCAGATAGAACGCAAAGTCGATGTCCTGATAGGTGGCGTTGCTGTCCCCGAACGACAGTCCCAGCTGCCGGTAGGTGTTCCTCTCCGAGGCCGTGAACTCCAAGTAGCCGTCGCCCGAGGCGATCTGCTGCGTCGAAACCGCTCCCGCGTTGCCCCAAGCCGCAGGAGCCGTCTTCGTCAGTGAGTTCGCGCTGACCGTCACGCCGATCGCCGAGGTCCACACCACAGGCTGCGCACCCGGCGGGGGCAAAACCGTATCGTCGTTCGTGATCGTCCCGACTCCCTGCCCATCCGCAATCGTCGCGCCTGACGGGTTCGACAGGTTCACGAAGAACGTCTCGTCTGGCTCGACCGCCGTGTCGCCGTTCACCACGACAGCGATCGTCTTGCTTGTCTGGCCCGGCGTGAACGTGAGATTGCCCGTGGCCGCCAGGTAGTCGCTGCCCGCAAGTGCAGTGCCGTCTGCCGTCGCGAAGTCGACGGTCACGGGCACGCCGGCAATCCCGGACAGTGAAACCGTGAAGACGGCGTTGGTGGTGCCGGAGTTGCCCTCCACAACGCTCACGTCGCCGATCGAGATCTGGACCGGCGGAGGAGGCGGCGGCGATGAGGATCCGAGTATGACGGCGTACTTGAGGGTGGCGCCGGTGGAATAGAGTGCGGTGTCCACCAGCAGCGGATAGGTGGGCGTCTTCGTCGAGCTGTAGAGGACGACGCCGTTCCGGGAGTACTGCACCACCCCGCCGACCACTGCCACTCGCAGGACGTCGCCCGTAGCGAAGGCTCCGAAGGTCCCCTTGAGTACACCGTTCTCGTGAACGTTGAGGTTTCCCCCGGCCAGATAGAACGCAAAGTCGATGTCCTGATAGGTGGCATTGCTGTCCCCGAACGACAGCCCCAGCTGCCGGTAGGTGTTCCTCTCCGAGGCCGTGAACTCCACGTAGCCGTCGCCCGAGGCGATCTGCTGCGTCGAGACCGCTCCCGCGTTGCCCCAGCCCGCCGCAGCCGTCTTCGTCAGCGAGTTGCCCGAGGCGCTGACTCCGACGAGCGATGTCCACACCACCGGCTGCGGCCCTGGTGGGGGCAGAGCCGTGTCGTCGTTCGTGATCGTCCCCACCCCCTGCCCGTCCGCAATCGTCGCGCCCGACGGGTTCGAGAGGTTCACGATGAACGTCTCGTCAGGCTCGACGGCCGTGTCGCCGTTCACGTTCACGCTGATCGTCCTGCTCGTCTGGCCGGCCGCGAAGGTCAGAGTGCCGGCCGCCGCCGCGTAGTCGGTCCCCGCAACCGCGGTGCCGTCCGCCGTCGCGTAGTCGATCGTCACGGGCACGCCGGCCGCACCGGACAAGGAGACCGTGAACACGGCAGCGGTGGTGCCAGAGTTGCCCTCCGCGACGCTGACGTCGCCGATGGAGATCGTGACGGGAGGAGCCGTCGACAGCTGGCCGGCCGCCACCAGGGCGAAGGGCTGCGGTCCCTGCGGCACGTTGAAGGCCCGTACTGTCACCGTCCAGGTGCCAGCCGTGGGGGACTGGACGAACACGTTCTCCAGGTTGTTCGTGTTGTCGCGCAGCCCGCCCGTGACCGACCAGCCGCGCCCGAAGACGTTTCCCTTGTACACGACGCCGCCCGGGCCAGAAACCTCGAGGTCAAGGTCGTTCACCAGCATCTTGGTGGCCGAGGTGGTCCCAGGGAAGTCGGACCAGGCCAGCGTGACCTTGAACGGCGTGCCCGCCGCCACGTCGAAGCTGTAGCTGCGGGTGCCGTTCGTCTGCACGCCCGCCAACTCCTCGCGGAACTGGCGCGAGCCGTCGGTCGCCGCCGCCAGGTTGACGCGGCCCCAGCCCTCGTAGTTGTTCGGGATCGGGAGCGCGTTGTCGTTCGCCCCGTCGTTGTTCTCGTCCAGCAGGTCCACCGCCGAGTTCACGAGCGTGGCCTTGACGAGGGCAGCGCTCGCGGCGTGGGCGTGCACCTGCTGGTAGTAGTCGCGCACGACCGCCGCCCCTCCGGCTACCAGCGGGTTCGACATCGAGGTCCCACCCAGGTACTTGAGCTCGCCATTCAGCGGGTAGCCCCAGCCCTGGTACTGGTAGAGGCCGGTCTGCGGGTTCGGCGCCGGGTCGTAGCCCGAGCGGTACGGCTCCGAGTAGCCCGACAAGAGCCACGTGCCGGGCGCCACCACGTCGGGCTTGATCCTCCCGTCGTCGCTCGGCCCGCGGCTCGAGAAGGCCGCCATCTGCTCCGCGTTTCCCGCACTCGGGTCGCTCTTGAGCGGGTCCGCCGGGAAGTTGAAGGGCCAGGCCGAGCCGTAGGTGAAGATCAGGTTCTTCCCGCCCTGGCTCAGGCAGACCGCTTCCTTGGTGGCGTCGCACGGGTAGTCGTCGGCCCGGTCGTTCTCGCTGGCACCCACGGCGATCACGTTCTTGGCCGTGGCAGGAGAGCCGATCGAGCCCCCGTCCACCCCGCCGTTGGCGTCCGCGTCCGTGCCCGCGTTGCCCGCCGAGAAGGTGATCGTCATGTCCTTGTGGCCCCAGACGAAGTCGTCGGTGTTCACGCTGTCCGTCGTGTACTGGCCGGCGGCGTCGCTGCCCCAGGAGTCCGAGTGCACGCGCGCGCCAGCGCTGTAAGCCTGCTGGAAAAGCGACCGCAGGTCCGTGGGCAGCCCGACGAGGTAGTAGCCGTCGGTGTATCCGTAAAGAAGCTGGCAGAGCTGCGAGAAGGTGGCGTAGTTCTCGACCGCCTGGAACACGAGGTTCGCCCCCGGCGCCGTGCCCCTTCCCCGGCCGCTGGCGTCCCCGACACCCAGGATCGACGAGGTCGTGTGCGTGCCGTGGCCCGAGTCGACGTCGCGGGCGCCGTCGTCCGTGATCGCTGTAATACAGGTGCCGTCGGCCGTCCCCGGCCAGTTGTAGATGGCGCTCACGCGGGAGGACGGGATGTACGCGTGCGCGGTGGAGGCCATGCCACCCCCGATCCCGGTGTCGGCCACGGCCACGGTCTGCGTGCTTCCGGTGTAGCCCGAGTTGTTGGCGGTCGCCGCGCCCATGATCACGCCGCCGCCCTGGTCGTTCATCTTCTTGCGCAGGACGAAGTCCTCGACCCAGGCCACGTCGGGATGCGCGGCGAGCGCCTCGAGCCGGTCGCTCGAGGCGGAGACCACGATCGTGCGTCGCTCGCTGGAGAGAACACGGGCGCCGGCCACCTTGAGCCCTTCGGCGGCCGCCGCGGGGTCGGCGTCCCGCTCGAGCTGCAGCGTGTAGAGCCGTTCGCCGCCGCGGGTCAGGCGCGGGCTGAGGCGGTAGCCCGGGTGGAAGAACCCCACCCAGTGCACGCTCGCCAGGCGCCGGACGTTCGTGGCCTGCTGGGGCGTCATCCGGACCTTGAAGGCGAAGTCGGGAACGTAGTCGAGCAGCGTCGCCCCCTGCGCCGCGACCTCCTCCTTCCACGACGCCTCGATCGGTCCCGTGAACTGCACCAGGTAGGTGCCGCGCTGACCGGGCGCAATCGCCCGGTGCTGCAGCGAGCGCGGCAGCACCGGCTCGCCGCGCGACGGCAGGAACGTGCCCGCCTTCAGCCGGATCGGCGCTTCGCCTGGATCAGCCTGTGAACTATCCGAGGCGGGGAGTCCCGACACGAGTGCCCCGAGCACGATCGCCGGGAGAAAGGCCGCTTTGCGCATCCGTCACCCCCCAAAGAGCCTGGTCCGTCGCGACGTCGCCTGCGCGGGAGGAGCTCCCCAGATCCTAGCCCCGCGCAGGGTCAAGCGGATGGCAATCACGGAGCTCCAGCGATGACCACGTTCTTGAGCGTGGCGCCGGTGGTGTACAGCGCGCGTGTCCACGAGCAGCGGGTAGCTCGGGCGTCTTCGTCGAGCTGTAGAGGACGGTGCCGTTGCGGGAGTACTTCACGACCCCGCCGACGACCGCCACTCGCAGGACGTCGCCCGTGACGAAGGCCCCGAAGCTCCCCTTGCGAACGCCGTTCTCGTGAACGCGAAGTTCCCCCCGGCCAGATAGATCGCAAAGTCGATGTCCTGGTAGGAGGCGTTCTGCTTCGCCGAACGACAGCCCCAGCTGCCGGTATGTGTTCGTCTCCGAGGCCGTGAACTCCACGTAGCCGTCACCCGAGACGATCTGCTGCGTCGGACGGCGCACCCGCGTTGCCCCAGCCGCGGCGCGCCGTCTTCGTCAGCGAGTTGCCCGCTGGCCGTCACACCGACCGCCGACGTCCACACCACGGGCACGCTGGTCGGCGGGGGCGGGCGGCGGTGGCGGCGGCGCCGAGGATCCGGATATGACCGCGTCTGTGAGCGTGGCGCCGGTGGATGTACAGCGCGCGTGTCCACGAGCAGCGGGTAGCTCGGCGTTCTTCGTCGAGCTGTAGAGGACGGTGCCGTTGCGGGAGTACTTCACGACCCCGCCGACGACTGCCACTCGCAGGACGTCGCCCGTGCGAAGGCCCCGAAGCCCCCCTTGACGAACTCCGTTCTCGTGAACGTTGAGGTTCCCCCCGAGCCAGATAGAGCGCAAAGTCGATGTCCTGGGTCGTCGCGTTCGTGTTCCCGAAGGACAGACCCAGCTGCCGGTAGGTGCTCGTCTCCGAGGCCGTGAACTCCACGTAGCCGTCACCCGAGGTAATCTGCTGGGTCGACACCGCGCCCGCGTTGCCCCAGCCAGTCGCAGCCGTCTTCGTCAGTGAGTTGCCGGAGGCGGCGACACCCACCGAGCGACGTCCACACCACGGGCTCGCCGCTCGGCGGGGGCGGCGGAGGCGGGGTGGCGGAGTGGCGGCGATCCGGATCCGGATATGACCGCGTCTTTGAGCGTGGCGCCGTGGGTGTAAAGCGCGGTGTCCACGAGCAGCGGGTAGCTCGGTGTCTTCGCCGAGGTGTAGAAGACGGTGCCGTTCCGGGAGTACTTCACGACCCCGCCGATCGACCGCCACACGCAGCTTGTCGCCCGTGACGAAGGCCCCGAAACGTCCCCTTCGACGCTAGGTTCTCGTGACGTCGTAGCTCCCCTTGGGCCAGGTACATCGCAAAGTCGATGTCCTGCGTCGGAAGCGTTCGTGTTCCCCTTGGACAGACCAATCTCCGGTATGTGCTCGTCTCCGAAGCCGTGAGCTCCACGTAGCCGTCGCCCGAGACGATCTGCTGGGTGGAGATGGCTCCCCCGTTGCCCCACGCGCTCGTCGCCGTCTTCGTCAGCGAGTTGCCCGAGGCGGTCGACACCGACGAGCGACGCCCACACCACGGGCACGCTGCCCGGCGGGGGTGGTGCCGTGGCCCCCTCGTACGCTCCCAGGTCCCAGGTGACGCCGACGGGGCGCGCACGGTGTTCGATGTCGTCCGGGACGTTCGCCTGAGCCTGGCCGCGGTCGATCGCCGGTGACGTCGCCGAGAGGTGGTAGTTGGCGTTCGCGGGATCGACGAAGAGGGCCGCGGCGTCGCCGTGATCGAGTGGGGCTCGTAGCCCTGGGCCTGCCACTGGGCCAGGGTGTAGAGGGTGGTGCCGTCGTTGGGCGTGACGTTGGTGATGACGTTGTAGTCGCTGTCGGTGTCGAGGATGTCGGTGGCGTTCAGGTAGTCGATGCTGCCGCGGCTGGCGCTGGGGTGGTACAGGATGTTGTTGCGCACCGTGTTGGGCCCCGCCGATCTCCAGATCAGCATCGCATAGCGGCCGGACGCCGCCTGGACAACGGTGTTGTTGAGGACCTGCATTCCTTTCGGGTCCCGCCGCGCCGTTGCCCTGGTAGTTCACGATGCCCGTGTTGAGGTTGTTGTAGAGCAGGTTGTTGCGCACGATCGAGTCCTGGACGCCGTCCAGGTTGATCGAGCCGCCGCCGCCGGCGCCGTTGTTGTAGATGACGTTGTCCTCGATCAGAGCGCCCGTGATGAGGCCGTCGCCGCCCTGGCTGAGGTCGGCGTTCAACTGGATGCCCGAGTCGCGGTTGTCGTGGACCCGGTTGCCTCGCACCACGGGCCGGTCGCCGCTGTTCGAGACGTAGATCCCGTGCTGCTGCACGCTGCCGTAGCACTCGTTGTTCTCGATCAGGAGATCGTCGGAGAAGTCGGTGAAGATGCCCCACACGGTGTTGTTGCCGAAGACGCTGTTGCGGATCGTGACGTGCGGGCTCGAGTCCACGCGCACGGCGGCCCGGGTCGCGTTGAAGGAGCGCAGGCCGTCGACGACGATGTAGGACGAGTAGGTGATGAAGATGGTGTCGCGGTTGTCGGGGCGGTCGGTCGTGGGCACGACCTGCGCACTCGAGCCCTGCGCCTTGATCGTGATCGGTCTGCCGGCCGCGCCGACGAGGTCCCGGACGTCGAATCCGAGATAGCTCCCGTCCGCGACGAGGATCGTGTCTCCCGCAACGACGAGCGTCAGCGCGCGGCGGATCTGACGGCAGGGCGCCGTCTGGGCGCAGGCGTTGGCGTCCGAACCGGTGGCCGAGACGTAGTAAGTGGCGGCTGCGGCGGGGGAAACCGAGGCGAGCAGTGCCGCGAGGGCGGCTCCGGAGAAACATCGGTGCATGTGGTTGGCCACCCGGAATGGGAGGGATCGAGGGCGCGCCGTCCCGGTCCCTGGTCGGGACCGTACAGCCAGAGAAAGCCGCGAATCGTGTCAGTCGCCGGGCCCGCGGACTGTGATCCGCATCACTCCTGGGTGCTCCTCGATCGGAAAACACGAAGCCCCTGCGGCGAGGGGACTCGCCCGCAGGGGCTGATGAGTCGAGCCGTGGTGGCCCGGGGAGGCGCCCTTGTTACTGGCGGCGCCGGCGGCGGAACGCCAGGGCCGTGAGGCCGCTGCCGAGCAAGACCAGCGTGGCCGGTTCGGGCACCGCTTCGACGGACACGTTGTCGAGTATCAATCCAATGTTGTCGCCTGGGCCGTCCGTGTTCTCGAAGCTCAGGTTGACATTGCCAGGGGCGGCCAGGGTGAAGTAGATCGAGACTGGAGCCAGGGGGTCCGACCAAAGCCGCGCGAATGACTGCGTCGTGGGGCCCACCTTGACAGTAACCGTGTTGTTGTCGGGGATGTTGTTGGGGTCACGCGCGCTGCCCCCCAAGTCGAAGTTCAGCACATAAGTCCCCGCCGGCAGGGACAGCGGTGTGGTGAGGGCCAGGATGCCTGCGTCCCCGGTCGAACCATCGAGATCGACATAGAGCCCGTTGCCTGGGTAGAAGTCGAAGAAGCCGTTGCCGATCAGGTCGACCGAACCGTTGGTACCGCTGGTACCGTCGCTGACGGTCCAGTTGGCGAACCCGAAGTAGTTCGTGACTCCGACGCCGCCATTCTCGGTGTTGAAGTTGTCCGTGAAGATCGGTACGGCCGACGCGGGGCTTGCCGGAATCAGCACGGCAAGGACCGCCACGGCGACGGCCAGCATCAACGACTTCCGCATAGTGCCCTCCGTGCCGAGCGTTGCTGCAAGAAACGGTCCGAACCGCACGGGCGGCCAAGTCCCTGAAAACACGGACGCAGCGCCGCAGACCCCACCCGAAGAAGTGTCAAGTGCCCCGACACCCTGTCAAGGAACTGCCGTCCCGCAGGCGCCCCCGGGACCGATGATGCTATCGTGCGCCACGACGAGGTGGCCTGTGGGTCTGCCGTCGCTGATCCGATCGGACCTGCGCGCCAAGGCGGCGTGGTGCTACGAGTCCGATAGTCTGGGCGCAATCATCAGGGTGCTGCTGACCGATGGCACTCCTTCGATGATCCTGTACCGGCTCATGCAGTGGTCGGGCCGCCATCGTCTCGGGCCACTCGAGATGGTCTTCAACCGCCTGAACTCGATCTTCTGCAACTGCATCATCGGTCGTGGCGCCGAGTTCGGCCCGCGCTTCGTCCTGGTGCACGCGACGGGAGTCGTCGTCAACGGGAGGGTGGTCGGCGGCTCGGGCGTCTTCCTGGAACACCAGGTGACGATCGGCGCCGAGAGGCGAGCCAGCCCGAGGCTCGGCAACGACGTGTTCGTGGGGGCGGGCGCCAAGATCCTTGGGGCGGTGTCGGTCGGCGATGGCGCGCGGGTCGGGGCGAATGCGGTGGTCGTGAAGGACGTTCCTCCGCGAACGACCGTCGTCGGCATTCCCGCCCGGGTGGTTCGCACTCGCGAGGTCGCGGCGGAAGACGACGTCTCAGTACAGAGTGAGCGCTGACGTCGACGCGGGTGAATCTGCCACGAACCGTCTTTCGTTCACTCTCTTAACACACGCAATCCGCTCGAGTGACGCTCATCACAGAGACGGACGAGTGCCGTCGCTATAATTGCGTGCCGACGCAGCGGGAAACCGCTTCGGCTCAGCCGGCAACTCAACAGCGCAGGAAAAGCAACCGGGAGGGGCGTTGGTCTTCGTGTCTCTGGCCCGCTCGGAGCTGCGATTGCATCGCCTCACGAACGCGGTGGGTCCATGACTTCGATGGCGACGAACGCAGCGACGCACTCGGACGTCCTCCTGTCGCGCAGGCCGTGGGAAGCGTTCCTGATCCCGGTGGGCGTGCGGCAGCGATTGCTGGTGATCGGCGATCTGCTGATCATCAACTTCGCCCTGCTGGTGAGCCTCGGCTTCACGCACGAGATGCGGTTCTCCTGGGCCACGGTCAGGGCGCGGCCGCACTGGTTCCTGATGCTGAGCATCCTGTGGCTGATCGTCGCCACCGCGGGCGACAACTACGACCACTGGCGCTGCGTGACGCGCTCGGTGGCCGTGATCGGCATCCTCAAGGCGTTCGCCCTGACGATGCTCGTCTACTCGCTGATCCCCCTGATCACGCCTCCTCTGCCGGCCACCCGTTACATGCTGGTCCGGCAGCTCGGGCTCACGGGAGGCCTGCTCATCCTCTGGCGCCTGGCTTTCGCCCTGGTGTTCGGCCAGTCGAGGTTCCGGCGGCGGACGATCATCGTGGGCGCGGGCAAGAGCGGCCGGACGATTGCGCAGGCGCTGCAGGAGCGGGGGCCCGACCACCTCGTGCTGGGCTTCGTGGACGACGATCAGGACAAGCAGGACACGACCGTAGAGTCCCTGCCCGTGCTGGGTCGCTCGCCCGACCTCGTGCGGCTCGTGGAGGAAACGGGCACCACGGACCTGGTGCTGGCCATGTCGCATGGGGTGCAGGCCGACGTGGTGCGGGAGGTGCTGCGCTGCTACGAGCGGGGCGCGTGCATCCGGCCGATGCCGTCGCTCTACGAGTTGGTGACGGGCCGTGTCCCCGTCGAGCACATCGGAGACCGGTGGCTCGTCTCTCTCCCCATCGACCGGGAAGCCCACACCTTGTATCAGGCGGTGAAGCGGGTCATGGACATCGTGCTTTCCCTCGTGGGGCTCGCCGTTCTCCTGCCGCTCTTTCCCCTGCTGGCACTCGCGATCAAGCTGGAATCGCCGGGGCCGGTCTTCTACCGTCCAGAGCGGCTCGGCAAGGGAGGGAGGCCGTTCCGCCTGTGGAAGCTTCGATCCATGGTGGTGAACGCCGACCAGATCGGAGATCCCACGTTCACGGGCAAGACGGACGACCGGGTCACGCGGCTGGGACGGCTGCTGAGAGCCGCGCACGTGGACGAGCTGCCCCAGTTCCTGAACATCCTCCAGGGTGACATGAGCCTCGTCGGGCCCCGGCCCGAGCGCTACGTCCCTGAAATGGAGGAGCAGATCCCCTTCTACCGCATGCGGCTCGCCGTGAAGCCCGGCACGACCGGGTGGGCGCTCATCAGGCAGGGCTACGCCGAGGGAACCGAGGCGACGCTCGTCAAGCTCCAGTACGACCTCTTCTACATCAAGCACCTGTCTTTCTACCTGGACCTGGTGATCCTGATCCGGACGGCGGTCGTGATGCTGTTCCGGCGCGGCCAGTAGCGGGCGGCGAGTCGTGGCGCGGCCCTTCGTGACCGTCGCCATGCCCTGCTTGAACGAGGCCGGCTTCATCGAGGCCTGCCTGCGCAGTGTCCAGGAGCAGACGTATCCGCGGGAATGCCTCGAGATCCTCGTCGCCGACGGCGGCAGCAAGGACGGCACGCGCGAGATCCTGGCGCGCCTCGCGGCCGAGGACGGGCGCATCCGCGTGCTCGACAATCCCCGGCGGATCCAGGCGGCGGGGCTCAACTGCGCCATCCGGGCGTCGCGCGGCGAGGTGATCGTCCGGATGGACGTACACGCGGAGTACGCGCCGGACTACGTCGAGAAATGCGTCCTTGCGCTGGAGCGCACCGGCGCCGACAACGTGGGCGGCGCCCAGCGCTGCGCGGCCCGCACCTCCTTCCAGGAGGCGATGTGCGTGGCGCTGCGCAGCCCGCTCGGGGCGGGCGGAGCGCCCTATCGCGACGCCTCCCACGAGGGGTTCGTGGACACGGTGTTCCTCGGGGCGTTCCGCCGGCAGGTGTTCGACCGGATCGGGCTCTACGACGAGGCGTCGGTCGCGAACGAGGACGCCGAGATCAACCAGCGCATCGTCCAGTCGGGGGGGCGGATCTACCTCAGCCCGGAGATCAAGGTCAGCTACTTCCCCCGCGGCTCGTTCGCGGGCGTCGCGCGGCAGTACTACGGGTACGGCCACTGGCGCGCCCGGACCTTTCTGAAGCACCGCCGCCTGCTCACGCTGCGGTCGGTGCTGCCGTTCCTGACGCTCGTCGCTGGCCTGGCGCTGCTGCTCGTGGCGCCGCTCTGGGCGCTCGCCGCGATCGTGCTCTATGCCGCGCTCACCGCGCTCGAGGCGCTTCGCGTCGGCCGCGGCCTTTCCGTGCGCGGTCTCGCGACAGTCTGGGCGCTGTTCCCCGTGATCCAGTTCTCGCAAGGCGTCGGGTTTGGCCTGGGCCTGGTGCGCTACGCGCTCAAGCCGGACTGGAGTCCGAGTCCCGCGTGAGGCCCAGGAGCCTGCGGTACAGCGCCTCGTAGTCGCGGGCCATCCTCTCGGCACCGTGACGCTCCTGCACGCGATGGAGCGCAGCCTCGGCGAGCGCCGCTCTCCGGCCAGCGTCCCGGCAGAGAGCAGCGATCGCCTCGGCGAGCGCCGCGCGGTCGCCCGGCTGGACGACGAGGCCGGCGCGGCCGTGGTCCACGACCTCGAGCATCGCCCCGACCGCGGTGACGATCGCCGGGACGCCGCAGGCCATGGCCTCGAGAAGCGCGATCGGCAGGCCTTCGCTGTCGGAGCTGAGGGCGAAGACGTCGAAGGCCGGCAGCCACTCCTCGGCCCGCTGCGCCCCGGCCAGCACCACACGCAGCCCGGGCGGGGCGGCCTGCGCCGCCGCAGCGAGGCGCTCCTTCTCGGGGCCGTCTCCGACGATCACCAGGACGATTCGTTGGCCGCTCTTCGTCGCCGCGTCACCGGCGCTCTCGATCAGCATCCGCTGGTTCTTGACCGCGGCCAGGCGGCCGACCGTCCCGACGACGAGCTCTCCATCGGGGACTCCGATGCGGCTGCGCGCCTCGCTCCGCTGCTTTGCGCGGTCTACGAAGCGCGCGATGTCCACGCCGTTGTCGATGATGCTCAGCCGGTCGGGCCGCGCCCCTTCGCTGCGGGCGAGCTCGCGGGCCGACTCGCTCACCGCGACGACGCGGTCCGTCAGCAGGTAGGCGAGCCGGTTCACGGCGCGCTGGTTCCCGCCGCTCAGGTTCTGGCCGTGCTTGGTGTGGACGACCGGCAGGCCCGCGAGTCGCGCGGCCAGAGCGCCGTAGAAGCCGGCCGCGGTGTTGTGGGTGTGGACGATCCTCGCGCCTCTCGCCCGCAGCTCGCGGCTGAGCGGCACGGCCAGCCAGGGCCGAAAGCCCGGCTTCCGGTTCATCAAGACGACCGGCGTCGCGGGTCGCCTCAGCTCCTCGGCCATGGGGCCGCTCGTCTCGAGGCAGACGATGAACGGGTCGAAGCCGGGGCCGGCGCAGTTCACGAGGTCGACGACGACTCGCTCCAGGCCGCCGGTCTGGAGGCTGAGCATGACGTGAGCAACGGGAATCGACGGCCGAACGGTCATGTGGCGTGGCGAAGTATAGTGTGGCGGCAGGGCCGTCGCCTCCTTTACGCCCTGTCGGGGACTGTCGAAGAAGTTTACAGTTTCAGCGGTCCCGGCAACCCGATTCCAGGGCTGCCCTGCAGACAACCCCTTTGGCTGCAAGGGACCGGCGAGCTGCGGACGTCCTGGCATTGACCTTGCACCGTTAGGGGCCAACGGGAGGCTTCTCATGAAGCGGTGTTTCATATTGGCGGTCGGATTCAGCGCCTTCATGGTGGCGCCCAGCCAAGCAGCACTGATCACCTTCGAAGGAGTGGGCGACCTGGCCTCGATCGGGAGTTTCTACGCCCCACTCGCTACGTTCTCGCTAAACGCGCGTGCAATCGTCGACTCTGACGCCGGCGGCAGCGGAAACATCGCCAACGAGCCTTCGGCGAGCACGACCATGGACTTCGCCGCGGGCCCGGGCGTCACGATGGACGTTCCTTGGGGGTTCACCGAACTCTCCTTCTACCACGCGGCGACAATCGCCGGGTCAGCGAGTGTGTACAGCGGTGTCGGAGGGACTGGCGTTTTGATAGGCTTCGCGTTTCTCCCCATCAACAACGTGTTTCCCTATGGCCCTGGAGATCCGACCGGCGCTTACGGGAAGTGGAGCTTCACATCCCTCGTACTCCCAGCCATAGGCAAGTCCGTCGTGTTCGCCGGTAGCGCCCAAACCATCACCTTTGACAACGTCTCTGTCAACGCTGTACCCGAGCCAGCCACGCTCCTATTGCTCGGCGCCGGGCTGACGGGCATCGCACTCCGGCGCCGCCGTCGCTCCTAGCGCCGCCATCGGGCGTCCTCCAAGCCCCTGCGGCCTTCCGCCGCAGGGGCTTCGTGTTTGGCACCCACGAGAACGTCGTCCCGGAGCCGGGCACGCTGTTGCTCATCGGCAGCGGCCTGACCGCACTGGCACTCCGCCGGCGCCGGCGCGGCTGAGCCCTCAGCGAGTGAGCACGCCCTTCGCGACCTTGACCGTCTCGTTCAGGCGGATGTCGCGGGACGAGGCGCCCACCAGCAGGTCGTAGCCGCCGGGCGCGACGCGCCAGCCCTTCGCCTCGGGGTCGTAGTAGGCGAAGGCGCGCGGGCCGAGGTCGATCGCCACCTCGCGCGTCTCGCCCGGCTCGAGCGTCACCTTGGCGAAGCCCTTCAGCTCCTTGTCGGGCCGCGCGACCGGCGGCTTCAGCGGACGCACGTAGGCCTGCACGATCTCGGCGCCCTTGCGCGGGCCGGTGTTGGTCACCGCGCAGCGCAGGCTCACCCGCGGGCCTTCCCGGTCCTCGCTCAGCGTCGGGCGCAGGTCGGAGTAGCGGAAGCTCGTGTAGCTGAGGCCGTGGCCGAAGGGGAACAGCGGCTCGAAGGCCTTCGTGTCGAACCAGCGGTAGCCGACAAGCAGCCCCTCGTCGTAGTGGACCTCGCCGTTCTCGCCCGGGAACTGGAGGGCGCTGCCCGTGGCGTGCGCCGGCGAGTCGGCCAGCCGCTTCGGGAAGGTGCAGGGGAGCTTGCCCGACGGGCTCACGTCGCCGAACAGGACCGCCGCCAGCGCGTGGCCCGCCTCCGAGCCGCCGTACCAGGACTCGAGCACCGCGGGCACCTTCCCGAGCCAGGGGTCCATCGCCAGCGGGCCGCCGGAGACGAGCACCACGACCGTGCGCGGGTTCACGGCGGCGACGCGCGCGATCAGCGTGTCCTGGTGCGCGAACAGCGCGAGGTCGCGCCGGTCGACGCCCTCGTCGTCCCCGAAGGACTGGTGGGTCAGGCCGCCCACGAACACGACCACCTCGGCCCGCCGCGCCGCCTCGATCGCGCGCTGCGCCAGGGCCTCGGCCTCCTCCGGCGAGGCCGCGCTCAGCTCGCTGGTGCGCACGCCCGCGAGGTCGCGGCGCCGGCTCATCCGCCGCTCCGGCTGGCGGTAGCCCTGCGAGAACTCGACGTCGGCCTGGGCCGAGGCGCGTTCCAGGATGCCCTGGAGCGCCGTCACCTCGCGGAAGGCCTTCACGCCGGCCGCGTTGCCGCCGGCCGCGAAGGTGCGCAGCGCGTTGTCGCCGATCACCGCGATCCTCTTCGTCTTCGCCAGGTCGATCGGCAGCGTCGCGCCCTCGTTCTTGAGGAGCACCATGCCCTCCTCGGCGACCCGGCGCGCCACGGCCAGGTGCTGGGGCGTGTTGATCGTGCCCGGGCGCCGGCCGTCGATGGCACCCGAGGCGTACAGCATGCGCAGGTTGCGCCGCACCTTGTCGTCGAGCAGCGCGACCGGGTACGCTGCCGTTGCGCAGGCCCTCGAGGAACGGCCCGGCCAGGTAGTACTGGTCGTACGGCCGGCCCGTGCCCATCTCGAGGTCGAGGCCCTTGCGCACCGCCTCCTCCGTGCCGTGGGTGCCGCCCCAGTCGGAGATGACGCCGCCCGGGAAGCCCCACTCGCGCTTCAGGATCTGGTCGAGCAGGTACTCGTTGTGGCAGCAGTACTCGCCCCGGAAGCGGTTGTAGGCGCCCATCACCGCCAGGGCGCCGCCCTCGCGCACGCCGGCCTCGAAGGCCGGCAGGTAGATCTCGCGCAGCGTGCGCTCGTCCATGCGCACGTCGATCGTGCCGCGGTCCTGCTCCTGGTTGTTGGCCGCGAAGTGCTTGAGGCAGGCGACGACCTGCTCGCCCTGCATCCCGCGCACGTAGCCCACGGTGATGCGGCCGGCGAGCCACGGGTCCTCGCCGAAGTAGTCGTAGTTCCGGCCGCAGAGAGGCGTGCGCATGATGTTGAGCGCGGGGCCGAGGATCACGTGCTTGCCGCGCTGGCGCGCCTCCTCCCCCACCACCTTCCCGTACTCCTGCGCCAGCTCCGGGTCCCAGGAGGACGCCAGCGCCATCCCGACCGGCATCGCGGTCGCGAAGTCGCTGCGTCCAGCCGGCCGGCTCCCACGAGTCGAGGCCCACCTCCTCGCGCACGCCCTGAGGGCCGTCCGCGGTCCACAGGTACGGAACGCCGAGCCTCTCGACGCCGCCGGCGCGGAACTTGCCGTTGGCGTGGACGAGCGCGACCTTCTCCTCGAGCGTCAGGCGGCCGAGCAGGTCCTCGATGCGCGCCTCGACCGGCAGCGACGGGTCGAGGTACGGGGGCCGGGCCTGCGCCCTCGCCCCCGAGACGGAGGACGAGACGACGAGGGCGGCGAGGGCCAGCGCGGGCCCGGCGAGGGTGCGGGATCGCAGACGCATCAGGTCGTTCTCCTTCTACTCGACGTTGAAGCCGCTGACCACGATCCGCGGCGCCTCGCCGCGGGCGTCGGCGCGCTCGACCTCCGTGCGGATCGTGCGCCGCTCGCCGGGCATCAGGGCCACGTAGTTGTCGCTGTAGAGCGCGGGCAGGATGCGGTCGCCGCTCCGCTCGCGAACCGCGTTCAGGCGCACCATGAGCGCCGGCTGCGGCGAGGGGTTGTCGAGCTCGGTCGTGAGCAGGTAGCGATCGCCCTGTCGCTCGCTCCGGCGTCGTGGCGCTGCGAGCGCCACCTTCGGCAGGGTGCGCAGGGCCGCGGAAGTTGCCCTCCTCGCGCCGCGCCAGTAGAAGTTCTCGGAGAGCGTCGTCGCCGCCGCGTCGAGCTTCAGCCGGATGAAGTGCACGGGGGTGAGGCCCGCCGGGAACTCCAGCTTGAGCGGCGCCTGCACGCTGTCCTCGGGGCTGTCGACGTCGGCCGTCTTCTCCCACCGCACGCTGCCGTCGAGGTTGAGGACCTCGGCCGCGAGCCGTGAGTCCCGGGCGCGGCGCCGGCGCTGTAGTTCACCACCTCGACGTCGTCGGTCGCCGGCGTTCCACTGGATGTGCAGCGGCTCGGAGCCCTTCTTGCTGCCGAAGTAGCCGGCGGTCGGGTCGAAGTAGTAGTCGTAGGTCTGCCAGACGAAGGACGGCCAGGCGGGGTGGCTCATCCAGAGCAGCAGGCCCATGCGGTTCTTGCTCTGCGCCTCGAACATGGCGCGGTAGCCGTCGTAGTTGACGAACTGGGCGAGCGCGACCCAGCTCGGCGGCGTTGTCGGCGCCGCCGTAGCTCTTGTCGATCGATCGCGCGGAAGTCCGACAGGCGCTGCGCGCTCGTCAGGTTGAAGTCGTGGAGCCCCCAGTCGAGGCCCTGCGGCCACAGCGCGCACTCCGGCATCATCGCGCGCAGGCTGTCGAAGGTGACGATGTTCGGGCATGCCCAGCTCGCTGTGGAGCTTCGGCGTGGCCCGCTCGCTGGAAGTAGAACTTCGCGCGTGCTGCACGCCGTAGGGGCCGCCGCCGCTCACCGGCCCGACGGCGGAGTTCGGGATGTAGTGGACGTCCGGCGTGCAGCTCGGCGAGCAGCGCGCGCATCCCGTCGTCGAGCGCCGGCGGCGGGTAGCCTTCGTTGCGCCCGCAGTAGAGCCCGACCGAGGGATGGTTGCGGATGCGCAGCACGATGTCGCGCGCGTTGCGCAGGAACAGGTCGTCGTCGTCGGGGTCGGGCCCGTCGAACGGGTTGGCGAGCCAGAAGTCCTGCCAGACGACGATGCCGTGCCGGTCGCAGGCCTCGTAGAACTCGTCGTCGCCGGTCTGGCCCGACCCAGTTGCGGATCATGGTGAAGTTCATGTCGCGGTGGTAGCGCACGGCGACGTCGTACTCGCGCGCCGCGGTAGCGCAGGATCGACTCGGGGAAGCCCCAGTTGCCGCCGCGGCCGACGAAGCGCCGGCCGTTGATCCAGATCCGCAGCGCGCCGCCCTCCTCGCTGTAGGTGAACTGCCGCACGCCGGCCTGGAAGGACTTCGCGTCCGAGAGCCTGGCCGTCGGCGTCGAAGCGCCAGCTCGCACGTCGTACAGGTTCGGCTCGCCGTAGCCGTTCGGCCACCACAGCCGGGGCTTCTGCGAGGCGCAGCGCGGGCTGGGTCGTGGGATCGAGCACCACCGTCTTCGTCGACGACGCCGTCGAGCGTGACCGGCTGCTCGAAGGCCGACGTCGCCGAAGCGCCCGCGCAGCGTGCCGCGTCAGCGGGCGCGCCTCGTGGTTGCTGCAGGGCGACCTCGATCCTCACGTCGGCGCGTCGAGGTGTCCGGCAGCGGCAGCGTCGTGCGCACGAACGGGTCCTCGATCGTCACCGGTCCGGTCGACGTCAGGTAGACGTCGTTCCAGATGCCGATGTTCCGGCCGCGCACGGTCGGGATCCAGTCCCAGCCGATCGAGGCGTGGTAGGTCGGGTTGTCCGCGCCCAGGGCGCCGCCGTTGTGGCCCGGCGCTCTCGAGCGTCTTCTGCTTCGCGCTGCCCGGCGTCGCGTTCTTCTCGATCGCGCACGGCCAGCGCGTTTCGCCCCGGCCGCAGCTTCCGGTGACGTCGAAGCGGCCGCGCGTGAAGGCGCCCTCGATACGTCCCAGCCTCTCGCCGTTCAGGAACACCTCCGCCTTCCAGTTGACGCCGTCGAAGTTCAGGAACGCGTGGCGGCCCGCGGGCGGCGGCTGGGCGGTGAACTCGGTGCGGTACCAGAAGTCGGCGTAGAAGAAGGAGTCGGAGATCATCAGCTGGTTGTCGCCGAAGTTCGGGTCGGGCAGCGCGCCGGCGTTCCAGTAGCTCGACAGCACCGTGGCCGGCACGGTGGCCACCAGCCAGTCGCCGTCGGCGAAGCCGGGCCGGCGAGAGCGCCGCGCCGTCGGCGCTGACCAGCGAGTCGCGCTGCAGGCGCCAGGCGCCGCCGGCGAGGTCGAGCCGGCCGTCGGCCCTCAGCGCGGGCGCGGGCCTGCGTCCGCGGCACCGGCCCGCCGCGCCCGTAGACCTCGAGCTCGCTCAGCACGTAGGTCCTCGGCTCCGCCGGGCTGCTTCATCAGCACGCGCACGTAGCGGGCGACGGCGGGCTGGGCCAGCTTGACCTCGTCCTCGAGGCCCGTGCCCGAGGGCAGCGGCTGCAGGTCGCGCCACTGCAGGGCGTCGTCCGATACCTGGAGCGAGCCCTCGGCCGCACGGCGGATCCAGTGCAGCACCACGCGGTCGAACGTGCAGCCCGGCCCCGAGGTCGACGGAGACCCACTCCTCGCCCGTGCCCGCGGACATCCACGCGCTCGAGAAGCGGTAGGGGCCGCCGACCTCGACGCGCGTGCCGCCGTCGAAGAACCCGACCTCGGCGAGATCGCCCACGGCACGCTGCCCGTCGCCTCCAGTGCCACGCGGTAGAAGCGGGCGCGCGAGGGACCGGGGAACGCCACCGACGGCTCCAGCAGCGGGTTGGCGCGCCGGAACCAGGCGAGCCCCGCGCTGAAATCGCGGCCGGTCGGCGGGGGCGGCGGCGCCTCGACCGCCCCGCTGGCGCGGCCGAGCTCGCGCCAGCTCTCGCCGTCGTCGGACGCGGAGACGACGACGGACCAGTCGGACGCGCGAGGCGGGCCGGCCTGGGCCGCGCGCGGGTCCCACGGCGCGGGGCGCCGGGGCCGCAGCTCGACGTCGACGCGGTCGACCTCGAGCGCTTCGTCGCCGCCGGCGAGCTCGAGCTGCACCCAGCCGCTGCGGCCCGTCGAGCTCCACGGCGCTGGTCGCGCTGTGGTCGACGAGGAACTCGCGCTCGCTCTTGGGCAGGAGCCCGCCTTCGGCTGGTGCGGGTGGCGAGCCAGCGGGGCAGCCGCGTCTCGACGATGCCGTCGGTCACGAGCTGCGCGGTCAGGTTGTAGTCGTAGCTGCTCGAGTGGTAGGCCGGCCGGTGCAGCGCCAGGTTGCGATAGCTCGCGTCGTCGCGCACCAGCGCCGGGGCGAAGTCCTCGCGCGGGTCCCCCGGGTAGACGCCGACGCCGCGCGTCTCGTCGCCCGCCGGCGCCGCGCCGACGAAGGCGAGGCACAGGGCGCACAGGAGGAGAGGAACGGCTTCACGCACCCGCCTCATCGCAGCTGCTCCTTCCGCCGGCTCGTGCCGGCCGGCACGCCCGTCACGGGGCCGCCCGGGCCCCGTCCTCACACGCCTCAGGTCCCGCCGCCGTGGCCGATCGTGACCTTGCCCTGCTCGACGATCACCGGCACCGCGCGCTCGCCTCCCGAGTGGCGCAGCATCTCGGCCAGGTCCGCCGCCGAGCGCTTGACGTTGCGGTAGTCGACGGCGTAGCCCTTCGCGGCGTAGGCCTCACGGGCCCCGGAGGTGTAGGGTCAGGTGTCCTTGCCGAAGATGAGGACGCGCTTCTCGCTCATGGGCTAGAGCATACGCGACGGGCCTCGCGGCGGGGTGCGGGAGCGGTGATAACCTAGTCCGCCATGAGGATCGGCATCTACGGCAGCGGGATGATCGGCGGCACGCTCGCGAAGCTCTGGCTGGCAGCCGGCCACGAGGTGCGCTTCGGGGCGCGCGACCCCGAGCGCACGCGGCGCAAGACGCCGTCGATCGAGCCGCGCGCGGGGGTGGGCGGCCTGGAGGAGACGGCCCGCTGGGCCGAGGCGCTGCTGCTGGCCATCCCGCTGCACGCGACGCCGGCGGTCGGCGCCGCGATCGGCGACGCGGCCGCGGGCAAGCTGGTGCTCGACGCCTGCAACGCGATCCCCACCCGGGACGGCGCGGCCGCCACCGAGGCCGCGCGGCTGGGCACGGGCGCCTGGGTGGCCCGGCACCTGGCGGGCGCCCACGTGGTGAAGGCCTTCAACACCGTCTACTTCAAGACGATCGCGAGCGAGGCGCACCGGCAGGGCGAGCGGGTCGGCGTGCCGATCGTCGGCGACGACGAGGCGGCGCTGGCGCTCGCCGAGCGGCTCGTGCGCGACGCGGGGCTCGATCCCGTGCGCGTCGGCCCGCTGGCGGACGCGACGCGCATCGACTACGGCTCGCCCGTCTGGAACACGGGCATGACGGCGGACGCCATCCGCCGCGCGCTCGGCGTCTGACACCCGGGCCCGCGGCTCGCGCTCTCAGTGCGACGGGGCCGGGGCCAGCGTCACGACGAAGCGCGTGATGTCGGCCTGCTGCCCGCGGCTCAGCCCGGCTTTCCGTGACATCGAATCGACCAGCTCCGGCCAGGCCTCGGCGTCGTACGCCGAGGGCAGGTAGAGCGTGTGGCAGCTGGAGCAACGGCGGACGTAGAGCGACCGCCCGCGCTGCAGGTCCTTCAGCGTCGTGCCCGGCCACTTCGTGGCTGCCGACTGCACGTCCTGCTCCGTGGGCTGACGCAGGGCCGCCGCGCAGGCGACGGCCGTCAGGGCGGCCACGGCCACGAGACCGACGGCCGCACGCCCGATGACCGCACGCGCGCTCGAGTGGGTCGCGCGCACGTCAGAACTCCAGCCCGAAGACGAGACGCAGCTCGAGTTTCTCGTGCTCGACGAGGTCACGGCTGCCGCTGCTGGCACCCGCGAGCGCCCGCAGCTGCGGCAGCACCGAGGCCGCGACCCACCAGCCCTGCCGCGAGTACGAGACGGAGGGGCCGAGGAAGAGAGCGGAGCGCGTCTTCTCGTCGCCAGGGGGCAGCACGGTGTGGCTGCGCAGCTCGAGCCCGGCGGTCAGGCCCGGCCTGAGGAAGTAGCAGGCGGCGGCGGTCAGCTCGAACACCGACTCGTGCGCCGTCCCGCCCTGCTCTCCGAATTCCCAGCCGTGCTCGGCCGTGAGGTTGAGGGCGCCGAGCCAGCGCTCCACGCGCTTGTCGAGGATCAGCTTGCCCTCGATCTCCGCCTCGCCGGGCCCGCCGCTCAGCTCGCCGTAGAGCGCGAGGCCGGCCCGGTCGGCGACGGGGTCGGACAGCTTCAGCTTCCACTCCGAGGAGAGGCCCTCGAGCGTGGTGGACGACTCGCGGCCGAGCGGGGTGTCCCGGTTCAGCGAGCTGAGGTTGAGGTAGAGCGAGGTCTGCAGGCGGTCGGTGACGCCCAGCTCCGCCTCCAGGCGCGTGTCGAGCCGCGCGTAGAAGCCGTCCCTGCCGAGCCGGAAGGTGCTCCACGGCTCGAACTCGCGGCCGCCCGGGTGCAGCACGGCCGACTCGTACGTGTAGGTGAAGTGACGCTCCGAGGCCGAGGCCGTGGTCGACGCGGCCGCCAGCAACAGGAGTCCCGCCAAAGCCCTTCTCATTCGAAGCTCCCTTTCTTGGATGACGGGCTCTGGGCTCGGGGACCGCGGGCCTCATTCCTGAACGTCTCCGTCGAACGACTCCGTCCTGCGACCGGCCCCGACGTCGGGCCGGCACGGCCAGGCGATCGCCCTTCAGCCGCCGGCCAGCGACAGCACGAGCGTGCGCTTGCAGCGACGGCACTTCAGCTCGACGCCCGCCTGCACCCGGCGGGCCAGCAGGCTCCCGCAGCAGCAGCGCAGGTCGGCACAGCCGTCGCCGTCTTTCCTCCGCGACGCGGGCGCCGGCCGCACGGGAGGAGGAGCGGGCGCCGCGGGAGGCTCGGCGGGCCTCACCGGCGCTTCCCTGCCGCGCGGCGCGCAGCGGCCGCGCGTTGCGCCGCGGCCGCGCCGGCGGCCGGCGATCTCCGCACTCGGCCCGCGGGGCGGCAGGCCGCGCACTCGCCCAGCAGCTCGTGCACGTGGCTGGTCAGACGGAAGCCGTGGCGCGCGGCGATCTCCAGCTGCAGCCTCTCGATCGCCTCCGAGCGGAACTCCACGATCCGCCCGCAGCCGCGGCACTGCAGGTGGTCGTGGTGCCTGCGCCCGAGCGCCAGCTCGAAGCGCCGCACCTCGCCCGTCACCAGGGCCGGCTGCAGGATCCCGGCCTCGACCAGGATCGGCAGCGAGCGGTAGACGGTGGCCCGGGAGGCCGAGCTGTCGCGCCGCATCACGTCCTGCGCCAGCTCGTCGAGCGTGAAGTGGGTCCCGCGCCCGAGCGCCGCGCGCAGCAGGGCCTCGCGCTCGTCGGTCATGCGCAGGCCGCGCCGGCGCAGGTAGTCGCGCAGGGCGCGGGCGGCGCGCTGCGGGCGGCCGCCGCTCGTGTTGCTATTGAGACTCAATCTCATTAGGCTGCCGAGCATACGCCGGCCCTCGCGCGGCTGTCAAGCGGGCGGGCGGCTCCGGGCGAGAGGCTCCGGGCTTGTGGGCCTCCGGCCCTCAGTCGTCCTCGAGAATCTCGAGGTCGAGCAGGTCCTGGGGCCGGCCCGAGGCGCGCTTGTTCTGTACCAGGTGGCGGCGCGCGATCACGGGCACGGTCTGATCGCCGTATGTCGTCTCCACGCGGCCTCGCCACGCCTCGGAGAAGCTCACGCCGTCGATCGCGGTGACGACGTCGATCCGATTCGGCGGCACGCCGATCTGGAAGATCGTTCCCGGCCGCCCCAGGTCTGCCGGCGTGAGCTCGTGGAGTGGCGCGCCGAACTGCCGCAGCGCCTCGAAGACCCGCCCTGCGTTCGCCGCATCGGGGTCCGTCCATACGTCGAGGTCTTTCGTGAAGCGTGGCTGCGCGTGGAAGGCGACAGCGTACCCGCCGACGAGGAGGTACCTAGCACCGGCCGCGTTCAAGGCGGCAAACAGATCTCTGAAGTCGGGATTGACCGGCACCTTGCCCCCGCCATTCCTGCGCCTCGAGCGCCATGTCCCAGACGAGCGCGAGGCGCTCGGCGGGCGGCATGCGGGCCCAAAACGCGCGGTCGAAGGAGCCGTCGTCGCCGTGCAGCGTTCCGACGCGGCTCGTCCCGCCGTTTCTCTGCTCGCGACGGTCCATGCATGTCCATTCTACCGCCCCGCTCGGCTCCGCGACGGCTCGCGGACGTTTCGAATCTGCGTTGGCAGAGGCTCAGAAGTCGAGCCGGGCGCCCAGGCGCAAGGCGCGCGGGGGCTGCAGCGCCGTCGGCAGGCGGAATTGCGGGCCCCAGACCGGGTCCTCCTCGACCTCGTTGCGCGCGCCCAGCAGGTTGAAGGCCTCGGCCACGAGCGCGGCGCGCGAGCGGCCCAGCCGCACGCCCTTCTCCAGGCGCAGGTCGAGCGTCAGCGCGTAGGCGAAGCGGTGGCCGCTGGCGGTGAGCGGCCGGCCCTGCGGGTCCTGCGCGCCCGTGGGGCCCGTCTGCCCGCGCGGCGTCGCCTGCACCGCCTCGGGTCCCTGCGCGAGGTCGGGCACGACGACGACCCGCGCGAAGGGCTGCCCGTCCTGGTAGCGCGCGACGGCGCCGACGCGCAGGTCGCCCGGCGCGCGCCAGGCAAAGGCGAGCTTGATCGTGAACGCGCGGTCGAAGAAGCCGCGGCCGCGCGCGTAGACGCCCGCGTTCGGGTCGTCGAGCAGCTCCCCGACGCCCTGGTCGTTCTCGCTCACCCGGAAGCCGCGGTTCGCTCCGTCGATCTCCGTGCGCGACGCCGTGGCGCCCGCCAGCAAGGCGAGCCTCTCGCCGAGCGGCTTCTGCGCCCGCAGCTCCACGGCCTGGTGGCGCGTCGTGAGGCCGGGCGGGTTCGTGAGCCGGTAGCGATCGAGGCCGAACGAGGCGGGCTCGCGGTCGAACACCGGCAGCAGCTGGTCGTCCTGCGGCCCCAGGATGTCTCCGCCCGGGTCGGGCAGGTAGCGCACCTCGTACGCCGACACCGGCACGCCCAGGTTCACCGACTCGACGAGGTCGCTCTCCCGGCGGTCGAACCCGGTGAGCGAGACCGCCCAGCCGCCGCCCGGCTCCACCGAGACGCCCGCAACGAGCTCGCGCGTGCGCGGCGGCCGCAGCGCGGGGTCGACGGCGGCGAGGCTGCCGTCGCCTTTGCCCGGCCCGACGCGCGCGACGAGCGGCCCTCGCTCGTCGGCGGCGAACCGCCCGTCG
This sequence comes from uncultured Acidobacteriota bacterium, assembly GCA_963831755.1. Classification (GTDB taxonomy): domain Bacteria; phylum Acidobacteriota; class Vicinamibacteria; order Fen-336; family Fen-336; genus DATBSL01. The sequence goes on from CAWHRC010000009.1 coordinate 27,100, forward strand.
CCGTTGGCGTCGAGCCAGCGGTAGACCGCCGCCCGCGGCGCACCGGGGTCCCCGAACGCGAGCCAGTCGAGCAGCAGACGGTGCCGGTACTCGCCGTAGCCGCCGAAGAGCGTAAGCCGGCCGGCGTCGGCCAGGCGCAGCCGCGCGGAGACGCGCGGCACGAGCGTCGTCCACGACACGCCGTCGGCGGCGCCGTCGGCTCGGCCGCTCGCGTGCTCGAGGCGCAGGCCGGCCTCTAGCCACAGGCGATCGCGCCAAGCGAGCCTCTCGCTCCCCCACACGGCGGCGTCGAGCGCGTGGCGGCGCGACTCCTGTCCGGCCCACGCGTACTCCCACACGCGAGCCGGCAGCCCCGCGACCGCTTCGGCGATCGGCCCCGAGCTTCCCGGCCGCTCGTCGGACCAGGCACGTTCGAGCTCGACGCCGAAGCGCGGCGCGTGCGTCAGGGGACCGAGCGCACCGGAGGCGAGCGTCGCCGTGGCGGAGGAGCTCCAGGCCGAGCGCCGGCCGTGGGACGGGAAGACGAGCAGGGGGACGGGGCCGTCGAGCAGGCGGTCGACGCCGCGCGGCGCTGCGCCGGAGGGGGCGAGCGGCGCGGAGCCGGCGCTCCACAGGCCACTGATGGCCGAGACGGACAGGCGATCGCCCGCGCGCGACCAGCGCAGCGTCCCTCCGCCCGCGCCGACGCGCTCGCGCGCGGCATCGCCCTCCAGGCCCGCAGCCGCCGCCAGCGGGCGCTCGATCGTCTGCGCCGCGGCCAGCAGGCTCAGCCGGTCGCGCCCTCCCGGGCGGTAGTCGAGCCGGGCGGAGCCGGACAGCAACCGGCCCTCGCGGGGGTCCGGGGCGTCGCGCTCGAGCCTGCGCACGCGCGTCGCGCGGGCCGAGACCAGCAGGCGCAGGCGATCGCCCGCGAGCGGCCCGGCCGCGACGGCGCCCACGTCCACGAGCGAGCCGAAGCGCGCGATCGCCGGGGGCCCGCCCGCGGGCGCCCGGCCCTGCAGCGCCGGCGGAACGCCACCCCCCTGCACCGTCCCCTGCCAGCGGTTGCCGGCCTCCCGCTCGGCCAGCTCGAGCGTGACGCCGGGCGAGCCGGCGTCCGCGCGCGCCAGCGCGGAGACGACCTCGACGCCCTGCAGTGCATAGACGTCGGGAACGAACAGCGGCGTGCCCCCGTGGAGCGGGTCCGTCAGGTCGGCGCCGTCGAGCCGGAACCTGTTCTGCGTCCACGACGTCCCGCGCATGGAGAACAGGGCCGGCGTGTCGGCGTACAGCCCCGCGCCGCCGATGCGGTCGAAGACCGCCATCGGCTCGACGGTCTCCAGCAGCGAAGCGTAGTCGTGCCCGCTCGGCAGGTCGCGCAGCAGCGAGGCCCGGTCGAAGCGCGCCACGAACCGGCCGTCGAAGGTGGAGACGGTGTCGGCGGGAGGCGCAGCGGCGGGAACTGCCGGCGGCGAGGCGGCGGGCGTCTGCTCCGCCGAGGTCGCGACCTCGGCGCAGGCCGTGACGAGAAGAGCGAGCAGGCTCGCGACAGGGCCGTTCACGTGGCGCCTCGCCAAGGGGCTCCGCCCATGCTACGCCCGGATGCGAGTCCTGCCAGGCGTTCCGGCGGAGGCTCGCGGCCGCGGAGAGGCCGGCCGCCAGGCGTCAGTCGTGCTTCACGAACGCGCCCGGCGGGCCGCCCTTCAGCTCGTTCACGAGCGTCTCGAGCCACTTGTCGGTCGAGACGAAGTCGCCGCCGTAGCTCTTCCACGGGTCGAGGACACCCGCGGCCTTCATCTGCTCGACTGTGCGGCCGGCCGCCAGCGCCTTCTCCACCGCCGCGCGGCTGTCCCTGACCATCGCCACGAAGCGCCGGACGTCGTCGAGCGTCGACACCTTGCCGTGGCCGGGAATCACCTTCACGTCCGGGGGAAGCTGGGCGATCACCGACTCGACTCCCGCGACCAGGCCTTTCACGCTGCCGCCGGCCGCGAGGTCCACGAAGGGGAAGCCGTAGGTCACGAAGTCGTCGCCCATGTGGACCACGTTCGACTTCGGGAAGAAGACGACCGCGTCGCCGTCGGTGTGGCCCGAGGGCACGTGCAGCGCGCGGATGTCCTCGCCGTTGAGGTGGACGGTCACGTCGTGGTCGAAGGTGAGGATCGGCAGCGCGCCCGGCTCGGCCGGCTTGTTGTCGAAGCGCACCGAGCCGAGGTTGCCGCCCACGCCGCCGGCCGCCAGCCGCTTGCGCACGTTGTCGTGCGCGATCACCGGGGCGTCCTTCTGCAGCAGCGCGTTCCCGCCGGTGTGGTCGCCGTGGTAGTGCGTGTTGAGCACGAAGCGCACCGGCTTGTCGGTCAGGCCGTGCAGCGCCGCACGGATCCTGTCCACCAGCGGCGCGTACTGGTCGTCCACGATCACGATCCCGTCCTCGCCCACCGACACGGCGATGTTGCCGCCCGCCCCCTCCAGCATGTAGACGCTGCCGGCCACCGGCGTGACCTTGATCTCCACCTTGGCGAAGCGGTCCGCGTCCTGCACGGGTGCGGCGAGCGCGGGCAGGGCGAGCGCGAGCACGAGCGGCGACAGGCACGCGAGCGTCATCGAGCGGCGCATGGGTCCTCCCGGGGTCGGTCCGGCGCGGGCGCAGGATCGCCCGCTGGCCGTGTCAATGGCGCGGCCGGAGGCTGCCGGGACCGAGGCTCAGGCTGCCCAGGGCGCCCGCCGACGACGTCAGCGAGACTGTGTACGTCACGTGCTCGTCGTGGGGCCCGTCGTTCGCCACGAACAGCGAGTAGGTCCCCGCCTTGACGTCGGACGCCGACATGGTGCGGGGCTTCGACCCACCCAGCGACTTGACGAGGTAGTCGCAGCCGTCGGCCTGGAAGAGGTTGTAGTTGCACTGGCGGTTGGTGAGCCACATCAGGATCTGGCTGTCGGCGAAGGTGTAGTCGATCGTCACGTCGATCCGGCCGTCCTGGCTCGTCGTCACGTCCACCAGGTACAGCTTCGCCGCCAGGATCGGCGTACTGCCCTGGAGGACCACGGATCCGGCCGGCTGTGTGGTGGTGGTCGTGGTGGTCGTCGGCGGCGTGGTCGTCGGCGTCGTGGCGGGGTTGTCGCTGCCGCACGCCGAGAGAACCAGGAGCAGGCACGCGCCGGCCGGGCGCAGCCATCGGTGACCATTGTTTGCCGTCACGTCGGACCTCCGCGATGAGGGTTTCGCGAGCGCTCCAGTGAGTGAGCGGTATCGTTCGACCGTAACCCGCGTTCAAGTCGTCCGTCAACACGAGGCCTGCAAGACCCTTGCAACCCTGGGCGGCCTGGATCGGTACTAGCCTGAGAGCGCCGGCCTGCCGTGGCGCCTGGAGAGAATGGATTCCACACCGAGCCTCGCCGTCGACTTCCCGCTGGCGGCCGGACGCTGGGCGCCGGCCGAGGCAGTACGATCGGCGGAAACCCCGATGCCGGCGCCGAGCGATCTCGAACTGATCGACCGCACGGCGCGGGGCGACGCGCAGGCGTTCAGCGCCTTGTACGCGCGCTACGCGCGGCCGGTGTTCGGCGTGCTCTGCCGCCTGGCAGGCCGCCGGGCCCTCGCCGAGGAGTGGCTGCAGGAGGCGTTCACCCGGGTCTGGCTGGCGGCCGGCACGCACGACCCCGCCCGCGGCGCCGTGCGCTCCTGGATCTTCAAGATCGCGGTCAACGTCGCGCGCAGCGAGCTCGGGCGCAAACGCCACCGGGCGCCCCACGTCTCGCTCGAGCAGACCGGCCTCGAGCTGGCCGACCGCGGCGCCGGCGAGGCGCCGCTGGCGGCGGCGCTCGACCGGACGCGCCGCGGGCAGGAGCTGGCCCGCGCGCTCGAGCGGCTGCCCGACTTCATGCGGGAGGTGGTCGTCCTGCGCTGCAGCCGGGAGCTGTCGTTCGCCGAGATCGCCGAGGTCACGGGCGCGCCCGAGGGCACGCTCAAGTCGCGCTTCCACCGGGCCGTGACGGCGCTGCGCGCCGCGCTCGGCCGCCCCGAGGGGACCCTGTGATGACGCACCCGACGCCGGGCGAGCTGCTGGAGCTGCACTTCGGCGAGGCGGGCGGCCGTGCCGAGCGGCTGGCCGCTCACGTGCGCGACTGCGAGGAGTGCCGGCGGCAGCTGGACGACGTGGCCTGGGTCGAGCGCCTGTTGGCAGTGGCTCCGGAGGAGGGGCCGCCCGCGGACGGGCTGGCGCACGTCTTCGCGCGGATCGACGCAGTCCGTCCCGCCCCCGCGCCGCGGCGGGCCGGGCTGCGGGCCGGCCTGCCGAGCGCGGCCGCGATCCTGGCCGGGGCGCTCGCCGCCGGGCTCGGCGGGGCCACCGCCGCGGCCGCCTTTTTCGCGGCCGGCACGCTGGTAACGCTGTCGCTCGCGCCGATCCTGATCCTGGAGACCCAGAAGCGCGGGAGTGGGGCGGCCGCCCGCTGAGGGCGCGGCCAGGCACGAGGAGAACGTCGATGGAGAAGAAGAAGAAGAAGCTGATCGGCCGGCTGGCCCTCGGGGCCGGTATCGTGCTGGCGCTCGCGCTGGTCGTGGCCGGCGGCACCTCGCTCGGCGTTCGCTCGGATCGCGAGCAGCAGGCGCGCAACGTCAAGCTCGAGCGGGAGCAGCTCGTGGAGCGCTCGCGCAAGTACGTGGGCGAGCTCGCGCGCCGCGTGGACCGCCTGCCGGTCGACCCCACGCTCGTGAGCGAGATCGAGTCACGCTACTTCGAGGAGTACGCGAGCGGCCCGATGCAGGTCTGGGCCATGGGCACGGACGGGAGCTTCCTGTTCGGCGTGCCGCGCGAGGCGTTCGAGAAGCTGAACGCGATCTACGACCAGGACGTGGCCCCGAACCTCAAGGAGGGCGTGTTCGTGGACCGCCAGACGTTCCTGCGGACGCTCGTCGACTCGAGCGACGAGATCGGGCCGAAGAGCTTCGCCGCCGGGGAGAGGGAGGACGACGCCTCCGCCTGGAACCGCTGGCGGAGCTACGGGCACGACTCCGACCGCAGCTTCGTGGTCTCGGCGCCGCTCAAGACGTCCGCCGGAGCGGCGCTCGGCAGCCTCTACCTGAAGCGCGCGGTGCCGGCCGAGCGTGGGTTCGGGCAGGACGAGGGCCTCAAAGACGCAAGTCAGGCGGCCGGGATGATCGCCGCCCTGTCGGCGGCGTTCCTGTGGCTGCTGCTGCCGACCTGGGTGTACGTGGACGGCCGCGGCCGCGGCGTGCGCCGGGCCTGGCTGTTCGCCTTCCTCACGGCGATCTCGGCGCTCGTCGGCCTGATCGTCTACCTGATCGCCCGGCCCGAGACCCCGGCGCAGCTGCAGTGCCCGGGCTGCGGGCGCGAGGTGGACGGCGGCGCGTACTGCCCCCACTGCGGCCACGACCTCTCGACCGCCTTCTGCGCGACGTGCCGCTACCCGCTGAAGCCCGACTGGGCCTTCTGCCCGGCGTGCCGCACCGAGATCCGGCCGGCCAAGGCCGAGCCCGCCGCGCCGGCGCCCGAGGCGGCCGGCTAGCAGCTTCGCGAACCGCGCCCGCGCCCGGTGCGTAGTCCCGGCTGGGAGGTCCCATGCCCGCATTCGTGCGTTCCTCGTCGGCCGGCCAGGCCGCCGTCCGCCGCCCGCTCGTCGTCAGCCTGTTCCTCTCGAGCTGCCTGCTGTCGGTGGTGTCCTGGTACACCACGCAGCAGGGAATGGCCCTCTACCTCTCGCCCTGGTTCTCGCTCCTGGCCTCGCTCGGCGTGCAGTCGGCGCTCGTGATGGTGGCCTGGCTGATCGGCGTCACGCGCGCGGGGCGCGCCCTGCTGACGGCCGTGTACGCGATCACGGCGGTCGTCTCGATCGCGTTCTCCTACGTGAGCCTCAACACCTGGTTCGCCGCCCGCGAGCGGCCGGCCACGATCGAGAGGCGCCTCTACGACGAGCTGAACGCCGCCGCCTCGCGCTCGCAGGAGCTGCTGACGGGCGCGATCGCCGAGGGACAGCAGCACGTCGCCGCGCTCGAGGAGATGACCACGGCCGAGAAGGCGCACGGCTACATCTCGCGGGCGACGGACGCCGACCCCTGGCTCGCGCGCGTGCGCGAGGCGGTCGCGCGCGAGGCGGCCAGCTACGGCGCGAGCTACCCCGAGGGCACGGGCTCGGGCCTGCGCTACACGGCCTTCGACCGCCAGACGACCCTCGCGCGGCAGACGGTCGCCCGCCTGCAGCAGGCGCAGCAGGCGCTCGCGGCCTGGCGAGCGGGCGTCAAGCCGCTGGACGCGACCGAGGCGCAGCTGCGCGGCTTCCGGCAGGTGTTCGACGCCGTGCCCTGGGGCGAGGCGAAGGACACGCTGCACGCCGGCGAGTTCCAGCTGCCCGCGCTGCCCGCGTACTCGGACTTCGTCGACCGGGCGGCGAGCGGCCAGGAGGACCTGGTGATCGCGTTCACGGAGCTCTTCTCGGCGCCCAGCAGCCGCCACGTGGCCGCCTTCGCGCTGGCGGCCTTCATCGACGTCATCGTGTTCCTGCTGGCCTACGCCTCGGGGCCGCTGTTCTTCGGCGCGCCGGAGGAGCGCTGGTTCGAGGCCGGCGCCGCGCTCGACTCCGCGGACCGGCAGATCTTCGTGCGCGACCTGCTGCGCAAGCTCGTGCCCGGACCGCAGGGGCTCGGCCGGCTCGACGCCGCCGCGCTCAGCCCCGGCGAGCTGCAGCTGTGCCTGCTGCTCGCCGCGCGCGGGCTGGCGGTCCCGCTCGACGAGGACGGCCGGCGCTTCTACCTGCTCGACCCCTCGGTCCACCAGGCGATGGTCGAGTCGCTGGCGGACCGCGGGCTGTCGCTGCGCGCGGCGCAGCCCGCCGTCTGAACGAGGGGGGGTCAGGTCTTGCCTTATGACAATGTCATAAGGCAAGACCTGACCCCTTCCTCTTTGCAGGCATAGAATGGGCGGGTTCTGCGAACCATGAAGCAAGCGAGGTGCACCGTGCGGCATGCCCTGCCTTTCCTCCTGGCCGTCAGCCTCGTCCCGGCGCGGCTCGTCGCCGGAATCGCCATCCCCGAGATCCCGTACCAGAAGTACGTGCTCGGCAACGGCCTGACGCTGATCGTCCACGAGGACCACAAGGCGCCGATCGTCGCCGTCAACATCTGGTACCACGTGGGCTCGAAGAACGAGAAGCCCGGCAAGACCGGCTTCGCGCACCTGTTCGAGCACCTGATGTTCAACGGCTCCGAGGACTTCAACGACGACTACTTCAAGGTGCTGGAGAAGATCGGCGCCACCGACCTCAACGGCACCACGAACGAGGACCGCACGAACTACTTCCAGAACGTGCCGGTGAGCGCGCTCGACACCGTGCTGTGGATGGAGTCGGACCGCATGGGGCACCTGCTGGGCGCGATCAACCAGGCCAAGCTCGACGAGCAGCGCGGGGTCGTGCAGAACGAGAAGCGGCAGGGCGAGAACGAGCCGTACGGGCGCGTCGAGGAGCTGATCCAGACGGCCGTCTACCCGAAGGGCCACCCGTACTCCTGGACGGTGATCGGCTCGATGGACGACCTCAACGCCGCAAAGCTCGACGACGTGAAGGAGTGGTTCAGGACCTACTACGGGCCGTCGAACGCCGTGCTGGTCGTGGCCGGCGACGTGAAGGCCGAGGACGTGAAGGCGCGGGTCGAGAAGTACTTCGGCGACATCCCGCCCGGCCCGCCGGTCGCCAGGCACGAGGCCTGGATCGCCAAGCGCTCTGGCTCGCAGCGGCAGCTGCTCGAGGACCGGGTGCCGCAGGCGCGCCTCTACAAGGTCTGGAACACGCCCCAGTGGGGCACGGCCGAGGACGACTACCTCTCGCTCGTCGCGGGCGTCCTGGCGTCCGGCAAGAGCTCGCGCCTCTACAAGCGGCTCGTCTACGACGACCAGACCGCGACGGACGTGGCCGCCTTCCAGGGCTCGTCGGAGATCGGGAGCGCGTTCGTCGTGCAGGCGACGGCCAGGCCCGGCGGCGACCTCGCGGCCGTGGAGAAGGCCCTCGACGAGGAGCTCGCCCGCCTGCTGAAGGACGGACCGACGGCGGAGGAGGTCGAGCGCGTGCGCACCGAGCGGCTGGCCAACTTCGTCCGCGGGGTGGAGCGGATCGGCGGCTTCGGCGGCAAGTCCGACGTGCTCGCGCAGAGCCAGGCCTGGGGCGGGCGGCCGGACTTCTACCGCACGCGGCTCGAGCACGTGCAGAGCGCGACGGCCGCCCAACTGGGCGACAGCGCGCGGCGCTGGCTCTCGGACGGCGTCTACACGCTCGAGGTCCATCCCTTCCCCGAGCTCGCGGCCGCGAAGGCCGGCGCGGACCGCAGCAAGCGGCCGGACGCCGGCACGCCGCCCGCCGGTCACCTGCCCGCGTTCGAGCGAGCGACGCTGCCCTCCGGCCTGAAGCTGATCGTCGCCGAGCGCCACGAGGTGCCGCTGGTCCGCTTCCAGCTGCTGGTGGACGCCGGCTACGCGTCCGACTCGCTCGGCGTCCCGGGCCTCGCCAGCATGGCGGCCGGCATGCTGGACGAGGGCACCGCCACCCGCAACGCGCTGCAGATCAGCGACGAGCTGCAGCGGCTCGGGGCCCAGCTCGGCACCGGCGCCGACCTCGACACCACGTTCGTCACGCTCTCCGCGCTCAAGGCGAACCTCGAGCCCTCGCTGGCTCTCTTCGCGGACGTGGTCCTGAACCCGTCGTTCCCCGCGGCCGAGCTCGAGCGGCTGCGGAAGCGGCAGCTGGCGGCGATCGACCAGGAGGGGGTGCAGCCGTTCGCGATGGCGCTGCGCGTGCTGCCGAAGCTGCTCTACGGGGCCGGCCACGCGTACGCGCTGCCGCTCACCGGGTCGGGGACGAAGGCCTCCGTCGCGGGCATCACGCGCGAGCAGGTCGCGCGCTGGCACCAGACCTGGATCAGGCCGGGCAACGCGACCCTGATCGTGGTGGGCGACACCACGCTCGCCGAGATCCGCCCGCGGCTCGAGTCGCTGTTCGCGTCGTGGAAAGGCGGCAGCGTCCCCGTGAAGAACGTGGCGCCCGTCGAGCCGACGCCCCAGCACGCGATCTACGTGATGGACCGCCCGGGCGCCCTGCAGTCGACGATCTTCGCCGGCGAGGTGGCGCCCCCGCGCGCGAACCCGCAGGAGATCACGCAGCAGGTCCTCAACAACGTGCTGGGCGGGCAGTTCATCTCGCGGCTCAACATGAACCTGCGCGAGGACAAGCACTGGTCCTACGGCGCGGGAAGCGTCTTCTTCGACGCGCGCGGGCCGCGCCCGTTCATCGTCTACGCGCCGGTGCAGACGGACAAGACGAAGGAGTCGGTCGCGGAGATCGTCAAGGAGCTGAAGGGCATCCGCGGCGCGCGGCCCGTGACCGCGGACGAGCTGCAGGCCGCCAAGGACGGGCTCGTGCTCACGCTCGCCGGGCGCTGGGAGACCTCGCGGGCGGTCGGCAGCTCGATCGGGGAGATCGTCCGCTTCGGCTTCGCCGACGACTACTACTCCGGCTACCCGGCGAAGGTGCGGGCGACGACGCTCGCGGACGTCGCCGCGGCCTCGAGCGTCATCCAGCCGGACCGCCTGGTGTGGGTCATCGCCGGCGACCGCGCCAAGATCGAGCCGGGCTTGCGCGAGCTGGGCCTGGGCGAGATCCGCGCGATCGACTCCGACGGCAACGTGAAGTGAGCGATCCCTTCCGCCCGGACCTGCTGCGCGGCAAGGCGACGGTCGTCACGGGCGGCGGCAGCGGGCTCGGCCGCTCGATGGCGCTGCGCCTGGCGGGGCTCGGGGCGCGGGTGGCTCTGCTCGGGCGCCGGCCCGAGCCGCTCGAGTCAACGGCGTGGGAGGTGCGAGACGCCGGCGGCACGGCGGCCGCCGTTCCCTGCGACGTGCGCGACCCGGAGGCGGTGAAGCGGGCGTTCGACGCGGCCGAGGCGCAGCTCGGGCCCGTGAGCCAGCTGGTCAACAACGCGGCCGGCAACTTCCTCTCGCCCACCGAGGACCTCTCCCCGAACGCCTTCGACGCGGTGGTGCGGATCGTGCTCTACGGCACCTTCCACTGCACGACGGAGCTGGGCCGCCGCCTGATCGCGCGCGGGCAGGGCGGCGAGATCGTCGCGATCACCACGACCTACGCCTCCACGGGCTCGGCGTTCGTGGTGCCTTCCGCGGCCGCCAAGGCGGGCGTGCGGGCGATCGTGAAGAGCCTGGCCGTCGAGTGGGCGACCTACGGCATCCGCCTGAACGCGATCGCCCCCGGGCCGTTCCCGACCGAGGGCGCGTTCAGCCGCCTGCTGCCAGGCTCGGACTTCGAGCGGCAGGCCAAGGAGCGCGTCCCGCTGCGCCGCTTCGGGGAGCACCAGGAGCTGACGAACCTGGTCGCCTACCTGCTGAGCGACGCGAGCCCCTACCAGACCGGCGACGAGGTCACGATCGACGGCGGGGAGGCGCTGTTCTCGGGCCAGCAGTTCGCCGGCCTGGCGCGCCTCGAGCGCGGGCAGGCCCGCGCCGTGATGGCCGCGCTGCGCCCGAAGAAGTAGACTCCGCGGGGCGGCCCGGGGACGCGTCCGCGGCCGGCCGCGTGAGGAGCCCGCATGCACCTTCAGCCGCTCGACTGGTTCATCGTCGCGCTGACGCTCGCCGTCTGCTTCGTGCCGGCGCTGTTCTTCGGCCGGCGCTCGGGCAAGAACACGACCGAGTTCTTCGCCTCCGGCCGCGCGGTGCCCTGGTGGCTGGCCGGCCTGTCGATGGTGGCCACCACCTTCTCGAGCGACACGCCCAACCTGGTCACGGACATCGTGCGCCGGCAGGGCGTCGCGGGAAACTGGCAGTGGTGGGCGTTCACGCTCACCGGGCGTCGCGACGGTGTTCTTCTTCGCCCGCCTGTGGCGCCGCTCCGGCGTGCTGACCGACCTCGAGTTCTACGAGCTGCGCTACTCGGGCAAGGCGGCCAGGATCGTCCGCGGCTTCCGCGCCGTCTACCTCGGCTTCTTCTTCAACTGCGTGATCATGGCCACGGTCAACATGGCCGCGGTGAAGATCGCGAACGTGCTGTTCGGCCTGCGGGACTGGCAGACGCTGATCTTCGTCGGCCTGCTGAACGTCGTGTTCGCCGCGCACTCCGGGCTGTGGGGCGTGCTGGTGATCGACATGATCCAGTTCTTCATCAAGATGTCCGCGGTGATCGCCGCCGCGTACTTCGCGGTGAAGTCCGTGGGCGGCCTCGACGTGATGGTGCAGAAGGTCGGCGCGCTTTCGGGCCCGGTGGGCGGCGCCATCCCCGGCTTCAGCTACCTCGACCTGCTGCCGTCCTTCGCGCCGCACAACAGCAGCCTGTGGGACCTGGCGGTGGCCGTGTTCATCATGCCGATCGCGGTCCAGTGGTGGGCCGTCTGGTACCCGGGGGCCGAGCCGGGCGGCGGCAGCTACATCGCCCAGCGCATGCTGGCCTCGAAGTCGGAGCGTGACTCGCTCGGGCGGCGTGCTCTTCTTCAACATCGCCCACTACGTGCTGCGCCCCTGGCCCTGGATCCTGGTCGGCCTGTGCTCGCTGATCGTGTTCCCGACCCTGGGCGACATCCGCGTCGCCTTCCCGAACCTCGACCCCAAGTGGCTCGGCAACGACATCGCCTACCCGGCGATGATCTGCAAGGTGCTGCCGGTCGGCTTCATGGGGCTGATGGTCGGCGGGCTGATCGCGGCCAACTCGTCCACCATCCTGACGCACCTCAACTGGGGCGCGTCGTACCTGGTGCACGACTTCTACAGGCGCTTCCTGCGGCCGGGCCGGAGCGAGCACCACTACGTGAGCGCGGGCCGGATCGCGACCGTGGGCCTGTTCGTGTGCGCGGGCGGCATGATGTACCTGATGACCTCGGCCAAGGACAGCTTCGACCTGATCCTGCAGGTGGGCGCCGGCACGGGCCTCCTCTACATCCTTCGCTGGTTCTGGTGGCGCATCAACGCCTGGTGCGAGGTCGCGGCGATGGTCAGCTCGTTCCTGATCTCGATCGTGTTCCTCGTCACCGAGAAGCAGGGCTACCACCTCGAGTCGCACACGCGGCTGATCGTGACCATCCTGTTCACGACCGCCTGCTGGGTGGTCGCCGTCTACGTCGCCCCGCCGACGGACGAGAGCGCGCTGGTCACCTTCTACAGGAAGGTGAAGCCGTTCGGTCCCGGCTGGCGCCGCTTCCAGCAGGCCGAGGGGCTCGCGCCCGCCGAGGCCACCACTGGCGAGAACATCCCGCTGGCCCTGCTCGGCTGGGTGTCGGGCTGCGCGGCCATCTGGTCCTCGCTGTTCGCGGTCGGCAACCTGCTCTACGGCCGGACCGGCTACGCGCTCGCCTGCCTCGCCGTGTTCGCGGTCTCCGGCTTCGTCCTGCTGCGCGTCGTCACCCGCCTGTGGCAGAGCGGCGGGGACGCGGGCAGGGCGGCCGCCTGACGACGCGCGGCTTCGTCTAGAATCGCAGGAGAGGTCCCAGCACAGGAGAGCCGCCGTTCCCCGACGCCGGGGGCCTGCGCTCCCGGACGGGACCAGTGGAGGAGAGACCCGGTGAAGAGACCTTTGACCCCGTTTCGGACCGCCCTCGCCGCAGCCACGCTCGCCCTGACCGGCGCCGCGTTCGCGGCCGCGCCGCCCGCCGACCCGGCCAAGGCACGTCACGAGGCGATGGAGCACGTCGGCGACGCGATGAAGGTGCTGGGCAAGATGGCGAAGGGACAGGCGCCGTTCGACGCCGCGGCGGTCGGCAACAACGCCACCACGATCAAGGAGCACCTGGAAGAGGCCGCGAAGCTCTTCCCGCCGGGAAGCGACACGGGCGAGACCAAGGCGCGGCCGGAGGTCTGGTCGGACCGGCCGGGCTTCGAGCAGGCGATGAAGGACGCGCAGGCGGCCGCCGTGGCGCTTTCGGCGGTGAAGGACGAGGCGGCGTTCCGGCCGGCGCTCGGCGCGCTCGGCCAGAGCTGCAAGGCCTGCCACGACAAGTACCGGATGTCCGAGCATTGAAGCCGGGCCGGGCCCGGCGCTCCGCGGCTGCGGCCGGCCTGCTGGCCGCCGCGGCCGCGGCGTTCTGGATCGCCACCGAGCCCGGGACGCTGCCCGCCTCCGCGATCCCCGCTCACCAGCCGGACCTCGCCAACGGCCGCACGCTGTTCCACGCGGGGAGCTGCCTGTGGTGCCACCAGCCTGCCTCTGAAGCGAAGGGCGTCGACCGCTCGCTGCCCTCCGGCGGGGCGCCGTTCAAGACGCCGGTCGGCACCTTCTTTCCCCAGAACCTGACTCCCGATCGGGAGACGGGCATCGGCCGCTGGAGCGAGCGCGACTTCGTCGACGCGATGGCGCGCGGCGTCTCGCCCGCCGGGCGGCACTACTTCCCGGCGTTTCCCTACACCTCGTTCCGCCTGATGAAGGTCGAGGACCTGCTCGACCTGCGCGCCTACCTGATGAGCCTGCCGGCGGTTCGTTCCCCGGAACGGCCGGCCTCGCTGCCGTTCCTGCCGCTGGCGCGGCGGGGCGTCGGCCTGTGGAAGCGCCTCGCGCTGCGGGGGTCCGCAACCGTCGCGCAGGATCCCGCCCGCGGCCCGTCCTGGAACCGCGGCGCCTACCTCGTGCAGGCGCCCGGCCACTGCGGTGAGTGCCACACGCCGCGCAACCTGCTGATGGTGCCCGATGCCTCGCGCTTCCTCGCGGGCGGCAGGCACCCCGGCGGGGAGGGCCGCGTCCCCAGCCTGCTGCGGTTGGTCGCGCGCAAGCGCTACACGGACGCCAAGGACCTGGCGCTGGCACTGCAGTTCGGCGAGACCTACGGCTACGACAAGCTGTCGAGCGGCGGCATGGGCCAGATCCAGACGAACCTGGCGCAGCTTCCGGAAAGCGACCTGCGCGCGATCGCCGACTACCTCGTCAGCCTGGAGTGAGAGCGCTCAAGGCGCCGGCCGGCCCGTGAAGTGGACGACGCTGAAGCTCTCCGGGACGTGCGAGTCGTAGACACCGTGCGGGTTCAGGCTCCAGCCCGGGTTCTCGGGCAGCGGCTTGCCGTGGACGCGCAGCGCCTCGAAGCGCGAGAAGTCGCAGCGCAGCGTCTCGCCCTCGGACGGCGGCAGGCTGCGCCCGGCGAACAGGAAGCCGAGGCTCTTCCAGGGCAGCGCCAGCTCGACGGTCCAGCCACGGTCGGTCGTGGACGGGTCGTTGACGTGGCCGTCCACGCGCACGGCCGTCTGCAGACCGGCGAGGTCGAAGTCGAGGAAGGCGAAGCGCCGGCCGCGCGGGTGCTTCCCCCAGCGGCTCGCGTCCTGGAAGCCGCCGAGCAGGTCGACGTGCGGCGAGCGCAGATCGAGCGCCGGGACGTCGAAGCGGCCGCCCCGGACGAGCGCGTCCTGCCAGACGAAGAAGGCCTCGTAGACCGTGCCCAAGGCGTTGATCTCGAGCTCGTAGTAGCAGTCCTCGCCCGCCACGAACAGCTCGACGTCGTTGTCGTTCCAGACGAAGCTGTCGCGCTCGCGGAACGTGGCCGTGACCTGCGGCTCCTCGATCCAGTAGGCGACGTAGAGCCGCTCGTCGTCCCACTGCAGCGCGACGCGCGTCTCGTAGAGCGCCGGCGCCCCGCTCACCATGTCGACGAAGCGCGGCGAGCGGGGGACGGAGCGCCAGGCCGGCTTGTCGAGGTCGCCGTCCACCACGATCGGGCCCCGCGCCCGGTGGCAGGTCACGTGCGCCAGCCGCTCCTCGCTCACGCCGTAGCGTTCGGCCATCTGCAACCTCTCGGTGCGCCTCAGCCCGCGCGCAGCAGACCGCGTGCGCCGTCGGCGACGTACTGCACGGCCAGCGCGGCGAGCAGCACCCCGAGCACGCGTGTGACGACGTTGACCCCGGTCTGCCGCAGCACGCGCCCGAGCGCCGTCGACAGCCGGAGCGCCAGCCAGGTCAGCAGCAGCACGGCCGCCGCCATCGCGAACACCACCAGCAGGCGGCCCGTGTCCGAGCCGGCCTGGGCGACTAGGATCATCATGCTGGCGAGGGCACCCGGCCCGGCGATGAGAGGGATTGCCAGCGGGAAGACGCTCACGTCCTGGCGCGAGCGCGCCTCCTCCTCCTCCTCCTTCGTCTCGCGCTCGTGGGTGGCGAGCACCATGCCGACCGCGATCCGGAACAGCAGCACGCCGCCGGCGATCCGGAAGGCGTCCATGCTGATGCCGAGCCGCTCGAAGAGCCAGGAGCCGAAGAGAGCGAAGCCGAACAGGACGAGGCCGGCCACCGAGACCGCCCGCCGTGCAAGCCGGCCCCGCTCCTGCGCCGGGCGGCTGCCGGCCAGGCCGACGAACACGGGCGCGATGCCGACCGGGTCGACGACCACGAACAGGGTGAGGAAGGCCCGCAGCGCCAGCTCGATCACTGCGCGATCATAGACGAAGGTACGGATGAACCGCCCTGCACATCGCGCGTCGCTGCCCATCCGCCGGCTCGCGGCGGTGGCCGCCCTGGCGTGGGCCTGCTCCTGCGGCACGGGAAAGGCGCCCTCCCCGCAGCCCACCAGCGTCGCTTCGCCGGCCGTCCCTGCAGTCGAATCCGTCGAGCTGCCGGCGGCAGCCGACGAGGCCGCGCTGCTCGACGCCGTCTTCCGCATCGACCTCGAGTCCGTCGAGGCGACCTTCGACGTGTACCCGGGCGAGGCGCGCGTGCAGGCCCAGGCCGCGCTCGCGTTCAGGATGCGGCCGGGGCAGAGGCGGCCGATCGTGCACTTCGAGCCCGCTCGCACGAGCTCGGACCTGGCCCTGCGCCTCGACGGGGAGGCCCTCGACGTGCACCGGTCCGCCGACGCTCGTTTCCTCTCGTACGCTGGCACCGGGCAGACCTCGCTGGAGCTGGAACGGGACCTGGCCGCGGGCTCGCTCCACCGGCTGGAGTCGTCCTGCACGCTGCCGCTCAGCGACGGCGCCCGCCGCTTCTTCACCGACGTGAACGACCTGCAGGGCCGCGGGAACGAGTCGCTCTTCCCCACCCTGAACACGCCTCAGCAGCTCGCCCGTCACGTGCTGCTGCTCCGCGTGCACGCCGCCGAGCCGTACCTGGCCGTGGGGTCCGGGCTGCTGGAGAAGCGCCCGGACTCGGGCGACGTGCAGGAGTGGCGCCTCGACAGCGAGCGGCCCGTCGCCTCGTACACCGTGATGTTCCACCTGGCTCCGGCGGCTTCGCACGTCCTCTCCGAGCGCCGCCTGCAGGGTGTCGACGTGCGCGTGCTCGCTCCGCTCGGCGGGGTGAGCGCGGAGCAGGCGTTCGCCGACCTCGATCCCTGGCTCGCGGAGCTGCAGGCCGGGCTCGGGCCCTTCCCGATGCCGCGCGGCCTCAGCGTCGTGCTCACGCAGTCGGGCGGGGGCATGGAGTACTTCGGCGCCACCACGACCTCCCTGCGCGCGCTGCGCCACGAGGTGTTCCACATGTACTACGGCACCAGCACCGTGGCGCGCACGTACCGCGACTCGTGGTGGGACGAGGCGATCGACATGTGGTACCAGCTCTCGGCGGACCCCGCGTTCGCCCCGATCGACGACTCGTACCGCTCCGACATCGTGAACGGCCGGTCGGCGCCCGCGGTCGGCTTCGACCAGCGCGCCTACGACCAGGGCGCGCGCGTGTTCCAGGCCGTGGCCGCGGAGATCGGCGGGCGCCAGCGCATGATCGGCTTCCTGCGCGACCTGCACGCGAGGCGATCCTTCGCTCCGTTCACCACCTGGGACCTGGTGGACGAGGTTCGCGCCTCGAGCGGGGCAGACTTCAAGGAGCGCTTCCGCCTCTGGCTCTACCAGGGACCGAACGCCGCGAGGGCGGCCGCAGCCTCGCCCTACGCGTGGCTCCACCGGGTGGACACGAGCCTGCCGGTCGGACGAAAGTAGGCGCGCAACAGTCCGAGGAGGTGTCACGTGGAGGCCCGGCCGACGAAGCGCCTGGAGCGCGCCGTTCGCCCCCCGCGGGTCGTCAACATCGAGGACCTGCGGCGGGCGGCCCGCCGGCGCCTGCCCCGCGTCGTCTTCGACTACATCGACGGCGGCGCGGACGGCGAGCTCACGCTGCGCGAGAACTGCCGCGCGTTCGAGGCGGTCCGCTTCCGCCCGCGCTGTGCCGTGGCGACCGCCGGTTGCGACCTGCGGACGACCGTGCTCGGCATCCCGCTCTCGATGCCGCTGCTGCTGGCGCCCGTGGGCAGCTGCCGAATGTTCTACCCGCGGGGCGAGGAGGTCGCCGCGCGGGCCGCGGGCGCCGCCGGCACGGCCTACATCCTCTCGACCCTCTCCGGCTGCCGCCTGGAGGACGTCGACCGCGGCCTCGAGCGGGCCGGTCTTGTACCAGCTCTACCTGCTCGGCGGGCGCGAGGTCGCGGCGGCCACGATCGAACGCGCGCGCAAGGCCGGCTACGCGGCGCTCGTGGTCACGATCGACACGCCCGTCTCGGGGCTGCGCGAGCGCGACCTCCGCAACGGCGTGACGGCGCTCCTGACGCGCAGGCTCGGCCCGATGCTGCCCTACGTCGGGCAGTTCCTGGCCAGGCCGGCCTGGCTCGCCGGCTTCCTCGCCGACGGCGGCCTGATGAGCTTCCCCAACGTCGTCCTGCCCGGACAGGGACCGATGCCCTACGCGGACGTCGGCGCGGCCCTCGAGCAGTCGATGGTGAGCTGGGCCGGACCTGCGCTGGATCCGCGAGCTGTGGAGCGGGCCGATCGTGGTCAAGGGCGTGCACACGGGTGAGGACGCGCGCCGCGCGGTCGACGCCGGAGCCAACGCGATCGTCGTCTCCAATCACGGCGGCCGGCAGCTCGACGGCGTGGCCCCGACCCTGCGCGTCCTGCCGGAGGTCGTGGCGGCCGTCTCCGATCGGGTCGAGGTGCTGCTCGACGGCGGCATCCGCCGCGGGGGCGACGTCGCGAAGGCGCTCTGCCTCGGCGCCCGCGCGGTGCTGGCCGGCAGGGCCTACGCGTACGGGCTGGGCGCCGCGGGAGGGGCCGGCGTGGGCCGCGCGCTCGAGATCCTGCGCAGCGACCTCGTGCGCACGCTCAAGCTGCTGGGCTGCGCGTCCGTCGCCGAGCTGGACCGGACCTGCGTCGAGCTGCCCGGGGACTGGCGAGGCGAGACGGCCGGCGGCTAGCTCGCATGGCGCGCGGCCGGCGCGCGCCGCGTGGCCGTCACGCCGAATCGCGCTCCTGCAGCTCGATCGGCCCGTCCACCTGGAGCGCGAAGCGGCCGCGGCCCGTGGGCACGAGGCGCACGTCGGAGCACTTCTGCTCGAGCCTGCGCCTCAGCAGCACCAGCCGGCTCTCGAGGTTGTCGCGGAACGCGGGCAGCCCCAGCGACGTGTCGAGCCGCAGCTCGCGGTTCGTGAAGCTCGTCCGCCCGTCGCGGTACTGGCCCAGCAGCTTCCACAGGATGCGGCCCGGCACGTTGCGGATCAGGTACTCGCCGTCCACGAACACGCAGTCGTCGTTGCGGTAGAAGACGAAGCTGTGCCGGCGGCCGCACGCCGTGCCGGGCGGCGGGGCCGGCATGCTCGCGGCGGGGGGGCCGGGCTCGGTCCGCGGCGACGTCGCAGCCACGG
Source organism: uncultured Acidobacteriota bacterium (assembly GCA_963831755.1). Classification (GTDB taxonomy): domain Bacteria; phylum Acidobacteriota; class Vicinamibacteria; order Fen-336; family Fen-336; genus DATBSL01. Next base: position 45,680 of record CAWHRC010000009.1, read on the forward strand.
CTGCGGCGTCGGGCCGCTCCTCCGCGCCCGGCTCGAGCATCCGCTCCAGGCCGAGCGCGATCTGGTTGCCCAGGACCTCGAGGTAGGCCTCGTGCCACTCGTCGAACGCGACGGGATCGCGGCTCTCGGCAGCCAGCACGCCCACGAGGTGGTCGCGCACCACCAGCGGTATCACCAGCGCGCTGCGCGCGTCCTTCAGCCCGGGCAGCGGAATCTCGGCGGCGAGCGGGCCGATGCCCTCGGCCAGCAGCGCCTCGCGGCGTACCGCCCGGCCGTAGGAGAGCTCCCGGTCGAGGCCCGAGATGCGCAGCACGCGCCGCTCGCGGGCGACGGTGCCGATCAGACCCTCGCCGACGGCGACCTCGGCGCCGATCCCGGCCTCGCCGTAGCCGCGGCTGGCGAGCGCCACCAGCTTCCCGCTGGCCTCGTCCGCCAGCAGCACCATCGCGTGGCGGAAGCCGAAGTACGAGTCGAGCGCCTCGAGCACCGCGTCCATCAGCGAGCCGAGGTCGTCGCTGTGGTTGATCCGCTCCGACACCCACTGCAGCCCGCGCAGCTCCGAGCGGCGCCCCTGGAGAGTGAGCGAGTCGTCGGGACGGGGACAGGCGCCCGCCACGCGGAAGCCTGTGACCGGCTCGACCCGCTCCACCTCGAACACGTCCGCGGCCTTGAGGCGGAAGACGCCGCTCATCCCGGTGTGCGAGGCGATCGCCTGGATGCGCAGCGCCATCGCGTCGAACAGCGCCCCGGCCGTCTCGGAGCGCAGGAAGCGCAGGCGCAGCCACGTCGCCTCGAAAGTGACCGGGTCGTAGAGCTCCACCGCGGCGCGCGGGTTCGCCTCGAGGTTGCGGGTCGTCTTGTTGAAGAACTGCCGCGACACGGCCACGTGCCGGTCGTCGAGGCGGTGGATCTGGCTGATGTAGGTGACGTTCGGCACGCCGTCGGCGTCGGCGGTGGCGAGGATGCTCGGGATCACGCCCTGGAAACAGCGCGCGTGCAGCGGCGCGAGGGAGGCGGGCGCGCTCACCGCGACTTCACCAGGCTGCCGGCGCGCGGGCCCGGCGTCTGCTCGAACACGGCCTCCACCGCGACCTCGATCGCGAAGGCGGGCCAGCGGTTCACTGCACGCGAGACACCGCGCGGCAGGCCGACCGCGTCGAGCACGTCGGCGAAGCGCTCGAAGAAGTCCTCGACGAACGCGGCTTCGCCGTCTCCCGCCACGCGCACGGCGCGCGTGTGGCCCTTGAGCTGCAGGGTCTCGTGGCTGACGGGGTCCGAGGAGACGATCGCCACCCGCCCCGTGCTGGCGATGTTGGCGACGGTCTCGGCGCCGGTCGCGACCGGCACGTACAGCGTCACGCCCTCGCGGTCGGGGTGCACGCGCAGGGCCACCCCGCGGCAGCAGGCCGGCCAGCCGGACGCGTCGGCGGTGCCGACCAGCACCGAGCGGCCGGGGACCAGCTGCCGGAGGACCGACTCGTCCGAGAGCATGCGGGTGTCCGGTCGGGCAGGATAGCAGAAGAGGGTCAGGTCTTGCCTTGTGACGAATGTCATAAGGCAAGACCTGACCCCCGAGCCCACGAGCCCGGACGCCCGCGTCGCCGGCGCCTACGCGGCTGCCGTCAGCGCCTGCTCCAGGCGGCTCCAGTCAGCGGCCGTGAGCACGCGGCGCGCGATGTGCTGCAGCGCCTCGAACACGGGCGGCGGCACCGCCGCGCGCACGCCCTCGAGCAGCTCCACGCGCTCGACCGTGTTGAGCGCGGGCAGCATCCACTCCAGGACCTTCGGCTTCTCCGCCGGCGGGATGCTCGCCAGCAGGGCCGCGTGGATGCGCGCGAGGGCGTCGTCGTCGAAGGCGGCCCACAGCGCCGGCATCAGCCGCTCCTCCTCGTCCGCCATGTGCACGAGCATCTCGCCCTCGAAGCGCGAGAGGCCCACCACGAAGGCGTGGCCGAGCGAGCTCGAGCCGGCGCGCCCGGCCGCCTGCAGCGCCCGGCGCAGGTCGCGCAGGCGCAGCGCCTGCTCGCGGTGCTCGGCGTCGGAGTCGGCTGCCAGCTGCGGCGCGCACACGCGCAGCACCGGCGTGATGAACTCCGTCTCGTGCGCTGCGTGGCGCTCGAAGATCGAGAACGCCTGGTCGACGACGCGCTGGAGCTCGTCGACCTCTCCCGGTCGCGCGAAATCGGTCCGCTGCGCGAGATCCACCATCCCGTGCGCGACCGCCCGGACGCCCTTGTGGACCGGCTTGTAGAAGTTCTGGCGCTGACCCGTCATCTCGTTCCTCCCCCGTAACGGCCGCTCCCGGCGGCTGCTCTGTCGATTGCTCGAAGGGGGGTACGAGAGAGAGGACGAGGAGTCCTTCTTGAGAGTTCCCTAAGGAAACCCTAAGCGGCGCGGGGCCACCGGCCGCTGCGGGCCGCGGGTCGTCGCGGCGTCTACCAGATGCTGCGCTTGCGCCCGCGGATGTTGCGGCGGCTGCCCTTGGGCCGTGAGGGGGGGCCGGGGCGGAAGGAAGGGGCCCGGAAGCCGCTCGGCCGCTCGGTGCGCTCGGTGGCCTCGTTGACCCGCAGGTTCCGGCCGCCGAGCTCGGCGCCGTCGAGCTTCTGGATCGCCTGGGTGGCAGCCTCCGAGCTCGCGAACGTGACGAACGCGAAGCCGCGCGGCCGGCCGCTGTCGCGATCGGTCGGGACGACGATCTCGGCGATCTCGCCCATCGGGGCGAACAGCGCCTCGAGCTCCTCGCGCGTGGTGTCGAAGCTCAGATTGCCGACAAAGACCTTGCTCACTCGTCCTCGCTTTCGAGACTCGGCGCGCCGGGCGTTCGGGATGGGAAGGTCGCCAAGGCGGTCCTCCGGTGGGAGCGTGGAGGCCTCTTGGCCCGCGCGTCTCGACAGTCAGCTTAACACGTCGGGGGGGCCCGCGGCCGGCGTCAATCCCAGTTCTTGACCTTCGGCCAGATCTCGGCGAGCCGGCGACGCGGCTGGCGGCAGACGAGCACCGGTCGGTTCTCCCAGACCGCCGTGTAGGGATGGGACAGCTCGGCCGCCACCTGCACGTCGCCGCACCAGCGGCGCAGGCCCTCGACCCGGTCGCCGAGCACGATGAAGACGTCCTTCGAGGGATCGCCCGGGCCCCACAGCCAGTAGCTCTGGTGCGTGCCCAGGGCCTTCAGCGGCAGGCCGTACTTCGCTCCGAGCAGGTCGATCGCGCCGGACTCCCCGTAGTCGTTGCCGATGATCGCGGTCCGCGCCCGCTCTTCCGGCGGCAGGCTCCAGTACGTCTGCGAGACGGCGGCGACCATCTCGTCCCAGCCGAACTGCCAGGCGAACACGTGCGGCAGGGCCGCGCGCGCGTGGGCCTTCTCGCTGGCCGGCTGCGTGAAGCCGAGCCACTGCTGGTAGGAGAGGAAGAGGTCGATGGGCAGGATCGGCAGCAGCAGCGGAAGCAGTGGGACGGCGAGCAGCTGCAGCCCAAGGAGCGCGGGGCGCAGCAGCGCCTTGCGGCCCGAGGCCGCGAAGCCCTCGAGCGCCACGGCCCCGGCCGCGAACAGCGTGGCGAAGGCCGGGGCGAGGTAGTAGTCCTTGCCCTTCGTCACGACGAAGACGGCGAGCGTGACGAGGAAGGCCGTGCCAAGCGGGCGCCAGGCACGGCCGCGCCCGGAGAAGAAGAGCCAGCCGAGGCCCGCGAGCCACACCGGCAGGGTCGTCGGGCTCATGTTGATCACCTGCCGCAGCACGTAGTCGACCGGGCCCAGCAGCACGTCCCGTCCGCTGGCGCGGATGTTGCGCATCAGCTCGAAGAACGGCCACTGGTGCTGCACGTTCCAGACGAGGTTCGGCAGGAACACCAGCAGCGCGACCCCGCCGCCGAGCCAGATCCACGGCTTCGCGAAGGCTCGCCGCTGCGGGCTGAGCAGCACCCCTGCGATCAGGCCGAAGGCGAACACGGCCATCGAGTACTTGTTCTCGAGGCCCAGCCCGGCGACGAGGCCGAACAGGAGCCACAGCCGCTGGTCGCCTGTCCTGACGATGCGCGCCACGACGTACGCGCAGCCGGTCCAGAACAGCGGCTCGAAGGCGTTCATCGTGAACAGGTAGTGCATCACGACGTAGACGCCGGCGAGGGCGGTGGAGAGCGCCGCCAGCGCCATCGCGAAGCGGCCGCCGCCCAGCTCGCGGGCGAGCAGCCCCGCGAGCACGACGAGCGCGGCGCCCGCGAGCGCGGACGGCAGGCGCATGGCCAGCAGCGAGGTGCCGAGCGTGTGCCTCACGACCCAGGCCACCAGCGCGACGAGCGGCGGCTGGTCGACGTAGCCCCAGTCGAGGTGCTCGCCGCAGGCCATGAAGTAGAGCTCGTCGCCGAAGTAGCCGTAGCGTGACGCGGTCGCCAGGTGCAGCAGCAGCTTCGCCGCGGCGATCACGAGGACGATGCCGAGGCCGGTGCGGACGGGCGGACGGGCTTGATCCACAGCGAGCCTCCCGCCGGCGGAGCCGAAGGCCGCCGGCTGCGCTGAGCGCGTCCCTGCTTTATACGCCCGCCCGCGCCGCGATGTTTCGGCGGCGGGGCCCGACGGCCGGACCCCGTGCATCTGCTCTGTGGCGTTTCGCCTCACGCGTCGTGCAAACCCGCGCCAGTGGCCTGCCAGGAGCGTGCATGCGCGGCCGAGACCTGAATCATCAGGGTGCCGACTGAGCCATCCGATCCTGAATCGTCCCCGTACAAACAGCCCTGTCGCGCCGCGTCATGAAAGCCTACGATGGCTCCAGACCTGCCGCGCGTCATGCGGCCCTCATCCTGACCGGGCTCCCGTGACGCCGGCCCTCGTTGGAGGGCTCGATGACCACCAGCCTGGTGACGGCGCCGCCCCGCGTGGAGGACCAGGACCTGCTCGACCGCATCATCGCGGAGCAGGCGGGCCGCCCCGGCGCACTGCTCAGCATCCTCGAGCGGCTGCAGGAGCAGCACCGCAACAAGTACCTCCCCATGAAGACGCTCGAGTACGTCGCCGCGCGCACGGGCGTGGCGCAGGCGCAGGTGTACGGCGTCGCCACGTTCTACGCGCTGTTCAACCTCGAGCCGCAGGGCCTGCACACCGTCGCCATCTGCCGGGGCACGGCCTGCCACACGCGCGGCTCGCGCGCTCTGCTCGAGCGGGTGAAGCTGCAGCTGGGGCTGCGCCAGACGAGCGAGGGCGCCGACAAGCTCACGCTGACGACCCCCGACCGCCGCTTCACGATCCGCACGGTCGCCTGCTTCGGCCAGTGCGCGCTGGCGCCGGTGGTCGAGGTGGACCACGCCGTCCGCGGCCACGTGAAGGAGCAGGCCCTCATGCGCGAGGTCGACAAGCTGCGCAAGGAGGGCGGGCGATGAGCACCAGGATCCAGGACATCGCCGCCTTCAGCGAGGTGCGCGAGGCCGGCCTCGCCAAGCTGCTGCCCAGCCGGCCGCGGATCGGCGTCGGCATGGGCACCTGCGGCTCGGGCAACGGCGCCGAGTCCGTCTACCACGCGTTCTCCTCGGAGATCGAGGCGCGCGGCCTGGACGTCCAGCTGGCGCCGGTGGGCTGCTTCGGCTTCTGCGCCGAGGAGCCGCTGGTCAACGTGTGGGTGCCCGGGCGGCCGCTGCTGATGCTGCACCGCGTGCAGCCGAACCACGTCGACGGGATCCTGAACGGCCTCGGCCAGGGGCGCGTGCCGCCGCCCGAGATCGTGCTGTGCAAGATCGAGGAGTGGGACCACCTGACCGGCCACGTGAAGTACGGCTACGGCTACCCCGAGCTGCCGCACTGGCACGAGGTCCCCTTCTTCAAGGGGCAGGTCAAGATCGTCCTGCGCAACTGCGGGCTGATCAATCCCGACGACATCGAGGAGTACGTCGCGATCGGCGGCTACCAGGCCCTGTACAAGGTCCTGATCGACGCCAACCCGGCGGGCGTGATCGAGCAGCTGAAGGCCGCCAAGCTGCGCGGCCGCGGCGGGGCCGGCTACCTGACCGGCAACAAGTGGGAGTTCCTGCGCGCGGCGCCGGGCCCCGAGAAGTACCTCGTGTGCAACGCCGACGAGGGCGACCCCGGCGCGTACATGAACCGCAACGAGATCGAGTCCGACCCGCACGCTCTGCTCGAGGGCATGCTGATCGCGGGCTACGTGACGGGCGCGCCCAAGGGGATCATCTACGTGCGCGCCGAGTACCCGCTGGCGGTGTTGCGGCTCGAGCGCGCGATCGACGAGGCGCGCGCCTACGGCATGCTCGGCGACAACGTGCTCGGCCGCGGCTTCAAGTTCGAGATCGAGATGGTGGAGGGCGCGGGCGCCTTCGTCTGCGGCGAGGAGACGGCGCTGATCGCCTCGCTCGAGGGCCAGTCCGGCCGGCCGCGGCCGCGGCCGCCGTTCCCGGCCCAGAAGGGCCTGTGGGGCAATCCCACCAACATCAACAACGTCGAGACCTGGTACAACGTCGCGCCGATCGTCTCCAAGGGCGCGGCCTGGTTCACCGGGACCGGCAGCGCGAAGAGCGCCGGCACCAAGGTCTTCTCGCTGGTGGGCAAGGTGCACTCGACGGGTCTGGTCGAGATGCCGCTCGGCACGCCGCTCGCCAGGTTCATCTACGACATCGGCGAGGGCGGCACCAACGGCCGCGACATCAAGGCCGTGCAGACCGGCGGCCCCTCCGGCGGCTGCATCCCCGCCGACATGTTCGACACGCCCGTCGACTACGAGACGCTGGCCCAGATCGGCTCGATCATGGGCTCGGGCGGCATGGTGGTGATGGACGAGGACAACTGCATGGTGGACGTCGCCCGCTACTTCATCGAGTTCACGCACTCGGAGAGCTGCGGCAAGTGCGTCCCCTGCCGCGTGGGCCTGGACAAGGCGCTGCGCATGCTCAACCGCTTCACCGTCGGCACGGCCACCCTGGAGGACATCGAGTCGCTGGACGAGCTGTGCCGCATGGTGCGCGACACCTCGCTGTGCGGCCTGGGCCAGAGCGCGCCCAACCCGGTGCTGACCACGCTGCGCCACTTCCGCCACGAGTTCGAGGACCACATCCGGGCCAAGCGCTGCCGCGCCGGCGTCTGCGAGGACCTGGCGCTCAGCCCGTGCGAGAACTCCTGCCCCCTGCACATGAACATCCCGCGCTTCCTGCAGCTGTACCGGGAAGGCCGGATCGAGGACGCGTTCCTGTCGGTGGTGCTCGACAACCCGCTGCCGGCCTCCACCGGGCGCGTCTGCCAGCACCCCTGCGACGACCGCTGCCGGCGCTCGGCGGTGGACGAGGCCGTCAACATGCGCGACGTGCACCGGCTGATCGCCGACTCGGTGCTGCTCTCGAACCGCTTCGACACGATGGTCGAGCGCGTGCTGGCGCGCAAGCGCGAGCCGACCGGCCGCGAGATCGCGGTGGTCGGCGCGGGGCCGGCCGGCCTCACCTGCGCCTACTACCTGGCTCTCCTCGGCCACTCGGTCACGGTCTTCGACTCGCGGCCGGCGGCCGGCGGCATGCTGCGCTACGCGCTGCCCGAGTACCGCCTGCCCAAGGCCGTGCTCGACAGGGAGATCGAGCTGATCGAGCGCGTGGGCGTCCGCTTCCAGCTCAACGTCAACGTCGGCGAGGGGCTCGGGCTCAACGACCTCGCCCACCAGTTCGACGCCGTGTTCCTCGCGATCGGCACCTGGAAGGAGTCCTGGGTCGACCTGCCCGGCAGCGAGCTGACGGGCGTGCTGCCGGCGCTGCCGTTCCTGGAGGGCGTGGCGCGCGGGGAGAAGCTCCCCGTCGGGCGCAAGGTGGTCGTGATCGGCGGCGGCAACGCCGCGATCGACTCGGCGCGCAGCGCGCGCCGGCTCGGCGCCGAGGTCACGGTCGTCTACCGCCGCGAGCGCAAGGACATGCCGGCGATCCCGGAGGAGGTCGAGGCGGCGGAGCACGAGGGCGCACGGATCGTCTTCCTGGCGGCGCCCCACCGCATCGTGGGCGACAAGGCGGGCCAGGTGAAGGCGCTCGAGGCCGTGAAGACGAAGCTCGGCGAGTTCGACACCTCCGGCCGCCGCCGGCCGATCGCGACCGACGAGGTGGTCCGCATCGACTGCGACACCGTGATCCTGGCCGTCGGCGAGAAGGTCGACCCCGACTTCTGCAAGGCCTCGGGCCTGAAGGCGAAGGACGCGGGCACGGTCGAGGTCGACCGCTACTCGCTCGAGACCAGCCGCGAGCGCTTCTATGCCGGCGGCGACCTGATCACCGGCGCCTCGAACGTCTCGAACGCGATGGGCTTCGGCAAGAAGGCCGCGCGCAACATCGACAAGAAGCTGATGGGGCAGAAGCGTTTCACGGCCATCTGGCCCGAGTTCGAGTACGCCATGGAGCCGCCCGAGAAGCAGAGCGACATTGGCCGCCACGTGCCGGGCGAGCTGCCCGCGGCCGACCGCGTCCAGTCCAGCGCGGAGGTGTCGCTCGGGCTGACGCCGGTGGCCGCGATGGAAGAGACGGCCCGCTGCCTGCGCTGCGACATCCGCGGCGCCGAGAACTAGGGAGGAGCGCCTTGACCCAGAAGGTGAAGGTCCGCATCGACGGCGAGGTGATCGCGGCCGGCTCGGGCCAGACGATCCTCGAGGTCGCCCGGGCCAACAACAAGTACATCCCGGCCCTCTGCTACATGGAGGGCCTGAGCGCGGTCGGCTCCTGCCGCCTGTGCATGGTCGAGGTGGCGGGCGTCGCGCGCCTGCTGCCGGCCTGCACGACCCCGGTCCAGGAGGGGCTGGCGGTGACGACCAGCTCGCCGCAGCTCCTCTCCTACCGCCGGATCGCCCTCGAGCTGCTGTTCTCGGAGCGCAACCACGTGTGCGCCGTGTGCGTGTCCTCGGGCCACTGCGAGCTGCAGGCGCTGGCCCAGGAGCACGGCGTCACGCACGTCCGCTACCCCTACAACTACCCGCGCCTGCCGGTCGACACCACGCACGCGCGCTACGTGCTCGACCACAACCGCTGCGTGCTGTGCTCGCGCTGCGTGCGGGCCTGCGCCGAGATCGAGGGCGCGCACGTGTGGGACGTGGCCGCGCGCGGCATCCAGTCGCGGCTGGTGAGCGAGCTGGCCCGGCCGTGGGGCGAGGCGAAGACCTGCACCAGCTGCGGCAAGTGCGTGCAGGCCTGCCCCACCGGGGCGATGGCGGAGAAGGGCTGGGCGGTCGAGGAGATGACCAAGCAGAAGGCGGTCGTCAGCCGGCTGACCTCGCTGCGGGGAGGCCGCTGATGGACAAGCTCAAGATCGGCACCTGCTGGCTCGACGGCTGCTCCGGCTGCCACATGTCGCTGCTGGACATCGACGAGGCGATCGTTGGGGTGCTCAAGAAGGCCGACATCGTGTTCGGCCCGCTGGTCGACGCGCAAGAGTACCCCGAGGGCGTGGACGTGGCGGTGGTCGAGGGTGCCGTCAGCAGCCAGGACGACGTCAAGCTGGCGCAGACGGTGCGCGCGCGCAGCAAGGTCGTGGTGGCGCTCGGCGACTGCGCCGTGACCAGCAACGTGCCCTCCATGCGCAACGGCATCCCCACGCGCCGGCTGCTCGAGCGCATCTACGTCGAGGGCGCGACCGAGAGGCCGGGCGTCCCGTCCGACGGCGTGCCGCCGCTGCTGCGCCAGGCGGTGCCGTTGCACGAGGTGGTGAAGGTGGACCTGCACGTGCCGGGCTGCCCGCCCAAGCCGAACGCGATCCTGCTGGCGCTCGGCGAGCTGCTCGAGGGCCGCAGGCCGGACCTCGGCTCCAAGCTGCGTTTCGGGTAGGAGGGCGATCGTGACCAGGGCCAAGCCGAAGCCGGAGCCGTCCAGGCACCCGAGGCGTGGCGCGGCGCGCGCGGCGCCCGCGGCCGCCGCCGTCCAGGAGCGGCCGATCGAGGCCGGGAGACCAGCGATGAACAAGATCACGATCCACCCCGTCTCGCGCATCGAGGGCCACGCCAAGATCACGATCCGGCTGGACGACGCGGGCGAGGTGACCGGAACGCAGTTCCACGTCACGCAGATCCGCGGCTTCGAGAAGTTCACCGAGGGGCGGCCCTACTACGAGATGCCGTCGATCACCGCGCGCATCTGCGGCATCTGCCCGGTCAGCCACCTGCTCGCGTCCGTGAAGGCCTGCGACGCGATCATGGCGGTGCGCATCCCCGAGGCCGCCTCGAAGCTGCGCGAGCTGCTGCACTGCGCCCAGTTCACCCAGTCGCACGCGCTGTCGTTCTTCCATCTCTCGGCGCCGGACCTGCTGCTGGGCATGGACTACGACCCGGCCAGGCGCAACGTCGCGGGACTCCTGGAGGAGCACCCCGACGCCCTGCGCGACGGAATCGCGCTGCGCAAGTTCGGCCAGCAGGTGATCGAGCGGCTCGCCAAGGAGCGCGTCCACCCGTCGTGGACCGTGCCGGGCGGCGTCAACGCCCCGCTGGACCCGCACGAGAGAGACAAGGCCCTCGCCGAGCTGCCGGCGGCGCAGGTCATCGTGCGCCGCACGATCGAGCTGTGGAAGAAGACCCTCGACCGGTTCCCCGACGAGATCGAGAGCTTCTCGAACTTCCCCACGATGTACTGCGGGCTCGTCGGCCCGGACGGCTCGCTGCGCCTCTACGACGGCAACCTCCGCTTCGTCGGCCCGGAAGGCCGTGTGATCGCGGACCAGGTCAAGCCCGACGACTACGCGACCTACATCGGCGAGGCCTCGCTCTCCGACTCGTACCTCAAGGCGCCGTACTTCAAGCCGCACGGGTACCCCGAGGGCATCTACCGCGTCGGCCCCCTCGCGCGACTGAACGTCGCCGACCGCTGCGGCACGCCCGAGGCCGACAGGGAGCTCGAGGAGTACCGCCAGCGTCTCGGCCGCATCGTGCAGAGCGGCTTCCACTACCACTACGCGCGCCTGATCGAGACGACCTACGCGCTCGAGCGCATGCAGCAGCTGCTCGACGACCCGGCCATCCTCTCGACCAAGGTCCGCGCCAGGGCCGACGTCAACAGCCCCGAGGGGGTCGGCGTCATCGAGGCCCCCCGCGGCGTGCTGATCCACCACTACAAGGTGGACGACAACGGCGCCATGACCTGGGCCAACCTGATCGTCGCCACCGGCCACAACAACCTGGCGATCGGCAAGGGCGTCGAGCAGGTGGCGAGGAAGTTCGTCCACGGCAAGAAGCTGCAGGAGGGCGCGCTCAACCGCGTCTCGGCCCTGGTGCGGGCCTACGACCCGTGCCTGAGCTGCTCGACGCACGCGCTGGGGATGGTGCCGCTGCAGATGCAGCTGGTCGGGGCGAACGGCGTGGTGCTGGACGAGGTGGGGACGGAGTAAAAACGCCGTCGGCCGCGGTCCGGGGCGGCTAGCGCGACGGCGGCCGGGCGTACCAGTACGCCGTCGTCGCCCAGACCGGGTGCTCCTCGCGGATCTGCACGTCCGCCTTGTCCCAGCCCACCGTCTCGACGGCCACCTCCAGGCGGCGCTGGAACTGGAACGCGTCGTTGAGGTGGAAGCTGTACTCGCTCGGGTAGCCGGGGTGGACGGCGACGTAGCCCGAGATGGCCTTGCGGTCGAAGAGGCACCAGCCGCTGTTGAAGTACTCCTCGCTGCCCGTCCCGTGGTAGCTCGGCGGCCAGCCGTGCTCGTCCGTCCAGATCATCCAGTCGCCCTCGCCCCACCAGCCCTCGTGGGGCCAGTCCGTGCGCATCAGGACGCCGACGTACTTCCCGGGCCCGTCGACCTCCAGCACCCGGTGGCCGGGGATTCCCCTGGCCCCGTAACGCGGCCCGCCCTCGACGGCCGCGCGCGCCTCGCGGTGAGTCGCCCGGAAGAGCCCCCAGTTCGCCGGCAGCGAGGGCAGCGGCTCCACCGCGATCGCGACCCTCACGCGGACGACGGTCCCGGCCGAGTCGTTGTGCAGCGCGATCACTGCGCCGTTCGCGAAGGGCATCGGGAACCGGCTGTACGCCTCGTCCTTCGTCACCCCGAGCAGCAGCGAGCTGAACCGCGCCGCCTCCGCGTGCCCGCTCCGGGCGTGACCGAAGAAGTCCCCCACCGGCATCTCGACGCTCGGCCTGCTGTCGCCGTTCCAGGTCATCGTCAGCCGCACAGCCCGCAGCGCTTCCGGCGTGGCCGGCTGCACGGCGACCCGGAGCTCCCGGATCACCCCGGTCCCGCTCCGCCGCAGCTCGACCGACCGCCCGGGCTCGAGCGAGCCCTCCTGCACCGCCGTCCCGCTCGCGAGCGGCGCCGGCGGCGCGGACTGCGCCTCGAGCCACGCCTGCCGCACCGCCTCGAGCTCCGCCTTCGCCGCAGCTGGCAGCGGCCACTGCAGCGTCTCGACGGGCGTCCCCTTCCGGAACGTCGTGTACGCGACCTGCCAGTAGCAGCCCCAGTTCTTCGCCTCCGGATTCACGATTTGCACCCGCGCGTGCCGCGCGTAGGGGATTGGGAAGAGCGAGCCCGGGTACGTCCACCCGTGGGCCCTGTCCCCCGCGAGGGGCGCCGGGATCGGCCCCTTCCCCGGATCGAAGAACTCCGTCACCGGGTAGTCGAACAGCGGCCGCTCCGCCCCGTCGAGAAATACCTGCAGCCGCGTCCCGTCCACGTCGAGGTACCCGGGCAGATCCGGCCGCCCCGGCTCCGATCCCCCGGTGAACAGCCGGTGGATCACCCCGGGCCCGTCGACGTCGAGCAGCACGTTCGTCGTCCCCTCGACGCGCTTGTAGTCGGTCCCGTCGGCATTCGCCCCGGACCGATCCCACGTGCTCGCCAACGCGGTGTGCGAGTCCTCGAGCTGCGGCAGGTGGTCGACCGTGCGGAGGCGGTGGAGGAAGAAGGAAGCGTCGCGGACGGGGCCGGAGAGTGACGAGCCCAACGAGAGCAGGGCCAGTGCGGCGAGGACGAAGCCGGTGGTGCACGTCCTGCGAAGGAGCATCGTCGACTCTTCAGGCTGGAATGGTGCGGTCTATCGCTGGGCGGGAATCGTATCCAGCACCTCGTACCGGGCGCGGTCGGTCTCGGGTTCCGCCTTGGACACGACGTCGATGCGCATCCGCATGTAGTTCGTCCTGGCATCGTACGCCGGCCAGTTCGGCAGGCCGGAGCCGTTCGGGTTGCCGGTCTTGATGAAGTTCACGAAGTATCCCTGCATGGTCTCGGAGACCTTGCGGTCCTCGGCGTCCCACGTGTAGCGGTCGTCCAGGTCGAGGTTGCCCATCGCGTACTGGATCTCCGCCGAGTGTGCGGCGCCGCGCGGTTTCGGCAGGGTCATGCCGCGTGCGGCTTCGGGCGCGGCCGGAGGCGGCTGGCCGGGCATGCCGAGATACCGTGGACGGATGCGCGTGTAGAAGTAGCGGTAGACGGGCTTGCCGCCGGTCTTCATCTGCAGCTCCGTCCACTTCCAGGTTCCGAACGCGATGAACCGGGCGCTGGCCAGGTCCGTCGCCGCCTGCAGGACCTCTTCCGGCGTCTTCGGCGCGTAGACCTTCAGGACCTGATCGGCGCTCTCGCCATACAGCTTGCGGACGGCCTCCGCGAAGCTCTCCACCGTCGGCTCGCTCTGGCCGAGGATCACGCGCGCGGGCATCTCTTCGGAGTTGCTACCGGCGAGCAGCGGGATCTTCGCTTGCTCGCCCGCTTCGTAGATCTGCGTGAGCGTCTTCGACAGAAAGTAGCCGTCCAGATTCGCGCTGAAGCGGAGCCGGGGCGCGCTCGCGGCACCCGGACCGCCGCCGCCCGGAGCCGCGGGGGCCGCACTCGCCATGGCTTCCAGGATCTTCTCGGCACTCAGGGCACGCAGCGCGGCGAGCGAGGGGGCACCGGCCTTCTCGCCGAAGTCGAGACCGTCCTTTTCGCTCTCGGCCAGCGGGCGTGGCGGCAGGGTGGAGATGAGCGCACCGCTCTCGCCAATCGCCCCGGCCATCAGGTCCCTGGAGAGAGGCGAGGCCATCAGGGCGCTGACGGAAAGCGATCCGGCAGACTCGCCCGCGATGGTGACCCGCTTGGGGTCGCCGCCGAAGGCTGCGACGTTCTGCTGCACCCAGCGAAGGGCGGCGACCTGATCGAGCAGCCCGTAGTTGCCGGAGGCGTGATGCTGCGACTCTTTGGCCAGCTCGGGATGGGAGAAGAACCCGAAGATGTTCGTGCGGTAGTTGACCGACACCGCCACGATGCCCTTGCGAGCCATGCTCTCGCCGTCATAGCGCGGCTCCGAACCGTCGCCATTCTGGAACCCGCCGCCGAAGACGTAGACCAGCACGGGGAGTCTCTCGCTGCCGGACCTGGCGGGCGTCCACACGTTCAGGTACAGGCAGTCTTCGCTCATGCCGTTGCTGCGGAACCAGTAGTCGGCCATGGGACTGGTCCGCTGCATGCAGCGCGGCCCGAACTGGTCGGCAGTGCGCACGCCCGCCCAGTCCTTCACCGGCTGCGGTTCCCGCCACCGCTGATCGCCCACGGGCGGTTGTGCGAACGGGATTCCCTTGAAGCTCCGCACGCCGTCCTTCGGCGGCGTGGTGGTTTCGATCACGCCGTTCGAGGTGCGGACTTGATCGGCGGCGAACGCGTTGCCGGCGAGAAGCAGGACGCAGAGAGCCATCGACTGCATGGGTCGCTTCATGAGGTCCCCTTTGGTGCCCCAATCTAGCACGCGCCCACCGAGTGGAAACCGCTCCGTGCACAGGCCGCCTTCCAGGCGATCGTGTCGGGGAGATAGCCAATGAGACGATCGAGCGTCATCCTGGCGCTGGCACTCGGGGCGTTTGTCTCGGGCTGCGGCGACCGCCCGGGCCCATCCGAGCCCGGCACGCCCGTCGACATCGCTCGTGCCCAGCCTGGCGAGGTGCTGCGCCTCGACGACTACCCGCTCTTCTACATGCGAACGAGCTCCGACTACGGCTTCGACGTCTATCGTCGCGGAGCCGCCGGCGCTGGCGGCGCAGCGAGGGCACCTCTGGTCGACGCCTCGCGGCGCCGCTCCTCGTGGGCCTGCACCTGCTTTGCGACCGCTCCCTCGGGCGAGGGGCCCCTGTTCTGCCGCAACTTCGACTGGCGAAACCGCGCGAGCCTGCTCCTGTACACCACGCCTCCCAACGCGTTCGCGTCGTTGTCGATGGTCGACCTGCACTATCTCGACTTCGGTGCGACGGTGGGGCTCGACGAGCTTCGCGCCCAGCGGGATCGCATCGCGCAGCGCGCCCCCTACGTCCCCTTCGATGGCGTCAACGAGAAGGGCGTGGCGATCGGGTTGATGGCGGTACCCTCCGCGGAGCCGCCGTTCGATCCCGGCAAGGTGAGCCTCTACGACCTGGCGCTGATCCGGCTGGGCTCGACTACGCGAACGACACGAACCACGCCGTGGAGCTGCTCCGCGGCTACAACTACCGGGCCACGTCGCCGCCGGTGCACTTCCTGATCGCCGACGGCGCTGGCACGGCGGCGCTCGTCGAGTACGTCGCAGGCGACGTGAAGGTCACGCGAAGCACCGCTCCGTTCATGGTCGCGACGAACTTCGTGGTCTACGGCTCACAGGCCCCGCTCTCGACGGGCTGCCCCCGCTACGATCGTGTGCACTCGACGCTCAGCGCGCGCAACGGGGTCCTCTCGCGCGCGGAGGCCCTCGACCTTCTCTCCTCGGTCTCGCAGGACTTCACGATGTGGTCCGCCGTATACGACCTCGGCGGCCGGGGCGTGGAGGTCGTGCCGGGACGCCGCTACGGCCGATCCTACCGATTCGCGATGGACGCCGCGAAGCGGCCACCCTACGCGCCGAATGCGCGGCGCGCGCCGGCCATGTGACTCCCCAGCTCGGGCGAGTGCCTGCGGTCAGACTCGAAGAGGGTCATAGTCGCCAGAGCGGCTGGCCTGCGGGGAACGTTCGGCCGGACGTTGCGTTGTCGGGATTCTCCAGGTTGGAGGCCGAATGACGAGCCGTAAGGGAGCAGCGTTGCGGCCGCTCAGCTGATGCCACTGTCAGCCGGCTCCCGCCTCGGACCCTACGTGATCGTCGCTCCCCTGGGCGCGGGCGGCATGGGGGAGGTCTACCGCGCCCGCGACACGAAGCTCAATCGGGACGTGGCCCTCAAGGTGCTGCCCGATGCCTTCGCGGAGGACGCCGAACGGCTGGCGCGGTTTCAGCGCGAGGCTCAGGCGCTGGCCGGCCTCTCGCACCCGAACATCCTCTCGATCTTCGACTTCGGCTCGCAGGAGGGGACGACCTACGCCGTCACCGAGCTGCTGGAGGGCGAGACCCTGCGCCAGAAGCTCGCCTCAGGGCCGCTGTCCGTCTCGAAGGCCCTCGCCTGGGCCCAGGAAATCGCCAGGGGCCTCGCCGCGGCGCACGCGAAGGGGATCGTCCACAGGGACCTCAAGCCCGAGAACGTCTTCGTGACGAAGGACGGCCACGTCGAGATCCTCGACTTCGGCCTGGCTCTTCTACTTGTCCTGCCCGGTGATGCCGCCGACACGCACTCCCCGACCAGGGGCCTTCCGACCAAGCCCGGCGCGATCCTCGGAACCGTCGCCTACATGTCACCGGAACAGGCACGCGGGCTGCCGGCCGACAACCGCTCCGACATCTTCGCCTTCGGCAGCCTGCTGTACGAGCTGCTCTGCGGCCGGCGAGCCTTCAGCGGGGCGTCCGCGGTGGAGACGATGCACGCGATCCTGCGCGACGAGCCCGCAGAGCTGCCGCCAGGCGTGCGTCAGGCAGCCGGAGGTCTCGAACGCGTGGTTCGGACCTGCCTGGCCAAGGAGCCCGGCGAACGCTGGCAGAGCGCCGCAGACCTCGCGCGCGAGATCGCCTGGCTTTCCGAGGACCCCGGACGGCCGGGCGCCGAGCGCGCCGTCCCGAGGCGCTGGCTTCCGTGGGTGGTCGCGGGCCTGTGCGCCGTCGTCGCCGTCGTCGCGCTCTTCGTCTCCAGGGGCAAGGCCCGCGGGGACGGCCCCGTCGTCCAGTTCACCGTGCCGCCCCCGGAGAAGACGGAGCTCGATCGCAACGTACTCGGCCTCTCGTTCGCGCCCAGCCCGGACGGCCGTTCGATCGCCTTCATGACCGCCTCGAGCGGCCGGGCGGCCCTGTGGCTCTGGTCGGTTGCGGACGCGACGGCCACCCGCCTCGCCGACACGGACGGCGGCATCTCCCCGTTCTGGTCGCCCGACGGTCTCAGCGTGGCATTCTTCGCGGATGGAAAGCTGAAGAGAATCGCCGTGTCCGGCGGACCGGCACGGGTGCTCAGCGATGCGCCGTATGGCCACGCCGGCAGCTGGGGCGCGAACGGGGTGATCCTCTTCTCCGAATGGAGCGGCGAGAGAGAAGGGATCCACAGCGTTCCCGCGGAGGGCGGAAAGGCGACGAAGCTCCAGCTCCGCGATGACGCCAGCGCCGGGGTCGCCCGTGCCTGGCCCACCTTCCTGCCCGACGGGACCCACTTTCTCTACCTGGCCGGAATGTTCCGGGGCTTGACCGAGAACTACAGGGCCTGCGTCGGTCAGCTCGGGTCGCCGGAAGCCACCTGCCTGATGCAGTCGGACACTCGCGTGGAGTACGCGGCGCCAGGCCGCATCCTCTTCGTGCGCAAGGGCACGCTGCTCGCGCAGACGTTCGACGTCGAGAAGAGGAAGGTCTCGGGTGAGCCGGTGGCGGTCATCGGCGGCGTCTCCGTTTTCGCTCCGACCGGAGGGGCGGAGTTCTCCGTGTCGGCGGACGGTCGACTCATCGTGTATCGGCTTGGAGCCCCGGCTTCGCGTCTCGTCTGGATGGACCGCTCGGGCCGGCAGGTCGGAACGGTCGGGCAACCGGGGTACTTCGGCCTGGTGAGGATCTCTCCGGACGGGCGGCGGCTCGCCGCGGACGTCGAAGACCCGAAGACCGGCGGACGCGACATCTGGCTCTACGACCTCCTGACCGGGATCGGCAGCCAGCTCACCTTCGATCCGGTCGACGCGGGCTGGCCCGTCTGGTCGCCCGACGGCAGCCGGCTCGCCTTCGGCTCGGGAGGCAAGGGCCCTCCCGACATCTACGTCAAGGACCTCGGCGGTCGGCTCGACGAGACGCTGGCCTTCGCCGCTCCGAGCACACAGTTTCCTGTGGACTGGACGCGGGACGGGCGCTTCATCGCCTACGTCGACTACTCACCGACCCGGAGGGCTCAGAAACAGATCCTGCTTCTCCCGATGAGCGGGGAGCGCAAGCCCGTGCCGCTCGCGGGGAGCGCCTCCACCGAGTACGACCCGCGGTTCTCTCCGGACTCGCGCTGGATCGCGTTCGCAACCGAGGAGTCGGGTCAGACCGAGGTGTACGTCGCCGCCGTCAACGGCACTGGGCGCAGGCAACGAGTCTCGCCCGCCGGCGGGTCGCTTCCCTGCTGGAGCCGGGACGGCAAGGAGCTGTTCTATGTCTCGGCGGACAACGACCTGATGACGGCCCGGGTGAGCCTCGACCCGGAGCTGCGGTTCTCCGAGCCGAAGCCCCTCTTCAGTCTGCCGCCCTTTCCGTTCCGGTTTCGATCCGACTACGACGTCTCCCTCGACGGGCAACGCTTCCTGGTCAACCTGGGAACCGAGCGGTCCCGCCAGCCGCCGCTGACGGCCGTCATCGGGTGGCAGCAGCAGCTCGGCAGCGGGCATCGAGAACGGTAGTGAGAGCTTCGCCCGACTCGGCCATGCGCATTACGGTCATCGTCGGTCTTTTGTCACTCGGCCTCTCGGCTGCTGCTGCCGCACAGGAACACGCGCGCGTACCTCTGTGGCCGAACGGCGCGCCGGGCTCCGAGTCACGGCGGCACGAGGCCGAGGTCGCGCGCGACTACTGGGTGAAGAACATCCACGACCCGTCCGTCACGGTCTACCTGCCGAGCGCGGAGAAGGCCACGGGCGCGGCGGTCGTGGTCGTGCCCGGCGGCGGGCACCGGGAGCTGGTGTTCAAGGCGGAGGGCGAGGAGCCCGCCGAGTTCCTGGCAGGCCTGGGTGTCGCGGCGTTCGCGCTGAAATACCGGCTGGCGCGCGAGCCCGGCTCCCCGTACGCGATCGAGCGCGAGGCGCGCGCGGACGTCTATCGCGCGCTCCGGCTGGTGCGAAGCCGCGCGGGCGAGTGGCACGTCGACCCGGCTCGGGTGGGGGTGATGGGGTTCTCGGCCGGCGGCGAGCTGGTGGGCCTCGTCGCCTACGGCAGCGGCGAAGGAGACCCGCAGGCCGCCGACCCCGTCGATCGGGTGAACGGACGGCCCGACTTCACGATCTTCGTCTACCCCGGCCCGCTCGCCGTGCCGGCCTCGATCCCGTCCACCGCGCCGCCGGCGTTCCTGGTGGCTGCGTCCGACGACCCTTGCTGTGCGGTGCCGACGATCAAGCTGCTGCAGCAGTATCGCGACGCGGGCGTGGCGGTCGAGGCCCACATCGCCGCCAAGGGCGGGCACGGCTTCAACATGGGCCGGCGCTCGCAGCTGCGGTCCGTGAACACCTGGCCGCAGCGGCTGGCGGACTGGCTGCTCGACAGCGGCATCGCGAAGAAGTGAGGCGGTTCGCCTCGGGCGCGCCAGCGATTCGGGCCCCGACGCCGCTACCGTCGACGTGCTCGCAGGAAGGCCATCAGCGACTGTTCAAGCTCGGCGGGGAGCGCCGCGGCCGTCGCCTCCCTGACGATGCGCGGAGTCTCCCGGTAGGACGCGACGAAGGCCTCGCAGCGCGGACAGCCCGCGACGTGAGCCTCGAGCGCGGCGGCGATTTCGGTGGGCAACACGCCCTCGAGGTAGCCCATCAGCAGCTCGACGCCGGAAGCGCAGGAAACGTCGCTCAAGGCTTCACCTCCGCGAGAGCGCCCAGGTATCCCCGCAGCATGAGCCGCGCGCGGTGCACTCGCTGCCGCACGGCGGCCGGCTCCAGGCCGAGGACCTCCGCGACCTGGGCCGTGGTCATCTCCTCGAGGTCGCGGAGCACGAAGGCCTCGCGATACGTCTCCGGCAGCCGCCCGATGGCCGCGTGCGCCTTTTCGGCCAGCCTCCGGCGGTCGAGCCGCTCCTCGACGTGCGCGGCGCCCCGCAGCTCGGCCGGTGTCGCGGCGTGTACGCCGTTCGCGTCGAAGCACGGCAGGAACGCCTCGAGCGACTCGGCCGGGCGGCGCGAGCGGGCGCGCCGCTGCATCAGAGCCGCGTTGGTCGCGATGCGATAGAGCCAGGTAGAGAAGCGCGACTCCCCGCGGAACGAGCCCAGCCCTCGATAGGCCTGCAGGAAGGCCTCCTGCATGGCGTCCGCGGCGTCGCCCTCATTCCCCGTCAGTCGCCACGCCAGTCGGAACACGCGGGCCCGATGGCGGACCACGATCACCTCGAACGCGGACTCGTCTCCGGCCGCGGCGCGCGCCGCGAGCAGCTCGTCGGTCGACTCCGGGCCGGAGACCCCCATCCGCCTGCCGAGCTTATCGCGTCCGGATCGCCGCCTTGACCTTCGCCGCCAGCTCGGGCGTCACCTCTCTCACGCCGTGCGCCTCCGAGGCGTGGGCGCCGACCTGCTTCAGCAGCTCCTCCTCCGTCTGTGCGCTGGCCTCGAAGGCGCAGCCCGGGACCACGTCGCCACACGAGATCTTCTTCGTCATCGCTTTCTCCTCACGGCCGGTCGTCGTCCGGCCCTGCGCTTGAGATGCCGGGGCCCTCGTCGCGTGACAGCGGCGGGTTGGACGGCGAGGACTCGACGAGGCGATACCGCAGCGGGCTCATCCCGGGCGTCTCCCGAACCTCGTCCACCTGGAACACGACCGAGGAGTCGGAATCGACCCGCGCCCGGCCTGCGAGCTGGAGCACGTCGCCGGTCTCGAAGTCGAGGAAGAGCAGGCCCGCCTGCGGGTTGACCAGCAGGTTGCCGAGGGTGTTGAACATCCCGTTGCCGGGGTAGTCGTCGAACGCGAGGCGGTCCGGGCCGAGCACGCGCACGAAGCCGGGACGGCCTCCGCGGTGCGAGGCGTCGGCCCCACCCTCGGGATGGAAGCTGCCGATGAAGAACGTGTCCGCGCGCGCGACGGCGGCGCGCTGCCTGGCGTCGAGTTCCGCCGAGATCCGCGGCGCACGGCTCGTCTCGCCTCCGGCAACGTTCTCGAGACGGCGGAGCTGGATGTACTTCGGGCAGTTCCCGTAGGCCTGATCGACGAGCAGGAACAGACCCTCGGGAGCCCGGGTCCCGCGGCCGTTGAAGCGCATGCGCTGGCGCGTGCCGGGGTCGAGCACCAGCAGGCCCAGCTCGGGTCGCGCATCGAGGTTGTCGGCCAGGGGATCGCCGGGCGCCGGCTGCACCGCGAGGCGTAGCAATTGCGGATCCACGGGCGCGACGAAACCCGCCGGTCCGGTGAGAAGCGAGGCCCAGACCCGCCCGCTGGCATCGAGGCTTGCGGCCACGGCGAAGCGCTGGCGGGCGAGAAAGCGGTCGACACCCTTCGGGAGGCTTCGCCCGATGATCCGCCCGACGGCCTCCGCCTCGTCGAGCCCGCCCGCGCGACGCTGCATTTCCCGCTCGCCGGCGTGAAAGGGTCCGGTCATTGACTTTCTGATGCCGCAGACCCTCGGGGTGTGACAGCGCTGGCGCACTCTCGCCTGGAAGGACGGCCGACCAGAAAGCGCCGCCGCCGCCGTGCTCAGTTCCCTCGCGGATACTCCATGGAACGTCCTAGAATGCCACCGTGGCTACGTCGATCACCGACACCGATCCCGAGCCCGAGCGCGTCCAGCTCGAGTTGCTCAGGCGTGCCACTCCCGAGCGCCGTTTGCGCCTCGCCTTGTCGCTGACCGAGAGTGTCCTCGGCCTCTCGCGCAGGGGCCTTGCCGCGAGGATGCCCGGCGCCAGCGACGAAGAAGTCGGGCTGCGGTTCGTGGAGCTTCACTACGGGCAGGGCCTCGCGGACGAGGTACGGGACTTCCTCCTCGCCCGGCGATGAGTGCACCCGAGCTCCTGGCAGCGCTCGCCCCCGTCCTCGGCGCGCTGCAACAGCCAGACGCGGAGGGTCGCTTCGTCCCCCGTGGAGCATGCGGAAGACGGCGCGGCGCAGGCCTGCGGCGTGGTGTCGGCGGGCGGCTCGACGAAGACCGTCAGACCTCGATGCGCGCCCCGTGGATCACGTCGGTCATCCGTCGATGCCACGCCACGTCGCGCCACATGCCGCGGAACTGCGGGCCGCAGAAGTTGCTCGTCGCGATCGCGAACCAGCGGCCCGTCTCCGCCGAGGTGCGCACGCCCACCTCGCACAGCTCCTTGATCCAGCCCCAGTCGAGCAGCGGCCAGTCCTTGTAGTCGACGAGGGCCCAGCACTCGGTGGTGGCGAGCGGCCTTCTTCGACGCGCGCGACCACTCGGCGAGCCCGTGGATGCTCCGGCGGAGGGCGTCCTGCCAGTGGGCCGGGTCCTGCCGGTAGAGCGGCTCGGCCCGGTCCACGACGTTCTCGTACCCCTTCGAGTCGAACCGCTCGTAGTGGTAGCCCACCTTCTCGTAGAAGTCGGACGCGTGCGAGGCCATCCAGAGGTGAAGCTCGAGGAAGTCGAGGAAGGAGACGTCCTGCTCCTTCCAGGTGTCGTACTCGCTGGTGAAGGAGACGGTGTACTCGAGGCGCGGGAACGCCTCGCGCACGACGGCCACACCCTCCCGCATCCAGCGCGTGCCGAGGGGCGAGGCGCGCAGCGTCCCCTTGGGGAGGAAGGGCGCCCAGACGTCGAGCGGGTATTCGTTGCAGAGGTCCACGTAGAGGATGCTGTCGAGCAGCCCCGCCTGCGCGACGCTCTCGAGGGTCTTCTTCCAGATGCCGCCGAAGTCCTCCGGGCCGCGGATCTGCATCCGGGTGTCGTCCCGGTCCTGGCGGAACCAGGTCGAGAGGCCGACGAGCAGCCCCCGGTCGCGGCACTTCTCGATGAAGCGGTCGAGCGCGGGCTGGACGCGCACCCGGTTCTTCGCGGGGCTGCCCCAGTCCTGCTGGTTCCAGCAGGGCAGGAGCTCCCACTCGCGCGAGGCGTCCTTCGCAACCAGGTGCGGGTAGGCGTCGATCCGCACGGCGTCGTAGCCGCGGTCCCGAAGCTCGTCGAGCGGCGCGATCCCATTCTTCGTAGCCCGCGCCCGGCCAGCGCCGCTCGAGCCACGAGAAGTCCCACATGGTGATGGCCAGCGGTCGAGTGATGTTGCGCTTGAGGACGCCCATCCTGCTCTTCCCCTCGCGCGAGCGGCGTCAGGCAGCCCGCAGCCGCGGCACCGGCGGCTGCCTTCACGAAGTCGCGACGGCCGGCAGGCGTGTCCTTCATGGCGCGCACTCCTCTGGACCGGCCTCTCAGGCCGGCGCGGGATCCTTGCAGAGGAGGCGGCGCGGGTTCAACCGGGGAGCGGGAGCGGGACCTCGAACGCGGCGGCCATGCCGTCCGCGACGGCCAGTCCGGACAGTGTCGGCACCAGCCACCGGCCACCGTCCGCGCCGGTGTGCACGACGAGGTGGCCCTCGGCCACGAGGCGGGCGACGAGGGCGTCGTTCGCGGCCAGCAGGTCGAACCCGTAGCGCGCCGCGAAGCCGTCGAGGTCGATCCCGGCCGTGGTGCGCAGGCCCAGCATCACCGCCTCGGTCGCCAGTGCCTTCGGGCCGAGGGACTCCTCGCCCTCGACGGGCCGCTCGCCCGCCGCGACGCGGCTCTCCCAGCGCGGCGTGCGCAGCTCGTTCCACCAGCGGCGGGCGGCCGGCACGCCGCACTCGCGTCCGCGGCTGCAAGCGAGTGCGCCGAGGGGCCGAGCCCGAGGTAGGGCGTGTGGTCCCAGTACTTGCGGTTGTGGCGCGACTCGTGGTCGCGGCTGCGCGCGAAGTTGGAGACCTCGTACGCGGAGAAGCCCGCGTCCGCGAGGAAGCGGTGCGTGAGCTCGAAGAGGACGGCCTGCTCCTCCTCGGGCAGCTCGGAGAGCTGGCCCCGCTGCGGCGCTCACGCCGAACCGCGTGCGCGGGTGGATCGTGAGCTGATAGCACGACAGGTGCCCCGGCCCGAGCGCCACGGCCGTCGCCAGCTCGCGCCGCCAGGCCTCCGGGGTCTGGCCGGGCAGGCCGAAGATGAGGTCGACCGAGACGGTGTCGAAGCCTGCGGCCTGCGCGGTTTCGACCGCGGCCCGCGCCTGCGTCCGCGCCGTGACGGCGGCCGAGGAAGCGGAGAGCGTCGTCGGAGAAGGACTGCACCCCGAGGGAGAGGGTTCGCACCCCGAGCCCCCGCCAGGCGGCGCACGCGTCGGGCGTCACGTCCTCGGGGTTGGCCTCCAGGAAGATCCAGGGCGCCGGCGCCGCGAACGCCAGGTGCGCGCGGCACGCGCCCAGCACGCGCTCGAGGTCCTCGGGCGGCAGCAGCGAGGGCGTTCCCCCGCCGAAGTACACCGTGTCGAAGGGCCGCGGGTCTCCCCACTCGCGCGCGGCGAGGGGCACCTCGGCCACCAGGTGCTCGACGAAGCGCTTGCGCGCGGGGACGCCCGCCTTCAGGACCGAGAAGTCGCAGTACGGGCAGATCGCCGAGCAGAACGGAATGTGGAGGTAGAGCCCGGGAGCCCCGGGCTGGACAGGCTGCGCCGCTCGGGCTCCGAGCCTCAGCTCCGCTCCAGGGCCGCGCGATCCCACCCGGCGAGGTCCGCGGCCGCTTCGTAGGTGCTCGTCAGGAACGCGAGCAGTAGTTCGGCCGGATCGCGCGCGGACCGGATCGCCTCGTAGGGCAGGATGAACTCCGAGAACTCCGTGCTGTAGAAGGCTGCAGCGGGTTTCGGCTTCACGGACTCGAGCCCGGGCGGCTGCGGCGCGGCGTAGGCGTAGAAGGCGGGCTCCGGCACGCCGCCGCTGCCCAGCCAGAAGCCGTGGGAGATCACCTCGTGGGAATAGGCCTCGCGAGTGATCGCATCGGCGCCAGGGCGCTCCGGGGCCGGGCGTCCCGAGAAGCGTGTCAGCGCGAGATCGAAGCTTCCCCAGAAGAAGTGCACGGGGCTGCACTTGCCGAGGAAGCGGCTGCGGAAGGCTTCGAGCACGGGCGTGATGGCGAGCAGTACGCGCCAGAAAGCTTGCGCCGCCGCCGGGTCGTAGGAGCGGTGAACCGTGTCCTCTTCGAAACGGATCGGACCCGGGATCTCGACGGGCATCGTCCAGATACGGACGTCGACGCCCACGCGGTGGAGCATGTCCGTCAGGAGACGGTGGAACTCTGCGACGGTCCTCGGCTGCAATGGCAGCCGCTCGGCGGCGCCGTCCGAGCACTGGAGGACGAGCTGGTGGTCGACGAAGTCGAAGGTGAGGCTCAACGCGCGGGAGCCCGCGGTCAGGGTCGGCGTCGCGAGTCCGCGCGGGGTGACGCGAAAGGCGACGTTCCAGAAGTGGTTGACGTGCGCCGTCAGCGCCAGGCAGACCTTCCCGACGACCTGCGACCACATGTGGAGCGTCTCGTACGTCGGCCGCCGCCCCTCGAGCGGCAGCGCCGGCCACGGCCCAGGCGAGGTCAGGAGCGTCGTCATGTGGTCACCGCGATTCCTCGCGCCTCCCCTAGTACTCGACCACGTTGTCATCCGGATAGCAGTAGAGCCACCGCTCGCCGGGCTCCGCGGAGCAGACGACGGGATGCCCGGATTCCCTTGCGTGCCGGCTCGCGTGCCGGTTCGGCGAGGAGTCGCAGCAGCGGGTGCCGCGGCAAGTCTGACACGTGCGCAGATGCACCCACTCGCTGCCCGTCTTCACGCACTCCTCGCACTCACGCCGCGCGGCGTGCGCGACCTTGGCCACGCCGCGAATGTGGTCGCACGCTCCTTCGAGGTCCATGTACGCCTCCTGCCGCTCAACCTGGAACAGCACTAGTCGTCGTCCTCGTCCTCGGCCCGGAGCACCGACACGAAGGCTTCCTGCGGGATCTCCACCGCCCCCACCATCTTCATCTTCTTCTTCCCTTCCTTCTGCTTCTCGAGGAGCTTTCTCTTGCGGGTGATGTCGCCCCCGTAGCACTTCGCCGTCACGTCCTTGCGGAAGGGGTTGATGGTGGTGCGCGCGATGATCTGGCCCCCGATCGCGCCCTGGATCGCGATCTTGAACTGCTGGCGGGGGATCGTCTTGGCCAGCCGCTCGCAGTAGCGCAGCGCCCGCGGGCGCGCGAACTCGCGGTGGACGAGCTGCGAGAGGGCGTCGACCTTCTCCCCGTTGACGAGGATGTCGACCTTCACCATGTCGCCCAGGCGGTAGTCGAGCAGCTCGTAGTCGAACGACCCGTAGCCCTGGGTGATCGACTTCAGGCGGTCGTAGAAGTCGAACAGGACCTCGGCCAGCGGCAGCTGGCTCACGACCTCCATCCGGCCCGCGGCGAGGTAGTTGAAGGTGGTCTCGACCCCGCGCCGTTCGCGGCACAGCTCCATCACGGTGCCGAGGTAGCGCTCGGGGGTCATGATCGTCGCCTTGATGTACGGCTCGTACGCCTCCTTGATCTGAGCCGGGTCGGGGTAGAAGGTCGGGTTGTCGACCCAGACCTCCTTGTCGTCGTTCATCACGATGCGGTAGCGGACCGAGGGCGCGGAGAGGATCAGCGACAGGTCGTACTCGCGCTCGAGGCGCTCCTGGACCACGTCGAGGTGGAGAAGCCCGAGGAAGCCGCAGCGGAAGCCGAAGCCGAGGGCTGCCGAGCTGTCCTTCTCGTAGATGAGGGACGCGTCGTTGAGCTTCAGCTTCTCGAGCGCTTTCGTCAGGTCCTCGTAGTCGTCCGTGGCCATCGGGTAGATCGAGGAGAAGACGACCGGCTTCGCCTCGCGGTAGCCGGGCACCGGCTCCGCGGCGGGGCGCTCGGCCTCGCGTCAGCGTGTCCCCGATGGCGAGGCCCGAGAGGCCCTTCACCCCGGCCAGCACGTAGCCCACCTCACCCGCGGACAGCTCCGGGGCGGGGACGTGCTTCAGGCGCTGGTAGCCCACCTCCTCGACCTTGTGCTCCTGGCCCGAGTGCATGAAGCGGACCCGGGTGCCGGCACGCAGCGCGCCGTCGAAGAGGCGCACCTGCAGGACGGCGCCGCGGTAGGCGTCGTACTGCGCGTCGAAGAGCAGCGCGCGCAGCGGCGCCTGCGGGTCGCCCTTGGGCGGGGGCAGGTGCTGGACGATCGCTTCCAGCAGCTCGTCGACGCCCGTGCCCAGCTTGGCCGAGACCTGGACCCCGGCGAACGGGTCGAGCCCGAGGTCGCGGTCGATCTCCTCCATCACCCGCTCGACGTCGGCGGACGGGAGGTCGATCTTGTTGATCACCGGCACGACCTCCAACCCGAGTTCCATCGCGAGGTAGAGGTTCGCGACGGTCTGCGCCTCGACCCCCTGCGACGCGTCGACCACGAGCAGCGCTCCCTCGCAGCTCATCAGCGAGCGGCGCACCTCGTGCGAGAAGTCGACGTGGCCGGGGGTGTCGATCAGGTTGAGCTCGTACGTCTTCCCGTCCCTGGCCGTGTAAGGCAGGCTCACGGTGTTGGCCTTGATCGTGATCCCGCGCTCGCGCTCGAGGTCCATCGAGTCCAGGATCTGGTCGCGGAACTCCCTCGCCTCCACGGCCCCGCAGCGCTGGATGAGCCGGTCGGCGAGCGTCGACTTGCCGTGGTCGATGTGGGCGATGATGCAGAAGTTCCGGATCTGGTCCATGGTCCCCGCGCGGCCCGTTCAGCTCGGCCTGGACAGGACAGTTTAGCCTCTCACTGGAGCCCCGGACATGAGCCACGACTACCCCGAGTTCGTCGCCCGCTTCTACGACACGGTCTACGCCGAGGTGCGGGACGGCGTCGACAACGACTACTACCTGGCCCTGACCGCCGCCAGCCCCGGGCCCGTCCTCGAGATCGGCGTGGGGACGGGCCGGCTCTTCTGCGCGGCCCTGACGCGGGGGGCCGACGTCGAGGGCCTCGACGTCAGCCCCGCCATGCTCGCCCGGGCGCGGGCCAAGCTGCCGGAGCGAGAGCGCCACCGCCTCCACCTGGCCGACGCCGTCTCGGCGCAGCTCGAGAGGCGCTACGCCCTGGTCCTCGCACCCTTCCGTGTGCTCTCGCACGTCGAGGACACGGAAGACCAGTTGCGGCTGCTGAACAACGTGCACGCGCACCTCCTGCCGGGCGGGCGCTTCGTCTTCGACCTGTACGTCCCCTCCCCGCGGATCCTCGCCGACGGGATGGCGGAGCACGTGGACTTCGACGGCGAGTACGCGCCGGGACGGCGCCTCCGGCGGCTGGTGTCCGCGCGTTCGGACGTCGTGAGCCAGCGGACGTTCGGACGCATGCGCTTCCTTTGGGACGAGGATGGCGAGCAGCGCCAGGGCGCCTGGGACTTCGTCCTGCGCTTCTTCTTCCGCTACGAGCTGGAGCACCTCGTCGCACGCTCACGGCTCACGCTCGAGTCGCTCCTCGGGGACTTCCAGGGTGGGGCGCTGGCGCCAGACTCGCAGGAGTTCGTCGTGACCTGCCGACGGACTGACGCGTGAGCACGAGCTGACAGCCTGCAGGCTGCGGCGGCGTGACGCGCGACGGCTGTCTGCAGGAAGATACGGCGATGACGGATTCGCAGGCGCTCGAGGAGGGCCGAGCGGCCTTCGAACGAGGCGCGTGGTCCGAGGCCTACGCGCGGCTCGCCGTCCTGGACGGGCGCTCTCGTCTCGACCCCGACGATCTCGACCGGCTCGCCACCGCCGCGTACCTGATCGGCGAGGACGCGGCGAGCGACCAGGCGCGCACGCGGGCACATGCCCGGTTCCTGGAGCGCGGCGATGCGATCCGTGCCGCCCGCAGCGCTTTCTGGCTCGTGTTCGCGCTCACCGACCGGCCTGGCCAGCAGGCGCAGGCCGCGGGCTGGCTTGCCCGCGCGCAGCGGCTGCTCGACGACGTGAAGGAGCCCTGTGTCGAACGGGGATGGCTGCTCTGCGCCTCGGCGCGTCAGCGCGCGGCCGAGGGCGACGCGGTGTCGGCGCACGCCCGGTTCGCCGAGGCTGCCGAGATCGCCTCTCGTTTCGGGAACCGCGACCTGGTGGCGCTCGCACGCCACGGCGAGGGTCGTGCCCTGCTGATGATGAAACAGACGACGGCTGGGCTCGCGCTGCTCGACGAGGTGATGGTTTCGGTGACCGGCGGCGAGATCGCGCCCATGGTCGCGGGCGCGGTGTACTGCAGCGTCATCAGCGCCTGTCACTCGCTGTTCGACCTGCGCCGCGCACAGGAATGGACCACGGCGCTGCAGGGCTGGTGCGCTTCGCACCCCGATCTCGTGCCTTTCCGCGGGTACTGCCTCGTCCGGCGGTCCGAGCTGATGCAGCTGCACGGCGCCTGGCAGGACGCCTTCAGCGAGGCGCAGCGGGCGTGCGGCCGGCTGGCCCACACACCACGGCCGGAGGCGGGCGCCGCCTGGTACCAGCTCGCCGAGCTGCATCGCCTGCGAGGCGAGCTCGGCCAGGCGGAGGAGGCGTACCGCCTCGCCAGTCAAGCCGGGTGCAAGCCGCAGCCGGGTCTCGCTCTCCTCCGGTTGAGCCAGGGACAGACGGAGGCGGCGGAGGCCGCCATTCGCCTCGCCCTGAAGGAGACGCGCGATCGGCGGGCGCGCGTTCTCCTGCTGGGCGCCGGGATCGAGATCCTGCTGGCGCGAAACGACGTCGCCGGCGCGCGCGCCGCATGCGACGAGCTCGCGCAGCTCGCCGGACAGCTGGAGGCGCCGTTCCTGCGCGCCCTCTCCGCGCAGGCGTCCGGCGCGGTGGCCCTGGCCGAAGGGCGCGCCCTGGACGCCCTCGAGCTGTTGCGCGCCGCGGGCACCGCATGGCAGGAGCTCGACGCGCCCTACGAGCTCGCCCGGGCCCGGGTGCTGATCGGCCTGGCCTGCCGGCAGCTCGGCGACCACGAGGGCGGGCAGCTGGAGCTCGACGCGGCCCACGACGCTTTCGAGACGCTGGGTGCCGCGGCCGCAATCGCCTGGGTTGAGCGGTTGGCGGCGCCGGCGCCGACGTCGATGCCGACGGGGCTCACCGGTCGGGAGCTCGAGGTCCTGCGGCTCATCGCCACCGGCGCCACGAACCGCGCGATCGCCGGGAGGCTGGGCATCAGCGAGAAGACCGTGGCGCGCCACGTGAGCAACATCTTCACGAAGCTCGACCTGTCGTCGCGCGCCGCCGCCACGGCGTTCGCCTACGAGCACAAGCTGCTCTAGGCTACAGAGAAGTACCCACAGGCCTTTCGACCGTACTGGGTATTCGGCCCGATGCGGCCGCGCGCCTGTCGAGCTACCTTGTGACCAGCGGGGGGACCTGAGATGGCACACGCGTACACGAGCACTCACGTGAACACGGTCGTGATCGGCGGCGGCCAGGCGGGGCTCTCGGTCGGCCATCACCTGGCGCGGCGCGGGGTCGACTTTCTCATCCTGGACGCCAGCGCACGGGTCGGTGACACGTGGCGCTGCCGGTGGGACTCGCTCCGCCTCTTCACGCCGGCGCGTCACTCCGGCCTCGACGGCATGCCGTTTCCCGCCCCGCCGTTCTCGTTCCCGACGAAGGACGAGATGGGCGACTACCTCGAATCGTACGCGCGGCGGTTCGCGCTGCCCGTGCGATCGGGCGTCCGCGTGGACCGCCTGTCACGGCAGGGGGAACGCTTCGTGGTGGCGGCCGGGAGCGCGCGGTTCGAAGCGGAGAACGTCGTGGTGGCGATGGCCAATTACCAGCGCCCCCGCGTCCCGCCCTTCGCCGGCGAGCTCGACCCCGGTATCGTCCAGCTCCACTCGTTCGAGTACCGCAGCCCGGCGCAGCTGCGCGCCGGGGACGTGCTGGTCGTGGGCTGCGGCAACTCCGGGGCCGAGATCGCTGTCGAGACCGTGAAGGGGCACCGCACGTGGCTCGCCGGGCGCGACACCGGCCACGTCCCGTTCCGCGTCGACGGCCTCGCGGCGCGGCTGGTGCTGAGCCGGCTGGTGCTGCGCGGGGTGTTCCACCGCGTCCTGTCCCTGGCCACGCCGATCGGACGCAGGGCCCGCCCGAAGCTGCTCCACCGCGCGGCGCCGCTGATCCGAACCAGGCCACGGGAGCTGGCCGCGGCGGGCGTCACCCGCGCGCCGCGCGTCGTCGGCGTGCGGGGCGGGCTCCCGCTCCTGGCGGACGGGCGCGTCCTCGACGTCGCGAACGTGGTCTGGTGCACGGGATACGACCCCGGCTTCTCGTGGATCGACCTGCCGGTGTTCGCCCCGGACGGCGAGCCGCAGCACGAGGCGGGGATAGTGGCCGCGCAACCGGGTCTCTACTTCGTGGGACTGCAGTTCCTCTACGCGTTCTCCTCCGAGATGATCCACGGCGTGGGACGCGACGCTGCGCGCATCGCGGAGGTCGTCGCGGCGAGAGGATCGTCGCGAATCGCGGAGGCCGAGGCGTCGCTCGAGGACCGCGCGACGGCCTGAGCGTGGCGGGCACCCGCAACGTCACCGCAGGCGCGGCCCGAGCCGAGCGCGACGGGACGCGTTCCTGCGGTAGCATCCCAGTGAAGACGAAGGGGGACCATGGCCGAACGCAAGGGGCTGGCCATCACCGCGCTCGCGCTCGGGATCCTCGGACTGTTCACGGCGGGGGGGCTGGGCGTCGGGTCTCTGCTCGGGCTCGTGCTGGCCGGCGCCGCCCTGACCGGCCGCTCGCGGGCGGGCCGAGACGTCGCGTGGGCCGCGGTCGCGGCCAACCTCGTCGCGTTGCTCACGATACTCCCCGTGAGCGCCGCGATCTGGGCCTACTGGCAATCGCCGCAGGCCTTCGCCAGCGACGACGACGCGCTTCCCGAGCCCGTCTCCAGAGGTAAGTTCGAGGAGGCGTTCCTTCTGCCGCCGCCTCCGCCGCCGCTTCCGCCTCCGCGCCTGACGACCGCGACTCCGCCCGCAACGCCGGCGCCCAGACCTCGAGCGAAAGCGGCGGCGGGAGCCCAGCCGGAGGCGCCTCTCGTCCCAACCACACCGCTACGCGTGGGCGGCGCCATCGCCGAGCCACGGAAGACCCGGAACGTGAGCCCGGCCTATCCCGCGGAGGCGATCGCGGCGCGGGTGCAGGGTTTCGTGATCCTGGAGTGCACCATCAGCCCGGAAGGCAAGGTGGTCGCCGTCAAGACGCTGCGGGGTGTGCCGCTGCTCGACGAGGCGGCCATCGAGGCCGTGAGGCAGTGGGAGTACACACCCACCCTGCTGAACGGCGTGCCCGTGCCCGTGATCATGACGGTGACGGTGAAGTTCAAGCTGAGCTGAGCCCGAGCGTTCACGCCAATCGGAGCGGATCGAGCACGCCGAAGGCGACGAGGCCGGCTCCGACGGCGGCCAGGAGCCACACGATGGACGACGCCGCCGAGAACGCCGCTCCGAAGCGCACTCGCCAGGCGAGGATGAAACCCGGGAGCGCGAGTCCCAGGAGCACGACCGCCGCGATGGCTCCTCCGAAGAGCCCGGTCATCAGGGCGCGACTCATGAAACGCGACGTGCTCGCGATCGAGCCTGCACCGCGAGTCGGGAGTCCCTCGGCTTCGAGGATGGCGTCCTTCCGCGTCTGGCTCGCGGGATCCTTCTCGTCGGACGAGATCACGGCCGCGGAGACTCGCAAGGCGCCGGCGAGCGACCGCGTCGTCAGGGCCGCCACGACGAGCCCCAGGGCCGGCAGCAGCAGGAGCACCAGCCCCCGGCGCGCCGAGCAGGCCAGGTCGTCGGTCGAGCGGCCGGAACGCCACAGGCCGAGCAGCAGGCCGACGAGGCAGGAGGCGACGAACGCGCCCCACGCCACTCGCTGCAGCATCCAGAGCGACGCGAACGCCTCGAGCGTGTTCCGAGCCGCGCCGGTCTGCGCCTGGGCCAGCCCTTCGAACAGGCCGACGAGCTTCCACGAGGCATAGGCCGTCGCGACGACCGGAGGCAGCATGGACAGGGGGAGCCCACCGGCGACGAGGCCCGCGCGCCGCTGACCCGGCCGCGAGAGGCTGCTCGCCAGGAGGCTGACGAGGACGACTCCCGCGGTCAGCGCGACGAGGACGAGTCCGGGGAGGAACCGGGTGTCTCCCATCCTACGACCTCATCGTCGTCCACTTGCGGTCGGACTTCGAGCTCTCCAGGACGGTGGCGATGAACGCGAGGCCGGTGACGCCGTCGTCCACCGTCGGGTGGTCGGCCTTCGGGTCCGGGTCGCCGGCCACCTGCGCGCGGATCGTCTTGAAGCCCTCGCGGTAGACGTTGGCGAAGGCCTCGATGAAGCCCTCGGGATGGCCGAAGGGCGTGCGCATGTACCGCCTGGCGATCTCGCAGACGAGGTCGGGGTTCCCGCGCGACAGCCGCGTCTGGTAGCCGGCCGGGTCCTTGAGGACCAGGTAGTTCGGCTCCTCCTGCCACCACTGCAGGCCCTTCTTCGTGCCGTAGACGCGGATGCTGAGGCCGTTCTCCTCGCCCGACGAGATCTGCGAGGCGTAGAGGATGCCCTTGGCGCCGCCCTTGAAGTGCAGCAGCATCATCGAGTCGTCGTCGAGCCTGTGCCCGGGAATGAACGAGGAAACCTCGGCGCAGAGCTCGCCGATCTCGAGGCCGGTGACGTAGCGGCAGAGGTTCTCCGCGTGGATGCCGATGTCGCCCGTGCAGTTCGACGGCCCGGCCCGTGAAGGATCCATGCGCCACATGTTGATCCCGCTCGCGCCGCCCTCGACGAGCTGCGAGAGCCAGCCCTGCGGGTACTCGACCACCACTTTGTTGACGTGGCCGAGCTCGCCCGTGGCGACGCGGTGGCGGGCTTCCTTGACCATCGGATAGCCGGTGTAGTTGTGCGTCAGCACGAAGGCCGTGCCGGCCTTCCGGACCATGTCCCGCAGGGAGCGGGCGTCGTCGAGCGAGGTGGTCATGGGCTTGTCGCAGACGACGTTGAAGCCGTGCTCGACGAAGCACCGGGCGACCTCGTAGTGGTACGAGGTCGTGACCACGATCGAGACGAAGTCGAGCCTGTGCTCGGCAGGCCGCTTCGCCTCCCGCTCCGCCATCTCGCGGTAGTCGCCGTAGACCCGCGCGGGATCGAGGTGCAGCGCCTGGCCGGCCTGCCGCGACTTCTCGGGGTCGCGCGAGAGGCACCCGGCCACGAACTCCGCTTCGCCGTCCATCGTCGCCGCCATCCGGTGCACCGGGCCGATGAAGGCGCCCTGCGCCCCGCCGACCATCCCGCCTCTGAGCCTGCGACCGTAGACGTCCTTGCCCATGGTTCCGCGCCTCCGAGTGAGTGAGCGTGCC
Organism: uncultured Acidobacteriota bacterium; assembly: GCA_963831755.1. GTDB lineage: Bacteria > Acidobacteriota > Vicinamibacteria > Fen-336 > Fen-336 > DATBSL01. The sequence goes on from CAWHRC010000009.1 coordinate 79,897, forward strand.
GGCAGCCTCAAGCAGACGGCGCGTCGCTGAGTCCTTGGTGAGGGGGAATCTCTCACGAGGGGCGAGCGCCGGCAAGCTCGCGTACGCTCGCGGGACGCCCCGCTGATTCAGAGGACGATCGTGATGATCGCGTTGGCCGGGCTCGAGTACTTGAGCGTCCTGCCCTCGATCCAGAGCTGGAAGATCTCCTGGTGGTCGGTCAGGTTCGTCAGCACGACCGCGACCTTCCCGTCCGGGTTGAGGAACGCCGTGGCAACGAAGTCGTCGCTGCTGGAGGTGCAGGCGATCCGGCGGGAGCCGGCCTTGATGAAGCGCGAGAAGTGGCCGAAGGCGTAGTAGGGCGGGTTGAACGTCAGCTCTCCGGTCCTGGGATCGGCGTTGACGATCGTTCCGCCCATCAGGCCACCGGCGTGCCGCGGCCCTCCGTCGGGATCGAGCAGCAGGTTCCAGACGGTCCAGCCTGCGGCCCAGTTGTTGAGATCCAGGATGACGTTCTTCGCCAGGCGGAACGCGGACTCCCAGGTGCCGCGCACCGACCCCTCCGTGAACAGCAATGCCTTGTCCGGGAACGCGTCGTGAACGAGCCGGACGTTGTCGTAGTGGTCTCCGACGTACCAGTGAAAGGCGGTGCCCCAGAGGTACTTCGACGCTGCCGGGTCCTCGTAGGCGGCCTCCGCACGCTGGTAGACGAGGCCGCGGTTGTGGTCCCAGATCATGAGCTTCACGTCCGCGAGCCCGTGGGCGTGGAGCGCGGGGCCGAGGTAGTCGCGAACGAAGTCCCGCTCCTCCCGGGCGGTGAAGATGCAGGACTCCCAGACCTGGGTGGCCATGGCCTCGTTCTGGACGGTCAGACCCCAGATCGGGACACCCTCTGCGGCATAGGCCTTCACGTACTTCACGAAGTAGTCGGCCCAGGTCTGCCGGTACTCGGGCTTGAGCTTGCCCCCGTGCTTCATCTCGCCGTTCGTCTTCATCCAACCCGGCGGGCTCCAGGGCGAGGCGTAGAGGCGCAGCCTGCCCCCGGACGCGGCCCGGGCTCGCTTGATGAAGGGCAGGCGGTTCTTCCGGTCGTGTTCGATCGAGAAGTGCTCGAGAGCCTTGTCGCCCGCCACGTCGTCGTACGTGTACATCTCGGGAGCGTAGTCGCAGCTGTGAATCGTCGTCCGGCACAGCGTGTAACCGTTGCCGTCCACGGGATCGAAGCAGGCCTTCAGGAACCGCTCCTGGGAAGCAGCCGGAAGCTGCGCGAACACGTCAGCGGCCGCATCCGTGAAAGCGCCGCCGAAGCCCTCTACCGCCTGGAACGTCCGATCGGGGTCGATCATGATCGTCGGGAAGTTCTCGTCCGGCTGCTCCAGCGGCTCGAAGGCGACAAAGCCGCGGTCGGCGAGCAGCTGTGACGGCGAGGGGGCCGTCACGTAGACGTGTGCCTCCAGGTACTCCCGCTGCTGGCCGTGGGCAGGCAAGGCGAGGAGCCCCAGGATCGCGAGAGCTGAGACGGTGCGACCGTCGGTGGAACACGACCTCGGTGTCTTCATGATGGTCGAGATCATAGTCGCTAGTCGGGCTCGCTCCTCGTGACGGTGTGGCCGGCCTTCCGCCGAGGCGCACCCCACCTGGCGCAGCACCATGCCCGCTTCAGAAGAGGTACCCCAGCTCGAAGAAGCCGCGTGGCCCCTCGAGGTCGTCCCCGGTGTCGTACTCGAGGTCGCCCTGCAGGTAGACGCGGTGGCCGAGCTCGGCCCGGCCGAGAAGTCGCAGCCACTGCGTCGTGCGCTGCTGGGCGGGCGTCGACGCGCCGGCCGCATCGGCCTGCTTCACGCTGTAGAACGAACGGCCGTAGGAGAGGTCCAGCATGTGGCCGCCCTGGAGGCGCCGGCCGAGGCTCGCCGTCACCAGGCCGCCGTTCGTGTAGCCGTTCGAGAAGCCGGAGCCGTCGAGCCTCACCGAAAAGCCCGACGACAGGAAGTTGGCGTGGCGGAGGTTTGCGTTGAAGGAGTAGGCGTTCGCCAGGCTCAGCTCGGGGTGCCGGGGGTCCGACTCCTTGAGGTTCATCCCGAACCCGGCCGAGGCCCCGAACCCGCCGGGCGTCGAGTGGTTGAGGCCCGCGCGCAGACCCTGGTGCAGCAGGTCGTCGAAGACCTCCTCGGGGACGAGGCGGTTCTGGTAGTAGCGGTAGTTGCGCCGCCCGTCGTAGGAGGCGAACGCCGAGGCGGACGCGGAGAGGCGCAGGTTCGCCGACAGGGACACGTTCGAGATCTGGTAGCTCTTGCCGGTGACCTCCTGCCGCCACCCGCGGTTGAGGTCGAGCTCCGCCCGCTCGAAGAGCCAGAAGCGGCTCCCGCGTCCGAGGCGGCTCTCCACGCTCAGGTACTCGCGGCTCACGTCCCCGCCGGCGTTCTCGCGCACGAAGGCCAGGGTGGCGTCGAACCCGCCCGTGGCGTAGCGCCCTCCCGGCGCGAGTCGGACGAAGCCGCCGTACTTCTGGCCGGTCCCCCCGAAGCCGATCGTCTCGAAATCCGCCATGCGTCCGCCGAAGGCTCCGAGCTGGACGTTGTCGGCGAGCCTGTAGCGCGCCAGCCCGCCGTCGAGGTAGCCGATGCCCACGAAACGGTAGATCCCGATGCGCCCGACCTCGAAGGCGAAGCGGTCCGACTTGGGCTCGTAGCGCAGGGCCGCCTCGTAGAGCCGGTCGCTGCGCTCGCTCTGCGGCGTGCGCTGGCTGAGCGTGCGCGCGCGGTTGTCCTGGCGGCTGCGCAGGCGGAGCGTGAAGCTCAGCGGCCGGCCGGCGACGTCGTAGAGGCCCAGGTCGAGCCGGGCCGTGCGCTCGGAGAAGTCGAAAGCCGACTCCGTCCGGTCCCAGCTCCGGTAGTAGCCGAGGGAGGCCGCCCCGCGCACGCGGCCCCAACGGGCGCCGTGGGACGGGGCGCCGGCCGCGCCGGACGGCGCGGCGGCAGCAGGCGCGGGTGTGCCGGCCGCCGGAGGCGCGGCTGTGCCGGCCGCAGGGGGCGTGGGCGCGGCGGGCTGGCCCTCGCCAGCCGGCGGAGCGCCAGAGGGGCGGAGGACGGGCGCGACCACGTCGCCCACGCGAACCGGCCGCGTCTCGGACAGGATCTTGCACGAGGCCGACCGCTCGGCGACGTAGACGACCTGCAGCTCGGCGACCGTCTTCTGGCCCTCCATGACCCGGAGGCGGTCGCCGACGGCGAGGCCCTGGGCGCGGCCCGCGTCGAGGTAGGCGTTGGCCGCGGAGCGGTAGGTGACGGTGTAGCCCGGTGCAGCCGTGGCAAGCACGGCGGCGACGAGCGCAGCCGCGGCGAAGGCGAGCAGCGGGGCGACGGTTCTCATGTGCCTCACGGCGTCCTCCTCACGGCAGGCGCCGAGGGCGGCGGCCCGGCGCATCGCCCGCGACACCCCTCGGGTGGCAGCGATAGCAGGCGGCGCTCTGGTAGGCGTAGCCGCCGACCTCGCGGTGCTGGGAGTCCACCTGCGCCCGGTTCGAGTGCGCGTGGCAGAAGTATGCATTCGAAGACGGCGTAGTTCGCGGGGTTCACGTGGCAGTCGCTGCAGCTCGACCAGACGCCGCGGTGCCGCCCCGAGTTGATGGGGAAGAACTGACCGTCGTGGTTGAAGGAGGCGGGGCGCCAGGCCGTCGTGTTGTGGCAGGCCTCGCACTGGGTCGGGAAGCCCGCCGCCTGGTGGCTCGGGTTGCTGGTCGCGGCGTAGTCCGCCCGGTGGCAGGAGTAGCAGTCCGTGGGCGTTCCCGTATAGCGGCCCCCCACGTGGCAGCGGGCGCAGTCCACTTGAACGTGGGCGCCCGTGAGCGGGAAGCGCGTCTGGTTGTGATCGAACCTGGCCGGCCGCCAGGCGCTGATGCTGTGACAGCTCTCGCACGTCGTGGGGAAGCCTCCCGCGACGTGGTTGGGGTTCGTGGTCGCCGCGTAGTCCCTCTGGTGGCAGGACACGCAAGCGGACGACAGGCCGGCGTACGTACCGCCGCTGTGGCAGCGTGCGCAAGCCAGCCCCGCGTGCCCTCCGGCGAGGGGGAAGCTCGCGGGGTGCGAGAAGCGCGCGCCGAGCCAGGTGCTGGAGGTCACGCTGTGGCAGTCTTCGCAGCGGCGCGAGAAGCCGGCCTGCTGGTGGTTGGGGCTGGTCGTCTGCAGGTAGGTCTCGTAGTGACAGGCGCCGCACTCGGCGGGGGTGTTCGCGTACTGGAACGGCCGTTGGTTGCGGTGGCAGGCGGTGCAGTCGAGCCGGGCGTGGATGGCCAGCAGCGGGAACCGCGTCCGGCTGTGGACCTGGGACATCTCGCGCTGGTTCGTCCAGGTGGTCGGCGTGTGGCACGCCTCGCAGCGAAAGCCGAGCTCGCCACGGTGGGCGTCCTGGTGGCAGTCCGCGCAGGCCGTCCCCACCTGGTCGAACACCAGGCTCCGGTGGCAGGCGCGGCAGGAGACCTTCGCGTGGGCCAGTTCGAGGGCGAAGCCGGTCGTGGCGTGGCGGAAGGTGGGCGGCGCGTCCACCGGCACCCACCTCTCGGGCGTGTGGCACTCGCCGCAGTCCCGCTTCATGTCCCCGTGGGGCATGTCGGTCTTGCCCTGCGCGAAGAGGAACAGCATCGGCGCGAACACGACGACGAGAGCGGAGGCGGCGGTGGGAATCGAACGTCTCATGGCTTCTCTACCTTGTCGGGCCGCCCGGACGGACCGTGGCAGCCGCTGCAGGTCGTGGGGAGGGGCTTGTAGCGGGTGAAGCTCACGCCACCCCGGGTCTCGCGCCGGTGGCACGCTTCGCAGGCGAGCCTCGCGTGGGCGCCGTCCAGGTGGTAGGTCGAGTCGCGCGCGTGATCGAACTTCGTGGCCTTCAGGTTCTCGGTCGTGTGGCAGCGCTCGCAGGAGGTGGCACGGCCAGCCGCCGCGAACTGCCCCTGGTGCGGGTCGCGGTGGCAGCCCTCGCAGGCCTGCGGCACGCCCGCGAAGCGAAGGGTCCCCGTCGGGCGTCCACCTTCCGTGCTGCGGTGGCAGCCGCTGCAGCTCACGCGGGCGTGGCTGCCGGCGAGTGCGAATCGCGTCTGGCCGTGGTCGAAGGTGACCTCGCGCCAGGAGTCGACGCGGTGACAGGTCTCGCAGCCGCCCTTGGCCACGAAACGGGCCAGCTCGCCCCGGTGCGGGTCCCGGTGGCAGTCCACACAACGTGTGGACGCGAAGCGGAATCGCATCGGGGCGTTGCCCGTCGCTGGCGACGCCCGCAGGGATCGGCTGCCGCGCGGCCTCGCTCCATCGAGCGGCCGGTGGCAGGCGTCACAGGCCACCGCGAGGTGAGCCCCGGCGAGGGGATAGGCGGTCCTCGCGTGCTCGTCGGGCCCGAAGCGGGCGGGCCGGAAGCCCTGGACGTCGTGGCAGCTCTCGCAGCGGCCCTGGTCCGGGCGGCGCGCGAGCTGGCCCTCGTGCGCGTCGGCGTGGCAGTCGGTGCAGCGATCGTGCTTCAACCGCAGGGGCCGGCCGGGGACGTGGCACTTCTCGCAGGCGACGCTGGCGTGGCGTCCCGCGAGAGGGTAGGCCGTGCGGTTGTGATCGAAGCCGGCGGTGACCGCGCTGCGCCAGCTCGAGGTGGAATGGCACGTCGAGCAGCTGCGCCCCAGGCGGCCCTTGTGCGGGTCCTCGTGGCAGGCCGCGCAGTCCCGCCCGGCCACGCCCCGGAAAACACGATAGGACGCCGCCCGGTTCGCGGGGTCGGGCTTGCGAACGGCGTGGCACTTCTCGCACGCGGTGACGGCATGCCGGCCCGTGAGGGGCCACGACGTCTTCGCGTGATCGAAGCCGGGGGCAGGCTTCCAGGCCACCTGGTTGTGGCATTCCGCGCAGGCGCGGCCCTTGAACTGGCCGCGGTGCTCGTCCTTGTGGCAGGAAGCACAGTCGGTCGCAAGGCCCATGAACGAACGGGTCCGGTGGCACTGCTCGCAGGAGAGCTGCGCGTGCCTGCCTGCGAGCACGAGGCCGGTCAGGGCGTGATCGAAGGCGCGGCGGCCGGCCTTGCCCCACCAGACGAGCTCGTACTCGAGGCCCTGGTGCTCGACGTGGCAGGTCTTGCAGTCGCGGTACTCCGGGCGCGCGTGAAGGCCCCTGCCCGCCCCGATCCGCTCCTGGAGGGGCTTGTGGCAGGCCAGGCACTTCGCGGCAGACACTCCCTTGTCGGGGTCGTGGCACTCGAGGCAGCGCGTGCTGCCCTCGAGCTTCGCGTGGGCCCGGCTCAGCGGCCCGGGCGAGATCTGGGCGCGGGCCACCGCCGGAAGCAGGACGAGACCGAGGGCGACCGCGAGGGCGGCACGCGGCTTGCGGATCGGGCAGAGCAGCGTCCGGAGGCTCTGATGGAGCCCGATTCGTCTGGACACAACCACCCCACTGTTCTTGTCCACCGGCTCTTGGCCGCTCGGGTCGCCGACTCGGGCCAGTCTGGAGGAGCCCGCCGCGCCGAGTCGATAGACCACGAGCTAGAGCAAATGGCCCAGGCGCGTCCTGCTGCCGCTCCGGTGCAAGGCCGGCACGCGCGCGCAGGCGCGAACGCGATTCCTTGCGAGAGGCTGGCCTGCAAGCTAGCATCCCTCGTCCAGTGAGGTCCTCGCGATGACATCGAGCAGGCGCAGCTTCTTTCGGGCGATCGGCACGGGTGCGGCTGGTCTGGCCGTCGGGACGAAGGGCATGGCTTCTGCGGCCGCACCGTCCGCCCCGGCAGCGACGCCCGAAGACGGGCCCGTCCTGCGGGTCGGTGACGACATCGCCGTCGCCGAGACCCGCCACGGCAAGGTCCGCGGCTACGTCCTGCGGGGCATCCACTACTTCCTCGGGATCCCCTACGGGGCCGACACCTCCGGTGCGAGCCGGTTCCTGCCCCCGCGGCCACCCAAGGCGTGGACGGGCGTCTTCCCCGCGCTGTGGTGGGGCAACTCGGCCCCGCAGGACATGGACAAGCGGTACGCGAACACCTTCGCCTCGTTCCGCGACCACTGGAACTACGACGACGTCAGCGAGGACTGCCTGCGCCTGAACGTCTTCACACCGGCGCTGCGCGACGGGAAGAAGCGGCCGGTCCTGCTCTGGCTGCACGGCGGCGGCTTCGTCAACGGCAACGGCATCGAGCAGGACGGGTACAACGGCGAGAGCCTCGCGCGCTTCGGCGACCTCGTCTTCTGCTCGCTCAACCACCGCCTGGGGCCCTTCGGCTACTGCGACCTGGCCGGCGTGGGCGGCGAGCGCTTCGCCGCGTCGGGCAACGTCGGCATGCTCGACATCGTCGCGGCGCTGGAGTGGGTCCGCGACAACGTCGCGGCCTTCGGCGGCGACCCGGGCAACGTGACGATCATGGGCCAGTCCGGCGGCGGCGCGAAGGTGTGCGCGCTCAGCGCGATGCCCTCGGCGAAGGGCCTGTTCCACAAGGCGGTCGTGCTGAGCGGCGCGGCCACCCGGATGGGCGACAGGGAGTACTGCGAGAGGCTGGGCAAAGCCGTCGTGAGCGAGGCAGGGCTGGGCGCAGCGCAGGTGGACAAGCTGCAGGAGCTGCCGTGGAAGGAGTTCCTCGCGATCGCCACGAAGGCCGACCAGAAGCTGAGGCAGGAGCTGGGCGGCTCCCGGGGGCTGCGGCGCGGCTTCAACCCCGTGGTGGACGGCGTCGTCCTGCCCCAGCATCCCTTCCACCCGGAGCCCGCGCCCACCGCGGCCGGCGTGCCGATGCTGATCTCGTCGACCTTCGACGAGCAGTCCCCGAGCTGGAGCGACTCCTCGCTCGAGGCGATCACGCTGGACGAGGTCGTGGAGAAGCTGAAGCTGCGCGCCGGCTTCGGGCCGGGCTTCGGGGACAAGGCACGCGAGGTCGTCGACGCGTACGTGAAGGCGTTCCCCGGCCGCAAGCCGGTCGAGATCTGGTCGCTGGCGAGCAGCAACCGGCAGAACGCCGTGGCGCTCGCCGACGCCAAGGCGAAGCAGCCCTCCGCCGTCTACGTGGCCTGGTTCGGCTGGCAGCCGCCGCTGTTCGACGGGCGGCTGCGCGCCTTTCACTGCCTCGACATCTGCTTCTGGTTCCGCAACACGGACCTGATGCTGACCCACACGGGCGGCGGCGCGCGGCCGCGGAAGCTCGCCGCGCAGATGTCGGGCGCCCTCGTCCAGTTCATGAAGACGGGCGACCCGAACGGAGCGGGGCTGCCTTCCTGGCCGAGGTACACGTCCGCCCGGGGCGAGACGATGGTCCTCGACGACGTGTCCGAGGTCCGGAGCGACCCCGACCGGGAGGCGAGGCAGGCGCTGCCCGTCGTGTGAGCCGGTCGGGGGTGAGGAGCTGGAGCGGCTGCCGAAGGTCGTGTTCTCGCGGACGCGGCTCGCGCCGGGCCGCCGGTCGTGCTCTACAGTGTTCGTGTGCCCCCTTCGCTCCGGCTGCTGGTCGTCGCCGACGACGCGCTCGCGCGCGCCGGCCTGCGCGCGCTCGCCGAGTCGGCCGGCTTCGCCGTGAGCGGCGACACGACCGACGACGACCTGGCGGGCGCCGCGGAGGACGAAGCCGAAGCGCTCGTCTGGGACGTCGGTCCCTCGGGCACGCTCGACGGGCTGCGCGCCGCGGCCGCGCGGATCCCGGTCGTGGCCGTCCTCTGGAGCGAGGGGCAGGCGCGCGAGGCCCTCGCCGCCGGCGCGCGAGGCGTCCTCCTGCGCGACGGGCTCGAGGAGCAGCTCGCCCCCGCGGTGCACGCCGCCGTGGCCGGCCTTGTCACCGTCGACCCGTCGCTCGCCGACGCGCTCGGCGCGCCGCGTGCACGGGCCGCATCGGAGGTCGTCGAGGCGCTGACCCCGCGCGAGAGCGAGGTGCTGCAGCTCCTGGCCGAGGGCCTCACCAACCGCCGCATCGGCGAGCGGCTCGGGATCAGCGAGCACACGGTCAAGTTCCACGTCAACGCGATCCTCGGCAAGCTCGGAGCCCAGACGCGGGGCGAGGCGATCGCGCAGGCGGCACGGCTAGGGCTCCTGCTCCTCTGACCCGGCCATCCGGGCGGCCCGGCGTCCCCGCCCGTTCGGGCGGGGTTCCCCCTGCCCACACGGGCGATGCGCGCGGATCGCCAGGCTCGTACCGTGTCCTCGTTGGGCCTCGGGCCCGAGGAGGATCTCGATGGGCGCGACTGTCACGAGCCTTTCCGCCGACCTCGCCGCGGTCGTGGAGGCGGCCTCTCCGTCGGTCGCGCGCGTCGAGGGACGGCGGCGCACGACATCGAGCGCTGTCGTGTGGTCGGCCGACGGCGTTCTCGTCGCATCGCACCACGCGCTGGACTTCGACGAGAACGTCCCGGTCGGCCTGCCCGACGGGCGCACCGTCGCGGCCCGGGTGGTCGGCCGTGACCCGGGGAGCGACCTCGCGGTGCTGCGCGTCGAGGCGAGCGGCCTCGCGCCGGCACACTGGCCCGCGGCGGCGACTCCGCGCGTCGGCGAGATCGTGGTGAGCCTGAGCCGCCCGGGTCGCTCGGCGCGGGCGCGCCTCGGAATCGTCAGCGCGGTCGGAGGCGAGTGGCGAACGCCGGCCGGCGGCCGGCTCGAGAGCTACCTCGAGACCGACGTCGCGTTGCACCCGGGCTTCTCGGGTGGCCTGCTCGCGAGGGCCTCCGGCGCAGCGCTGGGCGTGAGCACGGCCGGTCTGCTGCGAGGCGGCAGCCTCGCCGTGCCCGGGCCCGCGGTGAGGCGCGTGGTCGAGTCGCTCCTCGTACGTGGACGCATGCGCCGCGGCTGGCTGGGCATCGGCACGCAGCCCGTCGCGCTGCCGCCCGAGCTGCGCTCGCGCCTCGGCCAGCCCGCCGGACTGATCGTCCTCTCGGTGCAGCCCGAAAGCCCCGCTGCGAGCGCCGGCCTCCTGCTCGGCGACGTGCTGCTGCGCGCCGGCGAGGAGCGCCTGACGTCGCCGGCGGCTCTGCTTCCCTGCCTCGACGAGGACCGGGTCGGGCAGGCGCTCGCGCTGTCCGTGCTGCGCGCGGGCGAGGAGCGCAGCCTCGTCGCCACCGTCGGCGAGCGGGAAGGCTCGTGAGCGCGACGGCCGCAGCCGACGCCCGCGACGTCGAGCTGCTCGACGCCTACTCGCGGGCGGTCATGCGCGCGGTCGAGCGCGCGGCCCCGAGCGTCGTCCACGTCTCCGTGCGTGCGGCCGGCCGCCGCGGCGAGGGCGGCGGCTCCGGCCTGGTGCTCACGCCCGACGGCTTCCTGCTGACGAACAGCCACGTCGTCCACGGCACGCTGGCGACGACGGTCGTGCTGGCGGACGGGAGCCGCTGGCCCGCTCGCCTCGTCGGCGACGACCCCGAGTCCGACCTCGCCGTCCTGCGCGTCGAGGCGCCGGGCCTCGTGCCAGTGGCGCGCGGCGACTCGCGGTCGCTCCGGGTCGGGCAGCTCGTGGTCGCGCTCGGCAGCCCGTATGGCTTCCAGGCCACGGTCACGGCCGGGATCGTGAGCGCGCTCGGCCGCTCGCTGCGCACCGCCTCGGGCCGCCTGGTCGAGAACGTCATCCAGACCGACGCGGCCCTCAACCCCGGCAACTCGGGCGGCCCGCTCGTCGACCACCGCGGCGCGGCCGTCGGCGTGAGCACGGCCGCCATCCTTCCTGGCCAGGGCCTGTGCTTCGCGATCCCGTTCCACGCCGCGGAGAGGGTGGCCGCGGCGCTCATCCGCGACGGCCGCGTCCGGCGCGCGCGCATCGGCGTCGGCGGCCAGACGGTGCCGGTGCCGCGTGTGCTCGCACGGCACCACGGGCTCGCGTCGGACGGCGGCGTGAAGGTGCTCTCGGTCGAGTCGGGCGAGCCCGCGGCGGACGCCGGGGTCGTGCGCGGCGACGTGATCGTCGGCCTCGACGGCCAGCCGGTCGCCGACGTGGACGACCTGCAGCGGCTGCTCGGCGAGCCGGTCATCGGAAGGTCCGTGAAGCTCGAGCTGCTGCGGCTGACCGAGAAGCTCGAGCTCGTGGTCGTCCCGCGCGAGTCGTCCTGATCGCCGGTGCCCCGGCAGGGGCGGCTCGGCCTGCGTTGCGTCCCCGGGCCTGGCAGTGGCAGACTGCTGCTCTCCACATGGACATCGTCGCGGTCAACCCGGCGGAGACGCTGTTCGTGTCCGGCAACATCGAGGACTGGAGCGCGATCCGCCGGCTCCGGATCGGCGTGGTCGTCGACATGGACGGCGACGTCGACGCCGGCCTGCCGCAGGGGTCGGACGAGATCTTCTACATCTACCACCCCATCCGCGACGAGGACCTGCCGAATCTCGCCAAGATCGAGGCCCTGGCCCGCCTCGTGGCCGACCTCGTCGCGGCCGGCCATCGCGTGCTGGTCCACTGCCGCATGGGCTTCAACCGCTCGGTGCTTGTGGTCGCGACCGCCCTCACGTACATGGGCCTCTCGGGACGGGAGGCCCTGGCCGACCTGCGCCGGCGGCGGCCGGGCGCACTGTTCAACGAGGTCTTCGCGGCCCACGTCGAGGCCCTTCCGCCGCGCCGCATCAGCGTCGAGACACTCTAGGGCCGGCCTCAGGGCCGGCCGCTGCGGCGCTCCCCTCGAGGCTGTTCGCGATGTTCGCGAGCAGGATGTAGTTCGCGCAGATGTCGACCACGTACTCGTTCTCGCCCCAGAGAAACGGCCAGTCCTCCTTGTGCTCCGGGAAGTCGGGCTTCAGGACCAGGACACCGGGCACGACGCCGCCCGCGATGAAGGTGAAGTCGGCGCGGTTGTTCCCGTAGGCGATCCGCTGCGAGTGGGTGCCCACGCCGGAGACGAACGAGGTGTTCGACACCGGGTGACGGCCGAGGACGTACTCGAGCCCGCGCAGGACGGGCTCCGGCCCGACGATCTGGGGAAACGCCCGATGGAGAAGGTAGCTGGTGACGGCGAAGCTGATCACCTCGTTGTTGCCGGCCCAGCCGCGCGTGCCGATCGGAACGCCGTAGGGATTCTGCTTCGAGACGTCGTCCAGCTCGCCCTTGTACTTGAGCACGTACGGCTCGAGCCTCTTCGCGTAGCCGCCGTCGAGGAAGGGCATCGCCCGCACCGCGACCCCGATGCTGCGGCCGAGGGCACGGTCGAGGGCCGTCCAGATCAGCTCCTCGAAGCGGTCGGCGTAGAGCTTGTCCTTCGTGGCGGCCAGCAGCTGGAGCGTCGCCGCCAGTTCGCCTCCCTGGCGGAACACCGCCTCGAAGCCCCGCGCCGGAGCCTGCGGAGGCTGCCGCTCGTCGTTCCAGGCCCTCTTGGCGTCGATCAGGCACTCCTCGGCGAGCGCGTCGTCGTAGCCTCGGAGAGCGCGACTGGCGGCCGCGAGCGCGGCGGCCGACGTCAGGTTCGTGGCGGCGGACTTGCCCGTGAATGCCCAGCGGTCGTCGGGCGTCCCGCTCCTGTCCCCCTGCCTCCGGTACGGCTCGAGGCTCGGGTCGAAGACGAGGCCGTCGGTCTGCGTCGAGGCGTCGCCGAGGTGGTGGTACTGGTGGAGCTGGGGCTCGATGATCCCGGGGATGGCGCGGCCGAACGCCCGGTGCTGCGCCACGAGCGCGAGCGCACCGTGCTCGATCTGCTGCAGGAGATCCGGCTTGCCGTCCGGACGGTGGATGTCGACGTAGCGGCCGGCCTGGTCGACGAACGTCTCGTCCCGGGTGGGCCTGAAGAGCTCCCAGGTGTCGACGAAGTGCACGACGGTGTCGGCGAGGGATCCCGTCCGGATGTCGAAGTCGCCGGCGTCGAACCAGCCGCCGACGTCGAGGCCGGGGACGTGCTCGCCGGGCGCGTACTTCGTCTCGGTGGACGGGCCCATCCGGTAGCCGTCGAAGTGCTGCCAGTCGACCGGGGCCTGCCGGGCGTCGTCGAGGTGCGCGAGGCCGTGCCAGACCCGATAGGCCTCGTTCACGAACATGTGGTCCATCTGCTCCGGAAACCACACGTCCAGGGTCTGGTGCCAGATGTCCCGGTAGACGTCCGCCGCGACCGGAAAAGTCTCCGTTCGCTGGTCGCCGTAGCGGATGAAGTAGAGGCCGCTGCCCTCGATGGAGCTGAAGTCGACCGTGGCGTAGCTGTAGCGCAGGTAGCGACCCCAGGGTTCGACCTTCGCCTTCAGCCGTTCGACGGCCGCGCCTTCGGGCGTCACCTCGAACACGGACGCCGTTGCGAGCGGCACGTCGTTCGGGTCCAGCTCGACGACGGCCACCTTCTTCTGCTTCGGTCGGTAGCCGGCCTGGGAGTAGGCGACCACCGGGGGGCGCTTCCAGCCCTCGATGGTGTGCGGCTCTACGAGCCACTCCGCCACCTTGCCCGTCGCGTTCGCGGGTAGCAGGGTCCGCACGACGTACCAGCCGTTCTGCGCGACGTTGCGTCCGTCGAGCAGCATCAGCTCGCCCGTCAGCGCCCGGATCCTCACGCGCCGTTCGGGGCTCTCGGGGGCCAGCACCAGCGTCTTGCCCGTCGCCATCGGCTCGACCTCGACGTACTCCTTGCGCCCGCGGTCGTCGAACGTCGAGTGACCGGCGAACTGCCGGATCTGCGTGTCCGCGGCCCTCACCTTCATCGGACCGGAGGGATAGAGCGGCAGGATGCCGGGCCGGCCGTCGACGAGGTAGGTCTTCTGGAAGTAGGCGGATGGCAGGAACTCGAGGTTGAGCCCCGCCCGGCCCTCGAGGCGCACCGGCAGCGGCTTGTCGAGATGGACGCTGATCGAGAATCCCTCGGCGGCAGGAGTGACGACCAGCCTCGAGTCGAAGGCGAAGTCCTCGTAGCGGAGCAGGACCTCGACGGTGTTCGTCTCGCGGCTGAGCTTCCGCTCGACGACCTTCGGGATCTGGTCCCACTGCTCGGGCGTCGGCTTCAGGCGTACCGCACCGCCCGTCGCGGTCCGGACCCCGTGCTGGATCAGCTCGATGCCGGCGGTCTTCTCGTCGAAGAACATGCCGTTGTACTCGCTGCTGAAGACGAGGACGTTCAACCCGCGCTCGTCGAAATACCCCTGCTCGTTCAGCCTCAGCGGGGGGCCCGCGGCGGGAACGCCGGCTGCGTAGGAAACGGGGGCCGTCGACAGCAGCAGGACGGCGAGCCCTCGCCACGCCGGATACGCGGGCCAGCCGAGAGACCGAATCATGGAAACCTCCACACTGCGCGCCGCGCGGATTCTGATATGGGACGACCGGTCAGGTCCAATGAGCCTTGCCGTGGTCGTGGCCTCCGCTTCGACCTTCCCGCACAGCGCCTGCAGCCCAGCGATCACGGCCCGCATGTCGGCGGGCAGAGCCTCGATCGCCTGGTCGATGGCCCGCTCCAGCCGCGTCACTCTCTCCGCCGCGTGCTCCACCTCGTGCAGGTAGTCGAGGTACTCTCGCATGTTTGACACGACCGAAGATCAACCTTAGCCTCGCGCGATGGGGGTGTCACAAGCCGTCGCGGCGCTCCGCGACAGGAGCGTGAGCGGAGACCGCGTGGGCGTCGTGAGTTTCGGCCGAGGAGCGGACACGGTGTCCGACTCGACGCCGACGGGCGTCCCGTTCCCCGAGCAGGTCTTCGGCGAATGCCTGGAGGCGTTTCCCGAGGTGGTCTTCGCGGTGACGGGCCATTGCATGCGCCCCGACCTCGTCGAGGGCGACCGCGTGCGCGTCGTCGGTCCCGGCCGCAGACGGCCCCGATTCGGCGACGTCGTGCTCACGCGTCGCGCCGGTGACCTGCGCCTCCACCGCCTCGTGTGGAGGCCGCCCTTCGCGCGCGCGTCCTGGCGGACCAAGGCCGACCGCGCCGTCCTCCTGGACCCGTCGCTCGTCGAGGGGAACGTGATCGGCACGGTGGTGGCCGTCGAGGGCCGGACCTTTGCACGGCGGCCCGGACGCGCCCTGCGTTCGCTGCTCGAGGCGATCGTGGTGCGGGCCTTCGGCGCGGGTGTCCGCCGGGGGTGATTCCGGTGATCCCTCCTTCGCTCCAGAGCGTGTTCGTCCGCTCCGAGCGCATGGTCGGCCGTGCGGTGGCCGACGAGTTCATCCTGGTGCCGCTCGTGGGCCGGGGCGCGGACGTGGACTCGATCCTGAACCTCAACCGCGTCGGCACCTTCATCTGGGAAGCGATCGACGGGCGTCGCGACGGGGCCGCGGTGGTGGCGGCGCTCGTCGAGCGCTTCGAGGTGGAAAGCGCCCGCGCCGCCGAGGACTACCTCGATTTCGTGGAGAAGCTCGTTTCCCTGCGTGCGATCCGGGAGGTTCGAGCCGGAGACACGGGTGGCTAGACGAGAGGCTTCCGGGACTGGACTTCTCCCCGGGGAGGCCATAGGCTCGATCTTTCCAGGTTTCTCTGCGGGAGGCAGGCTTGGTGAAGCGGCCACCACCGTCCACGCGCGAGCCCTACGAGCCGCCCGCCGTCCGCAAAGTGAAGCTCGTCCCCGACGAGGTGGCCGTGACCGGGTGCAAGAGCAACATGATCGCGCCTACCGTCTGCCACAACGGCTCGCGCCTCGTGAACTTCACCCGCGGAAGCTAAGTACTCCAGTCCGGAAGTTCGGTGACGTATTTTTCTGCGAGTCATGCGGCCTTGGGGCGGGCGGCGAGTTTCTGAAGGAGCGAGTTGAGGTCCTGCCGGGTGAAGCGCCACTGGAAGGGCTTGGCGGCCGCCTGGTAGTGGTCCTGGAAGGCAAGGAGACGATTCTCGAGGGCGGTGAGGGAGTTGAAGTCGTTCGGGGTGAGGACCTTTCGTTGGACGATGGAGAAGTAGATCTCGACCTGGTTCAGCCAGCTGGCGTGGATCGGTGTATGCACGACCGTCAGGTTGGGCCACTGCCGAGCGAGCCGTTGCTGGCAGCGGTCGCCGCGATGAGAGGTTCCGTTGTCGACCACCCAGAAGACGTTGGCTGCGGAGCGGTAGGGTTCCTGAGACATCACCTGACGTACCAAGCGGCCGAAGGGAGCGATGCCGGTCTTGTGTTCGCAGCGGCCGAAGACTCGGGCTTGGTGGACGTCCCAAGCGGCCAGATAGGCCCAGGCTCCCTTGCGCACGTACTCGTGCTCGACACGCATTGGTCTGCCGGGCTGTGGGCCGGTGCTGCGGTGCTTGCGGCGACGCGCTTGAATGCTGGTCTTCTCGTCGGCACAGATCACAAAGTCGTTCTGCCCCAGCGGGTCGCCCTCCCAGACGCCCTCGTAGAGGTCGAGGACGCGGCCCGCCTTGTAAGCGAACGCGGGATCTCTGGGGAAGATCCAGCTGCGATGGTGCCAGGGCCGGATCGCGTCCTCCGAGAGCCAGCGCCAGATGGTGGATTCACCGATCGAAGCCACCAGGCCACGACGGATCGCCTCGTGCTTGAGCTCGCTCATGCTGAAGCGGGAGAACGGCAGGCCGAGCTCACTGGGCAGCTCACAGGCGAGGGCCTTTACGGCGACGACGATAGCGGGGGGAAAAGACCCCCGGCCTGCCCTGACGTGGCAGTTCTTCCAGGCCGGTCAGTCCCTGCTCGAAGAAGCGCTTGCGCCACTTGGAGACGACTTGGCGTGGCGTATCGAGGCGTTGTGCGATCTCGTCGTTGGGCAATCCCTGGGCGGCATATAGGACGATCTTGGCGCGGATCACGTCGCGATACGGTGACGTATATCTGCGTGCGATGGCCTCCAGCGCCGCCCTCTGCTCGGACTTCAGCGTTATGTGAAATGGACTCTGTCTTGGCATCCAAGCCCTCTCCCAGCAGAAGGGTACCGTTTGGTTGCCTCGAAGTCCATCAATAATACGTCAGCGTATTTATGGCACTAAGGACTAAGCCGTTGCCTGCCGCCCTGATCCCCGAGATCTCCTACGGCCAGCTCCTCAAGGAGTCGGGGGCCCTCTCCCGCCGGCTCCCCCTGGACGGGACCATCGAGACCACGTTCCGCTGCAACCTCTCGTGCGTCCACTGCTACGTGAACGAGCCGGCCCACGATCGCGACGCGCGCGCCCGGGAACTAGGCAAGGAGCGCCTGCTGCGCCTCGTCGACGAGATCGTGGAAGAGGGCTGTCTGGAGGTGCTCTTCACCGGAGGGGAGGTGCTGCTCCGGCCGGACTTCCCTGAGGTCTATCTCCACGCGCTCCGCCGCGGCCTGCGGGTCACCGTGTTCACGAACGGCACCCTCATCACCGAGGCGGTGGCCGACCTCTTCGACGAGTGGAGGCCGGCTTGCGTGGAGATCAGCGTCTACGGCGCGACGAAGGAAACGTACGAGAAGGTGACCCGGGTCCCCGGCTCGTTCGAGAAATGCCTGGACGGGATCCGCCGACTCCACGTGCGGGGCGTACCCTTCAAGCTCAAGACCATGGTCCTCAGCCTCAACCGGCGCGAGCTCGACGCCATGCGCGAGCTCGCGGCGGGGCTCGGGGTGGAGTTTCGGCACGACAGTCTACTGAACGCCCGGGTGGACTGCGGAGCGAATCGCAATCCCGAGCTGCAGGTCACGGCCGAGGAGGCGGTGGCCGCGGACCTCGGAGATGACGCGGCCCGGGCCCGGCATACGGCGTCCTTTCGAGCGGCGCTCGAGGAGAAGGGCGGTCCGCGTTCGGAGGAGGTCTATACCTGCGGGGCCGGCCAGATCGGCTTCACCGTGGACCCGTACGGGCGGCTCCAGCTCTGCCAGCTCTCGCGGCGGTCATCGTTCGACCTGCGCGACGACACGTTCGCCCGCGGCTGGCACGAGTTCCTGCCCGCCATCCGCGCGCGGACGTGGCAGTCGAACAGCGTGTGCCGTGCGTGCCGGCTGCGGCCGGTGTGCGGCAGCTGCCCGGGCGCGGCCGAGCTCGAGCACGGCGACATCGAGGCGGCGGTGGCCGCCTTCTGCGAGATCACGCACCGACGCGCCCACGAGCTCGTGGGCGAGGTGCCCGGACACCGCGCGGACGCTACGTGCTGCCTCGGCCAGGGCGCGCCGCCCGACGGGGCGCCGCGGGTCGTGGCGGGGGGTTGCCGCTCCTGCGCGCACGGCGCCCCTGCCGCAGCGGCGCTCGTGCAGCTCCAGGTCCGCTCGCGCCCGGCGGCATCGGTCCGCTGAGCCACCCCGCGTGATCGCGCGCCTCCGCGTCGGGGGATTGACCCTGGCGGTTCGTGCGCGCCGGCCCACCCCCGCGCTGGCATTCTCTCCGCGCTTGCGCCCTTTTGTGCCCTCGCGGGGCGCGGACATCGCGCTCGACCACGACCCGCGCCCCGTCCCCACCGTTTCGCCGCAAGACCTGCTCTTCGACTCGGGGGGGACATGGCGCGTCTACCGGTACGGCCGCGGGCTGCTCTACGTCTTGCGCGCGCCTCTCGGGAAGGGACCGCCGGCGAGAGCGGTGGCCATCGATCGATCCCGTCGGCGCGGAACCCTTTTCCTGCCGCCGTCACGGGCCAGCCGCGGTCGTGGCTTCGCCCTGTCGTACCCGCTGGACGAGCTGCTCTTCCAGCACCGCGTCGCGCACGAGGGCGGCCTCGTCCTCCACGCGTGCGGGATCGTGCTCGACGAACGGGCCGTGCTCTTCTGCGGCCGGTCGGGGGCGGGGAAGACAACGCTGGCCCGTCTGTTTCGCCGCTATGTCCCGGGAGCGACCGTGCTCAGCGACGATCGGATCGTGGTTCGCCGGCAAGGGCGGTCCTGGCGAGCTTTCGGAACGCCGTGGCACGGCTCGGGCCGGTTCGCGACGGCGCGGTCCTGCCGGCTGGCGGCGTTCGCGTTTCTGGACCAGAGCCGGACGACCGAGCTGAGGCCACTCCCCGTCGCCGATGCCGCGATTCGTCTCTTCGCGCAGTCGTTTCCCCCTCTCTGGGAGAGCGAGGGGATCGAGAGAAGCCTCGCCACCGCCGCTGCGCTGGCGGGGGAGGTGCCCGGCTATCTCCTGCGGTTCGAGGCGGATCGCCGGGCCGTACTGACCATAGCCGCCAGCTTCGGACGGCGAGCCGGCCGGGGCGAGGCTCACCCCCGGCCCTGGGCACGTGGGTTGCTAAGATAGGCCGCAACGGGGCCGTATGCGCCCGCACGGAAGGTTGTGTGTCATGAAAGCGGACAGGACAGGACGGCGCCGCGCCGGGGCCTGGCTCTTCGGGCTCGCTCTCCTCGTCGGCCCCGCCGCCCTCCCGGCGAGCGCCCAGACCTGCGCGATCACCAACGACGCGACCATCTCGGGCGTCGTGAACACGTACTACCCCGGCCTGGGGACGGTGGAGGCGGGCGCCACGTCCGTGCAAGTCAACATGAACGCCGTGACGGGGGCCGGCCAGGCGATCGCGGTGAGCGATCTCCTCCTCCTCGTCCAGATGCAGGACGCGGACATCCAGAGCACCAACAACAGCTCCTACGGCGACGGGGTCGGAGGCGGAGGCGCTCGCGGACAGACCGCCATCAACAGCACCGGCCTCTACGAGTTCGTCGTGGCCCAGACCGCGGCCGCGGTGGGCAGCGGGGCGAGCGTCACGATCAACGTGACCGGCGCCGGCGCGGGCAACGGGACGATCAACGCCTACCGCACGGCGGCCCGCACCGCGAGCACGGGACAGAGGACGTACCAGGTCGTGAAGGTGGCGCGCTACCGCAACGTCACCTTGAGCGGCGTCACGGCGGCGGCCTGGAATGGCCTGACGGGCGGCATCGTCGCGATCGACGCAGCGGGAACCGTGACCCCGAGCGCCAACTCCGTGAACGTCGCGGCACTCGGTTTCCGGGGCGGCCTTGGGCAGCAGCTGACCGGCCAGGGTGGACTCTCAGGCACGGACTACCGACGCTCGGCCGGCGTTGCCGCCCACGGGCTGAAGGGAGAGGGGATCGCCGGCACGACCGCGAACCTCACGGGAGTGGGCGCGACCCGAGGCTATCCGACCAGCGCCGGCGGGGATCCCAATGGTGACCGCGCGCGAGGCGCGCCGGGCAACGCGGGGGGCGGCGCGACGGACTCGAACCCCGACGCCAACGACGAGAACGCGGGCGGCGGGGGCGGCGCCAACGGCGGGCAGGGCGGGCAAGGCGGCAACGCCTGGAACAGCGCAAACGCGGTGGGGGGCCATGGGGGTGCGGCCTTTCCCGCGACCTTCGCTCGGCTCGTCATGGGCGGCGGCGGCGGCGCGGGGAGCCGGAACAACTCCTCCGGGATCCAGAGCAGCGGGGCCGCCGGCGGCGGGATCGTCTACATCCGGGCGGGCGGCGTCGCGGGCACGGGCACGATCACGGCGGATGGAGGCTCGGGGGACGCCTTCCAGCCCCTGAATGACGGCGGCGGCGGCGGCGGGGCCGGGGGCAGCGTCCTCGTCGTGGCCCCGGCCACGGTCTCCCTCGCCAACCTCACGGTCCTCGCGCGCGGCGGGCAGGGCTCCGACGCCTGGCCCACCCAGCCGCCAAATGGAAACCCCGGCGAGCGGCACGGGCCGGGAGGAGGCGGAGGAGGAGGCGTCATCTTCGCTTCCGCAGCCGTCAACATCGCGTCGTCGGTTGCAGGCGGGGCCAACGGCACCACCACGACCGTCGTCGACGCCTTCGGCGCCACGAGCGGGTCGTCGGGCACCGGCGCGCTCGTCTCGTTCGACCAGGTGCCCGGCGTCCAGACCTGCCTGGCCGTCACGCGGGCGATCGTCTCCGGGGTGCGGCTGAACGGCCGGCAGCTCGAGTTCGCGGTGACGGGCGGCCGCGGCGTCGTCGGCTTCAACGTCATCGGTGAAATGGGGGACGGGCGGCGCGTGCGGCTCAACCGGGAAGAGCTGCGGCCGCCCCTGCCGGACTTGCTCGGGCCGGTGCTCTACGAGCTGACCTTGGGGGGCGGCACGCCGAAGAGGCTCTGGATCGAGGAGAGCGAGCGCACGGGCCGAGTCCGGGTGATGGGACCTTACCTCCCCGGAGACGAGCGTCAGGAAGCCGCGTACGCCGGCCTCGAGGAACGAGCTCGCGCGGGCGAGGTGAGAGAGGGCTCGAGGAGCCGGATGCTCGTGGGTCCGCGGAGAGCGTCGGCGCCCGGCCGGCAAGCGTTCAACGCGCCCGGTCGCGGCCGCCTGCCACTTCCGCCGCGCAACGCCACCGGGATCAAGGTCGAAGTCGGCCGCGGCGGGCTCGTACGCCTGCCCCTGGACGAGTGGCGGCGGAGTGGAACGTTCGCAGGGGGCAGTGCGTCGGGACCGGCCTTGGCCCAGCGCCTGCAAGTGACCAACTTCGGCCGAAGCATTCCGTTCGCGATCCGTAACGGATCGTTGGAGTTCCGGGCCGAGGCGCTCTCCACGGACTACACCGGCCGGAACGCCTATCTCGTGACGTGGGGCGCCCCGCCGACGCCGACCGCGGAGCTGACCCGGTCCGGATTCGCACGCGAGCCGGGATACCTGCGCGTGGAGAAGAACGTCCTCTACGCCGCGTTCGTAGCGGAAGGCGCCGATCCCTGGATCTGGGACTTCGCGACCGAAGGAACGAGCGGCCCGTTCACCTTCGATCTCGACGGCCTCCTTCCGGGGAGCGGCACGGTGCCCCTGCGCATCGGGCTCATCGGCGGGTCCGAGCACGTCCACAGGGTCCACGCCGAGATCAACGGCGTGCCGGTGGGAGACGTGACGTTCCACGGGAAGACGATGGGACTGCTCGAGGGCAGCATCGCGCGGGAGGCGCTCCTCGCGAGCGGCAACGAGCTGCGGCTCAACTACGAGGCGGACGGCAGCACTCCCGAAGACCCGGGCCTCCTGTTCTTGGACGTGATCGACCTGGCGGTCACGGCCCAGGAAGGAGACGCGGAGGTCCTCGCGGTGAAGGCGTACGACCCGAGCCTTCCCGACCTTCACGGCACCGACTACCTCATCGTCACGCACGCGGACTTCCTGGACGCGGCCGAGCGGCTGCGGACCCTCAAGGAAGGGGAAGGCTTGAGGGTCGCGGTCGTGGACGTGGATCGGGCCTACGACCGGTTCAGCGCCGGGGTGTTCGAAGCGAGCGCGATCCGGGAGCTCGTCCGTCGAGCCGCGGCTGGCAAGAAGCTGGCTTACGTGGTCCTGGTCGGTGACGACACCTTCGATCCCCGCGGATTCCTGGACGCCGGTTTCAGGAGCTACGTGCCCTCGCTCTACGGATGGGACGGAGTCTTCGGACGGGTCCCCTCGGAGACCCTCTTCGCGGACGTCGACGGCGACGGCCGTCCCGACGTGGCCATCGGACGTCTCCCCGTCCAGACGGCGGCGGAGGCCGAGGTGGTCGTGGACAAGATCTCGCGGCAGAGAGGGCGGCGCGGGCTGGGGCACCTCGTCGCGGTGGACGAGAGCCGGGGCTCGGACATCTCCTTCCGCGGAGAAGGAGAGGCCCTCGCGAGCCGCCTGCCCGAGGGGAGTGTCAGCGTGGCCGACGTCGGGGCGCAAGGCGTGGCCGCGGCGCGGGAGACCCTCCTGGACGGCCTCAAGAGAGGCCCGATGACCACGAGCTACTTCGGGCACGGCGGGGAAGACGTGTGGTCCGACCAGGGGCTCCTGAGAAACACTGACGTTTCAGCTTTGGAGGGAACGGGGGAGGAGACCGTCCTCTTCAGCTGGACTTGCGAGACGCAGTGGTACGTCGCGGAAGGGCGGACGATCAGCGAGGAGTTCCTCCTCGTGCCCAACGGAGGGACCCTGGCGAGCGTCGGCCCCGTCGGGATCAGCGACCCCGCCCTCCAGGTGAACCTCTCCCGGCGGGTGTACGACTACTTCCTCGCCGGCAAGAGCCTGGGCGAAGCGGTGAGACGGGCCAAGGCCGACGCCCTCGCGGAGGACCCGACCCTCGCTCCCGTCGTCCACGGCTTCGGCCTCCTGGGCGATCCCGCTCTGACCCTGACCCGCGCGCGTTGACGACCTCTCCTGAGCGTCTCGAGCAGCGCGTGAACGGCGCAGGGCACTACTTCATCACCCGCATCTCGCCCGAGAGGCTCCGGAAGATGGTCCGGCGGCGAGTGGCGCAGCTCTAGAGTGCCCAACACCCTCGCCCACTTCGCCGTGCAGGGCGCCGCCAGCCGCGGTCTGTGGCGCCGCTTCGACCCGCGCTGGATCTACCTCGGGTGCCTGCTGCCGGACGTGCCGTGGATCCTGCGCCGGGCCGTGGTCGGCCTCGGGCTTCCGGCGGACCCTTTCGACCTGCGCCTCTACACGATGGCGCTGGCCTCGCTCGCCGGCACGCTGCTCCTAGCCGCCGCCCTGGCGGCGGTGACCGCCGCCCCGCGCCTCGTGGTGTCGGTGCTCGGCGCGAACGCGCTTCTTCACCTCCTGCTCGACGCGACCGAGCTGAAGTTCGGCAACGGCGTCCACCTGCTGGCGCCGTTCTCCTGGCGGATGACCAGCTTCGACCTCCTCCCCGGCGAGAGCCCCGTCTACCTCGCCCTCACCGCGGCCGGCGCGCTGCTCGTGGCGTGGGAGATCGCGAGAAGACAGCCGCCCTCGCTCGGCTTCGACCTCCGTCCCTCCCGCCTCGCCGCGGGGGCGGCCCTCCTCACCGGATACCTCCTCTTTCCCCTCCCCTTCCTTGGCGCGATCGAGGCCTCGGGCAGCTACTCGGTGAAGGTCCTGCGCGAGGTGGACTCGCGGTCCGGCAGGACGGTGAGCCTCGACCGCACCGCCTTCCTCGCGACGCCGGCAGGCGGAATCGTTCAGCTCTGGACGGGCGAGCGCGTGCGCGCGATCGGTGAGCTGCCCCAGCACAACGCCAGCGTGTCGCTGCAGGGGACGTTCCTCGCCCCCGACGTCCTGCGCGTCGACCGCCTCTACGAGCACCACCGGGACCGCGACTGGCCCAGCTACCTCGCGCTGCTGCTGCTGGCCCTCGTCTGGACGCGCCCACTCCTGGCGATTCGGGGGCAGGGCGGCGGGAAGTAGCGGGCTGTCAGTCGCGTTATCGCGGTAAGACGCGGCAGCGGGTGTAAGGCCGGGGCTGCCCGGCTGCCGGATCGGGGGGCAGATGAGTGAGGTATACGACGCGATCATCGTGGGAGCGCGCTGCGCCGGGTCGCCGACGGCGATGCTGCTCGCGCGCAAGGGCTACCGCGTCCGGGTTGTCGACCGGGCAAGCAGGGCGTCGCCGGGGCCGCCTGAAGGCGAGCCGTGCTCGAGCGCGGCGAGCTGCCGGCGGATGTACACGAGCTTGTCCGGGTTGCGGACGACACGGATGCCGGCGATGGCGTCGTCGGCAATCGAGCAGACGTAGACCGAGTCGAGCCGGCCGTCCACCCGCACCAGCATCGCCGGCTCGTAGTTCACTTCCACCACCTCGACCGAGAGCCTCTGGTGCGCGCTGCCGGCGGACAGCAGCGCAGTCCGCCTGATCCCCAGCAGCAGGTTGACGACGGCCTGTTTCCCGAGCACCGGCCGCTTCGCCGCGACCACCCGGCCGCCGCCGTCGCTCCAGAACCCGACGTCGTCGGCAAGCACCTGCGTCAGCTCGCTGCGGTCGCCGGCGCGCATCGCGCTCACGAACCGCTGCGCGAGCTTCCGCTTCTCCTCGCGGGACCGGCCGGAGCGCGAGCCCCCCGTCGCCAACCGCTCCTTCGCCCGGTGGAACAGCTGGCGGCAGTTCGCCTCGCTGCTGTTGAGGAAGGAGGAGGCGAGCGTGAGCGACTCGGCGAGGACCAGCGAGCGCTCCGGCTCGGGCCGCCCCTCGGTCAGCACCGGCTCCGGCAGCCACGGTCCCACGTATTCCTCGCGCGCCATGCGGGCCGACTTCAGGCGGTCGAGCGCGAGCCGGGTGGCGATCGTCGTCAGGTATGCCTTGGGCGAGCGGACGTCGGGCGCCCGGGCCGTCGAGTAGCGCAGCCAGGTGTCCTGCACCACGTCCTCGGCCTCGGCGGCGCTCCCGAGCATCCGGTACGCGATCGAGAACAGCAGCGGCCGAAAGCGCTCGAAGTCGTCGACGTCCGCCATGGCACTAGGCCCCGCGCGCGACCGTCTGCCGCAGGCCCTCGCGGTAGCTCGGGAACGCCGGCGCCCAGCCGAGATCGCGCCGAGCATCGGCGTTCGCCAGCGCGAGCTGCACCGTGAGCAGCCGCGCCATGTACGGGGCCACCAGCCGCGGCAGCCAGGCCGGGACCGTGAAGGGGCGCGGCGTGCCGGCCGCCTCCGCCAGCCCAGCGACCATCTCGCTGAAGCTGGTCGGATGGTCGTCGACGATGTCGTAGGCGCTCCCCGACGACCCGCGATCGAGCGCGGCGACCGTGGCGCTCACCGCGTCGTCGAGGTGGACGTACGGCAGCTGCCCGCGATCGTCGCGCACCCTGGGCAGGCGCCGCTTGCGCAGGAGCGCGAGCATCTGCTCGGTGGACGGACTCCCCGGTCCGTAGAAGAGGCCGTAGCGCAGCACGATCCCCTCGATCTCGCCGCGCCGTGCCGCGTCGAGGATCTGCGACTCCATCGAGCGTACCGCCCGGGCGGCCGGGTCCAGCTCCGCGTCCTTCGGCGCGGCGCGCAGCGCGGCGCCGATCATGGCGAACGACCCGCCGATGACGCGCCGGGCGCCCGCGGCGACGGCGGCGCGCAGCAGGTTGCGCGTGCCTTCGTCGCGCAGGCGGTTGGTCGCCTCGAGATCGCGCGCGCGGCGCGGCCCGGCCTTGGGCAGGGCCGTCAGCTGGTGGATCACGTGGCTGGGCGCCGCCGCTGCAACGGCCCGCGCCAGGGCTTCCGGGTCGAGTGCGTCGACGACGACCGGCGTCGCACCGAGCCCGCGGAGGAGCGCCTGCTTCTCCGGGGAGCGGGTCGTCGCGAACACCCGATGCCCTGCCCCGACCAGCGCCCGAACGAGCGGCACGCCGATGGTTCCCGACCCGCCCGCCACGAGGACCGTCATGCCAGCCTTCTCGCCGGACGCCAGCCGTGAGCGAGGCCGAGCGCCGCGCCGGCCGCCTCGGTGACCACGAGCAGGGCCGCCGTCGCCCCGAACAGGGCCCGTGACGGGCCGGCCACGTGAGCGACGTGATCGGCGCCGGGTATGACGAAGTGATTGACCAGCCCGAACAGCAGCGAGGCCGCCATCGTGACGCCGACCAGCCGCGCGCCGGACCGCGGGTTCCTGAACGCCCACGCCAGGCCGGTGAGCGGGCCGATCCCGATGACCACGAGCACGAAGGCGAGCGCGGCCGGGGGCAGGTCCACCCGGGCGGAGGCGTGCGCCGAGCCGTGAGCGAGCATCACCCCCAGATGGATCAGGACCACGGCGGCCAGTGCCATGAGCGTCTTGTCTCTTCCCATGCTCTCATCCCCTCTGCTCATGAGACGAGTGGCGGAAGCGGGATGTGACAGCGGCGGCCCTGGGGCGCCCCCGCTGCCACGCGGCGCGCCGCAGCCCCGGTAGAAACCCGACGCCCTACTTCATCGCGATGCCGTGCGGCCGGGCGGGACCCGTCGCGAACGCCGTGTTGAAGTCGATCTCGAAGCGCGGGTCGAGCGTCAGCGTGTCGTGGGTGACGTTGATCACGTGGACCTTGTGGTCGCCCTCGGCGTGGACTTTGCCGAACGTCGTCTTCGTTCAGGAAGTAGTCGGTGACGACGAGGCGCGAGCCGTCGTCGCTCAGGTCGATGTCGTGCGGGCCGGCGTCCACGCCGAGGCTCACGACGGCCTGCTGCACCGGGTGCTCGGGGTCCGAGACGTCGAGCATTCCGACCTGGCCCGCCTGGAACAGGCCGAAGAAGAGGCGGTCGCCGCTCTTGTTGATCTGCAGCAGCTGGGTCATGCCGCCGGGCACCGGCACCTCGACGTGCGGGAACGATCGTCTCGCAATCGAAGACGGACAGGGCGGTCCCGTTGGCGGTGTCCACGAGGTAGACGTGCCCGTCGAACATTCCTGCAGTGAAGGCGCGGCCGAGCGGGTCGCCGGGGATCAGCTTGACGTCCATGGTGCCGATCGCCTCGGGGATCTGGACGGTGCGCACGATCTCGCGTCGCGCCATGTCCCAGACGCGGACCGCACCCCGGAACTCCATGTCGCCCGAGAAGACGTTGAGCGTCGAGACCGGGTTGACGAAGTCGGAGGTGACGAGCAGGTTCATCTCGGGCCGCGCGTCGATGCCGTGCGGGTTGAAGCCGTCGGCCGGCGGGTTGTCCGGCCACTCGTGGGTGATGCGGAGGTGCTTGTCGATCTCGACCAGTCGGCCGGGCGCGTCGCCCGCGGCCGAGCCCATCGAGGTCAGCAGGAAACCGCCCTTCGCCAGGGGCAGGAAGTCGTCGGCGATGCTCGACTGGGCCGCCCGCGTGGAGAACAGGAAGCGGGGTGGCGGGCGTCGCGAACGTCGAAGAAGTAGATGCCGTTCTGGTGCGCGCAGCAGGCTGAGCAGGCCTCCGCAGGCGAGGACGTTCTCGTCGGCGGAGAGGTGACAGTGGTGCGGCTCGTTGCCCACGTTGCCGGGAGGCGGGATCGGCACGGTGCGGAGCACGCGGCCGTAGTTCGGGGAGTGTCGAATCGAAGTCGATCACGGCCAGGAAGTCCGGGCTCACGCGCGCCTGGTCGCCGGCCCAGACGTACAGCGTCCGCTCAGGCCGCGGGTGGCCTTCCTCGGCATCATCGTGCCCGTTCTCCCGGGCGACCGCCGGACGACCGACCTGCGTCAGGAGTCCGCAGACCGACACGACGGCGAAGCTCAGCATTCTCTTGCGCATACGGGTCCTCCAAGACGTTCAGAGGGTGGCGCCCCAAAGAAACACCGAGTTTCACGGGCCTGCTGTCGTTCGCTGCTTCTACCACGCTCGAAGCGGGCGAAGCAAGTAGATCGCTCACTCGTCACGATCCGGCGGCCACAGGTTTTGTCGCCCCCGGTCCGGCCGTCTCAACGCTGGGGGACGGAGGCGCCGAGCAGCTGCAGCCGTCGCACGTGCTCGTACTGCGGCGTAGAGACGCGCGAGACGTAGTCAGTGAGGATGGGTCGCGCGTGGAAGACCTGCAGGAACATGGGATCCCGCCGGCGGAGACGGCGGCGATTATAGACGGTCACCGCTGTCGATTCGGACGCTCGCCGTTCGTGTAGGGGACAGAGGGCGGCACAGGGCCGCCCCGTCGGGAAAGGAACCACGGAATGCGCAAGCTCGTCGCGAACATCAGTGTCACGCTCGACGGCGTGATGCAGGCGCCGGGCCGGCCCGACGAGGACCCGCGCGCCGGCTTCGAGAACGGCGGCTGGGCGCTCGCCTATCACGATTCGGTCATGATGAAAGCCATGGGCAAGGGCCTGGCCGAGGCCGGCCCGCTGCTGTTCGGGCGACGCACCTACGAGGACTTCTTCGCCGTCTGGCCGGGACGCAAGGACAACCCGTTCACCGCCGTGCTCGACAACGCCCAGAAGTACGTGGCGTCGCGGACGCTGCGCGAGCCGCTGCCCTGGCAGAACTCGAAGCTGCTCTCCGGCGAGGCTGCGGAGACGGTGGCCCGGCTGAAGGAACAGCCCGGCAAGGACGTCGTGGTGCTGGGCAGCGGCGACCTGCTGCAGACGCTGATTCGGGGCGACCTCGTCGACGTGTACGTGCTGCTGATCCACCCGCTGCTGCTGGGGCGCGGCCGGCGGCTGTTCGCCGACGACGCTCGACGCACGGCGCTCCGTCTCGTGGAGAGCGTGACCACCACCACCGGTGTCGTGATCGCGACCTACCATCCCGAGCGTAACGACGCCAGGAAGTGGCGATGACGCGCCCGGCCCGCGTCGCAAACGCCGGTGCTCCGGTGACGCAACGAAGCAGCTACGCTGGAATGACTCAGCGCGCTCCGAGCAGCGCCCTGGTCCAGTTCACGACGAAGACGGCGTCGTCGGGCTCCACGTCGGGCGCGCGGCGGATGACGACGAATCGTTCCCCGTCGGGTGCGACGTCGTAGGGACGCTGGGCGGGTTCGGGTCCGGAAACGACGTACCGGATCGGAAACAGAGGCTGCGGGTCCCCGACGGCCGGCCGGGTGCCTTCCGGGCGGATCGCAACCGACGTCAGCATTCCATCCTTTGCGACGTAGAAGAGCTCACGGCCGTCCCTGCGCCAGATCGGCGTCTCGCCCCCCCCGACCGAGAGCTGGACCTTCGGGCCCACCGGCAGGGGCTCCATGTAGACCTCGCGCTGCCCGGACTCGTTCGACACGAACGCGCTCCAGCGCCCGTCGGGCGAGATCTCGGGTTGGCCCTCGAAGAAGGCCGGGGCCCCGCCCAGCTGCCGGGCTTCACCGGCTCCGGACAACGGAAGCAGCCGCCGGCTGGCGGAGGCCTTCGCCAGGTCCTGGCACATCAGGAAGCGGCCGTCCGCCGACACCGTGGGCAGGACCTCGTCGTGCCCGGTGCGCAGCAGGACCTTCTCGGGGCCGCCGCTCGCCGGACGCTCGTAGAGGCCGTAGAAGCCGGCGTGATCGGAGGCGTACACGAGCCGCTCGCCGTCGGGGAACCACGCCGGGTTGAACTCGTCCGTGGGCTCGGCGGTCACCCGGGTGCCGGTGCCCCGCGCCACGTCGAGGACCCACACGTCGAGGTTCTGGCCGTGGGCCGGGTCGCGCACGGTCACGGCGAGGCGGCGGCCGTCCGGGGAGACACGGACGTCCTCGTAACCCCGGACGCTGCCGAGCGTGCCGAGCTCCCGCCCCTTCCGGTCCACCCACACGAGCCTCCTCTGCAGCGACCAGCGCAGGTAGGCCACACGGTTCCCGGCTGCCGTGAGCGTGAGGTGATTGTTATCGGTCTCGTAGCGCACGTCCTCGAAGAGGGGCGTCGGCTCTCCCACGAGGCGAAGACGGTCCGGGTCGAACCTCCACGCCAACAGTGCGTTGTCGCGCGCGAAGAGCAGATGTCCGGACTGGGCGTAGGTCGCCGCGGAGTGCGCATGGAAAAGAGAGAGGACCTCCTTCGCGTCGAGCGAGCCGACCCGGATCTCGGTCTTCTCCGGATCGAGGTTGCGCGCGACGAAGACGAAGTGCCGCCCGTCCGGCAGGAACTCCGGCGACAAGTGCGCGGCGTCTCCCCGTGCGGGGTCGAGGGTCGTGAGCGGGCGTGGAGTGCCGCCCGCGGCGGGAACCGCCACGATGCCGGCGCCGAACTCGGGCGTGAAGAGGATCGTGCCCTGGCTGCTCCAGGTGCCGCCCATTCCCCAGCCCCCACTGGCGCACACCGTCCGCGCGGGGCCTCCCTCCGCCCCGATCCGCCGCAGCTTGCCTTCCGAGAAGAACGCGATCTCGCGGCCGTCGGGCGACCAGAACGGGGCGTGCGCGTTCTCGCTGCCCGGCAGCCGCCGTGCCCCGAGCGTGTCGAGCGAGCGGACCCAGATCGAGGTGCTCCCGCCTGGGTCCTCGAGCAGGAACAGGGCGCGCCGGCCGTCTGGAGCCAGACAGATCTTGTCGGCGAAGCTCTGGCCCGGAGGCGGCGCGATCGTGAAGCGAATCAGCTCGTCGGGAGCCGTGGTCCCGCGCGAAAGCCACGCCACGCCCGCGACGAGGACGGCCAGCGCCGCGGCGGCCCACGCGAAGAGCTCGCGTTTCACGCGCCGCGCGCCAACCGGGGCGACGGCACCGGCGCCCGATCCTTGCGCGAGCCACTTCAGCTCCTTGCCGACGTCTCCGGCGTTCTGCCAACGGTCTTCCGGATCCTTGGCCAGGCAGGCCCCGACGACACGGTCGAGCGAGGCCGGCGCGAGCGGCTGGATCTTCGAGATCGCGGGCGGCTCGCTCGACTGGATGGCCAGGACCAGCGAGGCCGGGTTGGCGCCCGCGAACGCCCGGCGACCCGTCGCCATCTCGTAGAGAGTCGCACCCAGGGCGAAGATGTCCGTCCGCGCGTCGACTTCCCTGCCTTCGAGCTGCTCGGGCGCCATGTACTGGAGCGTGCCGACGAACGCCCCCTCCCGTGTGAGCGGCGCGTCCTCCGTAAGGGCCGTCGAGAGCCTGGACAGCGCCGGCGCCACTTCCGGCGACCGCAGCTTCGCCAGCCCGAAGTCGAGGAGCTTCACGCCCGACGTCGTCAGCATCACGTTCCCGGGCTTCAGGTCCCGGTGCACGATCCCCTGCCGGTGCGCCTTCTCCAGGGCGTCCGCGATCTCGACCCCGTAGCGAAGCGTCTGCTCGATCGGCAACGGCCCCTTCGACAGACGCTCCGCCAGGGTCTCTCCGAGCAGGTACTCCATGACGAGGAACTCGGTCCCCCCCTGCGATCCCACGTCGTAGAGGGCGCAGATGTGCGGGTGTGAGAGCTGCGCGATCGCCTTGGCCTCCAGCTCGAAGCGCCGGCGCTGCGCGTCGGACGACGCGAGGTGCGACCCCAGCACCTTGATCGCCACCGTACGCTCGAGGCGCGTGTCCCGCGCGCTGTACACCTCGCCCATCCCGCCGGCGCCCAGGGGGGCGAGGATCTCGTAGGGGCCAAGACGGGCACCTCTTGTCAGGGACACGGTGCGGTCAGGATACAACGCGCGCCGCTCGTGGCGGGCGCGAGCGCCTACTGGTGCGCGCTTCCGCTCAGGGTCATGTCGAACTGCGTCTGGCCGCTCTGCCCGGTCGTCACGATCGTGAGCAGTCGCGGCTCGCGGTCCAGGTCCCGCTCACGACGTGGCCTGCTTGCCCGGGGTCGACCATGGTCAGGCGAAACGCGCCGCCGGCATCGAGCACCTTCAGCGTGCTGTGACGATCACGGAGCGGGTCAGCGGAATCTCGATTCGGTCCTGAGCTTCGAACCCTGCGCCCTGCGCCAGCTTCAGGGTCGCGCCAAACGCTTTCTCGCTCACGTGCAGTCGCGGCTCGGACAGCAGGAGCCGGCCTCCCGGCTTCATCGCGCGGTGGGCCTCCGTGAAGAACCGGCCTGCGTTGGGAAGCTCGTGGACCATGGCGAACGCCAGGACGAAGTCCACACGGCCTTCGAGGTCGTCGATGCCCATCCCGTCGCCTCGCGCGAGGCGGGCGTCGATCCTCTCCAGAAGGCCGGCTTTCCGCGCTCGCCGACGGAGCGCTTCGAGCATCCGGGGCTGGATGTCCACCGCGACCACGCGGCCGGTCGGGCCCACGAGGCGCGCCACGTCCAGAGTGAAGAAGCCCATCCCCGGGCCTGGCTCCACGACCGTCATCCCCTCCGCGAGGAAGGGGCGGAGGATTGTCCGGGGGTCGTGCCAAAGCTTCCGCCACGGGGCGGCAAGCAGGTATCCGAGCCACCAGGGACACACTTCGCAGCTCATGGGGTTCTCACTCCGTGCTCGCCTACCGCCGTGCCGGCGTGCGACTCTCGAACCAGCTCCGCACCTCGGCGTCGAGCGTCTTCAGGTCCGGCCGGCGCGCGGCGATCGCACGCGATTCCGCCCACTCCCTGTCGAGATCGCCCAGCGTGACGCTCGAGCCGACCTTGACGAAGAGCGGGAGCTGATGAAGCTCCGCGGCCACCCGGACCGTCTGGCCGCCCTCGTAGGTCTGCTCCGGGTGCCAGGCGTCGCGCCAGCGCGAGCCGCTCGGCAGGTAGACGGCCTGGCTGCGCTTGCCCTTCTCCCAGATGGGCGAGACCAGGACGTCGCTCCCGTAGAGGTAGGTCCACCAGTTGGACCAGGCCGCGGGCGAGGCGTGATCGACGAGGGCGACCGGGCGCACGATGGGCATCCCGGTCCTGGCGGCCTCCTGTGCGAAGCGATAGCTGTAGTCGGCGAGCCGCTGGTGCAGCCGCGCGTAGAGCCGCCAGATCGCGATCAGTTCCGTGTCGTAGCTCGGCTCGCGCGGCAGGTTCCAGAAGCCCCGGTTGCGGGTCGGCCCCACCTCCATGATCGGCGTGACGGCGCTGAAGGCCAGCCAGCGCCCGCAGACCTCCAGCTCCATGCGCTGCTCGTTGTAGCCGCAGGTGTCCGACCCCCAGTTCGGATAGCCCATCACGGCGGCGCGCTGGACCGCGATGATCGACGCGCGCAGCCCCTCCTGGGTGCCGCCGATGTCGCCGCCCCAGAAGGCGCCGTAGGGCGCACTGCCCGTGTAGGCGGCCCGCGGCATGAGGACGAAGTCGTCGCCGCGCTCGCGCCGGGCGACCTCGTAGGCCGCCTTCACGTACATCGCCGGATACGCGTTGCGGTTCTCCCGCAGCGAGCGGCCGTCGGACACGTGGAACGGCCCGCCGTCCGGGATGTCCTCTTCCGAGCGGTCGAGCTTGAAGCCGGCGACGCCGAGCGCGAGCAGCTTCGCCACCCCCTCCTGCCAGTACGACCGTGCCTTGGGGTTCGCGAAATCCACGAGGGGGTAGTTGTTGTGGGTCGGATGCTGACTCGGGAGCCCGTATCCCTTCGCCAGCGCCTCCTCCTTCATGTGGCCCTGGAAGAAGGGGGCGATCCACAGGAACAGCTTCGTCTGCTGCTCGCCGAGCCAGCTCACCATGTCCCCGAAGTGCGGCAGGCGCCCGGGGTCGATCTCGAAGTCGTCGTAGCCCATGGGCCCCGGGCCGTACGGGCGGTCCACCCAGTAGACGCCACACGGGATGCCGAAGGCCTTCATCATGAGGACGTCTTCCATGACCTCCGCGTTGAAGGGCCCCGTGACGGGCGTGCCGTCGTAGTAGGCGGCGCGCTGCGTGTGCTCGTCGCGCCAGCGCCAGGGCGCGTACATCCAGCGTGGCGGCAGGAACGGCGGGCCGGCATCGAGCGCGTGTGCGCGGACCGCCTGGACCGGGTCGCCCGGCGTGTAGATCTTCAGCTCGAACGACGGGCCTTCGAAGGTGATCCGGACACGCCTGGGGTCGCTCGCGCAGAAGTCGAAGCGGCCCGGCCAGTCGCCCTTGACGAAGATGCCGTACCCGCGGGACGAGACGTAGAACGGCGCATACAGCGAGGTCGTGGGCTTCACGATCATGTCCACGGACTGGCCCCGCAGGCCCAAAGCCGCCTGGATGCCCGGCGCCCAGGAGGCCTGCTGCGGGCCGTCCACGACGCGCTCCATGAGGCCCGTGAACTGCTCTTCGCCGCCCGCCTCGATCGCCAGGCCCCACCTCAGGATGTCGTCGCCGGGCTGGGCTCGCAGCTGCAGCGCGAAGTCGTCTCCGCTCCGGCTCAGGGAGAAGATGATCTCGCGGCCATCAGGCATGCGCGAGCGCCCGTCGAAGAGCGTGCCGCCCGCTTCCTTCGGACGCACGGCGAGCGCGGCGGGCAGCGGAACGCGGCCGGCGGACGTCTCGTAGAAGAAGCCGTCCAGCCGGAGGGCGCCGGGCGAGCTCACGCCCGACACAGGGGCGAGCTTCACCGCGGGCAGGTCGAGGGCCAGGCCGAGGGCGCTCTCGGCGTGTGCCACCGCCCCGGCGAGGACGCCCGCCAGGGCGAACGCCAGCGCACGGTCCGTGCGCAGGAGCTTCCATGCCCGCATCGCTGCCTCCAATCGAGAGATCGGCCGCCTGGGGAAACGCGACCCCAAGGACAGACGGAACGTACCACCTCGGCGCGGGACGTACCAGATCGGAACGCAGAGCTGATTTAGCGTCGGTGAGTGGCGACCGCGAGCGCGATGCCGCCCAGGATGAGAACGCTCGCGATCAAGAGTCGTGAGGAGAAGGTCTCGTCCAGGAACACCACGGCGCCCACGGCAGCGAGCGGCGGAGCGGCGAGTTGGACGATCGCGGCTCGCGTCGCCGTGAGGCCGCGGAGGGCCGCGTACCAGACCGCGTACCCGAGGCCGGAGGCGATGGCTCCGGAGCTCAGCGCGAGCCAGGCCCCCGACGGGCTGAGCCGGACGGTCCCGAGCAGCGCGACAGCCGCTCCCGCGGCGAGCGACAGAGGCAAGGCGCGGGTGAAGCTCGCGGCGTTCATGGCGACGGCGTCGCCGTGTCCGCGCCCGCGCAACGAATAGAGCCCCCAGGCCACCCCCGCGACGAGCATGAGGCCGGCGCCCAGCGGATCGGGCCGCGCGAGCCCGGGCCGGGTGAGGAGGACGAGCCCGGCGACCGAGAAGGCGAGGCCCGCCCACTCGAGCGGCCGCGGGCGCTCGCCGCGCACCAGGCCGGATCCGATCATGGTGAGCTGCACCGCGGCGAAGAGCAGCAGCGCCCCCACTCCCGCCGGGATGCGCGTGTATGCGAGGGAGAACCCGGCGGCGTACACGAAGAGCACGAACGCCGAGCCCCAGGCGAAGCGCGCGGGCGGCGCCGACGCTCGTCGGACCCTCGCCAGCAGGCCCAGGATCGCCGCGCCGCCCAGCAGGCGCAGCACGGTGAAGGTGGCGGCGTCGGCGTGGCCGCCGCCGAGCGCTGCGCGGCAGAGGAGCGAGTTCGCCGCGAAGGCGATCATCGCGGCCGAGGTCAGGGCCGCCGTGGCGAGGGGCGACGGCGCGTGGGGCGACTGTTCGTTCGGCAAGACCAGGCAGCGTACCGCGACCTCGTACGTACCGCGACCTCGTGCGGCCGGTCGACGCCCTCCGGGTCCGCAGGGGACACGGCCCTGGCCGTGCCCCCTGCGCTGGGTGCGCCTACGCGGGCTTGATGTTCTGGTTGACGCGGAACAGGTTGCCCGGGTCGTACTTCTGCTTCACCTGGGCCAGGCGCACGTAGTTGTCCCGGTACGCCGCCTTCACGTTGTCCTCGCCCTCGTCCATCATCATGTTCACGTAGCCGCCGCCCGCCGAGAACGGGTGCATGGCCAGCCAGTAGTCCTTGGCCCACTGCGTGAGGCGGGGATTGTTCGCGGGGTCGGGATCGACCCCCACGATCACCTCCGCGAAGCTCGCGTCGCGGTAGCTGAACGCCGTGTCTCCCTTCCCCACCCGGCGCGCGGCGCCGTTGATCGGGTAGATGTGCATGGTCGAGTGCGGGCTGGGGAGCCGCTCGCCGTACTTCAGGTGGAGGTCGATCGCCTTGTCGTTCAGCTCCTGGAAGAAGTCCGCCTTCCAGTACCACTGCAGTCCCGCCGGGTAGAGGCCGTCGAAGAGGCTCTGCAGCACGGGGAACGGGATGGGCCCGGCGAAGTCCATCAGGGGCGGCAGGAACCCGCGGATGGGCTTGAAGGCCTCCTCCGCCTTGCCGAGCTCGCCCGTGTAGCACCACGTGACCAGGCACACCTTCTTGAGGTGATGCTCGGCGGGGAACATCGGCACCGGGGGCACGGTAGCGAAGGCGAACCAGCCGTTGATGTCCTCCGGGGCCTTCAGGATGAAGTCGCGCCAGAAGCGCAGCACCTGGCCCGCCTTGTCCATCGGCCAGAAGATCGGCCCCCCGTAAACGGTGCCGACTGGCGCGGCCCGGAACAGGAACGACGTCACGACGCCGAAGTTGCCGCCGCCGCCGCGCAGGGCCCACAGCAGATCCGCGTTCTCCTCTGCGCTGGCCGTGACCAGGCGCCCGTCCGCGAGGACCACGTCCGCGCTGATCAGGTTGTCGATGGTCAGGCCGTGCTTCCGGCTGAGGTAGCCGATGCCGCCGCCCAGGGTCAAGCCACCCACGCCCGTCGTCGAGATGAACCCGCTCGGCACGGCCAGGCCGAAGGGGTGGGTTGCGTGGTCGACGTCACCCCACAGGCACCCACCGTCGACGCGCACCGTGCGGCTCTTCTGGTCCACCCGGATCCCCCGCAGCCGCGACAGGTCGATCACGAGCCCTCCGTCGCAGACGCCGAGGCCCGGGCCGTTGTGCCCGCCACCGCGCACGGCGAGCAGCAGCTTCTTCTCACGGGCGAAGTTGACGCCCGCCACCACGTCCGCCACGTCCGCGCACACTGCGATCAGCGCGGGGCGCCGGTCGATCATGGCGTTGTAGACCTTCCGCGCGGCATCGTAGGCCGCGTCGGCCGGCGCGATCAGCTCGCCGCGGAACTTCGCGCGCAGGTCCTGGATCTCGGTCTCCTTCATCGTTCCTCCTCTTGCAGACGTTCGAGAAAACACGCTCGGGATAGGCGCTTTCCCTGCGGGGACGCTCTTACGGGGCGAGCACGACCTGGGTCCGAAGTGACACCAGCGTGCAGACGACCTCGTCGATCTCTTCCTGTCCGTACTTCAGGTTCTTCATGGCCTGGACGACGTCGCCTCCGGCAGCCACGAAGTCCCCGTTGGTGAGCCTCATCGAACGATGGGAAGTCGTGAGGTCCGGCCCCTGGTAGACCTGCGGGCCGCCGGTGCCGCTGATGACGAATTCAGCCACGCGCTTCGCCACGACGTCCGGATCGAGCTTCTCGAAGTAGTGCCGGATCAGCGGATTCTGCAGGTGGAGCCTGACGACTTCGCGAGTGATCGCGTGGATCCCCTGCTCGCCGCGCAGCCGCTGGTAGAGCGGCGTCTGCGCGTGACGGCTGGCCCGCGCGGTCGCGCTCGCGGCGCACGACGCCTCGAGCTCGGCCACCTGCCGTTCGGGGCTCGGGGTGACGGGCGGCACGGCGGCCTGGCTCGGTGGGGGCGCCGGCGCCGGGGCCTGGGCAGAGGTGGGCACGGCGACGCCGAGCACGGACAGCAGCGATATCGTCAACGGCAGGGCCGGCTTGCTCATGGTCCCTCCTGTGCGTGGATGTTCCGAAGCTACGCCGCAGGCGTTAGGGTGGCGTTAGCCGGGGCGTTAGGGCCGCCCCCGGCCCGAAGAACTTCGCGATCGGCGAGGCCCGTGCCCGTCCCGGGTCGAGCCGGCGTTCAACCGAGGCTGGAGAGCAGGGCCCGGGCGGTCTGCAGGTCGGGGGTCTCGAGGCCTTCCACGAACCAGGAGAGGACCGGCGAAAGCAGTTCTCGGGCCTCCACGCTCCGGCCCGATCCTGCCCACAGGCGGGCCAGGGCGTGTGCCGCGCGCAGCTCCAGCGACTTCGCCTGCTGTCCGCGCGCGATCTCGAGCGCGCGCCGCAGGGCTGCTTCGGCTTCGGCCGCCTCCGCGCCGCCCCGCAGCAGCAGCTCCGCGCGCAGGCGATGGAGCTCCGCGTCCCACCAGCGCTCGTGCGTGTCGCGACCGTGGGACAGGGCTTCTTCCACGACGTCGAGACCGGCATCCGACTCACCGGACCGGAGGTGGGCGTCCGCGAGCAGCGCGAGGTAGTACGACATCCGGAGCCTGGCCCCGGTCTCCCTGAAGCTCTCGATCGCGCTCCGAAGACGCGCGAGCCCGGCCGCACCCGGCGCCCCGAGCGTCTCGGCGTAGGCGACGAGGATGGCGGCCCATGCCCGGTAGTAGGTCGCCTTGGACTTTCTGGCAAGCGAGAGCGCCTCGTCCGCCTGCCTTCGGAAGGTGCCGGGGTCCGCGCGCAGCTGCTGGAGCAGGGCCAGGTAGGTCGCTGCGATGACCTCGCTGAACGGTTGTCCGAGCTCCCGGGCCAGGCGCAGCGCGTGGCAGGCGCGCTCGAAGGCGGTGTCCGAGCGACCCAGGCACCACATCGCGTGCGCCTGCCAGGCCCGGGCGTGGACGTCGTAGTTCAGGCCCTGCGACTCCTGGAAGCGCTGGACCTGGCCGGGGTCAGTCTCGCCGACGAGGCGGTCGATGGCGTCGCAGGCCTCCTGGAAGCGGCCCATCTGGAGTCGGACACCCGCCATCATGGCGAAGGCCGCCTGGGGCGGCCCCGAGCCCTGCGTCTGGCGGAGAATGTGCCCCATCTCGTCGGCGACGAGCGCCGACTTCTCGAGCCGGCCCGCGACGATGTAGAGCGACTGCATCCCGTAGAGGACCTGCGCGCGCTGCGCCGGCGTCCCCACCCGGTCGCACAGGGCGAGAGCCCGTTCGAGCACGTCGCCCAGCTCCGGGGCCGCCCACCCTCGTGTCACCCGATAGCTCGGGGCAAGCACGAGCCGAAGCTCGAGCTCCCAGCCGTCGCGCCGGGCGCTCGCGGGCAGCTCGCGCAGCAGCGACAGCCCGCGCAGGACCAGCGCCACCGCCTCCTCGTGGCCGTACACACCCTGGGCGACCGCGGCCGCCCTCGAGTAGTGCGGGATCGCCTGCTCGGGGAGGCCGGCGCTCTCGTAGTGCGCGGCGATCTGGACGCTGACGGGATCGAGGTCCTGCCCGTGCTTCTCGACGAGGGCCTCGGCCACGCGCCGGTGCAGCAGGCGCCGCTGGGGGGCGCTCGTCTCGCCGTAGGCCACGTCGCGCAGCTTGTCGTGGGTGAAGTCGTAGGCGTTCGGCCCCTGCTCGCGGACGATGCGCTTGCGCCAGAGCTCGTCGAGCGCGCGCACGACGACGTCCTCGTCGCCCGCCAGGCGCACGAGCACGTCCAGGTCGAAGGCCCGCCCGATCACGGCCGCGACCGCGGCGATCTCCCGGGCGTGGCCCGACAGCTGGGCCAGGCGCCCGGCGATCGCGGCGTGCGCACGGGGCGGGAGCCCGGAGCCTCCCCGCTCCGCGAGGCCCGGCGGCGAGTCGCCTCCGCCGCCGGCCCGCACCGTCTCCACGACGAACAGGGGATTGCCCTCGGTCTCCCGGTAGAGCCGGGTGGCATCGTCCACGCCGAGGACCCGGTTTGCGACCTGGGCGGCCAGCTCCGCCGTCTCCGCCGCGTCCAGCGGCTCGAGGGCGATCTCGGTGAGCTGCGATGCGCCGCGCAGCTCCCGGAGCAGCGCCGACAGCGGCTGCGTGGCGGCCAGCTCCTCCGAACGCGCGGTCCCCAGGACGAGCAGCCGTGCCTGGGGATCGAACCGGGAGAGGAAGTGGAGCCACTCGATCGTCTCGCGGTCGCACCACTGCAGGTCGTCGATGAGGAGCAGCAGCGGTGGCGGGGCCGCGAGCACCGAGCGGGCCAGGCCCTCGAAGAAGCGCAGCCGGTCCCCGAACTCCGTCATCGGCGCCGGCCGCGGCAGGTCCGGCCGCGCGGTCAGCAGCTCGGGCAGGATCCGCGCGACCTCCACCTGCCACACGCCCTCGAGCCGGGCGACGTGCGGCGAGAGGGCGTCGCTGCGCAGCCACTCGCTGACCGGGGCCAGGGAGAGCCGGCCCTCGGCGGCGTAGGAGCGCGTCTTCGCTGCCAGCACCCCCTGCCGCTGTGCCCAGGTCAGGAGCTCCTCCGCGAGTCGCGACTTGCCGATGCCGGCGTCTCCGGTCACCAGCGCGAACGAGGTCCGTCCCTGGGCCGCCTGCTGCCAGACCTCTCGCAGCCTCGCCCACTCCGCCTGGCGACCAACGAGCGACGGGCCGGCAGGGACCTCGCGCCCTCCGGGAGGCGGCGAGCCGGGCTCGGCATCGCGGATCCGCTCGTACGTGCGGATGGTCGACGCGCTCGGCTCCGCGGTCAGCTCCCGGCGCAGCGTGTCGGCGCACCGGCGGAACTCCTGGAGGGCAGCCGCTCGATCGCCGGCCAACGCCAGCAGCCGCATGAGCCAGCGATACGCCTCCTCGTCGACCGGGTCGTGCTGCAGCCAGTGGCGGACGCGGGCGATCGCGCTCGCGTACTCGCGCTGCTCCTCGAGCAGGCCCACGAGCACGGCGGCGGCCTCCTCGCAGCTCCGGGCCAGGCGCTCTCGCGCCGGCCCGATCCAGTCGTCGTAACAGGTCGGGAGGAGGGGGCCCTGGCACGCGTCGAGCGCCCGCTCCAGACAGCTGCGCCGCCACGCCGCGTCTTCTGCCCTGCCCGCTGCCTCGGCCTCGGCCAGCGCGCCCTCGAAGAGCGAGACGTCGAGGCTGAACGAATCGTCCGGCATCCACTGCACGCTGGTCGCGTCGGTCCGCAGGTGGCGGTCGGCCTCGGGCAGCGCCTGCCGCAGCTGGTGCAGGAGCTGGCGCAGGTTGTTGCGGGCGTTCGCCTCCGACGCGTCCGGCCAGAAGCGGAAGGCGAGCTGCGCGCGCGGCTGCGGCGCGTCCGCGTGGAGCAGCAGGTAGGCGAGCAGCGACTGCAGCCGCGCGGTCGTGCCCGTGACCGGCCGGCCGTCGAGGGTCAGGCTGAACTGGCCGAGCAGCCGGACCTGGAGCGCTCCGCTGCGTTCTGCTCGACTCTGCCCACGGCTGGAGCTCACGCGTGACAGCCTATGGCCGGCCGCCGCGGAGCGTCAATTCCGCGGTCCGGTCTAACGCTTTCTCCGGGCCGGTCGGCTATCCTAGGCCGCGTGACTACGGAGCCTGAGACCGAGCCGCCGCCGCCGATTCACGGATGGGACGCGAACGCCACAAGGTTGTTCCTGTGTGGACTGGCGGCGCTCTTCTGGGAGCTCGTCCTCATCCGCTGGTTGGGGGCGTCGATCCGGATCGTCGCCTACTTCTCGAACCTGGTGCTGATCTCCGCCTTCTTCGGCCTCGGCGTCGGGGCTCTTGCGACGCGCTTCGCGTTCCGCCTCGAGCGCCTGATCGCGCCGCTCGCGACGCTGGCGGCAATGCTCGGCATCTGGCTGGGCCGGCTGTGGCACGCGAACCCTTCCGGCCGCGACGAGTACATCTGGATCGGAGCGCCGCTGGGCATCGCGTCCCCGGGGGCGGAAACGAGCCGGATCGTATCCGTCGGTCTCGTGCTCGTTCTCGTCTACGGCGCCACCGCGGCGGTCTTCGCGGCCTTCGGCCAGTATCTGGGGCGCCTCTTCCGCACCCACCCTCCGCTGCGGGCCTACAGTATCGAGATCGCGGGCAGCCTCGCGGGCATCGCCCTCTTCGCGCTCCTCTCATGGTGGCAGACTTCGCCGGCGGTGTGGTTCGCTGTCGGTGCTCTCCTGCTGCTCCTCATGCTGCCCCGGCCCCTGCCGGACGGCGTGATCGCGGCGCTGCTGGGGGTGGCACTCGTGGCGGCCACCCACACGGAGTCGCGGCGCCACATCTGGTCCCCCTACTACCGCATCTCGGTGGAGCCGCTCACCCGGGTGCTGGACAACCGGTCCGGCAGCTCCGTCGCGCTCGGGGAGACGGCGGGTTACGTGCTGACGGTGAACAACGACTACCACCAGATGATGCTCGACCTGCGGCCGAGGGCGGAAGAGCACGCCTTCTTCTCCGCCTGGCGGTCTTTCTACGACGCGCCGTACGCGGACTACCCAGGGATGGAGGCGCTGCCCCCGGGCGACGTGCTGGTGGTGGGGGCCGGAACCGGAAACGACGTTGCGGCGGCGCTGCGCCGGACAGACCGGCCCATCACCGCGGTCGAGATCGACCCCGCCATCGCTCGCCTCGGGCAGCGGCTGCACGCGGAGCGGCCCTACGCCAACCCCCGCGTCACCCTCGT
Organism: uncultured Acidobacteriota bacterium; assembly: GCA_963831755.1. GTDB lineage: Bacteria > Acidobacteriota > Vicinamibacteria > Fen-336 > Fen-336 > DATBSL01. Next base: position 121,852 of record CAWHRC010000009.1, read on the forward strand.
GATCGACGACGCGCGATCCTTCTTTCATCGTGCCCCGAACGGTCGATATGCGCTCGTGGTCTTCGGCTTCCTCGACAGCCACCGCCTGCTGTCCGCGTTCTCCTCGGTGCGCCTCGACAACTTCATCTACACGCAGGAGGCGATGGCGGAGGTGCGGCGGCTCCTCGTCCCTGGCGGGCGCGTCGCCCTCACCTTCGCGAGCAATGAGCGCTGGATACACGAGAGATTGCTCGCCCTTCTCGATCGCAGCTTCTCGCGGCCCACCCTGTTCACGACGGACCGCGGGGGCTACGCCAACGGTATCCTCTACTTGAACGAGCGGGGCTCGCCGGCGGAGATTCCCCACCGCCGCGCCCTCGTGCCGACCGACGACTGGCCCTTCCTCTACCTCCGCGAGCGGGGCATCCCCGGCCACAACGTCTTCTTCCTGCTGGTGGCGATGGCGATGAGCGCCGCCGCCCTTCTCGTCCTGCCACGCGGCGAACGGCGCGTTCGCCTGCCCTACTTCTTCCTCGGGGCCGCTTTCTTCCTGCTGGAAACGAGCAACGTGGTGCGCATGGCTCTGCTCTATGGCTCCACATGGTGGGTCAACACCGTCGTGTTCGCCGGGATCCTGGTCCTGGTCCTGCTCGGCAACTTCACCGCCGCCCGGTGGCGCGTCCCCATCGGTGCCTGCGTGTCCCTCCTTGCCGCCCTCATCCTGGCGGCTTCGATCCTGCCCGCAGAAGCGCTCCTCGGCCTCTCCCCTTGGCCGAAGGCGATCACTGCGGTCGCGCTCTTCCTGGGTCCGGTCTACTTCGGAGGGCTGATCTTCGCGCGGCTCATCGAGAACGAGACGCGCCTCTACGAGGCCTACGGTTCGAACGTCCTCGGCGCCGTCCTCGGCGGCACCTCGGAGTACCTCTCGCTCGTATTCGGCTTCCGCTTCCTGCTAGCGGTCGCCCTGCTGTTCTACCTCGCCGTCTTCTTGCTGCTCGGGCGGGGCGGAACGCGACGGGGCGCCGACGCGGCCGGCCTCTCCTCTATCTGATCGAGGAGTCGAACCGCTTGTACCTTCCGCCAGGCGTGGAGGAGTTCTCTGCGCTCGATGGCGCGCCACGCTCGCCGCGCCGCCAGGCGCCGGGCGCCACTCCCACCTCCCGCTTGAAGGCGCGGGAGAACGCGGCCTCGCTGTCGTAGCCGACCTGCAGCGCGACGTCGACCACCTTCGCCGCCGTGTCCCGCAGCAGGCCGGCCGCCACCTGCATCCGCCACTGCGTCAGGTACTGCATCGGCGGCTGGCCCGTGAAGTGCACGAAGCGCTCGTGGAGCGACGAGCGGGAGAGACCGGCTTCCTCGCCCAGCCGCTCGAGCGTCCAGGCCTCCGCCGGCCTCTCGTGCAGGAGGGCGAGCGCGCGCCCGACGACGGCGTCCCGCATCGCGGCCAGCCAGCCCGTCTGCTCCGGCGGCAGCGAGTCCGCGTAGCGCCGGAGCACCTCGACGAAGAGCATCTCGCTCATCCGCTCGAGCACCGCCTCTCCGCCGGGCCGTCTCTGGTTCGACTCGACGACCACGGCGCGCATGAACGTGGCGACCCAGGAGTCGGCTCCCAGGGTACGGCTCGGCACGTGGAGGACGCGGGGCAGCGCCGCGAGCAGCGGGTTGAAGGGCCGCGCGTCCAGACCGAGGAAGCCGCAGACGACGGTGGCGCGGTCCTGGCCGCCGCCGTCCAGCTGCGCCGTGGAGACCTCCGCGCCCTTCAGGCTGAGCGCGTACGGCAGCTGCGGCGGCCGAGGGGCGAAGAAGAAGCGGCCGTCGGCCGAGGGCGCCCGCAGGCCGGGCGCGCTCGACATCACGTGCGCGTCGCCCTGCGGGAAGAGCACCAGGTCTCCCCGGTCGAGGTGGATCGGCGACTCGCCGGCGATCGCGGCCCAGCACGAGCCCTCGACGATCCCGTGGAACTCGATCAGGTGCTCGACGCCGGGCATGATGGCGGGGATGATCTCGGGCGCGGCCGGTGTCTCCGCCACCCAGGGCGAGGCGCCGTCGATGTAGTAGAAGACGGCGCCACGAAGCCGGACCGAGCGCAGGACGTCGGACAAGGTGTCTCGGCTCATCGCCCTCCTGAACGGCGCGCGCCCGCGGACGCTCGGCAAGGCCGGCCGGACTCCCTGCCAGGCATTCTCCTGGGCGCGGACGCCCGGTCAAATTTTCCCGACGCGGGGCCAGACGTCAACTCCGCGGGGTCCGCATCTTCCCTGGTGGGCGCGGCGAGGGCAACGGCCCTCGCCGACGCGACGAGGAGGATGCGATGAGCATGACGATCGACGTCGGCAGGATTCGCACCGAGCGCCACTTGACTCTGGCGACCGGGCTCGACCTGGAGACCTTGAAGGCGCGGCAGCAGGCCACCTGGTCCGCGGGGGACTACGGCCGGATCGGCGTGCGGCTGCAGGCCGTCGGCGAGTCGCTGTGCGAGGCGGTCGAGCTGCTCTCGAACGAGACCGTGCTCGACGTCGCCGCGGGAGACGGCAACGCCTCGCTCGCGGCGGCTCGCCGCTTCGCCCACGTCACCTCGACGGACTACGTGCCCGAGCTGCTCGAGCAGGGACGCCGGCGCGCCGAGGCTGAGCGCCTGACGGTGGCGTTCAGGGTGGCCGACGCCGAGAACCTTCCCTTCTCCGGCCAGTCGTTCGACGTGGTGCTCTCGACCTTCGGCGTGATGTTCGCGCCGAACCAGGAGCGCGTGGCCCACGAGCTGCTGCGCGTGACGAAGCCGGGGGGCCGGATCGGGCTCGCCAGCTGGACGCCCGAAGGCTTCATCGGCCGGCTCTTCGAGCTGGTGAGCGCGTTCGTGCCTCCCCCGGCGGGGCTCCGCCCACCCGTGGCCTGGGGCCTCGAGACGCGCCTCGTGGAGCTGTTCGGCCCACGTGCCTCGGACCTGCGGACGCAGCGCAAGTCCTACGTGTTCCGCTACCGCTCGGCAGAGCACTGGGTCGAGTTCTTCCGCGCCTACTACGGGCCGACGCACAAGGCGTTCGCCGCCCTGGACGCGGCCGGCCAGAGGGCGTTCGAGACCGCGCTGCTCGACTTCCTCAACGACTGGAACCAGGGAAAGGGCGAGGCTCTCGTCATCCCGGGCGAGTACCTCGAAGCGGTGGTGACGAAGTAGCTCAGGGCGCCACGACGATCGTCCGCCGCAGCGTGAGGTCGCTGTCGGCGGACGATCGGCCGACCAGCAGCTCGACCGGCCCCGGCTCGACGACGAAGGCGTGACGGCCGGAGTCCCAGTACGCGAGGTCCGCAGCAGCGAGCGGCAGCCTCACCGTCCTCGTCTCGCCGGGTTCGAGCGACACGCGCCGGAAGCCGCGCAGCTGCTTCGCCGGCCGCTCCACCTTCGACGCCGGGTAGCGGACGTAGAGCTGCACGACCTCGTCTCCGCGGCGCCTGCCGGTGTTCGTCAGGTCGACGCTGACGTCGACCGCGCCGCCCCGTGCGCAGCTCGTCGACGCTCGTCGCGCAGGTTCGCGTAGGCGAAGCTCGTGTAGCTCAGGCCGTAGCCGAAGGGGTACTGCGGCTCGCCTCGGAAGTACATGTAGGTGCGGCCGTGGCGGATGTCGTAGTCCATCATCGGCGGCAGCTGGTCGAGGGACCTGCGGCCAGGTCTGGACCAGGCGGCCGCCGGGGTCGGCGTCGCCGAAGAGCACGTCGGCGAGCGCGTTGCCCAGCTCCTGGCTGGCGTGGGTCACGTGCAGGATGGTGGTGGCGTTCTCCGCGGCCCAGGGCAGCGCGATCGGGAAGCTGGCGACGAGCACGACGACGGTGCTTCGGGTTGGCCGCGTAGACGCGGCGCACGAAGTCCTCCTGGCCCGGCGGCAGCGTGATCTCCTTGCGGTCGACCGCCTCCTTGCCCTCGCTGGGCGAGGACACGACCTCCCAGCCCGCGTTGCCCTCGGGGTGGTTCCCGACGCAGACGACCGCGACGTCGCGCGTGCGCGCCAGATCGACGGCGCGCCGTCGCCCATGTCGCCGACCCAGTTCACGCCGATGCCGGCTGCGCCCGGCGCGGGCGGCCCGGGGTTCGCCACCCGCTCGATGCCTTCGCGGGGCGTGACGGCGTAGGGCGGCGTGCCGGAGTACCAGTCGAGCAGCACCTGGTTCGCGAGCGGGCCGACGACCGCGACCGAGCGCACCTTGGCACGGTCGAGCGGCAGCAGGTTCGCGGAGTTCTTGAGCAGCACGATCGACTTGCGCGTCACCTCGCGCACGAGGGCGCGCGTCTCGGGCTGGGCCCAGGGCTCGGGGTCGCCGGCCGCGCCGATGCCCGCGTAGGGCACGCGCTCGGGGGGGTCGAGCAGGCCGAGGCGGATCGACACGCGGAAGAGGCCGCGCAGCGCCTGGTCGATGTCGGCCTCGGTCAGCAGGCCTCGCTTCAGCGCTTCGGTCACGGCCTCCTTGTGCCGGTCGAGGAAGTGGTTGATGCCGGCCTTGATGCAGGCGGCCGCCGCGGTCGGCAGGTCGGGGAAGGCCTTGTGGTCGCTGACCAGCAGCCGCAGGCCGCCGCCGTCGGTGCAGATGATGCCGTCGAGGCCCCACTCCTTCATCACGATCTCGCGCAGCATCGGGTGGACGTGGGCCGGCGTGCCGTTGACCGCGTTGTAGGCCGCCATCATCGCGCGAGCGCCGCCCTGCGCGCACCGCCATCTCGAAGGGCTTCGCGTAGTACTCGCGCCACAGGCGCTCGTCGAAGTCGGACGAGGAGCTCGTCGCGGCCGTCCTCGTTGCTGTTGGCGAGGAAGTGCTTGAGCAGCGCCGCCGTCTTCCAGTAGCGGGGATCGTCGCCCTGCAGGCCGTGCACGAACGCCGTGGCCAGCGTGCCGACGAGGAACGGGTCCTCGCCGTAGACCTCCTCCGTGCGGCCCCAGCGCGGGTCGCGCGCGAGGTCGGCGTTGGGGCGCGCGCACGATCAGGCCGGAGCGGTCGTACCTGCGCGCTCTGGAACAGGTAGCGCGCCTCCTGCGCCTCCTGCGCCGCCACCCGGCGGACGAGCTCGGGGTCCCACGTGGAGCCGAGGCCGTACGCCTGCGGGAACTGGGTGGTCGGCGTCGGGTTGCGGCGGCCCCAGTTGCTCGGACCGCCCTGTGCGACGCCGTGGTAGCCCTCGATGTGCGGCGAGCCCTTGACGCCGAGGCGCGGCACGGCCGCCCGCATGGCCAGGCAGTCGATCTTCTCCTCGAGCGTCATGCGGCCGATCAGGTCGCTGATGCGCTGCTCGACGGGCAGGTCGGGGTCCTGGAACGGGTACTGCGCCTCGCCGGACGCGGCCCCGGCCGCGCCGAAGACGCCCAGGCACGAGAGCGCCGCGACGAACGTTCTCCTGTTCATGGCGTTGCTGGTCTCCTCTTCCCCAGGACAGGGCTCGCGTGAAGTATCCGTTCGTTTGGGGAGCTGGAGGAAGGGCAAACGGAACGGGCGCCCGGAAGCCGTGTGGTACGTTTCCCGCCTGTTCTCGAGTTCCCGTCCTCGAGGCGTAGGGAGACTGTGGCCATGGATCCAGCGGCGTGGCGCGCGAAGCTCGCCGGGGTGATCGCCTTCCCGGCGACGCCGTTTCACGAGGACCTGTCTCTCGACCTCGAGGGCCTGCGCCGGAACCTGCGGCGTCTTCTGGAGCACCCGCTCTGCGCGATCGTGGCCGCCGGCGGCACGGGCGAGCTCTACTCGCTGACGCCGGCCGAGCACGCGGCGGTGGTGCGCGTGGCCGTCGAGGAGGCGCAGGGCAGGGCGCCCGTCGTCGCCGGCGTCGGATTCAACCCTGCGCTCGCCGCCGCGATGGCGACCGACTCCGTCCGGGCGGGAGCCGACGCGATACTGGCCCTGCCTCCCTACTATCCCAACGCCGACGAGGAGGGCCTCCTCGCCTACTACGAGGCGATCGGCCACGCGACATCGCGGGCGCTCTTCGTCTACAGCCGCGACTGGGTGAACCCGGGGCCGGCGTGGGTGGATGAGCTGGCGTCCCGGGTGCCCACCCTGACGGCATGGAAGGACGGACAGGGGGACGTGCGCCGGCTCTCGCAGATCATGGCCCGGCTGGGCGACCGTCTGCACTGGATCGGAGGGAAGGGCGACGACTGCGTGCCGGCCTACTACAGCATCGGCATCCGGACCTACACCTCGAGCATCGCCACGGTGGCGCCGCGCTTGTCTCTGCAGCTCCACGAGGCGGCGGCGGCGGGCGACGGCGCGACGCTGAAGCGCCTGATGGACACCTACGTCATGCCCCTCTACGCGCTGCGCAGCCGGCGGCGCGGCTACGAGGTCGCGGTCATGAAGGAGATGATGGGGCTCGCCGGCCTGGCCGCGGGGCCCGTGCGCCCGCCGCTGGTGCGCGTAACGCCGGCCGAGCGCGCCGAGATCCGGGCGCTGCTCGAGAGCTGGAAGCCGCTGCTCTGAGTCTCGTCACTCTCAGCCGCACTGCCCGAGAGTCGGCGACTCAGGAGCCGGTCCCCGGGGGAGGGCTGGCCGCGAGCGCGCGGAGGCAGGCCTCGCGGCCGCCGCCGGGGGCGCGAGACGAGGAAGCCCGGGTGCAGGAGGCCGTCGGCCAGGTCGTAGCGCAGCGGCCGGCCGTCCAGGCCGACCACGTCGCAGCCGGCCTCCGCCGCGACCGCGGCCCCGGCCGCCGTGTCCCACAGGTGCGTGGGACCGAGGCGGGGATAGAGGTCGGCGGCCCCTTCGGCGACCGCGCACATCTTGAGCGAGCTGCCGCGCGGGAGCAGTCTCGGTGACTCCGAGCTGCGCCAGCAGGGCGCTCGTCTCCGGCGAGAGGTGCGAGCGCGACACCACCGCCCGCCGCGGCGCCGCCACGGGCGCGGCCTGGAGCCGCGTCTCGCCCCGCGCGTCCAGCGCGACGCGCTCCCAGCCCGCGTGCGGCGAGGTACAGCGAGCCCGCGGCGGGCACGAAGACGGCCCCCAGGATGGGGACTGCCGCCTCCACCAGCGCCACGTTCACGGTGTACTCCGGCAGGCCCTTCACGAACTCCTTCGTCCCGTCGAGGGGATCCACGAGCCAGTAGGTGGATCCCGCGGCGGCCACGGCCGCCTCGACGTCGCCCTCCTCGGAGACGATGGCGACTCCGGGGAGAAGGTCGCGGAGCCCCTCCACCAGGATCGCCTCCGCCGCCCGGTCGGCTCGGGTGACCGGCGAGCCGTCGGCCTTCTGCTCCGTGTCGAGAGGACCTCCGCGCACGGCCTCGGTGGCCTCGCCCGCGAGGCGGACGAGGCGCGCGACCTCCCCGAGCAGCGTGCCCAGCCGAGCGGGGTCCATCAGGCCTCGGGCTCGCGCGTGCTCGCGGGCCCGATGTAGCCCTCCTTCTCGAGGTGCAGGAGGATCGCCTGCACGCACTCCTCGGCGCTGCGCTCCGAGGTGTCGATCGCGAGGCCGGCGTCCTCCGGCACCTCGTAGGGGTCCGAGACGCCGGTGAACTCCTTCACGATGCCCGCCCGCGCCTTGGCGTAGAGGCCCTTGCGGTCGCGCTGCTCGCAGACCGCGATCGGGGTCGAGACGTGCACGAGCAGGAAGCCGCCGTGGGGCTCGATCATCGCCCGCACCTGCTTGCGCACCGAGTCGTAGGGCGCGATCGGGGCGCAGAGGGCGATGCCGCCGTTCTTCGTGATCTCGGAGGCCACGTAGCCGATGCGCGCGATGTTGAGGTTGCGGTGCTCGCGGGAGAAGCCCAGCTCCGAGGAGAGGTGCTTGCGGACGATGTCGCCGTCGAGGATGGTCACGGGACGGCCGCCGATCTCCAGGAGCTTCACCATCAGCACGTTGGCGAGGGTGGACTTGCCCGAGCTCGGCAGGCCGCGTGAAGAAGACGGTGAAGCCCTGCCGCGAGCGCGGGGGACGGCTGCGCCGCAGCTCCTGCAGGACCTCGGGGAAGGAGAACCACGACGGGATCTCGCGCCCCCAGGCCAGCCGCTCGGCGAGCTCGGCGGGGGACAGCGTCTTCGCGGCCGTCGCCTCGGTGACCGCGTCCGCGGCCACGAAGGCGCCCTTGTCGGGGCTGTAGACCCGCTCCGGGACGCGGACGAGCTTGATCTGCAGGCTGCCCTCGGCCCGGGCGATCGTCGCGTCGCCGGCCCCGGCCGCCGAGCCCCGGACCAGGAAGTGGCTGCAGCCGTAGTTCTGGGCCACGACCGCGTTCAGCAGGAGGTCGCGCGCTCCCGCCTCGCGCGGCGCGAGCGGCAGCAGGTTGAGCTGAGCCGTGCCCTGCGGATAGGCCTTCATCAGCGCCTCGAGGCAGCGGATGCGCGAGTAGTGGCCGGCGTCCCACCAGGAGCCGGTGGCCACGCCGAGCTGGATCGAGCAGGCTCGCCTCCAGCTCGCGGGCCGCGGCGAGGGTCATCTCGTGCTCGGCGCGGTGCATCACCTCGCCGGTGTGGAAGGCCAGCACCTTGCGCCAGCCCCAGCGCGCGAACTGCTCGCGCAGCTGCGCCGGCGTCCCGCGCCGCTCGACGAAGTCGTAGTGGTGGGGGGCCTCGACGCCCTCGACCGTTCCGCCGACGCAGACCGTCCCCGCCTCGGCCGCCGGATCCTTCCGCCGCCACACCTCCTCGACCTGGAGCACCGCGCGCAGGACGCCTTCGCCGTCGCGCAGGGCCAGCGGCTGTCTCCGGCCCGAGCGCCTTCGCCACGTCCTCCGCGACCTCGAGCGTGACGGGAGCCGGCCAGAACGTGCCGTCCGCGAGGCTGCAGGCCGCTGACGGACGCTCTCGGCCTCGGCGCTCCCCATGAAGCCCCGGAGGGGAGAGAAGGCTCCCGAGAGGAGCAGCTCCAGGTCGGCGAGCTGCCGCGGCGTGAGCGACCAGGAGGCCATCTCCTTCGCGTGCGCGGAAAGCTCGGCGACGCGCTCCGGCGACGCCATCAAGTCGACGAGACGGCCGCCGTGCGGCGGCACGAGGTGGGAGGTCATCGGGTGTTCTCCTGGTCGTTCAGATCGTGACCTTGAAGAGGCCCCGGAGCGCGAAGGCAAAGACGATGGAGAGGGCGAAGAAGGGGATCATCCAGTGCATCCCGTGGCCCAGCACCGACACCTCGCGCTCCGGGTACGAGAGGTGGACGGCACGCACGGGGCTGCCGGACGGCAGCGGCGGCTCGGCCGGGTAGAGGAGCTGGGACAGGAAGCCGGAGTCGACACGCTCGGGCGAGAGGCGCACCGTCCTGCGGCGTGACCCGCACCGTCTTGGTGAGGCGGGGGGCGCCGTCGACCTCGCAGGCCCAGCTCGTAGTCGCCGTCCCGCTCGGCGACGAGGCGCCAGAGCGAGCTGCGACTCGGCCTTGATCCAGACGGCGTCCGTCTCGGCCCGCAGGCCCGCCGGGAGGTCGAGCGTGACCCGCGGCCGCGCGCCGCCGCGCCGCCTCCGGCGCCAGGTCGACCTCGAGCAGCGCCCGCTGCCCCGGCCGCAGCCCCTCGTAGCCGTAGTGGAACTGGAGCTGGGCCATCACCAGCACGAGCGGCGGCAGGATGAAGACCATCGGCCACAGGCTGAGCCGGAGGTAGGTCAGGTTGTGGCGCAGGATCTCGTTCTGGGCCCGCAGGATCGCGCGCAGGTCGTCGTTGAAGAGGCGGATCTCGAAGATGCCGGCGTGGATCTTCCGCTTCACGACCGCGAGCGCCGCCTGGTTCGAGGTCCTCTTGAAGACGACCAGCATCAGGATGGAGACGAGCAGCGAGACGAGGGTGAGCGACACGATCGGCGGCCACGCGGCGAACGGCGCGAGCAGGAGGTCGAAGGCGAGCCGCAGGGCGGCGTTGAAGTCGGACATCGGGCGGGCGATCGCCGCGCTACGAGATGTAGCCGAGGCCGCGGAGGCGCTTCTTGATCTCCTCCTCGGAGGTGGCGCCCTCGAGCTTGGCGAGCTCCTTCTCCAGCGCGTGGGTGATGAACTCCTCGACCGACGAGTAGCCGGCGATCTCGGCGTAGCGCTTCACCCGCGCCACGAGGTCCTTGTCGAGCTTCACGGACTTGGTGTCGAACATCTCCTACTCCTCCACGCCGAACTCCGCCAGGACCGACGCGTTGAGCTCGCGCAGGTTGCGGGCGGGGCGCTTGAGCGGCCGGCTGGTGGCCAGGATGCCCGGGACGGCCGGGCGTGTCCATCTCGTGGTCCCCGCTCCAGGGCTTGTCGTTGTCGGTCAGGACCTCGCGCTCCACCTCGCCGAGCGCCGAGTCGTCCGCGCCCCGCGTGCCCTTGGCGTAGCCGACCACCGCGTCGGGGCCGATCGCGCGCTGGCCGCCGTCGCTGAAGGTCTGGTCCCGCAGGTACACGTGGCCGACGGCGGGCTTTCCGGTCCAGGGGTCGATCGTCGCCTCGAGCGCCTGCTTGAGCTCGGCGAGCAGGCGATCGCGCTCGGCAGGACGGCACGATGCCGTTCTTCTCGCGGCCCTGCAGGTTGACGTAGAGGCCGTTCAGGCCGAAGCCGTACGCCCGCGTCCGCGTCCAGTCGACGTTCGTGAGCAGCTCCCGGCCGGCGGGCAGGCTCTCGTCCTTCACCGCCAGGTAGCCGTTCTGGTGCAGCCAGGCGTTCAGGTGGAACGTGCGCCGCCAGCTCGTGAAGCCGTGGTCCGACATGGCGATCACGCAGCGTGTCCTTCGTCCATGTGATCGAGGGCGTAGGTCACGAGACGGTCGGCCTGCTCGTAGGCGGAGGGGACGGCGTCGGCGAACGGCGGGTCCTTCACCGGGTCGTAGGCGGGATGGCCGGGATCCATCGGCCGCCACATCATGTGGCTGATCGAGGTCGGTGTTGCCCCAGTAGTAGAAGAGCAGGCCCCGGTCGAAGCGGCGGAGGACGTAGGGGAACTGGTCGAGGACCTCCTGGCCCGCGATCTTCGCCTGGGCGCAGGAACTCCTCGCGGGCTGAAGACGCCGGCGGTGAGCGCCTCCGTGTCCTCGGGCATGCCCTGCGTGTAGTAGCGGCCCGTGGCGCGGGCCAGCTCGGCCGCGAAGGAGGCGGGGTTCGAGATGGGCAGGGCCGGGGCCAGCGGGTCGAAGTTGAGCGGGCTCACGTAGAGGGCGAGCTGCGGCCGGACCTGCTTCAGGTAGAAGCGGGCCTCGACGGGCAGGTGCTGGGTCGGCATCAGGTCGAAGGAGACCGGCACCCAGTCGCTCCACTCGCCCTCCTGCAGCAGGCGCTCTCGTCGCCGACGACGAGCTTGACCGCGGGCCGGTCGGGGTCGAGGTAGATCGTGAAGTCGGCCGTCAGCTTCTCGGGCGCGACCTTCAGGGGATGGTCGGGCCCGACGAGCTGGGCGTGGACGACGCCGTCCGTCTCCTCGACGCGGTAGACGTTCCCGCCCGAGATCTGCTTGCCGAGGAAGGCCAGGCGGTCGGTCGTGTAGTAGGAGAACGTGCCGTAGCCGCCGAGGATGTCGGGCGTCCCCATTCCCGACAGCTCGTGGCCGGCCGTGCCCGAGGGCGGGAAGTTCGCGGGGATGCGGAGCGACCGTCGTCGGGACGCCGTGCTGCTCGAGGATCTCCCAGAAGGCGCGGCCCCGGCGGAGCAGCTCGACCTTCCCGCCCGACAGCGGGAACTGCCAGCCGCCGAGCTTGAGCACGTGCTTGGGCGGGTCGGTGCGGCTCGTCGAGAGATACGGCTCCATCGTCGCGGCGTCGCGGTGGATGAAGTCGAAGATGCCGTGGACGCCGGCGTCGTGGCCGGTGATGAAGTCCGACCAGGCGACCGGGCTCTGCGCGGGGATCGCGGTGCCGAGGGGAGCGAAGCCGCCCATCTTCGCGAGGCGCGACAGGCCGGGCAGCCGGCCCTCCTTCATCAGCCGGCTCGTGAGGTCGTAGTCCATCCCGTCCAGGCCGAGGATGATGACCCGCGGGACCGGGGCGCTGCCGCGCGGCCGCAGCCGGCGGCCGGGAGCGCGGCGAGCGACGAGCGCGATCGCGCCGAGGGCCAGCGCGGCGGTCGCGATCCGGAGGCGACGGGGCTTGCTCATGACGCTCACGCCGCCGCCGACGCCGGCGCCGCGGACGCCGGACGCGCCTCGCCCGGGCGGCCCTCGAAGAGCGGCCGCCCGTCCATGTGCGGCGGCGGCTCGAGGCCGAAGAGCCGCAGCACGGTCGGGGCGATGTCGACGATCCCGGGATCCTGCGTGTCGATCCTCTCGCTGCAGAAGAAGACGCCGGGCACGATGCGCGGATCGACGATGTGGTCCCCGCTCCAGGCCTTGACGTTGTCCTCGAACACGGGGCCCGAGGCCATCCCGGTGGCGCAGTCCCACGACGTGCGGTAGCCCTCGTTGAAGCCGATGAGGAGGTCCGGCGCCTCGCGCAGGTAGGGGCCGTGGTAGAGCTTGGCGGTGTCGAAGACCTCCCGGATCCCCACGTAGGAGCGCTCTTCGTCCCGGAGGCCGGAGAGCCGCGCGATCGAGCTCGTCCTTGAGCCGCTGCGCCTCTTCTCCCGGGGCCACGATCCCCTCCGCCTCCCGCCCCTTGACGTTGAGGTAGAGGCCGGCGAGGCCGAGGGCGTAGGCGCGCGTCTTCGACCAGTCCACGTCGCGCAGCCACTCCGCCTTGCCGTCCGTCCCCGGCTTGAGCGCCAGGTAGCCGTTGGCGAGCAGCCAGGCGTTCAGGTTGACGCCGCGGCGGAAGGAGGTGAAGCCGTGGTCGGAGAGGACCATCAGCATGTCGCCCTCGCGCAGCTTCTCCACGACCTTGCCGACGAGGGCGTCGTTGTGGAGGTAGAGCTTCTCGATCGCGTCCTTGTGCGGGCTCGCCTCGTGCCCGCGCGCGGCCGGGTGGCCCTCCTCGGTGTAGCGCCAGAACATGTGCTGGATGCGGTCGGTGGCGTCGAAGACGCAGGTGACGGTCCCGCCCCGCTGCCGCTCGAGGGTCGCCAGGAACATCTCCTGGCGCTCGCGGTCGATGTCGTACGCCATCTGCAGGAAGGTGCCGTCGTCGATGACCCCCTCGTTGAGCGCCCAGGTGTCCTCGGCCAGCCCGAGCGTCGCGAAGGGCCCGATCCTCTTGGCGAGGTAGGTCGCGTAGTAGGACGGGTGGGAGATGGGCATGGCCGGGTTCTCGGGGTCGAGGTTGAGCGGCGTCACGTAGAGCGAGACGTGCTCGCCCAGCTCCGTGAGCATCATCCGGCAGATGGCCTTCACCTTGATCCCGGGCGCCGCGCGGAAGGCGAGCGTGACCCAGTCGCTCAGGCGTCCCGGGCTCGAGCTCGACCTCGACGTCCCGGATCTTCACGCGCGCCCGCTTTCCGTCCCGGCTCGGGGCGGATCTCGAGCGGCAGGGTCATCGGCGGGTTGCCCGCGAGGAAGGTGTTCTCCGGCCCCTCGATCCGGCCCGTGTAGCCGTCGCCGTTCTTCGTGCAGCGGGAAGCGGGCCCCGCCTTCCTTGAAGCGCTCCCCCGACTGCTCGCGTGGTGAAGAGCAGGAAGGTCCCCTGCGTGCCGAGCAGATCGGGCGCGCACATGGCCGACGAGCTCCGCCCCGTAGAACTTCTCGGGCGGGAAGGTGATCGGCACCCGCAGCACGGTGCTCCAGGTGTGGTGCTCCCCGAGGAAGCTCCAGAAGGCCTTCGAGCCGCGGGTCAGCCGGATCTCGGGCTTCTGGAGCGGGATCCGCAAGCGCCCCAGCTTGAGGAAGCGCGTGACCTGGCCGATGCGGGTCGAGCCGAGGAGGGGCAGGTAGGTGCGCGGGTCGCGGTCGAGGAAGTCGAAGATGCGGTGCTTGGCGGGATGGACGCCGGTGCCGAAGGACGACCAGGCCGCGGGGGAGAGCGACGGGTAGACGGTGCGCAGGCGGTGGTAGCAGCCCCGCTCCGCGAGCTTCTTCAGGTGGGGCAGCTTCCCGTCCGCCATCAGCCGGTCCGTCAGGACGGGATCCTGCCCGTCGAAGCCGACGATCACGAGCCGCTTGATCCAGGGCCGCGACCGGGGCCGGCGACGGAGGACGCGCCACAGGGTGCGGAACGGCCAGGTGAGGATCGAGACGATGGCGAGGATGATCGTGACGAAGACGACCAGGAACGACGAGAGGAGGGCGAAGCCGGCCCCGGGACCGATGTAGGCCTGGGCCGGCGCCGCGGCCGCCAGCAGCCCCGCGGCGAGCGCGAGCAGAACACAGGTGCGTTGGACCTTCGTCAAGGACGGAGCCTTCTCTCCCGGCGCCCTGGGACCGGGCGGACGAGCCGGGCCGGAGGGCGTCGACCGCACGAGCCGCCTACTTTATCCTACGTGCGGCGTTCCGACCCACCGCCGGCCGCAGCTCGGGGCACCCCCGACGTGCTGCCGGATCACGCGACGGGGACGAGCGAAGCCAGGGTTCGCCGCAGGACCCTCCCCAGCGCCGTGAGCGGCGCTCTCCAGGTCGGGTTCGCACGCCGCACCGCCTCACCTGCCAGCCCGAAGCTTGCGCCGACGGCAAAGCCCACCCATTCGGACACCCCAGGCACGCCGCCCGCCAGGCCGGCGCCGAGAGCGCCGAACGCGATCGTACCGAACAGTGTCTCGACGCCGATGGCGCGGCCTGCAATCGCGCCTCGGCCGGCTGGACGGAAGGCGTGGAGCATCCGGCCTCGCAGGGCAGGCGGCGGCACGACCACCAGCGCCTGCGACAGCAGACTCGACTCGGCGGCGGCTCCCGACCATCCCCGCGCGCAGGCGGGACACCGGCCGAGATGCTCCGCCACGTCCCCGGGCACGTCCCCCTGTCCAAGCAGGGCGGAACGACAGTCCTCGTCGAAGAGGCGATCCTCGAGCTCGGCGCACGTCATGGCTCCTCCAGGCGCGCCCGGACGAGCCCGCGGCCGCGGCGCAGGTGCGATTTCACCGTGTTCTCGGGCATCCCCAACTCGAGGGCGATCTCCCGCACCGGAACCTCGCCCACATGGTACGCGATCAAGACGGAGCGGGTCGGTTCGGGCAGGCGGGCGAGCTCCCGGCGCAGCTCGTGGTACAGGGCGCCTCGCGCCACGGCGTCGAGCTGCAACGGCGCGCCGGCGTCGACGTCGGGGAAGCCCGGATCGCCGGGAAACCCGAGAGCCACGTCGCGTCGATGGCGGGACCGAAGGTGGTCTGCAATCCTCCTCCGCGTGATCCGGTAGAGCCAGGTCGAGAGACGGCAGCCGCCGAAGCCACGCAGGCTGTGCAGGGCGGAGACCATGACCTCCTGGCAGACGTCTTCCGCCTCGCTCGGGCGCAGCCCGCTGGCGAGGCAGACGGAGAAGACACGAGGACCGTGGCCGTCGACGAGCGCGCGCCAGGCGGCCTCGTCACCAGCCAGGCAGCTCCGTGCGAGCGCTGCATCCCGGCCCCACGGATCCAAGGGCTGCCCGGCCTAGTGATGGCCGTCGTCCTGCCGCGGCCGGTCGTCCTTCGGGGGGCGCGCCAGCTGCCAGCAAGACAGGCCGACGCCCGCGAGGTAGGCGAGCCCGAGCGACACGGGGATGACGCCCCAGCCCCAGCTCGTGCCGCCCGGATTGACGATACGCAGCGCAACGATCACGCCGGCGCCGAGGAACAGCCAGAAGAGCCCGGTCCCCAGTGCCTTTTCCGCCTTCGGTGGCGGCAGCGGCGGAGCGCCCGAGCCGTTCGGGGCTCCGCTCCCGCTCTCGGCCGGCTCGTCAGGCGGGGGAAGCCCCTTGGCGATGGCTGCCAGCCGCTCTGCGTGGAGCATTTCTCGCGCGCGGAGCTGCGCCCGGATCACCAGCCACCAGAACAGGCCGCCGAGCGACAAGCCGCCGACGATCGACACGATCGGAATGAGCTGCCCTTCCTCCATGTCTCTCCTCCGCACCCTCGCTGGGCGGCGAGATCATCTCACCGTCCCGTTCCATTGATCGGAACGGCGAGCGGAGCGGTTGCAGACCATGGAAGGGCACGTCGACCCCGCGCGCCCGCTGCTCTATGCTACGTGGGCACCGTTCGACCGCACCGACGCCCGGAGATCCAGGATGGCCCCGTCACTCCGTCGCTTCTACCGTCACCTCCGCTACGGCCGGCCGATCGTGGTCGTCTCCGGCCTGCCGCGCTCGGGCACGTCGATGGTCATGAAGATGCTGGAGGCGGGCGGCCTCCCCATCCTGACCGACGGCCTGCGCGCGGCCGACGAGGACAACCCGAAGGGCTACTACGAGGTCGAGCGTGTGAGGCGCCTCGCCGAGGAGGACGACAAGGGCTGGCTGGCCGAGGCACGGGGCAAGGGGATCAAGGTCATCTCCTACCTCCTCAAGTCGCTCCCCTCGCGCTTCAACTACCGCGTCGTCTTCATCCGGCGCGAGATGGAAGAGGTCCTGGCCTCCCAGCGCAAGATGCTCGCGCGCCGGGGCGAGACCGAGCAGACGCCTCCCGAGCGGATGCGCGCTCTCTTCGACGACGACCTCTGGCGTGCGAGCTACCAGCTCAAACGCCGGCCCGAGTTCGAGACGATCGAGCTCCACTACTCGGCCGTCCTCGCCCGGCCGCTCGAGGAAGCGCGCCGCCTCGCCGCGTTCCTCGGGGGCGGGCTCGACGCCGAGGCGATGGCCGCGGCCGTGGACCCGCAGCTCTACCGCAACCGCGCGAAGGCCGCCGCCTCGTAGGTCGCGCGCCTACTGCACGTAGCCCAGCGACTTGAGCTGCTCGAGCTGCGCGGCGTCGGGCCTGCTGCCGGCACGGCCCGCGTCCTCGGCCAGTCGTCGCAGCTGCTCGCGCAGCGACGCGGCGACGTCCGGGTGCTCGGCCGCGAGGTCCTTCTCCTGCTGCGGATCGGCCTTCAGGTCGTAGAGCCGGACCTCGTCCCCGTCCGCGATGAGGCTCACCCAGTCGGAGTAGAGAGCGAGCTGTGGCGCCGTCGCCGCCTCCCTCCGTCCCGAGGGCAGGATGCGGAAGGTCGCCTCCTGGGCGACCACCGGCTGCGAGGGAAGGGTTCGCAGGAGGAAGCGGGGCCCGCGGAAGCGCGACAGGAACGACGTGTCCGCGGACACCAGCGAGCGGCCGCCGAAGCGTGGCTCCGCCGCGAGGCCGGCCAGCCGGACGAGCGTCGGCGCCACGTCCAGCGTGGACGACGAGCGCGCTCGAGGCGCCCGGGCGGAGGCGCCCCGGCCAGCGCAGGAAGAGCGGCACGTGCAGGACGTCGTCGTGGAGGCGGCCGCCGTGGTGGACCCGCTTCAGATCGGGCCGGAAGCCCTCACCGTTCGTCGAGGTCAAGGCGAGGATCGTCCGTCCGTCGAGCCCGGCTTCGGCGAGACCGTCCGCGAAGCGGCCGACCTCCGCGTCCAGCCCCGCCAGCGCGCCCCGGTAGAGCGCGCGCACGTAGGCGAGGTCGTCCTCGTTCGCCCCCAGCAGGGCGTCGATCACCTGTGGTCCGGCGGGCTTCGTGAGGTCGTGGATCCCCCACTCCCGGAACGGGCCGTGGTACGACGGGCAGCTCCCGCCGTGCGAAGGCGTGGTGCTCGGGCTTGCCGAGGAAGTAGCTGTGGACCTCGTAGGTGTGGACCAGCAGGAAGAACGGCCGCGGATCGTCCTTGCGGACCCAGGCGAGGGCAGCGGCGAGAGTCTTCGCCGCGCTGTTCCCGCGCGGGTCCCCGAACACGTCGGAGCCGGCGGTGTTCTCGAAGACGTCGAAGCCGCGCTCGAGGAGCGGCCAGGACGACCTCGGTGAAGGCAGCGGTCCTGTAGCCGGCCTTCGAGAAGACCTCGGCGAGCGTCGTGAGATCGGCGCTGCCCGCCGGCGCTCCCTGCCCGTGCCTCCAGGGATAGGTCGAGGTGACGAGCGAGGATAGCGAGGGCAGGTTCCAGGAGGCGGGAGCGATCGTGCGCTCGAAGCGGAGTCCGTCCGCGGCCAGACGGTCGATGCGCGGCGAGACGCTGGGCAGGCTGCCCTGCGGACCGAGGGCGTCGGCGCGCAGGCTGTCCACGACGATCAGGACGACGTTGGGCTGGCGCCCGCCGCCGCAGGCGACGAGGGGCAGGACGAGCGCGAGCAGGGCGAGCGAGGCGAGGGCGCGCACGTTTCATGGCATGGCAACGCTAGCACGCGCCGCGCGCCGCGCGTTAAGCGACGGCGCCGGGCTGCCGGATACCGCCCCGTCGTCTCGGGATGATAGGCTCGCGCTTTGGCCGCTCGTCCGAGGAGGATCCCTTGTCCCAGCTCGTGCCCGCCCACGGCGGCGGCGCCGCTGAAGCCGCTCCTGCTCGAGGGGAAAGCCCGGGCGGAGGAGATCGAGAAGGCCGCCCGCCTCAAGCGCGTCCCCATGACTTCCCGCGAGACCTCCGATCTCATCATGCTCGGGATCGGCGCCTTCACGCCTCTCTCCGGCTTCATGGGCCGGGACGACTGGAAGGGCTGCTGCGACGAGTACCGCCTCCCGTCGCAGGGCGGTCTCTTCTGGCCCATCCCGATCACGCTCTCCGCCGAGCCGTCGCTCGCCGACTCGATCGCCATCGGCGAGGAGGTGGCGCTCTGGGACACGGAGACCGACGCGCTCATGGGCACGATGAGCGTCGAGGAGAAGTACGGGATCGACAAGGACCACGAGTGCCGGCAGGTCTTCCGCACCAGCGACGCGAAGCACCCCGGCGTCGAGAAGGTCATGGCCCAGGGGGCGGTCAACCTGGCCGGGCCGGTGAAGGTGCTCTCGGAGTCGTACTACCCGGAGATGTTCGCCCGGCATCTACCAGCGCCCGGCCGAGGCGCGCCGCATCTTCGAGGAGCGCGGCTGGAGCACGGTCGCCGCGCTGCAGCTCCGCAACCCCATGCACAGCTCGCACGCCTACCTGGCCTGGGTGGCGATCGAGGTCTGCGACGGCGTCTACGTCCACCAGCTCGTGGGCAAGCTCAAGCCCGGCGACATCCCGGCCGAGGTGCGGGTCCGGGCCATCGA
The DNA here is from genome assembly GCA_963831755.1 of uncultured Acidobacteriota bacterium. Classification (GTDB taxonomy): domain Bacteria; phylum Acidobacteriota; class Vicinamibacteria; order Fen-336; family Fen-336; genus DATBSL01. The sequence goes on from CAWHRC010000009.1 coordinate 140,714, forward strand.
CGCCCTGGTGAGCAAGTACTTCCGCAAGGAGCGGGTCGTCCAGGGCGGCTATCCCATGGAGATGCGCTACGCCGGGCCGCGCGAGGCCCTGCTGCACGCGGTCTTCCGCCAGAACTACGGCTGCTCCCACCTGATCGTGGGCCGCGACCACGCGGGAGTCGGCAACTACTACGGGCCCTTCGACGCGCAGAAGATCTTCGCCGAGGTCCCCCGCGGCGCCCTCGCCCTGCAGCCGCTGCCGATGGACTGGACCTTCTACTGCTACGAGTGCGGCTCGATGGCCTCGATGAAGACCTGCCCGCACGAGACACAGGCGAAGATCGACGACGAGGGCCGCTACCAGGGCGGGGCGCGCCTGCTGCTCTCGGGCACGCTGCTGCGCAAGCTGATGAGCGAGGGCAAGCCCGTGCCGCCCGAGTTCAGCAAGCCCGAGGTGATCGAGGTCCTCAAGGAGTACTACGACGGCCTCGAGACGAAGCCCGAGATCGAGCTGCACGGGGTCGCCACCGGCGAGGCCCTCCGGCCCGGCAAGGCGAAGGCGAAGTCGTGACCAGGCTGCGTCAGGCGACCGCGCGAACCTGCCGATAGGCGTCGGCGAGCCCGCACACGCCGCGTTCGACGTCGTCCGCGTCGACCAGTCCGTAGCCCAGCAGCAGGGCCGCCTGCTTCAGGGGCCGGGCGGCGTGACGCGCCAGAGGGTAGACCCCGATGCCGCGCTCGCGGCAGGCGGTCACCACGTCCCCCACCCGCTCGGGCGGCAGCGCCCTTAGCCAGGCAACCAGGTGCAGGCCCGCGCTGCTGCCCTCGATCTCCACGTCGGCACCGAGATGCCGCCGCAGGCTGCGCACGAGGACGTCGCGGCGCTCGCGATAGCGGCGTTGCATGCGGCGGATGTGGCGATCGTAGTGGCCCGAGGCGAGCAGCTCGCCGATCGCGCGTTCGACGAGCCGGGAGCTTCCGCGGTCGGCGAGCCACTTGCACCGCACGACGGGCGCGACCAGCGCGGGCGGCAGCACGAGGTAGCCCAGGCGGCAGGAGGGGAAGAGGGACTTGGCGAACGTGCCGCAGTAGATGACGGCGTCCGGATCGAGCCCGGCGAGCGCGGGCACGGGCTGTCCCGCGTAGCGGAACTCGCCGTCGTAGTCGTCCTCGAACACGTACGCGCGCGTAGCGACGCGCCACCGGCATCACGGCGCCGGTCGGGAACTGATGCGACGGCGTGACGTACACGAGCCGGGCCGGCGCCGCGGGGAGGCGGGCTGGATCGAGCCCGTCCCGGTCCACGCGCGCGTGGAGCACCCTGGCCCCGGCAGCCAGGAATGCGGCCGTCGCCACCTCGTACCCGGGGTCCTCGACGACGACGCGATCGCCGCGACCGAGGAGAAGGCGGGCGCAGATGTCGAGGGCCTGCTGGGTGCCGCTCGTCAGGACGATCTGGTCCGCCGGCCTCGAGACGCCACGGGCGGCGCGCAGGCGCCGGGAGATCTCTTCGCGGAGCGCCGCGTCGCCGGCGGGAGGCCCATACGAGAAGGCGCGGTCCCGCAGCGGCTGGGAGAGCGCGCGGCGCAGCCGACGCAGCAGGCGATCGTCCGGCTCGCAGAGCCCGTAGATGAAGTCGATGCGGCAGGCGGGCCGGTGTCGGATGACGCCCATGACGTCCCCCGCGGCGCGCACCAGGCGGCGCCCGTGCTCGGACAGCACCGCCCTCGCGTGCCTGACGGTGGGTTCATCCCCCGGTGCGCCGGGATCGGAGGGCTGCTGCAGGTCGTGCGCGACGAAGGTCCCCTCGCGCTGCCGGGTCACGAAGTAGCCCTCGATGAGCAGCTGCTCGTATGCCAGCAGCACCACGTTGCGCGAGCAGCCCAGGTCGCGCGCCAGCTCCCTGGTCGCAGGCACGCGGCTGCCGGGCGACAGGATGCCGCGCCGGATCAGCGCGACGAGTGCGCGGCCGATCTGCGCGTAGCGCGGCCCCCGGCCGTCGAGGCTGAGCACCATGCCGTTCTGGCTCCATTGCGGACGACGTTTCTGGATCTTTGCATGGAACCAGGCCGGGAGTACCGTGCCCACAGTGATCAAGCCATACCTGCTCTGGCCGAGCCTGTCCGGATCGGTGTTCCTGATCGCCGGGCTTTTCTCTGTCAGGCGGGTCTGGCTGACGGCATCCGGACTGGACAGGCTGGTCGCGCTGGGCCCCGTGTTCGTGGCGGCCCCGCTGGCCACGTTCGGCGCGGAGCACTTGGTCCTGGCGCAGTTCGTCAGTCAGACCATCCCCGCCTGGGTGCCGGCGCGCCTGTTCTGGGCGTACTTCGTCGGTGTCGCCCTGTTTGCGGCCGCCGGTAGTCTCGTCCTGCGGAAGCACATGCGCCTGTCGGCGTCCCTGCTCGGCGTGATGTTCGTCCTCTTCGTGCTGATGATGCACGTGCCCAACGCGGCCAGGCACCCGGGCGACCGGTTTCCGTGGACGGTGGCGCTCAGGGACCTCGCCTTCGGCGGCGGCGCGCTGGCGTTCGCCGCCACGCTCGGCGAGGGCGAGCGCACGCCCGGCAGGAGCCGGCTGGCCACCATTGGCCGTGCGCTGGTCACGGTCCCTCTCCTGTTCTTCGCGATCGAGCATTTCCTCCATCCCGAGTTCGCGCCTGGCGTCCCGCTCCAGAAGCTGACGCCTGTCTGGTTTCCCGTACGCGTGCTGTGGGGCTATCTGACGGGGACGGCCCTGCTCGCCGCGGCTGGGGCCATGCTGGTCGACAGGTACGCCCGGGCGGCTGCGAGCTGGCTCGGCCTGCTGTTTCTGCTGCTGACGCTCTTCCTCTACGTGCCCATCCTGGCCGCAGCCACTCAGTCGCCCGAGCTCTTCGAGGGACTGAACTACGTCGCGGACACGCTCCTCTTCGCGGGCACGCTGTTGCTGCTGGCGCAGGCCCTACCGGCGCACCCGCCCGCTCGTCCGCGCCCGTAGGCGCGCGAGCATTCGCAGGGCGGGAATGTCACGCTCACTTGCCGCTGGTGGCCGACGGCAGCACGGCCGACCTCCTGGTGGCCTCGGTCTTATCGGTCGCCGTTGCGTCTCGGAGCGGCAGTGCCTCGCTTCGAACCGGCGACCAGCCCGTCGACGCTCCACGAACCGGGGCCCGCGAACGCCAGGTACAGGAACAGGAAGCAGTAGAGGACCGCGGGGATCCCGTTGTTGACGGTCGGAAGGAACGACTGCGGGAAGTGAAACTGGAAATAGGCGACCGCCATCTCCCCGGAAAGCACGAACGCGACCGGCGCCGCGTGAACGCCCCGAGCACGATCGCCAGGCCTCCGAACGTCTCGAGAATGGCTCCCATGCCCAGCTGCGACATCAGCGCAATCGGCGGCAGCGGCACCGGGCTCGGCGGATAGCCGAACAGCTTCATCGTGCCGGCCGACACGAACACCAGCCCGGCCACGATGCGCAGGACGCAGAGCATCCGGCTGCTCCAGGGAGAGACCTCGAAGATCGACATGGGTCCCTTCAATCCTGCCACGACATCCCCCTGCCGACGAGCGCCGTTCGATCTGGACGCGCCGCGATGCGCGGATGGCCGTGGGTTGGGAGTCCGGCGATAATTCGGGTCGGGGGGTCCATGACAATCGCGGGCGGTCTCGGGAAGGTAGCTGGCGGCGCGGCGCTGTTGCTGCTCGCCGCTGCCCACGCAGCTGCACAAACGCCTGCGAAGGCGCTGCTGGTGCTGGAGAAGGCCTCGACCCAGCTCGACATCGTCGATCCCTCGAGCCTGAAGGTCGTGGCGAGAGTGCCCTCGGGCCCCGACCCGCACGAGGTGATCGCCTCGGCGGACGGCAGGACGGCTTACGTCTCGAACTACATGGGACCGCAGGGGCCTCACCACACGATCTCGGTGGTCGACCTGGTGGCGCAGAAGGCGCTGCCGGCGATCGATCTCGGCGCGCTCGAGGGGCCGCACGGCCTGGACTTCGCGGGCGGCAGGCTCTACTTCACGGCGGAGACCAGCAAGGTCGTCGGGCGCTACGATCCCGCGTCGCGCACGGTCGACTGGGTGATGGGCACCGGCCAGGACCGGACGCACATGGTCTGGGTCGCCCGCAGCCTGGACACGATCGTCACCTCCAACGTGACGTCAGGGACGCTGAGCATCGTCGAAGAGGTCGCGCAGACGGCACCGCAGCCGCCGGGAATCGGAAGTCGGAGGTCCTGGGAAGTGACCGACGTGCCGGCCGGCCACGGCTCGGAAGGGTTCGACGTGTCCCCCGACGGGAGAGAGATCTGGACCGGAAACGCGCGAGACGACACGGCAACGATCATCGACTTCGCCGCCAGGAAGGCCGTCCAGACCGTGCCGATTTCCGTCAAGGGCGCCAACCGGTTGAAGTTCACGCCGGACGGAAAGTTCGTGCTGATCTCCGCACTGGGGCGAAGAGCAGCAGGCGGCGGGCCGCAAGGGCCGGCCGTCCCTGCACCGGGGCCCGATCTCGTCGTGCTCGATGCCGCGAGCCGCAAGGAAGTGAAGACGTTGCACCTGGGTGGCGGAGCCGCCGGGATCCTGATGGACCCGGATACGCCGCGCGCCTTCGTCGCCGTGAGCGGCGCCAACAAGGTGGTGGTGGTCGATCTGAGAAGCCTCTCGGTGACAGGCGAGATCTCACCGCTCGGCCAGCCGGACGGCATGGCCTGGGCCGTCCGACACTAGATCGCGAGGTCGCCATGTACCGAAGCCGCCTCACGCTGCCGGCACTGACCGCCGCCCTTGTTGTGGGCCTGTGCGTCGCCGCCACGCCGGCGCCTTCCGAGCGCACGCTGGAACTGATCCTCGACGCTTCGGGCAGCATGAACGCGAGGCTCGCCGGCGGCGCCACCCGGATCGCGGCCGCGCGCGAGGCGGTCGCCACGATCGCCGGCAAGCTCCCCGCCGACCTGCGCATCGCGCTCCGCGTCTACGGCCACCAGTCGCCGCGCGAGAAGCACGACTGCGACGACACCCAGCTCGTGGTGCCCTTCGGCCGCGTGGCCGACGTCCGCGCGGCCATCGCACACGCTGCCGCCGCGGTCCGGGCGCAGGGCTACACGCCGATCACCCGCGTCCTCGGCCTGGCTGCCAAGGACCTGGCGGCGGCGGGCCCCGGTGAGCACGTGATCGTGCTGGTGAGCGACGGCAAGGAGACCTGTGACGGCGACCCCTGCGCGACCGCGCAGGCCCTGCGAGCCGCGAACGCCCGGCTCGTCGTCCACACCATCGGCTTCAACGTCGACAGCGCGGCGCGCGCCCAGCTGCAGTGCATCGCGACGGCGTCCGGCGGCACCTACCACGACGCCGCCGGCGCCGACGACCTGGCGGCGGCCCTCGCCCAGGCCGCGGTCGCCGCCGGCAAGCCGATCGCGCCGCCGGGCCGGCAGCCCGGCAACCTCACCGTGGAGCACGCCGACCTCGCCGGGCACCGGGTGGTCGACGCGCGGACCGGCAAGGAGGTGGGGACGATCAGCAACCTCCAGTCGACGATCCGCGTCCCGCCGGGTGTCTACTCGGTCACTTTCGGCTCGTCCGCGTGGAAGAGCGTCGTGGTCGAGCCGGGCGGCCGGACCGTGCTCAGTCCCGCTGTCCTCGAGATACACGGCGCGTCGACCCAGGGCCACGAGGTGCTCGACAGCGAGACCGGCGCCGAGGTCGCGACGCTGAGCCCGGTGAAGAGCCGCGCCACCCTGATCCCCGGCGTGTACGACGTCACCTTCGGCGGCGCCGTCTGGCCGCTGCTCAAGCTCGACGGCGGCGTCGTGACGACGCTGAGGCCGGGGCGGATCCACGTGCGCAATGCCGGTCCGAACGGCGTGCCGGTCTACGACGCCGCCGGCAAGGAGGTCGGCCGGGCGAGTCCGGTCGCCAGCACCCTGCCCTTGCCGCCGGGCGACTACGCAGTCGAGATCCGTGGCCAGCGTCGCAAGCTGACGCTCGCCGAGGGTGCGCTGGTCGAGCTCGACGGCCGCTGAGGCCGCAGCCTCCTCGCCCGCCGCCGGCCGTCCCGTCGCGACGGGGTGCGCCGCTTCTGAGCGCTCGAGCTGCCTTCGGGAACGTCCCGCTACTGACTCAGCTGCATGCTGCTGTCGTTCATCTCGAAGCGATGGCTCTTCAGCAGCCGGATCACCTCCGCGCCCGCGAGAAGGACCGGGCCATACCCGTGTGCGGCGAAGGGGCTCGTCGGCCGGTAATAGTAGAAGGTGGGATCGAACGCCATGCCGGTGCCGACGCAGGTCCCCTCGACCTGCCCTCGCACGTTGACCTTGGTGCTGACCGCGTTCCATGCCAGCAAGGCGACAGGACCGTAGGCCACGGGATCGATCCAGCCCTGGTCGACGGCCCGGGCCATGGAGTAGGCGTAGATGGCCGTCGCGGAGGTCTCCAGATAGGAGTCCTCGCGGTCGAGCAGCTGGTGCCAGAAGCCCGAGCCGGACTGGCGGGCCGCGAGCCCGCGCACGTGGGCGCGGAGCAGATCGAGGACCGCCGGGCGGCCCGGATGGTCCTCGGGCAGGACGTCGAGCAGCTCGACGAGCGTCATCAGGGCCCAGCCGTTGGCCCTGGCCCAACGGAACTCCGGGTGTACGGCCATGCCTTCCACCCAGCCGTGCATGAAGAGCCCCTGCTCACGGTTGAACATGCGCTGCGAGAACTGCACGACCTGCCGGACCGCGTCGTCGAAGTAGCGCCGCTCCCCGGTGAGCTTCCCCATCTGCGCCAGCGCCGGGACGCTCATGTACAGGTCGTCCAGCCAGATGGTGCTGGGCTGCGGGCGGTTGCGGGCGAGCGTCCCGTCGGCCAGGCGGAGCTCCTTGGTGCTGATGTAGGCGATGTAGTTGTCGACCAGCGGCCGCAGCTCGGCCTGGATCCCCGCGCGCGAGGCCTTGATCATCGCAGCACACATCGAGCCTGCGTCGTCGAGGGCTCGCGGTTCCAGCACCGAGCGAAGCGGGCTGCGCAGCTGCCGGTCCGCCTGCAGCTTCGCGCGATAGTGCGGCGCCAGGTCGGCGATCAAGCGCAGCCGCTTCGCCGCGTACTCCGTGAACTTCGGATCGCCCGTCGTCTCCCCGGCGAGCAGCATGCCGGAGTACGTCACGCCCCACTCGTAGCTGATCAGCCGGAAGGCCCCCTGCTCGAAGACCGCGTCGTCGCCGAGCCGTGAGTAGTCCGTGATCTCCTGGCCGCTGCGGCGGCTGACGACGCGCGCCGGGGTCGCAGCGTCGAGATAGGTCAAGACGCGGTGAAGCACCTCCGTCACCTTCCCGACGCTCGGCGGCCCATAGGGCACGGGATAGTCCGGCTGCAGCTGGTGGAGCGGCGTGTTCGAGTCGGTGGCCGGGGCGCGGGACGTCTGACCCGCGGCCGGCGCGGACGAACCCAGCATCAGGGCCAGGGCCGGGAGCAGGACGGCGTGCCGCGCGCGAGCGGCGGGCCCGCGAGTCATGGATTTCTACCTCGATCGGGAACGGGTGGGGGACGAACCGGTTGCTCCGGCGGGGGCGCGGGCGGACGGGCCGTGCGGCGCTGCCCGTCCCAGTGAATCACGTCCCGATCCACGCGCTCGAGGCGGCTTCCGCCGAAGCCCGGGCTGTCGCGGAGCAGGAGTCGCCCGACGTCACGCATCACGCAGAACGGCGCGCCGTCCGGGCGCTGCGCCTGCACGTGGCCGAGGTACACGTCGACCGCGTCGCGCAGCACGAGCGGCGGCCGCGCTTCCTTCTGCGCGAAGCCGACGCTCACGTCGCGCAACACGACACCCCTCGCGTGGCGCACGAAGAATCCGTACGCCGGCAGCGTGCCGAACATGCTGGGCTCGGGATAGGCGGCCTCGTTCTCGGGCGGCTCCCGCCCCGCGTCCAGCGCCGTTCCCGCCGCCCCGGTAGACGATGCGGACGTTGCTGAGCTGAACGTCCTCGACCGGGTGGCCGGGGATACCCGCGACGATCGAGGCGTAGCGGGGGTCGGCGCCCTCGGCGACGACGTTGCTGATGCGGATGCCCCGCAGGCGCCCGGGCGAGGGCGCTCCAGGGCCGCGACCGCGGTTGCCCAGCCGCAGGAACAGCGGCGCGCTGGTCACGTCGCGCATCGTGAGGTTCGTGACGGTGACGTCCTCGACGGCGCCCCCGTCCACCGTCTCGATCGCCAGACCGCGGGAGCGGTCGAAGACGCAGTTGGAGATCGTGATGTTCCGGAAGCCACCGTTCGACTCGGTGCCGAGCTTGATGCGCCCGGTCGGGCCGTCGCGGTCCGGCGCCCGCTCCTGCGTCCGCCCGAAGGTGCCGGTCAGGAGCGTGCCGAGATCGTAGCCCGTGACCTGGCAGTTGACGATCGTGACGTTCTCGGTCGCTCGCAGGTGGCCCAGGGCATACGAGCTCTTGAGCACGATCGCGTCGTCGTTGGGCGAGTTGACGCTCGTGTTGGAGATCCGCACGTTGCGGCAGGCGTCGATGTCCAGCCCGTCGCGGTTGGTGTCCAGCGTCAGGTTGTCGATCGTCAGGTCGTCGACGCCAGTGGCGAGCACGGCGAAGTGGCCGCCGTCTCGGACCCTGAAGTCACGCAGCAACACGTTGCGGCAGAGCTTGAGCGCGATCGCCTTGTTGCCGAGGCCGTCCATCGCCTTCCGCTCCGCCGCCTCGGGATCCTCGCCGGCGGGGGGCTCGGAGCCCATGCTGAGCGGCCGGCCCCCGATCCCCTTCGACCAGCGGGCACCGGGACCCCGGCGCGTCAGTCCCCGGCCGTCGATCAGGCCCCGGCCGACGATCGACACGTTCTCGAGGCCGATGCCCCAGATGAGGCTGTTCTGCCAGTGGCTGTGGCCGAAGTCCTGGTAGAGGTCCCACTCGTTCGGCTCCGGCGCGTCGTAGCGACCATTCCCCGAGGAGGGGTCCGCCGCGAGCAGCGTCGCACCCGGATCGAGGTGCAGGCTGACGTTGCTCTTCAGGCGGATCGAGAAGCTGGGATAGGTGCCGGCCGGGAAGTGGACGGTGCCGCCGCCGGCCGCAGCCGCGGCCTCGATCGCCTGGTTGATCGCTGCGGTGTCGAGCGTGCGACCGTCGCCCCTGGCTCCGAACGATCGGACGTCGTAGACCTGCACGGCCCGCCCTGCCGGGGGTTGGGCCGTGACCCGGGCCGCGGACAACGGCAGCAGCAGCGCTGCAAGCATCACGACGCGGACCGCCGCACGGGCGCCTTTCTGGCCCTCATCGCGGAAGTCCCCACGCAGCTCCGGCCTGGAACCTCCCGGCAGCGCAGGATCAAGACAGGTCATCGTGGTCCCCGGCGCCATGTTCGCCCATGCGGCCGCGGCATCGTAGCTCCTCTCGGCGCCAAGCGACCAGAGCTCGAGCTGCTGCAGCCGAGCAGGGGCGCCGACGCGACGCCTCACCGGCCAGCCGCGCGGGTGCGCACCGCGTAGAGCGCGTCGCGCGCGGGCATGAAGAGCGTCCTGCGGTCGGGACCGCCGAACACCAGCTGCGTCGGCCGGCCGGGGACGCGGATCGTCTCGATCAGCGAGCCGGACGGGTCGTAGACGAAGACGTCGCCCGCAGCGACGTAGACGTTGCCTTCCGCGTCGCTGGCGACGCCCTCGCCGCCCTGGTGGACGAAGAGCCGCAGGTCCGAGAGGCCGCCGTCGTCCTCGACCCGCGCCGACCACGTGGCCACGTCGGCCTCGCTCGTCAGGTAGACGCGCTCGCCCGGCCGCGCGCGCTGCAGGCCGAAGGCCCGGATCAGATCGGCGTCCTTGACGCCCCAGCTGGTGGCGCCTTCGACGAAGGCCTGGGTGGCCGAGACGAACGAGCGGCCGTCGGGGGCGAGGTAGTGGTGGGTGCGTGGCTAGCAGCGCGCCTCTCGCGTCGCGTCGCAGGCGCCAGTCGCCGACGGGAAGGATCACCGTGAGGCCGGGGCGCGCGGCCGCCGGCTGCGGAGCGAAGAAGCGTCGGCTCGCCCGTCGCGCCGGGTTTCAGCGCGTACACCGTACCGTTTCCCGCGTACGAGACGACGAGCAGGTCGCCGGCCGTGTCGAAGGCGAGGTTCACCGGCGACAGCGGGGCGTCCGCCACCGTCGTGACGCGCCGCTCGGCGACCGACCAGCGATGGATCCGCTGCCAGTGCGCGTCGACGAAGTAGAAGTCGCCTGCGCCGTCGGCGGCGCCGCCCGAGATGTTGTGGAACCCGCCCGCCAGCCGTTCGACCGTGGCCCCGGGCTCCAGCACGCGTGACGGCTGCGGCCGGGCCCGGCTGCGACGCGCGTCCCGAGACGTCGAGCCAGGCGAGCTCGCGCTGGCGCAGGCCCACGCCGAGGCCGTCGTCGAACACCGTCGTGTCGAACGCCACCTTGCTGTTGCTGTACGAGTGGACGTTCCGGAAGCGGATGTCCTTCGAGCCGCGTGAGCCTCACCGCCCAGGGAAACGGCTGGTCGCTGCTGATCACGCGGTAGACGTGGAGGTTCGAGACCGTGATCTCGGCTCGAGTCCCGGATCTCGAGCGGCAGGGCGAAGCCGCTCTCGCCTCGCTCCTCCTCGGTCTGCAGCGCGTGGAGCTCCCAGTTCGAGACGCCGTGGAGCTGCACCTCGTAGCGGACGTGGTGCTCGCTCGACAGCTCGTAGACGCGGCCGCTCGTCGCCGTGTCCGACACCAGCAGGCCGGACTGCGCGAACGTGCTCGGGGTCCAGATGTCGAAGAACGTGCCGCCGCCGCCGTCGGTCACCCACAGGCTCGGGTACTGGCTGTCCCAGCGGCGCTCGAGATCGGGGTCGGCGGAGTGCGCGTTGTTGTACGGGTTCTCGCGCCGTCCGTCGAGCCCCGTCGTGCCGTGGCCGCCCAGGAAGCGCACGTCGTTCATCATCGACTGCGGCCCCGCCATCCACTTCGCCGCCACCGCTCGCGGGTTGATGCCGTTCGTGTAGAGCCCGACGCCGATGACGATCGTGGTGCCGCCCTTCGGCGCCTCGAGCAGCGGCTTCGGGCCTCCCACGCCCTGGAACGCGGGCGTCCGGTCCGGCAGCACGAGCTGCGTGGCGCTCGGGTGCAGGCCGACCAGCACGCTGTCGGGCCGCAGCGTGAGCGTGTCGGTGACGATGTAGCTGGCCCATCGGCAGGTAGACCGTGCGGTTCTCCTCGATCGCCTTCTGCAGCGCGGCCGTGTCGTCGGTCGCGCCGTCGCCGCGCGCGCCGAGGCTGCGCGCGTTCACCCAGGTATCGCCGGGCGGCAGCGGGGCCAGGTCCGAGGGGACGGGCGGGGGGAGCGTGGCGACCGGAGAGGCGTCGAACACGGTCTTCGTTTCGCCCGGCGCGCCGAGGTCCGCGTAGTGCAGGCCGTGGGAGAACGCCTTGACGACGTACGTCCCGCCAGGCGCGGCGAGCCGCCGCCCGCTCTCCCGGAGGAGGGCGAAGGTCGCCACGCCGCGGCAGGCCACGTTCTCCATGTTGATCTGCGTGCGCGGGCTCTCTTCGAGGCTGACGATCACCGCCGGCCCGCTGACGTTCTCGAGCCGCGCGTCCTTCACGAACAGATCGTCCGGCCGGCCCGCCTCGATCTCGATCGCGGTCGGCAGGTTCCGGAACTGCGGGCGGATCAGGGTGAGACCGGCCGCCTGCTCGCGGATCGCGGCCCGGCGCTGTCCTTCGAAGCGGGCGTCGACCAGCGTGTACTGCCAGCCCGGCGACGGCGTGCCGGTCCAGATGCCGTACTCGCCGCCGACGAAGTGGACGTCCTCGGCCACGTTGCCGCCCTCGTGGACGCCGGCCAGGCCGGAGCCGATCCGGAACTCCACGTGCGAGGTGAAGCAGTGCTGCGCGTACCTCGCCCGGACGCCGACCGCGCCGGGGTTGCCTGCGCCGATCTCGAGGTCGACGTTGCTGAGGGCGGAGTAGAACGTGCCGGGGTTCGCGTCCGGCGGCGCCCCGCCGTCCCTCGGCCGGCGGCCGGCGAAGAAGACCATGTAGCGCGGCTTCCCGGGTCCTGGTACCCCGGCGCCTGGTCTCCGAGCACGAGCGTCGGGCGCCTGCCGCCGTAGCCGATGAGCCGGATGCCCGGCCACACGTAGAGCGTCGCGGTGAGGCGGTACCGGCCCTCGGGGACGAGGACGACGCCCTCGCCGGTCGCTTCCTGGACGGCGTCGATCGCCTTCTGTAGCGCCGCGGTGTCGTCCGCGATGCCGTCGCCCGCGGCGCCGAACCGCTCGCGCGTCACATCGATGGCCTTCGGGTCGTCCAGGCGGAGGGTGTAGTAGGAGGAGGGAGCCGCTGGCGCGGCCGGCCGGGCCGCCTCTCCCCGGCCATCGAGCGCGAGCAGGCTCGCGACGACCGCCGCGAGGAGCCGCCCTCTCGTCGGGTAGGACATGCCCGCGTGCCCCGTCACTTCGGAGCCCGCCGTTCCTGGACGATCCGCACCGGCCCGAGCAGGCCCGACGGCAAGAGCGGCGAGTCGGCCTTGTAGAACACCGGCCGCGTGAACGTGTACTGCATCGGAGCGTCCGGCTGGCGGTCGCCGATCATGCGGTTGACCCACAGGTTGGTCACCTTGATCTCGACCACGTTGGCGCCGGGCTGGAGCGCACGGGTGACCTCGACGCGGAACGGGGGCTTCCACGCGACGCCGAGCGCCGTCCCGCCGACCGCGACCTCCGCGATGTTCTCGACGCGGCCGAGATCGAGCCAGAGCCGCGCGCCGGGGGCGAACCAGGCGGGTGGCAGCCTGGATCGTCGCGCTGTAGGTCCCGGTGCCGGAGAAGTACTTCACGCCCGGGTCCGCGTGATCGGACCAGGAGCGTGAGCGTGTCCATCGTGATCTCGTCGGGCGCGCCACGACCGGGCTGGAACCGCAGTCGCCAGGGGCCTTTCACGGCGCGAGATCGGCCTCGACGATCGCCGGCACGCTCCTCGACGCCGGACGCGTCGGCTTGCGGAACACGACGAAGACCGTGCCCCAGGGCTCGAGGTGCAGCGGCACGGTCGTGCGCCCGGAGGCGACGCGGAACGACGCGGGCTCGCGAGCGCCGGTGTCCGGGCGCCACAGCTCGGCCTGCCGGCCGCTCACGCGGAACGTCGCCTCGACGTCCGTGGCGCCTGCAGTGCGGTTGTCCACGAAGTAGACGTCGCCGTCGGGAAGCGCACGGTGCACGAACAGCAGGCTGCCCTCGGCCTTGAGCGTCGCGTGCTCGAAGTCGGGCGCGACGCCGAGCCCGAGAGGACCTCGCCGAGCGACGCGTCGCCGTGCACGACGCCCGGCGCCGAGGCGGTGCTCGCCCGCGCCTGTGCCCGGGCCCCAAAGCTCGTCGGCGACCCGCTGGAACTCGGCCTCGTCGTCGGCGAGGCTCGGGCTGCCGACAGGCTTCGGGCCGACGACCACGGCACCGGCCGCGACCAGCTCGCGGATGCGGCGCAGCACGAGCAGCGACGTCTGCCGCGCGTGCGGATCGAGCGCCAGCACGCGGTAGCGCATGCCGCTCTTCGGTGACCAGCCGACCCCCTTCGACCGACACCCGGTGCAGCAGCGCGTCCGCGTTCACGAAGTCGAAGCCGTAGCCGGGCGGCACGGGCGGGGCCTGCTGGCCGAACAGCGCCGTCAGGTTCGTGTCCTCGCCGTAGTAGTAGAGGACGTCGGCGACGAAGCGGCCCTGCTGCAGCAGGTACGAGCACCGCGCCAGGTAGCTGACCCACGCCCGGGCCGGCTCGGCCCAGGTCTCGTTGCGCGTGAACCACTGGCCGAAGGGGCCGAGGCTGAGGCCCGGGACCTTGTCGACGAGCGGCTGGTGCACGGAGGTGTGGATCACGAAACGGTTCAGCCCCATCGCCAGCAGCTTGTCCGCGGTGGGCTTGAGCGTCGCGGGTGACCAGGCCCATGGGCCCGACGCGGCCGTCATCGACTCGGCGGCGACGAGGTTCTGGCCGTACAGGTGCGCGACCGACGCCGACTCGCGGATGTCGGCGTTCGCGCCGTACTGCTCCGCGTTGACGCCCGGCTGCTGCGTCCACATGGCGCCCATCGGCACGTCGGCGCTGCGCTTGGCCTCCATGCCGTCGCCGATGAACGCACGGCCCGCCTCGTGCGACTCGCCGTAGCGGCCCATGCCGCGCGCCCTGAGGATCGCGCTCGTCTGGTCGTAGTGGTTCTCGGCGAGCAGGTCCGACAGCGTGCGGCGGAAGTCCCAGAGGAAGCGCTCGCTGGCGGAGGCGCTCTCGACGACGCGCCCGGTGAGCGTGGGGAGCCAGGGATGCGGGTCGTAGCCGCGGCGCTTCGCGAACTCCGCCAGCATCAGGTCGGTCCAGTTCTGCGCCCCGGCCTCCCAGCTGTCGCTGATCAGGTACTGCAGCCCGCGCTTCCCCATGAGCGGCCCGAGCGCGCCCTGGTAGAGGTCGAGGTATTTGGTCACGTAGTCCCCGACGTGGGCGGCGTTGAGCTTGTCCACCTCCAGCCCGGTCCCCTCGGGCGACGCGGGCGCGTTCCGGCGGCCGATCAGCGAGTAGCCCATGCGCAGGACCATCCACTGGCCTTCCGCCGGCGTCCAGTCGAGCGTGCCGTCCGGCCGCATCTTCGCCGTGAGGTCGACGACCTCGCTCTTGCGCACCGCCTCGTCCGGCGCCACGGCGGGCGTGGGAAGGTCGGAGAGCACGCCGAACGTGGCGAAGGCCGCCTTCTCCTCGAAGCGATGCACCCGCGCGCCCGAGTGGAGGACCAGCTCCGCCACGGCGTGGCCGGGCGGCACGGGCGGCGCCAGCTCGACGCCGCCCACCGCGAAGCGGTCGCGCGGCGCAGCCAGGAAGGTCACCCGGAAGAAACGAGCCCGGACCGGCTCGAACGACACGGTGTTCTGCTCGGCGAGGCTGCGCGGGATCGGCACGATCGTCCGGAAGCGTCTGGCCGTCGTCGCTCGCCTCGAGCTCGGCGCCGGGCGGACGCGGCGCCCACCACGGGGGCTTCGCGCCACCCATCGCAAGCGTGACGGCGCGGATCGCCTGCGGCTTCGCGTATTCGAGCTGGATCCAGGCCTTCTCGCCGTTCGGCGGCGCGGGCAGCGTGACGGTGCGGACGAGGTCGCCGTCGGCCAGCAGCGAGGCGTCGATCGGGCCGGCGCTCGAGCTCACCATCGGGTGCAGGGCCTCCTGCGGCACGTCGCTCGCGGGCACGCGATACGCGACGACGGCGGCGTCGCGGTAGAGCTCCGGCAGCGGGGGTCGGTCGCGAGAGGCGGGCTCGCCCGCCGGGACGTCCTGGAAGGGCCCGGTCGTGGTCGGAGGCTTCGGCAGCGTGCCGGCGAACGGCCGGCCACCTTCGACGCGCGTCTCGCTCCAGACGAGCTTCTTCATCGCCTGCTCCGGCTTCACCCACGGGCCGCCCGACTCGCTCCAGCCCGGGGAGCCGGCGATGGCCGTCTCCAGCCCCAGCCGGTCTGCGAGCTCGATCGCGTAACGGAAGGCGTCCTTCCACTCCGGGGTCATGTAGGCGACGCGCTTCTCGACCACGGTGTCGCCGAAGAGCGAGGCGTCGAAGTTCTGGAAGCCGCCGAGCCCGACCCGCTTCATCCACTCGAGGTCGCGCCGGATGCCTTCCTTCGTGACGTTGCCGTTCATCCAGTGCCACCACACGCGGGGTCGTGCGGACGGTGGCGGCGCCACGAATCCCTGGTAGAGCGCGTCGGCCGCCGCGGCTTTCGAGAGCGCCGCGGGCGTGGCGGCGGCCTGCGACGACTGGCCGTGTGTCGGAGTCGCAGCGGCGACGAGCGAGAGCACGGCGAGCGGTGAGCCGACCCGGAACCAGCCTCGTCGTTTCGTCATGGGGACCTCGCGAGCGGTCGGCTGCGGAGGGACCGCGCGCAGACGGTAGCACGGGTCTCCACCCCGGTTGGCCGGGGAAGCCAATCGACCCAGTCGTGGTAGCTTGCCGTGGCCGCACTCACTGGAGGGACCATCCGTGAACCACGACCGCCTGTCCATGACGCTCGCTCTCGCGCTCGCCTTCGGCGCCCCGGCGGCCGCGGGCGCGCAGACCGTCAGCCCGTACCTCTTCGGGCAGAACTACTGGATGGAGCAGGGGAGCGAGGCCGGGCGTCCCGGCTACCTGCAGCTCCTGTGGCCCCGGGTCGAGGAGAGCGGCGTGCGCCTGATACGGATCGGCGGCAACGCCTACGAGCACAGCTTCCCCGAGGAGGGGCGTCTGACGGCCATGATCGCCGCCGTGCGCGCGGCCGGCGCCGAGCCGCTGCTGCAGGTGCCCCGTCGCTTCAGCGCGGAGCAGGCCGCGGCGCTGGTGCACAGCCTCAACGCCTCGCCGGCGACACGCGTGCGCTTCTGGTCGATCGGGAACGAGCCGCTCCTGCGCGAGCCCGACATCATCCAGGCTGTCCACGACTACCTGATGCGGATCGCTCCCGCGATGAAGCGGGCGGACCCGACGATCCAGGTCTTCGTGTTCGACGAGTGCGAGATGCGCGCGGCGGCCTATGCGGCGCTCTGCGGAGGGAAGCTCGACGTCACGGGCAGGAACCCCGACGGCACCTGGATCGTCGACGGCTTCACGTTCCACCGCTACCCGAACGGCAGGGAGTTCACCCGGGACGACGTGGTCGTGGGCGGGCCGGCGGACATCCGCAGGCAGGCGGTCGAGCTGGTGGCGATGATGGAGCGGGCCGACCAGAAGCACGGCCGCACCGGCGAGGCCCGGCTCAAGTGGGCGCTGACCGAGGTCAACGTGACCTGGGCCAACCCGGAGCGTAGGGTCGAGGGCATCGGCAACCCCTCGTTCGTCGGCGGCCAGTTCCTGGCCGAGGTCCTCGGCATCGGCATGGAGCTGGGCGCCTTCACCGTCGCCCCGTGGTGCATCAGCGAGACCGACCACGTCGAGACGGACTTTGGCTACCTCGGCCTGCCGCCGGAGTTCTATCCGCGCTCGAGCTACTACCACCTGCAGATGATGGCGCGGCACATGGGAGGGAGCTTCGTACCGAGCCGGACCAGCGAAAGCCACGTGAAGTCGATCGCGACACGCGACGACGACGGGCTGGCCGTGATGCTCCTCGACGAGCTCCAGGACCGGGACCTCGAGTACGACCTCGCCCTCTCGAAGGAGGCGACCTCGACGAAGCCGCTCGTCGTAAAGGTGGACGCGGGGCTGGCGGTGAGGCTGGCCGGCCGGCTGCCCCGGGAAACGACCACGCTGCTGCGGTTCGATCGCGACGGCCGGCCGCTCGTGCAGTACACCTACGGGCGGCAGCACAACGTCGAGAACCAGCCTCCCGAGGTCCTGGAGCTGGCCCCGGACGCGGTCGCTTCGAAGACCGCGGGGCCGGCGATGGCGGGCTACGCCGGCTCGCCCTTCGGCGATCGGCGGAATCCGAGGGCCCCGCAGAGGATCCCGGGGCGGCTGCAGTGCGAGCTCTACGACGTGGGCGGCCCCGGCGTCGCTTACTCCGATTCCGACGGCAGCAACTCCGGCAGCGGCGCCCTCAATCCCCTCGACGGCAGCTACCTGAACGGCTTCCGTGCCGGAGAGGCGGTCGACGTCTCCTACACCAAGGACCGCGGCACCCCGACGCAGGACTTCAGCGAGTTCGACCGCGTCGTCCCCGAGCGTGACTCGCTCTACCTCGGCTGGACGGCGCCCGGGGAGTGGGTCAACTACACGGTCGAAGTCGAGAAGGCGGGCAAGTACGCGCTCGACGTGATGTACACGTCGAACGGGGAGGGCCGCTTCGAGCTCTTCGTGGACGGCACCCTGCGCGGCACGGTCACGCTGCCGACGACCCACGACGACGCCGACACCGTCGCGTGGAGGCAGTGGCACCACTGGAACAAGCTCGTGGGCTCGCTCGACCTCGACCTCACGCCGGGCGTGCACCTCGTGCGCATCCGGTTCCTGGCCGGGAACACCAACCTCGACTACGTCGAGTTCCGGGCCACCAGGTAGTTGGACCCGGAGGCCCTCGGCGCGATCGCTGCCAGCTCGTGACGACGAAGCGATCGGCTGCTGCGTCGAATCGGCCGGCTCAGACGCCCGGGGCGAAGAGCAGGGCCTCGCGGATCTCCGCCATGCACGCCGCGGTTGGGTCGCTGGCTAGGCTCGGGGCGCGCGGGGATCCCCAGAGCGCGCGCGGATCTTGGCGTCGATGAAGTCCGGATGGGAGACGCCGAGCAGACCCGCGATCTTGCGGATCGCGTGCTCCTCGAGCGGGTCCTTGCGCGTGTCGGCGAAGGCGACCAGCCAGAGCAGCTCCACGATGCGCTTCCTCTCGGCGGCGGAGGAGGCGGCGCGCACCACCTGCGTGAACTCGTAGAGCGAGGCGGCGCGCGCCGAGGCCTCCTCGGCCACGCGCAGGAGCTCCGCGACGTCTTCCGGCGTCAGGTCGAACGTGCTCTGGACGGCCGCGCGCAGGACCGTCCGCTCGGCGTCGTCGACGGTGCCGTCCGCTCGCACGACCTCGAAGAGAAGCGCGGCGCTGGCCACGCGCAGGTCGTGGTCCCGGCCGGTCGCAGAGGCAGCGCGCGCAGGCTCGGCGGCCGTGGGCCTTTCGCGTTCGAGCAGGCGCTTCAAGGCGTCGAACATGGTTCCAGAATACACGTTGCCGGGCGTCACAATTCGTCACCACTCCGCGCGACAGCGCCGTGCTATGGTCGGGCCATGCGCTCACCGCATCGCTGGCTCCTCGTATCGGCCCTGGTCGCGTTCGGCAGCTGCGGCGGCAGCAGCAACAACAGCGGGACCCCGTCCACGGCCTGGACGGCGGGTGTCTTCCCGCCGTCGGCGAGCTTCGCGAACCGCTGCGCCAGCCCCCGCACGGGAACGGATCCCACGACCGGCAAGGCCTACCCCGACGTCGCGGGCTCGACCCTCACCGAGAACGACTTCCTGCGCTCGTGGACCAACGAGCTCTACCTCTGGTACCGCGAGGTACCCGACCTCGATCCGTCGGGGTACTCGACCGCGGACTACTTCAACGTGCTGAAGACCTCGGCCACCACCGCGTCGGGCAACCCGAAGGACAAGTTCCACTTCACGTACCCGACGACCCAGTGGGTCGCCCTGTCCCAGTCCGGCGTGGAGGCGGGCTACGGCGCGCAGTTCACGGTGATCGCGTCGACCCCGCCACGCCGGGTCGTGGTCGCCTACACGGAGCCGGGCTCGCCGGCCGCGACGCCGCCCGCGAACCTGGCACGCGGCGCACAGGTGTTGACCGTCGACGGTGTCGACCTCGTCAACGCCAGCGACAGCGCCAGTGTCACCACCCTGAACGCGGGACTGTTTCCGTCCGCCGCCGGTGCCTCCCACACCTTCTCGGTCCTCGACCTCGGGGCGAACGCGCCACGTACGATCACCATGGTCTCGGCCAACGTGACCTCGACACCCGTGCAGAACGTCGCGGCCGTACGGACGGCTGCGGGGACGGTCGGATACATGCTCTTCAACGACCACATCGCCACCTCGGAGCAGCTGCTGGTGAGCGCCTTCAACCAGCTCGCGTCCGCCGGCGTCAGCGATCTCGTGCTCGACATCCGCTACAACGGCGGCGGCTACCTGGACATCGCGAGCGAGGTGGCCTACATGGTCGCCGGGCCGGCCGCCACGACGGGCCGGGCGTTCGAGAAGACCGTGTTCAACGACAAGTACTCGACGACGGATCCTGTGACCGGACAGGCATTGACCCCGGTCGGGTTCCACGCGACCAGCCAGGGGTTCTCGGGGCCGAGCGGCCAGGCGCTGCCGACGCTCAACCTGTCGCGGCTGACGGTCCTGACCAGCGCCAACACGTGCTCGGCCAGCGAATCGATCATCAACAGCCTCCGCGGAGTCGGCGTGCAGGTGATCGAGATCGGCTCGACGACCTGCGGAAAGCCCTACGGCTTCTATCCGGAGGACAACTGCGGCACGACGTACTTCTCGATCGAGTTCCAGGGCGTCAATGACCAGGGGTTCGGGGACTATCCGGACGGGTTCTCCCCCACGAACGCCACGGGCACGGTCGGGGTCAAGCTGCCCGGCTGCGCCGTCGGCGACGACTTCACCCACGCGCTCGGCGACCCCAACGAGGGCCGGTTCGCGGCGGCCGTGGGCTATCTGGTCGACCAGAGCTGCCCGGCGGCGACGGCTGCAGCCTCGGGCCTGGCGGCGGCGGCGCGAGCGCTGTCGTCCGCTCCCGACGGGGATCTCCACCGCTCGCCCTGGCGCGAGAACCGCATCCTGCGCCGATGACCTGGAGCTGCGCGAAGCGCCGGGTGGTGGTTGCGGCGTCGCTGGCGCTGGCGGCCTGTCATGGGCGGGCGGCGCCGCGGGACGTGCCCGCCGTGATCACCCACCCGACGGCGCAGAGTCGCGCGGAGCTCGCGCGCGTCGTGAGCCGGGCGCTGGACCGGGAGACCGTCACCCTCGCCGACGACGCCCTGACCGCCGACGGCACGTTGATCGTCGAGCGCACGCGACGACGTGACGCGCAGGGCCTGCCTTTCGACGGACGCGAGACCGGCCAGCCGGACCGCTTCCGCCTGGTCCAGAACGGCGCGCGCTGCGTGCTGGTGCACGAGCGCACCGGCCGGCGCTGGACGCTTCGGTCGGCGACCTGCTCGCCGCGCTGAAGCAGTCGACCGACGGAGTAGCTCGACAACTTGCCAGCGCTGTGCCACGCCGGCCCCTTCGACGCCACGCTAGAGGACTGAGCGGCCGCGCCGTACCCAGCGCTGTGGCGCTGGCCCGACGGCCGCGCACCTCCCGTCCGCGTCTACAATCGCCCTTCGTCGGTCGATCGAGAGGCGCGGAAGATGAAGCTCTACGGCTTTGCTCTCGTTCCCATGCTGGCGCTCGCCTGCGCGTCGTCGGCGTCCGCCGAGGCGCCGTCTGCCACCCACGTCTGGGAGAAGCAGCAGCTCACGCTGACGGCAGCCGGCTCCTACGCGAACCCGTACACGGACGTCGTCGTGTGGGTGGACCTCGTCGGCCCGGACTTCCACAGGCGCGTCTACGGCTTCTGGGACGGCGGGCGGACGTTCCACGTCCGGGTGCTGGCCACGGCGCCCGGCCGCTGGTCGTGGACGAGCGGCTCGCAGCCGGCCGATCCCGGGCTCGCTGGCAAGACCGGCTCATTCACCGCGATCCCGTGGACGGAAGCGGAGAAGCAGGCGAACCCGCTGCGACGCGGCTTCCTGCGGGCGACGGCGAACGGCCACGCGCTCGAGCAGGCCGACGGCACTCCGTTCATCGTGATCGGCGACACCTGGTACTCCGTCGGCACCAATCGCTTCCGCTGGTACGACGACGACGAGCAGCGGCCGATCGGCCCCGGCGCCGGCTTCAAAGACTACGTCCGCTACCGCAAGGCGCAGGGCTACAACTGGGTCAACGTCATCGCCGCGTTTCCGAACTGGATGACCGACGGCAGGCCGTGGCACCTGGTGATGGACGATGCCGACGAGACGACCGTGCGCTCGGCGTGGCTGGAGTACGGCACCGGCAGCGCCAAGAACATGGACAACGAGGGCGGCCGGCCGTTCCTCTTCCCCGGCAAGGTGCCGGGCTACGAGCAGGTCTTCCCCGACGTCGACCGCATCAACCCGGAGTACTTCAAGTACGTCGACCGCAAGATCGACTACCTGAACGCGAACGGCTTCGTCCCCTTCATCGAGGCCTCGCGCCGCGACTCGGGCCTGTGCTGGTCGAAGTACTACGAGTGGCCCGAGTCCTACGTCAGGTACGTCCAGTACGTCTGGTCGCGCTACCAGGCCAACAACACCGTGCTGAGCCCGGTGCACCTCGACATCATCGACGAGACCGTGAGCCCCGACGAGTACTCGAACGCGATCCGGATCGTGAAGGACCGCTTCGGTCCCCCGCCGTTCGGCACCCTGCTCTCCGCCAACGCCAATCCCTCGACGCTCGAGAACTGGGGCGAGGACTCGTGGGTGACGCTGCACCAGACCGGGAACATGCGCGAGCACGACCACTTCTGGTACCTCACCGAGATCTTCCAGCTGCGCCGCCCGAGGCCCGCTCTCAACGGCGAGCCGTACTATGCCGGCTACAAGGACGCCCGCGGGCCCGGCGGCGCGAACTACGCGCGCGGCGCCGAGGGCGGCAGCGAGCGCGACGATGGCTTCGTCCGCTCCTGTATCTACGGCAGCTTCCTTTCCGGCGGCCTGGCGGGCCACGTCTACGGCGCCGAGGGCATCTGGGGCGCCGACGTCGAGCCGAGCGCGCCCACTCACATGTGGGACGCGTTCCAGTGGCGCTCGGGGGCACAGATGCAGCACCTGCGCACGTTCGCGCTGTCGATCGGGCGGCGGTACCAGGAGCTGGTGCCGCTCGCGGACCTCGTCTCTCCGAACAAGTCGCACGACACGTTGAGCTACGAGGGCTGGGCCTACTGCGCCCGCACCGCCGACAAGAACGTGTACCTCGCCTACTTCGAGAAGGGCTGTCCGACGGCGAAGGTCCGCGGCGCGCGGCTCGACAGCCTCTACCGCGCGCAGTGGTTCGATCCGCACGAGGGGACGTGGTCGGACGCCGGAACGGGCGAGCTGCGGGCCGACAAGATCGGGATCATCACCCTTCCCCCGTTCCCCGCCGAGGCCGACTGGGGCCTGCGACTCGTCTACGCCGGGCCGGCGCCCAGGCCCAAGCACTACTGATCCGCTGGCCTCGGCTTCGCCGCGCCGAGCCCGCCTCGGCCCGGCGAAAAAGCGACTGGACAGGCGCACCGGAAATCGCGAAGAATTGCAGCTTCTAGTGGAGCAGGCCGCCTCGTGAAGACGCAGACCTTCAACCCGCTGGCGCCGAGGGCCGACGCGATCGCCATCGCGCGGAGCTTCGGCGCGGTCATCCGCGCGGAGGGTGCACCCTAGAGCCAAGGCCAGACCGAACGCCGCTCATCAGGCCTTCCAGGGTGCAGACCCCGGAAGGCCTTTTGTTTTGCGGGCGAGCGGCAGGATCCCGGTTGGGGGAAGCGGAGCGGACGGTGCACGACACACGACACGGAGAGCAACACGAGCAGAGACAGGGGGAGTCCGCCTGGGGGCTGCTGGGGAAGGCCGTCCGGGGCACGACCGAGGACTACACCGAGGGCAGCCTGAAGCGCGCCGTCTTCCTGCTGTCCGTCCCGATGATCCTCGAGATGGTGATGGAGTCGGCCTTCGGCATCACGGACGTGTTCTTCGTCGGACGGCTGGGGCCGGACGCGGTGGCCGCGGTGGGCCTGACGGAGTCGCTGCTGACCGTGATCTACGCGGTGGCGATGGGCCTCTGCATGTCCACGACGGCGCTCGTCGCGCGCCGGATCGGCGAGAAGCGGCCGGAGGAGGCGGCCCGCACGGCGGTGCAGGCGGTGGCGATCGGCCTCGCGGTCTCGTTGCTGTTCGGCGTCCTCGGCCTCGCCTGCTCGCGGGGGCTGCTCGAGCTGATGGGCGCGTCTCCGGCGGTCGTGGAGACGGGCTGGGGCTACACCGCCTGGATGCTGACCGGCAACGCCTCGATCGTGCTGCTGTTCCTGATCAACGCCGTCTTCCGCGGGGCGGGAGACGCGACGGTGGCCATGCGCGCCCTCTGGATCGCCAACGCCGTCAACATCGTGCTCGATCCCTGCCTCATCTTCGGGCTCGGGCCCTTCCCGCAGCTCGGGGTGACGGGCGCCGCGATCGCGACGAACCTCGGCCGCAGCATCGGCGTGGCGTATCAGCTGCGGATCCTCGTCTCGGCGCGGCAGAGGGTGCGGATCGGGCGCCGGCAGCTCCGGCTCGACCGGGGCCTGATGCTCCACCTCGCCCGGCTCTCGCTCGGCGGCGTGGGGCAGTTCCTGATCGGTACCGCGAGCTGGCTCGGGCTCGTCCGCATCCTGGCCGTGTTCGGCGCCGCCGCGCTGGCGGGCTACACGATCGCCCTGCGCATCATCATCGTGGCGCTCCTGCCTTCCTGGGGGATGAGCAACGCGGTGGCGACGCTGGTCGGCCAGAACCTGGGCGCGCGCAAGCCGGAGCGGGCGGAGCGCGCGGTGTGGATGGTCGGCCTCTACAACATGGCCTTCCTGCTGGGTGTGATGGCCGTGTTCCTGTGGGGAGCCACGCCCCTGATCGCGCTCTTCAGTTCCGACCCCGCGGTGCTGCGGCTGGGCGCTCTCTGCCTGCGCGTCGTGAGCTACGGCTACGCCTTCTACGCCTGGGGGATGGTGCTGGTGCAGGCCTTCAACGGCGCCGGCGACACCACGACACCCACCTGGATCAACCTCGGCTGCTACTGGCTCTTCCAGATCCCGCTGGCCCTCGGCCTGGCGCAGGCGCTCGGCTACGGTCCGCTCGGCGTGTTCCTCGCCATCACGCTCGCGGAGTCGCTGCTGGCGGTGGTGGGCCTGCTCGTCTTCAGGCACGGCGCGTGGAAGGAGAGCGCCGTGTGATCGGCGACGGGCCTCGTCTCGTGAGGTGTCCGACTATCGCGACCGCGTCCCCGCGGTCGCGCTGCGGCCGGCCGCCGCCTCGTAGGACGAGAGCCGAGCCCGCAGGTCGCGGACGAGCTGCTGGTCGTTGGCCGGCATGGCGACCTCCAGCGCACGGCGGGTCGTTTCGATGGCCTCGGGAAGGCGGCCCGCCTGGGCGTACAGCCGGCCGAGCAGGTCCAGGAGCAGGGGGTTCTGGCCGTTCGACAGCGCGACGGCCTGCTGCGCGTGTGGGATCGCCTCCTGCGCCCGGCCCGCCATGGAGAGGGCGAGGCAGAGGTTGGCGCGGGCCCCGGGGTTCTGCGGGCTCAGCTCGACGGCCTTCAGCAGATGCGGGATGGCCTCGTCCAGTCCTTCCCTTCTGCGCGAGCACGCCGCCCAGCCCCGAGTGCGCCTCCGCGAAGTCGGGCTTCAGGGCGAGAGCCTTCCGGAACTCGACGATCGCCTCGTCCGGCCGGCCGCCCTGGACCAGGGCCGACGCCAGGTTGTTGTGCGCGTCCGGGTAGTCCGGGCTCAGCGCGGTGGCCTTGCGGTACTGCGCGATCGCCTCGCGCAGGTGGCCGGTCGCCGCCAGGGCCGACGCGTAGCTGTTGTGGACGACCGCGTCGCCCGGATTCGATCGCCAGGGCCTCCTTCAGCAGCGGGATGGCCGCCTCGTGCCGGCCCTTGTTCATCGCCTCCGACGGCCTCGTCGATCAGACGGTAGTACTCGGTGACCGGCGCGTCGATCTTCAGCAGGCCGTCCGGCGGGATGTTCACGAACTCCGGGATGTTCACCGCGCGGTTGGCGGCCGTGCTGTTCTCGATCGAGGATCGGCCGGCGTGTCGTTGCCCTGCTCGTCGATGTGGGTGAGGAACATCTGGGTGTAGGGCGAGCGGCTCTTGGAGGAGAACACCAGCCAGCGCCCGTTCGGGGAGAAGCTGTGCCAGGAGTTCATGAGCGGCGTGTTGCAGCGCATGCGGCGCGCCTCGCCGCCCTCGGCGGGGACGATGTAGAGCTGGCCGTCGGGACGCATCAGCTGGCCGTTGCGGGCCTGCACGAAGACGATCCACCGTCCGTCGGGCGAGATCTTGGGGAAGCTGTTGCTCATGCCGTTGCCCGAGGCGCCCGCGATCGGCACGGCCTCGCCGCCCCGCCCGTCGTTGAAGGGGATGCGGTAGAGGTCGTACCGGATCTGCGTCTCGTTCGGGTCGTTGGCGCGCTCGGCCAGCTTCGCCCCTGCCGGGTAGGCGTCCTTGGCCTCGGCCCGGGCGAAGACGAGGTAGCTCCCGTCGGGACTCCAGACGGCGTTGGTGTGCACGTAGCGCGGGTCGTCGGCTCCGGGCAGCGGCTGGAGCAGGCCGGTCGCCTTGCTGTACCAGGCCAGGATCCCGCGGGTCGGGTAGAACACCTGCAGGAAGCGGTAGTCCTTGAAGTTGGCGACGTAGTAGTTCGCCCAGCAGGTCCTTGGGGGCCTGGCGGCGCTGGTAGTCGGTCTGGCCCCGGCCGGGGTCGTTGATGGTGGTGACGACGTACCGCCCGTCCGGGGAGACCTGCGACATGAAAGCCGACCCGCAGCTTGCCCCCGAGCTTGCCCCGGTAGGTGCTCCACTCGATGACGTTCTCGCTGCGGATCGCCGCCCGGGGCCGGATCGGGAAGAGGGCGTACAGGCCCTTGTTGTTCTCGGGGCCGTCGAGGTCCATCCCCATGGTCTTGCCGTCGCGCGAGAAGGAGTGGCAGTTCGCGCAGGAGTGCAGGCCCGTCATCACCACGCGGCTCCGGGTCTCGGCCACGTTGCGCAGCCGCCACGCGATCAGCGGCACGAGCTTCTGGTCCAGCGGCTTGATGACGCCCTTCTCTCCCTTCGAGGGCATCAGCGGCACGTCCCGGTAGAAGATGGGCGCACCGACGGGATCGGTCGAGGTCCGGATCGAGACCCGGCCGCGTGACGACGGCACGCCGCAGCGGCGCGCCGCTGTAGCCGGTGATCGTGAGGACAGCCGCCTTTCCCGTCGAGCCTCTTCTTGATCGCCTCCCAGGTGGCGGGGTCCGGCGTCCAGGTGTGCGCCGCGGCCTGCTCCGGTGTCAGCCGCGGCAGCTCGTTGGTCGACCCGACGGCCCGCGGATCGATCTCCCCGATCCGGAGCGGCTCGCCGCGCGACGTGGCGTGCAGGGGGGCAGCGGCGCCGTCGCCGAAGCTGACGTCGATGGTCCATGCGCTGGCGCGCGGGCTGGCATCCCGCCAGAGCAGCGTCGGAGCGGCGAAATCCGGAGGAAAGACCGAGCCCTCCAGCGGGTAGTCCACCGTGATCGGCCGCGGCTGCCGCCCGATCACGAACGCCCCCGCCGCTGCCAGCGCTACGGCGGCAAGCGCCGCGCCGACGAGGGGACCGACCCGCAGCCGGCCGCCGCGCTCTCCCATGCGAGAGAGCTAAGCACCCCGGCTCGCCGTATTCAATAGTACGGGTGCACCGGGCCCCTGCGCCGCGGCGCGGAACCTACATCACCGCGCCGAGCGTCCAGGGCGCGAACTCGGCCTCTCCGAAGCCGAGGGCCTCGCTCTTCGACTTCTCGCCGGAGGCCACGCGCAGGATCAGATCGAAGATCCGGCGGCCGCACGCCTCCACCGTCTCCTCGCCGTCCGCGATGCCGCCGCAGTTGACGTCCATGTCGTCGCTCATGCGGCGGTAGAGCGGGGTGTTGGTCGCGAGCTTGAGCGAGGGCGCGGGCACGCAACCGAAGACCGACCCCCGGCCGGTGGTGAAGCAGACAAGATTCGCGCCGCCCGCCACCTGGCCGGTGGCCGAGACGGGATCGAACCCCGGCGTGTCCATGAACACGAACCCGCGGCTGCGCACGGGCTCGGCGTAGCGATAGACGTCCACGAGGTTCGTGGAGCCGGCCTTGGCCACCGCCCCCAGCGACT
Organism: uncultured Acidobacteriota bacterium; assembly: GCA_963831755.1. GTDB lineage: Bacteria > Acidobacteriota > Vicinamibacteria > Fen-336 > Fen-336 > DATBSL01. The sequence continues at coordinate 168,034 of CAWHRC010000009.1, forward strand.
TCTCGAGGATCGTCGTGAGGCCGCCCGCCTTGTTGCCGAACGACGGGTTGCTGTCGAGACGAGCGCCGTTGCGTGCCGTGTAGTCCTTCCACCAGTCGAACAGCCGCAGCAGCTTCTCGCCCACCTCGCGACTTACCGCGCGCCGGGTGAGCAGGTGCTCGGCTCCGTACGTCTCCGGGCTCTCCGAGAGGATGACCGTGCCGCCGTTGCGCACGACGAGGTCCGAGGCCACGCCCAGCGCCGGGTTCGCGGTGATGCCGGAGTAGCCGTCCGATCCGCCGCACTGCAGGCCCACTGTGATGTGGGACGCCGGCAGCGTCTGCCGGCTCACGCGGTTGGCCTCGGGCAGGAGCGCCTTCACGAGCGCGACGCCGCGCTCCACCGTCCGGGCGCTGCCGCCCGTCTCCTGGATGGTCATGGCCTGCAGCCGAGGCCCGAGCTTCAGGTTCTGCGTCTCGACGATCGGGGCGATCTGGTTCGTCTCGCAGCCGAGGCCCAGCATGATCACGGAGGCGAAGTTCGGGTGGCGCCCGTAGCCGCCGATCGTCCGGCGCAGCACGTCCATGCCCTCGCCCTCGCTCGCCATCGCGCAGCCCGTCTTGTGGGTGAGAGCGACGACGCCGTCGACGTTCGGATAGTCGGCGAGCGGGTCTTGGTCCTGGAGCGGTCGCCGCTTGAAGGCGTCCGCGACGTGGGCGGCGACCGTGGCCGAGCAGTTCACCGACGTCAGGAGGCCGATGTAGTTGCGCGTGGCCACCTGCCCGTCCTCGCGCACGATGCCCTGGAAGGTCGCGGGTGGCTCGGCGTAGATCGTCGGCATGGCCAGCGTGGAGAACGCGAACTCGCGGTCGAACTCGCCCATCGCCAGGTTCTGCGTGTGCACGTGCTCGCCGGGCGCGATGTCACGCGTGGCGAAGCCGATGACCTGGCCGTAGCGGTGCACGGGCTCGCCCCGGGTGATGCTGCGGGTCGCCAGCTTGTGCCCGCGGGGGATCGTCTCTCGAACCGTCGTCCCCTCGCCCGCGATCGCCGTCCCGGCCGCGAGGTCCGCGCGAGCGATGACGACGCTGTCGCCGGGGTGGAGGCGAAGCGTGAGCGGGGCGGACGGGCTGGCAGTGGTCAACGGTGTCGACGAGGGTAGCACGGGCCGTGGCGCCGCATCATCGGACCAGCGCCGCGAGTTGCTGGGCCACCTGGTAGACGCCGGCCGCCGAGATGGCGACGGCCGAGAGCAGGAGGCAGGCCGTGAACACGCGGCCCCCACCCAGGGCCGGGTCGGTCTCGAAGTAGCGGAAGTGCAGGGCTGCGAAGGCCAGGAACGGCAGCATGAGGCCCTGTCCCACCGCGCCGACGAGGACGAGCGAGACGGGATTGCCGAAGACCAGGAAGACGCACGTGAACGCGATCGGCAACAGGATCGAGCCGAGGCGGACCATTCTCGCCCGCGCCTCGGCGCTCTCGTAGCGGCGCAGGCCGAACACCTCGAGACCGTCGGCGAACAGGCGCGCGTTCGAGGCGGTGGCGCCGAAGACGGTCGAATAGAGCACCGCGAAGGCGCCCGCGAGGAAGACCCACAAGCTCCACGGGCCGAAGGTGTCACGGTACATGTGCGACAGCGTCTCGATCATGTTGGCGTCCTCGACCGCGAGGCCCTTGCCGTGGAGGATCGCCGCCCCCAGGACATAGAAAGCCAGCGTCGCCGAGGTGTAGAGGACGAACGACAGCGTGGCGTCGATCTTCAGGATCCGCAGCCAGCCTCGCGCCCTCTCGCGCCAGCCGGGCGAGGCGTCGTTCGGGCCGATGCGCCGCGCGTAGCCCTTCTCCAGGCACCAGTACGGGTAGTAGATGAGCTCGGAGGCTCCCACGCCGATGATTCCGAAGGCGGCGAAGGCGACGTTGAAGGAAGGGGGCAGGCGGAAGCGGAGGCCTTCGAAGAGCTGCGCGGACGTGACCGCGTAGGGCGTCGTCTGCAGGGCGATCACCGCGACCACGGTCGTGATCGTGAACGCGGCCACGAGGAACGTGGAGACCGCCTCGACGAAGCGGTAGCGGCCGATCACGAGGAGCAGGGCGCAGGAGAGGCCCACGAGCACCGCCGTCGCGGGGAGCGAAAGGGGCAGGCCGGCGAGGGAGAAGATGCTGGCGACCCCGCCGACCATGCCGGCGACCTGGAACACGAGCGAGGCGTACATCAGCAGCCACAGCCAGAGCACCCAGGAGACGCGCAGGCGCGGCCCGGGCAGGCCGTCGAGGGCGGCGAGCGTCGTCCGGCCGTGGACCACCGCGTGGCGTCCGAGCTCGATCTGCACGAAGACCTTCAGCAGGCAGCCGAGGACGATGAACCACAGCAGCTGGAAGCCGGCGCTGGCCCCGAGCTTGGGCGTCACGATCAGCTCGCCGGAGCCGACGATGACCGCGGTGATGATGAGGCCGGGGCCGAGCTGGCGTGCGACTCCCAGGACACCCGCGGGCGCGGCCACCGGCGTCGGGAGCTGGCTCACGGTCGCCGAGCTTAGAGCGGGGCACTGCGGCCGGCAAACGGCTCGCCGCCCCGGTCGACGATCAGCGTGAGCCCTGGCCCCCGAGCAGCTGCTCCACCTTGTCGAGGTGCTCGCGGCGGTGGAGGTGACGGTGGATCCTCCGGGGAGTGTCCTTCGCCAGGATCTCCGCCGTCAGCGACGGCGAGAGCGCGCGTACCTTCTCGTCGACGGCCCGCGCGGACCGTGTGGCCCACTCGAGCGCCTGCGCTGGCGAGAGGTGCTCGGCCAACGCGGCGACGACCCTGTTCAGCTGCTCGACCTCGTGGCGGACCTGCTGGACGCCGGCCTGCTCGTAGCGCCCCAGCTGCTCGAGCGACATCCGGTCCCAGAAGCCGAGGTGGACGAACGCCGCCTTGACGGTCCAGCCGCCCGGCAAGGTCCGCTGCCAGTCGCCTGGCCGCAACCCTGCGCCGAGCTTCTGCAACCGCTCTCTCTGACGATCGTTCTCCGGGCCGGCGTCCTCGGCCATGTGAGCCTCCTGCTTGTTTGCCTTCATCGTGGCGCGGCGGCGAGGCCCGCGGCGACCTTCATCTCGCGTCCGCCCCGTAGACCGGCGCGCACCAGTCCCGGCTCCGTGCGGTGCGGCCCCGGACCAGGTCGGCCAGCGCCGGCCGCAGCCGCGCCGTGATCTCCCCCATGCGCCCCGTGTCCACCTGGCGGTGATCCACGCGCGTCACCGCCACGATCTGGACGCCGGTGCCGGTCAGGAACACCTCGTCCGCGAGATAGACCTCGGTGCGATCGATCGGCCGCTCGACGACCTCGGCGCCGAGGTCCTCGCGCAGGAGCTGGATCACCGTGCGGCGCGTGACGCCCTCGAGGATGTCCTGCGTCACGGGAGGCGTCGCGACCACCCCGCCGCGCACCACGAAGAGGTTCTCGACCGAGCCCTCGCAGACGTGGCCTTCGTCGTTCAAGACCAGGGCCTCGTCGAAACCCGCGAGCTGGGCGTCCGACTTGGCCAGCGCCGAGTTCACGTAGCCGCCCGTGATCTTGCCGCGCGCGGGCAGCACGTTGTCGGAGATGCGCTGCCAGGAGGAGATGCAGGCGTGGGCGTTCTCCGCGTTGGGCACGAAGTGGCCGAAGGGCAGCGCCACGATCGAGACCTCGGGCTGCAGGCCGTGAAGGCGCACGCCCAGCGTCTCGTCCCCGTAGAAGGCCAGCGCGCGGATGTAACAGTCGGTCCGCGTGCCCTGCTTGCGCAGCAGCTCGCGCAGGCCGTTCCAGAGGTCGGCCGGCGACTCCCGCAGCTCCATCCGCAGCAGCCGGGCCGAGTCGAGGAAGCGGCGGAAGTGGTCGAGCGGGCGGAAGACGAAGAGCTCCTGCTCGTCCTCGTTCCAGAACGCGCGCAGGCCTCCGAACACGGCGGTGCCGTAGTTGAGCGCGTGCGTGAGCAGGCCCAGCCGGACGTCCGCGTAGGGCACGACGCGCCCCCGGAAGAACGCGAACTCCGGCAGCTCCCGCTGCTTTTCCGGGGATGCAACCAATTGGTCTTTCTCAGTCCACTGTGTCGTCATATCATGGAAATCTAGGAAAGAGAACGGCTAGAATCAATAGCCAGTCATGCCAAAGTGGACTGATACCCGGCTGGACCTGGTCGCGATCATCGGGGACTGGTCGTCCGGGAAGGGCCCACTCTATGGCCGGCTGGCGCGGGCGATCGGGTCTGCGATCGAGAGCGGCGAGCTGGCGGCCGGCGCTCGCCTGCCCCCGGAGCGCCCGTTGGCCGAGGCGCTCGGCGTCAGCCGCACGACGGCCGTGCTCGCCTACCGACGATTGCGCGAGAAAGGCCTCGTGGAGAGCCGGCAGGGCAGCGGGTCCTGGATCCCGCGCCGCGCCGTTCTCTCGCGTCCGGCCGCCGGGAACGAGCGCAGCCGCTCGTTCCTGGTCGACTCCGTGACGCGCGCCGCCGCCGAGGAGGACGCCGGCACGATCGGGTTCATGGGCGCGTGCCTGGCGGGCTCGAGCGTCCCGCTCGCAGAGGAGTGGCGGGCGGCGCAGGCCGACGTGACCGTGCTCTCGAGCGGGACCGGCTACTCGCCGCAGGGGTGGCCGCCGCTGCGCCGCGCGATTGCCGCCCGCTTCGAGGCGCGCGGCGTGCCCACCGCACCCGACCAGATCCTCGTGACGAACGGCGCGCAGCAGGCGATCGACCTTCTCGGACGGCTGCTGGTCGCTCCCAACGAGGCGGTCGTCCTCGAGGACCCCACCTACCTGGGCGCCATCGACGCTTTGACGCTCGCCGGCGCCCGGCTCGTCTCCGTCCCCGTCGGCGCGGCCGGCGCCGAGATCGGGCGCTCCGCCGCGCGCTGACGCAGTCGACGCCCGCTCTCGTCTACCTGGTGCCGAGCTTCCACAATCCCACCGGCTGCGTGATGCCGGAGGGCGCGCGCCGCGAGGTCGCCCGGCTCGCCGAGTCGGGGGACCTCGCCGTGGTGGAGGACGAGAGCCTCGCCGAGCTCACGTTCGGGGCGGAGCCGCCGCCGCCGATCGCCGCCCATGCGCCGCGGGGCACGGTCTTCACGGTGGGCTCGATGAGCAAGCTGTTCTGGGGCGGGCTGCGGGTCGGCTGGGTGCGGGGACCGCGGCCGCTGATCGCCCGCCTGACGCGCTTCAAGGTGGCCGCCGACCTGGGCGGCTCGCCGCTCACCCAGGCGCTCGCGACGCGGCTTCTCGCTCGGCGCGACGAGGTGGCGCTCGTGCGGCGCCGTGAGCTGCGCCGCCGCTTCGAGCGCCTCACTGCGGCCCTGCGCGAGCGTCTGCCCGAGTGGTCGTGGACCGAGCCGCAAGGCGGGCTCACGCTGTGGGTGCGGCTCCCGGCGCCGGGCGCCGAGGAGCTGGCGCGGGTGGCGCCACGGCACGGCGTGTCGGTCGTCCCCGGGCCCGTGCACTCGCCCTCGCACGGGTTCGCGGATCGCCTGCGCCTGCCGTTCGTGTTGGACGAGGAGCTGCTCGACGAAGGCGTGGCACGCCTCGCCCGCGCCTGGCAGGCGTGTCACCAGGCCGCGGACGAGAGGCGTCTCGGCGTGATCGTCTAGAGAATCCGGTTACCTGCCCGGGCCGACGGAGGTCGAGACCGTGGCGACCTTCTCCTGCCGGCGCCTTGGTGAAGGTGGCCGTCTGGCGGATGTCCTCGCGAGGACGCCCCGATCTTCACGGTGTAGGTGCCCGCCTCCGCGAGCCACGAGGACGACGGCTCGTCGAACGAGGCCAGGTCGCGGGCGGTCAGGGTGAACGACAGCGCCTGCGACTCGCCCGGCTTCAGCGTCTTCGTCTTCGCGAAGGCCCTCAGCTCCAGGGCCGGCTTCGGGGCCACCTTGCCGGGGGCCGACAGGTAGAGCTGCACGACCTCGCGGCCCGCGCTGGCTGCCCTCGTTCGTGACCGTGACCGTCGCGGTCAGCTCTCCCTCGAACTCGGCGCTGCCCAGCCGCAGGCCCTAGTACTGGAACTGCGGTGTAGCGCAGGCCGAAGCCGAAGGGGTACGCCGTCTTCACGCCCTTCGTGGCGAAGTGGCGGTAGCCGACCCAGATGTCGTCGTCGTAGGCCACCTCGGCGGCGCGGTCGCCCCGGCAACGGTCCGCTGGCGTTCGGGTCCGGCCTCGGAGCATCTTGCCCGGGAAGTTGGCGGACGAGGGAACGTCCTCCCAGCCTCACCGGGAAGGTGGTCGGCGAGCCTTGCCGGAGGGCGGCGTCCGCCCGGTCAGCACGTCGGTGATCGCGTTGCCCGCCTCCTGTCCCGGCTGCCAGGCGAGGAGGATGGCGTCGGACAGATCGCGCCAGCTCGCCGTCTCGATCACGCCGCCGACGTTCAGCACGACGACGAGCTTCTTCTTCTGCGCGTGGAAGGCCGTGGCCACGTCCTGCAGCAGCGCCTTCTCGACGGCGGTGAGCTCGAAGTCGTCCTCGCGCGTCCGGTCCCGGCCCTCGCCCGAGTGGCGACCGATCGTCACGAGCGCCAGGTCTGTCTTCCCGGGACAGACGGGCGATCTCGTCGGCGGGCACCGACTCTCTCGGAGACGAGCGGGGCGAGCCATGAACGGCCTCGGCATGGGCGGCCGCTTCTTCTCCTCGCTCGGCGATGTACGCGGTGTAGCCGTCGGCCAGCGCGCCGTCGACCGCGAGGCCCGCGTTCTTCAGGCCCTCGACGAGCGAGACGGAGTAGGCCTTGTGGACGTCGCCGCTGCCCGTGCCCCCGGTGATGGTGGTGTAGGAGGCGGTGCCGAAGAGGGCGATGCGCGCCGACGGCCTGAGCGGGAGCGCAGCTTCGTTCCGCAGCAGCACCATGCCCTCGGCGGCGGCCTCGCGCGCGACCTGGGCGTGGGCCTTGAGGTCCGGAGCGTCCGAGCGCGCGCGCGCCCCGGAACGCCGGGGTGCGCTGGACGACCTCGAGGATCCTCGCGACGTTGCGGTCGAGGACGTCCTCCTTCAGCTCGCCGCTTCTCGAGCGCCTCCGTGAGCGTCTTCTGCTGGGCCGCCGTTCCCGGCATCAGCAGGTCGTTGCCGGCCTTCATCTGCGCGACCGCGTCCCGGCCTCCGAACCAGTCGGTCATCACGAGCCCGTCGAACCTCCAGTCGTCGCGCAGGACGCCCGTTAGCAGCGGTGCGCTCTCGGACGTGTAGGTACCGTTGACTTTGTTGTAGGACGACATCACCGTCCAGGGCCGGCCTTCCTTCACCGCGATCTCGAATGCCCGCAGGTAGATCTCGCGCAGCGCCCGCTGGGAGACCTTCACGTCGATCACGTTGCGGTTCCACTCGTGGTCGTTGGCGACGAAGTGCTTGGCCGACGTGCCGACGCCCTGCGACTGCACGCCCTTCACCATGGCGGCGGCCATCCGGCCCGAGACGAGGGGATCCTCCGAGTAGTACTCGAAGTTCCTGCCCCCGAGGGGATTGCGGTGGGTGTCGAGTGCGGGGCCGAGCAGGACGTCGACGCCGTACTCCTTGACCTCGTTCCCCATGGCGCGGCCGACGCGCTCGACCTCGTCCACGTCCCAGGACGAGGCGAGCAGCGTCTCGATCGGGAAGGCCGTGCAGTAGTACGTGTGCGAGGTGTCGCCGCCGCGCACGGCCTGGATCCGAAGACCGGCCGGACCGTCCGCGAGCACCAGCGACGGGATGCCCAGGCGCGGGATCGCGAACGTCGTCCCTGCGGCGCCCGGCACGCCCGCCTTCGTCTCGCCGACGGCGGGCCCCTGCCTGTCCGCCGGCAGGCCGGGGCGACGCATGCCCATGCCGATCACGAGGCTGACCTTCTCCTCCCGCGTCATCGCCGCGACGACTTCACGGGTCGGGCTCTTGCCGAGCTGCGGCAGGTCCGCCGCGGGTGCCGAGGCGGCGCTCGCCGCGAGCAGGGCCAACACCGGGAACACGGATCGGAACCGTCCCTGAGCCATCACTCCCCCTTCGTTCATGGGCTCCCCCCGCCAGACGGGGGAGCGCATGGACGAAAAAGCTACCACGGACCCGCGGCGGGGGTCAGGTCTTGCCTTATGACGTCACAAGGCAAGACCTGACCCCGAACGTCTCGCCCGGCGCTACTTCACGTGCACGCGACCGGTCAGGCGGATGTCCTGGCTCGAGGCCCCTACCTGGAGCTCGAACTCGCCCGGCCCGACGGTCTCGGCCTTCTTCTCGACGTCGTAGTGCGAGAGATCGGTCGCGGGCGTGAGGCGGAAGCGGACGAGCTGCCGCTCGCCGCGCTTCAGGTGGACCCGTGCGATGCCGCGCAGCTGCTTCAGCGGCGACGGCAGCGGCGACGTCGAGGTCGCGCACGTAGAGCTGGACGACCTCGTCGCCGTCGCGCGTTCCGACGTTCTCGACCGCGAGCGACACGTCGAGCGGGTCGTTCGCGCCGAGCTCCGTCCTGCCGAGCCGCAGGCCCGAGTACGGCGAAGCGCGTGTAGCTCAGGCCGTAGCCGAACGGGTAGAGAGGTTGACCGCTGAAGTAGCGGTAGGTCCTGTCCTTCATCGCGTAGTCGGCGAACGGCGGGAGCTGGTCGACGGACTTGTAGAAGGTGACGGGCAGGCGGCCGGCGGGGTTCACGTCTCCGAAGAGGACGTCCGCCACCGCGTTCCCGCCCCGCTGGCCGGGGTACCAGCCGAGCAGGATCGCCGGCAGCTTCTCCTGGGCCCAGTCGACGGCGAGCGCCGAGCCAGTCAGCAGCACGAGCACGACCGGCTTGCCGGTCGCGTGCAGCGCCTCGAGCAGCTTGCTGCTGCGGCGCGGGCAGCTCGACGTCGGTGCGATCGCCGCCGTCGAAGCCCGGAAAGGACATCCGCATCTCCTCTCCCTCGACCTCGGGGCTCAGGCCGCCGACGAACACGATCGTGTCGGCGGCGCGCGCCGCTTCGAGCGCCTCGGCGAACGGGTCAGGCGCGCCCGGCCGCTTCCAGCCCAGGTGGACGCTCGCGTCCCGCATGCCTTCGAAGTACTCCAGCCGAGATCGTAGGCGCGCCCGCCTTCGAGGTGCAGCGGCGCGCTCTTCAGCACGGGCGTCCGCGCGCTCGTTCCAGTCCTCGAACAGCAGCTCGCCGTCGAGGAACAGGCGGTAGCCGTCGTCGCCGGAGACGCTGAGCTCGTAGTCCCCGCTCACGGGCGGCACGCAGCTGGCCGGTCCAGCGGATCGAGAAGTCGTCGTTGCCAAGCGCCCGCGCGCGCGGCAACTCTCCGCGCGCGACCAGCTCCTCGGTCGGCGAGCCGCGGTACCAATTGAAGTCGACCTTCGCGTCCACCCGCGTCAGGGATGGCTCGCCCTCGAAGCCCCGGTTGTTGAAGTACTCGCCCTGCAGGCCGTGCTCGGCCGAGCTCGCCACGGGCCGCAGGGCCTCGGCCGGGATCGGCTCGAGGGCGTCCGGGTCGCTGCGGCCCTCGACCAGCGACGAGCCGCGCGCGTAGAGCACGCGCGTGGCCGGCGCGACGGCGGCCTTGATGCCGGCGAGGACCGTCACCGGCCGCGACGGCCGTGCCGTAGTAGTTGCCGAGCAGCGGCGCCAGCGCGTCGGCGTTGGGGCCGATCACCGCGACCGTCTTCAGGTCCTTGGCGCAGCGGCAGCAGGCCCGTGTTCTTGAGCAGCACGATCGACTCCCGCGCCATGCGCCGTGCGAGGCGCGTCGTGCTCGGGCGGCAGTCGTTCACGCTGTAGGGGATCCGCGCGTAGCGGCACCCGCTCCGGCGGGTCGAACATGCCGAGCTTGAAGCGGGCCAGGAACAGGCGGCGTGAGCGCGACGTCGAGGTCCTTCTCGGCGACGAGCCCGCGCGCGCAGCGCCTCGCGCGAGGCTGCGGTAGGCGACGTCGAAGCCGCACTCGAGGTCGCAGCCGCGCCGCAGCGCGAGCGCCGCGGCCTCGGCGGGCGGTGGCGACCAGCTTGTGGTGGCGCGCAGATGTCCTCGATCGCGCCGCAGTCGGAGACGACGTAGCCGTCGAAGCCCCACTCGCTCGCGCAGGATCGTCGCCGAGCAGGCGCTGGCTGGCCGAGGCCGGCTCGCCGTTGACCCGGTTGTAGGCGCCCATCACCGACGCCACCCTGGCCTCCTCGACCAGCGCGCGGAACGCGGCAGGTAGGTCTCGCAGAGGTCGCGGTCGCTCGACGCGGGCGTCGAAGCGGTGGCGCTCGGGCTCGGGGCCGCTGTGCACGGCGAAGTGCTTCGCGGTGGCGACGACCTTGCAGGTACTTCGGGTCGTCGCCCTGCAGCCCCCTCACGAACGCGACGCCCAGGCGTGCCGGTCAGGTAGGGATCCTCGCCGTAGGTCTCCTGGCCGCGGCCCCAGCGCGGGTCGCGGAAGATGTTGATGTTGGGCGACCAGAAGGTCAGGCCCTGGTAGATGCCGCGCTGGCCGTGGCGCACGAACTCGTGGTGCTTCGCGCGCGCCTCGTCGGCGATCGCCGTCGCGACCTCGCGCCATGAGCGGCGGCGTCGAACGACGGCCGCCAGCCCGATCGCCTGCGGGAACACGGTGGCGACGCCGGCGCGCGCCACGCCGTGCAGGCACTCGTTCCACCAGTTGTAGGCGGGACCCCGAGCCGCTCGATCGCCGGGCGCGTCGTGCATCATCTGCGAGATCTTCTCCTCGACGGTCAGCCGCGAGACGAGGTCGGCGACGCGCGCCTCGAAGGGCAAGTCCGGGTTCTGGAAGGGCAGCGCCACGGCTGGGGCGGCCGCGTCCGTGCTGCCGGCCAGCGTCCGCGTGCGTGCCGCGAGCGCGAGCACGCCGGCGGCGACGACGGCGATCGCCCCGATCCGTCCACGAACACGCATGAGGGCTCCTCTCGGCGAGCTGTCCAGGGACGCTACCATAGCGACGGCGAAGGAGGTCGAGGTGAGGTACTCCGCCGGTCTCGTCGTCCTGGCATCGGCCCTGCTGACCGTGCCAGGACGGGCCGCAAGCAGGCAGCCGCAGCTCGAGGTCTACTGGATCGACGTCGAGGGCGGCGCCGCGACGCTGATCGTCACTCCGGCCCGGGAGTCGATCCTGGTGGACGCAGGCAACCCCGGAGGACGCGACGCGCAGCGGATCCACGAGGTCGCCACGCGCGTGGCGGGCCTCAGCCAGATCGACTACCTCGTGGTCACCCACTACCACCGCGACCATTTCGGCGGCGTCGCCGAACTGGCCGAGCTGATGCCGGTCGGTGCCCTCTACGAGCGCGGCCTCGAGTCGGCCCCGGAAACGGAGCGGAACGATCCCCTGCTGGGGCCGTTCCGCAAGGCCAGGATCCGGCGCCGGGTCGTCGTGAAGCCGGGCGACCAGATCCTCCTCGCCCAGTCCCCCGGCGTGCCTCTGGTCGACTTCCGCTTCCTGGCCGCGAGCCAGAGGATCGCGGCCACGGAGGGTGCGCCCCAGAACGCTGCGCTCTGCGGCGGATCGACCGACAAGGAGCAGGACACGAGCGACAACGCGAACAGCCTGGTGATGCTGCTGACGCAGGGGCCGTTCCGCCTGCTCGACACGGGTGACCTGACGTGGAACGTCGAGAAGCAGCTCGTGTGTCCGGTCGACGAGGTCGGGAAGGTGGACGTCTTCCAGGCGAGCCACCACGGGCTCGACCAGAGCAACAACCCCGTCCTCGTCAGGACGCTCGAGCCGACGGTGGTCGTGGTCGACAACGGCCCGAGGAAGGGCGGCCAGCCCGGGAGCTTCGCGACCTTCAGCTCCACGCCGTCGGTGAAGGCCGTCTACCAGCTCCACCGGAACCTGCTCGCGGGAGCGTCCAACACCGCCCCCGAGCGGATCGCGAACGCGGCCGAGAACTGCAGCGGGGACTACATCAAGCTGTCGGTCGAGCCCTCCGCCAGGGGCTACACGCTCTCGGTTCCCTCGACCCGCAGCCGCAGGAGCTACAAGACGAAGGCCAGCTGAGGCGCCTCACTTCCTCACGAACGCGACCGACTCGTCGAGGGCGTCGAGCGCGCCCTGGAGCAGGATCTCGCCGTGCGGCAGGTCGGGGCGGTTCTGGCCCTGCGGACCGAGCACGAAGTCGTGATAGCCGTGCTCGTAGACGTCCATCCGCACGGACTTGCCCGCCTGCGCCAGCAGATCGTGGAGCGTCGTGGCGAGCGGCAGCAGCCGGTCCTCCGTGCCGACGAGGATCAGCACAGGCGTCCGGATCGGCGCGATGTTGGCGGCGACGACGGCCGGGTCCGGCTTCACCGTGGAGAGGTCGGCCGAGCCTCCGGCCGCCGGGCCGCTGCATGCCCAGGAACCAGATCGGGGCCGGCGCGCCCAGGATCGCCGCGTGGATCGTCGGGCATCTTCGAGATCAGGTAGAGGACGAGGTTGCCGCCCAGGCTCACGCCGTAGAGGCTGATCCTCGCGGGATCCACGTAGGGCAGGCGCTTCACGTGCTCGATCACCGCGAGCCCGTCGTCGATGGCCGTGGCGGAACCGGTCGTGGAGGGCACGTTCATCGTGTTCCAGTCGCCACCGCGATAGTCCGCGACGGCCACCACGAAGCCTTCCTGCAGGAAGCGCTCCCAGACCGGCCCGCCGGTCGCGCCGCGCGACCAGCCCACGAGCTGCTCCATGCCGCGGCCTCCGGGGGCGCCGTGGAACATCATGATCGCGGGAAACGGCCCGTTCCCGCGCGGCTTGCGGATCGCGGCCGCGACGTAGAGCCCGTCCTTCGTCTTGACGTAGGTCTGCTGCACGGGCGAGTCGCTCTCGCTGACGACGCGCAGGTACTTGTCGTGCGGGAGCGCCTCGGCGCTGCCGGGGTGCTTCTGGATCTCGGCCGAGGCGACGAGCGGGCACGAGAGGAGGATGAGCGTCAGGAGGCGTTTCATACGCGGGAGTATACGGCGCGCCGCAGGCCCCCGCCTGCGGCCTTGACCTCGAGGCGCGCGCGCAATAGCGTGGGCCGCGGTGTCACCCTGGACCAGCCGTGCGGCACTGCGGCACGCGCTCGTCGTCTGCGTGGGGGCCGCGGCCTGCGCTCGCGCCGTGGGCGCAGCCGACACGCCGGCCTTTCCCGTCACGATTCGAGTCGACGCCGCGAGCCGGCTCGGCCCCCTGCGCCCCGTCTGGCGCTTCTTCGGCGCCGACGAGCCGAACTACGCCACCATGGAGGACGGCCGGAAGCTGCTGGCCGAGCTGGGCGAGCTGCGCCCGAACGCCGTCTACTTCCGCGCGCACAACCTGCTGACGAGCGGCGACGGCACGCCGGCCCTCAAGTGGGGCAGCACGAACGCCTACGGCGAGGACGCCGCAGGGCCGGCCGGTCTACGACTGGACGATCCTCGACCGCATCTTCGACACGCTACCGGCGACGCGGCGTCCGGCCCTACGTCGAGATCGGCTTCATGCCGAAGGCGCTCTCGACGAGGCCCGAGCCGTACCAGCACGATTGGCGGCCCGAGCGACCCTACGAGCAGATCTTCACGGGCTGGGCGTATCCGCCCAGGGACTACGCGAGGTGGGGCGAGCTCGTCTACCAGTGGGCGAAGCACTGCGTCGAGAGATACGGCCGCGCCGAGGTCGAGACCTGGTACTGGGAGACCTGGAACGAGGCGAACATCGGCTACTGGCGCGGCACGCCGGGGGAGTTCCTGAGGCTGCACGACTACGCGATCGACGCCGTGCGCCGGGCCCTGCCCACGGCGCGCGTCGGCGGCCCCGACATGGCGGGCTCGGCCCGGCCTTCCTGCGCGCCTTCCTCGAGCACTGCCTGCGCGGCACGAACGACGCCACCGGACGCCCGGGCACGCCGCTCGACTTCGTCTCCTTCCACGCCAAGGGCGCGCCCACCACGCTGGACGGCCACGTTCGCATGGGGATCGCCACACAGCTGCGGACGATCGACCAGGGGTTCGCGACGGTCGCCTCGTTCCCCGAGCTGAAGAGAACACCCATCGTCATCGGCGAGTCGGACCCGGAAGGCTGCGCGGCCTGTCAGGGACCGCAGCTCGCCTACCGCAACGGGACGATGTACTCGAGCTACACCGCCGCGAGCTTCGCTCGCACTACGACCTCGCCGACCGCCACGGCGTCAAGCTCGAGGGCGCGCTCACCTGGGCCTTCGAGTTCGAGGACCAGCCGCTCTTCGCCGGGTTCCGCGCCCTGGCCACGAACGGCACTCGACCTGCCCGTGCTGAACGTCTTCCGCATGTTCAGCCGCATGGGGGGCGATCGCCTCGCGGCGCGCAGCACGGCCGCGGTGCCACTCGACCAGGTGCTCGCCGACGGCGTGCGCGGAGCGCCGGACGTCTCCGCGCTGGCGAGCCGCGACGGCAACCGCGTGAGCGTGCTGGTCTGGCACTACCACGACGACGACGTGCCCGGTCCCGCCGCGGATGTGAGGCTCGAGGTCAGCGGGTTGCCGCTCGCGAAGGGCACGGTGCGGCTCACCCACTACCGCATCGACGAGATGCACTCCAACTCGTACGCGGCCTGGAAGCGCATGGGCTCGCCCGCGGCACCGCGCCGCGAGGAGTACGCGCGACTCGAGCGGGCGGGCCGGCTGGCCGAGCTGGAGCCGGCCGCGGACGTCGACGTCGAAGGGGGCACGGCGGTCGTGGCCTTCGCGCTGCCGCGGCAGGCGGTCTCGCTGCTCGTCCTCGACTGGGCGCCGCCAGGGGATCGGGGGAATCGATGAGGACCTGTATCGTGCTGCTGCTGGCCTCGTGGCCTGCGCTGAGCGGAGCGCCGGCGACGCCGGCCGTGAAGGCCGACCCGCCCATCCGCTGCGACTCCTGCGACGCCTGGAACCGGGCGCAGGAGCCGTTCCGCGTGTTCGGCAACACCTACTACGTCGGCGCGGCGGGCCTCAGCTCCGTGCTGATCGCTTCCGACGCGGGCCTGATCCTGCTCGACGGCGGCTTGCCGCAGTCGGCGCCGCTCATCGACGCGAACATCCGCAAGCTCGGCTTCCGCGTGCAGGACGTGCGCCTGATCCTCAACTCACACGCGCACTTCGACCACGCGGGAGGCATCGCGGCCCTGCAGCGCGCCAGCCGCGCGACCGTGGCCGCCAGCGCGTCCGGCGCCCGGGCGATCCGCCGTGGCCGGCTGCCCGCCGACGACCCGCAGTACGCCGGCCCGCGGGCCGGCGCGTTCCCGGCCGCGAAGGGCGTGCGCACCGTGGCCGACGGCGAGACCCTGCGCGTCGCCGACCTCGCGGTCACGGCACATCTGACGCCCGGCCACACTCCGGGCAGCACGACCTGGACCTGGCGCTCGTGTGACGGCCCGCACTGCCTCGACGTCGTGTACGCCGATAGCCTGACCGCGATCTCGGCGCCGGGATTCCGCTTCACCGGAGATGCGCGGCACCCGGGCGTCGAGGCGTCCTTCCGCCGGAGCATCACGACGATCGGTGAGCTGCCCTGCGACATCCTGCTGACCGTACACCCGGGCTTCACCGACCTGGAGGGCAAGCTCCGCCGCCTCCACGAGCAGCCGGGCAGCAATCCCTTCGTGGATGCGCAGGCCTGCCGCGCCTACGCCGCCGACGCCGCGAGGCGGCTCGACGAGCGCGTCGCGTCGGAGAGGAAGGCACCGCCCCGGCCGTGACCCTCACGAGTCACCCTGGGAGCGGGCGAGCGAGACGCCGCAGCGCACGCAGTTCTTCCAGCCCGCCTCCACCGGCTGGCGGCACTGCGGGCAGGCGGTGCGCACCGCCGCGCCACAGCCCGCGCAGTAGGCGTGGTTCTTCGGCGCGAGCAGGCCGCAGCTCGGGCAGGGCACCGGGACTGGGTCGCGCAGGATGAAGTACAGGATGACGCCGATCGCCGACGGGATGAAGACCGCGAGCAGCGTCCAGAGCACGTAGTTCATTCCGCGCCGACGCGCGTCCCCGTAGACGTAGCCGATCAGCAGCACGTAGACCACCAGCGCAGCTGCGCCGATCAGGGTCATCAGGAAAATCGGGAACACGAAGAGCAGTCCCTTGTACTCGCCTTCCACGAGCAAGGGCAGGAGGAAGATGCTCGCCATCAGCGCCGTCATGGCCAGTCCCACCAGGACGGCCGTCCAGCGCGCCCCCGTGGGCACGAGTGCCCATTCCTGATCGAAGCGGGTCATGCGATCCTCCTCTCCTCCTGACGGCGCCGGCCCAGCAGCGCCGCGGCCGCACCTGCCGTCAGCCAACCCACGATCACGTAGACCGCGTACCACGCGGCCACCGGCCCGACCGGGCGGCCGAGGCGCAGCGCCAGCTCGCCGGTCACCAGCTGCAGCACCATCCACGCCACGACCGCCACGGTCCAGGCGAAGGCCACCGAGAAGCCGAGCGCCACCCGGTTCCACGCGCGATCGCTGCGCTCCGCCAGCCGTCGCTCGACCGCCTCCACCGTGCGCGCCACGAGCGTCCCCCGGCGGCCGCGGAGCGGGCATCCGCCCCAGGCTCTCGGCGAGGCGCCCCCACCCCGCGGCTTCGGCGGCGCAGGACGCGCACTCGCGCAGGTGCTCGTCCACACGCGCCGCCTCCGCGGGCGCGAGCGCTCCCGCCGCCGCGAGGGCCAGCAGCTCCGTGACGTGCGCGCTCATCGCCACTGCTCCGCCGGCGCCCGGGCGAGCAGCGTCCCGCGCAGGCGCGAGAGGGCCCGGTAGAGCCGGGCTTTCGCGGTCGGCAGCGGGACGCCGAGCCTTTCCGCGACCTGCGGCAGCGCCAGGTCCTCCTCGAAGCGCAGCGACAGCACCTCGCGGTCGAGCGGCGCGAGGACTGCCACGGCGTCCAGGAGCCGGCTGCCCTGCTGGCGTGCGACGGCGCGCTCGAAGGGATCGCCGAGGGTGGAGACGGGCGCGGCGGCCTCTGGCAGCTCGTCCAGGCTCTCCGGGCGGCGCCGACGGAGCTGGTCGAGCGCGAGGTTGCGGGCCACGGCGAAGAGCCACGGCGCGAAGGGCCGCGAGCGGTCGTAGCGGCCAATCCGCTCGGCCACCCGGAGCCACGTCTGCTGGAAAGTGTCCTCGGCCACGGCCTCGTCTCCCACGAGCCGCAGGAGGTAGCGGAAGAGGCGGTCCTGGTGCCGGCCCATCAGGCCGGTGAGACCGGTCGTGTCGCCCCGGCGCAGCCGCGCGGCGTCGTCCCGGTCCGGATCCACCGCCCCTCCTCCGTGCTGCGGCCCGTTCTACACCGAATACGGACGAGCCCGGCGGAAGGACGCAGCCGGCCCCGGACGGTGCGTCACACGACGAGGTCGGCGACCGAGCCCAGCACGAGGTCGGGCGCGAACCCGGCCAGCTCCTCCGGCGACCCCTGGAACTTGCCGGTCCCGACGAGCGCGGTGCGACAGCCGGCCGCGGCGCCCCCGCGCCCGTCGCTGACGACGTCGTCGCCGACCACCAGCACCTGCGCCGGCTGGAGGCCCATGTCCTGCAGGGCCAGCTGGAAGAACGCCGGCGAGGGCTTGCCGACGACCTCGGCGGTCACGCCGGCCGCGTACTCGAGCGCGGCCACGAAGGCGCCGGCGTCGAGCACCCATCCCACCTCGGCGCTCGGCTGCCAGCAGGGATTCTTGTGCAGCGCGAGCAGGCGTGCCCCGCCTCGCAGCCAGCGGAAGGCCCGGTTCAGCGACTCGAAGTCGAAGCCGCGGCCGATGTCGCCGAGCAGCACCCAGTCGGGCGCGTGGGGATCCTCCTCGACGCCCTGGAGGTCGACGCGCACGTCGTCCGGAACGAGCAGCCCGGCACGCGGCCGGCCGGAGTCGAGGATCCGCCGGCGGGCGAGGACCGCGGGCTGCAGCACGACCTCGTCCCGCACCTCGAGTCCGGCGCTGCGAAGCGCGGCCGCCGTGGCAGCACGCGAGCGGCGCGTCGTGTTCGTGACGATGCGGTACGGCAGCCCGCGCTTCGCGCAGCGGGTGAGCAGGTCGGCCGCACCCGGGACCGCGCGGTCGTGGACGAGCAGCGTCCCGTCCACGTCGATCATCAGCCCGTCGAAGCGAGGTGCGGCGCTCGACACGCTCTCTCCTGCCTGCTCCAGGCGCCCCTCGAACGAGACCGCGATTGTAGCGCCCGTCGCACCCCCCTTCTGCGCAGCGGTCCGATGGAGGAGAATCCGCCGCACAGCGCATGACTCCCGCAGCACCGAGGACTCGCAGATCGTGGACAGGCTAAGCCTGAAGGCGGCGCGGCGGCTCGCGCTGGCGAGGGCCGGCCTGCTGACGCCGGAGCGGACCGGGCTGCCCCGCCGGGCGCGCGGCCGCGGTCCCTCGGCATTCGCGGCCGCGGAGGCCGTCGTCCGCCGCTTCGGCTACCTGCAGCTCGACACCGTCTCCGTCGCCGGCGCGCGCAGCCACGCGATCGTCCTGCTGTCCCGGCTCGAGGGCCTGCACCCGTCGGTCGGTGAGGCGCTGCTCCACCCCGGCGCCCCGCTGTTCGAGTACTGGGGCCACGAGGCGAGCTGGATCCCGCTCTCGCTCTACCCGGCGTTCGAGTTTCGTCGCCGCGAGTTCCGTCATCACCCCTGGTGGGGCGACCTCGTCGGCCAGCACCCGAAGGTCGCGGCGGAGCTGCGGCGGCGGATTCGCGAGAACGGGCCGCTGCGTTCGGCCGAGATGGAGGGGCGGAGCAGCAAGGGCTGGTGGGACCTCGGCGTCGTCAAGCGCGTCGCCGCCGCGCTGTGGTCCAGCGGCGAGCTGGCGATCCGGGAGCGCCGCAACTTCCAGCGGACCTACGACCTCGCCGAGCGCGTGATCCCGGACGCGCTGCGCCGCCGGCCGCTCCCGAAGGCCGACGGCCTCGAAGCGCTGCTGCTCGCGGCGCTCGACGGGCACGGCTGGGCGACGACCGGAACGCTGGCGGCCACCTGGCGGCTCCGGAACCGCCGGCAGGAGCTGGTGGCCACGCTGGGCCGGCTGCAGGAGAAGGGCGCCGTCCTGCCCTGCGCTCTGGAATCGGCCGACGGCTCGCGCGCGGCGGGATGGATCCGCCCGGCCGACCGCGAGCTGGCCGCGCGGCTCGAGCGGGGGCGGCCGCGAGACGACCGCGGCGTGCTGCTGTCGCCGTTCGACCCTCTGCTGTGGGACCGTGCCCGGGTCGCGCGCCTCTTCGGCTTCGACGCCGTGCTCGAGATCTTCAAGCCGGGGCCCGTGCGCACCTACGGCTACTACTGCCTGCCCGTGCTGGCCGGCGAGCACCTGGTCGCGCGGGTCGACCTCAAGGCCGAGCGCAAGCGGCAGGCGCTGCGGGTGGTGTCGGCCCACTACGAGCGCGCCGCGGCGTCGGTCGCCCGGCGCGACCGCCACGCGACGCGGGTGGCCGTGGACCGTTACGCCGCCGCGCTCGGCCTCGCGCCCGTTTGGTGAGCCCTCACCCGGCGCGCCAGCGGGGCACGCGCGCGAGCAGCTCCGCGGCGCCGATCGCGCCGGCCAGGCGCTCCAGCTCCGGCCGAAGCGCGCCGCGCCACTCGAGATCGGCCAGGCCTTCGCCGAGCGGGACGTCGGCTCGCAGCGTCGCGAGGCGGCGATACAGGAGAGCATCCTCGCGCCGCCCGGCGAGCGAGGCGGCCAGGCGGTCGCGGCCGCGCACGTCGACGGTCCAGCGGCCCGCCTCGCCCGGGATCGCCTCCAGTCGGCCGTAGCGGCCGAGCACCGCCGCCGCCGTCTTCTCGCCCCAGCCGGGAACGCCGGGGATGCCGTCGGCCGTGTCGCCGACGAGCGCGAGCCAGTCCGGGATGGACGCGGGCGGCACGCCGAAGCGTGCGACGACGCCCGCCTCGTCACGGTCCACGCGCCTCCTTCGATCACGGCAGACGACGCGCGAGCCGACCACGCACTGCGCGAGGTCCTTGTCGGGCGAGCAGATCACGACCTGCTCGACCGCCGGCGCGTCGCGGAAGCGGAGCGCCGCTGTCGCCAGCGCGTCGTCCGCCTCGAACTCGACCATCGGCCACACCACCACGCCCAGGGCGGCGGCGGCTTCCTCGGCGGGCTGGAACTGGGCCAGGAGGTCCGGGTCGACGCCCTCGCCCGTCTTGTAGCCGGCGAACAGCTCGTTGCGGAAGGACTCGATCACGTGGTCGAAGGCGCACGCCACGTGCGTCACGTCGGGCTCGCGCAGCAGCGAGAGCAGAGTGGCGAGCAGCCCGCGGATCGCCCCGACCGGCCGACCGTCGACGCCTTTCGCCGGCGGCGCGCCGAAGTGGGCCCGGAACAGCTCGTACGTGCCGTCGACGAGGTGGACCTTCACGCCGGACGGGCCCCTGTGCCGGGCGTGGGCTCCAGCCGCATCACCGGCCGCGCGGCTTCGGCGCCGGCGCGGTGCGTGGCGCAGTGGCCGGGGCCTCGCGCTCGCGTCTCTCGCGCTCGCGGTACCACTGCTGAAGCACGTAGAAAGCCTTCTTGCGCTCACCACGGTCGGAGACGACGCCCTTGCGGTTCCAGCCGTCCTGGACGACCGGCCGCAGGCGGGCGGGCGAGCGGAAGTCCATCAGCAGCCACGGCGTGGTGCCGGCCAGGAACGGGATGCGGTCGAGCATCGCCGTCTGCTTGCGGTAGACCTCCTCCTGGAACTCCTCGGTCCAGCGCTGCCGGCTCGTCCCGTGCAGGCCCGCGCGGGCCCCGCCGCCCCACTCGCTGATCACGTGCGGCTTGTCGTAGAGCGAGCGCCACGACACGCGGTCGGCCTTCTCGGCCGGGCCGTCGTACCAGCCGATGTACTCGTTGCAGCCGATCACGTCCAGGTAGCGCCCGAAGGGGTCCTCGATCACCTGCGTGTCCCCCTCGGGCTTGCCGCGCTCGAGGGCCGCCGTGACGAGGCGGGTCCCGTCCAACTCGCGCACGCGCTCGACGAGCGCCTTCAGGAAGGCGTTGCGCGGCTCGGAGACCGGCGTCTCGTTCGCGACGGACCACAGGATCACCGAGGCGCGGTTGCGGTCGCGGGTGATGCTCTCGCTGAGCTGCTGCTTCGCGTTCGCGAGCGTGGCCGGGTCGTCCCAGTGGATCGCCCAGTACACGGGCACCTCCGACCAGGCGAGGACACCCAGCCGGTCCGCCTCCCGCAGCATCGCCTCGTTGTGCGGGTAGTGCGCCAGCCGGACGAAGTTGCCGTGCAGCTCCTTCACCCAGCCGAGCAGGGTCCGCGCGTCCTCGGCCGAGTACGCGCGGCCGGAGCGGAAGGGCGCCTCCTCGTGCGCGCAGATGCCGCGCAGGAACAGAGGGCGACCGTTGAGCAGGATCTGCGTGCCGCGCGCCTCGACCGAGCGGAAGCCGATCGCCTCGCGCACGCGGTCGGTCTCGGCCGCGACCTCGACGTCGTAGAGCTTGGGCGCCTCGGGCGACCACAGCGCGAGCTTCGGCGCCGCGAAGGCCAGCTCGGCGCGACCGCTCGCGTCGGTCGTGACGGTCTGCGCCAGGCCGGCCTCCGGGATGCGCACCGTCACCTTCTGCAGCAGCCGCTCGCCGTCGAGCTGGACGAAGCCGCGCACGCGGTCGCGCGAGCCCTTCTCGAGCTGCACGACGTAGTCGCGCACGAACGTCGCCGGCACTTCGACCAGGCGCACGCCGCGGGTGATGCCGCCGTAGTTCCACCAGTCGAAGTCCAGCGTCGGCACCGCCTCGGGGCGGCGGCGGTTGTCGGCGCGCACGACGAGCGTGTTGCCCGTCGGCTTCGCCTGGCCCGTGATCTCGACGGCGAACGGCGTGAAGCCGCCCTCGTGCGCGGCCAGCGGCTCCCCGTTGAGGTAGACGTTCGCGCGGCTGGCCACCGCGCCGAAGTGCAGGAACAGCCGTGTGCCCGGAGTGCGGCGCGGGTCGTCGAAGGTCCGCTTGTACCAGACCGAGCCCTCGTAGTAGAGGAGCGAGTCGCGCTGCGTGTTCCAGTCGCCCGGCACCTCGAGCGTCGGCGAGCTGTCGAAGTCGTACTCGACGAGGTCGCTCTCGTCCCTCATCTTCCGGTCGAGGAAGAAGCCGTCCTTCCGGGGCTGGTAGCGGTAGTCGTAGTAGCCCTTGTCGAACGCGTCGACGATCGCGTGCCACGGCCCGTCGAGCGAGGTCGTGGCGCGGCCGTCGACGTTGACGATCGCCGGTGCCGGGCCGGGCGGCTCCGCGGCCGCGGGCCTCACGGAGGCCGCGGCCACGAGCAGGCCCGCCACGACGAGCGCGAGCGTACCGGCCAGGTGACGTGAGCGCATGCATCCTCCTCGGGTCGGCCGCGCGGTACCCGCCGCGGCTCGCGGCATCATATGCCGGCCTCGGCTGGAAGCCCCACGAGAAGTCGATGGCGCTCGGCTACCTGTCGACGCTCGTCGCGACGATGCCCTCGTGGATTGCCATGACGGTCACACAGGAGCGCTGGACCTCAAGCCGACCAGCGGGCCCGGCTACACGCCACCCGGGTGGACGACGAGGGCCGAGCTGCTCCAGGTCCACGAGCGCTGCGTCGCCGACGGCCACGAGGCGCTGAGCAAGGCGGACGACGGCCACCTGCTGCTGCCCTGGCGGCTGCTGGCCGGCGGGAAGGTGGTCTCGGAGGACCCGCGGCACGTGGTGATCGCCGACACCTTCAACCACCTGGCTCACCATCGCGGCCAGCTGACCGTCTACCTGCGGCTGAACGGCATCCCGGTGCCGTCGGTCTACGGCCCCTCCGCAGACGACAAGACGTTCTGAGGCTGCGGCCGCGAGCGCGCATGGGGGCCTGACGGGACGCATATACTGCCGCGCGTGACGTCCCGCTCCGCCTCGCGCTGGCGCGAGAGCTCGTTCTTCCTCGTCGCGATCCTGCTGGCCGCGGCCCTGCGTCTGCCGGGCCTCGCCGCGCGTCCGATGCACGCCGACGAGGCGGTCCACGCGGACAAGTTCGGGACGCTGCTCGAAGGCGGGGCGTACGCCTACGATCCGTCGGAGTATCACGGGCCCACCCTCTACTACCTGACGCTGTTGCCGGCCTGGGCGCAGGGCGCCAGCCGCTACGTCGAGATCGACGAGGTCACGCTGCGCTGCGTCCCGGCCGTGCTCGGGGTGGCCCTGGTCGCGGCGCACCTCGGGGCACGGGCCCTGCTGGGGTTCCCCGGCGCCGCGCTCGCCGCGCTGCTGGCGGCGCTCTCGCCGGCCATGGTGTTCTACAGCCGCTACTACATCCACGAGACGCCGCTCGTCTTCTTCAGCTTCTGCGCCCTGCTGGCGGCGTGGCGCTACCTGCGCCAGCCGGCCGCGGGCTGGGCCGTGCTCGCCGGGGCCAGTGCGGGGCTGATGCTCGCCACGAAGGAGACGGCGCCGCTCGCGCTGGGCTCGATGGTGCTGGCGCTGGGCCTGACCGATCTCACCGACCGTTGGCGCAGAGACGAGGCTCCCCCGCTGCACCGTCTCGTTGAGGGCCGGCACCTCCTGCTGGCCCTCGCCGCCGCCGTCGTCGTGTCCTCGGCCTTCTTCACTTCCTTCCTCGCGCACCCGAGGGGGATCGTGGACGCGCTGCGCGCCTACGGGTACTACCTGGGCCGGGCCGGCGCCGCCTCGTGGCACGTCCACCCCTGGGACTACTACCTGCGCCTGCTCCTCTACTTCCCCGCCCGCGGGACCCCGGTCTGGACCGAGGGTCTCGTCGTGCTGCTGGCCGTCGCCGGTGGCGTCGCAGGCTGGCGCACCAGACCCGCCGTGCCCGGTGCGGGGCCCGCCGTGGAACCGAGGGCGCTGCGCTTCCTCGCCTTCTACACGCTGCTGTTGCTGCTCGTCTACTCCGCGGTCCCCTACAAGACGCCCTGGTGCCTGCTCGGGTTCCTGCACGGGATGGTGCTGCTGGCCGGCGCCGGCGCGGTGGTCCTCGTGCGCTCTCTGCGCGGGCGCACCGCCAGGGCGCTCGTCTGCGGGCTCCTCGGCCTCGCCACGGCTCAGCTGGGGTGGCAGGCGCTCTGCGGGAGCTTCCGTTTCGCCGCCGATCCCCGCAATCCCTGGGTCTATGCACAGACCGGCACCGACGTGTTCCGGGTCATCGCGCGCATCGAGGGCCTGGCCCGGGCCCATCCCGACGGCCGGTCGATGCCGATACAGGTCATCAGCCGGCAGAACCTGTGGCCGCTGCCCTGGTACCTGCGACGCTTCTCCAGCGTGAGCTGGTGGAACGGGGTCTCCGACGAGGCGAAGAGCGCACCGGTGATCCTCGCGACGCCGGACATGGAGCCGGCCCTCTTGCGCAGGCTCTACGAGCTGCCTCCCCCCGGCGAGAGGGAGCTGTACGTGAGCATCTTCGAGCGGCCCGTCGAGCTGCGACCGCAGGTCGAGCTGCGGGGGTACGCGGCGAGCAGCCTGTGGGACGACTTTCGTCGGCTGGAAGCACGGCCGTGACGGCCCATCGCTTCGCCCACGAGGCGATGGCCACGGTGTTCGAGGTCCGCTGCCACCACCCCGACGCGGGATACGCCGGCCAGGCGGCGCGCGCCGCCTTCGACCTGGTCGATCGGCTGGAGCAGGACCTGAGCCGCTTCGTGGCGAACAGCGACGTCTCGCGGATCAACCACCTGCCCGCCGGACGGAGCGCACGCGTCAGCCCGTCGACGATGGAGTGCCTGGAGGCCGCGTACCGCCTGTACGACCTTACCGGCGGCGCCTTCGACGTCTCGCTCGGCTCGGGGCTCGACCACCTCGAGCTGGACCCGGACGGGCTCGCCGTCCACCTGCGGAAAGGCGGCGTGAGCCTCGATCTCGGCGGCATCGGCAAGGGCTACGCGGTCGACCGCATGGCGGAGCTGCTCGAGGAGTGGGGCGTGGATCGGGCGCTCGTCCACGGCGGCTTCAGCTCGGTGCGCGCCCTCGAGCCACCCGCGGACCGTGACGGGTGGCCTCTTACCTTGAGCGCGCCGGGCCCGGGAGAGGCGCGGGTACTGGCCCGCGTCTCGGCTTGCCGCAAGGCCTTCAGCGCGTCGGGGACGCAGAAAGGCGACCACATCCTGGACCCGCGCCGCGGCCGGCCGGCGCCGCGTCGGGTCACCTGGGTTGCCGTTCCGTTCCTCGGGCCGGGCGCGTCGCCTGCAACCCTGGCGGAGGGGCTCTCGACGGCGTTCATGGTGCTCCCCGTCCGGGAGATCGAGGAGCTCTGTCGAAACTGCCCGGGCATCGAGGCGTGGCTGGTCCCGGAGCCGGCCGCGGCGGGAGGGCCGGCACCGAGCCTCCTCCGTTTCGCCGCGTCGGGTCCTGTCGTAGGCTGAGCGAGATCGGGCGCGTTCGTGCCAGATCGGGCGCGTCCTAGAACAAGTGACTCTACTGCCGCACGAGCCCAAACGAGGATAATCACGTCCATGGAACGATCGACTGTCGCGCTCGCCGCCCTGCTCCCACTGGTCTTTGTCGCTGGCACCCTCGAGGCCCAGCAGCCGGCCACGGCCTCCGCCGCCCAGGCGTCCTCGGCGGCGGCCGCCGGCCAGAAGCTGGTGCCGATCCCGTTCCAGCTGCCGAAGCCGATGTTCGAGGGCACGCCGCAGAACCTGTCGGTGCCCAACCTGCAGAAGCCGCTCGGCCGGCCGCGGGACCCGTTCCTGGCCCCCGCCGGCGTCACGAACGTCGCGAAGGGCAAGAAGGTCACGAGCAGCGACATGGAGCCGGTCATCGGCGAGCTCGAGCAGGTCACCGACGGCGACAAGAAGGGCGCCGAGGGCAGCTTCGTCGAGCTGGGCCCGGGCCTGCAGTACGTCACCATCGACCTGGGCGCGCCGCACGAGGTGTTCGCGATCCTCTTTTGGCACTTCCACAAGACGGCGCGGGTCTACCTCGACGTGGTCGTGCAGCTGGCCGACGACGCGGCCTTCAAGAAGAACGTGCGCACCCTCTTCGACAACGACCACGACAACACGTCGGGGCTGGGCGCGGGCAAGGACATGAACTACGTCGAGACGGCCGAGGGCAAGGTCGTCGACGCCAAGGGCTCGCGGGCGCGCTACGTGCGGCTGTACAGCAGGGGAAACAACGCCAACGACCTCAACCACTACGTCGAGGTCGAGGTCTGGGGCCGCCCGGTGAAGTAGGAGACACGGCATGGCTGGCGAAGACGAGAAGGGCGAGGGGCGGGGCGGCAAGCTCGGGCGCCGCGACGTGCTCCTGGGCCTGTCGACGGTCCCGGCGCTGGGCCTCTTCGGCTACGCGTGGAACAAGCAGCGCGGCTACGAGCGCAAGCAGAAGGAGGCGGCGCGGGCCAGCTCGACCGCTGCGCCGGCGAACGTATCCGAGGTCAACGTGGCCCTGCTCGGCGCGGGAGCCCAGGGACAGGTGCTGCTCGACTCGATGCTCCGGATCCCCGGGCTGCGCTTCCGCGCCGTGTGCGACATCTGGAAGGAGTACAACCAGAAGCGGTCGGTGAACACGCTGCGCAAGTACAAGTTCGAGGTGAACGGCTACGAGGACTACCGGGAGATGCTGGACAAGGAGAAGCAGATCGACGCGGTCGTCGTCGCGACTCCCGACTTCTGGCACGCGCAGCACGCCGTCGACTGCCTCAAGGCCGGCAAGCACGTGTACTGCGAGAAGGAGATGTCGAACACCCTCGAGGGCGCGCGCAGCATGGTGCTCGCCGCTCGCGAGACGGGCAAGCTGCTGCAGATCGGCCACCAGCGGCGCAGCCATCCGCGCTACCTCCACTGCTACGAGAAGCTGCTCCAGGAGGCGCACCTGCTCGGCCGGATCGTGACCGTGAACGGCCAGTGGAACCGCGCGGTGTCGCCGGACCTCGGCTGGCCGGAGCGCTACGCGATCCCGGACGCGCGGCTGCGGCAGTACGGCTTCAAGTCCATGCAGCAGTTCCGCAACTGGCGCTGGTACAAGGGGCTCGGGGGCGGCCCGATCGTCGACCTCGGCTCGCACCAGATCGACGTCTACAACTGGTTCCTGGGCGCCGCGCCCGCGTACGTGATGGCGAGCGGCGGGCTCGACTACCACGACCCGGCGACCCACGAGTGGTACGACACCGTGATGGCCGTCTACGAGTACCAGACGAAGCAGGGAACGGCCCGCGCCTACTACCAGACCCAGACCACGAACGGCAGCCAGGGCTACTTCGAGGACTTCATGGGCGACCAGGGGACGCTCGTCATCTCCGAGTCGGAGGCGAACTATCCGGGCTTCCTCTACCGCGACCCGAACGCGCCCGCCTGGGACGAGTGGGTCCGCAAGGGCTACGTGTCCGCGCCCAGGCTCCAGGAGAAGAAGGAGGAGACCGAGCAGGCGGTGCTGGACGTCCGCGAGTCCGTGTCGCCGGACCTGCATCGCGTCCCCGTGGTGCTGCGCGACCCCTACCATCAGCCGCACCTGCAGAACTTCTTCGATGCCGTGCGCGGCACCGCCCAGCTCCACTGTCCCGCCGAGGTGGGCTACGAGACGGCGGTGACCGTGCTCAAGGTCAACGAGGCGATCGAGGCGAAACAGCGGCTGTCGTTCCGGCCGGACGAGTTCCGCGTTTGACGCCGGGGCAGGAGGTGACAGCGATGAAGGGCGGAGACGGAAGGCTCTCCGGGCTGCAGATGGCCGCGGTCGTGGTCCTGCGGGTGCTGGTCGGCTGGCACTTCCTCTACGAGGGCCTGGCGAAGCTCACCAGCCCGAGCTGGTCGGCAGCGGGCTATTTGCTGCAGTCGCGCGGGCCGTTCTCGGGGCTGTTCCGCTGGATGGCCGCCGATCCGAACGTGCTGGCGACCGTGAACCAGCTCAACGAGTGGGGGCTCACGCTGATCGGGCTCGGCCTCGTGCTCGGCTGCTTCACGCGCCTGGCGAGCGCCGCGGGCCTGCTGGTGATCCTGCTGTTCTACGTGTGCAACCCGCCTTTCGTGGGCTACTTCTACTCGATCCCCATGGAGGGGAGCTACCTCGTCGTCAACAAGAACCTGGTGGAGGCGGCCGCGCTCGCCGTCATCCTCGTCACGAACAGCGGCCGCGCCGCCGGCCTGGATCGCATCATCCACGGCCTGGTCCGCGGGCGCGGGCGGCCTGCCACGGCCTGACGAAACGCCCGGCAGCCGTCGTCCTGGAGAAGGGGTGAGCCATGAAAGACGCGACCACGATCGAGACGACCGGCCTGACTCGCCGCGAGGCCATCAAGACGGCTTCGCTGGCCTCCCTGGCCGCCGCGTTCCCCGGGGGCCTGTTCGCCGCCGCCGCCTCGGGGAGGATCCGCGTCGGCCTCGTCGGCTGCGGCGGCCGCGGCACCGAGGCGGCCCTCAACTGCACGACCGCCTCGCCCGACGTCGTCGTCGTCGCCCTGGGCGACCTGTTCCAGGACCAGATCGACTGGTCGCTGGGACAGCTCAAGCAGAAGCTCGCCGCCGACAGGCTCACCGTCACGCGCGAGACCTGCTTCACCGGCTTCCACGCCTACAAGAACGTGCTGGCCTCGGGCGTCGACCTGGTGATCCTCGCGGCGCCGCCCTTCTTCCGCCCCGCGCACCTCGCGGCCGCCGTCGAGGCCGGCAAGCACGTGTTCATGGAGAAGCCGGTGGCCGTGGACCCGCTCGGCGCGCGCTCCGTGATCGCGACGTCGGAGCTCGCCGCGCAGAAGGGGCTGGCCATCGTCGCCGGCACGCAGCGCCGCCACCAGGCGCACTACCTCGAGATCATGAAGCGCGTGCGCGGCGGCGACCTCGGCGAGCTCGTGGCCGGCCAGTGCTACTGGAACATGGGCGCCCTGTGGGTCGAGCGGGCCGCCCGCAACTGGTCGGACCGGATCGTCAAGAAGTGGTCGGACATGGAGTGGCAGGTGCGCAACTGGCTGTTCACGGGCTGGTGCTCGGGCGACCACATCGTCGAGCAGCACGTCCACAACCTGGACGTCATGAACTGGGCCTTCGGCGCCCACCCGGTCAAGTGCACGGGCATGGGCGGCCGGGCGGCGCGCACAGACCCGATGTTCGGCAACATCTTCGACCACTTCGCCGTCGAGTACGAGTACCCGAACGGGGCGCGGGTCCTCAGCATGTGCCGGCAGACGGCCGGCGCCGCGGAGAACGTCTCGGAGCGCGTCGTGGGCACGACCGGCTTCTGCTACACGGACGGCGCGGACGGCTACATCAAGGGGGCGAAGGCCTACGAGAGCCCGCACGGCTCGCCCAACCCGTACGTCCAGGAGCACGTCGACCTCGTCGCGAGCATCAAGGCCGGCAAGCCCCTCAACGAGGGCAGGCAGGTGGCGGAGAGCACGCTCACCGCCATCATGGGCCGCATGAGCGCCTACACCGGGCGGGCGCTCAGCTGGGACTGGGTGATGAACGCGTCGAAGCTCGACCTCACGCCGCCGCACATGGAGCTGCGTGAGCTGCCGCCGCTCGAGGTTCCGGTCCCGGGGAAGACGCCCCTCGTCTGAGCCCGAGCCCACGGACATGACGGCCGTCATGTCCGGCTGACGTCCGCGCGTCGTACTGGCCCGTGAGCCCCGTGACTTCGGGGATCCCTGTCACGCACTGGAGGAGTCGAATGAGCTCACGGACCCGTGTCGGCGTCTGCCTCGTCAGGATCGCGTCGTTGTATCTGCTCGCAGGTCTTGCCCTCGGGATGGGCATGGCCCTCGGCAAGGACTTCTCTCTCGTAGCCGTGCACTCCCACGTCCTGCTGCTCGGCTGGGCCACGCTCGGGATCACCGGGATCGTCTACCTAGTGCTTCCCCGGTGTTCCGGCAACCGACTGGCCACGGCGCACTTCTGGCTGCACAACCTGGGGCTGCCCGTGATGATGGTGAGCCTCGCCGCCGAGACGCTCGGAGCGCCGCGCGCCGAGCCCCTCATCGGCGTCGGGTCGATCCTCGTGATCGTGGGGCTCTCTCTGTTCACCCTGAACGTGCTCCGGAACGCGGGGGCACCCGACGCCGCCGTGGCCTGATCGCCGCCCCGCGCCCCTCGCGGAACAAGGAACAAGTTGACGTTCGTCGACGAAGACCCGTACCTTGTCCCGGAGGCTCACCTGGCCGTCGACTCCCCGAGCGTCCACAGGAGGTGCCTCGATGCCGATCTACGAGTTCCAGTGCCAGAAGTGCGGGAAGGAGTTCGAAGTCGCGCTCTCGGTGAAGCAGTACGAGCGGAAGGAGTTCGCCTGCCCGGCGTGCAAGGCCAAGGAGGTGGAGCCGCTGATCACCTCCACCAACGTCATTACCTCCCGTAAGAGCTGAGAAGGAGCGAGGTGAACGAGATGGCGGAGAACATCCGACGCGTCGAGTACTACTACGTCGTGGTGAAGGACAAGCCAGGCTCGGGTGCGGCGGTCCTGGGCCCGCTCCAGGAGGCGGGCGTGAACCTGCTCGCCTACCTCGGCTTCCCGGCCGGCCGCGGCAAGTCCCAGATCGACCTCGTCCCCGAGAATCCGGCCGTCTTCAAGTTCGCGGCACAGAAGGCCGGCCTCAAGCTGAGCCGAGCCAAGCGCGCCTTCCTGGTCGACGGCGACGACCGCATCGGCGCGGTGGCCGATCTCACGCGCCGCCTCGCGGAGGCGAAGGTCAACGTCACGGCGGCTTGTGCCGCGGGCACGGGCGGCGGCCGCTACGGGATGATCCTCTGGGTCCCCACGGCCTCCTACGGCAAGGCGGCGAAGGTCCTCGGCGTCTGACGTCTCTCCCCGGCGGCTGCCGGAGAGCGCGCGGCCGGGTCGGTCCTACCTGACCTCGAGCACCACGCGCAGGCCGACGTGCGGGAGCTGGTACGACTCCGGCATACCGGCCCGCGCGGCGCAGCGCAGGGCGGGCGGGAAGCTGCGCCAGGCGCCGCCACGGACGACACGCGTGGACCCGGCGCCGGGCCCCGCCGGGTCCGTCTCCTCCACGACGCGGGGGTAGGGAGCGTAGGCGTCGAGCGTCCACTCGGCCGCGT
The DNA here is from genome assembly GCA_963831755.1 of uncultured Acidobacteriota bacterium. GTDB lineage: Bacteria > Acidobacteriota > Vicinamibacteria > Fen-336 > Fen-336 > DATBSL01. The sequence continues at coordinate 198,777 of CAWHRC010000009.1, forward strand.
TGCCGAGAACGTCGTGAAGGCCCCACGCGTTAGGCCTCTTCAGACCCACGGGATGAGTCGTGCCGTCGCTGTTGCCCGCGTACCACGCCACGGCCTCGAGTCCCCCTGGTTCCTCGGCGCCCGCGCGACACGCGTACTCCCACTCCGCCTCGGTCGGAAGGCGGTAGGTGGCTCCTTCCTTCTGCGACAACCTCAGACAGAACTCCTGTGCGTCCATCCAGGAGACGGACGTCACGGGAAGGTCGTCTCCGCGCTGCGGGCTGGGGTCTCTTGCCATGAGCGCGACCCACTGGCGCTGCGTGACCTCCGTCGAGGCGATCCGGAAGGCATGGGTGAGGGTGACCCTGCGAGGATGCTCCTCCTCCTGTCGCATCGGCGCACCGGCAGGGCTGCCCATCCGGAAGCTGCCGGCCGGCAGCAGCACCATCCGCAGGCCCAGGGAGTTGACGACGGCGTCGGCGCCCGGCGAAGCCTCGGTCGCGCTGCCTCCCGCGGCGAAGGCGAGCACGACCAGGCCGGCGGACACGGAGAGCGGGCCCCTCACGACGCCCTAGCTCTTGAGCCCGGCGAGGTCCGCCTCGAGCTTCTCGTTCGCTCCCATCATCTCGTCCCAGGTGACCTTCGCGTGGCGCCACGCGGCCGTTCGCCCCAGGATCGTCGTCAGGTTGCTGCGCACGCTCGCGGCCACGGTGGGATTCGTGAAGTCGCCCCGGGTGATGTCGTCGTGGAAGGCGGCGATGTTGCTGACGGCGCCGTCCGTGTAGAGGTTGGGGATCTTCCCGCCACGGTACGGAAGGCGGCCGCGGATCGACACCTCGCCGAAGTAGTGGCTGTCGAGCGTGCCCTCGGTGCCGTACATGCGGCAGCAGATGTCGTCCCAGCCGTCGCCGAGCTGCTTCGAGCAGAAGCTGACGAGCACGTCCTGCGGGAACGCGAAGCTGACGGAGAAGTGGTCCCAGCAGGTGCCCGCGCTGCGCGTGCGCCCCCCGCTGCCGGTGGCGTGCAGCGGCGCGGCGTCGAGGACCCAGGTGGCGACATCCAGGGCGTGGACGTTCTGCTCCGTGATGACGTCCCCCGACAGGGCGCGATCCAGCCCCCACGCTCGCAGCCGCATCTCCGGGTCGCCGGGCTTCTCCTGAAGCCACCGAGCCTGGTCGCCCCAGGTTGGGCCGCACTGGTACGTGGCTTCGCCGCACACGATGCGCCCGATGTCGCCGTACTGCGCGCGCTTGACGGCTTCGCGGTAGAACGGGTCGGTGCGGGTCTGGAAGTCGACGAGGAAGCAGCGCTTCTTCCGCTCGGCCTCACGGCCGCTCTCCTCCACCGTGCGGCAGCCGGGCACGTCGACGGCGACGGGCTTCGCGAGGTACACGTGCTTTCCGGCCTCGACCGCGTCCGCCGCCTGACGGGGGTGGAAGTAGGGCGGGCTCTCGATCACCACGGCGTCGACGTCACCCTCGAGCAGCCGCCGGTAGCCCGAGAGACCGGTGAATCGCCTCTCCGCGGCGACCTGGAACTTGCCGCCGAACTCGTCGACGCGGTCCTGGAAGTAGTCCGCGCCCGCCGTGAGCTGATAGCCGCCGTGCTTCCGGAAGAGGTCCGCGATCCAGGTCCCCCGGCCGCCGCAGCCGATGAGGCCCACCGAGACTCGCGAGTTGGCCTGTGAGCCGAAGGCCGTCCGCGGCGACACCAGGAGCGGAGCACCGATCGCAGCGGCCGCCGTCAGGAACTCGCGGCGGCTCGGTCCCGGGCCGGCCTCGGAGAGGGCGTGAGGGGCGGCCAGGGTCTTCTCTCGCATGGGGGCACCTCCAATCACGGATGTCGGGCCTCGCTCCGCCAGCCGCGAGCGGGCTGCGGCTGCGCGGCGACCGTATCACGCGGCACCCTCACGTCAAGCGCCGGAGTATGCTCTCGCCCATGCGACTCGCTCTCGTCACCTCCGCGCTCCTCGTCGGCCTGGCGGCGCTCACGCCCGCGCCTCACGCTTTCGGCGCCGAGCCGGCGCCGGCATCGCCTGCCGGCGATGCCGTGACGCCCGACCGCCTGGTTCCCCTCTTCGACGGCAAGGACCTCTCCGGCTGGACCGCCGACGTGCCCGCGCGCGACGACAACCCGGCCGCACCGGCGAGCTTCGTCGTGCGCAACGGACTGCTGGTGAGCCTCGGGACGCCGCCCGGGCACCTGGTGACGAACGGGGCGTTCCGCGACTATCGGCTCGAGGTCGAGTACCGCTTCCCGGGCAAGGGCGGCAACTGCGGCGTGCTCGTCCACGCCTCGCGCCCGCGGGCGCTCTACAAGATGTTCCCGCAGTCGATCGAGGTCCAGATGATGAGCGGCGACGCCGGCGACTTCTGGTGCATCGAGGAGAACATCGAGGTGCCGCACATGGAGGCACGCCGCCCGCGCAAGGAAGGCCAGGCCTGGGGTGGAAAGGAAGGCGACGCGCGCCGGATCCTGAACCTCACGGACGGCTCGGAGAAGCCGCTCGGCGAGTGGAACACGATGGTGATCGAGGCGCGCGGCCGCGGCCTCAAGGTGTGGGTGAACGGCGATCTCGTGAACGAGGGCACGAACGCCACGGCCGACCGCGGCAAGATCGCGCTGCAGGCCGAGGGGACCGAGGTCGAGTTCCGGCGTGTCGCGATCGGGCCGCTGCCGTCGCCGACGCCCTGAGCCCGGGAACCCTGCGCGGGGCCGCCGTCACTCCCCGAGGGCGGCGATCTCGACGGCGTGCGCTCGATCGTGTTCGACCATCGAGCGCACCACGCCGGCGAGGCTCACGCGCCCGACTCCCTCCTGCGTCCCCGACCGCGCCCAGGCGCCCGGCGGGACGGACTCGAGCAGGCCGAGGTTGGCCTGGCGCGCCCTCGAGAAGGCCTCGATCCCCGAGCTCAGTGCGCGCGCGCGATAGTCGCGCTCGCGCGCGGCCCGCGCGCCGTCGAAGTCGGGCAGGAGCGGATCCTGCTCGACCAGCAGCCGGCGCAACCGGGCCGCGTAGGCCTCGTGCTCGAGGTCGGCCAGGTGCCACGCCTGCTCCACGAGGCAGAACCCGCCCGGCGGCGAGGCGAGCCAGCCACGCTCGCCCAGGCGGCGTGCGGCGGCGTGCAGGAGGTCCGGCATCGCCGCCAGCTCGCGGGCGAGCGGGGCGAGGTCGAAGGGCTCGGGGTCCGCGCCACCGCTGACCGCCGGGATCAGGAACAGCACCGCGCCGTCTTCCAGCGGAGTCGCCAGCCCGCCGGTCTCGCGGATGTCGACCTTGCCGACGAAGACGTTGACGTGCGGTCGCACGTCGCCTCGCTCGTCGAGCACGCGCTCGCGCACGCCCGCGGGCAGGGCGCGCAGCGCCTCGGCTACCGACGTCGGCCCGTCGAGCACCACCGTGCTGCGGTCCTGGTTGAACGGCCGCAGCGGGCCCGGCACCCTGACCGTCACCGTCAACGGGACGCCGGCCTCCGGCCGCCGCCGCGCGGCCCGCGGGTCCGCGGCCGAACACGAGCGCCGTGCCCCGGCCGGCCCTTCCGCACCACCGCGGCCCGGACGCAGGTGACGGGCGGCAGCCCGTCTGCGACGCAGGCCCACGACGTGCCGTCGTCGCGCGACGCGAACAGCTTGCCGCTCCTGGTGCCGAAGTAGACGCCGGCCGGCCGAGCCGTGTCGGTCGAGAGCCCGTCGCGCAGCACGGTCTCCCAGGCGTTCTTCTGCGGCAGCCCGCGCGTCAGCGGCTTCCACGAGGCGCCGGCGTCGCGCGTGCGGTAGACGCGCAGCCGCGCCTCGGGCGTGCAGCGGAAGGTGTCGGCCTGCAGCGGCACGATGTAGACGGTGTCGGGGTCGTGCGGGTGCACCGACATCGCGAAGCCGAAATCGGACGGCACGCCGTTGGCGATGTCGGTCCAGCTCGCGCCACCGTCGTCGCTGCGGTAGAGGCCCCAGTGGTTCTGCAGGAAGTAGCGCTCCGGGCGCTCGGGGTGGCTCACCACCTTGTGCACGCACTGGCCGAACTCGGGGTACTTGTCCGGCAGGAACTGCGCCCGGATGCCCTTGTTGCTCGCCTTCCAGCTCGCTCCCCCGTCCTCCGTCCGGTAGACGCCGCCGGTCGACATGGCCACGAGCATGCGACGCCCGTCCCGCGGGTGCGGCAGGATCGTGTGCAGGCAGAGGCCTCCGAAGCCCGGCGTCCACTTCTCCCGGTGCGGATGGTCGTGCAGCCCGCGCACGAGCGACCAGCTCTCTCCGCCGTCGCGCGACTCGAACAGCGCCGAGGGGTTCACTCCGCAGTAGAGCACCTGCGGCTCGTCGGCACGTCCCGGCCGGATCTGCCAGATCTGCTTGACCGCCAGGGCGGCGTCGGCCGGGAACTTGACGTTCGGCTCGCTCGGCTCCGTCCAGGTCCGGCCGAGGTCGTCGCTGCGACGCAGCGAGGGGCCGAAGAACGGGTTCTCGGTGCCCGCGAACAGCCGGGGCCTCGGGCCGCGGTCGTCGTAGGCCAGCGCATAGACCGGCGACCCGGGAAAGTGCGGCCCGCTGACGAGCCGGTAGCCGGAGCCCCGCCCGCGGTAGACGAAGGCGCCCTTCATGGTGCCGACGAGCAAGAGGCGGTCCCCGTCGCGAAACTCGGTGTCGCGCACTGCGGGCATTCAGTCCTCCCCCTGAGTGCTGCCCAAGACCACGGCCAGCGGGTGCTTTTCCCGAGTGTGCCCGGCCCGCTCGCCGCGTGTCAACGGCGCCGGCGCGCGCCGCCCACGCCGCCCGCGATCGCCGGCACGATCATGATCCCGTCGCCGGCCTTGACCGGGGTGTCGAGGTTGGAGAGAAAGCGGATGTCCTCCTCGTTCAGGAACACGTTCACGAAGCGGTTCAGCTCTTCGCGTTCGTTCAGCAGGCGGCCGCGGAGCTTCGGGTAGCGCTCGGTCAGGGCGGACAGCACCTCGCGCACCGTGCCCCCCGCGAGCTCGAGCCTCGCCTGGTCCTCCACCTGGCCGCGCAAGGGCGTGGGGATGTGCACGGTCACCGTTCCGGTCATCGTCGTCTACCTCCCGGGCGCCGGCACCGACGGCGAGGATGTCGCCGGCGGCGGACGGTGCCTCGTTTCGGGCCGTCCGCGGCCGCCGAGCGAGTCGACGACCCGGGCGATCGCCTCGAGCCGTGCGTCGATCACCGGCACCTCGGGCAGCCGTGCAGCCTGCACCTCGATCGTCTTCAGCCCGTTCCCCGTGATGCAGACGCAGATCGAATCGTCGCGCGGGATCTCGCCCGACTCGACGAGCGCGATGGTCGCCGCCAGGGTCGTGCCGCCGGCAGGCTCCGTGAAGATGCCCTCCGTCCGCGCGAGCAGCTCGACGGCGTCGAGGATCTGGCGGTCGGAGACGGAGGCGCCGGAGCCGCCCGACTCGCGCACGGCGCGGATGGCGTAGTAGCCGTCGGCCGGGTTGCCGATCGCGATGCTCTTCGCGATCGTGTGAGGCTTCTGCGGACGAAACGCCTCGCTGCCGGCCGCGATCGCCTTCACGATCGGGTCGCAGCCCCTCGCCTGGGCGGCGTGCACCCGCGCGGGCGTGTCCTCGACGAGGCCGAGCGTCACCAGCTCGCGGTAGGCCTTCCAGACCTTGGGCAGGATCGTGCCCCCGGCCACCGGCACGACGGTGTGCCGCGGCAGGCGCCAGCCGAGCTGTTCCGCGATCTCGAAGCCGTGCGTCTTCGCGCCCTCGGTGTAGTAGGGGCGCAGGTTGACGTTGACGATCGCCCAGCCGGACAGGTCGGCGATCTGCGTGCAGAGTCGGTTGACGTCGTCGTAGCTGCCCCGCACCTTGACCATCTGCGGCGCCGAACACGAGCGTCCCCGTCACCTTCCCCTGCTCGAGGTCGTGCGGGATCATCACCACCGCCCGCAGCCCCGCGGCGTGCCGCGTGGGCCGCGACGCTGTGCGCCAGGTTGCCCGTCGAGGCGCAGGCGACCGTGTCGAAGCCGAGCTCCCTGGCGCGGGTCACCGCCACCGCCACCACGCGGTCCTTGTAGCTGAAGGTCGGGTAGGTTGGCGCTGTCGTCCTTGAGGTACAGCTCCCGCACGCCGAGCGCCTGCGCCAGCCGCTCCGCCCGCACGAGCGGCGTGAAGCCGGTGCGCAGGCCGGTCGCCGGCGGGCCCTCGACCGGCAGCAGGTCGCGGTAGCGCCACACCGAGCGGGGGCCGGCTTCGATCGTTTCGCGGCTGACGGCCCTCCGCATCGCGTCGTAGTCGTAGCGGACCTCGAGCGGGCCGAAGCACTGCTCGCACATCATGTGCGGGCCGGCCGGGTAGGCGGCGCCGCACTCCTTGCACGCCAGACCGCGCGCGAAGCTCATCCCCACTCCTCTTCGCGACCCGGGGGCCGCAAAAAGAGAAAGACCCGGCGAGCGTCACCGCTCCCGGGCCTCCCTGGTCTCGGCCGCGCCGTCCGTGCTAGGCGGATCGTGGCGCGCGCCGGGCCCCGGGCCCGGAGCGCATCGCCATCATCCCGCCGCAACAAACGTTTCGGCTGAACACGATGAACCGTTTATACGGGACAACCTCCGCTTCGTCAAGGTGCGGCGCGGGTACCTGCGGGTGGGCATCGATCCCGTGGCCGTCTGTCGGCCGCGCTTCAGTAGGTTGGCAGCGAGGGATCGACCTCGCGCGCCCAGGCCAGGACGCCGCCCCTGAGGTTGAGCAGGCGCCGGAAGCCGGCCTGGCGCAGCTGCGCGATCGCCTTGGCCGAGCGTACGCCGCGACCTGCAGTGGAGCACGTAGGTGCGCGACGAGTCGAACTCGTGCAGGCGCTCCGCGAGCGTGCCCAGCGGGACGAGGCGCGCGCCTTCGATCCGGCAGATGGCCCACTCGTGCGGCTCGCGCACGTCGACGAGCGTCGAGGTCCTCGCCGGCGTCGAGCCGGCGCTTGAGCTCGCGGGCGGTGATCTCCTCGACCGGTTCCTCGGCAACTCCTCGCCGCGCCCGGTCCCGCAGAAGGCCGGGTAGTCCTGGAGCTCGCGGATCGTCGGGGCCTCGCCGCACAGCGGGCAGGCGGGGTCGCGCCGCAGCTTCAGCTCGTCGAAGCGTCATGGCGAGCGCGTCGTAGAGCAGCAGCCGTCCGACCAGCGGCTCGCCGATCCCGAGCAGGATCTTGATCGCCTCGGTGGCCTGGATGCTGCCGACGACTCCCGGCAGGATGCCGAGCACGCCGCCCTCGGCACAGCTCGGCACGAGCCCCGGCGGGGGCGGCTCCGGGTAGAGGCAGCGGTAGCAGGGACCACGGTCGGGCCAGAAGACGCTCGCCTGGCCCTCGAAGCGGAAGATCGAGCCGTAGACGTTCGGCTTCTTCAGGAAGTAGCAGGCGTCGTTCGTCAGGTAGCGGGTCTCGAAGTTGTCGGTGCCGTCCACGACCACGTCGTAGTCGCGCGATGAGCTCGAGGGCGTTGTCGCGCGTCAGCGCCGCGGCGTGCGTCTCGATCCGCGACGTGCGGGTTGAGCGCGCGCGAGCCGCGCCGCGGCGCTCTCGAGCTTGGGCTGGCCCACCCAGCTCGTGTCGTGCAGGATCTGGCGCTGCAGGTTGCTCTCGTCCACGACGTCGAAGTCCACGATGCCGATCCGGCCCACGCCCGCCGCGGCCAGGTACAGCGCGGCCGGCGAGCCGAGCCCGCCCGCGCCGACGAGCAGCACGCTCGAGCGCTTCAGCCGGCGCTGCCCCTCGATCGTCACCTCGGGCATGATCAGGTGGCGCGAGTAGCGGGCGATCTCCTCCTTCGAGAGCGGCTCGCCGCTCCGGCCGGGCGTCGCCGCTCCGGCCGTCGGCGCCTCCCGCGATCGCGGGGACGATCGCGAGCACGTCGCCGTCCGCGAGGCGGCGTGTCGAGGCCCGACCGCGAGCGCGCACGTCCTCGCCGTTGACGTAGACGTTGACGAAGCTGCGCAGGCGGCCGTCGTCTCCCAGCAGGTGCGGTCGCAGCCCGGGCGACTCGTCCACGAGCGCGCCGAGCACGGCGCGCGACCGTCTCGCCGTTCGCTGCGACCTCGGCGCGCCCGCCGGCGTAGGGCCGCAGCGGCGTGGGAATCCTGACTCGAACGGGCATTCGCTCCTCTTCGTTTCATTCGACTCCGGTGCGCAGCTCGAGCCGGCGGAACGGCGACTGTCGGGCCCCGGCACGTCCCAGGCGGTGATCTCCGCGGGCTCACCGCCGCTCGACCGCGATCACGAGCGTCAGCAGGCCGGGCCAGGCGTACGCGCGGTCGGTCGCGGAGGGCCGGGCGGGGTGGTCGGGGTGGCTGTGCCAGAAGCCGAGCAGCAGCAGGCCGCGCGCGTCGGCCGACTCCTCGACCGCCAGGTAGTCGCGCGGCGACACCGTGAACCGCGTGCGCGGGCTCGCCGTCTCCTCGTTGGCCAGCGGCGAGCGTCTCGCTGCACGTCGTCCGCCGTCGCGGCCGAGGAGAGCGCCGCAGCCCTCGTGCGGGTAGGAGCGGGCCGCCTCGACGGCGAATGGCCTCGTGGACGCGCCGGCGCGAGGCGCACGGCCGAGCGCTCCGCCGGCGTTGGGTCCGATGGCTCAAGCCTCCTCCCAGAAGCGGTCCGACAGGTAGCGGTCGCCGCCGTCGGGCAGCACGATGGCCACCGTGCGCGCCGCGCGCTCGCGGCCCAGGCGCGGAGCGCGGCCACGACGGCCGCGCCGCTCGAGGGCCCGACGAAGAGGCCCTCCTCGCGCGCCAGGCGCCGCGTCATCTCGTAGGCCTCCTCGGTGCTCACGCCGAGCCCGTCGTCGGCCAGCCCCGGGTCGTAGATCGCGGGAACGAGCGCCGTCGCCATGTGCTTCAGGCCCTCGAGCCCGTGGAACGGACCGTCGGGCTCGACGGAGACGAGGCGCGTCGTCGGGCTCGCACGCCGCAGGAAGCGCGAGGTGCCGACGAACGTCCCGCTCGTTCCGAGACCGGCCACGAAGAGGTCGAGCGGCAGGCCCCCGAGCTGGCTCAGGATCTCGGGGCCGGTCGTTCGCTCGTGCGCGCGAGGGTTCGCCGGGTTCGAGTACTGGTCGGCGTAGAAGTAGACGTCCGGGCTGCTCGGCGCGCACAGCTCGCGCGCCCGCCGGATCGCTCCGTCCGAGCCCTCGAGCGGGTCCGTCTCGACGACCTCGGCGCCGTAGGCGCGCAGGATCCGCCGGCGCTCGGGGCTCGCCGAGCCGGGCACGCAGAGCGTCACGCCGAAGCCGAGCGCCGCGCCGAGCATCGCGTAGGCGATGCCGGTGTTCCCGCTGGTCGCGTCGAGCAGCCGCCGCGCGGGCAGGGCAGCCCGCCCGGATCGCGCCTCCGTGACGATCGCGCTGGCGGCGCGGTCCTTGACGCTGCCGCCGGGGTTGGCGCTCTCGAGCTTCGCGAAGACACGCGGGCCGCGGTCCACCCGGGATCCGCTGCAGCTCGACCAGCGGCGTCTCGCCGATCCGCGTCGAGCAGCGGGTGGCGCAGCAGCGCCGTGGCCCGCTCGTCCTCGGTCCGAGACCACGCCGACCCGGACGTGCAACGCGTCGTTCCTCTTCGCCAGAAAGCAAAAGGCCCATCACCTCGGTGATGGGCCTCGTGACGGCGGTGCCGGAAGCCGACTAGCCGGCGCCCGCGGACGCGGGACCCGCTCGTCGACAACACGCCAGCCGCACCTGCCCACGCATACTTCACAGAATAGTCAACAAATGCCGTGTGTCAAGCGCCGGCGGCGCCCGGCGGGATCAAGGCCCCGGGAGGTGGGATCAAGACCCGGGCGGTAGAATGTGAAGAAGCCGTCTCATCAGTGCGAAGGAGGGTCATCCATGCCGAACTTCGACCAGTTGAAGGCGAAGTACCAGCCCGTCATCGATCTCGCGAAGGCGCGGGGTGTGAGCCTCAAGAACGTGAACCTGGAGAACGACAAGCTGCTGATCCGCGGTGACGCGCCCAACCAGGGCATCAAGAACGAGGTCTGGGACAAGATCAAGTCGGTCGACGCGAAGTACACGGACCTCGTCGCCGACATCGGGATCGACGCCACCTTGTCCGTGCCGGCCAAGGTCTACGAGGTCGTGGGCGGGGACAGCCTCTCGAAGATCGCCAAGAAGTTCTACGGCGACGCCAGCAAGTACATGAAGATCTTCGAGGCCAACAAGGACCAGCTCGCGGACCCGGACAAGATCAAGATCGGCCAGAAGCTCAAGATCCCCGACTAGTCCGGCTGCCGCAGCCTGACGCGAAAGCCCTCGCCCCTCGGTAGGGGGCCGAGGGCGGCCTCGACGCAAGCACACGCGCCAGGGTGAGGCGCGTCTCGCGCGACCTCAACAGTGCTCCCCCGAGCGCATGCCGCGCACCGGTGAAGGTGGGCCCGAAGGAGGCGTGATGGCGGAGCGCGAAGAAACGACGCCGGCCCTGTCGCCCTGGTGGCGGCACGCGACGATCCTGGTGATGATCGCGGGCTTCTCGGTGCTGTCGCTCGTGACGGTGCTCACCTACACGAACGCGCCCCCGATCCCGGCGCGCGTGGTGGACGGCGCGGGGGCGACGCTCTTCGACCGGCAGGCGATCCTGCACGGCCAGGAGGTGTTCCTCAAGTACGGCCTCATGGAGCACGGGACGCTCTGGGGCCACGGCGCGTACCTCGGGCCCGACTACACGGCGGAGTACCTCCACCGGCTGGCCGAGATCTGCGGCGACGAGCCGGCCCGCGCTCGCGCTCAAGCAGAACCGCTACGATCCCGCGAGCCGACACGCTGCACGTTCACGCCCTGCGAGGCCGCCTCCTGGCAGATGCAGCAGCGGGAGTGGGAGCGAGTACTTCCGCGGGACGACCCCGGCGCCGGGACTGCCGTCCGTCGTTCATCAAGGAGCCGGCCGAGGTGAGGGACCTCACTGCCTACTTCGCGTGGGCGACCTGGGCGACCGTGGCCAACCGCCCCGGCAAGGACTACTCCTACACGAACAACTGGCCGTACGAGCCGCTGGTCGGCAACCGCCCGACGCAGCTCCACGTACCTGTGGAGCGCCCTGAGCCTGATCACGCTGCTGGGCGGGATCGGCGCCATCCTCTTCTTCTTCGGCAAGTTCGACTACCTCGGCTGGAAGGGCGAGGGGACGCCCGCGCACTTCCACGACAGCGCCCTCAGCGGCTGGAAGCTGACGCCGAGCCAGTGGGCCACGGGCAAGTTCTTCGGCGTCGTCGCCGTGCTGTTCCTGCTGCAGGGCCTCGCCGGCGGCGCGCTCGCCCACTACCGGGTCGAGCCGGGCGCCTTCTACGGGATCGACATCGCGGCGCTGCTCCCCTACAACCTGCTGCGCACCTGGCACCTGCAGCTCGCGATCTTCTGGATCGCGACGGCCTGGGTCGCCGGCGGCCTGTTCCTGGCCCCGCTCGTCGGACGGCAGGAGCCCGACGGGACAGCGCGCGTGGCGTGAACGTGCTGTTCGGCGCGCTCGTCGTGGTCGTGCTCGGGCAGCCTGCTCGGCGAGTGGCTGGGGATCAACGACCGGCTGGGCGACCTGTGGTTCTGGCTCGGCCACCAGGGCTCGGAGTACCTGGACCTCGGGCGCCTGTGGCAGCTGCTGCTCGCCGCGGGTCTCGCGCTCTGGCTGGTCCTCATGTTCCGCGCCCTGCGGCCGGCGATGAAGGAGCCGGGGCCGCTCGGAGCTGGCGTCGCTGTTCCTGTACTCGGCCGCGGCCATCCCGGTCTTCTACCTGCCCGCGCTCTTCTACGGCCCCCACACCAACTTCGCGGTGATCGACAACTGGCGCTTCTGGATCATCCATCTCTGGGTGGAGGGCTTCTTCGAGCTGTTCGCCACGGTGCTGGTCGCGACGATGTTCCACCAGATGGGCCTCGTGAGCGTGACCACGGCCACGCGCGTCGTGTACCTCGACGCGATCCTCTACCTGGGCGCCGGGATCGTCGGCACCGGCCACCACTGGTACTTCACGGGCCAGGGCACGCTCAACATGGGCCTGGCCTCGGCCTTCTCGGCCATGGAGGTCGTGCCGCTGACGCTGCTTGACGCTCGACGCCTGGGACTTCGTGCGCCTCAAGGACCGCCCCTGCGCCGACTGCGGCGAGCAGCTTCGCCGGCGGCCAGATCTGGGCGATCTACTTCCTGATGGCGGTGGGCTTCTGGAACTTCGTCGGCGCGGGCGTCTTCGGCTTCCTGATCAACCTGCCGATCGTCTCCTACTTCGAGGTCGGCACGCTGCTCACCGCCAACCACGGCCACGCGGCGATGTTCGGCGTCTTCGGCATGCTGGCCCTGGCCGTGCTCGTCTTCTGCCTGCGGGCGATGCAGACCGACGCGGCCTGGCAGGGCACGGTGCCGTACGTGCGCGTAGGGTTCTGGGGCCTCAACGCGGGGCCTGGCCCTGATGGTGGCTGATCGACCTGTTTCCCGGCGGCGTCCTGCAGCTGTGGGATTCGCTGAGCAACGGCTACTGGCACGCGCGCCGCCTCGACTACCTGCTGGGCGGCACTTTCCACACCCTGGAGTGGGTGCGGATCGTCGCCGACTCCGTCTTCCTGCTGGTGGGGGTCGCGCCGATCGTGCTCGCCACGCTGCGGTCGCTGCTGAAGCGAGCCCCGGCCGGCGCGTCCCCGGCCGCCTGAAGGCGGCCCGCCGTCCGACAGCCGCCCGGGCCCGAGGGCGGCGGCCACGGTCGAGCCGTGGCCGCGAAGCCCCCGGGAACGGGCGGTCAGACGCGGCTTCGCTGCTGGAGCCCGGCTTCAGTGCTGGCGCTGGATCTTGCTGGCGAGGATGCTGCCGCTCGGCTGCCTCGTGCCTGGACGCCCTACCTAGCGCACCGTGGGGGGCCTCACGAGGCCGTCTTCGAGGCGAAACGGCTCGTTCGCCAGGAACTCAGTCAGGTCACGCGCGGCTGCTGTGGCCCGTGGGTCCCTCTTGCTCTGGTAGCAGCGGGCGCGGTAGAGGAGGAACTCGCGCGTCCAGATCGGGTTCGGCTCGAAGACGCTCAGGGCATCCAAGCAGACATCCGCTGGATCGAGAGCGAGCCCGACCGCCATGAGGGTGTTGGCCCGTTCCGCCTCCATGGCCCGGGCGGCGAACGGCTGGCGCAAAGCGCGGTAGAGGCGCCGCGCGTGATCCGCTCCCGTCGCCGCGAGCCTGGGCGCCTCGGCGAGGGCGCGCCCGGCGAGGCGCGGCTCGCACCAGGGGTCGGAGCGCATGGCGAGGAAGCCGCGCTCGAGGGCCTCCACAGAACCCGGTACGTCTCCTTGCCCGGCGAGGACACTCCCCTGGACCAAGCGGGCTTCCGCCGGCCGCACCTCGGCGAGTGCAGCGAGCGCAAGCCGCCCCTGCTCGCCGCCGACCGATTCGGCGACCGCCAGGAGCTCGTCGACGCCTCGCGGAGGCCGTCCCTGCCCAAGCCACGCTCGGGCGGTGCTGGCGAGGTCGCCGCCCCGGTGAAGGCCGAGGGCCGCGACACGCGCGCCGGCATCGGGCGGGAGGGCTATGCCCAGGCTGGCCGCCTCACCTCCCCACAGGCGTGCCGTCTCCTCGTCCACCCGTCCCCAGTCGACGGCGCTTTCGTCGGCAACCCGCGGGCGGGCGAGGCCGCGCAGCCGTGCAGCCCGGTAGAGGTCGCGCATGTCGAAGGAGCCGGAGCGACCCACGGTGCGAGCGAAACCGAACTCGACATGGTTCCGATCGTCGGTGTTCAGCGGCGGTCCGTCCGGCCGCAGGCTGGCCCGGAGCGCGTCGCTGGCGACGAAGCGGGCCAGAAAGCCCTCGAGATCCGTGACCCGCCACGTGTCGAGCATCGCCGAAGCGAATGGCTCCGTGGCGAGACGGGCCCGCAGCCTCGAGGGGTCGATCGCGACCGGCTCCTTCGAGGCCAGGAGCAACATGTCGGCGTGGGTGCGCCAGATCTGGACATGGGGGAAGACGTGTCCCAGCGAGCGATAGATGGCGAGCACGGTCGTGGCGTCCACCTCGTAGGGCTGGACCCACTGCACGAAGAGCGCACCGGGGTTCATCCGTGCCGAAACGGCCTCGTAGAACTCGAGAGTGAACAAGCTGGCGACGCCGGCACGGTACGGGTTGGAGGGCTCGGAAACGATGATGTCGTACCGTCTCGTCGTGGTGAGGAGCAGCTCGCGGGCGTCCCCGATCTGCACGTGCACACGCGGGTTGTCGAGCACGTCGTGGTTCACGGGGGCACAAAAGCGCGCCACCTCCAGGATCGACGCCTCCAACTCCGCGACGTCGACCCTCTCCATGCCGGGCACGGCGCCGAGCCACCCGGCCGTGCTGCCGGTGCCCAAGCCCACCACCATCGCCGCCTTCGGTCCGGGGTGCAAGGCAGCCGCGAGCATCCCGCTCATCACCTGGGTCGGTCCGTCGGACGTCGCGTGGCCGTCCGACTTGCCGTTGACGGCGAACGCCACGCCGCCCGCGCGCACCAACAGGGCAACGCTACTCTCCACCCCTTCCTGCTCCCACAGAACCGACCAGCGCTCTCCCAGCAGCCACTCGCGGTAGCCGTTCGGAGAGTCGAGCCTTGGCCTCTGCGCGCGCCCCGCGCCGATGCCGCCGTGACGCCAGGGAGCCGTGGGGCCGCGTTGGCCGACGAGGAGCGGCGTCGCCACGAGCAGCATGAGCGCGACAGCGCGAGAGCCAGAGAGGCGCGCTCTCGGCAACGACAAAGCCGACAGCACCCCGGCGGCTATGCCCAGGATCCAGAGCAGGATCGCGACTAGCCGCCAGCAGCCGACCGCCGAGAGCGCAGGAAGGAGTCCGAAGCCCCCGGCGAGTGAGCCGATGATCGCGCCCGCGGTGTTCCACGCATAGGCGCGGCCGATGTGATGGCCCACGTCCTCACGTCCCCGCCCGAGGAGACCAATCAACATGGGGAACTGCACCCCGGCTACGATCGCGGTGGGCAGCACGACGATCGCAGCGATACAGCTCCACGCGATCACGTGGCCGTGAAAGCCGATGTCCCCGAGCGGCCGGAGGGCGAGCGCGAACGCGGCGAGGCGGTCCCCCAGCGCTAAAGGGATGCCGACACAGGCCGCCTCGAGCAGGCACGTGACCGCGAAACCAGAGAGGCTCGCGGGGCGATCGCGCGGCAGCTGGGAATAGAGCGTGCCCCCGAGGCCGATCCCGAGCAGCGCGAAAGACAGGATGAGCCCGAAGGTGAACACGGACCCGCCGAGTAGCGGCCCGAGCATGCGGTACCAGACGAGCTCCATCAGGAAGAAGGCGAAACCCACGATGCCTGCCGCGGTCAGCACGAAGAGGGGAGGTGCCGACGGTTCGGCCACGACCGTCCCTCGAGATGGCGGATCCATCGCGTCGCCCGCCGCCCGGGCCCACGACCGGGCCACAACAGCCAGCAGGGCGTTGACGAGCGCCGCCAGCACCAGGGTGCGGAGGTTCCCGAGGAGCTCGAGGAACACGAAGGTCGAGAGAAACGCGCCCGCGACCGCACCCACCGTATTGATCCCATAGAGGAGCGCCACCAGTCGCCGGCCCGCGTCTTCCGAGCTTTCGATGAAGCGCGCCGCCGCCGGAAGGGTTCCCCCCATCAGCACGGTCGGCACTGCGAGCACCAGTGCCGAGAGCACCAGGCGCAGCGCCCCGCCCGCGAATTCTCCGAGGGCCTGGGTACCGCCCAGGCTCCAGTAGGCTGCGCGCACTGCCCACAGCAGGAGGGGGCTCAAGGCCGCAGCCACAGCAATCCCGCCCTCGAGGCCCGCGTAGAAGAGCAGTGGTCGGGGATGGCGGTCGGCGCGGGCGCCGAGGAAGCGCGCGCCGAGGCCGAGCCCGCCGATGAAGATCGCCAGCACCGCCGCGGAGGCCGCAGTCGAGACACCGAATATCAAGCGGAACTCGCGGAGCCAGGTGGTCTGGTACACGAGGGCGCAGGCTCCGGAAAAGAAGAGCAGCGTTGCGACCTTGACTGACCGTGTGATCACCCAGCCTCCTCGCCCGGCAGATTGTATCCGTAACCCCTCGGGCTCCCAGGTCGTCGATCTTCTCGACCCCGGCGTCGGACGGAGTGTAAGAGATCCCTTGCGATGTGGCCTGGCGGCGATCTTCGGCGTCTTCGGCATGCTGGCGCTGGCCGTGCTCGTCTTCTGCCTGCGGGCGATGCAGACCGACGCGACCTGGCAGGGCACGCTGCCGTACGTGCGGCTGGGGTTCTGGGGCCTGAACGCGGGCCTGGCCTCGATGGTCTGAAGCGAGCCCCGGCCGGCGCGTCCCCGGCCGCCTGAAGGCGGCCCGCCGTCCGACAGCCGCCCGGGCCCGAGGGCGGCGGCCACGGTCGAGCCGTGGCCGCGAAGCCCCCGGGAACGGGCGGTCAGACGCGACTTCGCTGCTGGAGCCCGGCTTCAGTGCTGGCGCTGGATCTTGCTGGCGAGGATGCTGCCGCTCGACTGCTTCGTGCCGTCGACCTCCAGGCTGTCGCCCACCTTGAGGTCCGTGAGTGCGAGCGTCGTTCCCTTCTCGCTGAGGATGCGCGTGCTGCCGTCGACGAGCACTGTCTTACTGCCGACCATCAGCTGGCTGCCGCTGATCGACGCGATCTTGCCGCTGAACTCGACCTGCTGTGCGCTTCCGCCCTGGCTCTCGTCCTTGATCTTGCTGGCGAGGACGCTCCCGTCCGACTGCGTGGCGCCGTCGACGTCGACGGTGTCACCCGTCCTGATGTCCGTGAGCATCAGCTTCGTGCCCTTCGAGTCGACGATGGTCGTGCCCGGGCCGACCATCACGGTCTTGCCGGCGACCATCAGCTGACCCGCGCCCACCGACCCGACGCTGCCGGAGAACTGGACCTGCTGCGTGCCTCCGCTGTCGTCGTCATCGCCGTCGCCGTCACCGTTGTCGCGCCGGATCTTCGAGGCCAGGATGCTGCCGTCGGTCTCAGTGGTTCCCTCGACCGACACGGCGTCGCCCACCTTGAGGCTCGCGAGCGTGATCGCCGCGCCCTTCTCGTCGAGGACCTTCGTGCTGGAGTCCGTCTTGACCGTCTTGCCGCTGACGGTGAGCTGGTTGCTGCCAACCGCGGAGATCTTGCCCGTGAACTCGACCTCGCCGCTGTGCCTGCCGTCGTCCATCGAAGCCTGGTTGCCCGAGCAGACGACGCTGATGGTCAGCGTCTGGCCGTTCTGCAGACCGTCGAGGTCGAGTCGGGCGTCTATGCCCGGTCCCTCGAAGTGCAGCTGCACGTGGCCGGCCGGCACGCCGGTCAGCGTGAACTGGCCGGCGCCGTCGGTGGCCGCCGAGATCGAGGTGCCTACGACGCTCACCCGGAGCGTGTTGGACAGCGCCTGCACGCCGCCGGGCGCCGAGCTGCCGACGCCGGCGAGCCGCACGGTGCCGGCGATCGTGGCGCCAGCCGCGGCGGGTTGGGCGACCGCCGCCGGAGCGTCGGGCGCGGCGCCCGTTGCCGGGGCGGAGGAGCCGGTGACGGACGACCCGCTCCCGCACGCGAAGGTGACCGACGCCAGGGCGCCGGCCAGTAGAGACACGAGTGTCCGCGACTGAAGGTTCATGGTCGCCTCCGGAACTCAATGGACTCCCGGCGACCCGGCCGGCCGCGCGCGGCGCGCGGCCCCGTGGCTCTGCGTCCCCGGGTCACCCCGGGTTTGCTCTGATTCGGGAGTTGCCTGAAGGGCGCTTCATTCAATCCCCGGGCCGGAGCGGCCCGTTGACCGTGTCGGGCACCACGACCGTGGCAGTTCTCACACGCTTTCACGGCTCGAGACGTTCCACCTCGCCACCGCGAGCCTGGAGACCGGGAGCGGGAGGCCGTGGGCCCGACGCGCCTGCCTCCGGCCTTGCGTTCGTCGCGGGATTGGGCGTAGATGATTGGAGAAAGCTCTTCCCGAAGGTTCCGAATGACCTGGCAGTGGCTGATCGACGGCCCGATCCTTGACGGCCTCTCGCATGAAGCCGCATAGTGCGGCCGTGAACGGTGACGATCGCGCCGTCGTGAGTGGTGGCATCCCCCCGTCGCCGGTCTTCCAGCTCGTCGGGGCGCTGCAGGCTGTGGCGCACCACCTCGAGGAAGCCCTGGAGCCGGTCGGCCTCTCGCTCGGGAAGTTCGGCGTGCTGACCCGCCTGGCAGACGCCGGAGAGCCGCTGCCCCTCGGCACGCTCGCCGAGCGCTGCGCGTGCGTGCGATCGAACATCACGCAGCTCGTCGACCGGCTGGAGGCGGAGCGGCTCGTGCGCCGGGTGGCCGATCCGCGCGATCGACGGTCCATACGGGCCGAGCTGACGGCGGAAGGTCGACGTCGCTACGACGACGGCCTGCGTGCCCTCAAGGCCACCGAAGCCGCCCTTTTCGAGCACCTTGCCGGACAGGATCGGGACGAGCTCCTGCGCTTGCTCTCTGCCCTCAAGGGCGCGTGTTGACGTTTTTTCACGGATCATAGTTCAGCACTGTACCGTCTAAGGCTCCGAAGCGTTTCGAATCAATTGGCCGTTTCCCTCCGCCTGGTCGATCACGCTCGGGTCAGGTGGCAGGGGTGTCCGAGCCTCCCGGCGCGCGGCAGTCGGTGCCCCGACGAGGCGCAGACCCATCAGCGAACAGAGCGGGGGACCTGTCGGCGATGACGAAGCGCATGTGGATGATGCTGATGATGACGTTGGGCTTCGTGGGCGTCCTCGGCGCCGTGAAGGTCCTGCAGATCCAGGCCGTGGTCGCCCAGGCGTCGTCGTTCCAGCCGCCGCCGGAGGCGGTCACCACGATCGTCGCGCAGCCAGGAGCAGTGGCCGGCGACGCTGGAGCGCGATCGGCACGGTGGCGGCCGTGCACGGCGTGACGGTCAGCGCCGACCTGCCCGGGCGTCGTCGAAGCGATCACCTTCGACTCCGGGCGCGTCGGTCGGGAAGGGCGACGTCCTGGTGCGGC
The DNA here is from genome assembly GCA_963831755.1 of uncultured Acidobacteriota bacterium. Lineage (GTDB taxonomy): Bacteria > Acidobacteriota > Vicinamibacteria > Fen-336 > Fen-336 > DATBSL01. Next base: position 217,650 of record CAWHRC010000009.1, read on the forward strand.
TCGACACGCGCCAGGAGCAGGCGCAGCTGGCGGCCGCCGAGGCGCAGCGCGACCTCGCGCGGCTCAACCTCGAGCGCATGCGCGGCCTGCGTGCAGCAGGGCGATCGTCGCCAGGCGGAGTACGACCGCGTCGACGGCCGAGCACAAGCAGGCGGAGGCGCGCGTGGGCGAGATCCGCGCGACGATCGAGCGCAAGACGATCCGCGCGCCGTTCCCGGCGTGCTCGGGCATCCGCCAGGTCAACCTCGGGCCAGTACCTCACGGGCGGCGACCCGATCGTGCCGCTGCAGTCGCTCGACCCGATCTACGTGAACTTCTCCGTGCCGCAGCAGGAGGTCGGCCGAGATGCGGCGTCGGCAGCGAGGTGCGAGGTGACGGCCGAGGGCCTCGCCGGCGAGCCGACCGCAGCGGGCGCATCACGGCCATCGACTCGGTCGTCGACGCGGCCACGCGCAACGTCGCAGGTCCAGGCGACGCTTCGCGAACCCGGACGGCCGGCTGCGCCCCGGCATGTTCGTGCGAGGCGCAGGTCCGGCTCGGCGACGACGAGCCGCGTCGTCGCCGCTCCCCGCCTCGGCGATCAGCTACGCGCCCTACGGCGACTCGGTCTTCGTCGTCGACGACCTCGAGGGCCCGAACGGCGCAGACGCTACCGCGGCGTGCGCCAGCAGTTCGTCAAGCTCGGCGCCGCGCGCGGCGACCAGGTGGCCGTCGTCTCGGGGCTCGAGCGCGGGCGAGGAGGTCGTGACCTCCGGGGTGTTCAAGCTGCGCAACGGCGCCGCGGTGCTGGTCAACAACGAGGTCCAGCCGGCCAACAACCCGGCGCCCGAAGCCCGAGGACAACTGAGGATGAAGTTCACCGACCTCTTCATCCGGCGGCCGGTGCTGGCGATCGTCGTCAACCTGGTGATCCTGATCGCCGGGCTGCAGTCGATCCGCTCGCTGAGCGTGCGCCAGTACCCGCGCAGCGACATCGCCGTCGTCCGGGTGACGACCGCCTACGTCGGCGCCAACGCCGACCTGGTGCGCGGCTTCATCACGACGCCGCTCGAGCGCGTGATCGCCAGCGCCGACGGCATCGACTACATCGAGTCGTCGAGCGCGCAGGGGCTGAGCACGATCACGGTGCACCTGAAGCTCAACTACGACACCAACGCCGCGCTCACCCAGATCCAGGCCAAGGTGGCGCAGGTGCGCAACGACCTGCCGCCCGAGGCCGAGGCGCCGATCATCGAGCTGGAGACCGCCGACAACGCAGTTCGCCGCGATGTACCTCGGCTTCTCCTCCGAGCGACCTCGACCAGAACCAGATCACCGACTACCTGACGCGCGTGGTGCAGCCGAAGCTCTCGGCGATCAGCGGCGTGCAGCGCGCCGACATCCTCGGCGACCGCACCTTCGCCATGCGCATCTGGCTCAAGCCCGAGCAGATGGCGGCGCTCGGGATCTCGCCCTCCGACGTGCGCGACGCGCTGGCGCAGCAACAACTACCTGTCGGCGCTCGGCACGCACCAAGGGCTCGATGGTCTCGGTCAACCTGGTCGCCAACACCGACCTGCAAGACGCCCGAGGAGTTCCGGCAGCTGGTGGTGAAGGAGAAGAACGGCGTCGTCGTGCGCCTCGGCGAGATCGCCGACGTCGTGCTCGGCGCGGAGAACTACGAGCAGGACGTCCGCTTCAACGGCGAGACCGCCACCTTCATGGGCATCTGGGTGCTGCCCACCGCCAACTCGCTCGACGTGATCGGCCGGGTGCGCGAGGCCATGCCCGGAGATCCAGGCGCAGCTGCCGGCCGGCATGAAGGCCGGCATCCCCTACGACTCGACGCGAGTACATCCAGGACGCGATCGACGAGGTGCTGAAGACGCTCACGCGAGACGCTGCTGATCGTGATCGTGGTGATCTTCCTCTTCCTCGGCTCGCGTGCGCTCCGTGATCATCCCGGTGGTGGCGATCCCGATCTCGCTGGTGGGCGCCGTGTTCCTGATGCTCGTGGCCGGCTTCACCATCAACCTGCTGACGCTGCTCGCGATCGTGCTCTCGGTCGGACTGGTGGTGGACGACGCCATCGTGATGGTGGAGAACGTCGAGCGCCACCTGCACCTCGGCAAGCCGCCGCTGTCGAGCCGCGCTGCTCGCGGCGCCGCGAGCTGGTCGGCCCGATCATCGCCATGACGATCACGCTGGCGGCGGTCTACACGCCGGTCGCGATCCAGGGCGGCCTGACCGGCGCGCTGTTCCGCGAGTTCGCCTTCACGCTGGCCGGCGCGGTGATCGTCTCGGGCGTGGTGGCGCTGACGCTGTCGCCGATGATGGGCTCGCAAGCTGCTGCGCGCCGGCGACACCGAGCGCGGCTTCGCGGGCTGGATCAACCGCCACTTCGAGGCGCTGCGCAGCCTCTACGTGCGCGCGGCTCTCACGGGACGCTCGCGCGACCGGCCCGTGGTGCTCGCGCTGTGGGCGGTCGTGGTCGCTGCTGATCGCTGCCCGTTCTACCTGTTCTCGCAGAAGGAGCTGGCGCCCACCGAGGACCAGGGCGTCGTCTTCGGCTATCGTGCAGGCGTCCGCCAACTCCACGCTCGACCAGACGAAGCTGTTCGCCGCCGAAGGTCCACGACGTCTACGCGTCGTTCCCGGAGACGGCAGGCCATGTTCCAGATCACGTTCCCGACCGGCGGCTTCGGCGGCATGGTCACGAAGCCGTGGAGCGAGCGCCGCGAAGACGACGCAGCAGCTCCTGATCGAGTCGTTCGGGCCGCTCGTCGCAGATCGCCGGCGTGCGCGTGATCCCCCTGGTGCCGCCCGCGCTGCCCGGCGGCGGCGACTTCCCGGTCGACTTCGTGATCGCCTCGACCGCCGAGCCGGAGCAGCTGCGTCGAGTTCGCCAACCAGCTCGTGCGGCAAGGCGTTCGCGAGCGGCATGTTCATGTTCGCCGACTCCGACCTCAAGTTCGACCAGCCGCAGGCCGAGGTGGTCTTCGACCGCGACAAGCTGCGCTCGCAGGGCGTCGACCTGAGCCAGGCCGGCCGCGACCTCGTCCACCCTGCTCGGGCGGCGACTACGTCAACCGCTTCAGCATCCAGGGCCGCAGCTACAAGGTGATCCCGCAGGTCAAGCGCAGCGAGCGCCTGACCCCGGAGCAGCTGGCGGACATCTACGTCACGGGCGCCGGCGGCAAGCTGGTGCCGCTGTCGACCTTCGCCACGCTCCGGACCACCGACCCAGCCGCGCGAGCTGCAAGCGCTTCCAGCAGCTCAACGCCGTGCGCATCCAGGGCGTCATCCCGCCGCCGGGCGTGTCGCTCGACAAGGCGCTCTGCGCTTCCTCGAGCACGAGGCCGCGCAGACTGCTGCCGCCGGGCTTCACGATCGACTACGCCGGCGAGTCGCGCCAGCTGCGCACCGAGGGCGAGCAAGTTCCTCGGCACGTTCCTGCTCTCGGCGATCCTCATCTACCTGGTGCTCGCGGCGCAGTTCGAGAGCTTCCGCGATCCGTTCATCATCCTCGCCGGCTCGGTGCCGCTCGCGCTCTCGGGCGCGCTGCTGTTCTCGTTCCTCGGCCTCACCACGCTCAACATCTACAGCCAGGTCGGGCTGATCACGCTGGTGGGCCTGGTGTCGAAGAACGGCATCCTGATCGTGGAGTTCGCCAACCAGCTCCAGGAGACCGGGCGCGGACAAGCTCGCAGGCCGTGATCGAGGCCGCCGGCACGCGCCTGCGGCCGATCCTGATGACGACCGCGGCCACGGTGGTCGGCCACCTGCCGCTCGTGCTTGCGACCGGTCCGGGCGCGGGCGCGCGCAACAGCATCGGCATCATGCTGGTCAGCGGCATGATCATCGGCACCGTCGTTCACGCTGTTCGTGGTGCCGTCCATCTACATGCTGGTGGCGCGCACGCGGACCTCGCCTGCCGGCGTCCTGGCGGGCGAGGCGGTCGGGCCGGCCGAGGCGGCAGGTGCGCTCGTCTAGCCGCCCGCGTCGGGGGCGGGCTCGTTCCAGCCGCCGACCGCGGTGACGAGCGCGTCGGCCTCGGGCGGTCCCCAGCTGCCCGGCTCGTACACGTGCAGCGGGAGCGGCTCGCGCAGGACGGGGTCGACGATCGCCCAGGCGGCCTCGACCACGTCCTCGCGGGCGAACAGCGTCGCGTCGCCCACCATCGCGTCGCCGAGCAGGCGCTCGTACGGCCCCATCCGGCCGTCCTTGCCCTGCTCGGGCCCCTGCATCACCGACAGCTCCACGGGCTGGCCGACCATCGCCTCGCCCGGCCGCTTCGTGTGCGCGCCGACCGCGATCTCCACCTGCGGGCTCAGCCGGAAGCGCACGTAGTTGCCCGCCGGCGTCTCCTCCGGGAACACGACCGGGGGCGGCTTCAGCAGCTCGACCGTCACCTCGGTGACCGTCTGCGCGAGGCACTTGCCGGCGCGCACGAAGAAGGGCACGCCCTCCCAGCGCCAGGAGTCCACGTAGAGCCGCAGCGCGGCGCAGGTGGGCACCTGCGAGTCGCGCGCCACGTCGGGTTCGTCGCGGTAGCCGCGGAACTGGCCGAGCACGAGGTCCTCGGGACGCAGCGGCCGCACCGTGCGCAGCACCTTGGCCTGCTCGTCGCGGATCGCCTCGGCGTAGGTGCTCGAGGGAGCCTCCATCGCCAGGTAGGTCACGATCTGCAGCAGGTGGTTCTCGATCACGTCGCGCACGACGCCGGTCTCCTCGTACAGCCGGCCCCGGCCCGTGACGCCGAAGCTCTCGCCCATGGTGATCTGCACGTTCTCGACGAAGTGGCGGTTCCACAGCGGCTCGAGGAAGGAGTTCGCGAAGCGGAAGAACAGGATGTTCTGCACCGCCTCCTTGCCCAGGAAGTGGTCGATGCGGAAGACGTTCTCCTCCGGGAAGAACTCGTGGATCGTCCGGTTGAGCGCCTGCGCCGAAGCCAGGTCGCGCCCGAACGGCTTCTCCACGATCACCCGCCCCTGGCTCGCGCAGCCGGCTTGCGCCAGCTGCTTCACGACGGTCGGGAACAGGCTGGGCGGGATGGCCAGGTAGTGCGCCGGTCTCTGCGCGCCGCGCAGCTCCGAGCGCAGCCTCGTGAAGGTCGCGGCGTCGTTGTAGTCGCCGTCGACGTAGCGCAGGTGCTCGACGAGCGCCGCGAAGGCGCGCTCGTCGACGCCACCGCCCTGCTCGGCCACGCTGGCCCTGGCGCGCTCGACGAGTTGGTCCCGGTTCCAGCCCGCCTTGGCGACGCCGACGACGGGCACCTCGAGCCTGCCGTGGCGCGCCATGTCTTGCAGCGCCGGGAAGATCTTCTTGTAGGCGAGGTCTCCCGTCGCCCCGAAGAACACGAGCGCGTCCGAGCGCGGCTTGTCGTGGTTCACTTCACCTCCAGGTCGTGGCAGACCGCGGCGGGAGCGCGACGTCAGTGCAGCCTTTCGGCCAGGAACCTTCCCAGCGTGAGAACACGGGCCTTGTTGTCGCCCTTGGCTTCGAAGGCCAGGTCGGCCGCCACGAGCACGTGGAGATCCCACGAATCCTCCGGCATGCTGTGCTCGACCCACGCATCCTGGCCCAGCCCCTGGACGGCTTCCGTCTTTCCACTGGCCAACTCACGGGAGAAGTACACGGATGGCTTGCCCGTCCAGACGAAGAACAGCCCGGCGTGCCGATCCCCGAAGTCGAGGTCGTAGTCGCACGACGACCCCGTCGCCCGCTGCGAGCCGCGTGCCGGCGTCCTCACCTTGGCCCCCAGCGCCTTGGCCACCTCGGCGTCCGGCGCCAGGGCGCAGACGTCCAGCGCCCGGGCCGGCGCCGCCGCCGCGGTAGCCGCTGGAGGCGTGGCCGTGGGCTTGGCCGTCGACGACCGACGGCTCTCGCCACCGCAGCTGCACAGCAGCAGCACCGTGCCTACCGCCCAGAGCCCCAGCTTTGGTGTCATGACCTCCCCCTTCGACGACGCACAACGGCAAGCCGCCAAGATAGCAGCCCCGCCCGAGCGCTGCCAGGGGACGCTGGGTGCCCTCGGAGGGCGCTCGTCGTGGGTCACCCTGCTTCCAGTGCCTTCACTTTCTCCAGGCGGCGCACGTGCCTCGGCTCGCCCGAGAAGCGGGCCGAGACGAAGGCGCGCGCGAGCTCCTTTGCCAGCTCCGAGCCTACGACCCGGCTGCCCAGGACCAGCACGTTCATGTCGTCGTGCTCGACGCCCTGGTGGGCGGAGTACGTGTCGTGGCAGACGGCGGCACGGATCCCCTTCAGCTTGTTGGCGGCGACGGAGGCCCCCACGCCGCTGCCGCAGACGAGCACACCGCGCTCGGCCCGCCCGTCGAGCACCGCGCGTCCCACGGCGACGGCGAAGTCCGGGTAGTCGGACGGCTCGGTCGAGAACGCCCCCACGTCCAGCAGCTCGTGGCCTTCGCCGCGCAGGGTCTGAGCGAGCTCCTGCTTGAGTGGAAACCCGGCATGATCGGCCCCGACGACGATCTTCATCTCGTGCTCGCCTCCGCTGCGCGCCCTGCTTGACGGTGTGACGAACGACGAGCATAGTCTCGCGCGTCTCGCGAGTCACCCGGGGGTACGCCCATGACGACACCCAGCCATCGTCCTGCCTTCGCGCTGGCGGCACTGACGCTCCTGCTCCTCCCGGCCCTCCACGCTCCAGCCCAGGCGACGGGTGGCGCCGTGCCGGGCGGCGTCGAGGTCACGGCCGGCGGCCAGACCGTGCGCGTGCAGTTCTACGCGCCCGACGTGGTGCGCGTGCTGAAGTGGACGGCCGGTGGCACTTCCGAGAAGCGGAGCCTCGTGGTCACGGCGCCGCCGGATCCCGCCGTGGCGCTCACCCGCGAGGAGACGCCTTCGGCCTCGACGGTCGCCTCGGCCCGGCTGCGGGTGCGGATCGACAAGGCGAGCGGCGTCGTGCGCTTCGAGACGACCGAGGGAGCGAGCGTGCTCGCCGAGGCGCGGGCGGCCGCCTTCACGCCGGTCACCACGCCGTTCGAGAAGGCCTGGAGCGTCGCGCAGAGCTTCCGGCTGACGCCGGAGGAGGGGCTCTACGGCCTGGGCCAGCACCAGGACAGCGTGATGAACTACCGCGGGCGCTCGGTGAAGCTGGTGCAGACGAACACGGACGCCGTCACACCCGTGCTCGTCTCGACCCGCGGCTGGGGGCTGCTGTGGGACAACGACTCGAAGACGCAGTTCGAGGACGGCGCGCAGGGCGCGTCGCTGTGGTCGGAGGTCGGCGACAACGTCGACTACTACCTCTTCCAGGGCAAAGACCTCGATGGCGTGCTGGGCGGCTACCGCCGCCTGACAGGCCAGGCGCCGCTCTACGGGAAGTGGGCGTACGGCTACTGGCAGAGCAAGGAGCACTACCACACCCAGGCCGAGCTGCTGCAGGTGGCCGACGAGTACCGCCGCCGCGGCATCCCGATCGACAACGTGGTCCAGGACTGGAACTACTGGGGCTCGCTCGCGCAGTGGAGCGGCATGGTCTTCGACCCGGAGCGCTACCCGAGCCCGGCCGAGATGGTGAGGCGCCTGCACGAGCTCCACTACCACCTGATGATCTCGATCTGGCCGGGGCTGGGGCCGGACACGGCCATCTACAAGGAGATGGCGCAGCGGGGCTTCCTCTACGCGCCGGTGGGCTGGGCGGGCTTCCGCTACTACGACGCCTTCGACCCCGAGGCGAACGCGCTCTACTGGCAGTACCTCGACCGCGGCCTGCGCTCGAAGGGAATCGACGCCTGGTGGATCGACTCGACCGAGCCGGACGTCATCAACGCGCTGACGAAGGAGTCGAGCGAGTACGAGCTGAAGAAGATGGGCCGCCACCACCTCGGCTCCTGGTACCGGCACCTCAACTCGTACTCCCTCGCCATGATGGACGCCCTCTACACCAACCTGCGCCGGCACGGCGACGAGCGGCGCGTGTACCTGCTCACGCGCTCGGCGTTCGCGGGGCAGCAGCGCACGGCGGCCACCACCTGGTCGGGCGACATCGGCGCCAGCTGGGACATCTACCGCAAGCAGATCGCCGCCGGGCTCAACTTCTCGATGTCGGGCATCCCGTACTGGACCTTCGACATCGGCGGCTTCGTGATCGCCTCCTACGGCGGGACCTTCTCCCGCGGCGGCAAGGACCCCGCGTACCAGGAGCTCTACACGCGCATGTTCCAGTTCGGCGCCTTCTGCCCGATCTTCCGCTCGCACGGGTCGGACACGCCGCGCGAGATCTGGGAGATGGGCGAGTTCGCGCCCACGCTCGTCAAGTTCGACCGGCTGCGCTACCGGCTGCTGCCCTACATCTACTCGCTGGCGTGGCGGGTCACGAGCCAGGGGTACACGATGCTGCGCGGCCTGCCGATGGACTTCCCCGCCGACCGCAGCACCCACGGGGTCGCAGACCAGTTCCTGTTCGGCCAGGCGCTCCTTGTCTCGCCCGTGACCGAGTACCAGCTCCACCGGCCACCGGAGCCGAGCGTCCTCGTCCCGCCCGCGAGCTTCCGTACGCCGGACGGCAAGCCGGGACTGCTCGCGCGCTACTACAAGGACACGGCCTTTCAGAAGCTCGGCCTCGAGCGGGTGGACCCGAACGTGGATGTCTTCTGGTACACGGGCCGGCCGGACTACGTCACGGACTCGACCCTCTCGATCCGCTGGGAGGGCCAGCTCGTCCCGGCGCAGTCCGGCCCGCACCAGTTCCACATCAAGGCGTTCGGCACGCGCCGGATGTTCCTCGACGGACGCGAGCTGAGCTTCGTCATGCGCGGTACGGAGCCGTACACGGAGATCGTGACGCTCGAGGCCGGCCACGCCTACCCCGTCAAGGTCGAGCTGGAGAACGCCACCTCGGGCGCTTTGCGCATGCAGCTCTGCTGGAAGACGCCCGAGATCTTCGCGCGTGAGAAGACGAAGGAAGCCCGTCCGAAGACGCGGCCCGTGTACCTGCCCGGCGGGGCGAGCTGGACGGACTTCTGGACGGGCGCGAGCCAGGCAGGAGGCCGGACGATCGTCGCCGACGCGCCGATCGAGACGCTCCCTGTCTTCGTGCGCGCCGGCGCGATCGTGCCGCTCGGGCCGGAGCTGCAGTACGCCAGCGAGAAGCCTGCCGACCCGATCGAGCTGCGCGTCTACCCCGGTGCCGACGGCCACTTCACTCTGTACGAGGACGAGGGCGACGGCTACGCCTACGAGAAGGGCGTCCACGCGACGATCGGCCTGCGCTGGGACGACGCCCGCCGCCAGCTGACCCTCGACGAGCGCCAGGGACGCTTCCCCGGCATGCTGGAGAGCCGTACGTTCCGGGTCGTGCTCGTGCGCGAGGGCCACGGCACGGGTGGCGAGCCGACCAGCGCCACCGACCGCGTCGTCACCTACGACGGGAAGCGCCAGGTGGTGTCGTTCTAGGCCGCAGCGCCGCGCCCGGCTCGGCGTCGCCCGTCAGTACGTGCCCAGCGACACCTGCAGAACCTGCGGCGCCGAGCTGAAGTTGAGCCCCCAGTCCGTCTCGTCGCCGTTCCAGATGCGGATCGGGTGGAAGACACCGTCCTCGTAGCGGCCCTCCTCCACACGCACGTACTCGCGCTGCACGCCCGCCGCGCTCTCCTTCGGCTGGAAGTCGACCCGGCAGAAATAGCCGGCGACCAGGAAGCGGTCCTCGCCCAGCTCGCCGACGAGAGCCCGGCCGACGGGCTCGGGGTTGCCGCGCGGGTCGCGGCCGAAGCCGAAGGCGGGCACTCCGTACGTGACGACGGCCCGCCAGCGGCCGAGGTCGATCGTCTGCGTGTGCTCCTCCTTCTCCTCGACCGCGGCCTGGAGCTTGCCTTCGAAGCTCAGCCGGGCGAGCTCGCGGGCGATCGGGGCGGCGAGCCGGTAGTTGAGGGCGAAGGGCGCCAGCGTCTCCTCGTTGTGACGCGGGGCGCCGATCGGGTGCTGGGCGTAGGCCGTGTAGTCGACGCCGAACGGCGCCCAGCCGATCGCCTGCTGCCCCAGGGCGGCGAAGAAGTACTTCGCGTACTCCGGCGAGCTGCCGTTCTCCGGCACGAAGAGGGGATTGTCCGGCCGGCGGTAGAGCTCGAGCACCTTGCGGTAGCGAGGCCCGTCGCCCATGTAGATGTCGGGGGCGAGGACGTCGATCGCAGGAGCCGCCGCCTTCCAGATCGCCAGCACGTTGTCGGTCGGGCCGCCGCTCTCGTAGCTGCCGGCCGGCGGCTTCGCGATCGGGTCGCGCAGCGCCGCGTTGGCGTAGAGCGGCAGCGGGTACTCCGCCTTGCCCGCCGCGGCGACCTGCCCCACGAAGCGCGCCACCGACCAGGCGTGGAAGAACTCGTCGGCGTCCGCTCCGAAGACGCTGCTCCAGCTGCCCGAGGCGCCGGTCCTGCCCAGCGCCTTCAGCAGCTCCGCGGGCACCGGGCCCTCGAACAGCGCCTGCGCGGCCGGCGAGTAGTCGCGCACGCTGCCCCAGGTGCCCGGCTCGTTCTCGACCTGCACCATGATCACCGTGCGCTCGGGATCGAAGGCCCTCAGGTGACGCATCAGCGCGCGGAAGGCGCGGGTGTCCGCCTCGAGCGTCGCCAAGGCGTGCGGCGAGGGCGAGTCGACCCTGCGGCCGTCCTTGCCGACGAGGCGCGGGTAGCGCTCCGGCTGCCGTTTCATCCACAGCGGCATGTAGTGGGAGCTGCCGTTCTTCCAGGTGCCGAACCAGAGCAGGACCAGGCGCACGTGGTGCTCGCGCGCCTCCCGGACGAGCGTGTCCACGACGCTGGTGTCGAAGCGCCCGGGCGAAGGCTCGAACTGCTCCCAGTAGACCGGCGCCTCGAGCGTGTTCGCCTGCAGGTACTCGACCGCGGGCCACACCTTCGGCAGCAGCGCCGGCCAGGCGCTGGAGTTGTGGCACTGCGCGCCGAGCACCAGGAACGGCGCGTCGTCCACGAGCAGCGCGTGGCGCCCGTCCTTCGTCACCAGCCGGGGCAGTGGCTTCGCCGCGGAGGGGGTGCGCGCCGGCGCCGCCAGCAGCGGGGCGGCGAGCAGGCCGGACAGGACGACCGCGGTCGAGGTCCATCGCAGGTTCACACGCATGGCTGATCCTCCGCACCGATCCTACGGCCGGATGCTGCGGGCCGCTCGAGCCGGGGCTACACTCGTCGCCTTGAGCGCCCTGGCGACGACGTTGCTGCTCACGGTCCTCGCCGGGGGCCCGCAGGCGCCGGCGATGGCCCGAGGCCAATCGCCGCCGGCAGCCGCCACGCGCACGGTCGTCGTCTTCTCCGGGCCCGCCATGGGCACCCGCTACAGCGTCCGGGTGGTCATGCCCTCCGGCGACACGGCCGCCAGCCAGCGGGTTCGGGCGGCGATCGACGGCGAGCTCGCGCTCGTGGACCGCCTGTTCTCGAAGTGGAATCCGGCGTCCGAGCTGTCCCGCTTCAACGCGCAGCGCTCGATCGAGCCGTTCGCGGTGTCGACGGAGATGGTCGGGGCGGTTCTCACGGCTCTGCACGCGGCCGAGCGCGCCGGCGGGGCGTTCGACGCGACCGTCGCCCCGCTCGTCGAGGCTTGGAGCTTCGGCCCGGGCCTGCGGCCGCGCCTGGCGCCCTCGCCCGAGGGAATCGCCGCGGCGCAGGCCCGCGTGGGGTACACGATGCTCTCGGCCGATCCCGCACGCCGAACCGTCCGGAAGGCGCGGCCGGACGTGGCGATCGATCTCGACGGCCTCGCGGGCGGCTGGCTGGCCGACCGCATCGTTTCGGCGGTCGTGGCGCTCGGCTACGGCGACGTGCTGGTCGACGCGGGCGGAGAAGTCTCGGCACGGGGCCGTCGCGCCGACGGCCGGCACTGGCGCGTCGCCGTCGAGTCCCCCGCCGGCGTGCGCAAGGCGAGAGGCCCGGTGATCGCGCTCGACGACGCCTCCGTCGCGACCTCGGGCGACTACAAGAACTTCTGGACGGACGAGGAGGGTCGCCGCCGCAGCCACGTCATCGATCCGCGAAGCGGCCAGCCGATCACGCACGGCCTCGCGTCGGCGACCGTGGTGAACGCGGACGGCGCCTGGGCGGACGCGCTCGGCACGGCGCTGCTCGTCCTCGGTCCCGAAGCGGCCCGGGCCCTTGCGACCCGAGAGCACCTGGCTGTCCGGCTGGTCGAGCGGCTATCCGACGGCTCGTGGGCCGAGTGGGCGACGCCGGCCTTCGAAGCGCTGGCTGTCGAGTGAAGCGCGCCCCGATGCGCGCGGCCCTCAGGACGTCCGCTGGCTTCCCGTGTACGGCGGCAGGTGTCTCGGCAAGCGGCTGCGCATCAGCGGCTCGAAGTCGAAGCGCGCCTTCTCGATCGGCGTGCCGGCGACCTCGATCCGGGCGAGGTCGCGGCTGCCGAGGCCCTGTCGCTCGGCGAGCTCGAGGAAGTTGTCGGCGCCGATGAAGGGCGGCCGGCCGACGACGGCCATCGGGTCGTAACCCATCACCGCGGTGGCCACGGCGTCTGTGTTGACGCAGTTGGTGCCCGCGACCAGCACGCCCGGGTGGCACGGCTCGCCGCCGCCCCAGGGCCCCTCGGCCCCGCCCATCGAGTCGATCCCGTCGAGGATCGCGAGGTCGATCGGCCGCGCCGCGCAGACGTCCACGACCACCCGCGGGATGCGGTAGCCCTCGTGCCGCGGCGAACCGGGATCCACCTCCCGCGCCGCCGGGCTCGACGGCTGGCGCAGGCCCATGTGGAAGATACCGTCCCGGCCGCTGTGCGGGCGCTCGTCCGGCCGGTCCTTCGGGCAGCGGTCGCCGTAGATCGTGGTCGGGAAGGTTGCCGAAGCAGTTCTTCATGCTCAGGGTCACGCCGGCCGTCGTGTGCGGCTTGAGCTTGGCCAGCGACACGAACGTGTCGCAGCTCGCCGTACGAGTGGTTGAGGTGGTAGGAGGGGAACAGCAGGCCGCCGCCGGGCACGTCGAAGCGCTGGTACTCGCGGCCGCGGCCGAGCCAGTTCGTGTTCTCGAACTCCACGCGGGCGGCCGCAGCCGCGATCGCGCTCGCGTCCCAGCCCGCCATGTACATGTACTCCTCGAGCGGGATCGCCGTCGCGTAGCCGCCCTCGAGGAGACGGATCCGGCGGGCGCCGGCGCGATCCATCAGGTGGACGACCGCGCCGACGACGTCCGGGTGGACCCAGTGGACGAGGCCGGGCGGGACGTGGCCGAGCCGCAGCGTCGCCGGGCCGGTCATGTTGAGCTTGATGGCGACCGTCCTGCCCTTCACGAGCCGCCCGAGCCCGCCCAGCTGGTCGAACGTGCGGTCGAGCGTCGCCAGCAGCTCGGGGCCGTAGACGTCGCACTTCGCCAGCGAGACGGTTGCCGCAGTCGCGGCGCGGGCGAAAGGAGCGAGACCGCCAGGCGCCGAGGGCCAGCGCGGCCGTCGCGCCGGAGCCGGCCAGGAACCGCCGGCGTGAGAGGTCGGTCGAGCCGGGCTGCGGGCGGGTCACGCCGTCACCTCCGTCGCGCAGTATATCGACGCGGCGGGCAGGTGGAACTCGACACCCGGCTCGATCGCCGAACGCTTCGTGGGCGCGGCGTCGTCCGAGCCGATCGTGAAGAGGCGGGCCGCCGCCCACGGCTGCCGGAACCACACGGTCATCGGCATGAGGGGGAACGGCGTCGGGAAGAGGAACGCGTGCAGGACGCCGGAGCGCCCGTCCGCGCTCGTCGCGTAGTGCCACAGCCCGGTCCCCTGGTTGAACACGCGCACGCGGTCGCGGCGGTGGCTCATCAGGAGCTGCGCGTCCTCGGCCAGCTCCTGCGGGTCTGCGAGCGGCTCGCGGGCCACCGCGACCCGGCCCTTCCCGTGGCGGGACGACGCGGAAGCGCGGCGTCCAGGTGTCTTCGATCGGCGCGCCGCGCTCCTCCCAGCCGGGCTGCGTGACGAGCGTCCCGCCGCTCTCGGCGAAGGCGTAGAGCTTCTTCGCCAGGTCCGCTCCGGGACGGCCCTCGTCCGCGTAGAGGACCGCGTCGAGGTCGCCGAGCGGCGTGTCCAGCGCGCGGCCCTTCTCGACGATCTGGTACAGGCTGCTCTGCCGCGCGAGGAGGTTCAGCGTCTCGAAAGCCAGGAACTCGTTCGCGCCGGTGTAGTCGGAGAGGACACCGATCTGGCCCGCGGGCTGATAGCCGGCCCACGCCTCGTGCTTGCGGAAGAAGGCGAGGCTGTGGCCGATCGTGCGCCAGGTCTCGACGGCGGAGGCTTCGCCGTCGGACAGGCCGCGCGCAGGTGGGGGTCGAGCGACATGAGCCAGCGGGCGCCGAACGCCTCCGTGTCGGCGATCGCCTGCACGTACGCCGCCGGCGGCACGGGCCCGCCGACGTCGGGCGGCTCGAACGCGAGCCACATCGCCTCGGGCGAGAGCAGCGTCCGCGCGAGCCGGACGTACCAGGCGTTCGAGTCGAGCCAGGGCGCGCTCGTCGGACCGGTCAGCGCGTCCGCGTCGGCGTCGTCCTTCTGGCTCGAGCTTCATCCCCGGCCACACCGCCTCGAGGTCGCCAACGAAGGGGGACGACGGGCGCTCGCCCACGCCCCTCTTCCCGAACCGGAGCACGGTCGCGCCCGGCAGCGGGCTCCTTCGAGTCGGTGGCGAGCCCGGCGAGCCCGGCGGCCTTCGCTGCCTGGGCCGCGGGACGGAGATCGCCGGTCACCCAGCCGACGACGGCGAAACCGCGATCGTGCGCGGCCGACACGACTGGCGCGAGCGCGCGTCGCTGCTCCTCGTCCACGCTCGAGCCGCTGCCCCAGGTGACGACCAGGCAGTTCACCGGGGTGCCCGCGAGGCGTTGCACGCTCTCGGGCCGGCACCACTCACGGAGAACGTCCGCGTCGCGTGCCGAGAAGCCGTCGCGACGCTTCTCCCGCTCGATGTCCGCAGGCCCACACGGCCAGCGCATCGGAATCCAGGTGCGTGTCTCCAGGGTGCTCTCCTCGCGCGAATGATGCCATGCGCCCGTCTCGCGGGACAGTAGCAGCGGCGGCCGGCCGGCCGAGGCCGTGCCTACCTGCTCGCGAGCGCGGGCGAGCGAGCGGGTCGGGTCAGAGCCCGAACTTGTCCATCGTGTCGCACACCATCCGAAACACGTCCCCTGGCTCGAGGTCCTGGGGGCTGAGTATCAGGGGCAGGTGCCCCCTGGATCCGGTGATGCTCACGAGGACCTCGCCCGCGCGCCCCATGCCTTCCACGCGGACGCGGTAGAAGCGCTGGCGGCCGCCGAGGGCTCGACACAGGGGGTCCTTCAGGCCGTCGAGCGTGCGATCGCCGGTGATCTCGAGGTTCCTCAGCCGGTCCAGGGTCGCCATCGGTCCTCCTCGGACATGCCCCGCAGCTCGACCGGGCGTCTGCACGTACGTCGTCCGCGGAAGCAGCCCGAGGCGTCGGCCTGCTGACTCGAGCGCCGTTCCAGACGTTGATTTCGGTCTCCTTCATTGATACGTCGGGAGACCGAACATCGCTAGCGGAACGCTGTAAAGCGGACGCAAAACGAATGCGCCCGCGCCGCAGGCGAATCCGACTAGACTCCGACACGCAACGGAGGACCGAGTGCGAGCCACCATCTCCGACCATCCTGATCACGTTGTGCGCCGGCCGCGGCGGGCGCCCAGCCCGCCCAGGTCGTGCTCGAGCGCGACGGCAGCACGATCGTGCTCGAGCCATACGCGCCGAACGTCGTGCGCGTGACCTTGAGCCTCGACAGGCAGGAGGCGCTGGCCGCGCCCGGCTACGGCTTCGTCGCGAGCGCCGGCCGCGCAGGGCTGGACGCACGAGACGGGCGCGGACGGCGACGCGTACCGCTCGCCGCGCCTCGTCGTGACGGTGGCGGTCAACCGCCCGCAGAAGCCGCTCGACACCCAGGTCGACATCGCGCGCTTCTTCAACGGCTCGGCGCCACCCGCCGACATCACGTTCCGCACGCCGGAGGGCAGGACGCTCCTCCACATGACGGGCTGGCAGATGTCCGTGCCGAACCACAAGGACGGCAACGCCTACGTGCTGGCCGACCGGCGCCCCACGGATGCGCCTTTCTTCCAGGTGGGCGCCACCTTCGAAGCACCCGACGACGAGCACTACTACGGCTTCGGCCAGCACCAGGAGGGCTTCCTCGACCACCGCGGCCACGCGCTCCAGTGCTGGCACGACTACCTCGCCTCCGGCGGGCCGAGCGTGTGCGTGCCGTTCATGGTGACGAACTACGGCTACGGCCTCGTCTGGGACAACCCGTCGAAGACGCGCATCGAGCCGGGGATGAGCGAGCGCACCCGTTGGATCTCCGAGGTCGGCAACCGCGTCTCCTTCTTCGTGATCGCGGGCAAGACGAGCGACGAGATCTACGCCGGCTACCGCCGCCTCACGGGCGAGACGCCCCTGCTGCCCAAGGCGGCCTACGGCTACATCCAGTGCAAGCAGCGCTACACCAGCCAGGACGAGGTGCTGAGGGTCGCGAAGGGATACCGCGAGCGCGGGCTGCCGGCCGACGTGATGGTGGTCGACTGGTTCTACTACACGAAGATGGGCCAGATGGACTTCATCCCCGAGAAGTGGCCGGACCCGGCGGCGATGAACCGGCAGCTCCACGACATGGGCTTCGAGACGATGATCAGCGTCTGGCCGCGCTTCACGAAGGACGGGCGCTACTACGACTTCCTGCTGAAGAAGGGCTGGTTCACGCACCTCGCCGACGGCACGCCGATCGACGGCCTGCCCTACGACCGCGCCGGCTCCGACGTCGACACCACGAACCCCGAGGCCGCGCGCTGGTTCTGGGAGACGATCCGCGACAACGTCCTGAGCAAGGGCTTCGACTCGCTCTGGGCCGACCAGACCGAGCCCGACCTGCCGCCCGAACGGCGCCTACTTCCACGTCGGGCCCGGCACGCGCTTCTTCAACATCTACCCGCTGGTCCACACGCAGGCGCTCTACGAGGGCTTCCGCCGCGACCTGCCGGACCGCCGCGCGCTCACGCTCTCGCGCGACGCCTACCTCGGCTCGCAGCGCAACGGCACGATCATCTGGTCCTCCGACATCCTCCCGACCTGGGACACGCTGAAACGCCAGGTGCCGACGGGCCTCGGCTTCGCCGCCTCGGGCATGGCCTACTGGACGAACGACATCGGCGGCTGGGAGTACCTGCCGGCGAAGCACGTGCCGAGGCGTCCTCCGCTCCTCGACCCGAGCGACGCGCGTGCGAACGTGGGCGGCTACGACGACTACCCGGAACTCTACACGCGCTGGTTCCAGTACGCGGCCTTCCTGCCGATCTTCCGCGCGCACGGCAGCCGCATCGAGAACGAGGTCTGGTCGTACGGCGGGCAGGCGGAGAAGGTTCTCGTCAAGTACCTGAAGCTGCGCTACGAGCTGATGCCGTACGTCTACTCGCTCGGCTACTCGACGTACCGCACCGGCGCGCCGTACATGCGCGCGCTGTTCATGGACTTCCCGAACGACCCGAAGGTCGCCGACCTGCGCGACGAGTACATGTTCGGCCCGGCGTTCCTCGTCGCCCCGGTGACCGAGCAGGGCGCGACGCAGCGCAGCGTCTACCTGCCGGCCGGCAGCGACTGGTACGACTACTGGACGAACGAGCGCCTGCAGGGCGGCCAGACGATCGAGGTCGACGGCGCCGATCGACACGCTGCCGCTCTTCGTGCGCGCCGGCTCGATCGTGCCGTTCGGCGAGCCCGTGCTCAGCACGAAGCAGAAGCAGGCGCTCGCGAAGCTGCGCGTCTACCCTGGCGCGGACGCCGAGTTCACGCTGTACGACGACGACGGCAGGACCTACGCGTACGAGAAGGGCGAGGGCCGCGTCACCCGGCTGCGCTGGGACGATCGGACCGGCACGCTTGAGCCACGAGGGTGCGCCGGCCTGGACCGGCTCGCTCGACTCGCTCGTCGAGGTCGTCGGCCGCTAGCGCGGACGGGCCGGCTGCGCCGGGAGACGGCATGGCTTCGCGCATCGAGGACTACGCGCTGATCGGTGACCTGCTGACCGCGGGCCTGGTGAGCCGTGCGGGGTCGCTCGACTGGCTCTGCCTTCCACGTTTCGACGCCGGGGCCTGCTTCGCGGCGCTGCTCGGAACGGCCGAGCACGGGCGCTGGCTCCTCGCTCCCGTCGAAGAGCCGCGGCGCACGACCAGGTGCTACCGCGAGGGCACCCTGGTGCTCGAGACGGAGCACGAGACGTCCTAAGGCGCGGTCGCCGTCGTCGACTTCATGCCGCCCCGGACGCGGGCGCCCGACGTGGTGCGCCTCGTGGTGGGGCGTCGGGGCCGGGTCCGGATGCGGATGGAGCTCGTGATCCGCTTCGACTACGGGCCGATCGTCCCGTGGGTGCGGCGCTTCGACGGCGGGATCCGCGCGGTGGCGGGGCCCGACACGGTCGTGGTGCGCTCGCCCCCTACCAGCCGACCGGCGCCGTGGTGGCCGCGGCCACGACGTCGCTTCCCGAGCGGATCGGTGGCGTCCGCAACTGGGACTATCGCTACTGCTGGCTCCGCGACGCCACCTTCACGCTCTACGCGCTGCTCACGGCAGGCTACGAAGACGAGGCACGCGCCTGGCGGGAGTGGCTGCTGCGGGCCGTGGCGGGCGTGCCCAGCCAGCTCCAGATCATGTACGGCATCGCCGGCGAGCGGCGGCTGGGCGAGACGGAGCTCGGCTGGCTGCCCGGTTACGAGGCGTCGCGGCCGGTCCGCATCGGGAACCTGGCGAGCCGTCAGCAGCAGCTCGACGTCTTCGGCGAGGTCATGGACGCCATGCACGTGGCTCGGCGCGCGGGCCTCGAGGCCGACGAGAACGCGTGGCGTGTCCAGAGCGCGCTGCTCGACCGCCTGGAGTCTGCCTGGCAGGAGCTGGACGAGGGCCTGTGGGAGGTCCGCGGGCCGCGGCGGCACTTCACCCACTCGAAGGTGATGGCCTGGGTCGCCGCGGACCGGGCGGTGAAGGCCGTGGAGCGCTTCGGGGAGGACGGGCCGCTGGAGCGCTGGCGTGCCCTGCGGGCGGCGATTCACGACGAGGTCTGCCGCAAGGGCTTCGATCTCGGGCTCGGCGCGTTCGTCCAGTCGTACGGGTCGAAGTCGCTCGACGCGAGCGCCCTCATGTTCCCGCTCGTCGGCTTCCTCCCGGTTTCGGATCCGCGCATGAGGGGCACGATCGCGGCGATCCAGCGCGAGCTCGCGGTCGACGGCTTCGTGCGCCGCTACCAGGCCGACGCCGACCTGGACGGCCTGCCGGCGGGCGAAGGCTCGTTCCTGCTGTGCACGTTCTGGCTCGCGGACAACCTGGCGCTGCTCGCGCGCGGCGCGGAGGCCCGTGCCCTGTTCGAAAGGCTCCTGGCGCTGCGAAACGACGTGGGCCTGCTGGCGGAGGAGTACGACCCGCAGGCCGGCCGCTTTCTCGGCAACTTCCCGCAAGCCTTCTCCCACGTGGCCCTCGTCAACACCGCGACGAACCTCACTCGGCCCGGCGCCCCGGCCGAGCACCGCGCGGACAGGTAGGTCGGCCATTGCCCATGCCCAGCGGCGGCCTCGTGGTGTGCGCCCGGACGAGCCGCTCCGGCAGCTCGCGCGTTGTGACGGTCGCGAAACTGTCCGAGCACCGTCGCCGGCACGCCCCCCCGCGCCGTACCGTGTGACGCGAGGCGAAGGGAGGGATCGATGAAGCCACGACGCCTCACCCTGATGGCCGTCCTCACCGTCCTCCTGGGCGACGCCTACGTCGCCGCCGCCCAGGCGCCACCGGCGCCGCCCGGACCTCCGGCGCCTCCGCCGTTGAAGCTCCCGGCCGGCGTCCGGGTGCGCGTCTGGACCTACTCCCTGGCGGGTGAGAGGATCGACGGAACGCTGGTCGGCACCGACGCGACCAGCATCACGCTGGTGCCGAAGGGGAGCCATCCCCTCGTGCCGAGTGAGATGAGGCTTCCGGCGGGCGACGTCACCCGCCTGGACGTGGCCCTGGGAAAGAAGAGCCACTGGTGGCAGGGCGCGCTCATCGGCGGCCTGCTGGGCGCGGCGCTGGCCTTCACCGACGACGTCGACCCCGCGCTGTGCAAAGTCAACGAGAACGTGCTGTGCAGCCGGGGCGACGCCGTCCTCACCTACGGTCTGGGCAGTGTCGCCGTCGGCACTGTCGTCGGCGCGCTGATCAAGACCGACCGCTGGACCCCGGTCGCCCTGGACGCACTCCGCCCTCCACCCGCGATGCCGGTCCGCGAGAGCAGGGCGCTCTCTTTCCAGCTGAGCTTCCGTTTCTGAGGAGGCGTCCCATGCACTTCGCCTCCAGGTCGCGAGCCGCCCGCTCCCTCGCTGCCGTCGCGGTCGGCCTCCTGGCTGCTGCGTGCGCGACCACGCGCTACACCCAGAGCGGCTTCGTGGCATCGCCTCCTGACGTGAAGGGCAAGCCCGGGTCGACCGTGTCGCTCGAGATCGAGGGGCTGAGGCTCCGCGTCGACACCCTCGATCGCGCGCCCCAGGCGCAAGCCATTCCGCCCCTCGCGCTGCGCGTCGTGTTCGACCCGCGCGAGCTCGGATACTCGTTCGACCCCGGCCAGGTCCTGCTGCGGAGCACGGACGGCCGGCAATGGCGCGCACCGGGAGGCCAGTACCTCCCCGTCTACCCGAGGGCCAGCTTCGACCTCGCATTCGACGTCGCGGTTCCGCCCGAGTCGAGCTTCGAGCTCGTCCTCGGGGGTCTTGCCCGCGGACAGACGCGCCTCGAACCCGTGACGCTGCGACTGGCCCGCCGCAGCGGACGGTCGATCGACAGGGTGTACTGGCTGGAGGTCCTGGTCGCGCCTCTGGCATACGCCCCCTACGTCCGCTGAAACCTCAGCGGCCAGCCGCGCCCCTTTGGAACTCCTTTGGGCCTTTCTTGGGCGTGTCTAGGGACGCAGCAGGCGAGGCCTCGCTAGCCTGCAACCGTGAGTCTTACGAATCGACAAGCGAGGAGGGGCGTCATGTCACTTCATGCCCGTTACCGGTCCGCCTCGAGCCGTCGCCGTGCCCTGCTGCTGCCGATCACGGCCGCCTCCGTCGTGCTGGCGGCCGGCCTCGCAAGTGCCGCGCAGGCCGAGGAGGAGGCCTTCCAGTGCGCCTTGAAGCAGTCGACGGGCATGGCCCAGGCGGACGCCGAGACCGCCGCGCGGCTACTGTGCGACGAGCTGCGGAAGGCGTCCGGCGGACGCGGTGTGTTCGACGTGAGCCTCGGCACGCTCGGGAAGGCGGTCCTGGTCACCGCCACTCGCGGCGACAACCGGTTCTCGGTGACGATCCAGCTCGACGGCCTCGAGGAGCTGCCGGTGGCCACCGGCAGGGTGGCCAAGGCGCTCGTGCAGGGACAGCCGTTCTCCTCGACCGAGCGGGTCGACAACCTGATCCGCAGCGAGACGCGCGAGCCACTCAACAAGAAGGGCTCGGTCAAGTTCTCCCTGGCCATCGCGGACGTCGAGTCCCTCGGGCACGGTGCCCGGGCTCCGGGCTGACTCTGGGCCTGGCGTACGCCGCGCCGCGGTTCGCGCTGCCAGCCGAGATGCGCTTCGGCTGGGACGACACGGATTACCGAGGCAAGCGGCTCAGTCTCTTCTCGGTGAGCGTCGGTGGTCGCGTCTACCTGACGAGCCGAGACACGAGTCCCTTCGTGGGTGGAGGACTCGGGTACCTGAACCTGCACGCGAGCGAAGGCGATGGCCCGCTGTCCGGGTCCTCCTACTTCAGCGGCGAGCGGTCGGGCATCGCGCCCTACGTCGAGGCGGGCGTCGAGATGCTGCGCACGCACCGCGGCCGCATCGCCCTCCAGGTGAGAGCGGACCTGCCGACCGGCAGCCTGCGCAGCCAGCAGTACGAGATCTACTCGTGGGACGAGCGCACGATGTCGTCGCGCGTCGAGGGCGTCGTGCCCGAGCGGTCGAAGTACGTCGTTCCAGTCACGATCGGCGTCAGCGTCACCTTCTGAGTCGGCCAGCCGGGTCGCCGTACAGAGTGCCGCGGCCGTGCGTGCCGACGTAGACGCGGCCGTAGCGCTTCGGGTCCCCGCTGACGTGGAGCACGAGACCCCACTGGTGCTGGTCGTCGTTGATGCGGACCCAGCTGCGAGTGGCGTCGTCCGACCGGATACACGCCCCGCACGCCCTCGACGACACCGACGAGGTAGAGCGCGGGTGAGTCGGCGCTCGGGGCCGCCTTGCCGAAGCCGAAGGCGTGGATCTCGCTCACGCCGGGCTGCCTCGTGAAGCCCTGGCCCGCGTCCGTCGAGTGGTAGAGCCCGTTGAACGCCGCCAGCCACAGGTCGCCGGCCTTGCCCGGCGTCGCGTAGAGGCGGTCCTGCCCGCCGCGGTCGTCGCCGCGATCGCCGCCCCGTCGGGGCAGGCCGTCCGGCAGCCGCAGCGGCTGCGCGGTGAACGTGGCCGCTCCGTCGTGGCTGACGAAGAGCTGGCCGTCGAAGAGCGCCAGCGCGTAGAACGTCTTCGGATCGACGCGGTCCGCGATCACGCGCGTGCTCTCGGGCACGCCCTGGGAAAGGCTCCACGTGGCGCCGCGGTCGCGGGTGAAGCTCACGGGTTGACGCTCCGGCGTCCAGACCCAGGTGCCGCCGTCCGAGGACACGGCGATGTGCCCGAGCTGGCTGTCGGGCCGGGGGGTCGCGGCCGGCGGCTGCCAGGTCCGGCCGCCGTCCAGCGAGTAGCCGATGTTCCCGCCGCGGTGGTGGCCGGAGGCCCGCCCCACCCGGACGATGAGGTCCGGCGCGTTCTCGGCGCAGGCGAGGCCGGTCGTGTTTCCGAAGATCGGGTTCGGGTAGCTGCCCTCCGGCGCCGGCCGGTCGAGGTCGCGGTGCACGAAGCCGCTGTAGTCCCCGACGGCGGTCAGCAGGTGGGCGCCGCGCGGCGGGCTCAGGAGCTCGAGGGCGACCGTCTCCTCGATGCCGGAGCTCATCACGCTCCACTTCGTCGGGCGTCCGGCGTCGACGTCTCCCAGGTCGAACGTTTCGTAGCCGCCGTAGCCGGTCGTGAACAGGGCGTGGTTGGAGTCGAAGGGGTCGATCTCGATGTCGAACAGCCAGTGGATGGGCGTGGCCGACACGTAAGGCGCCAGGGAGAAGTCGTAGGTGGCGCCGGCGGCGAACACGGGCTTCCAGGTGCGGCCGGCGTCCGCGCTGCGGAAGATCTCGTCTTCGCCCCGGCCGGCCGGGTGGCCGAACGTGCTCGCGATCAGCACCCGCGGATCGCGGGCGTCCACGGCCACCGCCGCGTAGCCGAAGGCCTTGCCCCGCCTGAGCCGAGGGCTTCTCGGGCGTGACGTCGGTCCAGGCATCCGAGCGGGTGTCGAGCTTCCAGACCCCGCCGTCGCTCATCCGCCAGGGGCCTGGGTTCGTGCCGTACGAGACGTAGAGCGTGCCGTCGGAAGCGAGCACGGCGTGATTGGGCCGATACGCCGTCGGCTGTCCCGGCACGGCCTGCCAGCTGCGGCCGGCGTCGCGGCTGCGGAACAGGTTCTCGCGGCCCATCAGCGACACGCCGACGTAGAGAGTCGAGCTGGGCGCACCGCGCTTGCCGCTGCGCGGGTCGAAGACGACGAACACGACCCCGCTGCCGCCGCGCTGCACCCACGGCGGCTCGTCCGGCGGCTTCGGGGGGAGCACCTCCTCGACGTTCGGGAAGCTGCCGACGCGGCTCCAGGTCACGGCGCGGTCGGTGCTGCGCCAGAGGCCCGCGTGGCGCGTGCCCATGTAGAGGACCCGCCCGTCGTTCGGGTCGACCGCCAGGCGCTCGCCGTTGCCGCGGCCGTTCTCGTTGCCGCCCATCTTGAACGGCACGTTCGTGCGCTGGAAGCTCCGCCCGCGGTCGGCGGAGCGGAGGATCGCGCCGTCGGGCGTGGCAGGGTTGGTGTAGGTGCCGCAGGCGAGGTACAGGCGCTCCGGGTCGGCGGGGTCGACCGCGACGCTCTCGACGCCCATCAGGTTGCGGTCCCCGTACCCGAGCCAGTCGACGAGCGGCTCCCAGCGTTTCGTGCCGGCGTTCCAGCGGTAGGCGCCGCCGATGTCGGTGCGGCAGTAGCGCACGTCCTTCGCCGCCGGATGGAAGACGATGCCGGTGACGAAGCCGCCGCCGACCATCTGCACGTTCTTCCAGGTGTAGGCCTCGGAAGGCGGGCGGCCCGAGGCGTGAACGACGACGGCCAGGGTGCCTGCGATTGCGAGGGCCAGCGTCGCGACGGCGGCCGGCCGGCGGTTGAGTGCCATGGTGCCCCTCCCAGCCGGGATTATCGGACCAACGGCCCTGACGCGCACCCGGCGTGCCCGCGCGTGGGACCTGCGGTCCGCCTGCGATAGTCTTCCCACGTGAGCTCCCTGTTCTTCGACGAAAGCGATCCGGGCGTCTACCAGCTGCAGACGAGCGGACGGGGGCCGCAAGGCTCGCTGCCCGTCCGCGAGGAGATGCTGCTCAGCCGGCCGAGCGGCGACCTCTTCGGCTGGACGCAGGACGCCGGCATGGGCTGGGACCCGCGCCGGCTCGGCCGCCCGGAGTTCCTGCTCCTCAGCACGCTCGGCGGCATCCGCGCACCCGACGGCGCGCCGGTCGCCCTGGGCTACCACAGCGGCCACTGGGAGGTCGGCCTGCTGATGGAGAAGGCCGCGCGCGAGCTGACGGCCCTCGGCTGCGTGCCGTTCGCGGGCTACTGCAGCGACCCGTGCGACGGCCGCTCGCAGGGCACGCCGGCCATGTTCGACAGCCTGCCCTACCGCAACGACGCGGCGATCGTGCTGCGCCGGCTGATCCGCTCGCTGCCCACGCGGCGCGGCGTGATCGGCGTCGCCACCTGCGACAAGGGCCACCCCGCGATGATGATGGCGCTCGCCGGCTGCCGCGACCTGCCGGCGGTGCTCGTGCCCGGCGGCGTGATGCTGCCGGCCGAGGGCGCGGAGGACACGGCCGCCGTCCAGACGCTCGGGGCGCGCTACGCGCACGGCCTCGTCACGCTGGCGGAGGCGGCCGAGCAGGGCTGCCGCTCCTGCGGCTCCCCCGGCGGCGGCTGCCACTTCCTCGGCACGGCCGCAACCTCGCAGGTGGTGGGCGAGGCGCTCGGCCTCTCGCTGTCGCACTCCGCCCTGGCGCCGTCGGGCCAGCCGGTATGGCTCGAGGGCGCGCGACAGGCGGCGCGCGCGGTCGTCGATCTAGAGCGGCAAGGCGTGACGGTCTCGCGCGTCCTCACCGAGCGCGCGGTGCACAACGCGATCGTGGTGCACGCCGCCTTCGGCGGCTCGACCAACCTGCTGCTGCACCTGCCGGCCGTCGCCCACGCCGCCGGCCTGAAGCGGCCGAGCCTCGCCGACTGGGCCAACGCCAGCCGCGAGGTGCCACGGCTCGTCAGCGTGCTGCCCAACGGGCCGGTGCACCACCCGACCGTCCGCGTGTTCCTGGCAGGCGGCGTGCCCGAGGTGATGCTCCACCTGCGCCGGCTGGGGCTCCTCCACCTCGACTGCCTGACCGCGCTCGGACGGCCGCTCGGTGACGTGCTCGACGAGTGGGAGGGCTCGGAGCGGCGGCGGCGGTTCCAGCTCCTGCTGAGGGAGCGCGACGGCGTCGACGCGGCGAGCGTGATCCTGGATCCCAGCTCGGCACACCGCGCGGGGATGACCGGCACCGTCGCCTTCCCCGTCGGCAACCTCGCGCCGCAGGGCGCGGTCGTGAAGAGCGCGGCCATCGACCCCTCCGTGGTCGACGCGGACGGCGTCTACCGCAAGGTCGGGCCCGCCCGCGTCTTCACCAGCGAGCGCGCGGCCATCGCCGCCATCAAGTCCCGGGGCACGGACGCGATCCGCCCCGGCGACGTGCTGGTGATCGCCGGCTGCGGCCCGGCCGGCACCGGCATGGAAGAGACCTACCAGGTCACGTCGGCGCTGACGCACACGCCGATCGGCCGGCACGTCGCCGTCGTCACCGACGCCCGCTTCTCGGGCGTCTCGACCGGCGCCTGCGTCGGCCACGTGGCGCCGGACGCCCTGGCCGGCGGGCCGATCGGCAAGCTGCAGGACGGCGACCTGATCGAGATCGTGATCGACCGCCACCGGCTCGAGGCCCGCATCGACCTCGTCGGCCGTGACGGCGAACGGCGCGACGCTGCCTGGGGAGAGGCCGAGCTGGCGCGGCGCCCGCTGCGCGGCGACCTCGCGCCGGACCCGCGGCTGCCCGACGACACGCGGCTGTGGGCGGCGCTGCAGGAGATCGGCGGCGGCACGGCCGGCGGCTGCGTCTACGACGTCGACGCCATCCTGCGCGTCCTGGAAGCCGGCAAGAAGACGCTGGAGTCGCCGAATGAGTGAAAGCTGTGACGGCCGCATTCGGGCCGCTCGGCGCCGGCTTCACGCCCCTGCCACAGGCAAAGGGCGGCAGCGACTACAGCTCCTGCGGCTACCAGAAGGGGCGTGACACCGCGGCGGTCACGATCCTAGGCGCGCCGCGTGGCAACGGCGTCGAGGCCAACACCGGGCGCGAGGAGCGGCAGCGGGCCGCCGGCCACGCGATCACGCCCCTGCCGGGCCTGTGCGACCGGGCCTTCCTGGCCAACGTGGGGCCGACCGGCTCGATCGAAGGGCGCCTGGCAGGTCGACGTGCAGGTCACGATCGGCGGCAAGTCGAGCCCCGAGGCGGCACAGAAGCTCGCTCGCGGCGTCTGCGGCCGGCTGCGCTGAGCCGCCGCGGACCGCTCAACGCCTGACGTTCTGCGGTGGGCAGAGCCCGCCGAGCCCGTGCTCGCGGAAGAACGCGATGGCCTCGGGGTCGGCGTGAGTCGCGTCGACGACGTGGGCCCCGAAGCCGCCACCGCCACAGGCGTACTCCCCGACCGCGACGCCGCCGATCGCCACGCGACCGACCGCCGCCCCCCCCGCGGCGGTGCCACCGACCGCCAGGCCGCCCAGCGCGAGCAGCAGCCCCAGCGCCACGCCGCCGAAGCTGGCGAGACCGACCGAGAGGCCGCCGATACAGACGCCGCCGGCCGCGAGCCCCCCGATCGCGACGAGGCCCGTGGCGATGTCGCCGATGGCGATGACGCCGCGGGCATGGCCCCGTATCTCGCCCTTCGCCGGATCGGGTCCCACGGCGATCGACACCAGCGGCAGGTCGCCGATCGCCGCCGAGCTACGGTAGCGCACGCCCCGGCGACGGCCGCCCCGCAGGCGCGAGACCTCCTGCCCCAGCTCCTCGACCCGCCGCTCGAGCTCGTCCTGAGTGGCCATGCTTCCCCCTCGCTCCTCAGCGCGGAGCTGCGGCCCACGCCAGCCCGTCCGCCTGCGGGCCCGCATCGATCAGCCGTGCCACTTTCCACGTGGTGAGGTCGATCTCGGCCAGCTTCCCGCTCGCGTCGCAGGAGACGTACGCGACGTGGCCGTCGGGCCGGACCAGGACTTCCTGGGGAGCCTTCGGGACCTCGAGCGTGTGCACCACCTGCCAGCTGTGAAGGTCGACCACGGCCACGCGGCGCGCCTGCGGGAGCGCCGCGATCAGGAAGCGGCCGTCCGGCGTCGGCGCCGTCCCGTAGGCGATGCCGGGCAGCGGCACGAAGCGCGCGACCGTGTTCGTCGTCGTGTCGATGACCGCCAGGCGCGGCGCCTTCTGGTCGGCCGTGAACAGCCACCGGTCGTCGGTCGAGAGCGCGATGCGCTGGGCCGTCGCCGAGACGGGCACGACTGCCCGGACCTTCTTCGCCCCGAGGTCGACGGCACTCACCGTCCCCGCGCCCACGTTCGAGGTGTAAGCGTGCCGGCCGTCGCGGCTGAGGGCCAGCATGTGCGACTCGGGCTGGTCCGTCGGGATGCGCTCGACGACGGCGTTCGTGCGCGGGTCGACGACCGTGATCGAGTTCGTGATCTCCGTCGTCACGTAGAGCCGCCCGTCGCGGCCGAACTGGGCGCAGTGCGGGCGCTCGAGGCGACCGAGGTCGATCGTGGCGACCCGCCGGCGCGCGGCGAGGTCGATGACGTCGATCGTCCTCCCGTCGCTGCCGGGTTGCCCCACGCCGGAGTCGCCGTAGATCGGCACGTACGCCGTGCGTCCGTCGGGCGAGGCGATCACCTCGTGCCCGGTGACGCCGCTCTCCTCCACCGTGGCGACCTGCCGCCCGCTGACGGGATCCACGATTCCGAGCGTGTGGTCGCCCTTGTTGGCGACGAGCAGCAGCCCGCCTGCTGGAGTCGAAGGACCCGCAGCCGAAGGCCCCTCGGCACTGGAGATCCCCGCCGCCAGCACCGACGACGACACGGCCAGCCACGCCGCCAATCGCGCCATCCTGTCACCTCGGGAGAAGGCCGATTCTCTCATCCGAGTCGACTCCCGTCACTTGCCGCCGCCCAGCGATGGCGTGCTACGCTGCTCGGCGGGCCTGCCCCGCGCCTGAAGCCCGAGGGACGAGTCACCCGGCAAACGCGTGTGTTTCCATGGATGACTTCTTGAATCGCCCTGAGATTTCGTGGCCACGCGACCATCGAATGGACGGATGCGACCTGGGATCCTGTGCGGGGCTGCACGAAGATCAGTCCCGGCTGTGCCCACTGTTTGGCCGCCACCGACCGTCGCGTGCTCCTCAAGATGCTCAACAGTCTGGTGGAGCGGAATGGCCGTAACCGCGGAATCTAGCCAGGCCACCCTTTCGTTGCCGGAGCGCGGTACTCTCCCGGCACCGGATGCCCGTACGATGTCCTCAGGGGAAGAGGCTCCGTGGCCAGAGCGACGATCGACGTAGATCCGTCCCTCGTCCGCTGGGCGAGAGAGGCTGCCGGGCTCACGCCACAGGCCGCAGCCAAGAAGGTCGGAGTCCGCCCTGCCAAGTTCGTCCAGTGGGAGACGCCCGGCGCCGCAGGGCGACCGACACCACGTCAGCTCGAGAAACTCGCTGACGCCGTCAAGCGGCCGGTGGCCACGTTCTTCTTGCCTGCTCCGCCGATCGAGCCACCTTTGCCCGCCGATTTCCGCCGTCCTCCGAGCGAGGAGGGCATAGAGCCACTGTCGCCCGCCACGCGACTCGCCATCCGTCGAGCCCGTCGGCTACAGCAGATCTACGTCGAGTTGGCCGGCATCACCGAGGCCACCCTCGCGAAGGCGCGCATCACGCGCGCCACCCCGCCAGAGGTGGCAGCTCAAGAGGCACGCGGCCTGCTCGGCGTCACCGTCGCCGACCAGGCGCAATGGCACGACGCCGCCACCGCCCTCAAGGAATGGCGGCAGCACTTCGAGCGTCTCGGCTACCTGATATTCCAGTTCGCCATGCCACCCGTCGAGATCAGCGGCTTTTCGCTTGCTGACACGGCATCGGCCATCGTCCTGAACAAGAAGGATCCGGCGAACCGCCGGTGCTTCACGCTCTTTCATGAATGGGCACACCTGATGCTTGGCGAGCCCGGCCTCTGCTTCGTCGATGAAGGCCGCGCTGCGGGCACTGCCGACGCGGTCGAGGTCTTCTGCAATGCCTTCGCGGGCGCCCTCCTCGTGCCGATGGACGCGCTCCGCGCCCTGAATGCACTCCGGGCACCCCGGTTCTCACTCGACCAGGCGGTGGAGGAGGGCGTGCAGCAGTTCGCGGTGAGCCGCGTCGTCATCCTGCGACGTCTGCATACGGCCGGCGCGATCGACCAGCAGACCTACCAGAAGACCGTCGCCCTGTGGGAGCGGCAGTACCAGCCACGGCCGAAGAAGAAGGCGAAGGGCGGGGCACCGCCGTACCGCAAAGCCGTGGCCGAGCTCGGCCGAGGCTTCGTGTCTCATGTGCTCCGCGCCCACGACCGCGGACAGATCTCCGACATCGACCTCTCCGATTACCTCTCCTTGAGGCTTCGCCACATCGGCAAGGTCGAAGCGTTGCTGAGCGGGGCCTAGCAATTTGGCGACCCCCCGGCGCTACTGCATCGACACCAGCTCCATCGTCGCGCTGAAGAGGAATTACCCGCGGAAGTCACTCGGGCCGCTATGGGATCTGCTCGAGCAGCTCGCGAAAGATGGCAGGCTGATCGCTCCTCACGAGGTCCTGCGCGAGCTCGATCCGGTGGAGGATGAGATGAAGGCCTGGGCCAAAGCCCGGTCCGGCATCTTCGTCCCGATCGACAGCGCCCAGGCGGACGCCCTCAGGGAGATCCAGGCGGAATTCCCTGGCGTCAGCGCCTCCGCCAAGCCGGGCCCTCACGCTGATCCCTGGTGTCTCGCGCTCAGCCTGGTGCGGACACGAGCTGGCGATGACCTGCACCTGATCAGCGAAGAGAAGGACACGCTCACGAGGTCGGACAGGATCCCCTACGTGGCTCGCCACTTCAAGATCCAGTGGGCGCGAGTGCTCGACGTTCCCTCGCTCGAAGGCCTCGAGTTCTACCTGAAGTAGGTCCCGTCGCAGCTGGGCCGCCGCCCTGAACGACGTGGAGCGCTCGCGTTCACGGCGCTCGCATCGAAAGCCAAGACCGGCGGCGGGCGCTGTGCCCGCGAGCGGGCTTCCTGGGCGTCCGGCTCCGGCGCCGATGGGCTTGATGGCCGCCGGCTGCTCGCCGCGACGAGCGCATCCGTCTAAGAGGGCGTTGAAGCTGACGGGCGCGGGGCAGGCGGACGCCCGCAGCTTAACGCCGCCTTAGGGCCCGTAACGGAATAGATCAATCACGGTTGTGACTGGGCACGATTGTGTAGTTCCAGTCACCGTGGAAACTGGCAGGTCTGAGCTGGATACCGGCGACTGCCTTCTTGTCCACTCTGAGGCCGGCGGGATAGGTGTTGCGATCCAGCACGGCTCGGACCTTGAGGCCAGTGGCGGTGCGAGTACCGGCGATCAGCTTGACGATCACCTGGTGACTGATAAGAGGCCTGCCCCGCCAGTTCTGGCTGATGAAGGAGAACAGGCGATGCTCGATCTTGTTCCACTTACTGGTTCCCGGCGGGAAGTGGCTGATGGAGATGGGCAGGCCGATCTCATCGGCCAGCTTCTGTAGTTCGAGCTTCCACAGGTGCAAGCGGGGACCGTTGCTGCCGCCGCCGTCGGCGGTGATGAGCAGCCTCTTGGCCTGACGGTAAGTGGGGCGCCCCATCGAGTACCACCAGCGCCGAATGGTCGCCACCGCGAACTCCGACGTGTCGTGATCGACGCCGACGCTCACCCAGCCGGTGTTCTGGCCGAGATCGTAGACACCGTATGGGATCGCGCGCCCCAGTTCGGGGACCACGAAGTCGTGGATCTGGACTTGCTCCGGATCGCCCTGCGGGCGCCATTCGCGCCCGCCGTTCTTGAAGTTTCCGACCAGTTCCTTCTTCTTGGTGTCGACCGAGATGACGGGGTCCTTCGTCCGCAGGTGCTCGTTGACCTTCCGGCTGATGTACTCGAATTGGGCGTTGCGGTCCGGATGAGACGTGCCCTCGATCGTCTTGCGGTTGCCCTGCAGGCTGTAGCCCAGCTCGTGCAGCAAGGCCACCACCATCCGGTGACTTGTCTGGTGTCCCTGGCGGTTCAGCTCCGCCGCCAGTTGTCGCGAGCTCTTGCAGGTCCAGCGTAGCGGTGTCTCCGGATCCCCACGGGTCGCGGGTTCGAGCAGCTCCTCGAGATCGCTGCGCAGGGTGGGATCGACGTCGACCGTCCGCTTGCGTCCGCCACCTGGCTTGCGGATCCGTCCCACCGCCAGGCGCTCCTTCTTGGGCTGCTTGAGCTCGGCGACACCGGCCTGGATCGCCCCTCGCGACATCCCCGTCGCCCGCGCCACGATCGACACGCCGCCTCGCCCAATCGCCAATGCCTCAGCGCCAGCCACACAACGCCTGAGCCGTTCGTCGAGCATTCCGCCAATCAGCTTGAAGCGCCGCTCAATGGCCTCCGTCTCTGACATCGACGCAAGAATACACGAGACCGACCCACATTGCACTAGTTATTCTGTTACGCGTCCTTAGCCGGATGACGCTCGATGGCCCCGTGGCCGCTCGCCTCCTGCTTCCGGCGCGCCTCCGCCGGACGAACGGCCCGCGCCTGGCCGGCGCCGTCAGGCAGCGTGCAGCTCCACCCACGACCTCGAGCACGCTGCCCGCCGGCGCCACGCCGCGCCATGCCGGATTGGCCGCCGGCGACCACCACCGCCGCGGCCGGAGCGCCGTCGAGGAGTCTGCCCGAGCCCTGGGGAACACGGCCGTCTGCGCTACGCCGTTGCAGTCGGCGGGGCTCCGACGACCTCCGCAACGAGAGGCCGTATCACATCCGCCACGGGCTTGAGCTCTCTCGTCTCCGTTGGGTAGCGAAGGATGCCGAAGCGGTCGCTGGAGTTGGGCGTTGGCCCGTCAAAGAGTTGATAGAACACGTATCCACGGGCACCGTGCTGCCAGTTCAGCCGCACCTCACGCTGCGTGAATGCTGCCACATCGACGTCACGGTACTGGAACGTCCCCACCTTCAGTTTCCACTTCCAGATCTGCAAGTATCTCGGCTGAAGTCCAGTGTGCCATCCGCATTCGGTGCACCAGATCGGTCGCCCGGCTGCGATTGCCTTCAGCTTCTGGAACTCGGCGTCGCGGCTCCCGAATCCGGGACTCGGCACCTCCGGCTCGGATTCTTCTCGGTACGGGTGATACCCGACATGGCACGCTTCGGGCACCTCCACGTCGAGTGCCTTGGCGAGGTAGTCGAGCGCACTCTGGCTCGTCTTCCAGATGCCTCCCGAGATCACGGTGGCCCTGTCAGAGACAGACATGACTTCTTGCGTCCCGATCCGGAGCAATTCGCCAAACCGCCGGGCGTCATTCGCGTACATCGCACTGGCGATGTTGGGTTCGTTGCCCAGCTCTATCGCCGCCGGCGGCTCCCTATCGAACAAACCCGCTCGCTTCGCAGCGCGAGCGGCCGCACCTGCAAGGTCCGCAATCTCACGCGGAGTCATCGCGGCCCCATTCCGCTGCATCTTCCCAAGATCCCCGCTCCCCACAAGCAGAATCGGATGCAGAGACGTGCCGGCCAAGTCGCCACAGAGGCCATCCGCGCCCTCCGCAGAAAGAACGTCCCGGCGCACCCCCTCGAAACCGATCCTCCCAATCACCTGCGCGAGATCCGCTCCCATCGGAGAATCGCCCCATACGTTCACGTACAGTCGCATCGACTTGCTCCTTCATAGATACGGCACGCCGACCAAGTGCCACCCCGAGCCGACGAAGCCGGGGCGCGGCGACGAGGGCGGCACGAGCGACGCCACCAGCTCGCCGACATCGCGGAGCGAGTGCCGCCCGAGAGCAGGCGCGGCGTGGCCGGGGGCCGGCGGCCCGACGCCAGAAGCCACGAGCAGCAGGCCGCAGCCGGGCGGAGCTTCGGATAATCGGTGTTACATATGAGGCGCCCGACCGCCGGGCGCGAAGCGGCTGAACGCCGCGCAGCGCTCGCCGCCGCAGCGCCGAGCTTGCGGTTGTGCCCGGCGCGCCGCTTGCCGCCGCTGAGTGCGGGCGCCTGGCGCAGGCGCCCGCACCAGGGGAGCCATTGAATGCAAGCGGCGTGACGATCGGGCACAACCGTATGTAACACCCGATTATCGGTAAGCTCCGCCTTCGAAGACCGATCGAAGGACCATAGCCAGAGCCGCTGCCGCCGGCCCATTGAAAGAAGGCCGCTGGGCTGCGTGGCGCCCTCAGCCGCCATTGCGCGCCGCGCAGACCAGCGCTCCTCTGTCCGAGCTGGGCTCGCGCCGCGATCACGGCCACCAGCCTAGATGTCGGCAGTTAGCGAGAAGCACCAGTCCTTCAGGCCTGGCAGCTTCGCGTCGGCGGCAGACCGTTCGGCATCCGAGAGTGGCTGCATCGTGACCGGCATAGAGCAGTTGCGGATCCGGCCAGCCCGCGCCTCATCATCAAGCCACTTCTTGAACGTGTCCAGCTCCTTCGTTTGGGCCTCCGAGCCTCGACACACGGCCAAGGCCAGCTGGCCACTAAGCCACTCGTGCCGAAACGGAACCTTGATATCACGCGCGAGACGCACTGCGGGATCGCACACGGTCGGTGCAGGTGATGCGACTTGAGACTCGGCACCTTGCCGAACCGGGCCGCATGCACAGATCAGAACGATACCGACGAGTGGGGTTGTAAGTCTCATACCTGTCGTACCTGCTATGGACATGGGACCAGCTTCTTTGTGACCTCTCGCTTCTTTTCGTGAAGGGGGTACTCCGCATCGCTGTAGCCAGGCCCGCCGGGCTTGCATTGGTGAATCCACATCTCGTGGATGATGACGCGCTTCCAGCACGCCCCTTCCGGCATGCGGTTGCCTGGACACATCAGCATCGATGTAGTTGTCAGGGTCTGTCCTGGGCTGCCGCCTCTGCAGTCGTTATGCGACTGGTCGCAGATGATCGTCGACTCCTTACACTTCCGCTCGATGCACTGCCGGATGTTGGCATCCTGAATCGTGTAGGCATAACGGCATGCATCGGACTTGCCCTGCTTGACGTCAGGAGGGCAGTCCTTCGGGCACGGGACCAGCCCGGTGGGGTCAACGAGGTTCGTTGGCTGATCCAAGACATACGCGTACCGCGATACGCCGTTGCGGTAGTCGACCGGGTCCTCCGCCAGGAACTGGCCGCCCCTAGCGTCGTAGTATCTGGCCCGATAGTAATAGAGCCCCACCTCGGGATCCCACTCCCGGCCGGTGAAGGCGTACCCGGGCACGTCAGCACCCACCTGCAGGTTGCCCCACGCGTCGTATTGCCGGGTGGCCGTCACCGTGCCTGTCGCGCCGGTCGTCTTCACCACGCTTCCCAGGGCGTCGGCATGGAAGTGTGTGAGCGTTGACCCATCGTCGGCGGCGAGTGGCTCATCGATGTTCGAGCCCTGGATGTACTTCACGACTGCCCCGCCTCGGACTTCGCGAACCACGTCTTCGTTGTCGTAGGTGTAGGTGGTTGTTATACCGCCGGCGACCTGTTCGACTCGTCTTCCAGGAGCGTCGTAGGCGTACCGCGCTATCTCGGCCCCGTTCTTCTCAACCTTGACGAGCTTGTTCTCGGCGTTCCAGGTGTACGTCCAGTTGTCTGTTCCTTCGGTCTTGGAGGCAAGGTTTCCATTTGGATCGTAGGTGTAGGTCGCCCCGGCCCCCGAGGTAGCCACCTGGTAGGTGTTCGTGCGGGTGTTGCCGCTGGGATCTGTCGCGGTGACGACCACGCTGCTCGTGCCGGAGGGGACTGGTGCCTGGGCTGAGAATGTATTCGTCGGTGGACTCGTCGGTACGGTCTTCCCAGAAACGGCCACGGTCGCCGGCTCGTTCGTCGTTCCCCTACTCGTTCGTCGTTCCCCTAAACGTGAGCGCCCCCCCGGCCTGCCGGCCCAGGAGCTCGTTCAGGTTGTTGAAGGTGCCAGCCATCGCGGCGTCGTCCGTCTGGTCGCCGGTCCGGTTGCCGGCGGGGTCGTACGCAAAGCGCCAGCGAGACGGCGTGCTTGCAGAGCGATCTGTGGATACGAGTCGGTTGGCTGCATCGTAGCCGTAGTTCTCCGTCCAGTCGAGCGTCGTCTTGCTGGTCCGGTTGCCTACGGCGTCCAGCCCGTAGGTGAAGCTCGTGATCGGGGTGCTACCGAGGCCGGCGCCAAGCGACGTGAGACGCGACTCCGTGTCGTAGGTGTAGCCCGTGACGACGCCGTTCGGGTAGGTCATCGAGGTGCGGCGGGAGGCAGTGTCGTAGCCGAAGCCGAAGGTCCGCGAGCCGTACGTGATGCCGGTAAGGCGGCTCTGCTGGTCGTAGGCGTAGGTGAGGTAGCCACTGCCGTTGAGGGTCAGAGCCGCGCGGTTGCCGGCGTCGTCGTAACTGTAGCCGACCGTGGACACGTTCCTCGTGCTTGCCTCGCTGGCGATGCGGTCCATGTTGTCGTAGGTCCAGGTTAGCGTATCCGTGCCGTTTGCGGCCGTGAGCATCTGGCCGGTCACGGCATCGTACGCGTAGGTGACGGCCGGCGTGGAGTCTGAGTAGGTCTTGCCCGCCAGCTTGTTGTCGAGGTTGTACGAGAAGGTCGTTGTGACGCCCTTGCGGTCGGTCTTCTGCTTGAGTCGGCTGGTCGTCGTGTCGTAGGTGTAGCTCTCGCTGCTCCCGTCGGCTCTCGTCTCCTGGACGACGCGGCCCTGGCCGTCGTAGGTCCAGCTCGTCTGGTTGCCGTTCGGGTCGATGAGGGCGACCAGTTCGTCCCCACCGCCGCCACAGGAGGGGCAGCCGCCGCCGCTGTCGCCGTACCGATACTGGGTCGTTCCGCCGGCGGGATCGCGGGTCACGACGACACGCCGCAAGGCGTCGTGGAAAACACGGGTCCAGCGCCCGAGGCGATCGCGCTTCCCCTCGGCGTCGAGACGATTGTACGTCGTCTGCTCGGACGTGCCATCCGGGTATGTCACCTGTGTGACCCGGTCAAAGGCGTCGTAGTCGTAGGTGAGCGTCAGGCCTGCGGCGTCCGTCGAGGTGCGCCTTCGCCCGTAGCCATCGCAAGTGAAACTCGTCGTCGCGCCAGGGACCGGCCCGCTGATCTGCGTCAGCAGGCCATTCGTGTCGTAGGTGTAGGTGGTCGTCGCCCCCTGGCTGTGTCCCTGGGCGGGCGGAGTCGTGATCGTCAGGATCTGCCCGGCGTCATTGTAGGTGTAGGCGGTCGTAGCTCCGCGTGCGTCCGTGACCGTCGACGGCAAGTGCTGGGGGTTATAGGTATAGGTCGCAAGGACGTCGTAGTTGCTCCCATTCTTGCGCTTGACCTGCAAGAGGTCCATCCCGATGCCACTGGCCGGGACGGCGTCCGGGGTGTTGTTGTTGCCGTAGACGTAGTCTGTCTCTCTTCCGAGGGGATCGACGGCTTGAATGCGTTTGCCTATTGCGTTGTACTGATACTGGTACATTTGCGACGTGCCGTCGTCGAGGACGCGAGCGACCTTTGTCGGAGAGGTGCTCGTGCCTTCGGTTATGTTGAACGAGCCCGGATACGCATACCAGACACGATTCTCCAGCGGCGCGCGCTCGCTGTACTTGACCCCCGACGTGCGAGTCCCGTCTGGCGTGTGCATCCAGTGGATGAGTCGGGCCTTCGTGTAGTCCGCTCCGTATTGAGCGTAGGCTCGCTTGTCCCAGTAGAAGCTGTTTGGGTTTTCGAAGTGACCGTCAGCGGTCGAAAAGGCCGTGGGCACCGTTGCGGCGGGATCGTTTGGCAGGGGCGAGTTGCTGCCCATGTACTCGATGCGCTCGGTGCCCCCCAGGGGATGGGTAGCCTGAATCCATCTGTTGATGCCGCTCTCCCCAGTTACGAAGGTGCTCGTGCCATATGGTGTCGTGAGCGCCTGGATGAAGTCCCCGGCCCCGTACTCGAACTGCGACCGCATGCCGATCACGTCGGTGATGCTCGAGAGTCTTCCCGAAGCGTCGTACTCGAAGTGCGCGGAGCGGCCGAAGGGGTCTGTCACCCTCGTGATCTTGAGGGGATCCGTAGAGAGATCGTAGGCGAGAGTGGTGACCTGCCCGATGGCATCGGTGACCGACACGAGGCGCAGACTGCTGTCGTAGGTGTAATTGACAGTGTTCCCGTGAGGATCGACCGCCTGCGTCATCAGGACCTTGCGCGGATACGTCGCAGCGCCGTCCGCTTGGGCGAAGACCTCCACGGAACCGTCGGGAAGACGGCGTTCGTAGCGGATGGGTGAGGACGCGGTGCGCACGAGCACGGCGCGACTGGTGTGCTGGATTGCGTAGCTTTGGGTCCCAACGCTGAAGCCTGTGTGGTCCTCCCCTCCGCCGCCTCTGAGATAGAGGAAGGCATTGGCGTTGGGATTCGACGGGTCGTCCTGGACGTACGAGATCCAGTCGAAGGTCCACTTCGGTCCGAGGTTCGAGTAGTAGAAGATCTGGGGCTGGTAGACCTCGCGCTGGTTGTAGCGAACCTCGAATTGCACTGCCGGACCGAGCGGGGGCGTGTAGCCGACCGGCGTGTCGGTCAGAAAGAGGTTCACCAGCATGAAGTGGATGCCGTAGACGGGCATTCCGAAGCTTTGGCGTCTAGTGGGACAAAACGTGCCGTAGTCACTGGAGCTATAGGCGTTCTTGTCGCTTGCAGTGGTCTGCCCCTTCCCCCAGATCGTTGCGCCCTCGGCTTGGGCCACCCGTTGCCATCCCGACGGCAGGGATCCTTCCCGCACGAGCGCGTACCCGGTCCCTTCCTCGTCGAGCGCTGCTTGCCGGACCCACAACTCGCTGTTGAAGGTCGGATCCTGCACCAGGTACCGATCGCCTTCATGCTTCACAATCGCGGCGAAATGGCCCGCCTTCCAGTGCACCACGGCCGGAAGGAGCACCTCGGCGCCGGGCGCGCGCTTGGCCATCTGGAGGCTCATCCCGGCTTTGTTGGCGAGGTTGTCGATCTCCGCGAGCGAGGTACCCTTCGTCGTAGAGGGATAGTCCGAGATAGCCTGGTTCGGTTTGTAGGAGTCCGCGGCCATGGCCCGCAGAACGCTGTTCAGGGCGTAGGGTCCGCACCGGAATGAGGCTTCGGGCCGGTTCTTCATCAGCCAGAGATTCTGGGTCGCCTCCGCCACCTTCTCGCTCGCGGAACCTCGAACGTCCCGTGTCCGCGCCTCGGCCAGAAGCGCTTCGATCGTCTCGCTGCGGCCCAGCCCGGAGTTGAGCGCCAGAAGCTCGCCCAGGGCGCGGTCGGCAATCGCTCGAGCGTTCGGCGCTTCGGCGCTCTTCCCGAGCGCCCAAGCCTCCTCCCAGGCTGCGAGGGCGCGAGAGAAATAGCCGGTGTCGCGATAGACGATCCCCAGGTCGGTGAGAAGCGCCGCACGCCACGGCGTGGCGGGATGGCTCTTGAGAAACGTCTCGATAGGCTCGGTCGTGTCGCCACCGCCACGCGAGAGGTAGTCGAGCAGAGCCTTTGCGAGGGCCTTATTCTCCGCAGGGGAGGTGGAGCTGCCAACAGGCACCAGGGGCTCCGCGAAGACGCGTGCCCTCAGGAACTCCGGGTCCGTCGGCCGCTCGGAGAACACTGGCATGTCGGGCGGGAGGGCCACCTTCGGCACGGATCGGTTCGCCGCGACCTTGGGAGGCGGTGGAGCCGTGGTCTTCGCCGCCTTCATCTCCTGGGCCGCTGCCGGCACAGCGAGCAGCACCTGAGCGGGCGCCAGGACGAGCGCAACGAGCCTGTACAGCCTCGGGTACGGTCGCTTCTGTCTCACGAGTTCTCCCCTATCAAGATCGAATCTCCTGCCGACAGTGGCCCCTTCAGGTCGGCCCTACGGGGGTGTCGAGGAGATCAGTACGGCACTCGTGGGCTCGCTCAACGTGATCACTGGCGGCGTCGTGTCTCCAGGTGTGGGCGTGGGGCACTGCGAGCGCGTCGGGTCGAGCGGGAAGCAGTCCGTGCCATCGGTCACACCGTCTCCATCCGTATCTGGGCGGAAGGGATCGGTACCGTTCGCAATCTCGGTTGTGTTGGGGACACCGTCACCGTCCATGTCCGGGATACTGCAGCTGAGGCCGCCTGCGATCGCCGCCCCGTCAGGGATGCCGTCACCGTTGGTGTCGCTGTTCGCCGGATCACATCCGTTGCGCAGCTCGTCGCGGTTCAGCAGGCCGTCGTGATCCGGGTCGCTCGCGAGCCAGCTGCTGTCAGCCGTCTGGAATGCGGTCAGAGGGGCTGGTGACGATCTAGCGCTCGTCGTGCCATCGCCAAGCTGGCCGAAGGTGTTGTTGCCCCATGACCAGATCCTTCCGTCCTGTGTCAGGGCCAGAGTGTGGGTCTCCCCCGCGGCAATCGTGACGACGTTCGAGATCCCGGCGGCCTGTCTGGCAAAGGACCGGGAGGTTCCCGTTCCATCGCCCAGCTGCCCCCATCCGTTGTATCCCCAAGCCCAGACCGTCCCTCCCAGCGCTCCGAGGTTCCTCAGAGCCAGGCTGTCGCTCATTCCCGCCCGAATGTCACCAGCTTGGGAAACGTAGCTCACGGGCACAGGGGCGAACCGTCGCGTCGTCGTGCCGTCGCCGAGCTGGCCGTTGGTGTTGTCACCCCAGGCCCAGACCGTGCCATCGATCTTGATCGCGAGCGAATGGTTGGTGCCGCAGGCGATGGCCGTCGCACTGGAAAGGCCCGCAAACGGCGAGTTCCTGGAGAAGGCAGTCGTGCCGGCGCCGAGTTGGCCGAAGGCGTCGTATCCCCAGCCCCAGACCGTCCCTCCTGCGGCGCCGTCGGACTTGAGCACCAGGGTGTGGGCGGGTCCGGCCGCGATGGTCGTGACGCCTGTCAGTGCGGAAACCTGGATGGGCAAGACGCGCGACGTGAAGGTCCCGTCGCCGAGCTGGCCCTGGCTGTTCAGACCCCAGACCCAGACGGTCCCGTCGCCCTTGAGGGCAATCGAGTGACTGGCACCGGCCGCCACAGCGACCACGCCGGTGAGACCGCTCACCTGGACGGGAGTCAGCCGCCGTGTCGTCGTGCCATCGCCGAGCTGGCCGCTGTCGTTGTTGCCCCAGGACCACACGGTTCCGTTGGCTGTCAGGGCCAAGCTGTGATTGCCTCCGCAGGCAACGGCCACGACGTTGGTGAGACCCGAAACCTGGACCGGTGCGAGGCGCTGGTTCCCCACGGTACCGTCGCCGAGTTGGCCGTAGCCGTTATAGCCCCAGGCCCACACGCTTCCGTCTGCCTTGACAGCCAGCGTGTGGTTCTGACCCGCGGCGATCGCACCGACGACCCAGTAGTCCGCGACCCTCACGGCGCTGTCTGCTATGCCCGTCTTGAAGGCCCTCGCCTTGAGCCTCAGCGCGTGGTCGATCAGCAGACTCGACCCAGACGCAATCGTCGGATCCTGAGAAGTCGGCTCGATGCCGGTGGTGGTGTAGTGGATGGTTGCTCCCGGGGTGGCGCTGGCAACCGTCACCGAAACGCCCTTTGCATAACTCCCGCCCGCAGGGCTGAAAGTGGGTGTGGCTGCTGCAGTCCCATCCAGGTTGTAGGTGCCGCTGGCGATCGCGCTGGGCAGGTAGTCCGCCTTGAAAGCCTTCGCCTTCACCGTAGTGGTCGCACTCACGGTGATCGCACCGGAGTACAACGGCGAGTTGAACGTCGGGTCGGTGCCGTCCAGCGTGTAGCGCAGGACGGCTCCGGCGGTGGCTGTCGAGATCGTGACGCCCTGCGGCGTCGCGTACGTCCCGGGCGCAGGGCTGAAAGTCGGCGTCGCAACCGTACCGAGGTTGACGTAGTACGAGGCGCTCGCCGTGGCACTCGGTGTCCAGCCTGTTCTGGATGCCGTGGCCTTGAGCGTGAGGCTTCGATCGACGAGGACGGTGCTGCCCGAGGCCACGGTTGGATCAGCCGCGGTCGGCTCGACGCCGTTCGTCGTGTAGTTGATGGTCGCCCCGGAGGTCACGGTGCTGACCACGACGTTCAAGGCTCCGGCGTAGCTGCCTCCCCCGGGAGACAGGGTGGGGATGGCCACGACCATGGTGTAGTTCGCGCTCACGATCGCACTTGGAGTCCAACCTGCGAGCCACGCAGCCGCCTTCAGTGTTTGTGTGGCATCGACGATGAGCGTCCCACCTGAGGCGACCACGGGATCGCTCGGCGTGGGGTCGACGCCGTTCGTGGTGTAGTGGATCGTGGCCCCTGACACAGAGCAGCTCACGGTCACCGTCCGGGTCGTGTTGTAGGTGCCGCTGCCGGGGGTGAGGGTGGGCGTGGCGACCTTCAGGGTATAGACAGCCAAGCCGACGTTGCTGTCCGGGAGCCCCGACTTCGAGGCCTTCGCCTTGAGTGTGGTCGAGACGGTGACCGGAACCGGCGCCGTGTATGCGGGTGAAGACGGAGTGGGATCGGTTCCGTCCGCGGTGTAGCGGATCACAGCCCCGGGCGTGACCGTCGCGATCGTGACGGTCTGCGTGGCGGTGTAGGTCCCGGTCACAGGACTGAAGGTCGGAGTCCCTGCCTTCCAGGCAAGAGCCGCTTCACTCACTTTGACCGGCGTCGTCTCGCCGACGGTCGTGCCGTCACCAAGCTGCCCGTAGTTGTTGTATCCCCACGACCAGACCGTTCCGTCCGACGCCAACGCGAGGCTGTGACGGTCGCCGGCGGAAACCCAGACGATACCGACAGGGCCCGCGATCTGGACGGGGATGCTCCTGTTGTTGGTCGTCCCGTCGCCGAGTTGGCCGGAGCCGTTGTAGCCCCACGACCAGACAGCCCCGGAACTCGTCGTCGCCAGTGAGAAGTTCGTCCCGGCAGCGGTGCTCGAAGTCCCCGAGAGTCCGCTCACCTGTACGGCGGTAAGCCGCTGCGTACCGGTGCCGTCTCCGAGTTGTCCGTATGCGTTGTAGCCCCACGCCCAAGCCGTGCCGTCGCCCTTCACCGCCAACGAGTGGAGGTTCCCGCCGCTGGTGTTCGATGCGCCGGAGAGTCCGCTCACCTGGACGGGCGTCGTCCGCTGGGTGGTCGTCCCGTCCCCCAGCGTGCCAACGCCGTTGTATCCCCACGCCCATGCCGTCCCGTCGTTCTTGAGTGCCAGGGAATAGCCGCCGCCTGCTGCGATCCGGATGACGCCCGTGAGCCCGGTCACCTGCACCGGTACGAGACGCTGGGTCGTGGTGCCG
Organism: uncultured Acidobacteriota bacterium; assembly: GCA_963831755.1. GTDB lineage: Bacteria > Acidobacteriota > Vicinamibacteria > Fen-336 > Fen-336 > DATBSL01. The sequence goes on from CAWHRC010000009.1 coordinate 260,222, forward strand.
TCGCCAAGTTGACCGTAGGCGTTGTAACCCCACGCCCAGACCGTTCCATCGCTCTTAACCGCCAGCGAGTGGCTCCCTCCCGCGGCGATCGCGACCACTCCGGTCAGGCCGCTCAGCCGCGCAGGAGCAGTCCGTTGACTGGTGGTTCCGTCGCCGAGTTGACCGTTCCCGTTGTAGCCCCACGCCCACACGCTCCCGTCGCTCGTGAGGGCCAGGGAGTGGTCGGTGGCAGCAGCAATGGCGGTGACTCCGGTGAGCGCAACGACTTGCACCGGAGTGAGTCTCTGAGTCGTGGTGCCGTCACCCAGCCGGCCGTTGGCGTTGCCGCCCCATGCCCAGACGGTCCCGTCCGTCCTCAGCGCCAGGCTGTGGCTGGTTCCCGCCGCCACTGCGCCCGCGGTCACGTGACCGGTGATCGAGTAGTTGGCCGTCGTGATCGCACTGGGATTGCAGCCTGTCTTGTAGGCCACGGCCTTCAGGGTGTAGTTGCCCAGGACGAGGGTTCCGCCCGAGGCGATAACCGGGTCGCTCTGTGTGGGATCGACCCCGTTCAGTGTGTAGTAGGTTGTCGCGCCCGCCGTGGGGCTCGTGACCGTCACCGTCTGTCCCGACACGTAGGTCCCGGCATCCGGGTTGAATACCGGCGATGCGACCTGGATGGTGTAGATGTTGGTGGTCGTCGCGCTCTGCGTGTAGTCGACCTCGAAGGCCTTTGCCTTGAGGGTCGTCGTTGCCGAGATCAGCAGAGGACCGGTGTAGACGGTGGAACCCGATGTCGGATCGCTCCCGTTGGTCGTGTAGCGGATCGTCGCTCCCGCCGAGGCGGTGAGCGTCACCGTCACCGAGTCCACGTACGTCGCGGCCGCCGGATTCATCGTCGGAGCCGCCAGTGTGCCGAAGTTCATCGTGAACGTCCCGCTGGCGACGTCACTGTCGGTCCAGCCGCTCTTGACACCCAGGACCTTGATTGTGGTCGTGGTCCCGATGGACACGGGCCCGACGTAGGCGGACGAGGACGTCGTGGGAGTCGACCCGTCCGTCGTGTAGTAGAACCCTGGGCTCGGGGAGCTCGACGAGATCGTGATGGACTGCGCGGCGGTGTAGGTCCCGGGACCGGGGCTGAAGCCCGGCGTGGCGACCTTGAGCGTGTAGACGGCGACGCCGATGTTGCTGTCGGAGAGGCCCGCCTTGACCGCCTTGGCCTTGAGCGTCGTGGTCGTCGTGATCGAGACCGCCGAAGAGTAGACCGACGAAGCACTCGTCGGGTCTGACCCGTCGGTCGTGTAGTAGATCGTCGCCCCGGTTGTCGCACAGGAAACCGAGACGCTCAGGTTGTCCGCGTAGGTCCCGGAGGCCACGCTGAAGGTGGGAGTCCCGGTCTTCCACGCAAAGCCCGCATCGGCGATCTTGACTGGCGTGAGACGGTTGACCTGCGTGACGCCGTCGCCGAGCTGGCCGTAGTAGTCGGAACCCCAAGCCCAGACGCTGCCGTCGGTCCCCACGGCGATCGTGTGCTGCTGGCCGGCGGCGACCGCAGCGACCGCCGGCAGACCGACCGGCTGGACCGCCGTGAGCCGCTGTGTGTTCGTTCCATCGCCCAGCTGACCGTAGTCGTTCCTGCCCCAGGCCCGGACGCTCCCGTCGGCCTTGACCGCAAGCGAGTGCTGGTAGCCGGCGGCCACGGACGAGACTCCCGTAAGGCCGCTCACCTGGACCGCCGTGAGCCGCTGCGTCGTCGAGCCGTCTCCGAGTTGGCCGTAGCCGTTGTAGCCCCAGGCCCAGGCGGTGCCGTCGCTCTTCGTGGTGAGGGTGTAGACGTTGCCCCCCACCGCCGACGCCATCGAACTCACGGTACTGACTGAGACGGGGTTGGTCGCCTGCGTCGTGGTGCCGTCGCCAAGCTGGCCATTCCCGTTGAGGCCCCAGGACTTCATGGCGCCGCCGGCCAGCACCACGAGCGTGTGGCTAGACCCTGCGCCGATCGCAATGACGCTCACTCCGGTCACCTGCACGGGTGTGCTGCTGCTGGTCGTGCTGCCGTTACCTAGCTGGCCGTTGCCATTGCTGCCCCACGTCCACAACGTCCCGTCGCTGCGCAGCGCAACGGAGTGGTTGTCTCCCGCGGCGATCGCAGTGACGAGCGTGAGCCCACTCACCTGGACGGGAGCGCTCTTGCTCACGATCGTTCCGTCGCCCAGTTAGCCGTTGCTGTTGTTACCCCAGGCCCAGACCGTGCCGTCCGATTTGAGCGCAAGGGTGTGCGTCGCGCCCGCCGCCACCGCCACGACGCCGGTCAGCCCCGGAACCTGCGCCGGCAGCGAGCTCGAGCCGGAATAGCCGAGCTGACCGTTGCTGTTGTAGCCCCAGGTCCACACCGTGCCGTCTGTCGTCTTGAGGACGACGGTGTGGTAGGCCCCGCCCGCAGCGATTGCAGCCGCGGAGGGCTGAGCCGTGCCCGTCAGCAGCACCGCCGTCTCAGCGACCAGGAGACCCAACATCACGACGCGCTTGGTTCTAGTCACGCGTAACTCCGTTGCCAGCAGCCCGTCAGCCCTTTCGTACTCCGACTCCTCGGCTACGATTACAGGAACGCCCGGGCGGTCTCTTCACGGCGCCGAGGCGTCACTCAACGCAGCCCTTCATCGCGCGGCGACCCCTGTCGATCCGACAGAAGTGACGGCATCGGATACCAGACCCTCTCCCCCTCTTCTGGCGCGACGGCGCGCCAACCGGGCGGCAGCGAACCCTCGGGGACGAGGAAGTAGCCACTCGCTTCCTCGTCGAGCGCCTTCGCGGTGAGCCAAAGCTCCTCGGAGAGACTGGGGTCGTACAGGAGATAGCGCCCGTCCTGTTGCGCCAAGAGTGCCGCAAAGGGCCCCGCTTCCCACTGCACCACGGAGGGAACGAGCAAAGGGGCGCCTGCGACGCGCTTGGCCATTTGCATTCTGAGACCGAGTGCGTTAGCCAGCGCCTTCAAGGACACGAGCGTCGTGCCGAGCGGCACAGAAGCCGTCGCCCTCATGTCGAAGGTCTCGCCTGCCCGGCTGGCGGGCGCTTCCTGCTGCAGAATCCGTTCGAGTGCTCGCGGGCCACAGGCGAAAGCTCTTTCAGGCGTCTCGCGCATCAATCCAAGCCCTTGCCTGGCGGCTGCGATCCGCTCCTGCGCGGACCCCCGCACGTCCCGGCCCTGGATCTCGCGGAGCAGAGCCTCGAGGCGTTGGCAGTTGCCTAAGCCGGCGTACAGCGCGGCCAGCTCGCTGACGGCGCGGTCTGCCACCGCGTGGCCGAGCGAGCTGTCCGCGTCCTTCGATGCCCGCCAAGCTGCCTCCCACGTCGCCAAGGCCTTGGAGATGTGGCCGGTGCGCCGGTACAGGAACCCCAAGTTCGTGAGGAGCGAGGCGCGCCACGCGGAACGTGGATGCTCCTCCAAGAAGCCTAGAAGCGGAGACACCCCCTCCGGGTTCCTTTGTCGTACGAAGGTGACCAGGGCTTCGGCGAGATCTCTGTTCTCTTGTGCCGTGGCTGCGCCAATCGGCACGAGCGGCTCTCCGAAAGCTCGCACGCGTGAGATCTCGGCGTCCGTCGGCTCGGGCGACAGAGGCGGGATTGGCGGAATCTGGCGCACGTCGGGGACGAGGCGGCGTTCTTGGTGGCTGTGCGTCGGATTGCGTGTGCGGGCAGGTTCGACGCTGGCGGGGACGGCGGTGGCGACGAGAGAGAGGGTTGCCGCCAGCAGAATGGCGTAACCGTGGCGACGCAACTCGACGCGGAGACGCCTTCCGGAACCCTCCACCGTCTTGAGGATCGTTCGACCATGAGGAGGCCTCGGGGACGCGGAAGGCGTCCATGGCTTCGCTAATTGCCTGAGCGGATGGCGGCGCGAAGAGGCGTCAGTTGGGTATCGACTCAAGGGTTTCAACGCCTCGCGTTTCGTTCGGGCTGGCGGCCGGCCTGAGGCAAGGCGGCGTGAGTCTAGAGTGGTAATTGTATGATAACAATGATGCATTTGATGTACGTGACTCACGGCAGGGTAGGGGAGGACCCTACTGCAAGGCACGCACGAGCAGGCCGGAGTGATGAGTTATTCTATTGATGAAGAACTACTTAATATGAGATGGACTGGAAACTCGCGCTTCTCCAGGCCCCGTACGCTTTGATTACTTTCATTCTACGGGACTTACGGTGCTCAAGCGATACCGATGGAGAACGCAGCGCTCCGGAAGACTCACATAGGACGCACGCATCACACAACCAACGGGCGGAGTGCAGAACGTTGATTCAGCGCTGGCAGCGCGGGCAGAAGTGGGTCGAGCGGCCGCCGATCACGATCCGCCGGATCGGGGTGCGACAGCGGTGGCACGGCTCGCCGGTGCGGCCGTAGGCACGCCGCTCGTCCTGGTAGGCGCCGTCGCTGCCGTCGGGCTGGACGTAGTCGCTGATGCTCGAGCCGCCGGCGGCGATCGAGCGACGCAGCACGCGCCGGACGGCGGCGGCCAGCGCGCGCCATTCGGCCCGCGTGAGCCGCTGCGCCGGCCGCGTCGGCCGGATGCGCGCCAGGAAGAGCGCTTCGTCGGCGTAGATGTTGCCCACGCCGGCGAGCACGGACTGGTCGAGCAAGACCGCCTTCACCGGCGCCCCCCGGCGGCGAGTGGTCGCGTACAGGGCTGCGCCACGGGCGCGCAGCGCGTCGGGGCCGAGGCGCTCGAGGCGCGCGCTGGAGCGGCCTTCCGGCAACAGCTCGACCCTGCCGAACTTGCGCACGTCGCGGAAGTAGACGGCCGGGCCGCCGTCCGCGAAGCGCAGCGTCATGTGAGTATGGGCGTCGGGACGGAAGGCAGCGAGCTGCCGCTCCGGCGCGAGCGCCGCGCCCGCGGTCGAGCTGAGCAGGCGCACGCTGGCGGCGCCGGCCCCGAAGAGCTGGCCGGTCATGCCGAGGTGGAGCACGAGCCGGTCGCCGTTGTCGAGGCTCGCGAGCAGGTACTTACCGACGCGGGCGAGCGCCAGCACCCGCCGGCCGCGCAGCTTCCGCTTCAGGGCGCCAGGCGGGGTCAGGAAGAAGGAGCTGGGAGACGTGGTGCCGACGTCGCTCACGATCCGACCGACGAGCAGGGGCGCGAGCTGGCGGCGGGTGACCTCGACCTCGGGGAGCTCGGGCATCGAGTCGAAGCTACCATGGGGGATAGACTCTGGGTCACGGAGGGACCCGTGAAGCACTCATCCTGGATGGCCGCCGGCCTCGCGCTCCTGCTCCTGCCGGCCGTGGCCGTGGCCCAGGGCCTCGGCGACGCGGCGAAGAAGGAGCAGACGCGCCGGAAGGAAACGCAGCAGAAGGGCACGAAGGCCAGGACCTACACCGAGGACGAGCTGCAGGCGCTGCCGCCGATCGCCAACCAGGCCGACGCCGGCGCGGCCGCGGTGCGCGAGTCGACGGGCCCCGTCGCGCCGGCCGTCGGCTCCCGGGACGGTGAGGACGCGCGCCGGGCGCAGGACGAGGCGTACTGGCGGGGGCGCGTGGCCAAGGCGCAGGCGCGTCTCGATGCGGCGCGCGAGGTACACCAGACGCTGTCGAGCCTGGTCCTCGTTCCCGGCTACGTGTACGTCGACCGGAACGGCCGGACCGTCATCGGCTCCGTGGGGCAGCTCCAGGCCATGACGGCTCGCGCCAAGGCCGACCTGGACGGCGCGCAGAAGGCGCTCGACGACCTGCTCGAGGAGGCACGCCACGCGAACGTGCCGCCCGGCTGGCTGCGCTGAAGGGAGGACCGTGTCTGCGCGCGTGCCGCGGCGGTCGTTCCTGGCGGGCCTCGCGGGTGTGCCGGCCGTGGCTGCGGCGGCCGAGAAGCACCCGGCCGGAAGCCCTGCCGCCGCCTCGAGCGAAGGGCCAGCAGCGGCTCGGCCCGGCCCGCGCCTCAAGCTCAGCTGCAACCTCTACTCGTTCAACGAGCCGCTGCGCAGCGGGACGATGTCGCTCGAGCGGGCGATCGACCTGTGCGCGGAGCTGGGCTTCGACGCCGTGGACCCGACCGGCTACTACTTCACCGGCTACCCCGCGCCGCCGGCTGCCGCCTACGTGCACGCGATCAAGCGGCGGGCGTTTCGCAGCGGCGTCGCGATCAGCGGCACGGGCGTGCGCAACGACTTCACGCTGCCGGACGCCGCCAAGCGGCAGGAGGAGATCGCCCACGTGGGCCGCTGGCTCACGACGGCCTCTCAGCTCGGCGCGCCCTGCCTGCGCGTCTTCGACGGCCGCGGCGAGGCGACGGGTCCGCCACGCGCCCAGGTGGTCGAGTGGGTGGTCGAAGCGTTCCGCTCCTGCGCCGGGCTCGGCGAGGCGGCGGGCGTCGTGATCGCGTTCCAGAACCACGACGAGCTGCTGAAGACGTCCGCCGAGGTGCTCGCCGTGCGCGAAAAGGTCGGCTCCGACTGGTTCGCGCTGAACGTCGACATCGGCAGCCTGCGCAGCGCCGACCCGTACGAGGAGATCGCGAGGCTGGCCCCCCACGCCTGCACCTGGCAGATCAAGCAGAGCGTCTACCGCAGGGGCGTCGAGGAGAAGACCAACCTGCGAAGGATCGCGTCGATCCTCCGCGAGTCGGGCTACCGCGGCTACCTGCCGCTCGAGACGCTCGGCGCCGGCGACCCGGTCGAGAAGCTGCGGCGCTGGCTCGGCGAGGTGCGCGAGGCGCTCGCGGGCTGATCCGGCCGGATCGGAGACGTGGGCAGAGGTCCCTGCTACTTGTCCGGCGGAGCCTGGACGAGCTGCCAGAACCCGCGCGGGGAGACGATGCGAATGCCGACGGACTGGTCGAGCTCGAGCAGGTCTCGGTCACCAGTGACCAGGACGTCCGCGCCGCAGGCCAATGCGGCGGCGAGAATCGGAGTGTCCTTGGGGTCCCGCACGATCACCTGTCCCGGAGACTCCGGTGCCAGTTTGGCCTCCTGGCGCACGAAGGACACGATGGACCGGGTCTCGCGGTCCGGGAGCCCGATCTTCTGACCGAGGGCCCGCGCCAACTCTGCGAGGACCGTCTCCGAGACGACCATCTCGTGCCCTGCCAGCGTGAGCCGCACGACGTCCGCGCAGAGGCCCCGCGTTGCGAACGCCGCCACGAGGACGTTCGTGTCGAGGAAGACCCTCACGACAGCGATTCGAAGACGTCCTCGTCGGTCAGCAGGCCCCTCGACTCGGCGAAGGGGAGAACCCGCTCACGCAGCCGGTCGAACAGCTCGATGGCGAGCTGCCGTCGCAAGGCGTCGCGGGCCACCTGGCTCTGCGTGCGGCGGGAAAGCCGGGCCACACGGGCGAGCATGCGGCTCGTCCGGGCGTCGATCCGGATGGTGAGCGTCTCCTTCATGTAAGACAGTGTAGTACATGCTGGCATCGCGGCGCAAGACGACACGTTCGCGGGTGCGGCCGGGCCTGGTGAGTCAAAATGGGTGAGTCAAAGCGGAGCGGTGTCGCTACAATCGTCGCATGGCCAGCCATCGCCTGATCGTGAACGCCGACGACCTGGGCCGGACTCGCGGCATCAACGCCGGCATCCTGGAGGCGCACCGTGACGGGATCGTCACGAGCGCGACCCTGATGGTCAACTACCCGGCCGCCGCCGGGGTGAAGGCACTCGCGGCCGCGGCCCCTGGCCTCGGCATCGGCCTGCACGTGCAGCTCAGCGGCGGCCCGCCGCAGCTGCCGCCGCTGAAGCTGCCGAGCCTCGTCGGCAAGGACGGCCTGTTCGCGCCGAAGCCCGACGGCCTGGCCGAAGCCGACCCGGCGGAGGTGCTCGCCGAGGTGCGCGCCCAGCTCGCCCGCTTCCGCGAGCTGCTGGGCCGCGACCCGACCCACTTCGACGGCCACCATCACGCGCACCGCGTGCCGCCCGTGTTCGCGGCCGTGGTGGCCGTGGCGCGCGAGACCGGCCGCCCGGTGCGCCTGGCCGACCCGCCGATGGAGGCGCTGCTGCGGCGCGAGGGGATCGCCACCACCGACCGCTTCGACGAGAGCTTCTTCGACGAGACGGCCACGCTCGAGGTCCTGCTCGACCGGCTGCGCTCGCTGCCCGAAGGCACGACGGAGCTGATGTGCCACCCGGCGGTGGTGGACGAGGAGCTGCGCAAGACGAGCTCCTACGCAGCCCCGCGCGACCGGGAGCGCCAGGCGCTGACGAGCCCGGCGGCCCGCGAGGCCGTGCGCGCGCAGGGCATCGAGCTGATCAGCTTCGCCGACCTCTGACGGGCGCCGCCGGCGCGCTACCATCTGCCGCGGGAGAGCGCCATGCACGTGCTCGGCATCGACGCGGGCGGGACGAAGACCGTCTGCTACCTGGCGGACGGGGACGGCAACCTGCTCGGCGAGGCGCGAGGAGGAGGCGCCAACCTGCAGGCCGAGGGCGAGCTGGGGGTCGAGAAGGTCCTGCACGCGGTCATGGACCAGGCCCTCGGCGGCGAGGCCCGCGAGGTCGCCGCCATCTGCCTGGGGATGGCCGGCGTCGACCGGCAGGCCGACGACGCGGTCGTGCGCTCGATCATGCGCCGCATCGCCGCACGCTCGCGGGTGGTGGTGGTGAACGACGCGCTCGTGGCGCTGGTCGCGGGCGTGGGCGAGGCGCCCGGGGTCGTGATCATCTGCGGCACCGGCTCGATCGCTTACGGCCGCAACGCGTTCGACCAGGCGGCGCGGGCGGGCGGCTGGGGCTACATCCTGGGCGACGAGGGCAGCGGCTACTGGATGGGGCGCCGGGCGCTGCGCGCCGTCGCGCGTGCCGCCGACGGGCGCGGGCCTGCCACGGCGCTCACGCCCCGGGTGCTGAACCACTTCGCGGTGGCCCGCCCGTCCGACCTCGTGTCCGAGGTCTACGACCGGCAGATCCGCCACCACGCGCTCGCCCAGCTGGCGCGCCTGGTGCAGCAGGCGCGCGACGAGGGCGACGAGGTAGCGACGCAGATCCTCGAGCAGGCCGCGCACGAGCTGGTGAGCGCCGCGCGCTCCGTCGTGGAGCAGCTGGAGATGCGCGAGGAGGCGGTGCAGTTCGTGCTCGCTGGCGGCGTCTTCAGCGGCGTGACCTGGCTCGGCGAGGAGCTGCGCCGGCGGCTGCCGGGCATCGCCCCGCGTGGGGTCGTCAGCCGGCTCGGCGTCGAGCCGGCGCTGGGTGCGGTGCGCCTGGCGCTGGCCGAAGCCCGCGGCGGCGCGCGGATCCCGGTCTACGTGCCGTGAGCGAGTGCCTCGTCCGGCGGGCCGCGCCGAGGCCGGCGCTCGAGGCCGGCTGGGACGACCCGGCCTGGTCGCGGGCCGGGACGATCGAGGTCGCCTCGTTCCGGCCCGAGAGCAGCAGCCACCGCCCGCGCACGCGCGCCCGGCTGCTGCACGCGGACGACGGTGTCCTCGGCATCTTCCGGGTCGAGGACCGCTACGTGCGCTGCCGCCACACGCGCTTCCAGGACCCCGTCTACGAGGACAGCTGCGTGGAGGTCTTCCTGCAGCCGAAGCCCGACCGCGGCTACCTCAACTTCGAGATGAACTGCGGGGGCGCGCTGCTCTCGATGCACGTCACCGACCCGCGGCGCGTGCCGGGCGGCTTCGCCGCGTTCACGAGGCTCCCCGAGCGCGACGGCCGCCAGGTCCGCGTTCACGGCTCGCTGCCACGAGTCGTCGAGCCCGAGATCGACGGGCCGGTCGAGTGGGAGCTGTCGTTCTTCGTTCCGACGGCGCTGCTCGAGGCCTACGTCGGGCCGATCGGCCCGCTGACCGGCCAGCGCTGGGGCGCGAACCTCTACAAGTGCGGCGACCGCACCTCGCACCCGCACTGGGCCTCGTGGGCCCCGGTCGACGCGCTGAACTTCCACCTGCCACACTGCTTCGGCTGGCTGCGCTTCGAGTAGATCACCGCCAGCTCAGTCGTACGCCCAGCTGGACCTCGCGCGGGCTGCGCGCGCCGGTGATCTGGCCGAACGTGCTGCCGGCCGCGGCGCAGGTGCCGTCGCTGCTCGTGGCGGTGCACACGTTCTGGACGTCGCCTGGGTCGAGCTGCGTGTGGTTGAAGGCGTTGATGAAGTCGGCCCTCAGCTGCAGGCGCAGCTTCCCCGGCAGGGCCCAGCTCTTCGCCAGCGTCAGGTCCCACTGGTCGACGCCGGGCAGCCGGAAGATCGAGCGGCCAGTGCTGCCGAGGGCGCCGTCGGCCGGCGGGGCGAAGGCGGCGGGGTTGAACCAGTAGACGTAGCCGGGGCCGCTCGCGGGAAGGCCTGCGAGGGGATCGGCCAGCTCGTCGAGGCGGTTCCCGCGCCGCCCGCCGTTCGTGTCCCCGGTCGCGACCCGCGAGACGGGCGGGCCCGACCAGAAGGTCGCGATCCCCGAGAGCTGCCAGCCGCCGAGCAGCGCCCTCAGCAGCCTGCCGCCCGTCCTCCGGAAGAGGGGCAGCTCGTACACCCAGTTGGCGGTGAAGACGTGCGTGCGGTCGTTGCGCGCCAGCGCGTACTCGGCGCCGAGGTTGCTGCGGTCCTGCGGCAGGTCGACCGTGTCGCGGTCGTTCGTGGCGCTCGTCTTCGCACGGCTGAGCGTGTACGCGATCGACAGCACGCCGGTGCGGCCCGCGTCGTAGCGCAGCGCCACGGCCAGGGCGTCGTAGCGCGAGCGGCCGGTCGTCTGGCGCATCGTGATGCCGGCGTAGCCCTGGTACGGCCGGGCGAGGTTGACGACGCCCCCCTGCGCCACCACGTCCCGCGGCAGCGCCGCGTTGACGTCGACCGGCTGGATCAGGTGCTCTGCGCGCGAGCCGACGTAGCCGACGTCGATCACGGCCCGCCGGAAGAGCTGGCGCTGGACGCCGAGGTTGTACTGCAGCGTGCGCGGCAGCCGGAAGTCGTCGCTGGTGGCGAACAGCGCCGCCGGCGGGACGGTCGTCGCCGTCTTTCCCCGTCCCGGGAACGAGAGCTCCGGGTCCAGCACGGTCGGGCTCGTGACGAAGGGCGGGTTGGCGGCTGTGTTCTGCAGGAAGATCCCGACCAGCGGCTCGTCGAAGTAGACGCCTCCGCCGGCACGCAGCACCGTCTCGCCGTCGTTGTGCAGGTCCCACGCCAGGCCCGCCCGCGGCTGGAGCTTGTCCCACTCGGTCGGCTGGATGCGGCGGCCGTAGCGGGAGCTGCGGCCCGCGACCACGATCCCGTTCGCGAAGTCCCCGCTGCCGACGACGAGCGCCGTGGCCGAGGGGCTCGACCACGCCGGCGCCGCGGCCGGGTCGTAGGAGGACGGGACGAAGTTCGTCAGCACGTCGTTGGCGTCGACGACGCCGGGGTAGACGGCGTAGCGCAGGCCGTAGTCGAACGTCAGGCCCGGCCGCAGCTTCCACGAGTCCTGGAGAAACAGCTCGTAGCGGCGCCAGCGCAGGCGCGAGGCGATCTCGGACGCGGGCTCGCTGTACGTGCAGCTCGCTCCGCACAGGCCGTCGGCGTTGCCGGTCAGGAAGTTCTGGAAGGCGCTGCGGCCGCCGCCCGCGCCGAAGCTGAAGCTGCCCTGGGTGACGCTGGTCGAGAGCTCGTTCTTGCTCTCCAGCGCGAGCAGGAAGCCGCCCTTGAGCGTGTGGTTCGCGACCTGCCAGGAGAGGTTGTCCGCGAGCGTGCGGTTGCGGTACGAGTTGTCGAAGAGCTGGTTCGCGCCGATCGTCGAGAGGCCCGTGATCGCGACCTGCGGGATCAGGCCTCCGCGGTTCTCGGGGTCGAGCTCGGGGACGTCCAGGCCGTACTGGTCGCGGCGGTTCCGCACGCCGCTCGCGTAGCGGGAGCGGATGGCGTTGCCGGAGATCTGGAGCGACAGCTCGTTCAGCATCCGGCTGCCGATCGTGGTCGTGAGCTGGGCCACGAACACCTCGCCCGGCACCCGCGTGAGGGTGGTGGCGATGCCCGGCAGCGGCGTGCCGAAGAACAGCCCGCCCGCCTCGGTGGTCCGGCTCAGGTCGTGCGTGTAGCGCGTCATCAGCCGCCAGCGAGCGCCGACGAGCCAGTCCAGGCGCAGCACCTCCTGGCGCGTGCTCTGCTCGTCCGCGGCGACGCTGCGGAACTGACCGCTGCCGGTGTTGGGGGCGGGGTAGGCGGCGAGCAGCTTCACCGCGTTCGGGTCGCGCAGCGCCGGCGCCACGTAGTTCGGGCTCGCGGGATCGGAGAGCCAGGCCGGGTCGGGCACGCTGGCCACGAGGCCGGAAGGGGCGCGCTCGATGCGGCGCCACTCCTGCGACCAGAAGAAGAACAGCCTGTCTCTCTTCAGCGGACCGCCCAGCGTGTAGCCGAAGTCGTGGTAGTCGAGCCGCGGCGCCCGGCCGGCGACGGCCGGGTCGGAGCTCTGCTTGCGGAAGAAGTCGTTCGCGTTCAGCGCGTCGTTGCGCAGGAACTCGTAGGCGCTGGCCCGCAGGCCGTTCGAGCCGCTGCGGGTGACGACGTTGACGACGCCGCCTCCGCTGCGGGGCCACTCGGCCGCGTAGCTGGAGGTCATGATCCTGAACTCCTCGATCGACTCGAGGGTCGGCGTCGAGAGCAGCGTGATGTTCGAGCCCACGTCCACGTTCGAGGCGCCGTCGACCAGCCAGTTGACGGCGTTGCGCCGGCCGCCGGCGATCGAGAGCGAGACGCTGCTCGTGAGCCCGATGCCCACCTCGTCCGGCAGCGACGAGCTCACGCCCGGCACGAGGGTGGCGAGCTGCACGAAGTTGCGGTTGTTGAGCGGCAGCTCCTGGACCTGGAGCGGCCCCATCAGCGCCTGCGCCGCGGGTGTGGCCTGCACCATGCGCGCGGCGGTCGTGACGTCGACGCTCGTCTGCTCGCCGCGCACGTTGAGCCTGGCGTTGATCGTCAGCCGGTCGTTCACGTGCAGGCGCACGCCGCGCGCGACGTGAGGCTGGAAGCCGGGAAGCGTGAAGCTGACCTCGTACTCGCCGACCGGGACGAAGGGCAGGCTGTAGCGGCCGGTGTCCGTGGTGGCGACCTGCCAGGTGAGCCCCGTCCGGACGTTCCTGGCGATCACGCTGACGCCGGGGAGCACGGCGCCCGTCTGGTCGCCAACGGTGCCCGTGATCGTCGCGGTCGTCTCCTGCGCCGGCGCCGCGGCAGCGAAGAACAGCGCTGCAGCGGCGGCCAGCCAGCCGTCCTTGAGCATCGGACCCCCAGGGCGCACCATTCTCGCCCAGTTCGACGCAGTAGAATCCGCGCATGCGACTCGCGCCCGCAGCCTGCGCCGCCGTGCTCGTCGCCTCGGCCGCGCTGGCGGCCGCGAAGCCCGCGCCCGAAGCCGGGGACCGATGGGTGCGCCGCACGCTGCAGCGGATGAGCCTCGAGCAGAAGGCCGCGCAGCTCGTGCTGCCCGGTCTCGACGGCGTCTTCACGCCGACGGACGGCACCGTCTTCGAGAGGCTCGAGCGCCTCGCCCGCGAGGGACGCGTCGGCGGCTTCCACGTGTTCGGCGGCAGCGAGGCGCTGCCGCCCGTCCTGCTGAACCCCGTCTACGGCAGCTCCGGCAGCCGCGCCACGAAGGCCGATCCGCTGGCCGTGGCCGTGCTGCTCGACCGTCTGCAGCAGGCGGCGCCCCTGCCTCTCCTGTTCACGGCGGACTTCGAGGGCGGCGCCGGCTACATCGTCGAGGGGGCGACGCGGCTGCCGCGGGCGATGGCGATCGCGGCGACGCGCGACGAGGCGCTGGCGGAGAAGGCGGGGCGGCTCGCCGCGGAGGAGGGCCGCGCCCTGGGCGTGCACGTCGACTTCTACCCGGTCGTCGACGTGAACAACAACCCGCGCAACCCGATCATCAACGTGCGCTCGTTCGGCGAGGACCCCGCGCTCGTCTCGCGCATGGCGGTCGCCTACATGAGGGGCGTCCAGGCCGGCGGCATGCTCTCGACGGCCAAGCATTTCCCCGGCCACGGCGACACCGCGACCGACACCCACCTCGATCTCGCGGTGATCGACCGGCCCCGCTCGCACCTGGACGAGGTCGAGCTGCCGCCGTTCAAGGCGGTGATCGCCGCCGGCATCGACGCCGTGATGTCGAGCCACATCCGACTGCCGGCGCTCGACCCGACCGAGGGCCGGCCGGCGACGCTGAGCCGCCCGATCCTCACGGGCCTGCTGCGCCGCGAGCTGGGCTTCGACGGCCTCGTCTTCACCGACTCGATGTCGATGCACGCGATCAGCCGGCGCTTCGCTCCCGAGCAGGCCGCGGCGCTGGCGGTCGAGGCCGGGGCCGACGTGGTGCTGGACCCGCCCGACCCGGACGCGGCGATCCGCGGGATCCGCGACGCCGCCGCGAGCGGAGCGATCGCGCGGGACCAGCTCGACCGCTCGGTCGAGAGGATCCTGCGGGCGAAGGCGCGGCTGGGCCTCGACCGCGCCCGCGGCGTCGACGTCGCCGCCCTGCCCGCGAGCCTCGGCGGACGCGCGCGGGCCGCGCTCGCGGACGAGATCGCCGGACGCGCGCTGACGCTCGTCAAGGACGAGCGCCGCCTGGTCCCGCTCGAGGCGCGTCCGGGGGCGCACGTGCTGGTGCTGTCGCTGATCGATTACGCGAGCGGCTGGCGCGAGGGCGCGCCGGGCCGGGTCTTCATCCCGGAGCTGCGCAAGCGCTACCCGGACGCGACGGCGGTCGAGGTCTCCGACCGGACGAGCGCGGCCGAGCTCGACCTGGTGCGGGCGCTCGCGCTGCGCCACGACCTGGTGATCGCGGCGACCTACGTGCGCGTCGCCTCCTACAGCGGGCGCATGGACCTCTCGCCGGCACAGCGGTCCCTGCTCGAGGAGCTGGCGGCCGACCCGGGCCGGCCGCTGGTCGCGGTAGTGTTCGGCAACCCGTACGTCGCGGCGCTCGCGGCGAAGCTGCCGGCGATGCTCCTGACCTACGACTTCGGAGACGCGGTCGAGGCGGCCGCCGTGCGGGCGCTTTGCGGCGAGGCGCCGATCGGCGGAAAGCTGCCGATCACGATCCCCGGCTTGTTCGCGTTCGGGCACGGCCTCGAGCGCGCCGCGACCGTCGGGCCCGCGCCGCCGGCCCGCTATTAGCCGGCGACGACGACGACCGGCTGGCGGTTGAGCTCCAGCCAGTACCTCTCGATGGACGCCACCAGCTCGCCGAACCGGACGTGGTCCACCGGCTTCACGAGGTAGCTATTCGCGTGCCGCTCGTAGGCCCGCGCCATGTCCTGCTCCGACTCGGACGTCGTCAGGATCACGACCGGGATGTCGGCCAGCGAGGGGTTCGACTTGATCGCCTCGAGCACCTGGAAGCCGTCGATCCGCGGCAGCCTCAGGTCCAGCAGCACCAGGCGCGGGCGAGGGCTGCGCCCCGGGTCGCACCACTCGCCGCGGCGCAGGAGGTAGTCGAGCGCCTCCTCGCCGTGCCGGGCGACGCGCAGCACCACGGGTGCCCGGCGCTCGTCGAGCGCCCGCCGGATCAGCTCCTCGTGGTCTGCGTTGTCTTCCACGAGCAGGACCGCGATGGGTTCGTCCGCTGCCACGGCGCCTCCCCCGGCCCCTTGCTCGCGACGCGGGCGGGTCCCTACGCCGTCCGCCTTGTACCATCTCCCGACCGACCCGCCAAGCGGCCGGCCGTGGAGCGCTCGTCGTGCGGCGCGGGCCGCACGTCAGTGGACCTTCTTCACCTTCTTGTTCAGGAAGTCCATCAGCACGTACTGGCCCAGGCTGTAGGGGGTCGTGAAGTAGGCCTTGCCCTGGCACATCTCGCTCACCTTCTTGACGAAGGCGACCAGCTCGCGGTCGCGCGCGAGCATGAACGTGTTGACCAGGATCCCCTGGCGCCGGCAGTTCGCGACCTCCTTCAGCGTGAGCGCCACCACGCGCGGGTCGAGGCCGAAGGGGTTGCGGTAGACGCGGCCGTCCGCCTCGGTGAGCGCCGACGGCTTGCCGTCGGTGATCATCACGATCTGCTTCATGTCCTTGCGCTCGCGATTGAGGATGCGCTGCGCGACGCGCAGCCCCTCGCGCGTGTTCGTGTAGTGCGGCCCCACGCGCACCTTGGCCAGCTGCGAGAGCGGGACCTCCTCGGCCGAGTCGTGGAACAGCACCAGGTGCAGCGAGTCGCCCGGGAACTGCGTGCGCAGCAGGTGCGAGAGGGCGAGCGCCACGCGCTTGGCGGGCGTGAAGCGGTCCTCGCCGTAGAGGATCATGCTGTGCGAGCAGTCGAGCATCACCACCGTCGCGCAGGAGGACTGGTACTCGGCCTGGCGGACCTCGAGGTCCGCGTAGTCGACGTCGAGCGGGACGTGCAGGCCCTCGCGCGCGATCGCGTTGAGCAGCGTGCCCGAGACGTCGAGGTTCATGGTGTCGCCGAACTCCCACTGCTTCGACGGCCCCGAGGCCTCGACCCCGGTCGCCAGGTCGCGCGTGTCGTGGCGCCCGAAGGAGGCCTTGCCCAGCGAGCCGAGCAGGTCGCGCAGCGCGCGGTAGCCCAGGAAGTCGACCGTCTTCTCGGTCAGCTCGAAGCGGACCGGCGGCCCCTCCCGGCCGTGCCCGCCGCCGCTGGCGGTCGGGTCGTGGAACGGCTGTGCCTCGCTCGCGCGCAAGTAGCCCTCGCGCACCAGGCGCTCCACGGTCTTCTGCAAGAACTCGTCGAGCGCGTCCTGGTTCGACATCAGCTTCTGCAGGTCCTCGTCCGCGAGCAGCCCGCGCCGCATCAGCGCGTCCATGATCGCGTCGTGGAGCTGCTGCAGGTCGTCCTCGTCCCACTCCTGCGCGTCCTGGCCGAAGCCGCTCTGCAGCAGGAAGTCGGACAGCTCGTCGACCAGCCCCTCGAGGTCGAGGTCCTGCCACAGCTCGCCGACGTAGCGGTGGTACTTGACGAAGGCCATCAGGCCCTCCCCGCCGTGCGCTGCCGCCGCCTCGCCATCAGTTGACCTGCTTCTTCAGCTTGCGCAGCCGCTCGAGCCGCTCCAGGTCGACGTCCGCTTCGCTGCGCCGCTCGGGCGCCACGAAGCCACGCTCGTCGCTGCGCCCGATCTTCTTCTGCGCCCACAGGCCCTCGAGCACGAACTCGCCGGCGGCCGCCTGCAGCGACACCGGGTCCCTCGGCTTCACGCCCAGCGCCTCCACGTGCGCGAGCACGTCGGGGACCTGCTGCAGCTGCGCCAGCACCTCCTGCGAGGAGGAGCCCTCCTTGATCCGCAGCGTGCCGCCCTCCTCGAAGAAGCGGACCACCTGGCGCAGGTTGGCCGAGCCGAGGTGGGCCGAGAAGGCCTCGCCCACCGCCTCGCGGATCAGCTCGCGCGCCACGTTCTCCGCGCCCAGCAGCTCGCCCTCGTACTCCAGCTCGAACTTGCCCGTCAGCGACGGCAGCGAGGCGTAGATGTCGGAGATGCGAGGCACGATCGGCGACTCGCCCGCGACCAGCGCGCGCCTCTCCGCGTTGCTGACCGCGTTCTCCAGCGCGCTGATCGGCAGCCGCTGCGAGACGCCGCTGCGCCGGTCGATCTTCTTGTCGCGCCGGGCGGCGAAGGCGATCCCCTCGACCACCTCGCGCACGTAGCGAGGGATCACCAGGTTCGAGGCGCGGTCCGTCCAGGCCTCCTGCTCCGTGATCGTGACTCCGTGCTCGAGGCTGGTCGGGTAGTGCGTGCGGATCTCGCTGCCGATGCGGTCCTTGAGCGGCGTGATGATCTTGCCGCGCGCCGTGTAGTCCTCGGGGTTGGCCGTGAACACCATGCACAAGTCGATCGGCAGCCGCACCGGGTAGCCCTTGATCTGCACGTCGCCTTCCTGGAGGATGTTGAACAGCCCCACCTGGATGCGCCCGGCGAGGTCGGGCAGCTCGTTGAGCGCGAAGATCCCGCGGTGGGCGCGCGGCAGCAGGCCGTAGTGCATGGTCAGCTCGCTCGCCAGGTCGAAGCCGCCGCGCGCCGCCCGGATCGGGTCGACGTCGCCGATGATGTCGGCGATCGTCACGTCCGGCGTGGCGAGCTTCTCCACGTAGCGCTCGGACGGCTTGAGCCAGCAGATCGGCGTGTCGTCGCCGTGGTCCTTGATCAGGTCGCGGCAGCGCTTGCACAGGGGCCGGAACGGGTCGTCGTTGATCTCGCAGCCGGCCACGACGGGGACCTCCGAGTCGAGCAGGCTCGTCAGCGCGCGCAGGATCCGGCTCTTCGCCTGCCCGCGCAGGCCGAGCAGGATCATGTTGTGCTTCGAGAGGATGGCGTTCGTGACCTGGGGGATCACCGAGTCCTCGTAGCCGAGGATGCCGGGGAACAGCGTCTCCTTCGCCCGCAGCTTGCGCAGCAGGTTTCGGCGCATCTCGTCCTTGACGGAGACACGCTCGTGGGGACGAGACGAGGACAGCTCGCCGAGGGTCCGGGGGTGCGGCATGGTTTGGGGGAACCTCCCTGCTTCGATTATAGGGGACGGGGTCCCGGGGCGCGCACCGCCCGTCGCCGCAGCACCGCTGCACCGCGCCAGCCGGCGGCGCCTCGTGGCCGCCGGGAGCCTCCTGACCTCGTGGACGCCGGCCGAGGTCGACGGTCGCTATACTTGCCCCGGTGACCTTCCGCGAGCGCCTGGTCGCGACGCTGCGAGCCCTGGCTCCGCTCTTCGAGGAGCCGGGTCTCATGGTCGTCGGCTCGGAGGTCCCGAACCTGCTCGAGCCCGACGCCGCGGCGACCCTGGTGGTCTCACAGGACGTCGACATCGCCGTGCCGGTCGACCGTCACGCCCAGGTCAAGCGGCGACTGCAGGACCTGCACGGCTTTCGCCAGTCGACGGAGGAGCCGTCGGTCTGGCTGCCCGACTCGCCGGGACTGCTCGAGGCGAAGTTCGTCGGCCTGGATCCGAGCGTCCGCGATCCCGGCGACACCTACGTCTTCGAGGACCCGGAGCTGCCCCTCCTCGTCTTCGCGCTGCTGTCGCTGCTACGGCCCGGGACGCCGGTCCAGGTCGGCGGGTTGTCCGTCCCGGTGCCCCGCCTGCCGGGGCTGCTGCTCGAAAAGCTCGCCACCGAGCGCAGTGGCGAGAAGGGCGACCGGGACCTGCTGGTCGCGCTCGGGCTGCTGCTGCTGGCCTCGCCTGCCGACGCTGACGAGCTCGCCGGCGCGTTTCGGGGATTGCCTGCCGACCTGCGCCATTCGGTGCTGGCCAACCTGGCCACGCTCGCCCTGCTGGAGGCACGCGTGGGCATGCCGGATCCTGCGCCTCATCGCGAGAAGGTCGGCGCCTCGCGCCGGCGGCTCGAGCGGGAGGAGGTTGCTCGTTGAGCACGGACGCCATCGAGCGGATGCGCCGGCGGGTGCGCCGGGTGCGCGCGGCGGTCCTGGTCCGGCGCTGGGAGTTTCGACAGCGGCACCACGCTCGCGGAGTCTGGCTGCGCCTGCGCCGCCTGCTCGCCGACTCGCAGGCCGGCTGGCGGATCTCGCCGGCGGACGCGGAGCGACTGATGGCCGAGGGGTTTCAGCCCGACCCGGTCGGCCTCGAGCTCGAGCCGCCGATGACGATCCTCGTGGTCCCGCCCGTGCGCCTCGACACCGTCGCATCGCGGCAGCCGGTCGCCTTGAGGCTAGGGGCGGACCTGCTGACGACCCGCCACCTGGCGCTGACCCGCTGGCCCTGAGCACCCCATGCTGGGACTTGCCGCAACGGCTTCGCGTGCCGCTGCGCGACCGCCGTTCAGAGCGCGGCGAGCGGAATACCCAGGCGGCGAGCGGCCTCGTTGAGGCGATCGTCGTAGCTCGCGAGCTCCACCTTCTGGCCTCGAGACCTGAGGAACTCGATCGACGCCAGGTGCAGCGCATCGAGAGTCCGCACGGGTATGGGGAACGGCTCGAGGGCGCGGGAGAGGACCGCGGGCGCGAGTTCCAGCATCGCGAGCCGCTCCAGGAGGCGGCGCGCCGCTTCGCCGTGCGAGGCTCCCAGCCCGCGCCCGTTCAGCCGGGTCCACAGCTCGTACTCGAGCAGGCGGCTGGCGGCGAGCGGCTGTCCCCAGAGCGAGGCGGGCGGGCGGCGGTCTTCGGCGAGCAGGTGCGCGAGGGCGACGGAGGTGTCGAGGTAGATCACGCCTCGTCGCGGTCGGCGTCGAGCTCCCGCGCCAGCTCTTCCCAGGTCGCCACCGGCAGCCGCGGAGGGGCCCCCTCGGCGACGACGAGCGGCGCCGTCAGCCAGCCCTCGCGCACGGCGTCGGCGAGCAAGGCGTCGGCGAGCAGGGGGGCGCGTCCCGGCCGCGGCGGACCGAGCTCCGCGACCACCCGGTCCCGGTCGGTCACGAGCACAGTCTCGCCGCCTTCGGCCAGGCGAACGTACTCGCTCAGCTTGTTCTTCAGGACCTTGACCCCGACGGCTCTCACGCCCCCAAAGTAGCTACTCGTAGCTACTTTGTCAAGGGAAGGGCGGACTTGCGGCGGCGACGGTCGGAGAGGTGGCGTCGCAACGGCCCGCCGAACAACCTACTTCTGCTTCAGCATGTCCAGGAAGCCCTGCAGGGTCGAGAGCTTCCGGGTGGAGGTCGAGTAGAGCTTGGCCGAGAAGATCGCCGTCGCGGCGTGGCCCGCGAGCAGCGTGAACAGCTCGTAGTCCATGGTCGTGAACTGGGTCTTCTGCACGAGCAGCTTGTTGATCGAGATCACGCCGATCGTGGAGTCCTTGATCTTCAGCGGGATCACGGCGATCGGCTCCTCGAACGGCGAGGGCTCGCGGCGCGCCACGCTCTCGGCGAAGAAGTTCTCGCCCGTCTGGGCCGCCTTGCCGATCAGCCCGTCGCCGATCTGGATCGCGGAGCGCGTTGGCGTCTGGCCCTCCGAGATCTCGACCTCGAGCAGGCCGGTCTTCTCGCTGACCATCAGCACGTGGAACGCCTCGGCGCCGATCAGGTTGATCACGATCTCCTGCACGATGCGCACGACCTCGCGGAAGTCGAGCGTGGAGTGGAGCTGGTAGGACGCCACGTAGAGGTTGGCGAGGTTGTTGTTCTGCTCCTCGATCTCGATGTAGCGGTCGGCGAACTCCTTGTTCTCCTCCTCGACCTTGCGGTAGCGCGCCTCGATCTCGGCCAGCTTCTCCTCGAGGTCGCGCACGCGCCGCTGCAGCGCCTGCACGCGCTCGTCGCCCGCCTGGGCCCCGCCGGCAGCCTCGAGCGCCGCGATCTTGAAGCGCAGCCGCTCGTTCTCCTTGAGCAGCTCCTCGGTGAACTCCTTGGCCTTGGAGACGATCTGGAGGATGTCCTGGCCCTTGCGGGTGAGCTCGTCCTGCGACATGTTGAACCTCGTCGGCTGGATTCTACCGCAGGCTGCCCGCCCGGTCCCTCTCCTCGATCGAGCGCAGCTTGCGCTGCAGGAACACGTTCTCGAGCGCGATCCCGGCCTGCTCCACGAACACCTCCAGGGCGGCCAGGCGGGCCGGTGGCCGGCTGCTCTCCGGGTTGTCGCCGAACAGCAGCGCAATCGTCTCGCGGTGGGCCACCAGCGGCAGGATGGCGACGTCCCGCGACTGGAAGCGCCCGATGCGGCCCATCAGGTGGCCGGACCAGCGGTCGCGCGGAAGCGGCCCCGAGAAGACCCTGCGCGACTGCGCCACGTCGCGGAACACGGACGGCTGGTCGAGCGGGATCGTGACCTGGCGGGCCACGAGGTTGAGCGTCTCCTCGCGCGGGGCGAGCCCGAAGCCGCCCAGCCCGCGCGCCTCCTCGTTCTTGACCACGAACAGGATCGAGCGCTCGAAGAACTCGCGCGCCACCTTCATCACGAGGGTCGCGATCTGGTTGGCGTCGCCGCCCTGGCGCAGGTCGATCAGCCGCCGGCGCAGGAACTCGAAGGGCCTCGCCGAGTCGGTCGCGGCCGAGTCGGCCGGGCGCTCGCCGCCCTCCTCCGCCGCGGGGCGCCGCTCCCGCGCCGGCGGGCTCAGGGTCGCGGCCTCGGAGAGCCGAGGCAGCACGTCCTGCACGATCTTGGCCGCGAACGCCGACAGGTCGGCCTCGAACTGACGGGCGCTGAGCTTGCTCAGGGTGGGCTTGAAGACGAACGCCTTGACGCCCATCTGCTTCGCCCGCAGCCGCAGCGACTGGCTCAGGCTCTCCGTCATCATCAGCACCGGCGGCCGCAGGTTCATCTTCCACAGCCGCTTCACCACCTCGAAGCCGCCGTGGAACGAGGCGCCGCCGGTGGCGGGCATGCCGAGGTCGGTCACGAGCACGAACGGCCGGCCGCTGTCGCGCAGCTGCGCCGCGGTCTTGAGCGCCTGCTCCGGGTCCTCGGCGGCCTCGATCCTGTACCCCGCCGCCAGGAAGTGCCGGCCGAGGATGTCGCGCACCTCGAACTCGTCGTCGACCAGCAGGATGGTGCGCGCTTCGTCGATCGCGGCTCCCGCGCCGGGGGCCGCGCCGGCGAGCACGGATGGCGCCACGGCCGCCGGCTGCGCCGGCCGCGTGGTCGGTTCGGGCGCGAGGGGCGGGGTCGTGACGTGCACGGCCGCGCGCCCCGGCAGCGTCGGCGGCAGGTCCGCGGCCGCGGCGGCGGCGGGAACGATCGGCTCCTCGGCCACGACGGCCTCTTCGGGGGCGGCGAACGAGGCCTCGACCGCGGCCGTCGAGTGCGCCCGGTCCTCGTCGAGGCCCTGCGCCAGCTCGAGCAGCAGCTCCTGCGGGTTGATCCCGCGCGCCAGCGTCTCCAGGCGGATGTCGCGCGAGCCGACCACGCCGGGGATGTCCTCGGTCAGCTCGAACCCGAACGCGCCCTCGCGCAGGCGGGCGAGCTGCTCGAGCGCGAAGCCGATGCGGCTGCGCACCGCGCGCTCGCGCGCGTCGGCCGCCAGCGTGGCCAGCCGCGGGTCGGCGGGAGGCGAGTTGGCGGTGAACGCGGAGACGACGAGCCCCTCGCAGAACACGATCGCGCCGTCGCCACCCTCCATCTCGATGGAGAGGTAGCCCGTCTTCTTGCTGAAGGAGACGATCTGGATGATGTCGAGGAGTGGCAGGTCCTCGAGATTGCCTTGCAGGCCCACGGGCGCTCCCGCGTGATTCTACACTGCGGCCAGGATCTCCCCGGCCACGCGCTCGAGCGGCACGGCGCGGTCGACGACGCCGGCCTCGAATGCCGCCTTGGGCATGCCGTAGATCACGCAGGTCTCCTCGCTCTCGGCCAGCGTGCGGCCGCCGGCCGCGCGGATCGCGCGCAGGCCCTCGGTCCCGTCCGACCCCATGCCGGTCAGCACGACGCCGACCGAGCGCGCGCCGTACGCCTCGGCCGCCGAGGCCATCAGCACGTCGGCCGACGGGCGGTGCAGCGCGTCGCGCGGCTCCTCGTCGAGCGCCACCACCACGCCTCCCGCGCGCCGCGCCAGCCGCGCGTGGATGCCGGCCGGCGCGATCAGCACGGAGCCCGGCAGCACGGCGTCACCGTCGCGCGCCTCGCGCACCGGGATCGCGCTGCGCGCGTCGAGCCGCTCCGCGAGCGACTTCGTGAAGCCGCGCGGGATGTGCTGGACCACGACCACCGCCGCCGGGAAGCCCGCGGGCAGGCCCGAGAGAACCTGCTGCAGCGCGGTCGGCCCGCCCGTCGAGGCGGCGATCACCACCAGCTCGGCCTGGACGGCGCCGGCCTCCGGGCGCGGCCGGGGCGGCTGGGGCCGCGCCCGCACGCGCGCGCCGCCGATCGCGCGGATCTTGGCGATCAGCTCGTCGGCCAAGCTCAGCATGCTCATGGGCTGCACGGAGGACTTGTCGACGAAGTCCATCGCCCCGAGCTCGAGCCCGCGCAGCGTGACCTCGGCGCCCTCCTGCGTCAGCGTCGACATCAGCAGCACCGGCACCGGCTGCTCCGCCATCAGCCGCTCCAGCGTCTCGAGCCCGCCCAGCCGCGGCATCTTGATGTCGAGCGTGACCACGTCCGGCCGCAGCTCGCGCGCCTTGCGCAGGCCCTCCTCGCCGTCGGCGGCGGTGCCCACCACCTCGATGTCGTCCACCATGCCCAGCATCCGCTCGACGGCCTTGCGCACGAAGGCCGAGTCGTCCACGACCAGCACGCGGATCCGCCCCCGGGCGCTCACGCTGCCTCCGCCGGCTTCTGGTACACGATCGCCCCCTGGAAGCGGATCGGGAGAAAGGCGCTGCTCACCCGCGCCAGCGACTCGGCGTGCCCGAGGAACAAATAGCCGCCGGGAGCCAGGGCCGCGTGAAACAGGCTGACCGCGCGCTGCACCGAGGCGTCGGAGAAGTAGATCAGCACGTTGCGGCAGAAGAGGGCGTCGAGCGGCGCCAGGGCGTCGTAGCTCTCCGGGTCGAGCAGGTTGCCGGCGCGGAAGCTGACGGCCTTGCGCACCGACTCGCGCACGCGCACGCCGCCGCCCTCGACGGTGAAGTGCCGCTCGAGCAGCGGCGGCGTGACCGCGCGCAGCGAGTTCTGGTGGTAGACGCCCCGGCGCGCCTTGTCGAGCGCCGCCTCGTCCACGTCGAGCCCCGTGACGCGCACGTCCCAGCCCCAGAAGAACTGGCCGCTGTCGAACAGGATCATCCCCAGCGTGAGCGGCTCTTCGCCGGTCGAGCAGCCGGCCGACAGCACGCGGATCCGCCGCTCTCCCGCCCGCGTGCGGCGCTCCTTGATCGAGCGCAGGGCGTGGGTCGCGAACACGTTGAGCTGGGGCTGCTCGCGGAAGAAGTAGGTCTCGTTGTTGGTCAGGTGGCTCACCATGCGCTGCTGCTCTGCGGCCCGCTCGGGCGCGAAGCGCAGGTAGCGGTAGTAGTCCTCGAACGACAGCAGACCCAGGAGGGCCAGGCGCGGGGCGAGCCGCACGCGCAGGCTGGCGCGGTGCGACTCGTCGAAGAACAGGCCGAAGCGCTCGTGCACGAAGTCGCGCAGCAGGCGGAACTCCTCCTCGCTCAGCTCGGCGTCGTGATCGGCCGCGTAGAGGCTCACCGCGGCTGCAGCTTCCGCAGGGCGCCGGCCGCGGCCTGGCGGACCTCCGGCGAGGGATCGGCGGACTTGCGGTCGAGCAGCGGCCGCAGCGCCTCGCGGTAGCCGCCCTCGCCGAGCGCCACCGCCGCCTCGACGCGCACGGCCGGGCTCGCGTCGTCCAGCCCGGCGAGCAGCAGGCGGCGCGCGGCCGGGTCCTCGAGGCGCCCCGCCAGGTCCACGAGCAGCCGGCGCGCTTCCGGCTCGAGCGCGCCCGAGACGAACGCCCGCGCCATCTCCGGCAGCGCGGAGGCGCCCAGCCTCCTCAGGGCCTCGAGCGCACCGGCCTGCAGGCCCGGGTCCGACAGTGCAGCCACCAGGCGGCCCGCGGCAGCGTGGTCGCCCACCTCGCCGAGCGCGGCCACCGCGGCCCTGCGCACGGTGACGTCGGGATCGTCGACGCGCGCGGCCAGCGCGGGGACGGCCTTGGGGCTGGCCAGGCGTCCGAGCGCCGAGGCGGCCGCGCAGCGCACGCTCCAGTGCTCGTCGTCGAGCGCGACCAGCAGCGCCCCCAGCGCCTGCGGGTCGCCGATGCCGCCCAGGGCCTCGGCCGCGGCCCGGCGCAGGTTGCGGTCGCCGTCGCGCACGACCTCGAGCAGCGGGCGCACGGCCGCCGGCGCGCGGATCTGGCCGAGCGCCTCCACCGCGGCGAAGCGCAGCTCCTTGCGCGGCTCGGCCAGCAGCGGCAGCAGGTGCGGCACCGCGTCGGGATTGCGGATCTGGCCGAGCGCGCGCACCGCGGCGAAGCGCAGGCGCGGGTCCTCCACCTGCAGCAGCGGGATCAGCAGCGGCGCCGACTCCGGCTCGCGCAGGCGCCCCAGCGCGAGCACCGCCTGCTGGCGCACCAGCGAGCTGACGTCGGACAGGCCGGCCTTCAACACCTCGAGCACGCCCGCCCCCGGCAGCTCGCCGAGCGCCTGCAGCGCCGCCGCCCGCACGGCCTCGCGGCCGCCCGCCGCGGCGGCCACCAGGGCTGGCGTCGCCCCCGCGTCGCGCATCAGGCCGAGCGTCTGCGCCGCGCGCACCTGGCCCTCGGGGTCGCCGCCGGCGAGCGCCTGCACGAGAAGCGGCCGCACCCGCTCCGGGCTCATGCGCGACAGACCCTCCATCGCGCTCTCCTGGATCAGCTCGCTCTCGTCGCGGAGCAGCTCGAACAGCAGCATCGGCGCGTCCTCGTCGCCCAGGCGCCCGATCGCCGCGGCGGCCTCCGCGCGCACCTCGACAGAGGGGTCGTGGACCAGCGGAGCGACCAGCTCGGTGCCCGACTCGGGCGCGATCCAGGCCAGGCAGCGCACGACGCCCAGCCGCACGGCGTCGTCCGGGTGCGCGAGCCCGCGCCGCCAGGCCTCGGGGTCGTGGAAGCCGATCGAGACCAGGGCGTGGCTCGCGAACTCGCGCACCGCCGGGTCCCCCAGCCGCTCGATCAGCGGCCCCGTGGCGCGCGGCTCGCGCAGCCAGCCGAGCGTGACGGCGGCGGTGCGGCGGTTGGGCGACTCCTCGTCCGAGAGCATGCCCAGCAGGTGGGTGACCAGGTCCTCGTCGCGCAGCACGGCCTGCACCTGCGGGTCGAGGCTCTCGCCCGAGCCCGTCGCGCGCTGCTCGATCTCCACCACCGCGCGGATCGCCGCGTTGCGCAGGGCGGGGTCGGGGTCGAGCAGGTGGGGAGCGATCCGCGCCAGGCAGGCGCGGTCGCCCACGCCGTCCCAGGGCCTCGAGCGCGGGGCCGCGCAGCAGCTCGTCGTCGAGCAGCCCGACCAGCGCGGGCGCGGCGCGCGCGTCGCCGATCTCGCCCAGCGCGTGCAGCGCCGGGTACTGCAGCCAGGGCTCGTCGCGCAGCGCGTCGACCAGCCGCGGCACGGCCTCGCTGGCGCCGAGCTGGCCGAGGCTGGTGGCGGCGGCGTGGCGCACGTTCACGTCCGGGTCGGAGAGGGCGTCGACCAGCGGCGGCACCGCCGTCGGCTCCCTCAGCGTGCCGAGCATCACGGCCGCGAACAGCCGCACCTCCTCGTCGGCGTCGCGCAGCAGCGCCAGCAGCGGCGGCGCGGCCACCGGACCCAGCCGCACGTAGATCTCCATGGCGGCGTTGCGCAGGCCGGCGTCCGCCCCGTCGCGCAGCGCCGCCTCGAGCGCCGGCAGCAGCGAGCCGCCGGGAAAGGCGGCCAGCGCCTCGACCGCCGCCTGCCTCACGCCCCAGCTCTCGTCGCCGACCGCGCCCAGGAGCGGCCCGATCGCCTCGGGCTGCGCGGAGGCGCCCAGCTCGGCGACCGCGGCGCGGCGTGCGGTCTCCTCGCCGCCCTTCAGGGCGAGCAGCGCGCTTCGGAAGTCGGAGCTCACTGCACCTTGAACACGGAGACCAGCCGGGCCAGGTTCTCCGCCTGCTGCGCCAGGTTGGCCGTGGCCTTGGACATCTCCTGCACGGTGGCCAGGTTGTCGCGGGCGATCTCGGAGATGTTTTCCATCGCCTTGACCACCAGCTCGCCGCCCTTCTTCTGCTCGGCCGTGGCGTGCGAGACCTGCTGCGTCATGTCGTTCATGCGCTCGACCGCGTTGATGATCTGGCGGCTGCCCTCGGCCTGCTCGCGCGTCGCCAGGCCGACCTGGGAGGCGATCTTGTTGATGTTCTCGACCGCCAGGCGCACCTGGCGCCCGCCGGCGGCCTGCTCGCGCGTCGAGTAGGCGGCCTGCGACATCACCTTCTTGATGTTCTCCATGGCGGCGCGGATCTGCTTGCTGCCCTCGGCCTGCTCGCGCACCGCCTGCGTCACCTGCGAGGTGGCGGAGTTCATGCGCGAGACCGTGTCGAGCACCTCGGTCGAGGCCTGCGACTGCTTCGAGGTGGCGTCGGCGATCTGGCCCATCAGCTCCGAGGAGCGCGAGACGGACTCGATGATGTTGCGCAGCGCGGCGCCGGCCTTGTCGGCCAGAGCGATGCCCTGCTTGGCCTCCGTGGAGCCCGAGCGCGCGACGTCCACCGCGTCCGTCGTCTCCTGCTGCACCTGGCGCACCACCTCGCCGATCTCCTTCGCGGCCTCGACCGAGCGCTCGGCCAGCTTGCGCACCTCGTCGGCCACCACGGCGAAGCCGCGGCCCGCCTCGCCGGCGCGCGCCGCCTCGATCGCCGCGTTGAGCGCGAGCAGGTTGGTCTGGTCGGCGATCTCCTCGATCACCTCGAGGATGCGGCCGATCTCCTGCGAGCGCCGGCCGAGGCCGGTGATCACGCGCGCCGTGTTCTCCATGTTCTCGGAGATCGCCTTCATGCCGTCCACGGTGCGCGCGACGGCCTCGCCGCCCTCCTTCGCGTCCTGCGAGGCGCGGGCGCTGATGCGGTCGGCCTCGGAGGCGATCTTGGCCACGTCGTGCACGGCGCCCGCCATGCCCGAGACGGTCGCGCTCGCGCGGCCGGCCGCCTCGCCGAGCGACTCGGCGTTCTCGGCGACCGACGCGATGAACGAGGCCATCTCCTCGACGGTGGCCGTCGTCTCGTTGACCGTGCCGGCGAGGCTCTCGAGGTCGCGTGCCATCTGGTCGATCGACACCGTCATCTGCTCGATCGTGGCCGACGCCTCGGTGACCGTCTGCGCCAGCGTCCCGCCCGAGCGCGCGACCTCCTCGATCGAGGCGCCCATCTCGGTGATCGAGCTGGAGGTCTCCTCCACGTAGCTGGCGAGCCCCTGCGCGCTGCTGGCCACGGTCTGGATCGAGGCGGCCATCTCCTCCATCGAGGTCGAGGTCTCCTCGGCCGCCTGCGCCTGCCCGGAGGCGCCCTGCATGATGAGCCGCGCGTTGGCCGAGATCTGGCCGGCGGAGGAGGCCACCTGCACCGAGGCCTCCTGGATGTTGTCGACGACCTTGCGCAGGTTGCCGACCATCTCGTTCAGGCTGCGGCTGAGCGTGCCGACCTCGTCCTCGCCGGCGCCCTCGATGTTGACCGTCAGGTCGCCCTTGGCCACGGACTCGGAGGCGAGCGCCATCGACTGCAGCGGGCGCAGCCAGCGGCCGGCCAGGGCGAAGCCGATGACCGAGCCGAGGGCCCCGAGCACCAGGCTCAGCAGGACCGCTTCGAGGCCGCGCCGGCGCTGCAGCGACCGCAGCGCGGCCTGGCTGATCGCGACCTCGACGCTGCCCTTCACCGCTTCCGGGCGCGCGCCGGCCCCGGCGGTCTCCTCGCCGGCGGCCGTGGCGCTGCTGGTGACGGGCGCGCGGTACAGCAGCACGCGCTCGCCGTCGCTGGTGAGCGCCTGGCGCTCCTCGAGCGTGGTCGGCGCCTCCTTGGGCAGGTCCTGCAGCGTGCGCCCCGTCTGCGCCAGGGTCTGGCCCTTGGCGTCACGGATCGACGCGCCCACCACGTCGGACTCGGCTCGCGCGCCGCCGGACGACACCGCTCCCTCGAGGAACTGCATCAGCAGGGGCTTGTCCTCGGTGAGCACGCCGTACTTGGCGTTGAACGCGAGGTTGCTCGAGATGTAGCGGCCGCGGCGGGCGATCTGGTCGCGCAGCAGCTTCTCGCCCGTGATCAGGTCGTAGAGCACGGCGCCGAACGTGACCGCCAGCGCGATGCCGGACATCAACAGCAGCAGCTTCGTCCGGATCGACTTGGTGTTGAGGGCCATCTTGACTCTCCTACGAGGCGCCGTCGTGCCCCACGGCGGCTTGGGGCGCAGCGGCAGGCGAGGCCTGTGCCTTCAGCTCGTGCGCGAGCAGGCGCTCGAGATCGACGAGGATGATCAGCCGGTCGTCGAGCTTGGCGACGCCGCGGATGTAGGCGCCGCCGCGCTCGACCACTTCTTCCGGGGGGGCTTCGATGCGCGAGACCGGGATCTTCGGGACCTGAGAGGCCCCGTCCACCAGCAGCCCGATCAGGCGCTCGCGCACGCGGACCACGACGATCCGCGCCGCGCGGCTCTCGCCGACCTCGCCCAGCCCCAGCTTGCGCTTGAGGTCCAGCACCGGCAGGATGCGGCCGCGCAGGTTGATCACGCCGCGGACGAACTCGGGGGCGCGCGGGACGGTCGTGATCTCGGTGAGGCGGCGGATTTCCTGGACCTGCCGCACGTCGACGCCGTACTCCTCCCGGTCGAGGTAGAAGGTGACCAGGTGCTCGGTCGCCTCGGCGGCGGCACGCTGCTCCTGCGCCGGCGCCGCGAAGAACGACAGGCTGTGGCCGCCGAGCACGGTGGGCTGCGGACCGGCGGCGACCTCGGTCGGCGGCGCCGGCGGCGCCTCCTCGTCGCCGATGGCCCCGGCTGCGACGGGGCGGCCGAGGATCTCCTCCGCGAGGCCCGAGGCGGGCAGCTCGATGCGGCCGGGCGGCTGCTCCTCGGCTGCCGTCGCCGGGGCGACGGTCGCCGCGGCTGGCTCCGCCTCGAGCTGCCGCAGGATGTCCTCGGCCAGGCCGGAGGCGGGCAGTCGGACGGCCGCGGAGCTCGTCTCTGGCGTCTCGTCGGACGGCTCGGCGGGGAACACCAGGTTGCCGGCCTCGACCACGCCCGGCTCGGCGGGCGCTGTCGGCGGCTCCGGCGCGGCGCCCCCTTGGCGCCGTGCCCTCTTCCGTGCGTCCGCCATTCGACCCATGCTCTTACCCTCGCACCTGCGCCGAGACGCCCTCGAAGTCCCTCTCCGACGCCACCGCCTCGACCACGTCCGCATCCACCCGCTGCGCGCCGCGGGCCATGCCCTCGAGCAGCGCCTGCGTCGCCAGGTGGTTCAGCACGCGCGGGATCCCGCCGGCGGCAACGTGCAGGCGCTCGACCGCTTCCGGCGTGAAGACCTCGCGGCCCGCGCCCGCGATCGCCAGCCGGTGCGCCACGTAGGCGTGCGACTCGTGCGCGGCCAGGGGCACCAGGTGGAACGAGGCCCCGATCCTCTGGGTGAGCGCCCGGTAGGTCCGGTGGCGCAGCCGCTCCCGCAGCTCGGGCTGCCCGACGAGCACGATCGCCACCAGGTTGCGGTCGTCGAGCTGGAAGTTGGTGAGCAGCCGGATCTCCTCGAAGGTGGGCTTGCCCGGGATCAGGTGCGCCTCGTCGACCACCAGGAGCGCCGCCCGCTGCTGGGCGTCCAGCTCGAGCAACCGCTCGTGGATCTGGTCCAAGAGGTCGCTCGTGTGGTAGCGCGGCTGGGTGATGCCCAGCTCGGAGGC
Organism: uncultured Acidobacteriota bacterium; assembly: GCA_963831755.1. Taxonomy (GTDB): domain Bacteria; phylum Acidobacteriota; class Vicinamibacteria; order Fen-336; family Fen-336; genus DATBSL01. The sequence continues at coordinate 291,254 of CAWHRC010000009.1, forward strand.
GGTGCTGCGCAGGAACTGCCGCGGCGACAGGCGCGGGTTGAGGATCATGCCCACCTCGTACTTGTCGCCGATGCGGTCGACCAGCGCGCGCGTGAGCAGGGTCTTGCCGGAGCCGACCTCGCCGGTGAGCAGGGCGAGCTCCATCTCCTCGACCGCGTACAGCAGCCGCTCGAGCGCCTCCTCGTAAGTGTCGTTGAGGTACAGGTAGCGCGGGTCGGGGGTCTTGCGGAAGGGCTTCTCGCGCAGGCCCCAGTACTCCTCGTACACGGCCTCAGGCCTCCGCCCGCGCGGCGCGCGCGGCCCTGCCGCGCCGGCTCTCGAACAGCGACGCGGTGTCGAGGATCAGCACCACGCGGCCGTCGCCCAGGATCGTGGCGCCCGCGACGGCGACGCCGGCCTCGGCGACGACCGGGTCGAGAGCCTTGATCACGACGTCCTGCTGGCCGAGCAGCCGGTCGACCGTGAGGCCGAGCCGCTTCTCGCCGCGGCCGACGATCACCGCGTAGCCCTCGGGCCGCAGGGCCTGCTCGTCGCCCGAGACGCCGAAGTGCCGCGCGAGGTGCAGCAGGGGCACGATCCGATCGCGCACGCGCAGCGTGTCGCGCCCGTTCATGCGCACGATCTCGCTCGACCGGTAGCGGAGGCTCTCGACCACCGAGCCCGAGGGCAGCGCGTAGCTGGCGCCTCCCACGTCGACCATCAGCACGGTGATGATCGCCAGGGTCAGCGGCAGCTGCAGCGTGAACTTCGTGCCCGCGCCCGGCATCGTCTCGGCCTCGATCAGGCCGTTGAGCCGCTCCATGCTCTGCACCACGACGTCGAGGCCGACGCCGCGGCCGGACACGTCGGTGACCGTGCGCGCGGTCGAGAAGCCCTCGGTGAAGATCAGCTGGATCGCCTCGCGGTCGCTCAGCTGCTCCTGCTCGCCCAGCAGCCCGCGCTCGCGCGCCTTGCGCCGCACCTCCTCCGCGTCGATGCCGCCCCCGTCGTCGACCAGCGTGATCACCACCTGGTTCGACTCCTGCGCGGCTTGGAGCAGGATCGTGCCGGTCGGCGACTTGCCGCGCGCCACGCGCACGGCCGTGGGCTCGATGCCGTGGTCGACCGCGTTGCGGATCAGGTGCACCAGCGGCTCGCCGATCTCGTCGATCACCGCCTTGTCGACGCGCGTGTCCTCCCCCTGCAGCACCAGCTCCACCCGCTTGCCCTGCTGGCGCGCGAGGTCGCGCACCAGGCGCGGGAAGCGTTCGAAGACGTGGCGGATCGGCAGCATCCGCACGTCCATGATCGTCTCCTGCAGCTGGGTGGAGACGCTGGCCACCTGGTGCACGGCCTCGAGCAGCTCCGGGCCGGCGGCGGGCGCGCTGGCCGCGATCTGCCGCCCCAGGTCGTTCAGCTTGGTGCGGTGCACGATCAGCTCGCCGACCAGGTTCAGCAGGTGGTCGAGCTTGGCGAAATCGACGCGCACCATGCTCGAGCGGGCGCGCGCGGCCGCGGTGATCTCGGCCGCCGTGCCTCCCAGCTTGCCCGCCTTCGCAGGCTCTGGCTGCCATGCGGCCGCCTCGCCAGCCGGCGCGGGCGAAGCGAGCGGCAGCGCCGGCAAGGGTGCCGGGCTGGTTCGGGGGGCGGGGCCCGCGTGCTGGAGCAGCTCGCCGAGCGCCGCACGCTCGGGCTCCAGGCTGCGCTGCTCGTGCCCCGCAGCGCAGGCGCGCTCGATCGCGTCGCGCAGGGCCGCGGCGCCTTCCAGCAGCCGGTCGAGCGCGGCAGGGCCGAGCGCCAGCGCGCCGTCGCGCGTCCGGCCCAGCACCTCCTCCAGGCGGTGCACGTAGTCCTTGATCGAGGCGAAGCCCATCATGCCGCTGTTGCCCTTGAGCGTGTGCAGCGGGCCGAGCAGCGACGCGACGACCTCGGGGTCGGGGCCCTCACGCTCGAGGCGCAGCAGGGCGGCGTCCACGACTGCCAGGTGCTCCCTTGCGTCCTCGAGGTAGATGCCGACGAGCTCCGCGGAGATCTCGAACTCCATCTGCGTCAGCCGCGAGGGACGGCCGGGCTCACGGGCCGGTGATCTTTTCGATGAGGCTGTGCAGCTCCGAGGCCTGGAAAGGCTTCTTCACGTAGCCACGCGCACCCATCTTGAGGCCGCGGATCGTGTCCTCTTCCTTGCCTTCGGTGGAGATGATGATGACGGGGATTTCCTTGTACGCGGCCTCCTTCTGCACGCGCTGCAGGAACTCGAGGCCGTTCATGACGGGCATGTTGATGTCGAGCAGGATGAGGTCGATGCCCTCCTCCTGGCCCAGCTTGTCCAGCGCCTCGAGCCCGTTCATCGCGCTGACGAGCTTGCAGTTCTTGTAGCGGGACAGGAAGAGCTTGTACATCTGGTGTATCAACGCCGAGTCGTCGACGGCGAGGATCTTCCTCAGCATTCGCTTCTCCCTGCCTCGCTCGCGCCGGCCGCGACGCGGCGCGAAGGGCCGTAGCCACGCCGGCACTCGGCCGGACGGCGGCGGTAGGGTTCTACCACCGAAAGTACGGCCGTTCAAGCAGTAAGCGCCGAAGCGGCAGCCTGGCCGCGCCTCCAGTCGCGCTATAGTGGCCCGCGTCGATGTTCGAGTCCTCGAGGCGGCTCAGGGAGGACGTGAGCGGGCTCTTGTCCGCGCTGCGCACGCTCGCCGAGGGGCGCTACGCCGCCCTCTTCGACCCCAAGGGCGTGCTGATCGAGAGCCCGCCTGCCGCCGAGCAGGGCGAGTGGGCGCTGCGGCGCTTTCTCGAGGCTCAGGCGGCGGCCCTGTTCCGGATCCCGGCGGCGCTGCGCGGCGAGCAGGAGATGGAGGACGCCTTCGAGGGCTGGCACGGCGACGAGTTCTTCCTCGCGTTCGTGAACGGCAAGGTCGGCGTGATCGTCGCCTGTCCCGACGCGAAGCGGGTCGAAGCCGAGTCGGGGAGGCTGCTGAACGTCCTGGTGGACCGGTTGCTGCGCCTGAACGCCGCCTGGCGGCTCGACGAGAAGGGGCGTGGCCTGTTCGCCGGGCACCCGCGGCTCGACACGGTCGCGATCGGCCGCCCGGAGGACGAGCCGGGCTAGAATGGGCGATTGCCGCGCCGGCCGTCCGCGCGCGCCTGGCGGCCCATGCAGCGGAACATCCGCAACTTCTCGATCATCGCGCACATCGACCACGGGAAGACGACCCTCTCCGACCGCCTGATGGAGCGCACGGGCGCCCTCACGCAGCGCGAGATGACCGCGCAGTTCCTCGACTCGATGGACCTCGAGCGCGAGCGCGGGATCACGATCAAGCAGCACTCCGTGCGGCTCTCGTACAGGGCGCAGGACGGCCAGGACTACGTCCTCAACCTGATCGACACGCCCGGCCACGTCGACTTCGCCTACGAGGTGAGCCGCTCGCTGGCCGCCTGCCAGGGCGCGCTGCTGGTGGTCGACGCCAGCCAGGGCGTCGAGGCACAGACGCTGGCGAACGCCCACCTCGCCGCCGACGCCGGGCTCGAGATCATCCCGGTGCTCAACAAGATCGACCTGCCCGGCGCCGAGCCGGAGCGCGCGAAGGAGCAGATCGAGCAGGTGATCGGGATCGACGCCTCGGGCGCGATCCGCGCCTCGGCCAAGATGGGCGTCGGGATCGACGAGATCCTGGAGGCGATCGTGCGGCGGGTGCCGCCGCCTCGGGGCGACGGCGACGGGCCCCTGCGCGGCCTCGTGTTCGACTCCTGGTTCGACCAGTACCGCGGCGTCGTCGTGCTCGTGCACGTCGTGGACGGCATGCTCGAGCCGGGCATGAAGGTGCGCCTGATGGCGACCGGCGGGACGCACGAGGTCGAGCAGCTCGGCGTCTTCACGCCCAAGCCGCTGCCGGTCGCTGCGCTCGCGGCCGGCGAGGTCGGCTTCGTGATCGCCGGCATCAAGAAGGTGTCCGACGTCGCGATCGGCGACACGCTGACCGACGAGCGCAGGCCGGCCCGGGAGCCGCTGCCGGGCTTCAAGGAGATCAAGCCGATGGTGTTCGCGGGGCTCTACCCCGTGGACGCCGACCAGTACGCGGAGCTGCGCGAGGCGCTGGAGAAGCTGCGGCTCAACGACTCGTCGTTCTTCTACGAGCCCGAGACCTCGGCCGCGCTCGGCTTCGGCTTCCGCTGCGGCTTCCTGGGCCTGCTGCACATGGAGATCGTGGAGGAGCGGCTCGAGCGCGAGTTCGACCTGGAGCTGCTGGTGACCGCCCCCTCGGTGCGCTACCGCGTGACGAGGACGGACGGGGAGATCGTGGAGGTCGACTCGCCGTCGCGCCTGCCGGACCCCGGCAAGATCGACTCGATCGAGGAGCCGGTGATCACGGCCACGATCCTGACCGGCGACGAGTTCGTGGGTGGGATCCTGAAGCTGTGCCAGGACAAGAGCGGGGTCCAGAAGGGCCTGCACTACGTCACCACCACGCGGGTGATGATCCAGTACGAGCTGCCGCTGGCGGAGATCCTGCTGGACTTCTACGACAAGCTGAAGTCCGTCTCGAGGGGCTACGCCTCGCTGGACTACGAGCTCAGCGGCTACTGGGTCTCGCCGCTGGTCAGGCTCGACGTGCTGGTGAACGGCGAGGCGGTCGACGCGCTGTCGCTGATCGTGCACCGCGACACGGCGTACCAGCGCGGCAAGTCGCTGGTCGAGAAGATGCGCAAGATGATCCCACGCCAGATGTTCGAGGTGGCGATCCAGGCCGCGATCGGCTCGCGCGTGATCGCGCGAGAGACCGTGAAACCGCTGCGCAAGAACGTGCTGGCGAAGTGCTACGGCGGCGACATCACGCGCAAGCGCAAGCTGCTCGAGAAGCAGAAGGAAGGCAAGAAGCGGATGAAGAGGGTCGGCAGCGTCGACATCCCGCAGGAGGCCTTCCTGGCCGTGCTGCGCGTCGACGACTGACACGCGCCGGCGGCGGCTGGCAGACCGTTCCTCCCCGTAGACAGCAGCGCGGGCGTTCAATAGAGTGGCTGGAGCAGCGCCTCCGCTCATGCTTCCTGAGGTGCGGGCGCTGTGGGAGGTGGACATGGGCCTCATCGACGACCTTCTCAAGCGGAGCGGTGGACTCGGAGGGCTGGCGCAGGTCGCGGCGCAGAACCCGCAGCTTCTCTCAGCGGCGATCGCGCTGCTGAACCCGAAGGACCCGTCCGTCGGCGGCACCGGCGGGCTGGGCGGCCTGGTCGGCGCCTTCGAGAAGGCCGGACTGGGCCAGATGGTGTCGCAGTGGATCTCGACCGGCCCCAACCCGCCGGCCTCGCCCGACCAGGTCGCGAGCGCGCTCGGCCCCGACGTCCTGAGCCAGTTCGCACAGAAGGCCGGCATCGGCCAGGGCGACGCCGCGTCGGCGCTGGCGTCGGTCCTGCCGGGCCTCGTCGACCATCTCACCCCGAACGGCCAGGTGCCGGCGACGAACGACCTGCAGAGCACGCTCGGCAGCCTGCTCTCGGGCCTGGCCGGGCGCTAGCCCGCCTCGGAAGGAGAACGGAAACATGCGCATGCTGCGAGCCCTCGGGCTCGTCGCCGTCGGACTGAGTCTCACACTCGCCGCGCCTGTCCAGGGCGCGGCGAAGAAGGCCGCTTCGGCCCAGAAGGTGGACCTGAACTCGGCCTCGGCCAAGGAGCTGGAGGAACTGCCGGGCGTGGGCGCGGCCACAGCCAAGAAGATCATCGCCGGGCGGCCCTACGCGGCCGTCGCCGATCTCTCGAAGGCCGGGGTCTCCGCCAGGACGATCGCCGAGATCACGCCTTTGGTGACGGTCGGCATGTCCGCACCAGCCGCCGCGCCCGCCACCGCCGCGCCCGCCACCGCCGCGCCCGCCGCCACCGCGCCCGCCGCCACCGCGCCGGCTGCCAGGAGCGAGTCGCGCGCTCCCAGGACGGCGCGTGCGTCTGCCCCGGCGGCCGCGACGGGGCCGGTCGACGTCAACACGGCCAGCCAGAAGGACCTCGAGGCCCTGCCCGGGCGTCGGCGCGGCGACGGCCAAGAAGATCATCGCCGGGCGGCCTTACGCGGCCGTCGCCGATCTCTCGAAGGCCGGCGTACCGCCGAAGACGATCGCGGAGATCACGCCGCTGGTGACGACCGGCGCGGGCCGGACCATGGCGGCGCCGACGGCTGCCGCGCCACCGGTCGCCGCGCCACCGGCCGCGCCGGCGCGCACGAGCACGCCCGCGGCAGCGGCACCGACGACCGCCGCAGCAGTCACGGCGGCGCCTGCCGTGGCGCCGCCCACGAGGGGCATGGTCTGGGTCAACACCGAGACGAAGGTGTACCACCGCGAAGGCGACCGCTGGTACGGCAACACCAAGCACGGCAAGTACATGACGGAAGCCGACGCGATCGCGGCCGGCTACCACGCCTCCAAGGAGCCGGCCAAGAAGACGCAGAAGCCCTGACCGCGGCCGTCGGGCGGGAGCCGGCGCGCGGGTTCGGATAGAATCTTCAGGATGACCGATCCGGCGCCGGCTCCAGCCACTTTCAAGAAGTCTGTCGCCCGCGAGTACCTCGAGTCGATCGTCGTCGCGGTGATCCTGGCCCTGTTCATCCGCACCTTCGCCATCCAGGCGTTCAAGATCCCGACGGGCTCGATGGAGCCGAACCTGCTGATCGGCGACCACCTGCTCGTGAACAAGCTGGTCTACTCGCCCTCGCTCGGGCCGCTCGAGACTGCGCTCATGGGCAAGCGGCCCATCGAGCGCGGCCACGTGGTCGTGTTCAAGTTCCCGGAGGACCCGACGCGCGACTTCATCAAGCGCGTGATCGGGCTGCCGGGCGAGACGGTCGAGATCCGCGACAAGACCGTCTTCATCGACGGCAGGCCGCTCAAGGAACCGTACGCGCACTTCATCGAGCAGCCGTTGCGGCCCGACGACCCCGAGTACGGGCTGCGCACCGAGTCGATCCGCGACAACTGGGGGCCGCAGGTCGTGCCGGCGGGCCAGCTGCTGGTGCTCGGCGACAACCGCGACAACAGCCGGGACAGCCGCTTCTGGGGCTTCCTGCCCGAGGACCAGGTGAAGGGGCGGGCGCTGCTCGTCTACTGGTCCTACGCGGCCGACCGCCAGGAGTACCAGGAGACCGGCCTGCTGAACTGGGTCAAGAGCACGTTCGCCGCGCTCTTCAAGACACGGCGCGAGCGTTTCTTCCACGTGATCCGATGAAGGGGCCGCGGCAGGCGGCCCGGAGGTTGCGATGAGACGGAGAGACGAGAGGGGTGACTCGAGGCTGAGCAGCCTGATCGCGCTCGTGCTGGTGGTGGCCGCGGGGCTGGCGGCCTGGAACATCATCCCCGTGTACTACGACCACTACGACTTCGTCGACAAGGTCAACGAGATCTGCCGCACGCCGCGCTACAAGGTGCGCAACGGCGACGAGGACATCATGAAGATGCTGATGGACGAGGTCAAGCAGCGACGGCTGACGACCTGGATCGGCCCGGAGAGCTTCGCCATCACCACCACCGACCACAACCGGACGATCAAGCTCTACTACGAGCGCGACACCGAGGTCCTGCCCGGCTGGAAGAAGACCTTCAAGTTCAGCTTCACGGCGGACCAGCCGCTGATCTGATTCTGTTCTGGGGGGTGCTGCGCCGCACCCCCCAGACCCCCCCTCCGCTACGCGGGAGTGAATCCCGCTCCGCTCCGAGCCTGTAGCCTGTTGCCGGTGCTGCGCCGCCCCCCTCAGACTCCCCGCTCACTCCGCGGGAGTGAATCCCGCTTCGTTCGCAGCCCGTGGCCTGCTGCCGGTGCTGCGCCGCACCCCCCAGACCCCCCCTCCGCGACGCGGGAGTGACGCCCGAGCGCCAGCGAGGTCGAGAGCCCGGACTCCACACCGTCGTGGAGTCCGGGGTCAATCCCGCTCCGCTCCGAGCTACATGCGGCCGAAGATCTGCTTGGCGATCACCAGCAGCTGCATGTGGGTCGTGCCCTCGTAGATCTGGCCGACCTTCTGGTCGCGAAAGTACTTCTCGACCGGGTACTCGCGGGTGAAGCCGTAGCCGCCGTGCACCTCGATCACCTTCGAGGCGACGTGCTCGGCCGCGCGGGAGGCGAACAGCTTCGCCATCGCCGCCTCCTTCACGAAAGGCAGGCCGACGTCGCGCAGCCGCGCGGCGTTGTAGGTGAGCAGGCGCGCCGCCTCGATCTCGGTGGCCAGCTCCGCCAGCAGGAACTGCACGGCCTGGAACTCGGCGATCGGCTTGCCGAACTGCTGCCGCTCCTGCGAGTACCTCACCGCCTGCTCGAAGGCGCCCTGCGCGAGGCCCGCCATCTGCGCGCCGATGCCGATGCGCCCCTCGTTGAGCGTCTCGATCGCGATCCGGTAGCCCTTGCCCGGCTCGCCGAGCACGTTCTCCTTCGGAACACGGCAGCGCTCGAGGATCAGCTCGCAGGTGGACGAGGCGCGGATGCCGAGCTTGTCCTCCTTCTTGCCGACCGAGAAGCCGGGGAACGTGCGCTCGACCAGGAAGCTGGTGATGCCCTTGTAGCCCTTCGTCGGGTCGAGGTTCGCCATCACGATGAACAGCTCGGCCTCGGCAGCGTTCGTGATCCACAGCTTGCGTCCGCTGAGCTCGTAGTGGTCGCCGCACTCCAGCGCGCGGCAGGCGAGCGCGAAGGCGTCCGAGCCGGACCCCGCCTCGCTGAGCGCGTAGGCTCCCACCCACTTCGAGGCCAAGAGCGGGAAGTACCTGGCCTTCTGCGCCTCGCTGCCCCAGCGCAGGATCGCGTTGTTGCACAGCGTGTTCTGCACGTCCACCAGCACGGCGACCGAGGGGTCGACGCGCGCCAGCTCCTCGACCGCGAGGATCGACATGAAGAACGGCGCCCCGGCGCCGCCGTGCGCCTCGGGGATCTCCACGCCCATCACGCCCAGCTCGAAGCAGGCGTCGATCAGCTCGCGGGGGATCTTCGACTCCTCGTCCATCTTCCGCACGAACGGCCGGATCTTCTGCTCCGCAAAATCGCGGACCAGCTCCCGAAAGCTCTTCTCGTCCTCGGAGAGGTCGGTCAGGGGCAGGCTGCGCTGACTGTCGCTCATTGAGTTCGCCTCGCCCCATGCTAGCCCGGACTCGCCACTGCGGGGGATGTACTCACGCTGCACGTGCACACGAATCTCGTGTACACTGGATACGTGAAAAACGTGACTCTGAGCGCCGAGGACCGCGTCCTCGAGCGTGCGCGGGAGTTGGCCCGACGGCGCGCCACCACGCTGAACCAGATGTTTCGCGACTGGCTGGCCGAGCTGACGGCGGAGACGACGCGCAAGGAGCGCTTCGAGCAGCTCATGAAACGCCTGGCGCACGCGCGCAGCGGCGGATCCTTCACGCGGGACGAGATGAATGCCCGCTGAGTTCTTCCTGGACACCAACGTCTTCGTCTACACGTTCGATGCCTCGGCGCCGGCGAAGCGCAGCCGCGCGCGGGAGCTGGTTCGCGACGCGCTCGAGACGGGGGACGGTGTCATCAGCTGGCAGGTGGCGCAGGAGTTCCTGAACCTCGCGCTCCACCGCTTCGAGCGCCCCCTCACGCCGCGCGAGGCAGCGGAGTACCTCGACGAGGTGCTGGCCCCGCTCTGCCACGTCTTCCCCTCGCAGGAGCTTCTCCGCGACGCGCTGGCCATTCACACCGAGTCCGGTTTCCGCTTCTACGACAGCCTCATCGTGGCCGGCGCCTCGGCGTCGGGCGCGCGAACGCTCTACACCGAGGACCTGCAGTCCGGCCGGGAGCTCCGGGGGCTCCGCATCACGAACCCGTTCGCCTGAGCGCAGGACCCGGAGGCGGCTTGCATGGGCGGACTCCGTGCCACTCCGACCGCTCCGACCGGCGTCGCCCTTGACACACGCGCAGGTGGCTCTATCATTCGAGTTTGTCATGTCGAAGGATGCCGCCGTGCGACCGGGGGCCCGCGTGAGGCGCAGCCCGTCTGCCCGGCGGGAGGAGACCTCGGCGTAGGCCAGCCGGCCGAGTCGAAGCGACCTCGTGAGACCCGCCGGGACGACCGGCGGGTTTTTTCTTGTGGAGGGACGTCGTGAGCGCGCGCGTGGGCGTCTTCGGGGCGACAGGCTACACGGGGCGGGAGGCGGTGCGCCTGCTGCGGGCGCACCCGCGGGCCCGGGTGGCGTTCACCACCGGCAGCGGCGCCCCGCACCTCGCCCACGAGGCGGGGCTCGAGCAAGCGGCCGACGCCTACCTGCTTGCCCTGCCGCACGGCGTCTCGGCGCGCTACGCGGCTCGCCTGCGCGAGTCGCAGCCGGAGGCCGTCGTGGTCGACCTCTCGGGCGACCTGCGGCTGCCGACGCCCGCGTCCTACGAGCAGTGGTACGGCCAGGAGCACGCGGCCCCGCAGTTGCTCGGCCGGGCGGTGTTCGGCTTGACGGAGGTCTACCGCGATCGCATCCGCGGCGCGCGGCTCGTCTCGAACCCGGGCTGCTACGCGACCTCCGTGCTGCTTCCGCTCGTGCCGCTGCTGCGGGAGCGATTGGTCGACGCCGCGGACATCGTGGCGGACGCGAAGAGCGGCGCGACGGGCGCCGGCCGGTCGTTGCGCGAGGAGCTGCTCTTCTGCGAGCTGAGCGACGACTTCTCGGCCTATGCGCCCGGCCGCTCCCACCGGCACGTGGGCGAGATCGAGGCGGTGCTGGCCGAGACGACCGGCCAGTGTGTCGAGCTGACCTTCTGTCCGCACCTGCTGCCGGTGAAGCGCGGCATCCTGACCGCCCTCTACGTGAGGCCGACGGGGACCGTCGACGCGCTGCGCGAAGCCCTGCGCCGGTCTTACGACGGCAGCGCGTTCGTGCACGTGGTCGAGGGCAAGCCGCCACGCCTGTCGGAGGTGGCCCTGACCAACGACTGCCGTATCTCCGTGCACGCCGCCGCCACGGGGCGCGCGGTCGTCTTCTCGGCGCTCGACAACCTCGTGAAGGGGGCGGCGGGCCAGGCGGTGCAGAACCTCAACCTGGCGATGGGCTGGCCCGAGACGGACGGGCTCGTGTCCGCGTTCGCGAGCACGAGGGACGCGTCGTGAGCTGCACTGGCGGCGGCGCCGGCGGCCGCGGCGAAGGCGTGCGCGTCTACAAGGTCGGCGGCCCGGCGCTCGAGGACCCGGGGCTCGTGGTCCCTCTCGCGGACGAGGTGCGGCGCGCGGGCGGACCGGTCGTGCTGGTGCACGGCGGTGGGCGCGCGGTCGACCGGCTGCTGAAGGCGCTCCGGATCGAGTCGCGGTTCGTCGGGGGCCGCCGCGAGACCTCGCCCGAGGCGATGGAGGTCGTGGAGATGGTCCTCTCCGGCCTCGCGAACAAGGCGCTCGCCGCGGGCCTGTGCGCGGCGGGCGTGCCGGCGGTGGGAATCTCCGGCCGCGACGGCGGCCTCGTGCGCGCGCGGCTCGAGCCCGACCTCGGCCGCGTGGGCGTGCCCGAGCGCGTGGACCCGCGCGCGATCCGCGCGCTGTGGACCGGCGGCCTGCTGCCGGTCGTCTCGCCGGTGGCGAGCGGGCCGCTCGGCGAGCCGGTGAACGTGAACGCCGACGAGGCGGCCCTCGGGATCGCCCGGGCCCTGCAGGCGGCGACGCTCGTCTACCTGTCGGACGTGGACGGCGTGCGCGTCGGCGAAGCGGCCGCCGAGCGATTGACGCCGGACGAGGCGCGCCTGTGGATCGACGACGGCACGATCGCCGGAGGAATGGCCCTCAAGGTCCAGGTGGCGCTCGCCGCGTCGGCGGCGGGCATCCCGGAGGTGGTGATCGCGGGCAAGGCGCGGCTGCTCGGCGGGTTCGCGGGGACGCGGATCGTCGCGGCCGCCTCGGCAATGGCGGAAACGGACGCGCCGGCCGCACGGCCGGCACGGGGGTGAGCGGATGACGAGCGCACTTCTTCCCATCTACGACCGTGAGATCGTCCTGACCAAGGGCAAGGGCGCGAAGCTGTGGGACAAGGACGGCCACCAGTGGCTGGACTTCGCCGCCGGCATCGCGGTGAACGGCTTCGGCTACGGCGACCGCCAGATCGTCGCGGCCATCAAGAAGCAGGCCGAGACCCTGATCCACGCCAGCAACCTCTACCACACCGAGCCGGCGAGCCGGCTCGCCGAGCGCCTGGTCGCGCTCGCCTTCCCGTCGAAGGTCTTCTTCACGAACTCCGGCACCGAGGCCTGGGAAGGCGCCATGAAGTTCGCGCGCCGCATCGGCAAGGAGCAGGGCCGCACCGACTACGTCGTGTTCGAGCACTCTTTCCACGGGCGCACGATGGGGGCGCTCTCGACCACCTGGACCGCGAAGTACCGCGAGCCCTTCGAGCCGCTCGTCCCGGGCGTGCGCTTCGTGCCGCGCGAGCTCGGCGCGGTCGAGGCCGCGGTGAACGAGAAGACCGCGGCCGTGATGATCGAGCCCGTGCAGGGCGAGGGCGGCATCCACCCCGCCTCGGCGGAGCTGCTGCGCGGCCTCCAGTCGATCTGCCGCGCCAAGGGCGCGCTGCTGGTGTTCGACGAGATCCAGTGCGGCCTCGGGCGCACGGGGAAGATGTTCGCGTTCCAGCACTCGGGCGTCGTGCCCGACATCCTGACGCTCGCCAAGCCGCTCGCCGGCGGCCTGCCGATGGGCGCGATCCTGCTGAAGGACGAGCACGTGCGCTTCCTCAAGGTCGGCGACCACGGCACGACGTTCGGCGGCAACGCGGTCTGCGCGGCGGCGGCGAATGCGGTGCTCGACCACCTCGAGGCGCCCGGCTTCGTGGACGACGTCGCGGCGCGCGGGCTCTACCTGCAGCGGGGGCTGAAGAAGCTCGCGCGCAAGCACGAGCAGGCGATCGCCGAGGTGCGCGGGCTCGGCCTGATGGTCGGCGTCGAGCTGAAGGGCGAGGCCGCCCCGGTGCTGAAAGGCTTGCGCGACAAGGGCATCCTGGCGGTCAAGGCGGGCGACAAGGTGCTGCGGCTGCTGCCGCCGCTGGTGATCAAGCGGGGGGAGATCCGCCAGCTGCTGGCGGCGCTCGACGAGGTGCTGGCGAGCGGCGCCGGCCAGTGAGGCCGCTTGGGGCACCGGAGCGAGCGACTGAGCCGGCCCCGTGCCGGGGAGCGAGCGGAGGTGGCTACCCCGCGCGGCCTCGGCCGGAGGCCGGGACGGGTTCACCGGGTTTAGGATTCGCGGAGTAGCAAGGAGAGCGGCGAGCATGAGCGACGCGAAGGGCAGCGTGCAGAAGGTCGTGCTGGCCTACTCGGGCGGCCTCGACACCTCGATCATCATCCCCTGGCTCAAGGAGAACTACGGCGGGGCCGAGGTGATCGCTTTCTGCGGCGACGTCGGGCAAGGCGACGACTACGAAGCGGTCAAAGCGAAAGCGCTCAAGACCGGCGCCAGCAAGTGCATCGTGCGCGACCTGCGCGAGGAGTTCGTGCGCGACTACTGCTACAAGGCCCTGGCGGCCGGGGCGGTGTACGAGGACCGCTACCTGCTCGGCACCGCGCTCGCGCGGCCGCTGCTGGCCTACCACCAGGCCCAGGTCGCGCTCGCCGAGGGCGCCGACGCGCTCGCGCACGGCGCGACCGGCAAGGGCAACGACCAGGTGCGCTTCGAGGTGACCTACGGGGCCTTCGCCCCGCACCTCAAGGTGATCGCCCCCTGGCGCGAGTGGACGATCCGCTCGCGCGAGGACGCTCTCGACTACGCGGCGAAGCACGGCGTGCCCGTCGAGCAGACACGCAAGGACATCTTCAGCCGCGACGGCAACCTGTGGCACCTGTCCCACGAGGGCGGGAACCTCGAGGACGTGTGGGACGCGCCCCAGAAGGGCATGTTCAAGCTCACGGTCGACCCGCTCGACGCTCCCGCCGAGCCCTCCTTCATCACGCTCTCGTTCCAGGAGGGCGTGCCGGTCTCGCTCGACGGCAAGCCGCTCGGCCCGGTCGAGATGGTCGAGACGCTGAACCGCGTGGCCGGCGCCCACGGCGTGGGCCGCCTGGACCTCGTCGAGAATCGCCTGGTCGGGATCAAGTCGCGCGGCGTCTACGAGACGCCCGCAGGCACCGTGCTCCACATCGCCCACCGCGAGCTCGAGCGGCTGGTGCTCGACCGGGACACGCTGCACTACAAGCAGTCGGTCTCGGTGCGCTACGCGCAGCTCGTCTACGACGGCCTGTGGTTCTCGACCCTGCGCGAGGCGCTGGCGGCCTTCGTCGACGAGACCGAGAAGGAGGTGACCGGCGAGGTGCGGCTGCGCCTCTACAAGGGCTCGGCCGAGGCCGTCGGCCGGCGCTCGCCGCGCAGCCTCTACCGTCAGGACCTCGCCACGTTCGGACAGGGCATGGCCTACGACCACAAGGACGCGGCGGGCTTCATCCGCCTGTTCGGCCTGCCCGAGCGCGTGCGCGCGCTGACGCGCGACAGGGTGACGGTGGACGTGAAGGCGGTCGAGGTCACGCAGCCGATCCCGCACCCCGGTCCGAAGAAGTAGCCGATGACGACCGGGATCACCGCGCCCCTCGGCTTCCGCGCGGCGGCCGTCGCCGCCGGCATCAAGGCCGACCGCCCGGACCTGGCGCTGGTCGTCGCGGACGCCAGCTGCGGCGCGGCCGGTTTGTTCACGGCCAACCTGGCGAAGGCAGCGCCGGTCGTCGTCTCCCGGGAGCACCTCGCCGGGGGCCGGGCCCGCGCGATCGCGATCAACGCCGGCTGCGCCAACGCCGCCACCGGTGAGGCCGGCCTCGCCGACGCGCGCGAGACGGCCGAGCTCGTGGCCCGCCACGTCGGCTGCGCCGCCCGCGAGGTGGTGGTCGCCTCGACGGGCGTGATCGGCGTGCGGCTGCCGATGGAGAAGCTGCGCGCGGGCATCGCCCTGGCCGCGGGCCGCCTGTCTCGCGACGGCGGAGCGGAGGCGGCCTGCGCGATCCTGACCACCGACACGAAGCCGAAGGAGGTGGCGGTCGAGTTCCGCAACGGCGAACGAGCCTGCGTCGTCGGCGGGATGGCCAAGGGCGCCGGCATGATCGCGCCCAACCTGGCCACCATGCTCGCCTTCTTCACGACCGACGCCGCGCTCGCCCCGGGGCTGCTGCAGCGCGCGCTGCGACACGCCGTGGGCGAGAGCCTCAACCGGATCACCGTCGACGGCGACACCTCGACCAACGACTGCGCGGTCCTGCTCGCCAGCGGGGCGTCCGGCGCGCCTCCCGTCGATCGTGACAGCGCGGCCTACCGGGCGTTCCAGGCGGCGCTGACCGAGGCCGCCGGACGGCTGGCGGAGATGCTGGTGCGCGACGGCGAGGGCGTGACGAAGGTCGCCCGCGTCGAGGTCGAGGGCGCCCGCACGCCGCAGGACGCCGACCGCGTCGCGCGCACGATCGCCGAGTCGCCGCTCGTCAAGACGGCGCTGCACGGCGGCGACCCCAACTGGGGCCGCGTGCTGGCCGCGCTCGGCCGCTCCGGCGTGGCGCTCGACGTCGACCGGGTCGCGATCTGGATCGGCGACGTGCACGTCGCCGAGCACGGCGCAGCCGTCGGGTACGAGGAGAAGGCCGCCGCGGCGGCGATGCAGCGAGACCCGGTCCGCCTGCGCGTCCGCCTCGGCGAGGGAGACGCGTCCGGCTGGATGTGGACCTCCGACCTCACGAGCGGCTACGTGGACATCAACGCGCACTACCGGAGCTGAGGCCGTGCAGGAAGAGCCCATGAAGCTGTGGGGCGGCAACTACGAGACCAGCCCCGACGCGGCGTTCTGGGAGTTCAACCGCTCGTTCCCGTTCGACCGCCGCCTGCTCGTCGAGGAGGTGGCCGCCTCGCGCGCCTGGGTCCGCGCGCTCGGCCGCTGCGGCGCGATCCTTTCGCAGGAGGCCGAGACGCTCGAGCGCGGCCTCGAGGCGCTGCTCGAGAAGGCCCGCGCCGACCCGCAGTACCTCGAGCTCGACGTGGAGGACGTGCACAGCTTCGTCGAGCAGCGGCTGGGGGAGATCGTGGGCGAGCTGGCTGGCCAGGCCCACCTCGGCCGCAGCCGCAACGAGCAGACGGTGACGGCGCTGCGCCTGTTCGTGCGCGGGACGATCGACCGGCTGCGCGAGGGCGTCGCCGGCCTGGTGCGCGCGCTGGCCGCGCAGGGCCGTGACGGCGCCGAGGCCGTGATGCCCGGCTACACCCACACCCGGGCGGCGGAGCCGATCACGTTCGGCCACTGGGCCGCCGCCCACGCCTGGGGCCTCGTGCGGGACCACGAGCGGCTGCGCGACGCGCGCGGGCGGGTCGACGTGCTGCCCCTCGGCTCCGGTGCGCTCGCCGGCGCGGCGCTGCCGCTCGACCGGGAGGCCATGGCGCGCGACCTGGGCTTCGCGGCCGTGTCGCCGGCGGCGCTCGACGCGGTGATGGACCGCGACTTCGCCGTGGAGTTCGTCTCCTGCTGCGCGCAGCTCCAGTCGCACCTCGCCCGCCTCGCCGAGGACCTGATCCACTTCGCGGGCCCGGAGTACGGCTTCGTGAAGCTGCCGGAGGCGTTCACCACCGGCTCGAGCCTCATGCCGCAGAAGAAGAACCCCGACGCGCTCGAGCTCGTCCGCGGCAAGGCGGCGCGCGTCGACGGCGACCTGCTGCGGCTGCTGGTGCTGCTCAAGGGCCTGCCGGCCGGCTACCAGAAGGACCTGCAGGAGGACAAGGAGGCCGTCTTCGACGCGGCCGACACGGCCCTCGGCTCCGTGGCGGTGATGACGGGCGTCGTCGCCGGGCTCGCGCCGGAGCGCGACGCCATGCGCGCCGCGGCTGGCGCGCAGGAGATGATCGCCGCGAACCTCGCCGTGGCGCTCGCGCGGGAGGGGATGCCGTTCCGCAAGGCGCACCACGTCGTGGGCTCGCTGGTGGCCGAGTCCCAGAAGAGCGGACGGACTCTCAAGCAAGCCGCAGCCGAGCGGCTGGGTGCCCTCTCGCCGGCCGTCGCCTCGCGGCTCGACGCGATCTTCGACCCGCTCGAGGCGGTGAAGACGAAATCGCTGCCGGGCGGCACGGCCCCCGAGGCAGTGCGCGCGTCGCTCGACGCGGCGTTGGTGCGGGTCGGCCAGCCGTAGCGCCGGCGGCTCAGCGCCGCGCGGGTGCCGAGGAGACGGCGACCCCATGGCAGCTCTGCAGGTCCGCCGCCACCGCGGCTACCACGGCGGCGTCGGCGCGACCGTTCGCGGCACGCTCTTCGAGCAGGGCGAGGATCTGCGCCGGCGCCATCGGCCGCCTGTAGGGCCGCTCCTGGGCGAGCGCCTGGAAGATGTCGGCCACGTTGACGATGCGGGCCTCCAGGGGCAGCTCGGCGCCTCGCAGCCGAAAGGGATAGCCCTGGCCGTCCGGGGTCTCGTGATGGTAGGCCGCCCAGCGGGCGATCTCGTCGATCGCCGGAAGGCGGCCCAGCACCTCCAGCGTGCCGTGGCTGTGCCTCCTCATGACGTCGCGCTCCCGGACGCTCAGCGCTCCGTGGCTCTCGATGATCTCGTCCGGGACCTGCAGCTTGCCGATGTCGTGGAGCATGCCGGCCACCTCGAGCTTCTCGCAGGTGGCCGCATCGAGGCCGAGGCGGCCGGCGAGGTGTCGGGAGAGCCGGGCGACGCCGCGAGAGTGCTGCTCCGTGTAGGGCGACTTGGCGTCGATGATGGCGGCGAAGATCTCGGCGCAGCGCTTGAAGTCGTGCCAGCCGATCCATCGCAGCTCGCCGTGCGCTTCCATGGCGAGGTGGTACCGCCGGACCCGGTCGGGCTGCAGGCCCAGCCAGAAGGCGTCGCCCTCCGAGAGGCCCGTGAAGGCCTCCACCAGCTCCCGGGAGAAGAGCCGACCTCGCTCCGCCACGAGGCGCGCGCGGATTCCGGCGCGACGAGCCGGGACGTCCTCGTCTGCGCGCCAGCGCCCGGCGAGCACGTCGGCCCGATCGGCCAGGAAGACGACGTTGGCCAGGCGCGCCGTCTCCAGGGGCACACCCCGCCGGACCAGGCACTCCCAGCGGCTGTGGTGATGGCGGACGACGGGCGCCAGGTGCGCCAGCGGCGCGAAGCCGGCGAGCAGCTCCTGGCCCCTGATGCAGTGCTCTTCGGCGCCCTCCCACTCCAGGCTGGCCGTCAGGCGCCGGTGCACCCGGGTCGACGACACGCCGCAGTCGTGCAGCAGGCCGGCATCGTAGAGCAGCAGCTGGCTCGCCTCGTCCCAGCCGAGGCAGACTGCGAGCTCGCGGCTGAGCATGCCGACGCGCCGGCCGTGCAGGACGTCGTCGACGCCGACGAGGTCCACCGCATGGGCGATGGTCATGACCAGCTGGCGCAGGTCGATGGCCAGGTCGTCCGGAATGAGCCT
The DNA here is from genome assembly GCA_963831755.1 of uncultured Acidobacteriota bacterium. Lineage (GTDB taxonomy): Bacteria > Acidobacteriota > Vicinamibacteria > Fen-336 > Fen-336 > DATBSL01. The sequence goes on from CAWHRC010000009.1 coordinate 309,571, forward strand.
GCCGGTCACCGCGCTCCCGACGACGCCGCCGTCACTCGCCCTCACGGATTCCCCCGCCGTGCGGCCGTGACGGGCGCGCGCGGGACCGCCGCCGCGGGGCCGCAACGCGAGTGTAGTCCTTCGAGCGTGGCCGCGACAGCCTTCCCCGCCGGAACGACTTCAGTGCGGCCCGAGGTCGAGCGCGCCGACCTCGCGCCACTCGACGACCGGCCCCTCGGTGCTCCAGACGTGCAGGCGGCGCGCCTCGAACCGGGCGTCGACGTCGCCGCCGATCTCGCGGGCGAGGACCTGCTTCTGCTCCGCTGGCAGCGAGCCGTACAGGAGGCTGAGGTGGGGGAGGTACTCGGGCTCCGGCTCACGCTCGAACGCGCGTGCCGCGGCCTCGTGCGCCGCGATCAGCCGGCCTGACGGAGTGACATGCGCGAAGACACAACGGAAGTGCTCGTCCCGGCCGTCCACGCCGCCGAGCCGGACGTCGAGCGCCGCGAGCCGGGCGGCCACGGCGGCGGCCCGCGCCAGCACGTCGCGCCGGGCGCCGGCGGCACCGGCCAGCAGCGTGACGTGCGGCGGGAAGCGCTCGCTGCCGTAGCGGTCGGCCAGGCGGTCGATCCAGCCCGCGAGCCGCTCACGCGGCGCACCCTCCGGCATCAGCCAGAGGCTGAAGCCCTTCGCCTGCGGCGTGCCCATGCCGCGCTTGTACCACACGGCGACGCGGTGCAGCAGAGGGGCGAGCGCCGAGCCGTCGGGTGTCGGCCCGGCGTGCATCCGATTCGGCGTCCGCCCCCTCCGCGTATTCCCCCACAGAGGCGCGCGGATACGGTGTCGTGCGGTTATCCTTGGCGGCGGGGGTGAGCTGATGCGGGTCCACGTCGGGACGAGCGGGTTCGCCTACAAGGAATGGCGGGGCTCCTTCTACCCCGAGAAGATGAAGGAGAAGGACATGCTCCGCTACTACGCGGAGCGGCTGCACACCGTCGAGATCAACAACACCTTCTACCGCCTGCCCTCGAAGGAAACCCTGCTGCGCTGGGCCGAGCAGGTGCCCGAGGGCTTCACCTTCGTCCTGAAGGCGTCGCAGCGCATCACCCACCGCCAGCGCCTGAAGCCCGAGTCGGCAGAGACCGTCGCCTACCTGTTCGAGACGGCCCGCGCGCTCGGCGAGCGGCTCGGCCCCGTCTTCTTCCAGACCCCGCCGCTGCTGAAGAAGGACGCCGCCCGACTGCGCGGCTTCCTGGCGGCGCTGCCGCCCGCGCACCCGGTCGCCTTCGAGTTCCGCCACGAGACCTGGTTCGACGACGAGGTCTACGAGGCGCTGCGCGCACGCAACGCCGCCCTCGTCTCCGCCGACAAGGACGAGTCGGGCGCGGAGGGCGCGCCGATCGTGCCCACGGCCGACTGGGGCTACCTGCGCCTGCGCCGCTGCGACTACGACGAGGCCGCGCTCGCCGGCTGGGCCGCGCGCATCCGCGCCCAGCCCTGGCAGCGGGCGTTCGTGTTCTTCAAGCACGAGGAGGACGCGCCGCTCTCCTGGCCGCTCATCGAGCGCTTCGCGGCGTCGGTGGCCTGAGCGGCTCAGCGCCCGCGAAGAGCTTCCCGCGCGCGGCGTCGGAGATGGCGACGACCGCCGGGTGCTTCAGCCTGCGCTCCACCGAGATCGCGTAGAAGCGCTCGCGCAGACCGGGGACCTCGCCGACGCGCCGGACGCCGTGCTGCCGCTCGACGTCCTTCGCGATCGCGAGCGGGGCCGCGAACATCCCGCGCCCTGCCTGGCCGAAGACCTCGAGCAGGGCGCTGTCCTCGAACTCCCCGACCAGCCGGGGCCGGATCCCGGCTGTCGCGAACCACTGGTCGAGGGCGCGCCGGAGCGAGGTGCCCTGCACGGGCAGCAGGAACGGGGCGCCGTCGAGCGAGCCGGGGAAGCCCCGGCGGTGCTCGGACGCCAGGCTCCGGCGGCCGAAGATCGCGACACCGCACTCGCCGAGCGCGTGGCTGTACGCACGCACGTTCGCGGCCGGGCCCACCGGGGCGTCCGTGATCACGAGGTCGAGGGCGTGCACCGCGAGCTCCGCGAGCAGGCGCTCGGGCCTGTCCTCGACGCACGCGACGACCACCGGCTCGGGCAGGCGGAGCGCGGGCTCCAGCAGCCGGTAGGCGATCAGCTTGGGCACCACGTTCGCGACCCCCACCGTGAGCCGCGCAGGCCGACCGCTGGGCCGGCCTTTGACCGTATCGAGCAGCTCCCGGCCGAGCCCGAAGATCTCGTCGGCGTAGCGGAAGACCGCGCGCCCCACGTCGGTGAGCACCAGTGAGCGTCCTTCGCGGTCGAACAGCCTCTCGCCGAGCGCCCCTTCCAGCTCCTTGATCTGGGCCGAGATCGTGGGTTGCGAGACGTGGAGCCTGCGGCTCGCGAGCGTCACGCCGCCCTCGCGGGCCGCGGCCCAGAAGTACCTCAGGTGGTGGTAGTTGAGCCACTCCAAGGGCGCAGCGGACGCCTCAGCCTCTCTCTGCATAGGGGATTATTATGCTAATGCTCCAAAGTATCTATGAATCCTAAGCAAGACACCAACGTATTCGTGTGCGGTCGCGGGGTCCACCCGGGCGACGCCAGGAGAGAGGGAGAAGGGAAGGGCGATGGAAACCGTTGGCACGCCGCTGCTGTGGGGAGGATTCATTCTGTTCGTGCTGGGGATGCTCGCCCTCGATCTCGGCGTCTTCCACCGGAAGGCCCACGTGGTGGGCTTCAAGGAGGCGCTCGGCTGGAGCGTCGTCTGGGTGGCGCTGGCGCTGGCCTTCGACGCCTGGCTGTGGAGCGCCTTCGGACCGCAGCGGGGCATGGAGTTCCTGACCGGCTACCTGATCGAGAAGGCCCTGGCGGTCGACAACGTCTTCGTCTTCGTCGTGATCTTTTCGGCCTTCGCGGTGCCAGCGGCCTACCAGCACCGGGTGCTGTTCTGGGGCATCCTGGGAGCGCTCGTCATGCGCGCCGCCTTCATCCTGGCGGGGGCGGCGCTGCTGCAGCGCTTCCACTGGGTGATGTACGTCTTCGGCGCGATCCTCGTGCTCACCGGAGTCAAGCTGCTTCTCTTCCGCAACGCGGGGACGGAGCCACGGACGAATCCGATCTTCCGCCTGTTCGAGCGTCTCGTGCCCTCCACGTCCGAGTACCAGGGCGAGCGTTTCACGATCGTCAAGGGCGGACGGCGCTACGCGACGCCCCTGCTCCTGGTGCTCGGGGCGATCGAGGCCAGCGACCTGGTGTTCGCCGTGGATTCGATTCCGGCGATCTTCGCGGTCACCCGGGACCCGTTCATCGTCTTCACCTCGAACATCTTCGCGATCCTGGGCCTGCGGGCGATGTACTTCATGCTGGCCGACGTCGTGACCCGCTTCCGCGAGCTGAAGGTCGGGCTGGCGCTGATCCTGACGTTCGTGGGCGCGAAGATGCTGCTGCTCGACGTGTACGAGATCCCGGTCGGCACTTCGCTCGGCGTGGTGGCGGCCCTGATCGGAGGCTCGATCGCGGTGTCCCTCGTGCGGCAGCGTGCGGGTTCGCCCCCTTCAGCCGGACACGACCGGCCTCGGCGGCGCCTCGACGCGCAGGCCTGATCAGGGGACCGAGGGGAACACCTCCGAGTCGTCGAGCACGCCCTCGGCCTTGAACCACCACTTCGGCTGGTACTCCACGTACACGGGCACGCCTGCCAGCGGGCCCTCCGTGGCGCACACGAGGACGAAGCGCTCGCGGGAGCCCTTCTCGCGGTTGAGGTGCTGGAAGCCGAGGCGCAGCAGCCGCTCGTAGCGGCGGCCGCCGAAGCTGGCCGAGTCCAGCCAGCTGGCGGAACGCAGCGTCAGGTCGTAGAGCGAGGCGTTGAAGGTGAACGTCCGCGTGGCGCCGGTCGGCAGCTGGCGCGGGGTCCCCGGCGCGAGCGCGGCCGCGATCGCAGCGTCCACGAGCTCGGAGAGCGCGAACAGGAGGCCCGGCCGAGTGCCGGCGGGAAGCCTCGCCTCGCGCACGCGCGGGGGCGACTGCGGCGGGGTGGCGACGAGCGCGAGCAGCTCGCCGATGTCGCGGTAGGCGTAGTCGCGGGGTGCCCGCCACAGGGTGTTCTCGCTGCGCACCTGCCCGTTCTCGACTCGCGAGCGGATCGCCTTGAAGGGAAAGCCGGCGCGTCCTTCCCGCCGCAGCTCGCTGCGGGCCTCGTCCAGCGACTCCTCGTCGGTCTTGCGCATCACGCCGAACAGCGTGGCCCCGTGCTCGTCCTCCTGCTCGCGCTCGAAGCCCCAGCGGTTGATCCGGCGCGGCGCCCGCAGCGGGTCGGAGCCGATCAGCAGCTCGAAGCCGCGCCGACCGGCCGCGTCGGCGCGCCACAGGATCCGCGCGCCGCCGACGTCGCCGGCGTGGATCCAGAAGATCAGCAGCGGGCGTACCGCGGCCGACATCCGGTAGCGGGCCTCGCGGATGACCGGCAGCGGAGCGACCATGGCGAGCGTGGTGGGTGCTGCGTCCCCCGCCGCCGCGACGGGCACCGCCCTCTCCGCCACGGGCGAGGTTTGGCCGCTGGCGGAGGCCGCCGCGATCAGCAGCGAGGTCCCCGCCCAGGCGCTCACGCCCCTCGGCACGACGCGCCGGCTCATTTACGCCACCGGCAGTTTCTCGTCCGCCGCCGCCCGCGCGTCGGCCGTCGCCTTGGCCGCGGCCGCGCCCTTGGCGGCGGCGGCTTCGTCACGGCGGGGCCTGAAGCGGAAGAGGTTCTTGTACTCCGTCCCTTCCCTGTGCCAGCGGTCCGTCGGGTCCCTGATCTGCGCCTCCCAGATCGGGTCCGTGAGCTCCTGGAAGCTTCGTGCGTAGCGGTCGACCCAGGCCACGACGGCGGGATCACGGACGACGTCCTCCGAGTGCTGGTGGCCCGCCGGAACCATGTGCTCTGCGACCACCTTGCGCAGCACGTGCGGGTTGTCGACGATCATGCACGGCCGCCGCAGGTTGGCGTTCTCGTTGTAGGGGAACTCCCGGCGCAGCGCCTGGAAGAACGGCGAGTTGGCCGCTTCCACCAGCGTCTTGTCGCGGATGTTGTCGACCCCGAAGTGGGCGAACACGCACGGCTCGACGCGGCCCGAGTTCACGACGTGCAGGTACAGGCGGCCGCCCGCGAGGCAGCCCGCTGAGGCCGGGCCGTCGTTCCAGAAGTCGGCCAGGAAAATGGGCAGGCGGCGCCGCATGTCCTCGACCCTGCGGCCGCACTCGAGCCGCTGCTGGGGCGTCGGCACCAGCTCGAGCACGGGGTCCTTGCCGACCGGCATGAACATGAAGTACCAGGCGAAGATCGCCCCACGCTCGAGCCAGTGCTGGACGAACTCGTCGCGCGTGACCTCCACCACGTTCTCGCTCGTGTACGTGATGCTGACGCCGAACAGCACGCCGTGGTCGCGCAGCCGCCTCGTGGCCGCCTCGACCTTGTCGTAGACGCCCTGGCCGCGGCGGCGGTCGGTCGGCTCCCGGTAGCCCTCGACGCTCAGCGCCGGGGCCACGTTGCCGAGGCGCGCCAGCGCTTGGACCGTGCGCTCGTCCAGCAGCGTGCCGTTCGTGTAGGTCATGAAGAACATGTCGTCGTAGCGGCGGAACAGGCGCAGCCACATGTCCTTCAACAGGTACGGCTCGCCCCCCGAGACGACCACGAAGTTGGCGCCGATCGAGCGGCACTCGTCGAGCAGCCGGCTGATCTCGGCCTCGGACAGCTCGCCCTGCCGCTGGTAGAGCCCGGCGTAGCAGCCCGTGCAGCTGAGGTTGCAGCGCATGGTGGGGCTGATCACGATGAAGCTCGGCACCCACAGCCCGCCCTGCTGCAGCGCGACACGCCGCCGCGCGCCGACGACGGCCCAGTTGTAGATCAGGTTGCCGAGCAGCCGGCGCTTCGCGCGCGGACTCAGCTGGCGCCCGAGCCGCACGAACAGCGCGGCGAGGCCGCTGCGGCTGGCGATGTCCCGCCGCATGGCTCGCAGCAGGCTCTCCAGGCCCATGCTACCGATCGGGGGACCCTCGTGCATCTTCTCGACGAGCCGCTGCAGGTCGTCGTAGCTGCCCGAGAGCAGCCCGCCCAGCCTCCGGACGAGCAGCCAGCGTCCGACCTGGTCCATGACGCTCGTGCTCATGGTGGTCCTCCTGGCCGGTTCTTCGGCCCATTCTAGGCACGTCTCGAGGCCGGCGTGTCGGGGAAACACGTCGTGCGGCATGCGAGATCCGCATGCCTGTGCCCGGTTCCCCGCCACGGGGCAATGACGCCACGGATTGTGGCCCGCTCGCGGGGCCTGTAATCTCGACCCGGAGGTCCCGCACATGAACGACGCCGGCCTGCCCGGCCTGACACCCGTCGGCCTGGGTGTCGAGGACTGGAAGCGCTCGATCTCGGACCGGCTCTACTACACGCTCGCCCGCTTCCCCGCCGTGGCGACGCCGAACGACTACTACCTCGCCGTCGCGCTGGCCGTGCGCGACCGCCTGCTGGAGCGCTGGCTGGCCACCGCCTCGACTTACGCGCGCAAGGCCAGCCGCACGGTCTGCTACCTCTCGGCCGAGTTCCTGCTCGGCCCGCATCTCGGCAACAACCTGCTCAACCTGGGCGTCGAGAAGGAGGCGCGGCAGGCCGTCGCGGAGCTCGGGCTCGACCTCGACGCGATCGCTCGACGCAGGAGGAGGAGCCCGGCCTCGGCAACGGCGGCCTCGGCCGGCTCGCCGCCTGCTACCTGGACTCGCTGGCGACGCTCGCAGATCCCGGCGATCGGCTACGGCATCCGCTACGAGTTCGGCATCTTCGACCAGGAGATCCGCGACGGCTGGCAGGTCGAGATCGACCGACAAGTGGCTGCGCCTCGGCAACCCCTGGGAGATCCCGCGTCCCGAGATCGCGTTCCACGGTGTTCTGGGCGGCCACACCGAGCACGGCGACCGACGCCCACGGCCGCTATCGCGTGCGCTGGATCCCCGGCCGCGTCGTCAAGGGCATCGCCTACGACACGCCGATCCTCGGCTACCGCGTCAACACCGCCAACATGCTGCGCCTGTGGAGCGCGCGAGGCGGCCGAGTCGTTCGACTTCGAGGCCTTCAACGCGGGCGACTACTACGGCGCGGTCGAGGAGAAGGTCGTCTCCGAGAACATCACCAAGGTGCTCTACCCGAACGACGCCGCGCTCGCGGGCAAGCAGCTGCGGCTCGAGCAGCAGTACTTCTTCGTCTCCTGCTCGCTGCAGGACATGATCCGCATCCACCTGCAGAGCGGCGCACGACCTCGACGGCTTCCACGACAAGTACGCCGTCCAGCTCAACGACACGCACCCGGCGCTCGCGGTGGCCGAGCTGATGCGGCTGCTGGTCGACGAGCACGGCCTGGACTGGGAGCGCGGCCTGGGAGATCACCCGCCGCAGACTTCGCCTACACCAACCACACGCTGCTGCCCGAGGCGCTCGAGAAGTGGCCGCTGCCGCTGTTCGGCAGCGCTGCTGCCGCGCCATCTCGAGATCATCTACGAGATCAACCGCCGCTTCCTCGACGAGGTCCGCGCTGCGCTTCCCCGGCGACGAGGCGCGCGTGCGGCGGCTGTCGCTGATCGACGAGGCCGGCGACCCGCTCCGTGCGCATGGCGCACCTGGCCTGCGTCGGCAGCCACGCGATCAACGGCGTGGCGGCGCTGCACACCGAGCTGCTGCAAGGCACGACGTGCTGCGCGACTTCAACGAGCTGTGGCCGGAGAAGTTCACCAACGTGACCAACGGCGTGACGCCGCGGCGCTTCCTCGCGCTGATCAACCCCGGCCTGACCAGCGCTCATCACGCGGCGCCGATCGGCGACGGCTGGATGCGCGACCTCGACGCAGCTGCGCCGCGCTCGAGCCGCTGGCGGAGGACGCGGGCTTCCGCGAGGAGTGGCGCGCGCGTCAAGCGCGCCAACAAGGACGCGCTGGCCGCCGAGATCCAGCAGCGCGACGGGCGTCGCGGTCGACCCGCGACTCGCTGTTCGACGTGCAGGTCAAGCGCATCCACGAGTACAAGCGCCAGCACCTCAACGTGCTGCACGTCGTCGACGCTGCTACGAGCGGCTGCGCCGCGACCCCGGGCGCGACGCGCCGCCGCGCACGGTCGTGTTCGGCGGCAAGGCCGCGCCCGGCTACGTGATGGCGAAGCTCGATCATCAAGCTGATCCACTCGGTCGCCGAGGTCGTGAACGACGACCCGCGCGGTCGCCGGACGGCTGCGCGTCGTGTTCCTCCCCGACTACAACGTCAAGCACGGCCAGCGCATCTTCCCGGCCGCCGACCTGTCCGAGCAGATCTCGACCGCCGGCAAGGAGGCCTCGGGCACCGGCAACATGAAGTTCGCGCATGAACGGCGCGCTCACGATCGGCACGCTCGACGGCGCCAACGTCGAGATCCGCGAGGACGTGGGCGCCGAGAACTTCTTCCTGTTCGGCCTGACGGTCGACGAGGTCGCACGCGTGCAGGCGCGCCGGGCTACCGGCCGCGCGAGCTCTACGAGGCGGACGCGGAGCTGCGCGCGGCGATCGACCGCGATCGCGCACGGGCTTCTCTCGCGCGGCGACGCGCGAGCTGTTCCGGCCGCTCGTCGACTCGCTGCTGGATCACGACCCGTACCTGCTGCTCGCCGACTTCCGCGCCTACGTCGACTGCCCAGGACGAGGTCGGCCGCGCCTGGCGCGACCCCGAGCGCTGGACGCGCATGTCGATCCTGAACGTCGCGCGCATGGGCCGCTTCTCGTCCGATCGCTCGATCCGCGAGTACTGCCGCGACATCTGGCACGTCGAGCCGCAGCCGATCGCGATGGGCAAGGCCTGAGCGGCCGGCCGGGACGCTCGCGCACGCCGCGGCCGCCTCAGCTCCTGGTCTCGAAGACCCCCAGCCGGCGGTTCTTGACCACGTCGTCCCAGGCGAAGCTGCGGCCGTTCATCGCGAGGTAGACGCCGTGCGGCAGCGCCTGCACGAAGGACAGGGCGCTGCCCAGGTTGAACAGGCCGTCCGAGCTGCCGAACGCGTACGGCACCATCGCGCCCGTCAGCACGATCGTCTTGGCCAGGCCCGCCTCGCCCAGCACGCGCGCGGTCTCGGCCATCGTGTCCGTGCCGTGCGTGATCACGACCTGCGGCTCCTCCGCGGAGCGGCAGTTCTCCAGGATCAGGCTGCGGTCCGCGTCCTTCATGTCGAGGCTGTCGACCATCATCAGCGTGCGCACGGCGAGCTCCAGCCGGCAGCGGCCGAGCTGCAGCATCTCGTGGACGTGCGTGTCGGCGAAGCTGAGCCGCCCCGAGATCTCGTCGTACGTCTTGTCGAACGTGCCCCCGGTGACGAAGACGCGGATCGCCATCGGCGCGCTCAGAGGCCCTTCGTGGTCAGGTAGTACGCCTCGTTCCAGCGCAGCTCCTGCTTCAGCCGGCGCACCGTGGTGTCCTCGTCGATCGGCACGAACTCGATGCCCGCCATCTCCGCGTAGTCCTCGAGCTGCTCGAGGCCGAGCGCCTGGGTGAAGGCGGTGTGGTGCGCGCCGCCGGCGTGGATCCAGGCCGCGGCGGCGACCTTCAGGCTGGGCCGCGGGACCCAGACCGCGCGCGCGGTCGGCAGCATCGGCAGCCCCGCGTCGGGCTCCACGACCTCGACCGCGTTGACGATCAGCCGGAAGCGGTTGCCCAGGTCCACGAGCGAGGCATTGAGCGCGGGGCCGGCCGGCACGTTGAACACGAGCCGTGCCGGGTCGGCCTTGCCGCCGATCCCGAGCGGGTGCACCTCGAGCGCGGGCCGGCCGGCCGCGATCGAGGGGCAGACCTCGAGCATGTGCGCGCCGAGCACCTTCGGCCCGCGCGGGTCGAGGTGGTAGGTGTAGTCCTCCATGAAGGAGGTCCCGCCCGGCAGCCCGCTCGCCATCACCTTCACGGCGCGCACGAGCGCCGCGGTCTTCCAGTCGCCCTCGGCGCCGAAGCCGTAGCCCTCCGCCATCAGGCGCTGCACCGCGAGCCCCGGCAGCTGGCCGAGCCCGTGCAGGTCCTCGAACGTGGTCGTGAATGCGTGGAAGCCGCCTTCGCGCAGGAAGGCCCGCAGGCCCGCCTCGACGCGCGCCTGCTCGCGCAGGTTGGCCTGCTGCGCGTCGCTCGCCCTGATCTCGTACGCCGCGCGGTACTGCCCGAGCAGGACGCGGATCTCGGCCTCGGACACCTCGTTGACGAACGCGACCAGGTCGCCGACGCCGTAGCCGTTCACCGAGTAGCCGAGCTGGCGCTGCGCCGCGACCTTGTCGCCCTCGGTGACCGCGACCTCGCGCATGTTGTCGCCGAAGCGCGCCACCTTGAGCCTGCGCGTCTCCGCCCAGCCGCAGGCCGCCCGCATCCAGGCAGCGACCCGGTCGTGGACCTCTTCGTCCTGCCAGTGGCCAACCACGACCTTGCGGTTCTGGCGCAGCCGCGTGCAGATGAAGCCGAACTCGCGGTCGCCGTGGGCGGCCTGGTTCAGGTTCATGAAGTCCATGTCGATCGAGTCCCAGGGCAGGTCCCGGTTGAACTGCGTGTGCAGGTGCAGGTAGGGCTTCTGCAGCGCCATCAGGCCGCCGATCCACATCTTGGCGGGCGAGAACGTGTGCATCCACAGCACGAGCCCGACGCAGTCCCGCGCGCCGTTCGCCTCGCTCAGCAGGGCGTGGATCTCGTCCGGCGTCTTGACGACCGGCTTGAACACGACGCGGCACGGGATGCGGGGGGAGCCGTCGAGCGCCCCGGCGATCTTGCGCGAGTTCTCGGCCACCTGGGCGAGCGTCTCGGGGCCGTACAGGTGCTGGCTGCCGGTCACGAACCAGACTTCGGACTGCTTCAGGTCAGGGATCACGGGCGTCCTCCTCGCGGGCGGGCAGCGGCGACCTGCTGAGCATATCCGAGGAGCGGGCCGGGGGGCGGCAGCCGGGCGTCCGCCTCAGTCCGCGACCCAGACTCGGTTGCGGCCCTCTCGCTTCGCACGGTAGAGGGCCTCGTCCGCCTGCAGCACGAGCTCCTCCGGGTCGGCGGCCTCCCCCTCCAGCGCGGCCACCCCGACGCTGACGGTCAGCGGGCTCAGGAACTCGCGGCTCTCCGCGACCACCTCCCGGACCCGCTCCGCGACGAAGCGGGCGCCGGCCAGGTCGGTCTCGGCCAGCAGCACCGCGAACTCCTCGCCCCCGTAGCGCGTCACCGCGTCCACGCGCCGCGGGGCCGCGCCCACCAGGCAGGCCGCGACACCGCGCAGGGCGTCGTCGCCGGCGCGGTGGCCGAAGCGGTCGTTGTAGAGCTTGAAGTGGTCGACGTCGATCATCACCAGGGCCACGCGGCGCCCGAAGCGCCGCGCACGCTCGGTCTCGCGCCGCAGCTCCTGCTCGAAGAAGCGGCGGTTGTGCAGGCCGGTGAGCTCGTCCGTGAAGGTGAGCGCGCGCACCGCCGCTTGCAGCCGCACGCTCTCCAGGGTGCTCGCCAGCGGCAGCACGATCGCGGCACAGGGCTCGAGGCTGTCGACGTCGAGCGCGACGAAGCCGCGGGCGCGCTGCTGGTGCACGAGCGGCAGCACCGCCAGGCAGCGCGCGCCGGGCGCCTCCCGCAGGCGGGCCGGCAGGATCCCGCGCGTGGGAAGACGCGCGGCCTCGCTGCCCGGCGCCGGCCGCTCGCCGTCGAGCAGCAGCACGCGAGACCACGCCACCGGGTCGTGCGAGGCGGGCTCGTAGAGCGCAAGGCACACGGGGCGCAGCCCCAGCGCCGGCGCGTGCAGGCTGAGCAGGTCGAGGACCTGGCCCTCGTCCTGGGCGGACTGCAGGGGCACGGCCAGCGCGCTGACCTTGTCGGCGAGCTCGGCGTCCTCCAGCTTCTGCCGTGCCCCCTGCCGCTCGGTGCTCTCGCTGAGGGTCAGCCGCGCGAAGTGCAGCAGCTCCTCGGCGGCGGCGGCCGAGGCCGCGGGCGCCGCCCTTCCCAGCAGGCGAGGCACAGCCTGGCGCAGGCGCGAGAGCGCAGGCTGCCAGCGATGAGGCCGGTCTGCCTCCGCCTCGAGCCGCTGGAGCAGGTCGATCAGCGCGGCCTCGAACGCGGCGGGCGACCCCTCGGCCAGGCTCTGCTGCAGGCCGCTCGCGAGGCGCCGGCAGAGGTGAGCGGCCGCGGTGGGCTCCGTCACGGCGCCCGACTGCTGCGCCGCGGCCGCCATCCCGGCCGCGATCTCGTCGATCAGCACCTCGAGCTGCGGCGAGGCTGCGACCGCGGGAGCGGGGGGCGCGGCGGGCTCGCGCGGCAGGCAGCCACACGAGCGTCGGGCGACCAGCACGGGCGGGATGGCAACGGTGTCGGGCAGGCCCTGCGCCCCCCGGACGGCCTCGACGAGGCGCTCGACCGCGGCCCGACCGGCCTGGGCGAGCGGGTAGCGCACCGTCGTGAGCGGCGGGACGTGCGCCGAGGCCATCAGGTGATCGTCGAAGCCCACCACCGCCACGTCACCCGGCACGTCGAGGCCGGCCTCGGCCAGCGCGCGCATGGCGCCGATGGCCGACACGTCGTTGCTCGCGAGCACCGCCGTGAGCGGCTCTTTGCGCCCGAGGATCGCGCACATGGCGTCGTAGCCGCCCTGCTCGCTGTGGTGGCCGTGGGCCACGAGCTGCTCGCTGTGCTTCAGCCCCAGCTCCGGCATCAGCAGCCGGAACGCGGCCAGGCGGCGCGCGCTGTCGCCGACGTCCAGCGGGTCCCCGGCGACGAACGCGACGCGCTCGTGGCCGTGCCCGCGCAGGTGCTCGAGGGCCTGGCGAATCCCGGCGGCGCTGTCGACCTCGACCGAGGGACGGCCGTCGCCGGCGCCGACGAACACCAGCGGATGGCCGGCCTGCTGCAGCCTCTGCGCGTGCTCGCGCCGGGCCGCGGTGCGCAGCGGCGAGACGACGAGCGTGCCGTCGGTGTTCCAGCCCCCCACCGGCACGAAGTCGACGTCGTCGCTCAGGATGGGCCACGCGGGCCGCACGTCGCGGGGGTCGTCGATCCGCGAGCCCAGGCCGCAGGCCAGCAGCAGGTCGCAGCCGAGGTCGCGCGCACCCTCGGTCACGCCCTGCAGCAGAGCCGCCAGGAACCAGTTGATGGTGGTGCGCTCGTAGACCTGCCAGCCGGCCAGCACGCCGATCGTCGGGCGCGAGCGCCGGAGTCGGGTCGCTTCGGGCACGGCTCTGGCTACTGCCGCGACGGTTCGGATGCCCTGGCGGCCGGCATCTGGAAGCGGGCGTCGTCGATCGCGGCGTTGACCTCGATCCGGGTGAAGCTCAGCGTCTGCTTCTCGGGGCGGCCCTTCGCGCCGTTCTCGATCGTGTGCGGCCACTTCCAGCCGGCCACCTCCCTGTAGTCCCCCAGCTTCGTCTCGCCCTCGATCTTGTTCGGGCCGAGCTGGCGCACGGCCTCGACCCGCACGGGCAGCCAGCTCTTCGCGTCGATCAGGTAGAACTCGACGTCGCCGCTCTTCAGCGTCAGCTTGACCCGGTAGGCGTCCCTGCCCTCGACCTGCTCTTTGCCGACGAGCTCGGCCTGGTGGCCCTTGGCCTTGTAGTCGACGAGCGCGCCCTCGAGGTCCGCCTGCTGCGCCATCTGCCGCGCCGCCTCGGCGGGCAGCGCCTCGGCCCGGCCGCCGCCCGTCGGCGCGATGGTCCAAGCCTGCTGCCCGTCGAAGCCCTGCACCACCGGCGAGCCCTGGAAGGTCATCTGCGCGCGGAAGCGCGCGGGCCTCTTCATCTCGACGACCATGGGCATCTCCATCGGGCCCATGCTCATGGTGCCGGTCATGCGGACCGACTCGACGGCCTTGATGCTCGCCAGGCCGCCTCGGGCCTCGATGCTCCTGGCGATCACCTCGTCGGCGGTCTGCGCGCTGGCGGGGGCGGCGAGGGCCGCGAGGGCGATCAGAGCGAACAGGGCCTTGCGCAGCATGGTTGTGGGCCTCCTCGGGTGGCGGGCGAAGCCGGGACCGGCCAGCCTGTGACGCCCCGATGGTACGGGATCCGCCAGCCGAAGGCGAAGCCTGCCCCCGGCTTGGCAGCGACGGGCCGCGGTGGTAAAAGTGACGGTTGGCGACGATGGCAAGCTCACCGACCGAGATCCGGCTGACGCTGTGCCCCAACCGCCGCTTCGAGGCGATCGACGTCAACGCCCGGATCGCCTCGAGGTCGGGGGACGTGCTGCGGCGCTACCGCAGGACCCTGTACTGCTCGCTGCACACGACCGCCGGCTATCTCGACCAGAGCCTGGCCGGCAGGATGCACCACCACCACGGGCGGCTGGCCCAGTTCTTCGACGCCTGGCACGCGCTGTTCCCGCCCGACGCGGCGTACCGTCACGACCAGATGGAGCTGCGCAGCGAGCTGTCCGAGCAGCAGAAGGAGGTCGAGCCGCGCAACGGCGACTCGCACCTGACCTTCATCGGCTCGGGCATGCGCAACTGCGTCAGCTACCGCAACCAGCCGCTGGCGCCGGTCTACTTCATCGACCTCGACGGCACGAACGGCTCGCGGCGCCGCGAGCGCCGCACCAACGTGGTGGCCTACGACGAGGAGCGGCTGGTGGCGCGCGAGAGCTTCTGTGTGCCGCTCTCGCACCACCCCGTCGACTCGGTGAACCTGGCCGACACCAGGATCGGCCTGCTCGAGCGGATCGACGAGATCGTGACCCGCAGCGGCATCGAGAAGGGCCGCGTCGACATCACGCTGGGCGCCGCCGAGCGCAACGCCGGGCTCACGGTCAACGAGTACGAGACGCTGCTGATGCGCCACGACCTGCTCGAGGTGCTGCGCGACCCGCTGCGCTTCGCCGTGCAGCGCGGGCGGCACCTGATCGACGACCCGCTGGCGATCCCGAGCAAGACCCTCAACTACGCGAAGTACGACGTGCCGCGCGCCCTCAACTCGCTGATGGAGGCGCTGCACTGGGACCTGTCGGTGTTCGAGCGCGCGATGGCCAAGCTGATGGCGGTGCCGGCGCGGCGGCTGCTGCGCTCGCGGCGCGTGACGTTCCTCGCCTCGCACCACGAGGGGCTCGGCCGGCCGGCGCTCGTGCGCGGCACCTACCAGAGCCCGATCCTGGTGCAGTGGCAGTCGGCGGAGGCCCGCGCGCGCACGGTCGAGATCACGCTGTCGAGCCTCGTCTGAGCGCCTCGCCGGCGGCTGCCGGCCAGCCTCCGTAGCTTGAGCCACTGGCCAGCGTTGACCACGTCTCGCCCGCGGACTAGGCTCGCATCGTGAGGGTTCCTGCGTGAAAGTGGTGTGGCTGGGCGTCTTGCTGGCGGCCCTGGCGAGGGCCGGAGACGCCTCCGATGCCGGCGCCGACGCGGCCGTGCGCGTCGCACGCGAGGCCTTGAGGGCCCGGCTCTCCGTGCCGGACTCCCGGATCAACCTGGTGGACGTCGCTCCGGCCCGCTGGAGCGACACCAGCCTCGGCTGCCCGGAGAAGGGACACGTGTATCAGCCGGCGATCAGCGAGGGCCACGCGGTCCACCTCCGCGTCGACGACCGCACGTTCGACGTGCGCGTCGCAGCGGGCCGGGCCGTGGTCTGCGAGGGCCCGGGTGGTGCTGCGCAGCAGGCCGTCGCGGCGGCACGCTTGGCGCGCCTCGCACGGCGCGACCTCGCCGGGCGGCTCGGCCTGCCGCAAGTCGAGGTCCACGTCGAGTTCGTGCGACCACGTACCTGGACCGACGCCGCGCTCGGCTGCCAGGGGGCGAGCCAGCCCTCGAGCGGCACGCCGCGGGAGGTCCGGGGATTCCTGCTCGAGCTGACGGCCGGAGGACACCGCTACGAGTACCACGCCGACACCGAACGCGTGGTGCCGTGCGACGCGGCGAAGCCCGCTCCGTAGGCGAGCGCCGGGGGGTGGGCACCCCCCGGCGCCACGGTCAGACCTAGTGGCTGACGCGCAGGCGGACGCCGTCAGCCTGCGCGAACAGCGAGAAGTAGTCCGGCTCGGCCGGGATCGCGTACGCGCTGACGACGATCGTCCAGGGCCCCTGCTTGGGGTCCTTGACCACGGCGCGCTCCGGGCTCGCGAGGGTCGCGCCGGTCATGTCGACGTTCCCGTCCGGGTCGATCAGCAGCATGTCGATGTCGCTGGTCGGGTACATCGACCAGTTGCGCACCCACTGCGTCTCGAACACCGCCTGCGCGGCGCCAGCCGGGACGACCACCTCGAACGGGACGATGTCGCCCTGCCGCAGCCGGCCCTTCGCCGAGGGCCAGCCGGCACGCTTGTGCGTGCGCTTTATGCGCAGGTCGGCCGAGACACGGCCGGCGTTCGTCCAGTCGCCCTGCAGCGACACGCGCACGAGACCCGTCTGGGGGTTGTCGAGCACGTAGTGGCTGTCGGCCTTCACGAAGTCCGTGATGTTGCGGTCCTGGAACGAGGTCGGCGCGTCGACGACCTTGAAGTAGACGTCGTCGCCGAACAGCTGGTTCTGCTGCGCCGGCGGCAGCTCGGGCGTGATGTTGGTCAGGTCGACGCTGATCTCTTCCGTGAAGGGGTCGCTCTCCACGAAGAACTGCTTCACCTGGCCCGGGACGAGGTTGCGCACGTGGGCGGTGAACGTGCCGTCCCGCAGGCGCACCGGCTCGAAGCCGATCCGCTCGATGTTCTCCGCGACGAAGGGCGTCGGGTGCGAGCGCCGGGCGTCGAAGTGCCAACGGCCGTGCCAGCGGTCGTCGAGCCGGGCGGCAGCCGCCGCCAGGTCGAGGTAGCCGTTCCCCTGGTCGATACGGCCCGAGCGATCCCCGAGCACCCGCGGGTTCGCCCCGTTCACGATCGCCTCACGCACCTCGTTGGGCTTCGCGTGCGGGAAGGCCTGGCGCAGCAGCGCCGCACCGCCCGCAACCGTGGGCGACGAGAAGGAGGTGCCCCACACGAACCAGCTCGGGGCGGTGGTGCAGGGGCTGATTCCGATGCAGGTGCCCTCGGCCCAGGTCGCCACGCCGTTGGCCACGACGTCCGGGTCGAAGCGGCCGTCGGCGTCCGGCCCGCGCGAGCTGAAGTCGGCCGTCTGGACGTGGGTCGTCGGCCGGTAGAAGTCGCCCAGGCCGTACGCCGCTTCCGCCCAGATCCGCTCGTGCAGCGGGTCGTTCGCGGCGCCGACCGTGATCGAGCCGAAGCCGCTGCCAGGGCTGCCGACGGTCATCGCGCCGAAGCCGTCGTTGCCGGCCGAGGAGGCGAGCACGATGCCCTCCTCGAGCATCTTCACGGTCAGCTGGTCCTCGAGGTCGCGCCCGGCGTAGATCGTGCCGCCGCCGAGGCTCATGTTGACGACCTGGATGTTCAGGGAGTCGTAGACGTACGGGCTGTCCTCCTCGCCCGTGCCGGATACGGGACTCGCGGTCGTGCCCAGGTTGTAGTTGTGCCGCAGCGTGATTGCGCGGTCCATGGCCGCCATGATCCGCGACTCCGGCGCCCCGCCGCCGCGCGAGTCGAACACCTTGAGCGCGTAAAGGTTGGCGCGCGGGGCCACGCCGACCTGGGGGACCCAGCACACGGGAACCGAATACGTGGGATCGGGGCAGTCGCCCATGATCGACGTCGGCGCGTACTTCTTGAGCGCGGCGACGAAGGATCCGGTTGCGGAGTAGCCGAACACGACGTCGCCGGCGATGACCGTCCCGACCCAGGTGCCGTGGTGGTCGTTGGAGCGGCTGGTGGCGGACTGGACCGGGTCGGCGGTGACGAAGTTCTCGCCGCCGATCACGCGGCCGGCCAGGGCGGGCACCGCCGGCGAGTTGGCCGTCCCGGCGTCGATGATCGCGACCGTCACACCCTGTCCCAGCACGCCCTGGGCATGGAAGGAGGACGCGCCGATCAGGCCGTTGTTGAAGAGGTAGTCGGTCGGCAGGGCGGCCAGGTCCGCCTCCCCCAGCGGGCGGGCTTCCACGGCCTGCGTGATCGCGTCGGCGCCTCCCGGGCGGTACCGCTCCGGACGGCTGACGCTGTGCGGGCGCGCGATCATGGCGTCCTTGCTGATCTTGCCCGGCCCGACCAGCGCCGCCAGCTCGGCGAGCCGGCCCTCGGGGACGCTGGCGGCGATCGCGTCGACGTTCTCGTACCGCTGGGTCACCTCCCCGCCCAGGCTGCGGACGGTGGCGACCATCGAATCGTAGGGCTTGGGCCCGCGGATGATGAGCCCCCGCATCGTCCCGTCGGCGGCTGCGGACGGCGCTGCAGTCGCGGCGAGCAGGAGCAGCAGGGACGCACTCCGTCCGAGCCACGGAGCCAGACTCCTGGCAACGCTCATGAGGTCCTCCTCCGAATGGAACTGGGATCGCGCCCGACCAGTTGGCCGCGAGATCCGAGGAGGGTCGGCCTCGTGCGTGCAGAACCGTCTGACCGGGACGGGGAGAGTATAGGTCGGAGCGTACGCGTCCCGTCAAGAAGGATCTGGCTACCTCGGCCTTCGGTCGTTACACCGTCTCGGCCTCGCTCTTCGCCAGGATGGACCGCACCACCTGCGCGCCGTGGAAGCGGCCGTTCTCGATGAAGACGCGGTTCGTGTTGGTCCCGGCCACGAGCGCGCCGGCGACGTACAGCCCCGAGACGTTCGTCTCGTAGCTCTGTGAATCGTGCTCGGGCGTGAGGGTCGCAGGGTCGATGCGCACGCCCGCGCGCGCGAGCAGGGCCACGTCCGGCCGGTAGCCGGTCAGCAGAAAGACCGCGTCGGCGGCGATCTCCTCGCGGCCCGCCGGCCCGTCGACCACGACGTGGTCGTGCCGGATCTCGAGCAGGCGGCTCTGGAAGCGGGCGGCGATCGAGCCCTCCTGGATCCGGTTCTCGACGTCGGGCTTGACCCAGTACTTGATCCTGTCGGACAGCGCGGCGCGCCGGTGCACGACGGTGACCTGCGCGCCCGCCCGGAACAGCACGAGCGCCGCCTCCGCGGCCGAGTTGCCGCCGCCCACGATCACGACGCGGCGCCGGTGGTACGGGTGCGGCTCGTCGAAGTAGTGCGAGACGTGCGGCAGGTCCTCACCCGGCACGCCGAGGCAGTTGGGCCGGTCGTAGTACCCGGTGGCCACCGCCACGCAGCGGCTGCGGCGGGTGCGGTGACCCGGCGCCTCGCCGCCCGTCTCGATCCGCGACTCGACGGCGAACAGCCCGTCCTCGCGGCGGAGGTCGCTCACCGTCTCGCCGAGCGAGACGAGCAGCGCGCAGGCGTCGGCCACGCGCCGGTAGTAGGTCAGCGCTTCCTCCCGCGTGGGCTTGGGGTGGGGCGTCACGAAGGGCAGGTCGCCGAGCTCGAGCAGCTCGGCGGTCGTGAAGAAGGTCATCCCGCGCGGAAAGCGGTAGACCGAGTTCACCAGCACGCCCTTCTCGACCACGTCGTAGTCGAGGCCCGCGCGCGCGGCGGCGATCGCCACGGCGAGGCCCGCGGGCCCCGCCCCGACCACGATCAGGTCCAGGACCGTACCGCTCGGATCCATGCGCCTCCCTCTCCCGCGGACCGCCGTCCTCCGGCCCGGCTGCCTGCCGTCCACCGGGCCGGCGGCCCCCTCCCAACCATACCCCGCGCGGGCGGTCGCCGGCCGTCCCGGGTGCTTGCTAGAATCGAGTCATGCCTCCCCGCTCCATCGGCACCGGGACCCTGTCCTTCGGGATGGTGTCGATCCCGGTCCGCCTGTACGCCGCCGGCGAGTCCGCGTCGGCCGTGTCGTTCAACCTCCTCCACGGCAAGTGCAAGTCGCGGCTGAAGCAGCAGTACGTCTGCCCGAAGGACGGCGAGGTCGTCCCGCGCGACCAGATGGTCAAGGGCTACGAGTTCTCGAAGGAGCAGTACGTCACCTTCACCGAGGAGGAGCTGAAGGCGATGGCCGAGGAGACGCAGAAGGCGATCGAGATCACGGAGTTCGTCCCGGCCTCGGCCGTGGACCCCGTCTACTTCGACGGGGCCTACGTACCTCGGGCCGGACAAGGGCGGCGAGAAGGCCTACCGGCTGCTCAACGAGGCGATGAAGAAGACCGGCCGCGTCGCGCTCGCCAGTGGGCCGCGCGCGGCAAGCAGTACCTGGTGATGATCCGGCCCTCGGGCAAGGGCATCGTGATGCAGCAGCTGCTCTACGCCGACGAGGTGCGGCCGATCGCCGAGGTGCCGATCGAGGACGCCGAGCTGCGCGAGCCCGAGCTGAAGCTCGCCGTGCAGCTGGTCGACCAGATCGCGCGCGACGAGTTCCACCCCGAGAGCTACGAAGACGAGGTCCGCAAGCGCTACCAGGAGGCGATCCAGAAGAAGGTCGAGGGCCAGGAGATCACCACCGCGCCGCAGGCGCCGCGCGCGCAGATCATCGACCTCATGGAGGCGCTCAAGGCGAGCCTCGCGGCGAAGGCGGCGCCTCCGGCCGTGCCGGCAGCGCCGGCCGAGCCGGGCACGGCGACCGGGACCGAGGGCCGCTGAGAGCTTGCGCGACTCGCTCGCGCGCGTGCGCGCCGACGTCCTTGCGTGCGAACGCTGCCCAAGGCTGCGCCGCTGGTGCCGGAAGGTCGCGCGCGTCAGGGTGCGGCGCTTCCTGGACCAGGAGTACTGGGGCCGACCGGTGCCCGGGTTCGGCGACCCGCGGGCCAGGCTCTTCGTGGTCGGCCTCGCGCCCGCGGCCCACGGCGGCAACCGCACCGGCCGCGTGTTCACCGGCGACCGCTCCGGCGACTTCCTGTTCGCGGCGCTGCATCGGCTCGGCTACGCGAACCAGCCGACCTCGCTCGCGCGCGACGACGGCCTGCGCCTGAGCGACTGCTACGTGGCGGCCGTGGCCCGCTGCGCGCCGCCGGCCAACAAGCCGCTGCCGTCCGAGATCGGCCGCTGCCGCGAGTACCTCACGCGTGAATGGGAGGTGCTCCGCCGCGTCTCGGCCGTGCTCGTCCTCGGCCGCATCGCCATGGACGGCTTCCTGGCCATGCTCAGGTCGACGGGCCGCCCCGTCCCGCGCGGGCTCGGCTTCGCGCACGGAGCCGCGCACGACCTCGGCCAGGGGCTGCGCCTCTTCTGCTCGTACCACGTCTCGCAGCAGAACACCTTCACCGGCCGCCTGACGCCCGCCCGCTTCGACACGGTGCTGGCGGGGGCAAAGGCCCACTGCGCAGGGAGTCGCCCGTGAGCTGGAGTGTCCGATCGCTGCCGTCTTGCCGCGCCGTCGCGGGCGCCTGTCTGCCGGCCGCTCTCGCCGCGGTGTTCGCGGCGCCGGCCGCCGCCGAGCTGCGGACGGGTTCCTGTCAGTCGGCTGCCCTCGGGCGCGAGGTCAAGTACGTGGTGGACCTGCCGGCATCCTACGAGGCCTCGCCCGGCCGCCGCTACCCCGTCGTCTACGCCCTGCACGGCCTGTTCGAGGGCTCGGGATTCTGGGAGCGCCGCGGGCTCGCCGCGATCGCGGCGAAGCTGCGCGAGGCCGGTTCTCTCCCCGAGTTCCTCGTGGTCGCCGTCGACGGCGGCAACTCGTTCTTCGCCAACGGGAAGGGCGGCCGCTACGAGGACATGCTGACCAGGGACCTCGTGGCGCACGTCGAGTCGACGTACCGGGTGTTGCCCGGGCGCGCGGGGCGGGCCCTGCTGGGCATCTCCATGGGCGGTTATGCAGCGCTGCACGTCGCCTTCGAGCAGCCTCGGCTCTTTGCGGCGGTCGCGACGCACAGCGCGATGCTGCTCGAGCAGGTCCCCTCCGCCGAGCAGGGCGCGGGCCGCTGGCACATGGCCGCGTTCAACGCCGTGTTCGGCAACCCGATCGATCCCGCGCTGTGGGCGGAGAACGACCCGCTCGCGTGGGCCCGCAAGGTGGACCCAAAGGCCGTGCCCGCCCTCTACTTCGACTGCGGCAGCGAGGACCGTTACGGGCTCGAGAGCGGCAACCGCGACCTGCACCGGATCCTCGAAGAGCGCGGGATCCCGCACACGTTCGAGCTGGCGCCGGGCGACCACGGTTACGAGTTCGTGCGCTCGCGGATCGAGAAGAGCCTCGCCTTCCTGGCGAAGGCGCTGAAGCCCTAGACCTGCGCGAGGGCACTCGGCCAGGTGCGGCCCGGCGTGCTCTAATGGTCTGGTGAGCGGCGATCCCGCGGCGGCGGCCCCCGCCGTCCCCGAGCGCGACGAGATGGCCTGCCTCGAGGCCATGAAGCGCGGGGAGCCCGGCTGCCTCGCCGATTTCTTCGAGCTCTGGGCCGACCGCCTCTACGGCCTGGCGCTGCGGCTGCTCGGCGACCCGACCGCGGCCGAGGACGTCGTGCAAGAGGCGTTCCTCAAGCTGATGGCGGGCGCGGACCGGATCGAGGGACGCTCGCGGCTGGCCACCTGGCTCTACCGTGTCGCCTACAACGCCGCGATGGACCGCCTGCGCGACCAGAAGCGGGAGGTCCAGGTGCCCGAGGACGGCGACGAGGGCGCGCTGCCGGTGCCGTCGCTGCTCGTCGACTTCCGGCTCTCACCCGAGGCCGCGCTGCGTGACGCCGAGCTGCGCGGCTCGCTCGAGGCGGCGATCGCCGCCCTGCCCCCGGCGCTGCGGGCCGCGTTCCTGCTGCGCGACGTCGAGGGCCTCTCGACCGCGGAGGCGGCGGAGGCGCTCGGGATCAGCGAGGCCAACCTGAAGGTGCGCCTGCACCGCGCGCGGCTGCAGCTGCGCGAGCGGCTCTCCGCCTTCGTGGCCGCGCGCGGGGCGCGCGAGGCTCGCCCGTGATGACCTGCGAAGAAGTCGTCCGCGCGCTGTCGGACTACATCGACGGCGCGCTCGACGGCCCCGTGCGCGACGACGTCGAGCACCACGTGGCGACCTGCCACGAGTGCCACGTCGTGCTCGACACCACGCAGTGCACGATCCTGCTCTACCGCGCCGCACGCAGCACCGCGCTGCAGGGAGAGAGGCGCCGGCGGCTGCTGGAGAAGCTCGAGAAGGCCTGCAGCGGCTGCGGCGACGGCGGACGGGGCTGATCGTGCGCGCGGCGGCGGGCGGCGCCTCAGCGGCCCTGGCCCTGGCCCTGCTGGCTCCGGCGACCGCCGCCGCGGCCTCGACCAGCGAGCGGCTCGGCGACGTGGGGCAGATCGCCCTGCCGGCGACGGGCCTCGTCGTCGCGGCGCTCCACCACGACGGCAAGGGCGTGCTCCAGCTGGCGGAGTCCTTCGGGGCGACGATGGCGGTCGTGTACGTCCTGAAGCCCACCGTCGACCGCACGCGCCCGAACGGCGGCAGCCAGTCCTTCCCGAGCGGGCACACGGCCAGCGCCTTCTCCGGCGCGGCGTTCCTGCAGCTGCGCTACGGCTGGGCCTACGGCGTGCCGGCCTGTGCCGCGGCCGCCTACGTGGGCTGGAGCCGCGTCCACGCGAAGCAGCACTGGACGAGCGACGTCCTGGCCGGCGGCGCGCTCGGCATCGGCGGTGCGCTCGCGTTCACGCGCCGATACCACAAGCTGGTGCTGCAGCCTGTCGCGGGCCGGCGAGAGCTCGGCCTCTTCGTCCACGCGACGTGGTGAGCGCCGGCCAGGCCGACATCGGCTACTGGGTGAAGGGCAAGCTGAAGAAGTGAGGAAGGCCGGCCGCGGCGGGCGCGGCCGGCTCACGCCTCGCGCAGGGCCGACGTGATCGGCATCCGCGCGCCGCGCAGCGCGGGCAGCAGGCCGCCCAGGAAGCCCATCACGACCGCGAACAGCATGCCGGTCACCACGATCCCGGGCGTGATGCGGAAGCTGAAGGCGATCTCGCTGAAGCTCTGGGTCTGGCCGGTGCCCGTCGAGAAGCCGTTCATCGGGAACGCCAGCAGGCAGCCGATGGCACCGCCGACGAGCGCCAGCAGCACGGACTCGATCAGGAACGCCGTGAGGATCGAGCGGCGCGAGAAGCCGAGCGCCCGCAGCGTCCCGATCTCGCGCGTGCGCGCCGCGACGATCGCGTACATGGTGTTGATCGCCCCGAACACGGCGCCGATCCCCATCACCACCGCCACGAACGTCGCGAGGCCCCGCAGCACCCTGGCCAGCGGCCCCGCCTGCTCCTCGTAGTAGCGGCGCTCGGAGAGCGCCTCCAGCTGCATCTGCGGCTGGGCGCGGATGAAGCGATCGAGCTCCGGGATCGCGGCGGGATCCTTCATCCGCAGCACCAGCGAGTTGCTGCCGCCGCCGCGCTGGAAGATGGCGGCGAAGGTGTCGTAGTCGCCCCACACCTCGCTCTCGAAGGCCGCTCCGGTCGACTCGAACAGGCCCACGATCTTGAAGAGCTTCTGCTGGTACTTGACGTTGCCGCCGAGCTCGAGACCCTGGATGCGGGCGAGGAGCTTCCTGCCCACGATCACCTCGTCGAGCCCCGGCGTGAAGCTGCGTCCCTCCACGACCCGGATCCCCCCGCGCACCTCGAACGCGCGCGGCGTCACCGCCCGCAGCGTGACGTTGGCCGGCTGGCCGTCGCTCGCGCGCGGCAGCGCGAGCACGACCACCAGCTCCCAGGAGGCGAGCGGCTCGCCGCTCGCGTCGCGCGCGACGCGGTCGTCGACCATGATCATGTTGCGGTCCTCGAGCGGCACGCCCGAGGTCAGCTCCGAGCTCGAGCCGCGCTGGACCACGATCGCGTTGTCGGGGCGGCCGGTCGACCGAAGCGCGGCCCGGAAGCCCTCGGACATCGACATCAGCACCGCGAACACGGCCACCACGAGAGCGATGCCGCCGACCGCCAGCAGGGTGACCTGCCAGCGCATGCGGACGTTCCTGACGTTGTAGGAGAGCGGTAGGGCCATGCGTCACACCGTCCGCAGCATGTCGGTGATGCGCGCCCGGTAGGCCCCGAGCGCCGGCACGAAGCCCGCCGCGAAGCCCAGGAACAGGGCCACCCCCAGGCCCAGCGCAGCGACCAGCGGCTGCAGGCGCAGCTCGGCCAGCCCCAGGCCGGAGAGCGCGTCCTTGAGCCCCGGCGTGTGGCTGAACGCCCACATGATCCCGCGGCTGCCCGCGACCCCGACCGCGCCGCCGATGAGCGCGATCAGCAGCGACTCGGCCACCACCAGCCCCATCACCTGCCGGCTGGTGAAGCCGAGCGTCTTGAGCACGCCGATCTCCCTGCGCCGCTCGCGCACCGCGATGCTCATGGTGTTGGCGACCACGAGCAGGATCGTGAAGGTGACCGCGATCCCGATCCCGTTGAGCAGCAGCGCGAGGTTCCCTGCCATCGCCACGAAGCTGGCCGCGAACGCCTTCTCGGTCTCGGTCCGGGTCTGGTGGTCGGAGTTGGCGAACAGCGCGTCGATCGCGGCGCTCACCTCGCCGGCCCTGTCCGCGTCCTTGATCTCGACGTAGTAGGTGCCCGCCTGCAGCTTCCGCCCGGTGGCCTCGTACAGGTAGCTGCGGTGGAACAGCATCAGGTTCGTGCTGGTGCCCGAGTACCTCACGGGGTCGGTGTCGAAGATGGCCCTCACGACGAACTCGAACGGCCCGTCGGCCTTGCGGTGGGTCGGGATGAAGCTCTCCAGGAAGAAGGTGTCGCCGATCTTCCAGCCGAACTTGTCCGCGAGCTGCCTCCCGATCACGCAGCCGCGCTGGTCCTGCAGCAGCGCCTGGTACTGGTCGGGCGGGACCTGGTACTCGGGGTACATCGCCAGGAACGGCTCGAGCTCGACCGCCAGGTTCGGGAAGAAGTTGCTCCAGTCGGTGGTCGAGGACGAGGCGTTCTCGGCCTTGCCCTCCTTCTTGGCGGGCAGCGAGCCGCCGAACCAGTTCGTCATCGCCACCCGCTCGACGCCGGGCACCGACTGGATCCGCGCACCGTAGGCGATCGGCAGGTCGAACACGATGCTCACCGAGTTGCGGGTGACGAGCCGCTTGGCGCTGCGGCTGTCGAGCAGGCTGGCGACCTGCGCCAGCACCGACTGCAGCGTGCAGAACAGGAAGATGCACAGCGCCATCGCGACCACGGTGAGACCGGTGCGGAACCAGTTGCGCCGCAGGTGCTTCAGCAGGTAGGGCAGGAACTTCAAGCTCACACCTCCGCTCAGTCCCGAAGGACGCCCTTCTCGAGGTGGTGCTGCGTCCTCGCGCGCTCGGCCGCGCGCGGGTCGTGGGTGACCATCACGATCGTCTTTTTGAACTCCCGGTTCAGCGTCTCCATCAGCTCCAGGATCTCGGTGGCGCTCTTCGCGTCCAGGTCGCCCGTGGGCTCGTCCGCCACCAGCACCTTCGGGTCGGTGACGATCGCGCGCGCGATGGCGACGCGCTGCTCCTGTCCGCCCGAGAGCTGCCGGGGGTAGTGGCGGGCCCGATCGGCGAGGCCGACCACCTTCAGCGCCGTGAGCGCGCGCTCGCGGCGCTGGGCCTTCGAGAGGTGCGTCAGCAGCAGCGGCAGCTCGACGTTCTCCGTGGCGGTGAGCACCGGGATCAGGTTGTAGAACTGGAAGATGAAGCCGACGTTGTGGCTGCGGAACTCGGCGAGCTGCGTCTCGCTGAGCCCGGCCACGTTCGTGCCGCCCACGATCACGTCGCCGGAGGTCGGCTTGTCGATCCCCGCGATCAGGTTCAGCAGCGTCGACTTGCCGGAGCCCGAGGGCCCCATCAGCGCCGCGAAGTCGCCTTCCGCGACCTGCAGGCTGAGCCCGTCGAGCACCACGAGCTCCTCCGCGTCGCGGCGGTACACC
The DNA here is from genome assembly GCA_963831755.1 of uncultured Acidobacteriota bacterium. Classification (GTDB taxonomy): domain Bacteria; phylum Acidobacteriota; class Vicinamibacteria; order Fen-336; family Fen-336; genus DATBSL01. The sequence goes on from CAWHRC010000009.1 coordinate 336,206, forward strand.
TTCGTCACGTTGCGGACGTCGACCATCGCCATGCGCGACACCCCTCCTCACGCGGGAACGGGCCCCGTCGTTCACGCCTCTGCTGGCCGGCTGCGCCTGGCGAGTATCGTAACCGAACGAGAGAGAAACGCCGCGACCCCGCATACAATGGATGCTCTCTGCGGGCGGTCCGCAGGTCCTCACCAAGATCGGATGACCAGAACCGTGGAACTCGACCCCGCGTCCCCCCTTGCCCGGCGCCGGCGCAACCGCGCTCTCGCCGTTCCGCTGCTGGCGGCCGCGGCCGTCGCCTCGGCCTGCGGCAGGGCCGATCGCCAGGGCGGCCCTGCCGGCGGCCCGCCGATGCCGGTGGAGGTGGTGACCCTGGCGGCGCGGCCCGTCGAACGGACGACCGAGTTCGTGGGCACCGTCAAGTCGCGCCGCTCGACGACCGTCCAACCCCAGGTCGAGGGCTTCGTCACCCGCATCCTGGCCCACTCCGGCGACCGGGTGCGCCCGGGAACGCCGCTGGTCGAGATCGACGTCCGCATGCAGCAGGCGGCGGTGGCCAGCCTCGACTCGCAGCGCGCGGCCCGCCAGGCGGACGTCGACTACGCGCGGCAGCAGGCGAAGCGCATGAAGACGCTGCTCGCCGCCGGGGCGGCCAGCCAGGCCGAGCTCGAGCAGGCCGAGACCGCGCTCGCGAGCGGCGAGGCCCAGCTGCGGGCGATCGAGGCGCAGGTGCGGGAGCAGAGCGTGGCCCTCGCGTACCACCGCGTCAGCGCGCCCGTGGCCGGTGTGGTCGGCGACGTCCCGGTGCGCGTCGGCGACAGCGTGACCAAGTCCACGCTCCTCACCACGATCGACGAGAACGCCGGCCTGGAGGTCTACGTCAACGTCCCCGTCCAGGAGGCGAGCGCGCTGAAGACGGGCCTGCCCGTCCACCTGCTCGACGAGCAGGGCCGGGCCCTGGCGGACGAGGAGCTGTCCTTCGTCTCTCCGGCGGTCGACCCGGCCACCCAGTCGATCCTGGTCAAGACCGTGCTCCGGAAGACCGGGGCCGTCCGCAGCGAGCAGTTCGTCCGCGCGCGGATCGTGTGGTCGCGGGCCCCGGCGCTGACGGTCCCGCTGGTGGCGCTCGACCGCGTCAACGGCCAGTACTTCGCCTTCGTGATCGAGAAGGGTGACAAGGGCACGCTCGTGGCCAGGCAGCGGGCCGTCGAGCCCGGGGAGCTGGTCGGAAACGACTACGTCGTGACCTCGGGGCTGAAGCCGGGCGAGCAGGTGATCGTCTCCGGCGTACAGAAGGTCCGGGACGGGGCGCCCGTCGCGGTGGCCACGCCACCCGCAGCGGCGGCTGGAAAGGGCCGCTAGGCGTGCTCTCCGACACCTTCATCCGCCGTCCCGATCCTGGCCACCGTCTGCTCGCTGCTGATCGTCCTGGGCGGGGCGATCTGCATCCCCCTGCTGCCCGTCGCCCGCTACCCCGCGCTGACGCCGCCGGTGGTCAGCGTGCAGGCCATCTACACCGGCGCCAACGCGCAGGCGGTCGAGAGCGCAGTCACGACGCCGCTCGAGCAGGTCATCAACGGCGTCGAGGGCATGACGTACGTGCAGTCCTCGAGCACCAACAGCGGTCTCAGCACCATCAACGTCTCCTTCGACGTCGGCCGGGACCCCGACCTCGCCGCCGTCGACGTGCAGAACCGGGTCAACCAGGCGCTGGGCCGGCTGCCGGCCGACGTCCGCACCAACGGCATCACCGTCATCAAGAACACCGCCGGCTTCATGGGCGGCCTCGGCTTCTTCTCCAAGGACAACCGCTACAGCGCGCAGTTCATCAGCAACTACCTGGACCTCTACGTGCGCGACGCGGTCAAGCGCGTGCCGGGCGTCGGCAACGTGATCATCTTCGGCGAGCGCAAGTACGCGATGCGCCTGTGGCTCGACCCGGCCCGTCTCGCCGCGCGCGGCGATCACCGCCGGCGACGTGGTCGCCGCGCTGCGCGAGCAGAACCTGCAGGTGGCGGCGGGCGCCCTGGGCGACGCGCCGGCCGCCGCCGGCCAGGCGTTCACGCTGAGCGTCCGCGCGCTGGGCCGGCTGACCGAGCCGAAGCAGTTCGAGGACGTGATCGTGAAGGCGGGCAAGGGCGCCGCTCTGGTGCGGGTGCGCGACGTCGGCCGCGTGGAGCTGGGCGCCGAGACCTACTCCGCCAACCTGCGCTTCGCCGGGCTCGAGGCCTCGGGCATGGGCATCCAGCTGCTGCCCGAGGCCAACGCGCTCCAGGTCTACGACGGCGTGATGAAGGAGATGGCGCGGCTCGAGCGGAGCTTCCCGCCCGGCCTCGAGTGGCGCGTGGCCTTCGACAACGTCGGGCGTCGTGCGCGAGTCGATCAAGGAGGTGCTGTTCACGCTCGGCGAGGCGATCCTGCTGGTGGTGCTCGTCATCTTCCTGTTCCTGCAGAACTGGCGCAGCACGCTGATCCCGGCCATCACCATCCCGGTGTCGCTGGTCGGCACCTTCGCCTTCGTCCGGCTGTTCAACTTCTCGATCAACACCCTGACGCTGTTCGGGATCGTGCTCGCCACCGGCATCGTGGTCGACGACGCGATCGTGGTGATCGAGAACATCGAGCGCCACATGCGCGAGGAGAAGAAGCGCGCCTACCCCGCGGCCTTCGCCGCCATGCGCGAGGTCTTCTCGGCGGTCGTGGTGATCGGCGTCGTGCTGGTGGCCGTGTTCGTGCCGGTGGCCTTCTTCGGCGGCACCACCGGCCGGCTCTACCAGCAGTTCTCGCTGACGATCGCCTTCGCCGTGGTGCTGTCGGTCTTCAACGCCGTGACCTTCACGCCCGCGCTCTCCGCGCTGCTGCTGGACCGGGAGAGCCACGTGCACGGCCGCTTCTTCTCGGCGGTCAACCGCATCATCGAGGCCGGCACCGCGTTCTACGTGCGCAGCCTCAGGCGGGCGCTCGCGCTGCGGCCGCTGATGCTGGCGCTGTTCGTGCTCGGCCTGCTCGGCGCCTGGTGGCTGTTCAGGCTCGTGCCGACCGCGTTCGTGCCGGACGAGGACGAGGGCTACTTCATCACCGTGGTCCAGGCCCCGCCCGGGGCGTCGCTGCAGTACACGACCGACGTCTGCCGGCAGGTGGAGGGCGTGCTGTTCGAGGACCCCGACATCATGGGCGCCTTCTCGGTGGCCGGCTTCAGCTTCAGCGGCGCCGCGCCGAACAACGGGCTCATCTTCACCCGGCTCAAGCCCTACGACGAGCGCAGGGGGAGGAGCCACTCGCTGCAGGCGGTGCTGCGGCCGGGTGCGCGGGCCGATGCTGGCGATCCCCGGGGCGCTGGTGGTCCCGTTCGCGCCGCCGGGCATCCAGGGTCTGTCGGTCTTCGGCGGCTTCCAGTACGAGCTGCTCGACCAGACGGGCGGGGACATCTCGGGGCTGGCCGACGCGGCGGCCTCGCTCGCAGCGCGCGCGAATCAGAGCGGGCAGGTGGTCGGCCTGTTCTCGAGCTTCCGCGCCAACGACCCGCAGCTCGTGGTGGAGATCGACCGTGACAAGGCGCGCAGCCTGGACCTGCCGTTGCACGAGGTGACCGACGCCCTCCAGGTCTTCCTGGGCTCGGCCTACGTGAACGACTTCGACTTCAACAACCGCGCCTACCGCGTCTACGTCCAGGCCGACCAGCAGTACCGGTCCGACCCCAAGGCGCTCAGCGCAGCTCTACGCGCGCACCGGCGAACGGCGCCATGGTGCCGCTCGACACCGTGGTGCACACGCCACGAGACGACGGCGCCGCAGGTGATCAACCACTTCAACCTGTTCCGCTCGGCGGAGCTGAACGGCGTCGGCGGCGCCGGGCAGGAGCTCGGGCGAGGCGCTGCGCGCGATGGAGCGGATCTCGCGCGAGAGCCCTGCCCCCGGGCTTCGACTTCGCCTGGGCCGGCCAGTCGCTCGAGGAGATCAAGGCCGGCTCGCAGACCGTCTTCGTGTTCGCGCTGAGCCTGACGCTCGTGTACCTGGTGCTGGCCGCGCAGTACGAGAGCTGGGTGCTGCCGCTGATCATCCTGCTCGGCGTGCCGCTCGCCGTGGTCGGCGGCCTGGGCGCGCAGTGGCTGCGCGGGCTCGCCAACGACGTCTTCTGCCAGGTCGGCCTGGTGCTGCTGATCGGGCTGGCGACCAAGAACTCGATCCTGATCGTCGAGTTCGCCGAGCAGCTCCGCGAGCGGGGCCTGTCGATCCTCGATGCGGCGGTGGAGGCCGGCCGCATCCGGATGCGGCCCATCCTGATGACGTCGCTCGCGTTCATCCTGGGCGTGCTGCCGCTGGCCTTCGCCACGGGCGCCGGCGCGGGGGCGCGCAACTCCGTCGGCACCTCGGTCGCGGGCGGCATGGTGGCCTCCACCTTCCTCTCCGTCATCTTCATCCCGGTGCTCTACGTCGTGATCCGCTCGCTCGCGCCGGGGAAGGCGCGGCACGCGCCGAGGGCGGTGCCGCCGTCACGCCGCCGCCGGAGGGAGAGGCCCATGCCTGAGCGGCTGCGCCCGATGCTCGTCGTGGCGGTGGCGGGGCTCGCCTGGCGCCCGCCCGGCCGCTCGCCGCACAGGAGCCGCCCGCCGCCGCAGCGGCGGCCGCAGCCGCGCCCGCGGGACCGCCGGCCGTCGCACCCCCGCGGGTGACGTTCACGGAGGCGGTGAAGCGCGCGCTCGAACGCCACCCGACGGTGGGACAGGCCGTGCAGGCGGTCCGCCGCGCACAGGCGCTGCTCGACCAGTCCCGCGCGGTGTTCCGGCCACTGGTGACGGGCTTCGTCGGCGAGACCGATCCTCGACGCGGCCCGCGGCTTCGGCGACAGCATCGTCCAGCCGCAGAAGCAGACGAGCCTCAGCGGGACGGTCTCCTTCCCGCTGCTGGCGGCCTCGCGCTGGGCCGCCACGAGGCACGCCGCCGACCAGGTCGAGATCGCGCGCATCTCCGCGCAGGACGCGCGCCGGCAGGTGGCGTTCACGGCGGCCCAGGCGTACCTGGCCGTGCTGGCCGCGCAGCACCAGCGAGCAGATCGCGCTCCACAACCGCGAGACCGCGCGGGCCCTCGCCGACTACGCGCGGGCGCGGCTCGAGGCAGGCCAGGGCAGCCGCCTCAACCACGTGCGCGCCGCGCAGGAGCTGGCGACCGTCGAAGGGCTCGTCTACTCCGCCGAGCTGGCGGCGGAGCAGGCCCGGGAGGCCCTCGGCGTGGCCATCTTCGCCGACGGGCCAATGGACGCGGACGGCGATCCGGAGATCGAAGCGCCCGCCCCGCCCGCCGAAGACGAGAACCGGCTGCGGCAGCGCCCGGACCTGCGCTTGTTCTCGGCGCAGGCCGAGGCCGCGGACCGGGTCGTGCAGGACAACTGGAAGTCGTGGCTGCCGACGGCGTCGGCCTCCTTCACGCCGCAGTACGTCACGCCCAAGGGGCTCTTCCAGCCGGCGCGGACGTGGGTGGCGTTCTTCCAGCTCCAGGTCCCGATCTTCGACGGCACGCTCGGATCGACCCGCAAGCTCCTGATCGCCGACCGCGAGACGGCGCGCCTGCGCCTGCAGGCGGTGCAGACGGAGGCGCGCGCCGAGGTGCGCTCGGCGCGCGAGGCAGTGCAGCAGAACGAGCGGATCGCCGCGGCGATGCGCGAGGCGGCTGCCAACGCCGTCGACGCGCTCCAGATCACCGAGATCGCCTATCGGGCGGGAGCGACGACCAACGTCGAGGTGGTCCAGGCCCAGCAGACCGCGCGCAACGCCGAGATCCTGGCCGCCCTGGCGCAGGACCAGCTGCTCCGGGCCCGCCTCGGCCTGCTGGTCGCGCTCGGCGAGTTCCCCTGAACGAGCCTGCCGCCGGCCGGGGTCGATCGCCGGGGCTGGATCTCAGCCCTTCACCTTCACCGAGGCGCCGTCCTTGAGGTCGTCTTTCGGCCGCGCTACCAGCGTCTCGCCGCCCGCCAGGCCGTCCTTGACGATCACCTGCCCCTTGCGCTCGGTGCCGAGGACCACCGGGCGCGCGAGCACCTTGCCCTCGCGGACGAGGAACACGACCTCGTGGCCGCCACGGCTCGCCACCGCCTCGCGCGGCACGAGCACCACCGGCTGCGCCGCCGCGGGCCGCTCCTGCTTCTTCTCGGGCTCCAGGAACGTCACCTTGGCGCTCATCTCGGGCTTGAGGTCCTTGTCCTTGTCGAGGATCGTGACCTTCACCATGACCGTCGCCTTGGTGCGGTCCGCGGTCGGAATGACCTGGCGCAGCACCGCCTTGTAGCGGCGGTCGGGGATCGCCTCGACCGTGACCTCGGCCGGCTGGCCGCCGGCGACCTTCGCGACGTTCGACTCGGCGACGTCGGCCTCGACCTCGAGCGTCTCCAGGTCGGCGAGGGCGACGATCGCGCCAGAGGAGGTCGAGAGGTTCACGCCCGGCGGGATGGGGGCGACGCTCTCGCCCACCTCGGCCATCTTCTTGACCACCACGCCGGCGAACGGGGCGCGGATCAGCGTGTTCTGCAGCTGTGCCTCGGCGAAGGCGAGGTCGGCCTGGGCCTGCGCGAGCTGCGCCTCGGCGATCTTCACGCGGCTGGCTGCGGCGTCGCGCTGGTCGAGCGACACGATCTTCTGCGCCGCCAGGTCCTCGCTGAGCTTCAGCTGGCGCCGGTTCTCGGCGAGGTCGGCCTCGGCACGCTGCACCGCGGCGCGCGCCCGACCGACCGACGCCTCGTAGTCGATCGACTCGAGCCGGGCGATCACCTCGTCCTTGCGGACGACGCTGCCCTCCTCGACCCGCAGATCCGCCAGCCGTCCCTGGATCTTCGCCGAGACGACCGCCTTGCGGCGCGCGACCACGTAACCGGAGGCCGTGAGGATGGGCGTGCCGGCGGACGGCTCCACGTCGCGGCTCACCGCGGCGGTCGTCGTCTCCACCTCGGTGGCGGAGAAGGCCTGCTGCGCGCGCAGCGCGTAGAGGGCGAGCAGCACGACGGCGACGGGCAGCAGCAGGAGCAGCGGCCAGCGCCAGGGGCTCGAGCGCCTGCGGCCGCGGTCGATCTTGAGGGACGCCAGCTCGCCTTTCAGGTCCGTCACGTTCGCTCTCTCCTGGGGAGCCGCAGCGGCCCCGCGGAACGGACTACGGCCTCCGCGGCCGGCGGCCCCGTCTTTATCGGCCAACGCCCGGCCGCTGTCGGCGAGCGGAGCGCGGACCGCACGGCGGGCGGGGACCCCCAAGCACAGCCGGGGGCCGGGCCCGGTTCAGTACAAGCGGGCGACGTACTCGTCCATCTGGCGCTTCCAGAAAGGCCAGTCATGGCCCCCATCGGGACCCCAGTCGTCGACGGAGTGCCGTATGCCGCGCGACCACAGCACGCCCGAGAGCTGGTAGGTCGGGCGGGCGTCCTCGTAGGGGCCGGTGCCCGTGACGAGGCGGATGTCGTCCTGCGCGAGCTGCTCGAGGTACCAGGGATCGCTCAGCCCCTGGACGTAGTCGACGGGGTTGTTGAAGTAGAAGTTGTCGTCGTAGTCGCCGTCCATGAAGCGGCGCAGGTCGTAGACGCCCGACAGCGCGAGGCAGCGCCGGAACAGCTGCGGGTGCTTGAGCAGGCTGTTCGCGGCGTGATAGGCGCCGAACGAGGAGCCGGTCGTGGTGATCGCGATCCCGGGCGAATCGCAGCTCGTGTGGATGAACGGCGCGACCTCGTCGGCCACGTAGGCGTCGTACATCGCCTGCACGTAGGAGCGGTGGCGCGGGTGGGCGGCCTTGTCGTACCAGCTCAGGTCGTTCACCGAGTTGACGCAGTAGAGCTTGATCCTGCCCGCATCGACGTGGTGCGCGAGGGCCTCGACCATGCCCTGCCGCTCGTACTCCCACTCGTCGCCCCCGCTGGTCGGGAAGACGAGCAGCGGGGCGCCCCAGTGGCCGTAGACCCGGACGCCCATGGCCCGACCCAGGCGTTCGGTGTGCCAGACGTGGTGCTCGACCTTCACGGCTCGGGGGCCGCACCGTGGCCCACCCGCAACAGGCTGCGAAGCGAGCGGGATTCACTCCCGCGAGCGCAGCGGGGGGGTGAGAGGGGGGACACGACGCAGTGTCCCCCCTAACGAAAGCGGCGCACCGGCGACGCCATCGAGGACGGCGCGACCAGGTTGCCGAGGAACACGGCGTTCGACGGCGTCTTCTGCAGCTTCTCGATCAGGAACTGCGCGGCCTCGACCGACGACAGGTCGGCGAGCGCACGGCGCAGCAGGTGGCGCTTGGAGAGCTCCTCCGGCGGCACGAGCAGCTCCTCGCGGCGCGTGCCGGACTTGAGCACGTCCACCGCCGGGAAGATGCGCCGGTCGGCGATGGCGCGGTCGAGGATCAGCTCCATGTTCCCGGTGCCCTTGAACTCCTGGAAGATCACCTCGTCCATGCGCGAGCCGGTCTCGATGAGCGCGGTCGCGAGGATGGTCAGGCTGCCGGAGCCCTCGCAGTTGCGGGCGGCCCCGAAGAACTGGCGCGGGAACTGGAGCGCACGGTTGTCGACGCCGCCGGACATCGTTCGCCCGCCCGGGCCCATCTCGCGGTTCGAGGCGCGCCCGAGCCGCGTCAGGGAGTCGAGCAGGATCACGACGTGGCGTCCGGCCTCGACCAGCCGCTTGGCACGCTCGATCGCGAGGCGCGACAGGCGGATGTGCGAGTCGGACGAGGAGTCCGAGGTCGAGGCCAGCACCTCCGCCGGCACGACGCGGCGGAAGTGCGTCACCTCCTCCGGCCGCTCGTCCACGAGCAGCAGGATCAGGTGCACGTCGGGGTGGCGACTGACGATCGCCTTGCCCAGGTGCTCGAGCAGTGTCGTCTTGCCGGCCTTCGGAGGAGAGACGATCAGGCCGCGCTGCCCCTTGCCGACGGGGGCGATCATGTCGATCACACGCAGGCTGATCTCCGAACCCTCGCCCGAGAGCTCGAAAGCCTCGGTGGGGTTGATCGAGACCAGGTCCTGGAAGTGCGGGAGGGCCTTGTACCCTTCGGGCTCCATCCCGCCGGCCTTCTGGACTTCTACGAGTACGCGGCGACCGTTGCCACCATCGCGGGCGAGGCCTTCGATCTCCGTCCCGTCGCGCAGGCCGAAGTCCCGTGCAATCGTGTACGGGACGACGACGTCGTCGCGCTGCGGTAGGTAGTTCTGTGCGACCTGCCTGACGTATCCCCCCGCGCCCTCTGCCAGCTCGACCACGCCGGTCACCGGTGTGGTCGGACCCTCGGTCGGAATCGGGGCCTGTCGGGGATCTCGCGGGCCCTTCTGACCCTGCGGGGGCCCTCCGGGTCCGCTGTGTCGATGGTGACGATGGCGCCGCGAGTGCCGCGGCCCGTGCCTCACGGCAGGGCCGTCCACCGCGACTTCTTCATCGTCTCCTCCAAGCCCGACTATGCGGTCACACGATCCGGATGTCAAGCGAGCGAGGCGGGGGGGACGGAACCCTCTCCTCCCTCGGCAGCTAGCGCTCGCCGGGGAGCAGCGGACGCAGCGTGACGACGTAGCGCTTGTCGCCCACGCAGACGGAGGCGGGCCACGCCCCTGTCGGCCAGCCCTCCACCTCGGCGGCCGGAACGACCCGCAGGCCGTTCAAGGCCTCTTCGATCGGGAAGCTGAAGTTCCACGAGCGGCAGCCGCCGACGAGCCTTCCCTCGCGCGCTCGGGCGACGTAGCTCGCCGGGGCGTAGGGCAGGAGGCTCGGGTGGTCGAACGAGAGCAGCTCGGACACGAATCCGGCCAGCGGCCGCAGCGCGGGCGGCGCCACGGCCGGATCGCCGGTGATCGTGATCGCGGCTGGGCCGTCCTCGGGCAGGCGCAGGCGGGCGACCCGCTGGTCGTCGCCGCCGAAGGCGAGCGTGCCGCCGCGGCCGGCCGCCTTGCGCAGCGCGTCGGCCCGCCGCCGCAGGGCCTGGGCTTCGGCCTTCTCGAGCCGTCCGGCCTCGAGGCCGCCGGTGCCGCCGACGAACACCTGGCCGTCCTTCAACAGTACGAAGCGCGGTGGCGCGGACGTGGGATCGCTGCCCGGGGTGCCGGGAGCGGTCTCGAGCACGATCACGGCGCCTGGGATCTCGGCGGCGGGCGTGGCGGCGGCCGATTCGCGGGCCGGCGGCGCGGCGGTCACCGCCGCCGCTGTGAGCACGAGCCCGAGGGCCCACGAGGTGTCCCGGCGGCGCACTCGGATCGCGGACATCGAGGGCCATGATACCGCGGCCTCGGCGGCGCGCCCGGACGCCAGCCCCGGCCCCCGGTCAGCGCGTGGCGTACAGATCGATCACCCGCTCGATCGCGCGGCGGCAGGCCGCGCAGAAGGCGTTCGAGCGCGTGAACATGATGCAGTCGGCCTGGGCGCGGTAGTAGCCCGCGGCCTCGTACATCGCGCCCTCGAAGGCGCCCACCGCCCGCGCGTAGGCGCCCTCGCCGAGCAGCGCGTCCATCCGCTGCTGCTCCTCGCGGAACAGCGCCTCCATCTCCTCCTCGGGCCGCTTCTCGGCGCGGATCTTCCGGCGGCGTGCCTGGATCTCCTTCTCCGCCGCCTCGAACGCCGCCTTGCTCCAGGGGGTCGGCAGCGGCGTGCCCGGCGTGACGAGGTCCTTCCACTTGGGCGCGCTCGCGGCTCGGCCGTGACGTTCGGCTCCCACGGCTCGGGCCGCGCGTGCCCAGCCGGGCCGTAGGCGACGTCGGAGGTGTAGTACTCGTCGGCCAGGCCGGCGAAGTGGTGGCCGAACTCGTGGACGAAGACGTAGGGCGTGAAGGCGTTGTCCGACGCGACGGTGGCGTACAGGTTGAAGATGCCGCCGCCTCCGTACTTGCGGCCGTTGACGACGATCTCCATCACGTCGTAGGGCGCCGCGGCGGCGGCCTCGCGTACGCGGCGGTCGTCGAAGGCGAGCACGTAGCGCTCGGAGCCGAAGGCGTCGTAGGCGGCGCGCAGGGCGGAGCGGCGATAGACGCCGTCCGAGGGACGCGAGACGCCGCTCTCGGGCGAGGGCGTGTCGACCGCCCACACGTTGAAGTCCGACTTCCTCTCCTTGAAGGGCGAGACGGAGAAGAGGATGTCGGTCAGCCGCCGCGCGTCGGCGTGCCACTTGTCCATCTCGGCGGCGGTGTAGCCGTCGCCGAGCAGCACCAGGTCCAGCTTCTCCGCCGGCGGGCCGTTCTCGAGCACGGCCCAGGCGCGGCCGGCCGGCTCGCTGCGGTCGATCGCGGGGTCGGCCGGGTCGACGCCCATCGTCCACAGCTCGCGGAACAGCCCGTCGCCGCCCCGCTTGCGCACCGCCAGCTGCACGGGCGCGGCCGGCTCGGGGAAGCGCAGCGACTCGTGGAAGGCGCGCCAGCCGCGGCCGGCCTCCTCTGTCGTCTCCCACTCGCCGTAGATGCTCGCGAATCCGCGCGAGTAGAGCAGGCGGTTCGTGGCCCTGTCCCTCACCTCGAACAGGTACTTGCCCAGGTTCGTGTCGTCGATCGGCCGTGCGGGGTTGCCGGGCCACGGGCCCTCCCGCGCGAGGCCGTCGTACACCAGGCGCTCCTCGGTCGAGCTGCCGGCGTGCACGAGGTCGAGCCGCAGCGTGCGCGGGGTGGCGGCGGGGGCGGGCGCGGCCGCCGGCGCGACCACGGCGAGGAGCAGCAGGGCAAGGGTCATGCGAGGGCCTCCGTGCGCATCTGAGCACGGAACGAGCGCCGACTGGAAGCGCGGCTCGCCGGGGTGGTAGCCTCGCTTCGCGACGTCCGTTCTCCGGGAGGCCACCGATGAAGCCGCTGCCCAGCACGCTCGCCCTCGCCGCCCTCGCCCTCACCTGCCTGCCCGGCCTCGAGGCCGGCAGCGTGCCCACGCGCACCCGGCTCGGGATGGTCGCCTCGCAGAACGGGATCGCCTCGCAGGTCGGAGTCGAGATCATGATGAACGGCGGCAACGCCGTCGACGCCGCGGTGGCGGCGGCCTTCGCGCTGGCCGTCGTGCACCCGGCCGCCGGCAACATCGGCGGCGGCGGTTTCCTGCTGGTGCGCCCGGCCGCCGGCAAGACCGCCGTCTACGACTTTCGCGAGATGGCGCCGGCCGCGGCGACGCCGACCATGTTCCTCGTCAACGGCGTGTACGACCCCGACCGCCACCACCGCAGCCACCTCGCGGTGGGCGTGCCCGGGACGGTCGCAGGACTGCAGATGGCCTGGACGGACTACGGCCGCCTGCCGTGGAAGAACCTGCTGCAGCCGGCGATCGGCCTGGCACGCGAGGGCTTCATGGTCTCGGACGGTCTCGCACGCTCGCTGCGCGAGGTGCTGCCGCAGATGAAGCGCTACCCGGCTTCGATCGCCCAGTTCTCGCGCGGAGGGGTCCCGTTCGAGATGGGAGACGTGCTCAAGCAGCCGGACCTGGCACGCACGCTCGAGCGGATCGCGGAGAAGGGCTCGAAGGAGTTCTACGGAGGCGAGACGGCCGAGCTGATCGTGAAGGAGATGCAGGCCAACGGCGGGCTGATCACGCTCGACGACCTGCGCCACTACTGGATCTACCGCCGCCCCCCGCTGCAGGGGAGCTACCGCGGGTACGAGGTCCTCAGCGTGCCGCCACCGAGCAGCGGCGGCGTCGTCCTGCTCGAGTGCCTGAACGTGCTCGAGGAGCTCGACCTGCCGGGCATGGGTGTCGGCTCCTCGCGCTACGTCCACTACGTCAGCGAGGCGCTGCGCCGCGCCTTCGCCGACCGCGCGCGCTACCTGGGCGACCCCGAGCAGGTGAAGGAGATGCCGGTGCAGCGGCTGGTCTCGAAGGAGTACGCGGCGCAGCTGCGCAAGACGATCCGCGAGGACCGCGCCTCCGCCTCCTCGCCGGCGAGCTTCGAGTGGCCGGCCGAGAGCGAGGAGACGACGCACGTTTCGGTGGTGGACGGCGAGCGCAACGCGGTCTCGCTCACGTACACGCTCGAGGACGGCTACGGCTCGAAGATCGTGGTGCCCGGCGCCGGCTTCCTGCTCAACAACGAGATGGGCGACTTCAACGCGGGGCCGGGCCTCACCGACGAGACGGGGCTCGTCGGCACCCCGCCCAACCTGGCCGCCCCGGGCAAGCGGATGCTTTCGAGCATGACGCCGACGATCGTCACCCGGGAGGGCTGGCCGTATCTGGTGGTCGGCAGCCCCGGCGGGCGCACGATCCCCAGCACGGTCCTGCTCACGATCCTGAACGTGATCGACTTCGGCATGAACGCGCAGGAGGCGGTCGACCAGCCGCGCTTCTTCCACCAGTGGCTGCCCGACCGCATCCACGTCGAGAAGCACGGCTTCTCCGCCGACACCGTCCAGGCGCTCGTGGCGCGCGGGCACAAGGTGGTCGAGATCGACAAGCAGGGCGTGGCCGAGGCGATCCTCGTCGACCGGCGCGACGGCTTCCTCGAGGGCGGCTGCGACCGGCGCGCCCCGGATGGCGCGGCGATCGGACGCTGACTACGCCATCGAGGGCGGCGGCCCCAGCTGCGGCGGGCGGTCGGTCACGAGCTCCGGGTGCTCGCGCCGGAAGCCCTCGCTCACGCGGCAGTTCCAGCACACCGGCCGGTGCCGGGCCAGCACGTCGATCACCTGCTCCGGTCGGAAGGCCGTCCAGTCGACGAGCGCGCCCTCGGGCGAGAGCAGGGCCGGCTTGTGGTCGTGCCACTCGACGGCCTTGAACTCGCGGCCGCAGAAGGCGCAGGCCTTTCCCTCGTACCAGTCGTTGAGGATGCTCCGCAGCAGGCACGCCTCCGGGGCCGATTCCACCTGTCCGAGGCACTCCTGGCCGCATTCCCTCCGCTCCGGCCAGCGCGTGCAGGACTCGAGCCGCAGCTGCGGGCGGCCCTGCGGGGCGCTGAGAGCCGCGTGCTGCGCGTCCACCTCGACGGCCACCATCTCGCGCGTCTCCGGGCAGACGACGATGCGTGTCCCGCGATAGGCGAGCCAGGTGGCGACCAGCCGGCGGACGAACAGGAACAGCCCTCCCAGGCCGACCAGGGCGGCGACACCGAGGACCAGCTGGAATGCCGTGGGCATGGGAGTCCTCCTCTGATGTGTGTACCGCCTCGGCCTGCTCGGATGGAATAGACCGTTTGATCCGGTCGGGTGGGCTGCGACGGAGGGGCCGGCCCGGCTCGGGAGGTCGAGCCGCGAACGCCGCCGGGTGCTGCTAGAGTGCCGCGTCGTGAGGCTCGCCACCTGGAACGTGAACTCGGTTCGGGCCCGCGAGCAGCGCCTCCTGCGCTGGCTCGGGACCGCGCGGCCGGACGTGGTCTGCCTGCAGGAGCTGAAGGTGAGCGACGAGGCGTTCCCGGCCGAGGTCCTGCGCCAGGCCGGCTTCCGCGCCGCCGTGCACGGGCAGAGAACGTACAACGGCGTCGCGGTGCTGGCCCGCTCCGAGCCCACGTCGCCCGAGCGCGGCCTCGGCGACGGCGGTGACGACTCGGCGGCACGCCTGCTCACGGCGCGCGTCGGCGAGCTCCACGTCGCGAGCGTCTACGTGCCGAACGGCGGCGTCGTGGGCTCGGACAAGTGGGCCTACAAGCTCGACTGGCTCGCGCGCCTGCGGACCTGGCTCGACCGGCGCTTCGCGAAGAGCGACCTCGTCGCCCTCTGCGGCGACTTCAACGTGGCGCCCGAGCCGCGCGACGTGTGCGACCCCGGGGCGTGGGCGGGGAGTGTCCTCTTCCACCCCGAGGCGCGCGCCGCGTTGGAGCACGTGAAGGCGTGGGGGCTGGTCGACGCCGTCCGGCTCCACCGGCAGGAGGCCGGCCTCTACACCTGGTGGGACTACCGCCTGCTCGCCTTTCCGAGGGACCGCGGGCTGCGGATCGACCACGTGCTGCTGAGCGAGCCGCTGGCGAAGCGCTGCCGCTCCGCGTCCATCGCGCGCGACGAGCGCAAGGGACAGGACCCGTCCGATCACGTGCCCGTGATCGTCGAGCTGGAGCTTCCGGCCGGGGGCGCTACTTCATCAGCCGCTTGAGCAGCTGGATCTGGCCGGCGTGGTAGAGGTCGTGGGCGGCCGCGCCGCGCACGAGCCGGCCGATCGTCTCGCGCCCGTCCGGCGTGCTGCGCCCCAGGTCGTCGTCGCCCAGAGACGCGACGGCGGCGCGCAGGCGCTCGTGGCACGCCGCCAGCAGCGCCAGGTCGGCCCGCCAACGTGCCGGCGTCGGCTGCGCGGCCGCGTCGAACCAGTTCGAGCCCGCACGCGCGAAGGCGCCGCGCTTCTCGCCGGTGAGCCGCCGCCAGGCGGCGTACTTCCAGTAGGCCGCGTGCACCGCCACCTCCCACGGGCTGTGCCTGCGGGGCGAGGGGCGCCACGCCGCCTGTGACGCGGTCAGCCCGCGCAGCGAGCCACGCAGGTTCGGGCCGTGCCACGAGCGCCGGTCGTAGGCCTCGTCCAGGAGTGCCAGCAGCACCGCCACCGCGGGGCCGGGTCGTGCCATCTCATCCCTCCTCCAGGGTCACGGCCAGGAGCGCCCCTGACGCGCGGCGTCGAGCGCCGCGCGAGCCGCCGGGCGACCGTCGAGGGCGGCCGGGTCGAGTCGCAGCGCCTCTTCGAGCGCCGCCCTGGCTTCGTCCGGGCGACCCGCCGCGGCCAGAGCCAGGCCCAGCGCCAGCCGCGTCTGCGCATCCGCCGGCGCCAGGCGCGCGGCCTCCTGCAGCGCGCTCACGGCCTCGGCCGGTGCGGCGAGCGCGAACAGCAGCGTGGTGCCCAGCCGCTGCCACGCCTCGGCATTTCCCGGGTCGAGCTGCACGCCCTCGCGGAACAGATCGGCCAGCTCGTCCCAGCGCTCGAGGGCGGCGAGCTGCTTCGCGAGCAGCGCGCGCACGGCGCCGCGGCGGGCAGCTCCGATGCCGAGGCGGAGGGCGGCGCGGCACGCCTCCACGGCTTCGTCGCCCGACAGACGCTCGCACGATCGCGCCTGGTCGCGGGCCGCACGCGGCTCGCCTCGCGGTGGCGCGGGCGGCAGCTCGGACGGCGCCGCGCCCGCCGCGCGGGGCTCGGCAGCGAGAGCCGGAACGGCCGGGACCGCCAGCCAGGTACACGCGGCCAGGCACGCCGTCCAGGCGACCGCGGCGCGGCGAGAGCCGTCGCGGGTGACGGCGGTTCGAGGAAACGTCGGCAACAGCATCCCGTGGGCCCCCGGGGTCGACGAGTCTAGCACCCGTGATGGACCGTTTGCCTCATCATGCCGGTGTCCCATACGCCGGAGAATGGGCTCAGGGGTTCGTGAGGGCACCGCGCGGCGCGCGGGGGAGGAGCAGCATGAGGCAGGCATTTGGAGCCCGGCGAGCCGAGTGGATCCGCATCGGCGCTGCCGAAGCCCCGGCGCTGACGGCCGAGGAGCTGGCGCGCTTCGAGAGCTTCGACCTCTTCTACCGCTCGCTGTGCGCGCTTCTCTACAACTACGTGCCGATGTCGGGCCACCCCGGCGGCTCGATCTCCTCGGGACGTTTCGTCGCGGGCATCCTGTTCGACGCGGCCGAGTACGAGCTCGCCGCGCCCGACCGCGAGGACGCCGACGTCGTCTCGTACGCCGCGGGCCACAAGGCGATGGGCCTCTACTCGCTGTGGGCGCTGCGCGACGAGATGGCGCGCGTGGGCCGCCCGTCGCTGCTCCCCGGCGAGCTGCGCGACCGGCTCCGGCTCGAGGACCTGCTCGGCTTTCGCCGCAACCCGACGACCGCCACGCCGCTGTTCGTGAAGCACCGGGCCAGGGCGCTCGACGGCCACCCGACGCCGGCGACGCCGTTCGTGAGGCTGGCGACCGGCGCCTCCGGGGTCGGCGTCGCCAGCTCGATCGGGCTCGCGCTCGCCGCGCGCGACCGCTACGGCCGCAACGCCCCGCGCGTGCACGTGGTCGAGGGCGAGGGCGGCCTCACGCCGGGCCGCGTGGCCGAGGCCCTGGCGGCGGCGGGCACCGCGTCGCTCGACAACCTCGTCCTGCACGTCGACTGGAACCAGGCCTCGATCGACTCGAACCGCGTCTGCCGCGAGGGCGACACGCCCGGCGACTACGTGCAGTGGACGCCGATGGAGCTCGTCTACCTCCACGACTGGAACGTGATCGAGGTCGAGGACGGGCGCGACTTCCAGCAGCTGCTGGCCGCGCAGCGTCGCGCCGCGACGCTCGAGAACGGCCAGCCTACCGCGATCGTCTACCGCACCGTCAAGGGCTGGCAGTACGGGATCGAGGGCCGTGCCTCCCACGGCGCCGGCCACAAGCTCTGCTCCGAGGGCTTCTACCAGGCGCTCGCCGAGCTGTCGGCCCGCTCCGGCTGCTCGCTGCCGTCGTGCGAGGGCTCCTCGCACCGCTGCGAGATGGGCGGCGACGGAGCGACACAGATGGAGGCCTGCTTCTACGATGCGCTGCTCCTCCTGCGCAAGGCGATCGAGGACGACGGCGCCAC
Source organism: uncultured Acidobacteriota bacterium (assembly GCA_963831755.1). Taxonomy (GTDB): domain Bacteria; phylum Acidobacteriota; class Vicinamibacteria; order Fen-336; family Fen-336; genus DATBSL01. The sequence goes on from CAWHRC010000009.1 coordinate 353,617, forward strand.
CCCCCAGGCGATGGCGGGCCGCCTCGGCGCGGCGCACGAGCGGCTCGAGGCGCGCCGGCGCACGCCGCGGCCGGACGCGCCGAACCTCGCCGCGGTCTACGAGCTCGCGGCCCGCGGGGACGCGCCTCCCGCCGAGCTGGCGCTGCGGCCCGGCACGCTCACCACTCTCCGCGGCGAGCTCGGCCGTGCGCTCGCGCACTTCAACAAGGCCACGGGCGGCGCGCTGCTGGTCGGCGCGGCCGACCTGCTCGGCTCGACCACCGTCAGCACGATCGCCGCGGGCTTCGGCGAGGGCTATTGGAACGCCTCGCGGAACCCGGCCTCGCGCACGCTCTCGATCGGCGGGATCTGCGAGGACGCGATGGCGGGCATCCTCTCGGGCCTGTCGAGCTTCGGCCATCACATCGGCGTCGGCTCCTCGTACGGCGCCTTCCTCGCCCCGCTCGGCCACATCGCCGCGCGGCTGCACGCGATCGGCGGCCAGGCCCAGGCGCCCGCACGGCCCGTGGAACCCGATGCTGCTCGTCTGCGCGCACGCCGGGCTCAAGACCGGCGAGGATGGCCCCACCCACGCCGACCCGCAGGCGCTGCAGCTCCTGCAGGAGAACTTCCCGCGCGGCACCGCGATCACCCTGACACCGTGGGACCCGCAGGAGATGCTGGTCCCGCTGCTCGCCGCGGCGCTGCGCCGGCGGCCCGCGGTGATCGCCCCGTTCGTGACGCGGCCGAGCGAGACGGTGCCGGACCGCGCACGGCTGGGGCTGGCGCCGGCGGAAGCGGCGGCGGCCGGCGTCTACCTGCTGCGCGCGCCGAAGGGCGCGGCCGACGTGACGATCGTGCTGCAGGAGAGCGCCGTCGCCTACGCCTTCGTCGAGCAGGCGCTGCCGCTGCTGGAGAAGGCCGGCGTCGAGCCGCGCGTGTACTACGTCGCGAGCGCCGAGCTGTTCGACCTGCTGCCGGCCGACGAGCAGGCGCGGATCTTCCCGGAGCAGCACGGCCAGGAGGCGATGGGCATCACGGGCTTCACGCTGCCGACGCTCTACCGCTGGATCCGCTCCGACCTCGGCCGTGCGCACTCGCTGCACCCGTTCGGGAAGGGCCATTTCCTCGGCTCCGGCCAGGGGCCGATGGTGCTGGCCGAGGCCGGCCTCGACGGGATGAGCCAGGCGAGGGCGGTCCGCGAGTACGTCGCGGCGCGAGCGGCCTCGACGGCCTGCGCCTGACGCCATGTGATACTTTCGCGGCACCTCCGTATAACGGGATGGCATGGGTGGCGTGCGACTGCTCGAGTGGCTGATTCCCGCGCCGGCGGAGGCCGAAGCCGTCGACTGGGAGGCCGCCTACCGCGAGCTGCTGCCCCGCGTCTTCGGCTACTTCCGCTACCGCGGCTTCGACCGGCCGACCGCCGAGGACCTGACCTCGGCCACCTTCGAAAAGGCCTGGCGCGCGCGCGACCGCTATCGGCGTGAGCGGGCGGCCCTCTGCACCTGGCTGCTGGCGATCGCCCGCAACGTGGCGACCGACCGGCTCCGGCGTCGCCCGGCGGAGTTGCCTCTCGACCACGACGTGGCGCAGCAGGCGGACGACCCGGAGACGGCTGCGCTGCGCGAGGCGCAGCTGCAGCGGCTGCGGACGCTGCTGGCGGGGCTGCCAGAGCGGGAGCGGGAGCTGCTGGCGCTCAAGTACGGGGCCGGCGCCACCAACCGTGCCATCGCGACGCTCACCGGGCTCGGCGAGTCGAACGTGGGGACGATCCTGCACCGCACGGTCACTGCGCTGCGCGCCCGGTGGGACGAAGGAGGAGCACAGTGAGCGACGATTTCCTGTCCCAGCTGCGCGAGGAGCCACGACCCGAGTTCACAGAAGGGCTGGACCGGCGGCTGCGCGAGATCGACGGGCTGCGCCGGCAACCTGCTCCCGGCACGTTGCGGCGGCTCGCGCCCGCGCTGGCCGGCGCCCTCTTGCTGGGCGTGGCCGCGCTGGCCTTCACGCTCGAGCCGGTGCGCGCGGCGGCGCGCGAGTTCCTCGACCTGTTCCGCGTGAAGCGCTTCGCCGCCGTGCCGGTCGACCCGGCCCGCTTCGAGCGGCTCGCGAAGGGCGGCCTGGACCTCAAGGGCATGGTCGCCGACCAGGTCAAGGTCGTGGTGCCAGCCGAGAAGCCGCAGCTCGTGGCGAGCCCGGAGGCGGGAGCGCTCGACGCCGGTATCGTCCTCCAGCAGCCGACCGCCCTGCCGCCCGGGATCGAGCTGATCGAGTCTTCCGTCGCCCGGCCCGGGTCGTTCCGCGTGCAGGTCGACACCGCGAAGCTCGAGGCGCTCGCGCTGGCGGCCGGCGCCGACGAGGTCGAGATCCCGGCTTTCTGGAACGGGGCGACGATCGACGTCGAGCTGCCGCCGGTCCTCGCCCTGCGCTACGGGCGGCCCGCCGACCCGGGCGGCGCACGGCGGGCCGGCGAGGGCATCGTGCTGCTCCAGTCGACGAGCCCGCAGATCGAGCTGCCGGAAGGCCTCGACCTCGCGACGCTGGGCCGGCTGGGCTTGCGCGTCGCCGGCATGAGCCCGGAGGAAGCACTCACCTTCTCGCGCGCGATCGACTGGCGCTCGACGCTGCTCGTCCCGGTGCCCGTCCAGGGAGGCCGGTATCGCGAGGTGGAGGTCAACGGAGGCAAGGGGCTGCTCGTGTCGTACCTGCCACCGGCCCAGGCGCCCGCCGACGGACAGGCGCGCCCCGTGCGGCGGCACTCGCTGCTGCTGTGGTCCTCGGCCGGCAAGGCCTTCGCGCTCATGGGCCCCGGCGGCGGCATGGACCTGCTCGAGCTGGCGCAGTCCGTGCGTTAGCCCGTGGCCGAGCCTGCCCTCGAGGCCCAGGCGCTCTGCAAGCACTTCGGGCCGAAGATCGCGGTCCGCGACCTCACCCTGTCCGTTCCGCGGGGTGAGGTCTTCGGCTTCCTGGGGCCCAACGGCGCCGGCAAGACGACGTCCGTCAAGATGCTGCTCGGACTCGTGCACCCCACCTCCGGCAGCGCCAGCCTGCTGGGCTCGCCGATCGGCCGGCCGCGCGCCCGCGCCCGGGTCGGCTACCTGCCCGAGCACTTCGCCTTCCACGAGTGGCTGCGCGGCCGGGAGCTGCTGCGCTTCCACGGCCGCCTGCTGGGCTTTTCCCGCCGCACGCTCGACGCGGCGATCGAGGCTCTGCTGGAGCGGATGGACCTGCTCGAAGCCGGCGAGCGCTGCCTGCGCGAGTACAGCAAGGGCATGAAGCAGCGGATCGGCCTCGCGCAGGCGCTGCTGGGCGAGCCGGAGCTGGTCTTCCTCGACGAGCCCACCTCCGGCCTCGACCCTCTCGGCCGCCTGCTGGTGCGCGACGTGATCCGCGAGCTCAAGGCCCGGGGCACGACGGTGTTCCTCAACTCGCACCTGCTCTCCGAGGTGGAGGTGACCTGCGACCGCGTCGCCTTCGTGAAGGACGGCCGCGTGGTGCGCGAGCTCCGGTTGGGCGCCGGCGAGAGGGACCTCGAGGTCGAGCTGCGCCTCGACCGGGCGCCGGCCGAGGTGGTCGCCGGGCTCGGGCGCTTCGGCAGCGAGCTGACGGTCGACGGGGTCTGCGTGAGGCTGCGCGTCGCGGACGAGCAGGCGCTGCCCGAGCTCAGCCGCTGGCTCGCCGGGCAGGGAGTCGGGCTCTACCACCTGGCCGCGCGGCGGCGCTCGCTGGAGGAGATCTTCCTGGAGGTGGTGCGGTGAGGGCCGTCGTCACCATCGCCCACCTCACTCTGGCCGAGGCCCGGCGCCGCCGCATCCTGTCGGCGGCCCTGCTGCTCGGCGGCGCGTTCGTGGCCCTGTTCGCGGTCGGGCTGCACTTCGTGGCGCGCGACATCCAGGCCCACGCGACGACGGCGCAGCAGCGCTTCGCGCTCAGCTTCGTGGTGATGGCTGCACTCTACGCCGCGAACTTCCTGATCGTGATGACCTCCGTGCTGGTCACCATCGACACTCTCTCGGGTGAGATCGGCTCGGGCGTGATCGAGACGTTGTGCACGAAGCCGGTGCCGCGCTGGGCCGTCGCCACCGGCAAGTGGCTGGGCTGCTGGGCGATCCTCGCGCTCTACGCGGCGCTGCTGTGCGGCGGCGTCCTGGCGATGGCGCGGCTGGTGGCCGGCTACACGCCGCCGAACGCGGCGCGCGGCCTGCCGCTGCTGCTGCTCGAGGGGACCGTGCTGATGACGCTCGCGCTCGCGGGCGGCACGCGGCTGTCCACGCTGGCGAACGGCGTCAGCGTGTTCGGCCTCTACGGCCTGGCGTTCATCGGCGGCTGGATGGAGCAGATCGGGACTCTGGCCGGCAACGCCACGGCCCGCTACATCGGCATCGGCGCCAGCCTGCTGGTGCCGAGCGAGTCCCTGTGGCAGCTGGCGTCGTACCAGATGCAGCCGCCCCTGGTGCGCGACCTGGGCATCGGCCCGTTCTCGCCGCTCTCGGTCCCGAGCCCGGCGATGGTGGGTTGGGCCGCCGGCTACGTCGCGCTGACGCTCGCGCTCGCGCTCTACCTGTTCCGCACGCGCGACCTCTGAGCCCCGGCGGGGCTGCTGCCCTTCCGGTGGAGGCCGCGCAGCTGGCGGACCGCTGGTCGCTACCAGCTGTAGAAGACGGTCGCCCGCGGCATCACGTCCGCGCCGGGTCGTGTGCCGTCCGCCGCGCGGTCGTACGCCGCGAACTCGACGTTCGGGATCAGGTGCACGTGCTTCGCCAGCAGGACGTCGAGGCCCGCGTAGCCGACGACGAAGCGGGCCTTCTCCGAGAACGGGAAGTAGTCGAAGCTGTCGCTGCCGGGAACCGCCTGGAACGCGCGATCGAGGCGGCCGACGAGCTCGAGGTTCGGGCGCAGCGGCGCGGCGGCGAACGCGGAGAGGAAGTCGAGCCCGAGGTCGGCGCCGTCGCGGCCGGCCCCGCGCCGGCGCTGGTGGCCGTACTGCAGCGAGGCGCGCCAGGCACGGCGCTGCCAGACCATCATCGCTTCGAGCGTCGACCAGGAGCGGCCGGCCGGCCGCTGCTGCCAGTCCGCGTAGCCCTCGAACGCCAGGCCGTCGGCGAAGCGGTGCAGGAGCTGGCCACGCAGGGCCTTGCCGGCGTCGGTCTCGGAGCCGCTGCCCGAGCCGTTGCCGAGCTCGAGCGCGTACTCGGTCTGCTTCCCGGCGCCGAGCCGGCCGCGGGCGAGCAGCCCCGTGTCGCGCGAGCTGTCCCACTTGTAGAGGTCGATCGGGCTCTTCTCCAACGGCCGGTAGCCCTGCAGGCCGTCGACGAACTCGATGCTCGGCGTCGGCACCATGCCGAACGCCAGCGCGTGCGAGCCGTGCGTCCACTTGATCCAGGCGTCCTTCAGGTAGACGCTGAGCACGCCCGTGCTCTGGAAGTCGCCCTTGCTGTTCGTCTCGACCCGCAGCCGGATCGCGAAGGCCGCCGACAGGGGCAGGTCGTAGGCGAAGTAGCGGCGGCGGATCCAGAAGCCGTTCCGCTGCTCGAGCTCGTCCCGGTGGCTGCGCAGGACGTCGTAGTAGTCGCCGTACACGAGCCCGCTCCAGCGCGGCGCAGCCTCGGGTGTCGGGGCGGGGGTTGCGGCCGGCGCAGGCGTGGGAGTCGGAGACGGTGCGGGCGCGGGATCGGTCGCGGGTGGCGCGGCCGTCTGTGCCGCCGCGGCGCCGATCCCGGTGGGGCTCGCGAGCACCGCCAGCGCGAGCGCCGCGAGGAGCGGCGCACGGCGCTCAGCGCCCGGCGGGTGCCTCGTGGCGCTCATCCCGGAAGGCTTCCTTGTTGACCACGTACGGCATCTGCGCCGGGTCGCCCTCGTAGCGGCCCTCGAGCACGTCCAGGACCCCCTGCACCGTGCGTCCGGACATGCCCACCTCGGGGTCGGGCGACAGGCGCGTGGCCCGCGCGGCGGAGGCCGCGTGCGGGAACAGCCGCAGGTTCAGCACCAGCGACTCGTCGCGCAGCGGGCTGTCGTCCGGCAGCGGCTCCTTCTCGAACACGTCGAGCGCGGCGCCGGCGATCCAGCGCTCGCGCAGGGCCTTTGCCAGCGCCTGCTCGTCCACCACCGGCCCCCGCGAGGTGTTCACCAGGTAGGCGGTCGGCTTCATCGAGCGCAGCCGCGCCTCGTCCATCAGGTGGTACGTCGGCTCGCCGGCCGCGCCGGGGAAGGTGAGCGGCACGTGCAGCGAGACGAAGTCGGCGCGGCCCAGCGCCTCCGCGAGCGGCAGGGCCTCGATCCGCTGCCGCCGCCGCGAGAAGCCCTCCCGCCGGCGCGCGTCGATCACGCGCCGCACTCCCTCGACGAAGGCGCCGTCCACCTGCCCCGGATCGTGGCACAGCACGTCCATGTCGAAACCTATGGCCTTGTGCACGAGGCTCTTGCCGATCCGGCCCAGGCCGACGACGGCGAGCGTCCGGCCGGTCACCTCGTCCCCCAGCCAGGGCTTGTACGGGTGCCAGGTCGCCCACTGGTGGGCACGCACCTGGACCTCGGCCGGGTACAGCTTGCGGGCGACGGCGCCGAGGATGAAGAAGGCGAACTCGGCGGTGGCGTCCGTGAGCACGTCGGCCGTGTGCGTGAAGGGGATGCGGTGGCGGTTGGCCGCCGCGCGGTCGATGTTGTCGAAGCCGACGGCCATCTGCGCGACCACCCGCAGGCCAGCGGCTGCGCCCGCGGCGAGCAGCTCCTCGTCGACGCGGTCGCGCAGGGTGGTGATCAGGGCCACGATGCCGGAGCGCACCTTCTCGAGCACGAGGTGCCGGGGCGGCGGCTGCAGCTCGGGATAGACCTCCAGCTCGTAGCCCTGCCGGCGCAGGCGGTCGAGCGCTTCCTCGCCGATGTCGCAGGTCGCAAAGATCCGCTGACGCTCGCCCATCGCCTGACTTCCTCTTGCCGGGGCCTGCGGAGGATAACACCCCTCCCCGGGAGGGCGTTTCTGGGCTAACCTCCGCCTGGGCCGCGTCCGCGGCCCAGCGACGGAGGTCCTCTTGGCCGACCTCAGCGAGCAGAACCCCCAGCCGCCCACGTTCGAGGCGGAGTACACGATCGAGTCGCCCCTGCGCTGCCCGCACTGCAAGGAGAGCATCTCCACGCTCCAGGTGCTCCGCCTCGTGCGCACGCGGGTGAACTTCGTGTCGATGCTGCCCCGGCGCGGCTACGTCGTCGTCTGCCCCGCCTGCCACCAGATCCTCACGGCGGAGCTCGCCGGCGGCCTCACTCGCGTCGTCTGACGCGGCCCGCCGGCGGCCGTGCTAAGTTTTCCGCCGTGAGACCGACCGACCTGCGCGGCATTCTGCAGTACGTCCCCCAGTTCCGGGAGCGGACGTTCGTGGTGGCCGTCGACGGGTCCGCCGTGGCCGACGAGAACTTCGTCAACATCCTGATGGACGTGGCGGTGCTGTGGTCGCTGCGCATCCGCACGGTGCTGGTGCACGGCGCCTCCGTGCAGATCCAGAGGCTGGCCGACGAGCGCGGCGTCGTGCCCTCCGACCTCGAGGGCTCCGGCGTCACCGACGCGGCGACGCTCGAGCTGGCGCTGACGGCGTCGAACCGGCTGACGCACGAGATCCTGGAGGGGCTCAACGCCGCCGACCTGCGGGCGGCGGCCACCAACGCGGTGATCGCGCACCCGCTCGGCATCATCAGGGGCGTCGACCACCTGTTCACCGGCCGCGTGGAGCGGGTCGACGTCGAGCTGCTGCAGACGCTGCTGGCGAACGGCATCGTGCCTGTCGTGGCCCCGCTCGGCATGGACGGCGAGGGGCGCAGCTTCCGCGTGAACTCCGACTCGGTGGCGGTCGAGATCGCGAGGGCGGTCTCCGCCGTGAAGCTCGTCTACATGACGATCAGCGACGGCCTGCTGGTCGACGGCCGGATCGCGCGCCAGCTCGCGGTGGCCGAGCTGGCCGAAGCGCTGCAGCGGGGCAGGGTGGCGGCCGAGCAGGTGTCGAAGGCGCGCCACGCGGTCGCCGCCTGCCAGGCCGGCGTGGCGCGCGTGCACGTGGTCAACGGCCACGTGGACGACGGGCTGCTGGCCGAGGTGTTCTCGAACGAGGGGATCGGCACGCTCGTCTACGCGAACGAGTACGAGCAGATCCGCCGCGCGCGCCGCGGCGACGTGCGCGCGATCGAGCAGCTGATCCGCGGCTCGATCGAGAGCGAGGAGCTCGCCCCGCGCACGCGCGCCATGATCGAGCGCGAGCTGGGCGACTACTACATCTTCGAGGTCGACCGCAACCCGATCGCCTGCGTGGCGCTGCACGTCTACCCCGAGCAGCGGAAGGGCGAGCTCGCCTGCCTGTACGTGCGGCCCTCGCACGAGAACCTGGGCATCGGCCGCAAGATGGCGCAGTTCGTCGAGCAGAAGGCCCGCGAGAGCGGCCTGGAGACGCTGCTGGCGCTCTCGACGCAGGCCTTCAACTACTTTCAGTCCAAGGCGGGCTTCAGCGAGGGCACCCCGGACGACCTGCCTCCCGGGCGACGCGAGCGCTACGAGACGAGCGGCCGGCGCTCGAAGGTGCTCGTGAAGAAGCTCTGACGTCCTGAGGGGGTGCTGTGCCGCACCCCCTCAGGCTCCCCCCTCCGCTTCGCGCGAGTGAATCGCGCTCCGCACCGAGCCCGTGGCCTGTGGGCTATCCCGCCAGGCAGTTCCTGATCCGCTTCAAAGCTTCCTCGATGTTCTCCAGGCTGTTCGCGTAGCTGAAGCGCAGGTGCCCCTCGCCCCACTCGCCGAAGGCCGTGCCGGACAGGCAGGCGACGCCCGCCTCGTCGAGCAGCTTGTCGGCGAGCGGCCGCGCGGAGAAGCCGGTGCCGGTGATGTTCGGGAACACGTAGAACGCGCCCGGGGGACGCGGGCACTTGAAGCCGGGTATCTGGCGCAGCCCGTCCACGATCGCGTCGCGGCGGCGCTTGAACTCCGCCACCATCGACTCGACGGCGGACTGGTCGCCGCGCAGCGCCTGGCACGCCCGCCAGCTGGGTGAAGCTGGCCGTGCAGGAGACCGCGTTCGTCTGCAGCTTGGCCACCACCTGCGCCAGCGGCGCCGGCATGATCCCGTAGCCGAGCCGCCAGCCGGTCATGGCGTAGGTCTTCGAGAAGCCGTCGAGCACGATCGCGTACGGCTCCATCCCCGGCAGCGCCGCGATCGAGACGTGCGTGCCCTCGTACAGGATGCGCGAGTAGATCTCGTCGGCCAGCACCGGCACCCGGTGCTCGCATCGCGGCGTCGGCGATCGCGCGCAGGCCCGCCTCGGGGATCGTCCCGCCCGTCGGGTTGTGCGGGTAGTTGAGGACGATCAGCTTCGTCTTCGGGCGCGATCTTCGAGACCAGCTGGTCGACGTCGAGCGCGTAGCGCCTGCTCCTCGAGCAGCCGCACCGGCACCGGCACGCCGCCGATGTAGCGGATCATCGACTCGTAGATCGGGAAGCCCGGGTTCGGGTAGAGCACCTCGTCGCCGGGGTCCACCAGGGCGAGGATCACGTAGAACATGATCGGCTTGCCGCCCGGCGTGACGACCACCATCTCCGGCGTGGCGCGCACGCCACGCCGCGCCGTCGAGTCCTCGGCGATGGCCTGGCGCAGCTCGGGCAGGCCGGCCGAGGGCCCGTAGTGCGTCGCCCCGCCCTTGAGCGCCGCGATCGCGGCGTCGGTGATGTGCGACGGGGTGTCGAAGTCGGGCTCGCCGATCTCGAGGTGCAGGACGCTGCGGCCCTGCGGCTTCGAGCACGCGGGCGCGCACGAGCACCTCGAACGCGGTCTCCGTGCCGAGCCGCGCGAGACGTTCCGAGAGCTTCATGCTGTGCCTCCGCCGCTACTCTACTCCGCGACCCGCGCGGGCAGCCAGATGCGGACGGCTCAGCGGGGCGGACGGGTCAGCGGGCCGCCGCCGCGGCCGGCTCGCCGTCCGCGCCCGCCTCGGCCGAGTCCATGTGATCGACGCCGTAGGCCTCGTGCAGCCGCGCGACCGCGGCCCTGGCCTCCTCGACGCCAACCACCAGCCGGCGGGCGGCCTGGCCGGGCAGGAGCTCGATCACGTGGTACGGCCCGGGCGGGCTGGCGAGGGCCCGTCGCAGCTGCTCGAGCGAGCCGATCGGCCGGCCGTTGACCTTCTGCACCATCAGGTCGCGCAGGTCCTGGTAGCCGAGGTTGGCAGCGTCGGGAAGTACGCTCGCCAGGACCACGATCCGCGGCGACTCGGGATCGGGCACGGCGCCCTCGCGGTCGAGCGCGATCAGCAGGCGCGGCGGCGCGCGCCGCGCCCAGTCCCCGTAAGCGGCGAGATAGGGCCGGGTGAGCTCCTGGAACACGAGACCGCCGACGATCACGTACCCGGGCCCGTGGCCGTAGACGTACGGCGGCACTTTCTCCTGGTCCGCCAGCATGCGCCGCAGCGGCAGCGCGAGCTCGAGCCGCCGGCCGTCGCGCAGGACCTTCACCTTCATGGTGTCCCCGGGCGCCGCCCGTCGGTGAACAGCTGGGCGAACAGCATGCGGCCGTAGAGGGGGTGCTCGTAGCGGCCGGTGGCGTCGAGCTTCGCACCGGCGACCTCGAGCAGCACGTCTCCGCGCTCGAGCACGCCGCCCGCGCTGCCGTTCGGCGCCACCCGCAGCAGGCGGATGCCGGTCTCGCCAGGCCCGAGTCCCAGGGCTTCGCGCAGCGCCGGGTTCGTCAGGTCCTCCCACGAGAGGCCGGCGCGCGCGAACCCGCGCCAGTCGCCGCTCGCGGCCCCCTCCAGGAACTGCGCCAGCACGGGCGCGGCGAGCGCCGCGAACGTGTCGCCCGAGCGGCCGGTCACCAGGCCCGCCACCCGCCCGTCGGCGACCACCACCTCGGAGTCGCCCAGGCCTTCCGCGCCGGTCGCCACCTCGAGCGTGAGCAGCGTCGTCTGCGACAGCCCGTGGCGCCCGGCCCGCACCTGGCGCACCGTCCCGGGGTAGGAGTCGAAGAGCCCCGAGCGCTGCCAGCGATGGATCGTGACGGCGCCCTCGGTCGGCGCCTGCTTCGCGAGCGGCAGGGGGGACAGGCCCTGCCAGAAGGCGGGGTCGTCGACCTCGACGAGGGCGAGCGGTCCCTCCTGGTCGACCAGCGCCACGCGCGCGACCGTGCGCGCCTCGCTACCGAGCTTCTGGGCCTCGACCAGCAGGTGGTTGCCGAAAGCGGTCGATGCCACCAGGATGCGGTGGTTCGCCACCACCAGCCCGGTGACGGTCCGCGTCCAGGGCGGCTGCTTCTCCCAGGGCGCGCGGGCATTCCAGTCCTGGCCGGTGATGCGCACGCTCACGATGCCGGCGCGCAGGGCGGCGGCGTTCGCCACCACCACCTGCGTCGTCGGGGTCGCGACGGGCAGCGTCAGCACCACGGGCGCCTGCGCCGGGCGCGTGCTGGCGCAGGCCGCCAGGGTCGCGGCGGCGCCCAGCGCGACGAGGCCGCGCGCGCGCAGCCTAGAGCTTGCGGTCGTGCGGGATCGCATACTGCCTCAGGATCTCGGCCTGCGCGGCGTCGGCCTTCTCGCGGTCGAGCGCCTCGATGCCGGCCGTCGCCCTCGAACTCGATCAGGTGGAAGCGCTCGCTGTTCGTCGCGAAGGCCTCCACCACGTCCGGCCAGCGAGCGGATCGGGCGGCCGTTGATCTTGTCCACCGCCACGGGCGGGTTGAGCGCCATCTGCGAGTTGACGGCGTGGCGCAGCACCCGCGTCAGCACGATCGACCTCGCGGTCGGCCTGCTCGGGCTGCTCGGCCTCGCGGAACAGCAGGTCCCAGACCAGGTCGCGATCGGCCGTCTGCGGCCAGTCCGCGGCCGAGCGTCTTCAGCAGCTGCGATCTCGAGCGGCATGAAGACGAGGCCGGCGTAGACGACGTAGTGGGGAGCCACGCCGTAGCGGTTGCGGCTGCGGTCGTAGCGCGCGATGCGGCGCGCGCTGGCCGTCAGCACCTGCTCCCTGCCGTCGCGCCAGACGCTGAAGCGGAGCTTCTGGCCCACCTGCATCATGTCGAGCGCGTGCTCGAAGGTGACGCGCGAGTCGCCGAGCGCGGATCGTGCCGTCGTCGGCGATCTGGTGCCGTCGACCGACAGCAGCACGTCGCCCGGGCGCAGCACGCCGTCGAAGGTCCCGCCGGGGCGACGCGGTCGACCACGACGCCGCCGCGGCCTCGGCGGCAGTCCCCGCTCGCGCGGTACGCGGGCGAGAGCAGCGGCATCGTGTCGAGGCCCGAGTCGGGAAAGCCGTCGTAGCGACCGTCCTTCAGGTTCGTCCAGGAAGTGGCGCACGATCGGGATCGGGATGAAGAAGCCCATGTTGTCGGCGCCCGGGATAGCCCTGGAACGCGACGCCCACGACCTTGCCGTCCTGCACGACCGGCCCGCCGCTGTTGCCCGGGTTGATCGCGGCGTCGGTCTGCACGACCAGGTGCGAGTCGGCCCCGGAGTGCACGTAGCGGCGCGACTCGATGCGCGAGACGATGCCGGCCGTCGACGAGACGTCCTGGCCGCCCAGCGGGAAGCCGTAGGTCAGCACGCGGGTGCCGGTCCCGCGGCAGCGCGCCGAGCGCCAGCGGCCGCAGGCCGGCGAGGAACGCGGGGTCGCCGACGCGCAGCACCGCGAGGTCGCAGTCGTCGCCGGCCGTCTCGAGCGGTCGCGACGTAGGGCTTGGCCTGGTCGGGCCGACGCACCAGGATCTGACGCGCGTCGGCGATCACGTGGGCGTTCGTCAGGATGCGGCCGCCCTCGATCAGGAAGCCGCTGCCCGAGACCGCGCTGACCGGGTCCTGGCGCCACGGCAGCGACCAGTCGAAGGGAGAACGGTAGACCTGGACGTAGACGACGGAGCCGGCGACGCCGTTGCCCGCCGGCCGGTGACCCGGCGCTCCGGGACGGGGCTCCGCCGGCCCGGGCGCGCCGCGGCGAGCAGCGCCAGGGTGAGACACGCGGCTGCCGCGAGCACGGCGGGCCGCCTCACCGCGCCCCTCCGCGGCCGCGTTCGCGGCGCGCGTGCCCTCGGCGATCGAGTCGGGAATGCCCGTGCTGCGCATGCCCGCCCCGGTCAGGACCAGCCCGGGCGCCGCCGCCGCAGCAGCCTCTCGAGCGCGTCCATCCGCTCGAGGTGCCCGACCTCGAGCTGCGGCGTGCCTCCCGGCCAGCGGAAGACGCGCGTCATCACCGGCCGGCCGCGCAGGCCCGAGCGACCCTTCATCTCGCGTGCACAGTCTCCACCATCTCCTCGTCGTCAGCCCCAGCACGTCCCCGTCACGCACGCCGCCCAGGAAGCCGCGCAGCAGCACGTGACCCGTCCGGCGCGCGGAACGGGAACTTGCGTCGACACGAAGCTCAGCGCCGTCGTGCGCAGGCCCTCGGTCCGGGGCACGACCAGCCCGTAGCCATCGAGCGGGTGCGCGACGTCCTCGCGCCGGTAGCCGAGCAGCACGGTCGCCGAGGAGGCGAAGGGGATCGCGGCGAGCGCCGAGGCGGCTTCCGGCACCAGGTCCGTGAGCGCCGGCGCGATCTTCGGGCCCGGGGCCGCCACGATCACGCGCTCGGCCGAGAGCTCCGCCTGCCGGTCGAGCCGGAGCCGGTATCCGCTGCCGTCGCGCTCCAGCCCGCGCACGGGCATGCGCGTCACGAGCGACTCGCGCGGCAGGCGCAGCACCAACACGTCCACCAGCTCGCGCAGGCCGCAGCGCAGCGAGTAGAACGCCGACGGCGGCCGCTCGCCGGGCGCGCGCCTCGGGCGCGGCGCCGCCCACATCCCGCGCACCAGGCTGCCGTGGTTGCGCTCCAGCTCGCGGAAGCGCGGGAACGTCCCGAGGATCGACAGCCGCTCCGGGTCGCCCGCGTGGATCCCGGCGAGCAGGGGCTCGCCCAGCCGCGCGACCGCCTCCTCGCCGAAGCGCCGGCGCAGGAAGGTGGCGATCGACTCGTCGCCGTGGCCGTTCTTCCCGGGGATCACGAGATCGAGGCCCATGCGCAGCTTGCCGGGCCAGGAGAAGAGCCCGCTCCTGAGGAACGGCCCGATCTTCGTCGGGACGGCCAGCATCATCCCCTCGGGCAGCGGGTGCAGCCGTCCGCGGTGCAGGATGTAGACGGTCCGATCGTCGGGGTTCGTGGGCACCAGCCGATCGCCGAGCCCCAGCTCGCGGCACAGCGCGAGGCCCTCGGGCTTCTGCGCCAGGATCGAGTCGGGACCGCCCTCGAGCAGGAACCCGTCGCGCGTCTCGGTGCGGATGACGCCGCCCAGGGACGGCCCGCCCTCGACCAGCAGATAGGGCACCCCGCGCTTCTCGAGGGTGAAGGCGGCGGACAGCCCGGTGATGCCGCCGCCCACGATCGCGATCTTCGTCGTCGCCACGAAGCTCCATCTTACGCGATTGACACGCGGCGCGGCGGCGCGTCAGACTGTCGCTCGAACGTCAGGGTGCCTCCCGCTTCGGGAGGGTAAAAGGGAAGCAGGTCGGAAGCCTGCGCGGTCCCGCCACTGTAGCCGGCGAGCCCGTCCCCTCAGGCGCCAGCGCGCGCCGCCACTCGGGAACCCCTCCGGGGGACGCCGGGGAAGGTCGGGGGCGAGGCCGTGACCCGGAAGCCAGGAAACCTGCCCTGACACGAGCGGCGTCGAGGCTTCTCGCACGAAGGAGCTGCTGCCATGGTTTCACCGCTTTCCAGCCGAGCCCGTGCCATCCTCTGCCTCTGTTCCACGCTCGCCGCGCCCGCGATCGCTGCCGACACGGCTCCCGCTGCGGCCGGGGCGCTCGTCGACGGCGTCGTGCGCACGAGCGACGGCCTGGCGCTGCCCGGCGTCGCGGTGTCGCTGCGAGGCGCCGCGCAGCGGGTCCGCGTCACCACGGCGCCGGACGGCTCGTTCCGCGCCGGCCCGCTCGCCCCGGGCGAGTACCAGGCCGCGGTCGACGCGCCGGGGTTGGAGCTGCGCGCACCGGCGAGCGTCGAGGTCGCGGCGGGAGGGGCCTCGCTCGAGCTGGTGCTCGCGCCCGCGCCCATCCGCGAGCGCATCGTCGTGAGCGCGACGCGCGGCGAGGCGACGCAGTCGACGCTCGGCGTCGCGAGCGACGTGCTCGATCGCGAGCAGATCGACGAGCGCGCGGCGCCCGAGCTGTTGTCGCTGCTGCAGGAGGTGCCGGGCGTCGCCACCGCGCGTGCCGGCGGCACGGGCATGCAGGCCTCGGCCTTCATCCGCGGCGGCGAGTCGCGCTACGCGCGCGTGCTGGTCGACGGCGTCCCGGTCAACCAGCCCGGCGGCGCGTTCGACTTCGGCACTGCCCTGCCGTTCGAGCTGGAGCGGGTGGAGGTGGTGCGCGGGGCCGCCAGCAGCCTCTACGGCTCCGACGCCCTGGCCGGAGTCGTGAGCCTGACCACGCGGCGGGCGCGGGCGGGCGAGCCGCCGTCGCTGCGGGCCGAGGCCGAGGGCGGCAGCTTCGCCTGGCGCCGCTTCGCGGCCGCCAGCTCCGGAACGTACGGCGGCCTGGACTGGAACGCGGGCGCCCAGCGCCTCACGACCGACAACACGCAGCCCAACAGCGCGTTCGAGCAGACGGCCGCGGCCCTCTCCAGCGGCCTGCGGCTCGGCCCGCGCATGGCGCTGCGCGGCGTCTTCCGACTCGACGACGGCAGCGTCGGCACGCCCGGACCCACGGCGTTCGGCCGGCCCGACCTCGACGCCTCCTTCGAGCGGCGCGACCTCGTGGGCTCCCTCTCGCTGCGCCGCTCGGACACGCGTCTCGCGCAGCGGCTCGGCGTCAGCTACGCACGGACGCGCCAGCTCTCGCTCGACCCGCTCGACTCCGGCCCCTGGCTGCCCGAGTGGAACGGCGTCCCGGGCGGCTTCCCGCTCTCCGACCTGCCCGACCCCGCCGGCTTCCAGAACCAGACCGCGCGCGCGGCCGCGTCCTACCAGGCCGACCTGTCCCTCGGCTCGCGCCACCTGCTCACCGCGGGCGGCGAGGCGGAGCGCGAGACGGGCGCCATCGGCGACCGCTCGGGCGCGCTGCTGCGACCCCGGCGCGCGAGCTTCGGCGTGTACCTGCAGGACCGCGTGCTGGTCGGCGCGCGCGCCTACCTGACGCTGGGCGGCCGCGTCGAGCACAACGGCAGCTACGGCACGCGGGCGGTGCCGCGCGGCGCGCTGGCGGTCCGCCTGCGCGGGGGCGAGGACGCGACGACGCTGCGGGCGAGCGCCGGCATGGGCGTCAAGGAGCCGAGCTTCCTCGAGTCGTACGGCGAGTCCTTCTTCGCCCTGGGAAACCCCGACCTCAAGCCCGAGCGCAGCACGACCTTCGACCTCGGGATCGAGCAGCGGGCGCTGGGCAGCCGGCTGCGCGCGACGCTCACGGCGTTCCAGCACGACTACCGCGACCAGATCGCCTACACGGTGATCGACTTCGACACCTTCCAGGGCACCTACGTGAACCTGGCGCGGGCCCGCTCGCGCGGGATCGAGGTCGCGCTGGAGGCGCGACCGCTCGCCGCGCTGCACCTGCAGGGCCAGTACACGTTCCAGGACGGCCAGGTCCTCGACAGCCCGAGCGGCTTCGACCCCGTGTACGCGGTCGGCCAGCCGCTGCTGCGCCGGCCGCGCCACCAGGGCTCGCTCTCGGCAACGTACTCCTTCGCCCGCGGCAGCCTGGGCGCCACTCTCGTCGCCCTGGGCGCTCGCGCCGACAGCGACTTCGTGGGCCTCGGCCTGACGCGCAACACCGGCTACAGGCGGCTCGATGCGCGGGCGCGGCTGCGCGTGGCGGGTCCGCTGGAGGCGTATCTGGCCGCGGAGAACCTGCTCGACGAGCGCTACCAGGAGGTGCTGGGCTACCCGGCCCTCGGCCGCTCGCTGCGCGGCGGACTGAAGCTCGCCCTGGGCGGGCGTCCCTGACGTGCGCCGCCGGCGGCTGCTGGCTGCGCTCGCCTCGCTCGCCCTCGCGGCCTGCGCGGGGACGGGCGAGGCCGCTCCCCTTCGCGTGGCGTCGCTCAACCTGACGGCGGACGAGCTGCTGGTCGAGATGCTGCCGCCCGAGCGGCTGGTCGCCGTGACGCGCTGGGCGGACGACCCCGACATGTCGTGCGTGGCCGGACGCGTGCCGGCGGCGGCCGTCCGGCTCCCCCGCGCGGACCTCGAGCGGCTGATCGCGCTGCGCCCCGACCTCGTGGTGGTGTCCGAGTACACGGACGCCGACTTCCTGCACCTGCTCGAGAGCTCAGGCCTGCGCCATCACCGCCTGAGCGGCCTCGCCTCGCTCGCGGGCATCCGGGCGGCGATCGCCGGCCTGGGCCAGGCCGTGGGCAGCGAGGAGGCCGCGGCGCGGCTCGTCGCGCGCATGGACCTCGTGCTCGGCTCGCTCGGGCGGCGGCTCGCGGGCGTCGAGCGCCCGCGCGTCCTGTACTGGGGCGATCCCCACACCGCCGGAGCGGGCACGTCGATCGGCGCGCTGATCGAGGCCGCCGGAGCGGTGAACGTCGGCCGCGCGCTGGGCCTGCGCGGGATCGTGCCGCTGTCGGAGGAGCAGGCCTACACGGCCGACCCGGACGCCTTCCTGGTGACGAAGGACACCGGCGCCAGGGACTCGCTGCTGCGCCACCCGCTGCTCTCGCGCTCGCGCGCGGTGCGGGAAGGACGGATCGTGGAGATGCCGAACCGCCTGCTGGTGTCGCTCTCGGATCACGCCGCCGACGCGTGCTGGTGGCTGGCGGCACACCTGCACCCGGGCCGCGTGCCGGAGGCCCTCCCGGCGGGGACCGGCCCATGACGACCCCCGCCCGCCGGCGCGCCGCCCTGCTCGTGCTGGCGATTGCGCTCCCGGCCGCGTTCCTGGCGGCCCTCAGCCTGGGTAGCGTGCCGTTGTCGCCGCTCGGCGTGGTGCGCTCCGCGCTCTACCGCCTCGGCGCCGGCGGACCGGGGGCGCTGGCGCCGATGAACGAGGTGATCCTGTGGTCGGTGCGTCTGCCGCGAGTGCTGATCGCCGCGCTCGTCGGCGGCGGGCTCGCGGTGGTGGGCGCCGCGCTGCAGTCGCTGTTCCGCAACCCGCTCGCCGACGCCGGGCTGCTGGGGGTCGGCCCCGGAGCGGCGCTCGGCGCCGTGCTGGCCGTGAACCTCGGCTGGGCGCACACGCGCTTCCTGGCGCTGCCGGCCTCCGCCTGTGCGGGAGCGCTCGTCTCGCTGCTGCTGATCTACGCGCTCGCGCACGCGGGCGGACGGCCGTCGCTGTCCGGCCTGCTGCTGACCGGCCTGGCCGTGAGCGCGCTCGCCGCCGCGGGCACGTCCGTGCTGCTGGTGGCGACGGAGGAGTTCCGGGTGCGGACGGTGCTGTTCTGGCTGGCCGGGGGCCTCGAGGGCCGCGGCTTCGAGCACGCCCTGCTGACGGCCGCCTTCGTGCTGCCGGGCTGCGCGCTGCTGCTGCTGCTGGCCCGCCCGCTCGACGTGCTCGCGCTGGGCGAGGAGGAGGCGGCCGCGCTCAGCGTCCCGGTGCACGGCGTGCGGCTCGTGGTGTTCGGCATCTGCGCGCTGATCGCGGGTCCGGTGACGGCCGTGGCCGGAGCGGTGCCGTTCGTGGGCCTGATGGCGCCCCACGCCCTGCGCTCGCTGGTGGGCCCGCTCAACCGGCACCTGCTGCCGGCCTCGTTCGCGGCGGGCGCGCTGCTGGTGGTGGTGGCGGACCTCGCCGCGCGCTCGCTCGACGCGCGGGTCGAGCTGCCGCTCGGCTCGGTGACGGCCTTCGTCGGAGCCCCCTACTTCGTGCTCGCGCTGCGCGGCCAGGAGGGGCGCGGGTGAGGCCCACGATCGAGGCGCGCGCGCTGCAGGTCGCACGCGGCGGCCGGCTGGTGCTGAAGGGCGTCTCGCTCGCGCTCGTCCCCGGCGAGGCCTTGGCGCTGATCGGCCCGAACGCGGCGGGCAAGAGCACGCTCGTGCGCGCGCTCGCCGGGCTCCTGCCGGCGGCGGCAGGCGAGGTGCTGCTCCAGGGCCGGCCGCTCGCCGCCTGGTCCCGCGCAGCCGTGGCACGCCAGGTGGCGCTGGTGGCGGCCGAGGACGAGGCTCCCGACCGGCTGGCCGTCGTCGACCGCGTCGCCCTCGGCCGCTATCCCCACCGCGGTCCGCTCGCGCGCTTCACGGAGGCGGACCAGGCAGCCGTGGCGCGGGCGCTGCGGCTGACGGAGATCGAGCACCTCGCGCGCCGCCCGCTCGGCACGCTCTCGGCCGGCGAGCGCCAGCTGGCGCAGCTGGCGCGGGGCCTCGCGCAGGACCCCTCGCTGCTGCTGCTGGACGAGCCGGCCGCGCACCTCGACGTGCGCCACCAGCTGCACCTGTTCCGCGTGCTGGACGAGGTGCGGCAGCAGGGCGTCGCCGTGCTGGCCGTGATCCACGACCTGCAGCGCGCCGCCTGGGCGCAGCGGGTCACGCTGCTCGACGACGGCCGCATCGCCGCCGACGGCAGCCCGGCCGAGGTGATCGAGAGCGAGGCCGCCGCGCGTGCGTTCGGCCTCGTGATCCGCGGCGTGCCCGTCGGCGGGGGGCCGGAGCGGCTGTGGCGCTTCGAGGAGCGGGCCTGAGCACCGCCCAGCGGAGCGAGCGCCCCGGCCGAGGCTAGGGTTTGCCCAGCGGCAGGTACTCCGTCGCCGGGTCGCCCGAGCCGCGGTGGGCGGGGCACAGGGCCGCCAGGAAGTCCTCGTACGGCATGACGTCGCCGTGCTGCGCGCGCCAGTGCGACTCGATGCCCGACCAGCCGCGGCCGTGGAACACCTGCGCGCACTCGGGGCACTGCCGCGGCCACTGCCGCCCGCGCGGAATGCCCTTGCGGCACGAGAGGCACTCGAGCGAGCGCGCGGCGCGGTGCGCCCGGCACAGCGAGCCCCAGAAGCGCTCGTAGCTGAGGGCCGCCGAGTGGCGCGCACGCCAGTGCCCGTCGACGCCCTCCCAGCCGTTGCGGAAGACGCGCTCGCAGAGCGGACAGCGGCGGCGGCCCCGCTTGGGGAGTCCCTTCTCGCACGCGAGGCAGGTGGAGCGCTGCACGGTGGGCCCCGACCGGCGAGTCTACAACGAACGTGCGGGGCCCGCAGCCTCAGCCGGCCAGCACCATCCCGTGTGCGTCGGCGAGCTCCTGGCAGTCGCGGCAGCGCTCGGCGAACGGCAGCGCGCGCAGGCGCACGGCGGCGATCGTGCGACGGCAGTCACAGCACTCGCCGTACTTGCCGATCTTCAGCCGCTGCAGCGCGTCCTCGATGCCCTGCAGCGTGCGCGACGTGATCTCGACGACGGCGGCGCCCACGCCCACGGTGGCCGCATTGTCGGACAGGGCCTCGATGTCCTTGACGTCGACCGCCTCGGACGGCATGGAGGACTCGCGCAGCTCCCGCAGCCGCAACTCGAGCTCCTCGCGCCGCTCTCGGCGCAGCTCCTCGAGCCTGCGATAGTGCTCGGAGACGTCTCGCAGGCCCCTGCGAACGACTCGGACTGCTGTGGCCATGGGAATCTCCCTGCCCCCGTGTGCGCTTCACCTTGTGGCGGTTCTGCGAAAACAGGGAGGATGGCAACGGCCGTGCCAGTCCACGCTCGGCGGGGCGAGCGGCCTGGACTGGGCGACCAGAATCCGTTTCCTGTAGCGCGGGCACACGGGGACGGCCGTTCTGCGACCACTCGGGGGCGTCGAGGCTGCACGAGGGCTCGGCACAATCTACAAATGGCGCGAGGCGGACCTGGCCTCCTTCTTGCTGCTTGCGGACGACAGGACACGGCGTGCACCCACGCGAGTCCAGTTCGCGCGCCGCCCGCGCGACCGGAGGTTCGGATGGGAGCCATCGACTACGTCATCGCACTCGAGCAGGAGATGGAGCTCGTGCCGCTGAGGCGCGGATGGTGGGTGGCTTTCGGCGCGCCGGGCCTGCCCGCGACGAGATGGGGAGCCGCACCGCCCCGTCCGCGGCCCAAGCCGGCGGCGGCAGCCGTCTCCGACCCGCCGCCAAGGCCCACAGAGCGGTGATCGAGGCCGGACCAGCGGGGCCTCCGCGAGCCGCCGAGCTTGTCCGGTTTTGAGCCAACGGCTGGCGGATCCCCGGCTCAACCCTGCTCCGCGTCGGCCTCGCGCACGTCGGCCACCAGCAGGGCCGCGGTCGCGAGCAGCGACGCCACGCACACGGCGGCGAGCACGCCCAGCAGCACGAGGGCCCAGGTCGGCGCGTCGAGGTTCCCTTCGGGGCCGCCGAAGCCGTGCATCACGCCCAGCACGCCCGCGATCCCGAAGGCCACCGACAGCACCAGCGAGTAGAGCGCGTAGGCCAGGACGCGCAGCGCCCGCTCTCGCGACCAGAACGCCGCGGCCAGGCCGAGGCTGGCGAGCGACAGCGCCGCCCACTCCACGTTCGCCTTCGGCCCGCCGAGGTGCGTCAGGCCCCCCGCGTCGAGCATGTAGACGTCGCGCCACAGGGCCCACAACGCGAACTGCGGCGGCACGGCCGACACCGCGAGCGCGCGCCACAGCCGCCGCTGCGAGACGAGACCGCGATCCAGCACGCCGCTCCTGCCTGCTCCCGGACGATGATAGCGCGGCGCTACGAGCCGGGCGCGGCGCGGTCGGACGGCTGCTGCCGGGTGCTATGATCCCGGCTCCGGAGGCGGCGCATGGCGCTATTCGATCTCGACCCGCTGCTGAATGCGATGCTGGACACGGCCCCGGGCATCTCCGACCTCAATTTGTCCGTGGGCCGGGCGCCGCAGGTCGAGATCGACGGCGCGCTGCACAGCGTGCCGTACGCCGGGATCGAGAAGCTGATGCCGTACCAGACCGAGCTGATCGCCCTGCGGCTGCTGCAGGGCAAGCGCGACCTTGCGGAGAAGCTGCTGCGCACCGGCTCCACGGACCTGTCGTACAGCCTCGCCAAGCGCACGCGCTTCCGCGTGAACGTGTTCTCGCAGCGGGGCAGCTATTCGATCGTGCTGCGCGTGATCCCCAACAAGATCCCGACGGTGGCCGAGCTGGGCCTGCCGCCCCAGCTCAACGAGATCGCGAACGAGCGAAACGGCATCGTGCTGCTGACCGGGCCCACCGGCTCCGGCAAGTCCACCACCCTGGCGGCGATCATCAACAAGATGAACCAGGAGCAGCCGATCCACATCATCACGATCGAGGACCCGATCGAGTACCTGCACCCGCACGCGGTCGCCACGATCAACCAGCGCGAGGTGGGCGCCGACACCCAGACCTTCGCGCTGGCGCTGCGGGCCGCGCTGCGCCAGGCGCCCAAGGTGATCCTGGTCGGCGAGATGCGCGACGTGGAGACCGTTTCGATCGCGCTCGAGGCCTCCGAGACGGGCCACCTCGTGCTCTCGACGCTGCACACGATCGACGCGTCCAAGACCATCGACCGCATCGTCGGTGTCTTCCCGAAGAACGAGGAGCGGCAGGTCCGGACCCGCTTCGCGCAGTCGTTCAAGTGGATCGTGAGCCAGCGCCTGCTGCCGAAGGCCGGGGGCGGGCGACTCGCGATCTGCGAGGTCCTGCGCGCCAACTCGCGCACGCGGGAGTACGTGCAGGAAGGTGAGCGGGAGGGCAAGAGCCTGCAGGACGCCATGGAGGCCGGCTCGCTCGAGGGCATGCAGACCTTCGACCAGGAGATCGAGAAGCTGATCGTGGCCGGCACCATCGACCGCGAGACGGGGCTCTCCTACGCCACGAACCGCACCAACCTGCAGCTGCGGCTCGACACCCAGGGCGGCGCGCCCGAGAGCACGGAGTCGATCCGGCTGAAGGACGAAACGCTCTCGACCGGCTCGCTCCGCGCGGCCGACCCCGCGCGCCGCACGGGGGCGCTGCGGCCGGGCAACCACGGGCGTGGCGGCGGCCAGGGCGGCCCGCCGGCCGGGGGCTCCGACATGGACGACCTGATCGAGAGGTGATCTGTGCAGGCCCAGTGCTCGCAGTGCGCGACCCGGATCCAGATCGACGACGCCAAGGTCCCCGACCGGCCGTTCAAGGTCAAGTGCCCGAAGTGCGGGGCCATCCTCCCGCTGCCAGGGCGTAGCGCGGGCTCGGACGCCCCCGCCGCTGCGCCTCCGCCGCCGGCGCCGGCGCCCACCACCGAGCCTGCGGGCGCGCCGGCCGCTCCGCCGAGCCCCGAGGCCGTCGCCCACCTCGAGCGCCTGCAGCACAGCCAGAACGACGCCGTGATCGCGCTGGCCGGGCCGGCCGCCGCGGCCATCCAGCAGGCGCTCACCCGCATCGGCTACAACGTCGACTCGGTGGACGACGTCGAGGAGGGCGCGCGCCTGCTCGAGCAGGGCGCCTACGAGGTGGCCGTGACCTCGCGCGCCCCGCTCGGGCCGGGCCGCCCGGAGACGCTCGCCCAGCGCATGCTGCGCCTCTCCGTGGACATGCGCCGGCGCGTGTTCGTGATCCTGGTCGGCGACGAGTTCCGTTCCGGCGACGGCACACAGGCCTGGGCCGCGCAGGCCGACCTCGTGCTGCACCCGAGCGACGCGACGCGCGCCGAGGCATTCATCCGCGCGACGATGGCCGAGCGCAAGCGCCTCTACCAGCCGCTGCTCGACGCGCGGCGAAGGCTCGAGGCGGACTGACGGATCAGGCCTTCCGGAAGTCGGCCGCGGGCAGGTACGCGTTGACGAGGTAGTCGCGCACCATGCGGTGGGCGCTGAAGGGCGCCACCACCGACTCGATCGAGGCCTTCATGGTCTTGATCCACTCGTGCGGCAGCCCGCTCTCGTCGCGGTCGAAGAAGCGGGGCACGACCTCGTCCGCCAGGATGTGGTAGAGCGACTCGGCGTCGCCGCGGTCCTGGGCAGCCGTGTCGGGGTTGAGGCCGCCGTCGCCCACGGCCCAGCCGTTGTCGCCGCGGAAGCCCTCGGCCCACCAGCCGTCGAGGACGCTGACGTTGACGCCGCCGTTGACCGGCACCTTCTGGCCGGAGGTGCCGCTCGCCTCCTGGGGCCGGCGCGGGGTGTTCAGCCAGACGTCGCAGCCCTGCACCAGCGCCCGGGCGACCTCGATGTCGTAGTCCTCGAGGAAGACCAGGTTCCCGCGGAACTCCCCCTGCGTCAGCGCGAACAGCCGCCGCACCACCTCCTGCCCCTCGCGGTCGGCCGGGTGCGCCTTGCCGGCGAAGATGAGCTGCACCGGCCGCGCGGGGTCCGACATGATCGCGCGCAGGCGGTCGATGTCCGACATGATCAGGAACGCCCGCTTGTAGGTGGCGAAGCGGCGGGCGAAGCCGATCGTCAGCGCGTGCGGGTCGAGCAGCGCCTCGACCTGCCGCAGCTCGTCGGGGCCGAGGCCGTGGCGCGCCGACTGCAGGCGCACCCGCTCGCGCACGAAGCGGATCAGCCGCTCCTTCTGCGCGCGGTGCGCCGCCCACAGCGCGGAGTCCGGCGCCTCGCGGATCTTCTTCCACGCCTCGGGCTCCAGCAGCTTCTGCTCCCACTCGGGGATCGATGTGCTGGCCGTAGAAGGTGCGCATCTCCGGCCCCACCCAGGTCGCGGTGTGGACGCCGTTCGTGACGTAGCCGACCGGCTGCTCGGTGCCCTGCGGGAACAGGTGCCGCCACATCGCCGAGGAGACCTCCCCGTGCAGCCGGCTGACGCCGTTCGTGCTGGCGGAGACCCGGATCGCGAACGCTGTCATGTTGAAGTTGCCGTTGTCCTTGCCGAGCGCCAGCGCCTCCTCGGGCTCGCAGCCGACGTCGCGGATCCAGGGCTCCAGGAACTTGCTGCACGAGCTTGCGGTCGAAGGTCTCGTTGCCCGCCGGCACCGGCGTGTGGGTCGTGAAGACGGTCGTCTTCTTGACCGCCGCCAGCGCCTCGGCCAGGCTGTCGCCCAGCTGCACCCGCTCGCGCGCGCGCTCGAGCGCGAGGAAGGCGACGTGGCCCTCGTTCATGTGCCAGACGGCCGGGTGGATGCCGAGCGCGCGCAGGGCACGCACGCCGCCGATGCCGAGCACGATCTCCTGGCACAGCCGCATCTCGCGCCCGCGCACGTAGAGCACACCGGTGATCGGGCGGTCGGCGGGGTCGTTGAGCGGGATGTCCGTGTCGAGCATCAGCACGGGCACCAGCCCGACCTGCACCTTCCACACCGCCGCGTGCACGACGCGGCCGGGCAGGTCGATCGGCACGGTCAGCACCCCGCCCGCCGGCGCCTGCACCGGCAGCACGGGCAGCCGCGCGAAGTCGTAGTCCGGGTAGATGTGCTGCTGGAAGCCGTCGGGGTCGACGGTCTGGCGGAAGTAGCCCGAGCGGTAGAGCAGCCCCACGCCGACGAGCGGCACGCCGAGGTCGCTCGCCGCCTTGCAGTGGTCGCCGGCCAGGACACCGAGGCCGCCCGAGTAGATGCCGAGCGACTCGTGGATGCCGAACTCCATCGAGAAGTAGGCGACCGGCCCCGGGAGCGGCCGCGTGCTGCTCGAACCAGCGCGGCCGGCTGCGGTACTCGTCGAGCGCCTCGGATCACGTCCTCGTAGAGCCGCACGAACTCGGGGTCGGAGAGCAGCCGCATCCACTGCTGCGGGCTCGACGTTGATCAGCAGCTGGACCGGGTTGTGGTAGCGCCGCCACGGCTCGGGGTCGATGCGCGAGAAGAGGCGGCTCGGCGCGGGGCGACCAGCACCACCAGTAGTCGTAGGCGAGGTCCCGCAGCCGCTCGAGCGTCGGCGGCAGCTCGATGTCGGCCACGTGAAGCGTGCGAATGTTCATGTGCTCGGCTCCTTTCGATGGGAGTCGGGAGGGGAACGCGTTCGGGGTGCGGATTATACCCCCGCGGCCGTCGTCAGTCCGCGCCGCGGACTCGACGTAGCGCTTGATGCGGACGCGCCCGTCGCCCTCGACGTGCGTCAGCTCGACCCCGTAGCGCTGGGGCGGCGTCAGGCGCACGACGGTGCCCGTCGCGCGGACCCGGCCGTGGCCGGCCGGCAGCTCGAAGTCGAGCCGCAGGTCGTCGCCGATCTAGGGGCTCGCCGGCACTCGATCAGCACGCCGTGGACGCTGAGGTTCAGCAAGCGGCCGCGAGAAGCGCAGCCCGCCCCGCAGGCCGCCCTCGATCGCCACGTCGATCGGCAGGCGCGTCACCTTGCGGATCGGCACGTTCACCAGACGCATCAGCCGGTCGTCCCAGTCGGACCCCGGCGGCAGCGGCAGGATCGCGTTGGCGCCGGCCTGCGAGCAGGTCGAGCTGTCCTGGAGCCGAAGTCGGAGCGCCCGAGGGCCACGATCGCGAGCGGCCGCGTGAGCGGGTCCTGGCGCAGCGCCGCGACCAGCGAGGCCGCGCCGGAGATCGCGGAGTCGACCACGATCACGTCGAGCCGGCCGCGCTCGGCGTGCTGCAGGACGTCCTCCAGCTCCCGGGCCAGGAGCCGCTCGACGTTGCTCGCGGATAGAGCACGGTCCCCTGCAGCTCGTCCGAGAGATCCGCGCGGAGACGAGCACGGCGCGGATCACCGGGGCTCGGCCTCGTCGAGCTCGCGCAGCCAGGCGGCAGCGGTCGCGTCGCTCGGCATCCGCCAGTCGCCGCGCGGCGACAGGCTCACCGAGCCCACCTTCGGCCCGTCCGGCATCACCGAGCGCTTGAACTGCTGCGCGAAGAAGCGCTCGAGGAACACGCGCAGCCAGCGGCGCAGCGCCTTCTCGTCGTAGCGGCCGTCGAAGGCGTGGCCGGCCAGGTACAGGATCTTCGCGCGGCCCGGCGCCCAGGCGCACGAAGCTGTAGAGGAAGAAGTCGTGGAGCTCGTACGGGCCGATCAGGTCCTCGGTCCTCTGGCCGATCTCGCCGTCCTTGCCCGGCGGGACGAGCTCGGGCGAGACCGGCGTGTCGAGCACGGCCTGCAGCACCGCCCGCTCCGCCGCGCTCGAGCGGTGGTCCGCCACCCAGGCCACCAGGCGGCGCACGAGCGTCTTGGGCACGCTGGCGTTGACGTTGTACATCGCGATCTGGTCGCCGGCGAAGGTGGCGAAGCCGAGCGCCAGCTCCGAGAGGTCGCCGGTGCCGACCACGATCCCGCCCTCCTTGTTGGCGAGGTCCATCAGCACCTGGGTGCGCTCGCGCGCCTGCAGGTTCTGGTAGGTCACGCTCTGATGGTCCTGGGGATCGAGGCCGATGTCGCGGATGTGCTGCGTCGCAGGCGGGCCGGATGTCGATCTCGCGCAGCTCGGCCCCCCAGGCCGACGCCAGCCGTCGCGCGCTCTCGAGCGTGCGCGCGGTGGTGCCGAAGCCGGGCATGGTGACCGCCAGCACGTCGCCCCGGCGCCGCTGCAGCAGGTCGAGCGTGCGCGCGCAGACCAGCAGCGCCAGCGTCGAGTCGAGGCCGCCGGAGAGGCCGAGCACGAGCCGCCTCGTCCCGGTGTGCTCCACCCGGCGGGCGAGGCCGGCCGTCTGGATCGAGAAGACCTCGCGGCAGCGCTCGTCGACCGTGGCCGGGTCGCCAGGGACGAACGGGTGCGGCTCGACTTGCCGAAGCAGCCTGCGCCCGGCCGGGGCCGGGATCTCCGCGAGCGCCACCACGCGGTGCGACCGGCCGGCGCCGTGCACGGCGTCGGCGAAGGAGGTCTGCCGCACGCGCTCGACGCGCAGGCGCTCGGTGTCGACGTCCACCGCCACCAGCTCGCCCTCGCGCCGGAAGCGCTCGCCCTCCGCGAGCACGATGCCGTTCTCGGCGATCAGCAGCTGGCCGCCGAACACGACGTCGGTGGTTGACTCGTGGACGCCCGCGTTCGCGTAGGCGTAAGCCGAGAGCGTGCGCGCCGACTGTTGCGCCACCAGCTGGCGCCGGTACTCGGCCTTCGCCACCAGGTCGTTGCCCGCCGAGGGGTTCAGGATCACGGTGGCTCCGGCGACCGCGTGGTGGCAGCTGGGCGGGATGGGGGCCCACAGGTCCTCGCAGATCTCGACCGCCAGCGTGACACCGGGCTCGTCGGGGACCTCGAACAGCAGGTCCGTGCCGAAGGGCACCTCGGCTCCCGCGATCCGCAGGCTGCTCTCGCGCAGCTCGCGCGACGAGGAGAACCAGCGCTCCTCGTAGTACTCCTGGTAGCCGGGCAGGAACGTCTTGGGGACGACGCCCCTCAACTGCCCGGATTGCAGCACCGCGGCCGCGTTGTAGAGCCGGCCCCCCGCCTGCACGGGCAGGCCCGCCACGATCACCATCGGCCGGCCGGCCGTGCCGCGCAGCAGCCGCTCGAGCGCGCGCTCGGCCCCGCCCACCAGGGTGTGCAGGCCGAAGAACAGGTCGCCGCAGGTGTAGCCGGTGAGGCCCAGCTCCGGGAGCACCAGGACCTGGGCGCCGCGGCTGGCGGCCTGCTCGATGCAGGCGAGCGTCGCGTCGACGTTGGCCTCGGGGTCGGCGACGCGCACCGGCGGGCACGCCGCGGCCACGCGCAGAAAACCTAACGGCGCCGTCGTCATCGCAGAGATCTTATCGCCGATCGCTCAGGGCAACGAGACGGCGGTGCGGCCGCCCTCCGTGATGGTCAGCTCGCGGCTCGCTCCGCCCAGCACGCGCAGCGTGTAGGCGCCGGGGGGGACGTTCTCGAGCGAGCGCGGCGGGCCCGTGAGGCGGATCTTGCCGTCGGTCGTGAAGGGGTTCCACAGGCACGGGCGGCCGTCCGCTCCCACCAGCACGCCGGCCGCCTCCGGGATCGCCAGGGTCTGCGGCCCGGCCTGGATCTCGAGCGCGCCACCAGGTGTCAGCGCCAGGCTGACCGTGCGCGACGGGACCGCGACCGCGGGCAGGCTCACCGCCGCGTAGCCCGAGGACTGCGCCCGCAGCTCGTAGGTCCCCGGCTTGAGCGCGGGCACCTCGCCCCGCCCGTCGCTGTCGAGCGGGACGTCGCCGGCGAACACGGCTTGGCCGGCCGCGTCGAGCACGCGCACGAACAGGCCGCGCAGGGGCGTCGCGAAGATGCCGTCGCGGGCCTCGAGCGAGAGGCCCTCGCCGCGCCGCAGCTCCACGCGCGCGTCCGAGTCCTCGCCCGCCGACAGCTCCCTCGTCTCGACCTGGTACCCCTGCTTCTGGAAGGAGGCCCGGTAGCGCTTGGGCTCCACGTCCTCGAGCAGGAAGCGGCCCGTGCTGTCCGTCGAGGCCGCGAGCGTGACGCGCGAGGCGGCGTCGGTGTCCTCGACCCGCACGCCGACCTCGGCCAACGGCCGGCCCGACTCGGCCTCGACCACGGTGCCCGCGAGTCGCGCGGGCGGCGCCTCCAGCTCGACCGAGCTGTCCCCGTTGACGTCGACCGTCCTCGAGATGGGCGCGCCCGATCCCATGGCCGTGATCCGGTAGCGCCCCTCCTCGAGGCCTTCGAGCACGAAGGCGCCGGACTCGTCCGTGCGGCTCGTTGCGCCGCGCAGGTTTCCGGAGTCGGCGAACGCGTTGACGATCGCCTCTGCCACCGGCTTGCCGCCCCGCGTCACGTGCCCGTCCACGCGGAAGCCCTGCTCGAACACGATCTCGGCCTGCGCCTCGGTCTGGCCCGGCGCGATCGTCACCGTCGCCGAGGCGTTGCGGGTGCTGGTCAGGAAGTCCCCGGCGTTGGCGGTGAGCGTGACCGCACCCTCCGGCACGCCGCTGAGCTCGAACGCGCCGCCCGCCCCGCTGCGCGTGCTCGCGAAGTAGTCCCGTCCGCGCGCGCTCACGCTGACGCCGACGAGCTGCGCGTCGGGCAGGCCGCGCACGGTTCCGCGCAGCAGAGCGCCCTCGGCCAGGGTGAGCTGCACCTCCTGCACGGCCTCGCCCGTCACGGCCGCCTCGACCGGGGCGCTCGCCTGCTCGCGCAAGCTGGCCGTGAGCGTGTAGCGGCCGGGCGCGAGCCGCTCGAAGCGGAAGCGCCCGCCGTCGTCGCTGAGCGCGGCTTGCTCGCCGCCGCCGACGAAGCCTGCGCTCGGCCGGAAGCCGCTGTCGCCCGCCGCTGAGAGGGCGACCTGCGCTCCGGCGACCGGCCGGCCGCCGGCCAGCACCGTCCCGGCCACCGCGCCGCCCTTGCCGAGCCGCAGGTCGAGCGTCGCCGGGGCGTCCTTCACCTCGACGCTGGCGCTGGCCTCGCTCCACTCGGGGTGCGAGGCCGTCACCCGCCACGCCCCCGGGGCGAGGCCCGCGATCTCGTAGCGGCCGTCGGCGTCGGTCGTGGCCTCGTTCGGCCCCTTCTCGTCCGCCATCACGACGGTCGGCATCCGGCGCTCACCGCCCGACGGGTCGGCCTTCACCGAGGCGTCGACGATCGGCCGGCCCGAGCGTGCCTCCAGCACGCGTCCGACGAGCACGGCTCCCCGCGACAGGCGGACCTCCACGCCCTCCGTGACGTCGCCTGCGGCCACCGTCAGGCCGGACGCGCTGCCGGGCTGGTAGCCGCGGGCGGAGGCCTGGAGGGTCCACTTGCCGACGGGTACCTCGTCGAGCTCGAAGCTGCCGTCCTCCGCGTGGAAGCTCTGGCGCTGATAGGGCCCGCGGCCCCCGCCCGGCCCGCTGCTGAAGAAGACGCGCACGCCTCCCTGCTGGTCCGGCTCGTAGCGCAGCTCGAAGTCCGGCACCGGCCGGCCGCTCTCGGCCTCGAGCACGCGCCCGCGCAGCTGCCCCGTGCCCGCCACCGTGAGCTCGACGCCGTCGGCCGGCGCGGCCACGCCGGCGCGGCGCGGCCCGAGCCCCGCGGCGCCCATCACCTGCAGGTCGTACGCCTCGCCGCTGGTCAGCCCCTCGAGCACGAACAGGCCGTCCGCGCCGGTCGGCTCCTCTGTGCGGATCGAGCCGGGCCCGAAGGCCGGCCCGCCGCCGCCGCCTGCCGGCCGCGCCGCGAGAGACCACCCCGGCGAGCCGTTGCCCGAGCGGTCGCGGACGTAGCCGGTGATGGAGGCACCGGGCCTCAGCACCAGCTCGAGCGGCTCGGCAGGTCTCGTCTCGGAGACGCCCACGGGATCGACGCTCGCGCGGGCGAAGCCCGAGCGCCGCGCGGCGATGCTGTAGTTGCCGGCCGAGAGGCCCCGGAACGCGAAGCTCCCGTCCGGGCCGCTCTCCCGCCGCACCTCGCTCCCCGGACCCACGAGCGACAGCTGCGCGCCGCCGCGGCCGGCGCGCAGCGTGCGCGCTCGCGAGAGCGTCACCTCCGCGCCGGCGAGCGGACGGCCGTTCTCGTCCTTCACCGTGCCGCGGATCGACAGGCCGCGGCGCATCACGATCGTGAGGCCGGAGCGGACGCCGCCCGGGGCCAGGCTGACGCCCGCGATGGTGCGCTCCTCGAAGTCGTCGTGCTGCACGTCGAGCCTCTGCCGCTCGCCCGGCGCCAGGCGCGTGGCCCTGAACGTGCCGTCGCGGCCGCTGCGGGCGGCACCCTCGCCCTGCAGGCTGCGCACGAACGCCTGGAACACGTTCTCCCCGCTGCGCGTGAGCCGCAGCCGCGCGCCCTCGATCGGGGCGCCCTGCTCGTCGACCACCCGGCCGGAGAGCGCCGCTCCCCGCACGAGCGCCACGTCCTGCGACTCCGGCTGCCCGGCCACCAGCGTGAGCGGATGGGACCAGGAGACGAAGCGCTCGTCGTCGGCCGTCAGCGTGTAGCGCTGCGGCGAGAGGCCACGCATGGCGTACCGCCCGTCGGCGCCTGAGCGCGCGACGAAGGAGCCGCCCTGGCGCCCCCGCGCCAGCAGGCGCACGCCCGCCAGCGGCCGCCCCGAGTCCGCTTCCACCACCCGGCCGGAAAGCGTCGTCGCCGGCGCCAGCACCAGGGCGACCGGCTCACTCGCGCCCGCCGCGAGCGGCGCCACGGCCCGGCCCTGCTCGCCGGCCTCGGCCACCAGCGAGCCCGCCTCGCGCGGCACGCTGTCGAGCACGAACGCGCCGTCCGCGCGTGCCTCTACCGGCCTGGTGCTGGTTCGTCCCTCGAAGTGCACGAGCGCGCCCTTCGCCGGGGTGCGCCGATCGGGGAGCGCCACCGTGCCGCGCACGACCTGCCCCAGCGCGAGCCGGATCGGCCGCGTGAGTGCGCCCGAGCGGACGCCGCTGCGCTGGACGGTCGCGAACCCGGCCGCCTCCACGCGCAGCTGGTTGCCCTCCTCGCTCGCCGCCTCGAAGCGGAAGCTGCCGTCGGCCTTCGTCGTTGCGGCCTGCGGCAGTGGCGCGACCGGCAGCAGGTCGACGAAGCCGCGGCCCCGTCCCGCCCAGAGCGTCACCCGGGCGCCCACGACCGGCAGCCCGCGATCGTCCACGGCGCGGCCGGCGAGCGGCGCGGCCCTCGGCAGGCGCACGTCGCCCAGGTCCTGGCCGTCGGCCTCGACCAGCGAGTCTAGCCGGACCGAGGCCGCCGGCACGCCGCGGAAGCCGAGGTAGACGGCCGTCCCGCGCGCGGCGGTCACCACGAGGGAGAAGGCGCCGTCGGCTCGCGTCGGCGCGCCGGCGAGGGGTGCTGGCTCCTCGCGCCGGGCGTCACGTCGCGCGGCGGCCAGGCCGTCCTCGAACGGCAGCGCAGAGACCGTGACGCCCGCGGCCGGCTTGCCGTCGACCAAGACGCGCCCACGAATCTCGCCGGCGGATGCGGGCCGCGTCGCGGCAAGCGCGGACAGGAGGAGCAGGCACAGGGATCGGGAAAGCGTCATCGCGGCCTCCTGCAGTCTGCCGGTCGCCCGCCGGCCCGAGCCCTTTGAACGCACGCGGGCGGCCCGCGGACGCATCCTACTGCGCGGCGGGCGGTGCCTGCCCGCTGCCGCTTTACCCTCCGGGGTTCAGGCGCCAGATCGCGTGGTTGAGCGCCGCGGCGAACCCGACCCAGCCGAGGTACGGCAGGAGCAGCAGCGCGGCGCCGCGATGCACCCGCCAGAAGGCGACCGCGGTCGCCACGATCGCGACGAACATCGCCACGGCATCGACGAGCGCCAGGCCGGGTCGTCGCTCGGCGAAGAACAGCCACGGCCAGGCCGCGTTCAGGGCCAGCTGCACGAGGTAGAGCAGCATGCCCGTGCGCCGGCGCCCCTCGCGCCAGACACGCCAGCCGGCGACCGCGACCACCGGGTAGAGCAGCGTCCAGACCGGCCCGAAGACCCAGCCGGGCGGCGTCCAGGACGGCTTTCGCAGCGCCGGGTACCACTCGGCGATCGCCGGCCCCACGGCCAGCCCGCCGAGCACGAGCACCCCGAACGCGAGCGCCAGGAAGGCCGCCAGCCCCAGCGCGTCGCGCGCGCGCGGCAGCGTGACCGGAGCTGCGTTCAAGGCCCGGCCTCGCTAGGCGCGGCGCAGCGTGCGCAGCGCCGCCACCAGGCCGACGCCATCGCGCCGGCGCTGGAGGTTCCACTCGACGGCGTCGTCGAGCAGGCTGTACGCGGCCGGCACCACGAACAGCGTGAGCGCGGTCGAGACGATCATCCCGCCCACGATCGAGAGGGCCATGGGCCTCTGCAGCTCGGCCCCGGGGCCCAGGGCGAGCGCGGGCGGCAGCGCGCCGGCGATGGTCGCGACGGAGGTCATCAGGATCGGCCGCAGGCGCACCGGGCAGGCGTGCAGCAGCGCCGCGTGCCGCTCCATGCCCGAGGCGCGGGCCTGGTTCGTGAAGTCGACGAGCAGGATGGAGTTCTTCTTGGCGATGCCCATCAGCAGGATGATCCCGAGCATGCTGTAGACGTTGATGCTCTGGCCGGCCAGGTAGAGCGCGACCAGGGCCCCGCTGACGCTGAACGGCAGGGCGAGCAGCACCGTGAAGGGGTGGGTGAAGGCGTTGAACTGGGACGCCAGCACCATGTAGGCGACGATCAGGCCGAGCGCCATGGCGAAGAACAGCGACTCGAACGACTCGCGGAAGGTCCGTGCGCTGCCCGAGGCCACCACGCGGTAGCCGTCGGGCAGGACCTCCCGCGCGATCTGGGTCGAGCGGTCGATGGCGAGGCTCTGCGAGACGCCGGGGGCGACGTTGGCGGTGAGGGTGATCGCGCGCTCGCGGTCGCGGCGGGTGATCGTCTGCAGGGTGGGCCGCTGCTCGATGCCGACGATGTCGCCGAGGCGGGCGAGCCCCCCCTTGCCGGTGCGCACGAGCAGGCGCTGGATGTCCTCCGGGCGCTGCCTCTGGGGCGCGAGCAGCCGCACCCGGATGTCGAACCGCCGCCCCTTGTCCTTGAACTTGCCGATGCGCTCGCCGCCGATCGCCGCGTTGATGGTCTCGCCGATCTCCGCCATCGAGATCCCGAGGTCGGCCGCCTTGTTGCGGTCGGGGACGACCTGCACCTCGGGCATGCCGACCTGGTAGTCGCTGTTGATGTCGGTGACCAGACCCGACTCGCGCAGCCTCTCCATGATCTCCCGCGATGAGCGTCCCAGCGTGTCCCAGTCCGGGCCCCGGATGTTGAACTCCACGGGGAACCCGCCGCCCCGGCCGGGGCTGAAGCCGCGCTGCGAGAAGTCCTGCATGACGATCCGGGCCCCTGGAATCCTGCTCATCGCCCGGCGCGTGACGTCCATGAGTTCCTGCTGCGAGAGCCGCCTCCCCGTGCCCGGGTCCACCGGGCGCTCGCCTTGCTCCTTCATCGTGACGAACACGAAGCCGCTGTTGACCTCGCCGCCGCCGAAGCCGCCCACGAAGCCGCCGAAGATGTCGACCTCCGGCCGCGTGCGGAGGAAGGCCTCGATCTGGCTCAGTACTCGCTCGCTGGTGTCGAGGCTCGAGCCCACCGGCGTCTGGAAGCGCATGCCGAAGCGGCTCATGTCCTGGGAGGGGATGAACTCCTGCCGCAGCAGCTTGACGATGCCCAGCGAGAGCAGGAACAGGATCGCCGCGCCGGCGAGCACGAGCTTGCGGTGGTGCAGCGCCGGGACGAGCAGCCGCTGGTAGCCGGCGGCGAGGCGGGCGAAGGTGGCGCTGACCCAGCGCTCGAGCCGGCTCGCGCGCTGCCCCACCTCGAGCATGCGGGACAGGCGCATCGGCGCGAGGGTGAGCGCCTCCAGCAGGGAGATCAGGACGGCCACCGTGATCGTGACCCCGAACTGGAAGAAGAACTTCCCGATGATGCCCTTCATGAAGGCCACGGGCAGGAAGATCGCCATGATCGCCAGCGTGGCCGCGGCGGCGGCGAAGGTGATCTCGCGCGCCCCGCGCGAGGCCGCGGTGACCTTCCCTTCCCCGTGCTCGCGGTGGCGGTAGATGTTCTCGAGCACCATGATCGCGTCGTCGACCACGATGCCCACCACCAGCGTCAGCCCGAGCACGGTGTAGGTGTTGAGGGTGAAGCCGAACACGTACATGACGATGAACGTGCCCAGGATCGAGGTGGGGATGGCCAGCAGGACGTTGAGCGTCGTGGACCAGGAGCCGAGGAAGACCCAGCACACGAGGCTGGTCAGGAGCGCGGCGAGAATGAGGGTGAACAGGATCTCGTCGATCGCCCGCTCGATGAAGACGGTGGTGTCGAAGTTGACGGCGACGGAGAGCCCCTCGGGCAGCTGCTTCTCGATCTCGGCGAGCCTCGCCCGCACGTCCTGGCCGACCTGCACGGCGTTCGCGCCGCGCAGCTTGGTGATCCCGAACCCGATGGCCGGCTGGCCCTGGGTGCGGGCGAGGCGCCGGCGGTCCTCGAGGCCGTCCTCGACCACCGCGACGTCGCGCAGGCGCACCGGGGCTCCGTTGCGGTAGGTGACGACGAGGTTGCGGAAGCCCTCGACGTCGATCGCCTCCCCCTCGGCGCGGACGTTCATCTCGCGGTCGGCCCCCTCGATGCGGCCGGCGGGCACCTCGAGGTGCTCGCGCTGGATCGCGGCGTTCACGTCCGAGACGGTGAGGCCCTGCGCCTCCAGCCGGACCGCGTCGTACCAGACGCGCACGTTGCGGTCGCGGAAGCCCTGGAGCTGCATCTCGCCCACGCCCGGGATCGTCTGCAGCTGAGGGCGGATCACGTTGCGGATGTAGTCGGCCACGAAGGTCGGGGGACGGTTGCCCACGACCGCGATCCGCATGATCGGCTCGTCCTCGGGGTTCGTCTTGCCGACGGTCGGCGGATCGATGCCCACCGGCAGGTGATGCTGCAGCTGCGAGAGCTTGCTCTGCACGTCCTGCATCGCCACGTCGATGTCGCGCTCGAGCTCGAACTCGACGGTGATGTTCGCGCTGCCCTGGCGCGAGGAGGACGAGATCTCCTTGACGCCCTCGACCGAGGTGACCGCGTCCTCGACCAGGTCGACGACGTCGGTCTCGATGATCTCGGGGGAGGCGCCCTCCCAGGTGATGGACACGTTCACGACCGGGAAGTCCACGTCGGGGTTCTGGCTGATGCCGAGCCCCTTGAACACGGTCCCCACCCCGGTGAAGCAGAGGATCCCGAACCCGATGAGGGCGAACATCAGGATCCAGGCGAACACGTGGTTCCGGATCGAGATGTCCGCCAGGGTCATTCCCGTGGCGATCTTCAGGGGGTCTTCCCTGGGCTCCCCCGCCGGCCGCGTCTCGTCGCTCATGGCCGTTTCCCTACTTCGCCGTCTTGGCCGGGGTCGGGGCGGCCCCACCGCCGGCCGTCCTCGGCTCGGTCCCGGTCAGGACCTCGACCGGGATCCCGTCGTCGAGCCGGTCGGAGCCCTGGGTCACCACGGTCTCGCCCGGCTTCAGGCCGGAGAGGATCTCCACCTTCCCCGTCCCGGTGCGCAGCCCCAGCTGGATGGGCCTCAGGCGGGCCGCTCCCCCCTCCACCACGTAGGTGACGAAACCCTGCTCGCTCGCCTGGATCGCGCTCTCGGGCACGACCAGCGCGTGCTCACGGCGCTCGGCGGCGAGCGTCACCTCGGCGAAGAACCCGGGCTTGAGCTCGCCCGGGTTGTCGACCCAGCCGAGCACCTCGACCTGGCGGGTGGTGGTGTCGGCGACGCGGCCGACGTGGTAGATGCGCGCCGTGAAGTCGCGAGGGCCGAGGGGGGCGACCCGGAAGCTCACGCTGCCCCCGAGCGTCGCCCGCAGCGACTCGGCCTCCGACACCTTGAACCGCAGGCGCAGGCGGCTCGAGTCCACGATCGTCGCCAGCACGGTGCCCATCCGGACGAACTGGCCGGTGTCCACGCTGCGCGTGTCGATCACGCCCGCGACCTGCGAGCGCAGCTCGGAGCGCTCGAGGTTCTGGCGGGCGATCCCGAGCGCTGCCTTCGCGACGTCGACGCTCGCCGCGAGCCGCGCGCTGTCGGAGCGCGAGCGCGTCAGCTCCTCCGTCGAGAGCAGCTGGCTGCTGGCCAGGGCCTCGCGGCGCTTGAGGTCGGCCTCGGCACGGCCCTGCTCCGCCGTCGCCTGCTCCAGCGTCGCCTGCGCACGCTCGAGCTCGAGGCGGTAGCGCTGCGGGTCGATGCGCAGCAGCACCGTCTGTGGCGTGACCCGGTCGCCCTCGCGGAAGCGGACCTCGCTGGCGACGCCCTCGACCTGGGCCGTCACCTGGACCATGTCCTTCGCCTCGAGCGAGCCCAGGGCCTTGATCTGGTAGACGACGTCCTGGACCGCGACCGGGGCGGCGCGCACGCGCAGCGCCGGCCGCTTCGCGCGCCCGGCTGCCGGGTCTGCGGGGCGCCCGCAGGCGATCAGGAACGGCACGACCGCGATGGTCAGGATCTGGGGTGTGGGTCTCATGGTGTCCTCGCTGCGGATCGCCCGGCCCCGAGGGGGATCCTCGGGTGACACGAGTTTAGACCAGCCGGGGCAGGTCCCGTTGGGTGCCCGTGGTAAACATTGTAAGGCGTCCTGCCGGGCCTCCGCCGTTCGAACCTCGTTTCGCCCGCGGGCGAGCGACGCCGCCCGGCCGCGGAGACGGTAGAGTGGAGCCATGCACGACCCCAAGGTTCCCGAGACGCTCGAGGGCTGGAGCGTCCTCCACCAGATGTTCCGCCTGCGCTGGAGCGAGTGGCGGGCGCTGCCGGCGCCCGACCGCGCCACGCGGGCGGCGGAGGCCGCGCAGGCGCTGGCCGGCATGCAGCGCGGCTCCCAGGGCACGACCTTCGCCACGACCATGCTCGGCCACAAGGGCGACCTGATGCTCGTGCACCTGCGCAGGACCTTCGAGGACCTGCAGGCCGCCCAGGTCGCGGTCGCGCGGCTCGGCCTCGCACCCTACCTCGAGCCGACGACGTCCTTCGTCTCGATCGTCGAGCTCGGGATGTACGAGATGACGGCCCTCGTCCACCGCCGGCTGGGCGAGCGGGGGCTGGTGGCCGGCTCGGACGAGTTCGAGAGCGCCTTCGACGCGGAGATGGAGGAGCAGCGCCAGCGCGTCCTGGGCCGGTTGTTCGTCGAGGTGCCGGCGCGGCGCTACGTCTGCTTCTACCCGATGAACAAGCGCCGCGGCGAGCACCGCAACTGGTACGCGGAGCCGGTCGAGGAGCGCGCACGGATGATGCTCGACCACGGCAAGGTGGGTCGCCACTTCGCGGGCCGTGTCACGCAGGTGATCTCGGGCGCGGTCGGCCTCGACGACTGGGAGTGGGGCGTCGACCTGTTCGCGGACGACCCGCTCGTGTTCAAGAAGCTCATCTACGAGCTGCGCTTCGACGAGGCCTCCGTCTGGTTCGCCGAGTTCGGCCCGTTCTACGTCGGGCTGCAGTTCTCGCCGTCCGAGCTGCCCAGGTATCTCGAGGGCGAGCTGCCGGCCTTCAACTCGAAGCCGTCCGTCTAAGGGCCCGCCGGAGGCTAGAAGCGCAGCTCGTAGCGCAGGAAGACGCCCCGGCCGGGTGCGTCGAGGCCCCAGGACACGCCACGATAGCTGCGATCGCCGAGGTTCTCGAGCTCGAACAGCAGCTGGTGGCGTCCGGCGACGCGCAGCGCGCCGCGCAGGCCGAAGACGACGTAGCCGGGCAGGGCGGGGAACAGCGGCGCCGCGGCCAGCCCCGGTCCGAGCACCCGTTCCTGGACCTGCGCCAGCGTCTCGCCCGTCGCGAGCAGCACGTCGTCCGCGTCGCCGGCGATCCCGTCGGGGCCCGGTCCCACCAGCCCCCGGGCGCGCGCGCCGTTCGCGAAGAAGCTCGCGATGCTCGAGCGCGAGCGCATGGCGCCCGTGCGGCGGTCCTCGAGGTCGAGGCTCGAGAGCCTCTCCTGCCGCGCCGCCGCGTGCAGGTACGGCTCCACCCAGAAGCGCTTGCCGGCGGAGGGCGCCAGGCGCAGGCGCAGCCACGCCTCGGGCGCGGGCGTGCCGCCCTCGATGTTCGGCGGCCGACCGCTGCGCCGGTCCCGGGCGTGGACCGCGCTCGCGACCACGCCGAGCGTCAGCGCGGAGAGAAGTCGCGCCTCGAGACTGGCCTCGAGCCCGCGCAGGCGCGCCACGTCGAAGTTGACACGGGCGAGCACGGGGCTCGTCGAGGCCGCGACGTAGACGACACCGCTCTCGAGCTGCCGGACGACTCGCTCCCCGCCCAGGCTCGCCCCGACGGCCCCCGCCGGCAGGATCAGCGCCTGCTTGGCCACGTTGCGGTCGACGTCGGTCTGGAAGACGGTCAGGTCGGCGCGTAGGCGCGGCGTGCGCCAGCGCAGGCCGAGCTCGTAGCTGAGACTCGTCTCGGCGTCGAGCACCCGAACTGGATCGCCGGTGCTGACGGCCGTCGCGTCCGCCGTGCTGCCGACGGTCGCGCCGAGGCCCGCGACCTCGCGCGCCGAGACCTCGTAGCCGGAGCCGGTCAGCCCGAAGGTGCCGAGGTCGGTGACGTCGGGGGCCCGGAACCCGCGGCTGAGGCTGCTCGACAGGGCGAGCCGGTTGGCGAGGAACCACACGGCGCCCGCCCGGAACGTGAGGCTGCGCGCGTGGTAGGAATCGTCCGGCCACAGGGGCTGGCCGTTCACGAGCGGGCTGTCGGCCGCCCGCGCCTCGTATCCCGCCGCGCTCCAGCGCAACGCGCCGGTCAGGCGCAGCCGCCCAGGCACGGCCTCGAACGCGTCCTGCAGGAAGGCACCCCCGTGGCGGTAGCGCGCGCCGTCGGGGACGCGCCCCCGGCGCGCCGCGATCGCACCGCTCACGGGGCTGTACGCGAAGGACACCGCTGCGAGCCGCTCGAGGTACCAGTCGCCGCCGAAGGTGAGCTCGTGGCGGCCGAGCCGGCGCTGCAGCCTCGCCTGCGCCCCGTGCACCGTGGTGCGCTCCGGCTCGTGGTTCACGCTCGCGCGCGGGTTGCCGCTGCCGCCCTGGTTGACCCGCTCCTCGCGCTGGGCGGTGAACGAGTATGTGACGCTGACCCGATCGAGCCAGCCGGCGCGCAGCTTCTCGAGGCGCAGGAAGCCGAGGTCCGCCATCAGGTTGCGCAGGTCGGCGACCAGGTTTCCGTCGCCCCCGAGCAGCTGGTCGTAGCGCCGGCCGCCGTCCTGCTGCCCGCGCAGGTAGCCCGCCGAAAGATGGGTCGCCGGACCGAGCGCCCAGCTGGCGCGCAGCCGCCCGCCGTACTGGGTGAAGGCCGTGTCGGGCAGGCGCCCGTCGATCACGGCGTCGGAAGACAGCCCGAGGAAGCGCGTGACCGCGTTGCGGGAGTCGACGCCGCCCCCGGGGCGCAGGCGGTTGACGCGGCGAGCGGCGAGCGTCGCGCTGAGGCCCAGGCGCGGCCCCGCCCAGGCCGCGTCGAGCGCCGAGCCGAAACTCGCGTCCGCGCTGCCGCCGCTCGCGGCCCAGGCACCCGAGAAGCGCCCGGGGCCCGGACCGAGAGCGGGCGCCCGGGTCAGCAGCTGCACGCTGCCGCCGAGGGCGTCGGAGCCGAACTCGGCGCTCGAGGGCCCGCGCACCACCTCGATCGCCTCCAGGGCCGAGGGCTCCACCAGGTCGAAGAAGGTGCTGATGCCGCCGCGCTGCGCGCTCGTCGTGTAGCGGACGCCGTCGATGTAGACGTTGACCTTGGCGCCGGTCAAGCCGCGCACGAAGACGCCGGCGACCGTCGGGCTCGTGCGCTGCAGCTGCAGGCCCTCCTCGTCGGCCACCGCCTGCGCGAGCACCGACTTCGCCCGCAGCGCGATGCGTTCCTCGTCCACGACGTTGACGCGCTGTGCCGTGCGGCCGAGCGTCTCGACGGAGCCGGGGGTGGCCGTGACCGTCACCTCGTCGCGGAAGGACTCGGGCAGCAGCGACACCTCGAGCGGCCCGGGCGCGGAAGCGTCGAGCCGGACGGCCAGGCGCCGCGGCACGAAGCCCGTGGCGGAGACGCGCAGCACGTACGAGCCCCCGGGCACGGCCTCGAGAACGAAGCGGCCTCGCGCGTCGCTGCGCGCCGAGGTCAGGCTGGCGCCCTGGGCCGTCGCGAGCGACAGCGTGGCGCCCGCAATCGGCGCGCCCGTCGCGTCCCGTACGACCCCCGTCAGCCTCGCCCGGGCCGTACGTGCCGCCACCGGCGCCGGGCCCGCGGCCGCGGCCGACGAGAGCAGCGAAGCCACGAGCAGCAGCGGGGAGACAGCCGGCCCGCGCATCGCGCAGAGCATGTTCCAGCCGTCCCGCCGGCACAAGTGCGCACGGAGGCTCACCCCGAGGCCCGGCTCCGACGCTACACTGGCTGAGGGATTCCCGGGAGGCCGGCGCATGCACAGCGGTACCAGGCGGGGCGCTCGTGTCCGCCGATGGTCCTGTCTGCCCGAGCTCGCCGTGCTCGGCCTGGCCGCCTGCGGTGGAAGCGACGTCCCCTCGTCACCCACGGCCGGGACCGGCTCGGCCTCGTGCGCGGCCGGCCCGATCGTGCCCGGCGTGCCCTCGCTCACGGCCCGACTGGTCGTCTCGGGCCTGCACAGCCCGCTCGACCTGCAGTCCGTGGCGGGCGATCGCGAGCGGCTGTACGTCGTCGAGCAGGGCGGAACGATCCGCGTCGTCCGCAACGGGCAGCTCCAGCCGGCGCCGTTCCTCGACGTCTCGGACCGCATCTCGTCGGGAGGCGAGCGCGGCCTGCTCGGCCTCGTCTTCCACCCGCGGTTCGCCACGAACCACCGGCTGTTCGTGAACTACACCGACCGCGCCGGCGACACGCACCTCTCCGAGTTCCGCGCGGCCTCGGCCGACGGGGCCGACCCGGCGAGCGAGCGGGTGCTGCTCGTGGCGCCGCAGCCGTACGCGAACCACAATGGCGGCGGGCTCGCGTTCGGCAACGACGGCCGGCTCTACGTCGGCCTCGGCGACGGCGGCTCGGGCGGGGACCCGCTCGGCAACGGCCAGAGCCTCGACACGCTGCTCGGCAAGATGCTGCGGCTCGACGTCGACGCGGGCCCTGCCCTACGCGATCCCGTCCGACAACCCGTTTCGCGCGACCGCCGGTGCACGGCCCGAGATCTGGGCCTTCGGCCTGCGCAACCCGTTCCGCTTCGCCTTCGACCGGGCGACGGGCGACCTCTACGTCGGCGACGTCGGCCAGGGCGCGCGCGAGGAGGTCGACCTCGGGCAGCGCCGCGCGCTACGGCGGCGAGAACTACGGCTGGAACGTCATGGAGGGCACGCAGTGCTACCGGCCGGCGACCGGCTGCGACCGCACGGGGCTCACGCTGCCCGTCTACGACTACGGCCACGACCAGGGCTGCTCGATCACCGGCGGGGTGGTCTACCGCGGCTGCCGCATGCCCGAGCTCGCGGGCAGCTTCTTCTTCGGCGACTACTGCTCGGGCTTCGTGCGCTCGCTGCGGATGGAGAGCGGGCAGGCCGCCGTCCGCGAGTGGCCTCTCGAGGGCATCCGTTCGGTCTCGTCGTTCGGCACGGATGCGGACGGCGAGGTCTACGTCGTCGACTACGGGGGCTCGGTCTTCCGCCTGGAGCCGTGATCTCCCCGCAGCCGTGGCCGTCGGGCGCGGCGCGCCGCCGCGGCCTAGCCGGCGACTCGCCGCCAGGCGGCGAGCGCCGCGTCCATGCGCTCGTCGATCTCGCGCACCACGCGCTGGCGCGAGGCATCGGCCTCGAACCAGGAGAGCGTCATCCGTGCGCCCACGTGGAACGGGATGGTGGCCGAGAAGCCGGGCACGAAGCGCTTGATCTTGGTGTTGTCGAACAGCGCGCTGTGCGCCTTGTCGCCGAGCAGCGAGCCGCGCCAGCTCTCGTCGAAGGCCGCCAGGAACTCGGACGGCACGTGAACCAGCCTCGGCTCGACGCCCGCCGCCTCGGCGATCGTCGCGTAGATCCGGTCCCAGGTCAGCACCTCGTCCGAGGTGACGTGGAACGCGTGGCCGAGCGCGGCCGTGTTGCCCAGCAGGCCGACGAAGCCCTTCGCGAAGTCGTCCGCGTGCGTCACGGTCCACAGCGAGCTGCCGTCACCGTGGACGATCACCTCGCCGCCACGGCGCATGCGGCTCACCAGCGTGAAGTCGTCCCAGCCGCCGATCGCGACCGGCCACACGGTGGCGTAGGTCAGCGAGGGCCGCACGATCACCATCGGGAAGTCCCGCTCTCGCCAAAGAGCGGTCAGCCGGTCCTCGCACGCAATCTTGTTCTGCGAGTACTGCCACACGGGGTTTCTGAGCGGGGTCGACTCCGTCACGAACGGGTGCGGCAGCGGCTTCTGGTAGCAGGAGGCGGAGCTGACGAACAGGTACTGGCGCGTCCGCCCGGCGAAGACGGCCGCGTCGCGCTCGACGTCCTCCGGCGTGAAGGCCACGAAGTCCGCGACCGCGTCGAAGCGCAGGTCGCCGAGGGCTTTCGCCAGCGCGACCGGGTCTTTCGCGTCGGCGACCAGGACGCGCGCGCCGTCGATCGCGACCGGGCGCCGGCCGCGGTTGAGCAGGAACACCTCCATGCCCCGCGCCACGCACAGCCGGGCGCAGGAGGCGCTGATGTTGCCCGTGCCGCCGATGAACAGGACTCTCACGCGAGCCTCCCCTGGGCGAGCCCCGCCGCTCGACGGGCCGGAACGCGCGACGAAGTATGCCCCGGCGAGGCCGCGCCCGTCGCCGCGGACGCCGCTAGAATGGGTGGATCACCGGACATCAGGGGAACCGCCCCGGAAAGGCCTGCACGTGGACCTCGCGACCGCGTACTCACGCCATGTCGAGCGCCTGCTGTCCGAGACCGGGAAGGCCCTGGTCGAGACGGGCTACGACTCGCTCGTGATCGGAAGCGGCGCGCCCTTCACCTACTTCGCCGACGACCAGGACGCGCCCTTCCACCCGACGCCGCACTTCGCGCACTGGTGCCCGCTCGGCGGGCCCCACCACCTGCTGCACGTGGCGCCCGGCTGTCGGCCGCGGCTCGTCCGCTGCGCACCCGAGGACTACTGGTACGAGCAGGGCGGCGTGACGGACCCGTTCTGGCTGGGCGCGTTCCAGTTCGAGGAGGCCGGGTCGACCGACGCGGCGTGGGCGGCGCTCGGCCGCCCGGCGCGCGCGGCCTACCTCGGCAACGAGCCCGCGCGGGCCGAGCGGGCGGGCCTCGCCCCCAATCCGCCGGCGCTCGTGGCGCGGCTCGACTGGGTGCGCAGCTACAAGGACGAGTACGAGGTGAGCTGCCTGGAGGAGGCGACGGCGCTCGGCGCCCGCGGCCACGCCGCCGCCCGTGAGGCCTTCGCCGGGGGCGCCTCGGAGCTGGAGATCCACCAC
This sequence comes from uncultured Acidobacteriota bacterium, assembly GCA_963831755.1. Lineage (GTDB taxonomy): Bacteria > Acidobacteriota > Vicinamibacteria > Fen-336 > Fen-336 > DATBSL01. Next base: position 398,072 of record CAWHRC010000009.1, read on the forward strand.
GCGTTCCTGGCCGCCGCGGGGACGACCGAGGCCGCGCTGCCCTACCCGACGATCGTGGCGCTCGACGAGAAGGCCGCGACGCTTCACTACGAGTCCAAGCGCAGGCTGCGCAACGGGCGCGTGCTGCTGCTCGACGCCGGCGCGGGCTGCCGCGGGTACGGCTGCGACATCACGCGCACGACGCCCGCGGCCGGCTGCGAGCCGCACTTCGTCGCGCTGGTGGCCCGCCTCGAGGAGCTGCAGCGGCAGCTGGCCGACGCCGCGACCCCGGGCCGCTCCTACGTGGACCTCCACGTACAGGCGCACCGCGGCGTCGCCCGGGTCCTGTGCGAGGCGGGGGTCCTCCGCGTCTCGCCGGAGGAAGCCTTCGACAAGGGGCTCACGCACCCCTTCCTGCCGCACGGCCTGGGCCACCACCTCGGCATCCAGGTCCACGACGTCGCCGGGCACCAGGCGGACCGCGGCGGGACTCCCGCGCCGCCGCCCGGGCAGTACCCGTTCCTGCGCAACACGCGCACGATCGAGCCGGGGCAGGTGTTCACCATCGAGCCGGGGATCTACTTCATCCCGATGCTGCTCCGTTCCTTCCGCTCGGGCCCGCACGCCTCGGCGTTCGACTGGGGCCTGATCGAGACGCTCGAGCCGCTCGGCGGCGTGCGCATCGAGGACAACGTGCTCGTCACGCCGTCGGGGCCACGGAACCTCACGCGCGAGCGGTTGCCGAGCTGAGGCTTCGCTGGCGGCAGCCGCCCGCTAGCCCTGCGCCGCCTGTCGCAGCAGGGCGACCAGCTGCTCCGGCTTCCAGTCGTTGCCGCGCAGCAGCCGCACGAGCCTTCCCCGCGGGTCGACGACCGCGGTGCGCAGGTTGTGCGTGAAGGAGGCGTTCTCCTCGACGTAGTCGAGCTCGAGGGCCGCGCCCAGCGCGCGAAGGGCCTTCTCCGCCCCGCTCGCGAGCAGCCAGTGGCCGAACGGCGGCGCCGTCTTCTGGAACGGCCGGCCGAAGGCCCGCAGCACGGCGGGCGTGTCGTGCTTCGGGTCGAAGCTGACGGTGATTAGCCGCGTGCGCTCGAGGAGCGCTGCGTCGCCCGCCAGCCGGGCCTCGGCGGCCGCGAAGTTGCGCATCATCAGCGGGCAGAAGTCCGGCAGCGGACAGCGGGTGTAGACGAACGTCAGCGCGTACGCCCGCCCGTGCAGGCTCGAGAGGCGGAACGCCCTTCCGTCCTGGTCGACGAGCTCGACGTCGGGCAGCGCCTCGCCGATCCGGGCGGCGGGGGCGCGCGCGAGCGGCGCCGCGCCCGGCTCTCCTTTCTTCACGACCACCAGGTCCTCGAGCCAGTAGCGCGAGTCGGGCACGACCAGCGTGGCCGTGATCTCGTCGCCCGGGCTCACTCGCTCGAGCAGCGGGGCGTCCTTCTCGAGCACGACGAACTCCATCGTCATCGCCGGCATGAAGCCGGGGATGTCCTCGTGCGCGATCGTGATCGCCCGCCTGGCGGGATCCACCGACACGGCCTTGCCCTTCAGCGGGTGCCGCGCCCCGGCGGGCGGCGGCGCCTCGCGGCGGCAGGCACCCAGCGAGATCCCCAGCAGCAGGCCCAGCACCAGGAGTCGTCGATCGCTCATCGCGTCCTCACACCGCACCCGTGGCGCGCGCCGAATGCGGCGAACGGCCCCACTGTGACGCAACGGAGGGAAGGCGTCCAGCCGCGCCCGGAGGGAACGTCTCGAGGGGCCGTCCTTGGTAGGATTGGCGGCTACCATGGAGCTCGTTCACTGGTTCGTCGACTTCTTCCTGCACCTCGACAAGCACCTCGCCGAGGTGATCCGGGCCTACGGCACCTGGACCTACGCCCTGCTGTTCGCGATCGTGTTCCTCGAGACCGGCCTCGTGGTCACCCCCTTCCTGCCCGGCGACTCCCTGCTGTTCGCGGCGGGCAGCTTCGCGGCGCTCGGGGCGCTCGACCCGGGCCTGCTGTTCCTGCTGCTCGCTGTCGCCGCCGTGCTCGGCGACACCGTCAACTACGCGATCGGCGCCTACCTCGGGCCGAAGGTCTTCCACTACCCCAGGTCGCGCTTCTTCAACCCGGAGCACGTGCGCAGGACGCACCGGTTCTACGAGAAGTACGGCGGCAAGACCATCATCATCGCGCGCTTCGTCCCGATCATCCGCACCTTCGCGCCGTTCGTGGCCGGCATCGGCGCCATGAGCTACCCCCGCTTCCTGGCTTACAACGTGGTGGGCGGCGTGGGCTGGGTCGCCCTCTGCCTGGGTGCCGGCTACTTCTTCGGCAACCTGCCGTTCGTGCGCCGGAACTTCAGCCTGGTGATCCTCGCCATCGTCGTCATCTCGGTGCTGCCGGCGCTGGTCGAGTACCTCCGGCACCGGGCCGGGGCACGCCGCGCCGCAGCCGCCTAGAGAGAGGTCGCACCTCCGCCGCCTTGACGGCGTGCCGGGGCGAGGGTGACGATGCGCGGGGCCATGGAGCCGCTGAAGATCGGCATCACCGGCGTGCGCGGCGTCGTCGGCCAGACGCTCACCCCCGAGCTGGTGGTGTGCTTCGCCGAGGCGTTCGGCGCGTACCTGGACGGCGGCCGCGTGCTCCTGTGCCGCGACCCGCGCCCCTCCGGTCCGATGCTGCAGGCCGCGGTCACCGCCGGCCTGCTCGCGGTCGGCTGCGAGGCGGTCGACCTCGGCATCTGCCCGACGCCTTCCCTGCAGCTCGAGGTGGTCCGCTCCGGCGCGGCCGGCGGGATCTCGATCACGGGCGGCCACAACCCCGGCGAGTGGAACGCTCTCAAGTTCGTGCGCGGCGACGGCCTCTACCTCAACGCCATCCAGGGTGAGGAGCTGCTCGACGTCTACCACCAGGGGGCCGTCAAGCGGGTGGGCTGGGAGCGCATGGCGACGCGCGTGGAGCAGCGGGACGCGATCGAGCCGCACCTGGCGGCCCTGCTCGCCCGCTTCGACGTCGCGCGCGTGCGCGAGCGCCGCCTGCGCGTGGCGGTCGACTGCGCCAACGGCTCGTGTGCGCGGCTCGTGCCGCGCTGGCTCGAGGCGCTCGGCTGCGAGGTGCTGACGATCAACGACGACCCGTCTCTGCCGTTCCCGCGCTCGCCCGAGCCCTCGCCGGCCGCCGCGGCGCAGGCCCGGGCGCTGGTGCTGGCCGGCAAGGCTGACCTCGGGCTCGTGCTCGACGCCGACGGCGAGCGGTTGAGCCTGGTCGACGAGAGCGGACGCGCGCTGTCCGAGGAGCTCACGCTGCCGCTGGCGGCCGAGGCGGCACTCACGCGGCGCGTGGGGGCGGTGGTCACGAACGTCTCCACGAGCGCACTGGTCGAGCGCGTGGCCGCGCGCCACGGCGCGCACGTGGTGCGCACGCCGGTCGGACAGGCTTTCATCTCGGAGGCGATCCTCGAGCACGCGGCGGTGCTCGGCGGCGAGGGCAACGGCGCCGTGGCGGTGCCCGAGGTGCAAGCCACCCACGACAGTGCCGCGGCGATCGGGCTCCTGCTCGAGCACCTGGCGCGCACCGGAGCGCCCGTCTCGGCGCTGGTGGCCGAGCTGCCGGTGCTGGCCGGGCGCAAGCTGGCGCTGCAGGTGGCGCCGAGCCTGCTGTTCTCCGCGCTGCAGGAGTTCCGCGACGGCCTGGGCGAGCTGGCGGGCGCGAGCGTGGACCAGACCGACGGCGTCAAGATCCTGTGGCCGGACGGCTGGGTCCACGTGCGCGCCTCGAACACCCAGTCGCTGCTGCGCATCATCGCCGAGGCCGACACGCCGGCGCGGGCGCAGGAGCTCGTCGACTGGGCGCGCGAGCGCGTGGGGCTCTGAGCGATGCGCGCGATCCCCACGCTCAAGATCAGCATCTCCGGGGTGCGCGGCGTGGTAGGCGAGTCGCTGACGCCGGAGCTGGTCGCGCGCTTCGCCCAGGCCTTCGGGACCTACGTGGGCGGCGGCCGCGTGGTGATCGGGCGCGACCCGCGCACGTCGGGCGAGATGGTGCGCCAGGCGGTGGTGGCCGGCCTGGTCTCCAGCGGCTGTCGAGTGGCCGACCTCGGCGTCTGTCCCACGCCAACCGTGCAGCTGCTGGTGCGGCAGCTCGCGGCGCAGGGCGGGATCGCGATCACGGCCAGCCACAACCCGCCGGAGTGGAACGCGCTCAAGTTCGTGGGCGGCGACGGGCTGTTCCTGAGCGTCGCCCGCGGGCGCGAGCTGCTCGACATCTACCACCAGGGCGAGTACACGAAGGCGAAGGGCGCCGAGCAGCGGCTGCCGGAGCGAGTCGCGGACCCGGTCGAGCGCCACGTGCGCGCGGTCGCCGCCGCGTTGTCCCCGCTGCCGCCCGGCAGGCGCCTCAGGGTCGCGGTGGACCCCGGGGGCGGAGCGGCCTTCGAGGCGGCGCCGCGCCTGGTGGAGGCGCTCGGCGCGGAGCTGGTCTCGGCGCTGCACACGACCGCCGACGGCCGCTTTCCCCGCCCGGCGGAGCCCGTGCCGGAGAACCTGGGCGCGCTGTGCGAGGCCGTCCGCTCGCTGGGCGCGGACGTGGGCTTCGCGCAGGACATGGACGGCGACCGCCTGGCGATCGTCGACGAGAACGGGCGGCCGATCGGCGAGGAGCTCACGCTGGTGCTGGCGGCGGAGCCCGTGCTGCAGCGCACGCCCGGCCCGGTCGTGACGAACCTCGCCACCACCGACGCCCTCGACGCGATGGCCGCGGGCCACGGCTGCCGCGTGTTCCGCACGAAGGTGGGCGAGGCGAACGTCGCCGAGGGCATGCGTGCGCACCGGGCGCCGATCGGGGGCGAGGGCAACGGCGGCGTCATCTGGCCGGCCGTCAACTTCGCTCGCGACAGCCTGGTGGGCATGGGCCTCGTGCTGCACCAGCTCGCGGCCTCCGGCGCACGCGTCTCCGCGCTCGCGGCGCCGTACGACGGCTTCCACGTCGTCAAGCTCCAGCGCCACTGCCCGGCCGAGCAGGCGCGCGCGGTCCTGCGCCGCGCGCGCGAGGCCTGGGCCGGCCACCCCGTCGACCTGACGGACGGCGTGAAGGTGCGCCTGGAGGACGGCTGGTTCATCCTGCGCGGCTCGAACACCGAGCCCATCGTGCGCGTGATCGCCGAGGCGGCGACCGAGCAGAAGGCACGCGCGCTCGCCGTGCGGGTGATGGACGACGTGGGCCGCTGGACCGCCTGAGCCGGTGCGGGACGCGCGGCATCACGGCCGAAGGGCCGTGCTAGCATCGGGCGTGCTCCGACTCGAAGCCGACGTGCCCGACTTCGCGCTCGAGGGCGTGCTCGGAGACGACACGCGCCGCTTCACGCTGTCCGGGCTGCGTGGGCGCTGGGTCATCCTGTTCTTCTACCCGGCCGACTTCACCTTCATCTGCCCTACCGAGATCCTCGGGTTCGAGCGGCGCCTGCACGAGTTCGAGGCTCGCGGCACGACCGTGCTCGGCGTGAGCGTCGACGGCCTCGACAGCCACCGCCAGTGGGTGGCGGAGCTCGGCGGCATCCACTTCGCCCTGCTGAGCGACCCGGGCGGGGCCACGGCGCGGGCCCTGGGGGTGCTGAACGAGAGCGAGGGCCGCGCCTACCGCGCCACGCTGGTCGTGTCTCCCGAGGGCCGGCTCGCCTACTTCGTGGCCAGCCCGCTCAACGTCGGGCGCTCCGTCGAGGAGACCTTCCGCGTGCTCGTGGCGCTGCAGAGCGGACGCCTGTGCCCCGCCGACTGGCACCCGGGAGCGCCCAGCGGCGACCCGCTGGAGCTGCGCTATTGACCGGCGCCGAAACTGCCGGACGCGTCGAGTCGCTGCCGGTGCTGGGCGAGAAGAAGCGCGCGATCGAGCGCCGCATCCGGGCGCGCGAGTTCGTGTTCGGCATCCAGGACGGCCTGATCAGCACCGTCGGGCTGCTGAGCGGGGTCGCGGCGGCCACGCAGAGCCGCCGCGTCGTGCTCGTCACGGGGATCGCCGCGGCCATGACCGGCGGCATCTCGATGGCCGTCGGCTCCTACCTCTCGACGCTCACGGAGCGCGACATCTTCGAGAAGGAGCTGCTCGACCAGGAGCGCCTGGCGCGTGACGAGCCGCACCTCGCCCAGGAGGCGCTGCTGGAGACGCTCGCCGCGGAGGGGCTGGACCGGCCCTCCGCGTACCGGGTGGTCAGGACGCTCGCGACGCGGCAGGACCTGCTGCTGCGGACCGTGCAGGAGAAGGTGCTCGGCCTGGGCACCGCAGATCTCTCGCACCCGTTGAAGGCTTCCACCGTGATGTTCCTCTCCTTCGTGACCGGCAGCGCGCTGCCGCTGCTGCCGCACCTGGTCGTGCCGCCGGCCGTGGCCCTGCCGCTCTCGTGGGCGGTTTCGGTGGCCGCCCTGATGGCGGTCGGAGTGTTCAAGGGCGTGCTGACCCACAAGCCGCTCCTGCGCTCCGGCATCGGCTTCGCGGCCGTCGCCCTCGCGGCGGCGGTGGCGGGCTGGCTGCTGGGCCTGCTGTTCGCGCGCTTCGGCGCCGTCGCCTGAAGGCCGCCAGGCGGCCAGCCCACGGGCGCTCGCCGCCCGAGGCTCACGCCGCCGCGGACCCCTGCTTCACCTCCGCGTGCCACTTCCAGAGCAGGTAGATCGGCGGGTAGACGAGCAGCTCCAGCAGGAAGGACGTCGCGAGCCCGCCCACCATCGGCGCGGCCACGCGCTTCATCACGTCCGCGCCCGTGCCGATCGACCACATGATCGGCATCAGCCCGATCATCGCCGCCGTCACGGTCATCATCTTCGGCCGCAGCCGCTTGACGGCGCCGTGGACGATCGCCTCGTGCAGGTCGGCGAGGGATGCCATCCGCCCGTTCCGCCTGGCCTCGTCGTAGGCGAGGTCGAGGAAGAGCAGCATGAAGACGCCGGTCTCCGCGTCGAGGCCCATCAGCGCGATCATGCCGACCCAGACCGCGATCGAGACGTTGTAGCCGAGCGCCCACAGCAGCCAGACGGCCCCGACCAGCGAGAAGGGCACCGCCAGCACCACGATCAGCGTCTTGGCGGCCGACTTCGTGTTCGCGTAGAGCAGGAACAGGATCACGAAGACGGTCGCCGGCACGACCAGCTTCAGCCGCTCGCGCACGCGCTGCATGTTCTCGTACTGCCCGCTCCACTCGAGCGCATAGCCGTCCGGCAGCGACACGGCCGCCGCCACCGCCTTCTTGGCCTCCTCCACGTAGCCGCCGATGTCGCGCCCGGCGACGTCGACGTACACGTAGCCGACCAGCAGCCCGTTCTCGTTGCGGATCATCGCGGGGCCCGTCACGGTGCGCAGGTCGGCGAGCTGGTCGAGCGGGACCTGCGCGCCCGAGGACGTCATCACCAGGACCCGGCCCAGCGTCTCGAGGTCCTGGCGCAGGTCGGGCGGGTAGCGCACGTTCACCGGGAAGCGCGCGCGGCCCTCGATCGTCTGCGTGACGTTCTCGCCGCCGATCGCCGACAGGATCACGTCCTGCACGTCCTCGACGGCGAGGCCGTAGCGGGCCATCTCGTCGCGCCGCAGGTCGAAGTCCACGAAGTAGCCACCGGCCGCCCGCTCGGCGAACGCGCTGCGCGTGCCGGGCACGTTGCGGACCGCGGCCTCCACCTGGGCGCCGATCTTCTCGACCTCGCCGAGGTCCGACCCGTAGACCTTGACGCCCACCGGGGTGCGCACGCCCGTCGTCAACATGTCGATGCGGTTGCGGATCGGCATCGTCCAGGCGTTGGTCTGCCCCGGGATGCGCAGCGCCCGGTCCATCTCGGCCACCAGGTCGTCCCAGCTCAGCCGGTCGCGCCAGATGCGCCGGAGCACCAGCTGCTTCAGCCATTCCGGTGCCCACGACGAGTACCAGCGCGGCTTCGTCCGCCACTCGGAGTCGGGCCTGAGCTGGACCACCGTCTCCATCATGGAGAACGGCGCGGGATCGGTGGAGCTGTCGGCGCGCCCGGCCTTGCCGTGCACGCTCACGACCTCCGGGAACTGCTTCAGGATCCGGTCCTGCATCTGCAGCAGGCGCGAGGCCTCGGTCACGCTGATGCCGGGCAGCGTCGTGGGCATGTAGAGGATCGTGCCCTCGTTGAGCGGCGGCATGAACTCGTGGCCGAGCTCCCGGTAGGCCGGCACGCTGGCGGCGAGCAGGGCGAGCGCGAGCGCGATCGTGGTCTTCGGCCAGCGCAGCACCAGCCGGCACACCGGCTCGTAGGCGGCGAACAGCACGCGGCTGACGGGGTGGCGCTCTTCCCGGTAGTAGCGGCCCACGGTCAGCTGGTTCCACAGCCAGGACAGCCAGCGCGGGCGGAAGTGCAACCAGTCCACGCGCGCGAAGAGCATGCGCAGCGCCGGGTCGAGCGTGAGCGCGAGCAGCGCCGCCATCAGCATGGCCAGGGTCTTGGTCCAGGCCAGCGGCCGGAACAGCCGACCCTCCTGGTCGACCAGCGTGAAGACCGGGATGAAGGCGACCGCGATCAGCAGCAGCGAGAAGAAGACGGAAGGCCCGACTTCCAGCAAGGCCTCCAGGCGCACCGCGTGGAAGTCGCCGTGGCGGCCGCCGGCGATCCACAGCTCGAGCTTCTTGTACGCGTTCTCCACCTCCACGATGGCGCCGTCGACCAGCACGCCGATCGAGATCGCGATCCCGGCGAGCGACATCAGGTTCGAGGAGATCCCGAGGAAGTACATGGGGATGAAGGCGAGCAGGACCGAGATCGGAATGGTCAGGATCGGCACGATCGCCGAGGGGACGTGCCAGAGGAAGATCAGGATCACGACGCTGACGATCAGCATCTGCAGCAGCAGCTCGTGCTTGAGCGTGTCGATCGCACGCTGGATCAGGTCGGAGCGGTCGTAGGTGGTGACCAGGCGCACGCCCTTCGGCAGCGAGGGCTCGATCTCCTTCAGCCGCTGGCGCACGCGCTCGATCACGGCGCGCGCGTTCTCGCCCTGGCGCATCACCACGATCCCGCCGACCACGTCGCCCTTGCCGTCGAGGTCCCCGACGCCTCGCCGGATCTCCGGCCCGAGCGCCACCTCGGCCACGTCGCGCAGCAGCACCGGCGTCCCCTGCGCGCTCGCGCGCAGCACGGTCTGCTCGAGGTCGGCGGTGCTGCGCAGGTAGCCGCGCCCGCGCACCATGTACTCCTTGCCGCTCAGCTCGACCAGCCGGCCGCCGACCTCGTTGTTGCTCCGCCTCACGGCACGGGTGACGTCCATGATGCCCAGGCCGTAGGCCTTCAGCCGGTTGGGATCGACGGTCACCTGGTACTGCTGCTGGAAGCCGCCGAAGGTCGCGACCTCGGCGACCCCCGGCACGGACTGCAGCCTGTAGCGCAGCGTCCAGTCCTGGAAGGTCCGCAGGTCGGCGAGCGAGTGCTGGCCCGAGTCATCGACGAGGGCGTACTGGAACACCCAGCCGACACCGGTGGCGTCGGGGCCGAGCTCCGTGCGCACGCCCTCGGGCAGCTGCGGCGTGATCTTCGACAGGTACTCGACGACGCGGCTGCGCGCCCAGTAGAGGTCCGTGCCGTCCTCGAAGATGACGTAGACGTAGCTGAAGCCGAAGTCCGAGAAGCCGCGGATCGACTTCACGCGCGGCGAGCCGAGCAGCGAGGTGATGATCGGATAGGTGACCTGGTCCTCGACGACGTCGGGGCTGCGGTCCCAGCGCGAGTAGACGATCACCTGCGTGTCCGACAGGTCGGGGATGGCGTCGACGGGGATCGTGCGCAGCGCGTACGCGGCGAAGGCCGCCACGACGGCGGCCGCGAGCAGGACGACCCAGCGGTTCTCGGCGCTCCACCTGATGATGGCGCGTGTCATGGCGGCCTCAGTCGTGATGCGCGTGCGAGGGCGGCGTCGCCGCCTTGCGCGGGACGGCCGGGGCGGGCGCGGGGCGGGCGGCCGCAGACGGGACGGTCGCGCCTATCGCCGAGATGGCGGCCTTGAGGCTCGACTCGGAGTCGATCAGGAAGTTGGCCGAGGTGACGACACGGTCTCCGTCCGAAAGCCCGGACAGGACGACGAATCCGCCCTCGACCCGGTCGCCGAGCGCGATCTCGTGCGGCTCGAGCCGGCCTTCGCCGCGGTCGAGGAAGGCGATCCGGCGCTCTCCCACGCGTAGCACCGCGCTCTCGGGGACGAAGAGCTGCGTGCCCAGGTCGCGCCGCAGGAGCACGTCCACGAACATGTCGGGCTTCATGGCGAAGTCCTGGTTCGGCAGCTCGATCCGGACCTTGATCGTCCGCGTGCCCGGGTCGACGAGCGGGTCGACGTAGCTGATCACGCCCTTCCAGGAGCGGCCGGCCTGGTACGCCAGCGAGGCCTCGGCGTTCATGCCGACGCTCACGTACGGCAGGTCGGACTCGTAGACGTCGGCCAGGATCCAGACGCTCGACAGGTCCGCGATGTCGAACAGGGTGTCGGCGGGCGTCACGCGCATGCCGTGCACCGCCGTCTTGCCGATCACGAAGCCCGGCAGGTCGGCGTAGAGGTTCACGGTGCGGCTGACGGTCCCCGTGCGCTCGAGCGCTTCGACGTCCCGCGGCGCCATGTCCCAGAAGAGCAGGCGCTGGCAGGCCGCCTGCAGCAGGTCGCGCCCGCCCTGCGCGGCCGAGGCGACGCCGCTCGCGGCGAACTGCCCCTGGGCCCGCAGCGCGAGCAGGAACTCCTGCTGGGTCGCGACCAGCTCGGGAGAGTAGAGCGCCGCGAGCGGCTCGCCCCTGCGCACCTGCTGGCCGACGAAGTTCACGAACAGCCGCTCGACGTAGGCCTCGTACTTCGTGTGCACGTGGTGCACGCGGCGCTCGTCCATCGCCACGCGCCCGACCGTCCGGATCGTGCGCTCGAGGTGTCGGCGGGCGATCGGCTCGCTGCGCACGCCGAGCAGCTGGCGCCGCTCGGGCGAGAGGGCGACCATCGCGCGCCCGGCGACGATCGGCCCGGCGGCCTCGTCCTCGTAGACCGGCACGAAGTCCATCCCCATCGCGTCCTTCTGCGCCACGGGCGAGTGGACCGAGGGGTCCATCGGGGAGCGGTAGTAGAGGACCTTGCGCGCCCCGCCCGCCGCCGGCGGCGCGCCTGCGGCCGGCGCGGGCGAGGCCTCGGCCGGCACCAGGTCCATCTTGCAGATCGGGCACTGGCCGGGCCGATCGGACACGTACGTCGGGTGCATGGGGCAGTGGTAGAGCAGCGCCGCTGCTGTCGATCCCGCTGCGCCGGGTTCCCTGCGGCAGGCGACGACGCCGACGACGCCGACGGCGAGGCCGAGCGTCAGTGCGACGAGCGCGGACTTCGTGGTGGCTCTCATGTTCGAGTCCCCCCTCACTGGCCCATCGAGCCCATCGTGGCCGGCGCGGTCGCCGTACCCGCCGGCGTGGCCGCCCCGCCCATCGACCCCTCGCCGCCGAGCCTGCTGGCGAGGGCTCCCATCCCGGGGCCCGCGGCGGCGGGCATCTCGCTCGTGGGCTCGAGGCTCGCCTCGTCGAGCGCGGCCTTGATCCGCTCGTCCGCGGCCACGACACGGAGCTGGCCGGCACGGTCGGCGTACAGGCTCGAGAGCGCCTCGAGCACCGTGAGGAACGGCACCTTGCCGGCCTGGTAGCTCGCGATCGCAGCCTCGTAGGCGAGGCGCCCCTGCGGGATCAGGCCTTCCGTGTACAGCCGTGCCAGCGCCTCGGCCGCGCGCAGCTGGACCGCCCTCTCCTGGGTGCGGAAGCGCAGCTCGGCGCGCACCGCCTCGGCCGCGCGCGCGGCTCCGCGGCCGCGCGCCTGGGCCTCGGCGACCGCCGCCCGCCGGCGGCCGCGGAACACCGGCAGGTTCAGCCCGACGCCTGCCTGCCACATCGGGTCGAGGCCTCCCCGGTTCATGTAACCGGCCTGGACGGTCAGGTCGGGCCGGAAGTCCTTGCGCGCGAGCCGTGCCGCGAGCTCTTCGCGCTCGCGCGCCAGCGCGGCGGCGCGCAGCTCCGGGCTGCGCGCCTCAGCCTCGGCCCAGAGCGCCGCGAGCTCGACTGCGCGCGGCCGGAGGACGAGCCGCGGCGTCTCGGGGGCCGGCGCGTCGGCCGCGCGGTTCAGCAGCCGGTTCAGCTCCGCCTCCCGCACCGCCAGCTCCGCCTGCTGCTCGACACGCTGCTGCTCGTAGCGCGTGACCTCCACCTGCGCCCGCAGCACGTCCTGCTGCGTGCCCTGTCCCACGACGTAGCGCCCGCGTGCGACCGCCTCGGCGCTGCGCGAGATCTGGTGCTGCTCGGCGAGCAGGTCGAGCGTCTCTCGCGCGAGCGCGAGCCCCCAGAAGGCGCGTTTCACCGCCGCGGCCAGCGTCAGGCGGGCACGCTCGACGCTCTCCCCGGCGCGAGCCGCGTCGCTCTGCGCGATCGCCGCGCGCAGGCCCCGCTTGCCGGGCCAGGGCAGCGTCTGGCTTCCCATGAGCGCGAGCGTCGTCATCTGCATCTCGCCGAGCGTCGGTCGCCAGCCGTCGTTCGTGTACTGCAGGGAGAGCATCGGGTCGGGGAGCGACCGGGCCTGCTCCGGCCGCGCCTCGGCCGCGGTCGCGGACTCCGCCGCGGCGAGGACGTCCGGGTTGTTCGCGAGCGCCTCGGCGACCAGCGCGTCGAGCGTCGCGTCGGTCCCGTCTGGTTGCGCCCGCAACTGCGCTGGTGGGGCGGCGAGCAGCGCGGCGAAGGCGGGGACGGCGATCTGCGATCGAAGAGACATCGGCACACTCCCGGTTCGAACCTGATTCTGGCGGAGAGCGCGGCTTCGGGCGTCGGGCGGACGCCGCGGGTCGCGGGACCGCGTACGCAGGCCGGCGCGCTGGTCAGCAGCCGCGCGGGAGCGGGATCAGATGCGGAGAACGCGCTGCGGCGGCGAGGGGGCGCAGACGAGCGGGTGCTGCGCGCACGGCAGCAGGATCGAGTCGGATGCGCGCGCGACGGCCGGTGCCGCCACCGCGGTCACCGGCGGCGCCGGCGTGCTCGGCACGGCCGCGACGGACGTCGCGTCGCAGCAGCCGTGACCGCTCGCGCTGACGCCGAGCGGGGGGGCGCAGCAGTCGTGCCCGGCCGTGCCGACGCGGGGCGCGGGCGCGCACAGGCAGACGGCCGGCAGCGTCGCCGCCAGGGCGAGCACCGCCAGCACGGCCGCCACGCGCCTGAGCCTCCCGGTCGCCACGCTCAATGGGAGCACGCCGCGCGCGGCAGCGTCAAGCCGGAGGCCCTCACAGGGCCGCCCGGCGCAGGCGCAGCGCGTTCGAGATGACGGTGACCGAGCTGAGGCTCATCGCGGCCGCGGCCACCATCGGTGAGAGCAGCCAGCCGAGCCACGGGTAGAGGACGCCAGCGGCGAGCGGGATGCCGAGCGCGTTGTAGGCGAACGCCCAGAACAGGTTCTGGCGGATGTTGGCCACCGTCGCGCGCGAGAGCCGCCGTGCGCGCACGATCCCGCGCAGGTCGCCCCTCACCAGGGTGACGCCCGCGCTCTGCAGCGCGACGTCGGTGCCGGTGCCCATCGCGATGCCGACCTGGGCCGCCGCGAGCGCCGGGGCGTCGTTGATCCCGTCGCCCGCCATCGCGACCGTCCGACCCTCGCGCTGCAGCGCGCGCACGGCCTCCGCCTTGCGCTCGGGGAGGACCTCCGCCTCCACGCGATCGATGCCCAGGGCGCGCGCCACCGCCGTGGCCGCGGCGCGGCCGTCGCCGGTGAGCATCACGATCTCGCAGGCCGTCCGCCTGCAGCTCGCGGATCGCCTCGGCGCGCCGTCTCCTTGAGCGGGTCGGCCGCCGACAGGACCGCGCGCGCCCGGCCGTCGACCGAGAGGAAGAGCACGCTGCGGCCCTCCGCCAGCTCGGCCTCCGCGGCCGCGGCGAGCGGCGAGAGGTCGACGGCGCGCTCCTCGAGCAGCGCGCGGCTGCCGAGCAGGAGGGCGCGCCCGTCGACCGTGCCCGCGAGTCCTCTGCCCGTCAGCGAGCGGAAGTCCGGAGGCCGCGGAGAGCCGCAGGCCCCTGCCTTCCGCTGCCTGCACGACGGCCGCCGCCAGCGGGTGCTCGCTCCCCCGCTCCAGGCTCGCCGCGAGCCGCAGCTCCTCCCCGCCGTCGCCGCCGCCCACGGCCACCACCGACACGAGCCGCGGCCGGCCCTCGGTGAGGGTGCCCGTCTTGTCGACGACCAGCGTGTCGACGCGCGCCAGCGTCTCGAGCGCGGCGGCGTCCTTGAGCAGCACGCCCGCCGTGGCGCCGCGGCCCATCCCCGACCATGATCGACATCGGCGTCGCCAGGCCGAGCGCACACGGGCAGGCGATGATCAGCACCGACACCGCGGCGACCAGCGCGTACGCCAGGCGCGGCTCCGGGCCGAAGGCGGCCCAGCCCACGAACGCCAGGGCGGCGACGGCCACCACGCGCCGGGACGAACCAGGCGGCGACCCGGTCGGCCAGGCGCTGGATCGGGGCGCGGCTGCGCTGCGCGTCCGCCACGAGCTGGACGATGTGCGCGAGCAGCGTGTCCGCGGCCGACCTTGTCGGCGCGCATCAGGAAGCTGCCGGTGCCGTTCAGCGTCGCGCCCGTGACCCGTGCGCCGGCGGTCTTCTCGACGGGCAGCGGCTCGCCGCTGATCATCGACTCGTCGACCGCGCTCGCCCCCTCCAGCACGACGCCGTCGACGGGCACCGTCTCGCCCGGACGGACGCGCAGCCGATCGCCGACTCGCAGCTCCACGAGCGGGACGTCGAGCTCGCGGCCGTCGGGCTCGAGCCGCCGCGCGGCCTTCGGAGCGAGCCCGAGCAGGGCGCGGATCGCACCGCTCGTGCGCGCCCGGGCGCGCAGCTCGAGCACCTGGCCGAGCAGCACCAGCGTGACGATCACGGCGGCCGACTCGAAGTAGCGGCCGACCGTGCCGTCGTGGGCCCGGAGAGACGCCGGGAACAGCCCCGGGCCGAGCACGGCGAGCACGCTGTAGAGCCACGCGATCCCGGTGCCGAGTCCGATCAGCGTGAACATGTTCAGGTGCCCGCTGCGCAGGCTCGACCACATCCTCTGGAAGAAAGGCCAGCCGGCCCAAAGCGTGACCGGCGTCGCCAGCAGAAGCTCGAGCACTCCCAGCACGCCCGGCGCCAGGCGCTCGTGCAGCCGCAGCGCCGGCACCATCGAGCCCATGGCGAGCGCCAGCAGCGGCAGCGTCAGCGCGGCCGCCACGCGCAGGCGGCGCGTCATGTCGTCGAGCTCGGGATTCGCCGCCTCGGCGGCCGTGACCGTCCGGGGCTCGAGCGCCATGCCGCAGACCGGGCACGGTCCCGGCTTCGCCTCGAGCACGTCCGGGTCCATCGGGCAGACCCACTCGACCCGCTCGCCGGGCGGGACGGCGCCGGGCGGGACGGCGGCGGGCGGGGCGGTCGCTGGCGCCTCGCGCATGGCGGCCGCCGAAGGTCCCTTCTCCAGCCAGTGCCCGGGGTCCGCCGCGAAGCGCTCGCGGCAGCGCGGGTTGCAGAACCAGTACCTCTTGCCCCCGTGGTCGTGCGAGCCGCCGCGCGCGGTGGCCGGATCGACCTTCATCCCGCACACCGGGTCCGTCTCGGGCCTGACACGACCGATGGTGAGCTTCGCCCCAGCCTCGTCCACGACGCCCCTCCGTCGACTGCCGCCGCTCAGTCCGAGAACCGCCCGAGCACGTCGAGCAGCTCGTCCACCTTCCCCCGCTGCTCGGCCGCGTCGCCGCTGCGGATCGCCTGGGCCACGCAGTGCTCCACGTGCTCGCGCAGCACCGAGTCCTCGACCCGCCTCAGGGCCGCTCGCGCGGCGCGCAGCTGGGTCAGGATGTCGACGCAGTAGCGCTCGGCCTCGACCATCCGCACGATCCCACGCACCTGGCCCTCGATCCGCCTCAGCCTCTGCAGCTGTCCCACGTGCCGCGCGTGCACCAGGACTCTACACTATACCCCGGTATGGTATATGTCAAGGTGGGGCTGGCGCCGCCTGCCGTTCCCGGGGGGCGGGCCCTCAGCGCAGCTCGATCACCTGGCGGTCGAGCAGGCGCGAGAAGATCAGCAGCGTGTCCTCGTCCGGCATCGGGCACAGCTTCAGGATGGAGCGGACGTCCCACTGCCCGTTGACCCGGGAGAGCACGAAGCCCTCCTCGGGCGAGAACTGCTGCTGCGCGAGGGCGACGCCGGTCTGGCGCAGCACGGGCACGCGCTCGACCGGGACCTTGCTCGCGGCCTTCGCCCTGCGCCGCGCCTCGCCGACCGCGACCAGGCCCTTCTTCGCGGCCTGGTTGAGCGAGTCGATCGCCAGCACCCGCTCGAAGCCCTCGAGCGCCGCGTCGAACCGGCCCTCCGCGAGGCGGGCCTGGGCGCCCGAGAGCAGCGCGAGGATGGTGCCCACGGGATCGGACTCGGGTGCGCCCTGCTCGAGCTTGTCGACCTCCAGAACGCCCTCGTCGCACAGCTCCGCGACCAGCAGCGTGGTGTCGTACTCGGAGCGCCGGGTCTCGAGGCTGATCGCCGCCAGCGTCCTGCCCCACGCCGCGAGGTCCACGATCTGGCGCAGCGTGGGGTCGGCCACGGTGACAGGGTCGACCAGCAGCCGCAGCGTCAGCTCGCTCGAAGGGAAGCGCCGCCGCAGCTGCGCCCACAGCTCGCGCCGGTGGCGGCCCTCCTCGAGCAGCGGTCGCAGGTCGAGCGCCAGCCCCGGCGTCTGCGCCGGTGCCTGGCCGTCGTCGAACTCGAAGCGGCCGTCGGGCCACAGGAACAGGTCGTAGAGCTGCGCCTCGCACGTGGCCCGCAGCGCGTGCTCGACCTGCTCCTGCGTCAGCAGGCCCTCGCTCACGAGCAGCTCGCCCAGGCGGCGGCGGTCGGTCTCCTGCTTGAGCAGCGCGCGGAACAGCGCCTCCTCGCCGATCAGGCCGTCGCGCACCAGCAGCTGTCCGATCGTTTCGCGCGGGTCGTTCGAGGACGAGGAGCTCAGCACGCCGTCCAGGAAGCGGAGCGTCTTGCGGGTCGAGCGCCGCGTCACCTGGAGCAGCCCCGACTTCCTGCGTCCGACCACCCACTGCAGCGCGTCGAACGGGTCGAAGGTCCGCAGGTCGCCGCCGAAGCTCATCCGATCTTGACCATGTCGCGCAGGTCACGCAGCAGGTCCACCGCGCTCGCCAGGCGCAGCTCCGGGCGCGGGTGCAGCCCGCGCACCAGCAGCTTGTCCATGGCCTCGGGGACGCCCGGGGCGAGCTGGGAGGGAAGGGGCAGCCCGACGCCCTGCGGGTGCGAGCTGGGATGCGCGCCGGTGAGCAGGTGGTACATCAGCGCGCACAGCGCGTACAGGTCGTCCGTCGGAGACAGGCCGCCCTCGGGCGCGTGGTAGGAGGGCGGCCGTGCGTTCTCGCGCGCCAGACGGCCGAGGCCCAGGTCGGCGATCTTGATCACGCCCGCCGCCACCATGACGTTGGACGGCTGGACCGAGCCGTGCACCTGGCCTCGCGCGTGCAGCAGCGCCAGCACCTGGGCAGCGACGCGCCCGAGCGCGTGGACCTGCTGGAACGCCATCCGCCGCCCCGACGCGATCGCCTCGGCGAAGTTGCGGCCCGTCACGAGCTCGGTGACCAGGCAGCGCTGGCCCTCCCACTCGGTCCAGGCGATGACCTTGACCAGGTTCGGGTGCGAGATCTCGGCGGCCGCCTTGAGGTCGGCCGCGACCTCGTGCGAATGGCTGCCGAGCACGTCGGCCGGGATGATCCGCATCGCGACGCTGCGGCCGTCCGCCGCGTCCTCGCCGCGGTGGACGACGCCCAGAGGCCCGCGGCCGACCTCCTCGCGGAGCACGAAGCGCGGCGGCCGCGGCTGCGGCGCGGGGGCGGCCGGAGCCGGCTGGGGAGAGGCGGGCCCGGGGGGCGCCGCGACGGGGGCCGATGCGGCAGGCGCCGCGGGGGCGACGGCCGCCGGAGCCGCGATCGCGGGCGCGGCCGGGGCCACAGCGGAGGCCGGCGGCTCGAGGGGCGGCCGCGCGGCGGCCGAGGTGCCCTGCAGGCGCGCCAGCCGCTGCGCGACGTCCCGGAATCGCAGGTCCTCCGACTGGATCTGCGCGAAGAGCGCCGCCGCCTCCGAGCGGGCGCCCGAGGCCTCCTGCGCGAGCGCGAGCCAGTAGAAGAGGTCGAGGTTCGCCGGCGAGATCGCCTCGCGGCCGATCGCCTTGCGCACGCGCTCGGCCGCCAGCCCCGGGCGGCCGGTCTCGATGAACATCCGCGCCAGGAGCTCCGTCGCCGCGCGGTAGTTGTCGTCGCCGGGTGGCACCCGCTGCAGCTCGGCGATCGCCTGCTCGCGCTCGCCGGCGAGCGCCGCCGCCTCGCCGCTGCGGAACGCGAGCCCGGCGCGCCCGTACAGCTCGGCGGCGTGCCGGCCGTCGCCGAGCTGCTCGAACAGCGAGGCCGCGGTCTCCAGCTCGCCGGCCTTCTCGAACGCCGCCGCCGCGCGATCGGTGATGCTGGCGCGCAGGTAGACGCCGCCGGCCGCCGCCCAGCTCTCGCCCGCCTCGTAGGCAGCCGCGGCCTCGGCCATCATCCCGACCGACTCGTAGAGCTCGGCGGCCCGCAGGAAGTCGCGGCCCTTGAAGAACCACGCCGCGGCCTCGGCCGGCCGGTCGCCCTTGAAGGCGGCCTCGCCGCGCAGCATCGCCGCGCGCCCGGTCTCGCCGGCCTGGTCGAAGGCCGCCGCGGCCCGCTCCTCGTCCTCGGCCCGCAGGAACAGCTCGGCGGCCTTGGCGGGCTGGCCCAGCTTCAGCAGCGCCTCCGCGGCCTCGCGGTGGAAGCCGCCCCGGCTGTAGACCGCCACCGCGCGGGCGAGGTCGCCCGCCTGCTCGTAGACCCGTCCGGCGAGCGCCGCGCTCTTGGCTTCGGGGTTGGGCGCGGTCGAGGAATAGGTGGTCGAGTAGGACACGTGCTCGGTGAAGTGCTTCTCGTAGGCCTCGGCGGCCTTCAGCAGCTTGCCGTCTTTTTCCCACGACTCGGCGGCGCGCAGCGGGTAGCCGCTCTTCTCGTAGAGCTCGGCTGACGTCCCCCACTGGCCGGCAAGGCCGAACAGGCGGGCCGCCTCGAGGTTGTTCCCCTTCTCGAGAAACAGCGCCGCGGCGCGGGCAGGCTTGCCCGCGGCCGTGAACAGCGCCGCTCCCTTCTTGTAGTCGCCCGTCTGCAGGTACAGCTCCGCGGCGCGCTCCGTGCGCCCCAGCTTCTCGTAGCTCGACGCGGCCGCCCAGTACTCCTGCCCCTCCAGGTACGCCTCTCCCGCGGCGGCGTTCTGGCCCGAGTCCTCGAGCAGCTTGCCGGCGGCCAGGTAGTTGCCCTGCTTCTTGAGCCGGGCCACCTCGCGGGCGAGCTTCTTCTGCGTCCAGCGCGACCCGAGCACGCGCTCGGCGAGGCCCTCCCTGGTCATGCTGGAGGCGGGCACGCGGACTCTCACGCGGTCCGCGACAAAACGGTAGAGGATGAGCAGGGCGACCACCCCGCCCGCGCCCAGGACCAGCGGGTTGTCGAGAAGGCCGAAAAGGAATTCCATCCGGAACCCGTTCGCCCCCGGCAAGGTCCGGATCTCCCGGGAAACCGGGGGATTATAGCGCAGCGCCACGCGTGCTATTCTGCCGCGCCGTTCGCGGCTGGCTGCCGGGGCGGCAGGAGGCAGGGCTGTGGGGGAGAGCCGCGCGGGCGCCGCGGAGCCAGCGCCCGAGCTGGTGAGGGGCCTCGGCCTCTTCGACGCGACGCTGCTGATCGTCGGCTCCGTGATCGGCTCGGGGATCTTCTTCGCCCCCTCGATCATGGCGGGCTACCTGCAGTCGCCCGGCCTGCTGCTCGGGCTGTGGCTGGTCGGCGGGCTGCTGACGCTGGCGGGCGCTCTCTCCTACGCCGAGCTCGCGGCCGCGCTGCCGCGCGCCGGCGGCCAGTACGTGTACCTGCGCGAGGCGTTCTCGCCGCTTTTCGGCTTCCTGTACGGCTGGACGCTGCTGGGGGCCATCAACACCGGCTTCGTGGCGGCCGTGGCCGTGGCCTTCGCCAAGACCCTGGGCTTCTTCCTGCCTGGGGTCGGCGAGGAGCACGTGCTGCTCGCGGTCGCGGGCCTGCGGTTCTCCAGCGCCCAGGCGGTGGCGCTGGCGGTGATCGCGGTCCTCACCTGGCTGAACGTGACCGGCCTGCGCACGGGCGCGGCGGTGCAGAACGCGTTCACCGTCGCGAAGCTGGCGGCGATCGCGGCGCTCGTGGTGATGGCGGTGGCGACCGCGCGCGGCGACACGGCGAACTTCCGGCCGCTGCTGGGCCTCGCGCTCGGCCCGGAGGGCCTCAAGCTCGGCCTGTTCGCCGCGCTGGCCGGCGCCATGAGCAAGGCGCTGTTCTCCTACGACGCCTGGACCTCGGTCACCTTCGCGGCGGAGGAGGTGAAGGAGCCGGAGAAGAACCTTCCGCGCTCCCTGCTGCTCGGCACGCTCGGCGTGACCGCGGCCTACGGCGCCGCGGTGGCCGTCTACCTGTACGTCGTGCCGATCGACCAGATGGCGCGCGTCGCCGAGAACCGGATCGCCACGGAGGCGGCCGTCCGCATCATCGGGCCCGCCGGGGGGGCGTTCATCGCGCTGGCGGTGCTGGTGTCGACCTTCGGCTGCGTGAACGGCCTGACCCTCGCCGGCGCCCGCGTCGTCTACGCCATGGCGCGCGACGGCCTGTTCTTCCGCGGCACGGCCACCGTGCATCCGCGCTACCGGACGCCGGCCGCGGCCCTCGTCCTGCACGGGGCGGTCGCCGCTGCGCTCACCCTCAGCGGGACCTACAGCGACCTGCTCACGCTCACCGCCTTCTCCTCGCTGCTGTTCAACGTGCTCACCGTGATCGGCCTGTTCGTGCTCCGCCGCCGGCGGCCCGACCTGCCCCGGCCGTACCGCGTCTGGGCGTACCCCGTGGCGCCGCTCCTGTACGTGGCGGTGGCGCTCTTCTTCCTCGTCTACATGCCTGTCGCGGACCCGCGCAACACGGGCCTGGGACTGCTGCTCACCGCCGCCGGCGTGCCGGCGTACCTCTACTGGCGCCGCCACCGCTGAGCCCCGCTTTACCGGGGGGGCGTGCGGACGTAATCTCTCCAGTCCAGGTCGAACCCATGAGCAACGGCCGATCACGGGAGCCCGCCACGCCTGCCGGCCCGCACGCGGGCGGGCCGGCCCGTCCGGGCACTCCCGACTCCTCGAAGCGGTCGCTCGGCGAGGCGCAGCCGTCCGCCGGGGACGGGCTCGACCTCGCCTCCATCGCCGAGATGGGCCTGGCGTCGTTCCACGAGGACCTCGACGCGGCAGCCGGCGCGCCGTCTCTCCCGTCCGAGCCCCCGCTGCGCGACGCCGAGTTCGGGCCGTATCAGCTGCTCGAGCGGGTGGCGGTCGGCGGCATGGCCGAGGTCTTCAAGGCCAAGCGGACCGGAGTCCAGGGCTTCGAGAAGGTCGTGGCCGTCAAGCGCATCCTGCCCCACCTCTCCGAGAACGAGGACTTCGTGGAGATGTTCGTGCACGAGGCCAAGGTGGTGGCCGGCCTGACCCACCCCAACATCGTGCAGATCTTCGACCTCGGCCGTATCGGGCGCAGCTACTACATCGCCATGGAGTACGTCCACGGCCGCGACCTGCGCACGATCGGGATCCGCGCGAGGGAGAAGGGGCTGCGGCTGCCGCTCGATCTCAGCCTGCGGGTGGTGAGCCAGGTCTGCGCCGCGCTCGAGTACGCCCACCGCAAGAAGGACGAGCGCGGGCGGCCGATGGAGATCGTGCACCGGGACGTGAGCCCGCCGAACATCCTGATCTCGTTCGAGGGCGACGTGAAGCTGGTCGACTTCGGGATCGCCAAGGCGGCGACCAAGGCCACCCGCCCGAACGACAGCGGCGTGCTGCGGGGCAAGCTCCTCTACATGAGCCCCGAGCAGGCCTGGGGCCGGCCGATCGACGGCCGCAGCGACGTCTTCTCGCTCGGCCTCGTGCTCTACGAGCTGGTGACCGGGACCAAGGCCTTCGTCGGCGCGGGCAGCGAGCGGGCGACGGTGGAGCTCGTCCGCCAGTGCGTCGTGACGCCGCCCCGCGAGGTCAACCCGCGCGTGCCGGAGGCCCTCGACCGCGTGGTGATGAAGGCGCTCGCCCGCGAGCCCGACGAGCGCTACCCGGACGCCGGCCAGATGCAGCGCGGCCTCGAGCTCATCCTCGGCGACCGGCCGCCGATGACCGCGCGCGACCTGGCGCGCTTCATGGAGCTGCTGTTCGATCGCGCCCACTCCGAACCGGGCACCCCGGAGCGGCCGTGACGCGCGCTCCGGCTCCCGCAGGAGGACTCCCGATGAGCACCGACACGAACGGCCGCGACCTGCGCCGCGCGGGCGGCCGCCCCTTCGCCGCGGCGCGACGGGAGCGCTGAAGTGGCGTGGTTCCGCCGCGAGCCCGCGCCGCTCGCCCCGCGCCCCGGCGAGAGCCGGGTGCCCGAGGGCCTGTGGGTGAAGTGCGACAGCTGCAAGGAGATCCTGTACCGCAAGGACGTGCTCAAGAACCTGTCGGTCTGTCCCAAGTGCGCTTTCCACTTCCGGATCGGCGCGCGCGAGCGGCTCGAGGTGCTCTTCGACGGCAGCTGGGAGGAGTTCGACCGCGGCCTGGTGAGCGCCGACCCGCTCGGCTTCAGCGACACCAAGCCCTACGCGGAGAGGCTGCGCGCCGGCAAGGCCAAGACCGACTCCTACGACGCGCTGGTGTCCGCGCTGGGCGAGATCGGCGGCCGGCGGGCGCTGGTGGGCGCGATGGAGTACGCCTTCATCGGCGGCTCGATGGGCGTCGTGGTGGGCGAGAAGGTGACCCGCTGTATCGAGCGCGCGCTCGCCGAGAAGCTGCCGCTGGTGGTGGTCTCCTGCTCGGGCGGGGCGCGCATGATGGAGGGGACGCTCTCGCTCATGCAGATGGCCAAGATCTCGGCCGCCTTGGCCCGGCTGCACGAGGCGCGCCTGCCGTTCATCAGCGTGCTGACCGACCCCACCACGGGCGGCGTCACGGCCTCCTACGCCATGCTGGGCGACCTCAACATCGCCGAGCCCGGCGCCCTGATCGGCTTCGCCGGCCCGCGCGTGATCGAGCAGACCATCCGCCAGAAGCTGCCTGAGGGCTTCCAGCGCTCCGAGTTCCTGGTCGAGCACGGGATGCTGGACATGGTCGTGGACCGCAGGGAGCTGAAGAAGACGCTCGTGCGCTGCCTCGGCTTTCTCGGCTCCGCTTAGCGCAGGCGACGCCGCGCCATGACGCTGCGGGTCGACCTGAACGCGGACCTCGGCGAGTCGTTCGGCGCCTGGGCGCTGGGCGACGACGAGGGGCTGCTGGCCTGCGTCAGCTCCGCCAACGTGGCCTGCGGCTTCCACGCCGGCGACCCGAGCGTGATCGACCGCACGGTCGCCCTCGCGGCCCGCGCGGGCGTGGCGGTCGGCGCCCACCCGGGCTACCCCGACCTGCGCGGCTTCGGCCGCCGGGAGATCGCCGCCCTGCCCGCCGAGGTCGAGGCCGACGTGCTCTACCAGGCCGGCGCGCTGGCCGCGTTCGCCCGCAGCCACGGCACGCGGCTCACGCACGTGAAGCCGCACGGCGCGCTGTACAACCAGGCCGCGCGCGACGAGCGGCTGGCGCGCGCGGTGGCGCGCGGGGTCGCCCGGCTCGG
Organism: uncultured Acidobacteriota bacterium; assembly: GCA_963831755.1. GTDB lineage: Bacteria > Acidobacteriota > Vicinamibacteria > Fen-336 > Fen-336 > DATBSL01. Next base: position 421,758 of record CAWHRC010000009.1, read on the forward strand.
GCGCGACCTCACGCTGGTCGGGCTCGCGGGCTCGTCCGCGCTGCGCGCGGCCGCGCTCGACGAGGGGCTGCGCTTCGCCGCCGAGGCCTTCGTGGACCGCGCCTACGACGCGCAGGGCCGGCTCCTCCCGCGCTCCCAGCCGGGCGCGCTCATCGCCGATCCCGCCGAGGCGGCCGCGCGCGCGGTGCGCCTGGCGCGCGACGGCGTCGTGGTCTCGGTCGAGGGCACCGCGCTGGAGCTGAGCGCCGAGACCCTTTGCCTGCACGGCGACTCGCCCCGGGCCCTGGCGCTGGCGCGCGCGGTGCGCGAGGCGCTCGAGGCCGCGGGCGTGCGCGTGGAGGCGCTCGCGCGTTGAGCTTCCCCCGCGTCCTGCCGCTCGGGGACGCCGCCGTGACGGTCGAGCTGGGCGACCGCCTCGACGCCGAGACGAACGCCCTCGTGCGCGCGCTCGATCGGAACCTGGCGGCCGCGCCGTTCGACGGCCTGCGTGAGTCGGTGCCGACACACCGCTCGCTGCTCGTGCTCCACGAGCCGGGGCTGCGCTTCGCGGCGCTCGCCCGGGAGCTGCTGGGACGGGTCGGCCGCCCGGGGCCGGCGCCTCCGCCCGGTCGGCGGCACGAGGTCCCGACCGTCTACGGGGGCGAGCAGGGCCCGGACCTGGCGCCGCTCGCGCACGCGCTCGGGCTGGCCGAGCACGAGCTCGTGCGCCTCCACGCCGCGCACGAGTACACGGCGTTCATGCTCGGCTTCACGCCGGGCTTCGCCTACCTCGGCCTGCTCCCGCCGGCCCTCGAGGCGCCGCGCCACGCCACGCCGCGGGAGCGCGTGCCGGCGGGCTCGGTCGCCCTCGCCGGCCGGCAGACGGCGATCTATCCCGCGCCCTCACCCGGCGGCTGGCAGATCATCGGACGCAGCGCGCTTTCCCTGTTCGACCCTCGTCGGGCGGAGCCCGCGCGCTTCGCCCCGGGCGACAGCGTGCGCTTCCTGCCGGTGCCCGAGCTGGCCGGGTGCGATCCCGTTGCCATCGACGGCGCGGCGCCCCAGGGGGGCGCGGGCAGCGTCGAGGTGCTCGAGCCGGGCCTGCTGACCACGGTCCAGGACGCGGGGCGCGCCGGCTGGCGCCGGATCGGCGTGGGCGGCGCGGGTGCGGCGGACGCGCGCGCCCTTCTCCAGGCCAACGAGGCGATCGGCAACCCACCCTCGGCCGCGGCGCTCGAGTGCCTGATCGGCGGTCCCTCGCTGCTCTTCCACGCGCCGACCTTCTTCGCGCTCGGAGGCGCCGACCTCGGCGCGCTGCTCGAGCGCTCCGACCTCGGGCCCTGGCCCGTCCCGCTCGGGGCAACCGTGCTCGCCCGGCCGGGCAACGTGCTGCGCTTCGGCGGCCGCCGCTCCGGCTGCCGCGCGATCCTGGCCCTGCAAGGCGGGATCGACGTGCCCGTGGTGCTCGGCTCGCGCTCCACCGACCTGCACTCGGCGTTCGGCGGGCTTGCGGGGCGTGGGCTCGCGGCCGGCGACCGGATCGCGCTGCGACCCGCGGCGGGCGCTGGCCGTGGCCGGGAGTCGAAGCCCGCCACGGCCGCTGCGCGCCCCACGCTGCGCGTCGCGCTCGGGCCGCAGGCGGAGAACCTGGAGCGCGAGTCGATCGAGCTGTTCTTGTCCACGACCTGGAGGGTCGGGCCGAGCTCCGATCGCGTCGGCTGTCGTCTCGAGGGCCCTCGCCTCCGGCACCACGGCCCCGCGGAGATCCTCTCCGACGGCATGGTGCCCGGCTCGATCCAGGTGCCGCCGGACGGGCGGCCGATCGTGATGCTGGCCGACGCGCCGACGACCGGCGGCTATCCGAAGCTCGGGACCGTGCTCAGCGCCGACCTGCCCAAGCTGGCACAGCTCGTGCCCGGCGAGGGCGAGCTGCGCTTCGACGCCGTGCCCGTCGAGGACCTGTAGCGCCACGCGCTCGCAGCGGATTCACGGCCGCTCCAGGGGCCGCGGCCGACCGAGCTGGAAGCCCTGCGCATAGGTGAACCCGATCTCGGTGCAGGTGTTCAGCTCCCCCACCGTCTCGATGCCTTCGGCCACGGTGCGCACGAGCAGCTCGCGGGCCAGGCTGACGAGTGACTGCAGCAGGCGCCGTTTCGGCAGCGACTCGTGGTCGATGCCGGACACGAAGCTGCGGTCGAACTTGAGGTAGTGCGGCGGCGCCTCGGCCAGCTCGAGCAGGCGCGCCTGACCCGCGCCGAAGTCGTCGTAGGCGAGCGCGATGTTGCGCTCCAGCAGCAGCGCCCGCAGCTCCGCGATCGCCGCCGGCCGGGTGAGCACGCTCTCGTGGATCTCCAGCGTGAGGTCGAGGTGCGGAGCGAGCGCGCGCAACTCCTCGAGCGACTCGAGCAGGCCCGGCCGGGCCAGCTCGACCGGGTGGGTGTTCAGGAACAGCGGCGGCGGGTCGGGGAGCGCGGCGACCAGCTCGACGGCCTTCCTGCGGAACAGGCGGCTCAGCTCGGCCTCCGCACCGATGCTCTCCGCGATCCGGAACAGCTCCGTGGGGCCCTCCGGCAGCTGCGGGTGGCGGCCGCGCCCGAGCGCCTCGTAGGCGGCGACCGTGCCGCGCGACAGCTGCACGATCGGCTGGAACACCGCTCTCACCAGCTCGTCGCGCAGCAGCTCCCGCAGCTCGCGCGTCCCGGCTGCCAGCCGGTGGGGCAGCTCCGCCTTGCGCAGCGCCGCGGTGGTCGGCTCCTCGGCCGCGGGCGGCGCCTCCACCGACTCCGAGCGGCCGAGACGGAACTCGAAGTCCGCGAAGTGCAGGATGTCGCCCTCGGCCAGTGCGGCATCCTCGATGCGCCCCTGGTTCAGGAAGGTGCCGTTCGTGCTGCCGAGGTCCCGCACGCGCAGCCCCGGCCCGCGGGCGTAGATCTCCGCGTGGGCCTTGGAGACGGCGCTCGCGGGCAGCACGAGCTCGAGGCCCTGCCGGCGTCCGATGCGGAACGGGAGCACGTCCAGCAGGATGCGGCGCAGGCGCCCCCCCTCGCCGACCGTCTCCAGATACCAGCCGGAGGCGTGCGCGCTCGCCCGCCGCTCCTCGTCGCCCGATCCCGAGTCGCTGGTCACCGTGCCACCTAGGACAGCCGGCGTCCGCCGGCCCCCTGGGTCCGTTCGCTCGGGTGGTCCTGTCGCGCGCGCAGCGCGGCCTCGGCCTCGCGGGCCTGCATCGGCGGCCCGCACAGCCGGCCCTGCATGTGGTCGCAGCGCAGCCGCACGAGCAGCGCGCGGTGGGCCTCCGTCTCGACCCCCGCGGCCACGACCCGCAGCCGGCGAGAGCGCGCGAGCGCGACGCAGGCCCGGATCACCGCGGCGCGGTCGGCGCTGCTGACGGACTCGCGCACGACCGAGGCGTCGATCTTGAGCGTGTCGAGCGGGTAGCGGTGCGGGTCGGCGACGCGGCTGTCGGCGGTGCCGAAGGCGTCCAGCGCGACCCGGATCCCGAGCCGGCGCAGGTCCGCGAGGCGCGCCAGCGCCAGCTCCGGCGCGTTCGCGAGCTCGCGCTCCGGGATCTCGAGCTCGAGCGTGGAGCCGGGCACGGCGGCCTCCTCGAGCACACGCCCGACCAGCTTCACGAACGACGCGTGCGCGAGCTGGCGGGCCGAGATCCCGACCGACACGACCACGTCCGCGTGGCCCAGCTCCCGCCAGCGCCCGGCCTGGCGGCAGGCGGCGCGCAGCAGCCACTGTCCGAGGGGCACCGCCAGGCCGCTCACGTCGGCCAGGGTGACGAAGTCCGCCGGCGTCGGCGCGCGCTCGCCGCCGCGCCAGCGCAGCAGCGACTCCATGCCGACGATCGCGCCCGTGTCGCAGGTGACCACGGGCTGCCAGTACAGCTCCAGGCCGCCGCGCACGAGCGCCCGGCGCAGCGCCGTCTCGCGCGCCTGCCGTTGCGCCGCGCGCGCGCGGGACTCGGGGGCGTGCACGTCCCAGGAGTCTCCGCCCTTCTCTCGCGCGCGCTCCATGGCCAGGGCCGCGCTGCGCAGCAGGGAGTCGGTGTCCGAGCCGTCGTCCGGGAACAGGGCGATGCCGATGCTGGCGGTGACGAGCAGGTCGCTGCCGCCGACGCTGAAGGGGCTGCGCAGGGCGAGGCGCAGCTTGTCCGCGATCACGGTGACGTCGTCGTCGTGCTTGACCCCGGGCAGCATGATCGTGAACACGGCATCGCTGCCGAGCCGGGCGATCGTGTCACCCTGGCGCAGCGTGCTCTCCAGGGCCAGCGCCACGCTGCGCAGCAGGTCGTTGCCGTGGCTGCTGCCCACGCCTCCGCCGAGGGCCTCGAAGCGGTCGAGCCCGAGCTGCACGATCGCGAGCTTGTGCTTCTGCCGCAGCGCGTGGGTCACCGCCAGCCCCAGCCTGTCGTTGAAGCGGCGGGCGCTGGCGAGCCCCGTCAGCGGATCGTGGTCCGAGAGCCCGGCCAGCTGCGCTTCCAGCCGCCGTCGCTGCTCGCGCTCCTCGCTCAGCGCCGCCTCGAGGCGGCGCGCGTCTTCGCGCAGCGACTCGAGCTCCACGACGACCGCCGGGTCGATCGCCGGCTCCTCGGCCGAGGGCTCCGTGGCCAGCCCGGCCGACTCGGGCCCGGGCCCCTCGGGCCCGAGCGCTGCGGCCGCCGCAGGCGCAGCGTCTTCGGCAGCCGTGCCCGCCCGCTCCGTCGCCTCCGGCTCGCGCACCGCAGCCTCTTCCGCCGGCGGCGGCGCGACCTCCAGTGTCTCTGCTGCCGGCGCGGACTCGGCCGTTTCGGTCCCAGGTTGTGTGACCTCGGCCGTCTGCTCGGCCACCGCGACCGCGGCGGCGGCGGCCGTTTCCCCTGCCGCCTCAGCCGCTCCGTTTGCGACAACAGAGCCCGGCTCGCCGGCCCGGACCTCGACTTCCGCGTCCGCCGAGGGCTCCGCCGGCTGAACGACGGACGGCTCGCCGGTGGCGGCGACTTCGGGGGCCTCGTCGCCTTCGGACCGAGCGGGAGCGGCCGCCTCGGTCGCGGCCTCACCCGGCTGGTCGCCGGCGACCTCGTGGAGGCCCAGCCCGGCGCCGCGAGCGCGACGCCCGGCCACGAGCGAGCGCAACCGGCTTCTCCAGTCGCCCATCGGAATGCGTTGAAGCTAGCCGAGCGCGGCGCTCCCGGTCAAGGCGAATCCCCTGGCCCTGCGTCGAAGCGCTCCGCCGCCTCGCGCAGCCCCGGCCGCAGCGGATCGAGCCAGACGGCGCGCCGGGCGAGCGCGGCGGCGCCGGCAGGATCGCCCCGTGCGCCGCGCACGCCCGCCAGCATGAGCCACGACTCCGCGTGCGCCGGTCGCCGCCGGAGCAGGGAGCTGAGCGCCGCCTCGGCCCGGGCGAGCCTGAGCTGCCGCACCGGTGCGCTGCTCGCGGACGCGACCAGGCGGAGGTCCTCCGGCGGGGAGGGCTGAGGGGCCGCGAGCCCGAGCGTCGCGCCGAGCAGAAGCATGGCGCCGAGCGCGAGCACGGCGGACGCGGCGCGGCCGAGCGGCTTTTCGCGCTCGCCGCTGCCCGCCGCCGCCGCCGCCGCGGCGAGCGCCGCCAGCGCGGCGTTCGACGGGAGGCGCAGGTCGAAGTCGACGGCGGAGTGCAAGGCCAGGGCCACGAGGGCCGCCACGCCGCCGCGGGCGATCCCGCGCGGCAGGGCCGGGATCGCAGCGCGCCCCGACCCGCGCAGCAGGAGCCCGAACCCGCACAGCGCGAGCGCCAGGCCGACGAGGCCGGTCTCCGCCAGCGTCTCGAGGTACTCGCTCTCCGCGTGCTCGACGCGCTGGGCGCCGTTGTCGAGCTTGACGCGCGGAAAGGCGTCGTGGAAGGCGCCGAGCCCGTGGCCGAAGAGCGGGCTCGACCCCGCCAGGCGCAGCGCGTCGCGCCAGGTCTCGAGCCGGAATGCCGCCCCGCTCAGCGTGCTCAGGCGGGCGGGCGCTGCCGGGGGCGCGAGCGCGATCACGACCGCTGCCAGGACCGCCGCCAGCGCCAGCCCCGGCAGGAGGGCGCGGGCGCGGCGCCGCGAGCGCGACAGCAGCACCGCGAGGCAGGCGGCGCCCGCGAGCAGCGCCGCCGTCCCGCCGCGCGAGAGCGACGCGACCACGGCCAGGGCCATCGCCAGCGCCGCCACCAGGGCGAGCACCACGGCCGCGGCGCGGCGGCCGCCCGCGGTCCAGTCACGGCCGCGAGCGCGCGCCTCCGCCGCGAGCCCGGCCGCCAGGCCGAGCGTGAGCAGCGTCGCCATGGCCGTCCAGCCGGCGAAGTGGTTCTTGTTGACGAACGGGCCGAAGGGGCTGACGGTCGGCACGCTCAGCGTGCCGTAGAGCAGTGCCCCGAAGTGCGCGCGGGCCCAGACGGCGTAGGCCGCGAGCGCGAAGCCAAAGGCGGCGAGTGCGGCCGCGGCGCGCGCCGCGGCACGCGCGTGGGCGAGCGCCGGGGCGGCGGCCACCGCCAGCAGGCCGAGCCCCGCGAGCAGCGCGACGCCGCGCAGTGTCGTCTCCGGGTCGACCGAGACCGGGCGGGCCGCGAGCCCCAGGACACCCGCGGCCGCCGGCGACTGCGGGTGCCAGACCGCGTGCGAGCCGGGTGCGACCCAGGCGTGAACAGGGGGCGGCAGCGGGACGAGCTGCGCCAGCCCCAGCGCGACCAGGCCCCCGAGCGGCCACAGCGGAACGGCCGGCAGCGCGAGGCCGCCGCGCCAGGAGGCCAGGACCAGGAGCACAGCCGCGCTGCCGAGCGCCACGGCGGTCACCACCAGGATCGCCGTGCGGCCGACCGAGCCGAACGGCCACGGTGCGAGCACGGCCAGTGCGGCGAGCGCCGCAAGCGCGAGCCGGGCGGGCGCCGCCGGCTCGCGGGCGAGGCTCACCCGGCGCCTTCGCCGGAGAGCGGCGCCCGCGACGCGTGGGCGCGGAAGACGCGGTCACGGCCGGCCCGCTTCGCGTCGTAGAGCGCCTCGTCGGCCGCGTGCAGGATCCCCGCCGCGTCGATACCGTCGTTCGGGTACTCGGCGACGCCGCCGCTGACGCTGAGCCGTCCCAGCGGCTGGCGCTCGGCGAACGGGAAGGGATGAGTCGCGATCAGCGCGCGCACCTTCTCGGCGACCGTCGTCGCCTGCGCGGCCGCGGTGTGCGGCAGCACCAGCAGGAACTCCTCCCCGCCGAAGCGGCCGAAAGCGTCGTCCTTGCGGACCGTCTGCGTCACCAGCGCCGCCAGGTCCCGCAGCAGCTCGTCGCCCGCCAGGTGGCCGTTCGTGTCGTTGTAGTGCTTGAAGTTGTCGATGTCGAACAGGAACACGGAGACCGGCGGCGGCGGCTGGGGCTGGCCCGCCGCGCGCCGGTCGTAGGCCGCACAGGCGGCCCGGTAGACGAGGTCGTTCAGCACCTGCTCCATGTGCTTCTTGTTGTGGATGCGCGTGAGGCCGTCCATCTCGGCCGTCTGCTTCATGCGCCCGACCTGGGTGGCGGTGTGGAGCACTTGCGCACCCGACTGCGCCACCAGCCGCAGCACCGTCTTGGCGTCGACGTTGCGCCGGGGGCGCTGCACCAGGATCATCCCCAGCGTCTCCTGGTCGAACACGAGCGGCGCGAGGAAGTCCGGCTGGGGCATGCCGGGCAGGCCCGGCGCCGGCTCGACGCGGCCGGCCGCCTCGCCGGCGAGGTCGTCGCGCCCGAGCACCCGCTGCGACTCGGACGCGAGACCGATCTCGCCGCCGTCGAGCGGAAGGTCGGTTCCCACCTCGACCGCGGCCCCGTCGGGGTACGCGGCGGCGACCACCAGGCGCCGCGCGCCCGCCTCGCCCCGAGCCTCCGAGCGGCGCACCAGCACCGCGATCCTCTGGGGATCCAGGCTGCGCTGCACGATACCGAGCAGCGCCCCGGGCACCTGGCGCTCGCTCACGCCGCCGTACAGGTCGTGCGCGAGGCGCGGGTAGTCGTTCACGAACTGCGTGAGCAGGCGCAGCTCGTCGGCCGCCTGCGCGCGGGCGCGCTCGAGCGACGCCGCCTTCCCCTCGAGCTCGGCGGCTTCGGCACGGGCGCGCGCCACGCGCGCGCGAAGCCGGACGAGCGGCGGCACCGTCAGCCCGCAGGCGACGGCCAAGCCGAGCAGGAACGGCACGAGAGGCGCTTGCGACGGGTCCAGGGCGCGACCTCCGGTCGACCCTCATTGTCCACCGGCCGACCTTCGACCCCAAGCCCGTCACCACCGACGGCGGCGCCGACCGGCCGCTCGCGCAGGCGCGCTGGACTACAATCGCGCCAGCGTGACCCGCATCGGTCGGCTCAGCAGCGGCAGGTGCCCCGTCGGCAGGGCGCGCGCGCCTTCGCGCTGGCCGCCATCGTCGGCGCCGTCGGCCTCGTGCCGTTGTTCGGCGACCCGCGCGTCACCCCGCTGACGCACCCGCTGTGGGCACGCCTGCTGCTCCGCGCGCTCGAGATGGACGCGGCGGTGCGCGTGAGCGCCCGCGCCTCCCAGGTGTTCACGGCGCTGGCCTGGCGGGACAGCCTTTCTTTCACCGCCGACGGCTACCTGGCCGAGCGCGACGCCGTCGTCCGGGCGCGGCCCGGTGGCGGGGTCGTCTCGGCGACCACCGTCCCCGCCGAGCTCACCTATGCGGTGGCGGTCGTGCAGCCCGGCCGCTACCAGCTGCGGGCGCAGCTCGCCGGAGAGGGCGACGCCCCGGCCACTGCGGAGATCGTCCGCCTCGAGGGCGGGCCGGCCCTCGACACGTTCACGCTGCCGCTGCCACCGGCGAGCGCCTGGGTGTTCGCCGGCTCGGCGCGCCTCGCGCCGGGCGCGTACGGCGCGCGCTTCCTGCTGCCGCCGGGCTGCACCCTGGCGCGCGTCGAGATCGCCCCGCCCTGCCTCCACCCGATCGAGCCCCCCGGCGGCTGGAAGCCCGATGCCCCGACGACCGCGGCGGACCTCGCCGTCACCGCGCTGCGCGCGATGGAGCGCGAGGACGAGCTGGCCCCCGCGGCTGTGCCGCTGGAGCTCGACGGCGACGCCTTCCGAGTCGAGGCGCCGGCCGGGATCGCGGCGGCGAGCGCCGGGACGGGCCTCGCGCGGATCGTCCTGCGGGCGGGCCGCGGTGGGCTGCGCGCGGTCGCGCTGGTGGACCTGCCGGAAGCGGGCCTCTACTCGGTGTCGGCCCTGATCGCGCCCGGAGCGGGCCAGCGCTGGCTCGTGGACGGCTGCCGCACCGCCGCGCTCTGCGCGGGCGGCGACCTCGCCGAGTGGCGGCCGATCCTGAGCCAGACCCTCGCTGCCGGCCGCCACTCGATCGAGGTGACGCTCGGCGAGGGCGCCAGCCTGCAGTCCGTGCGCTTCGAGAGGAAGAAGGAGGGGACCGCCGACTACGTCGCTGCGCTGACGCGTCTCGGGTTCGACCCGGGGCCGGAGGGACCGATCACGCGCGCGATCGCGGTCGACGCCGCTCGCTTCGTTCGCGAGCGGCGCCGAGCGGCACTCGCCGCGGAGTGCCTCGAGCGCATACCGGTCGAGGAGGCGGTGCCGGCGCCCGCGACGCGCGTGGCCGGGACGCAGGCTCCGCCGCCACCCGGGGGGGCCCCGGGCCCTCTCGAGCCGCCGCTCGTCGCGCCCATCCTGCCGCCGCAGGAGGTCGCGACGCCGACGCAGCCGGGCGGCGGTTCCTGACGCGATGGCGCTCTTCAACCCCGCCACCGGCGAGGCGACGGCGCGGCTCGTCTACTACGGCCCCGGCTTGGCGGGCAAGGCAACCAACCTGCGCTGGATCCACGAGCACCTGCCGGCCGGCGCCAAGGGGCGGCTGGTCACGTTCACGGCCGACGTCGACCCCACTCTGTTCTTCGACTTCCTGCCGGCGGAGCTCGGGATCGTGGGCGGTCTGCGCGCGCGCATCCAGGTGTACACGGTGCCCGGCGCGAGCGTGAGCGACGCCACGCAGCGCATGGTGTTGAAGCGCTGCGACGCGGTCGTGTTCGTGGCGGACAGCCAGGCCTCGAGGCTCGAGGCCGACCTCGAGAGCCTGCGCTCCCTGCGCCGCAACCTGCTGCTGAACGGCGTGGACCCCGCCATCCCGCAGGTGATCCAGTACAACAAGCGCGACCTGCCGGAGGCGCTGCCCGTTCCCGAGCTCGAGTCGCGGCTCAACCCCGGGCGGCTCCACCACTACGAGGCGGTCGCCGTCGAGGGACTCGGCGTCGAGCCCACCCTGCTCGGCGTCACGCGCCTGCTGCTCGACTCGCTGCGCGCCCTGCCCGGCACGGCCGCGGCCGGCACGCCCGCCCCCGCGAGACGGGAGCCGGAGGCCGCGGCCCTCGTCGAGAAGCGCACGACGACGCCGGCCGTCCCGGCGCCCGCGGGCCGATCGCCGGCGGTGCCACCCGTGCCGGACGAGACGCTGCCGCCGGGGCACTGGCTTTACCTTCTCGACGGCGCCCGCGTGGGGCCCGTCGACCTCGACCGGCTGGTCGACCTGGTGCTGACCAGCCTGCCCGAGGACACGCTGGTCTGGCGCCCGGGGCTGTCGGCCTGGGTGCGCGCCAACTCCGTCGCGGAGATCGCCGAGGAGATCCCGCCTCCGGTGCCGGTCCCCGGCGCGCACAGCGCGCGCGGCGTGGCCGACGTGCCGGACTTCGAAGCGGTCCCCCAGGCGCTGCGCACGGTGCTGATCGCGGACGAGGACCCGTCCTTCCGCCGCTACCTCGCGCTGCCCCTCGCCGCACAGGGCTTCGTCATCCACGAGGCGGCGGACGGCGCCTCGGCCTGGCAGCTCGCCCTGCAGAGCCGACCATGGATGTTCCTGGCGGACATCAGCCTGCCCGAGGTCGACGGCTTCGAGCTCTGCCGGCGCGTGCGCCGGGACCCCCTGCTGAGCCGGCGGCCGCTGCTGTTCATCTCGGGCTCGGACGACTACAAGGACCGCTACCGCGCGCTGCAGGCCGGGGCGGACGAGTTCCTGTCCAAGAGCACGCCGATCCGCGAGCTGCTCATCCGCATCCGCCTGCTGATGACGCGCTACTCCGACCTCGAGACGGCCGAGCCGCAGGGGGACGGCTCGGCCGGCCACGGTTTCGAGGGGCGGATCGAGCTGTTCGGCGCGCCGGCGCTGCTGCAGATCTGCGGCCAGGGACGCCTCAGCGGCTTTCTCAGCGCGCGCACGGAGGCGGGGACCGAGACCGGCCGAGATCTCCCTCCGGGACGGCGAGGTCGTCTCTGCGAGCGACCGGCACGAAGAGCGGAGCCGAGGCCGTGTACGCGTTCATCGCCTGGGAGAAGGGCCGCTTCCGCTTCGCGCCGGGCGAGCCCCCCGGCCAGACGCTTCCACTGGGCCTCGATCAGCTGCTGCTGGAGGGCTGCCACAGGCTCGACGAATCGGACACCAGCGAGGGTCGCTAGCAGGGCTCTCGAGTCAGTGACCCGCGAGGCTCAGCAGGGGCCGCCGCTCGTGCAGGTCCCGCCAATGCAGGTGCCGATGCACGGCGGCCCCGAGGCGCAGTTGCATGGGACGCCGTCGTCCTGACCCACGCAGCTGTTCGTGCAGCTCGCGGCCGCGGCGGGCGTCGGCGCGAGCAGCGAGACGACGGCCGGCAGCAGGAGCGCTGCGCCCACGCCGAGCCGACGCAGGGCGTCGCGACGGTCGGCCTGCGCGGGGGTGTCGTCGCCGGCCACCGGCTGCAGATCGCCGTCGATGAGGCCGAGCTCGGCGAGGCGCTGGAGGGCCAGGCTCACGACGGCTTCTCGCTCGGCGGGGTCCGTGTCGGCGCCGAGCGCCGCGGCGATCTCGCTCGGAGTGCGCGTGCCGTCGGCGCGGCGGAAGACGAGGCCCGCCGTCCGGTTGAGGCAGTGCGCCTGGTGCCGCCGGAGGTCGTACACGATCAGCTCGTCGGGCAGCTCCCGGACGAGGACGCCGTCGCGCCGCGCGATCGGCTTCATGTCGCCGCCTCGCCGACGGCGCCGGCGGCGCCGTCGTATTCGAGCAACCTGCGCGCCGTGTCCGACGCTTCGCCCCGAGGACCCTTCACGAGCGTGGCGCCCACGACGGCGCGCCCGAGCGCCTCGAGCGAGGCCTCGGGGCGAAGGCGGGCCGGCACCGTGTGGGCGAGCAGCTCGAGCAGCGCCTGTCCCGGTGTGAGCGGCACGGGGCTCCACGCCGCGCCGGGCTGGTACTCGGCCACGGCCACCAGCCCCACCGGCAGCGGGCCGCGCGCCACGCGTCCGCCGATCTCCTCGACCGCCGCCTGGCGGGCGTGCCGGTCGCAGCCGCCCGCGCCCCGGAAGGACAACCGCTTGGCGAACGGGTGCACGCGCCCGTGCGCGTCGAGCACCGCGAACTCGTCGGAGAGGTAGTCGGCCCCGGCCCTCACCAGCTCGGCGACCAGCGTCGTCTTGCCGCTGCGGCTGCGGCCGGGCACGAGAATGGCCCGTCCGCGCCAGCCCACGACGCCGGCGTGGACGAACGTGCGGCCGCGCGCGTGCGTGGCAACCGCTTGCCGCAGCTCGGACTCGATCACCGCCAGCGCCTGCGCGAGGTCGCGCGTGCACACGCGGCGCTCGCTGCCCGCATAGACCCGGGCGGGTCGCGGGCGCCGGCCGCCGGGCACCCACAGCGAGACGAGCGCGTCGACGGCGGGTCCCGCCGCCGGGCGGGATCCGGGCGGCAGCAGCTGGTGCAGGCGCCCGGACAGGGAGGGGAGGTTGCAGCGGACGCCCACGCGCACGCCGTGGCTCTCGAAGCACGCGTCGATCGCCCAGCGAACGCGATCGATCCCCAGGCTTCCCATCCCGCTCCCCCGTTCGCGCGGCCGCGAAGTCTAGCACCTGCACGGCCGGCGTGCAGCGGCCACCGGAGGACCGGCGCAGGCCGCGGCTCGCACCATTCTCCCCCAGACCGCAGGCGTTGTTGCAGGCATCGGTCCCGGGCCGTAGACTCTGCGGCAACCGACGCGCGTCGGGCCGGGAGAGAAGAGGAGAGTACCGGTGGACGAGGGCCGGGGAGACGCGGCCACCGTGGCCCTCGACGGTGGTGACACGGCTCGCACGCCCGGGCGGAGCTCCCGCAGGGGCGCAGGCCGATGAGCCTGCTCGCGGCGCTCTTTTTCGCCGCCGCCGGCGCGCGCGTCGAGTCCATCAGCCTGGTCAGCGTGGAGGCTCGGCCCGCCGTGCGCCTGGGCATCGCCGGCGTGCCGGGGCTCGTGACCGTCGAGCGATCGGGCGGAACGGCGCGCGTCTCGATCGACGCGACGACACTCGGGTCCGGCTTCGCCGGCGGACACCGCTTCACGTGGTCGCCCACGACGTATGGCCTCGGGCGCCCGGCAGCGGCAGGCCCTCTGCCGGATCGACTCGACGTGACAGCCGAACCTTCGGCGATCGTGGTGCAGCTCGCGCTGCCGCCCGCAACCTCGCTGGAGGTCCGGCGCGAGGCGCGTGCCGTGCTGCTGGTGCTCCGCGAGGAGGCCCCGGCTGACGCCGCGCCGCGCGAGGCACGTCCCACGACGATGCCCGAGCCCGTGCGACGGGCGGCGGGCGCACCCGTGGCCTCCCCCACCCCCCCCGGTGAGATGCCCCCCGTCGCGCCCGCTGTCGACTCTCCCGCCCCGCAGCCCGCCGCAGCCAGCGTGGCCGAGCTCGCTCGGGCCCTCTTCCCCGGCCCGGAGCCCGCCGCGACCTCCGCCGAGGCGACGAGCTCGATCGCCGAGCTGTACCCGAGGCTGTTCCCCTCCGGCGCACCCGAGGCGCAGCGAGTCGAGTCGGTCGCCCCCGCCGGACCGGCGGCCTCCGGCGTGGAGCTGGGACCGTTCAGGGTGCGCGCCGCCGTCGACGCGCGCTACGTCGACGCCGACACGTTCCTGGACACGGTGCCGACGCGCGACCGGTTCCTCGAAGTCGCGCCACGCGTCAACGCCGAGGCGCCGCTCGCCGCAGGACGCTTCAGCGTGGACTACGAGCCGGTGCTGCGCGCCTTCGCCACCTACGACCAGGTCAACCGCTCGAGCCAGATCGCGGGCGCCGGCCTCGAGCTGCCGGTGGGACCGGCCGTCACGCTGACTGCGAGCGACCACCTCGTCGGCGGGACGCTCGACACCCGGATCGTTGACCCCGGGGGCGAGTACTTCTACGGCCTCGGCCGCTTCGTGAGGAACGACGTCGCCGCAGGCGCACGCGTCGCCCTCGGGCCGCGCCTCGGCCTGGAGCTCTCGGGCGCCGCGGGCAGGGTGCGCTTCCACGAGCGGACCACGTTCTTCGACTACGACTCGCGAACGGCACAGGCGGGCTTCGGCTTCGAGCTCACTCCCAACCTGAAGGCGAGCGCCGCCTACGTCTACGACGAGATCCCGCGGCCTCCCGAGCGGCCCGAGGCGCAGGCGCAGGCCCACTCCGCCCGCCTGTCGCTGGGCGGCGACCTGCTGCCGCTGCTGAGCGGCGAGCTGGCCTTCGGCTACCGCCGCCAGCGCAACCCGGCCGCGGGAGTGGGCGGCCACGACTACTCGGGCCTCACGGCCTCGGGCACGCTCAACCGTCGGCTCGGACGTGACTCGCTCGTCTCGCTCTTCCTCTCGCGCCAGACGTCCGCGTCCGCCTTCGAGGCGAACGGGTTCTACGTGGTGACGAGCGCGCAGGCCTCGGCGGAGCTGCCGCTGCCGCTCGCGCTGCGCCTGCGCGGCGGCGCCGGATACCAGTGGAACGACTACCGGACCGCCGCCGCCGAGATCGGCCGGCCGCGCCACGACCGGCTGCTCGGCTGGTATCTCGGGCTGCGCCGCCCGCTCCCGCACCGGCTGGTGCTCAGCGGCAGCTACCGCGTGGAGAACCGCTACTCGAACCTCGACCGCTTCGACACGGACAGCAGCGGCTTCCTGCTGCAGCTCGAGTGGGACGTGCTCGGCGCCAGGGAATGATGGCTGCCGGTGCCGGGGCCGCGATCCTGCTGGTCGCGCATCTGATAGAGTCGGGTGCGATGCTCGCACCGGCTGCGCGAGGCGCGGGTGCGTCCGCGGCCGAGCTGCCCGCGTACCAGGTCGGCCCCGGCGACGTGCTCGAGGTGTCCGTCGCGGGCCGACCCGAGCTCTCGCGGCTGGCGACTGTGCAGCCGACGGGCGCCGTGCGGCTGCCGCGCGCGGGCGACGTCGTCGTGTCCGGCCTCCCCGTGGAGGCGGTCGCCGCCCGCCTCGCGCCGCTGCTGGCCTCCCCCGACCTGCCCGCGCCGCGGGTGAGCGTGCGCGTGAAGGAGTACCGCAGCCAGTTCGTGTGGGTGCGTGGCGCGGTGGCGCGGCCGGGGCGCAAGGCGCTGCGCAGCGGGACGAGGCTCGTCGACGCGCTGCTCGACGCCGGCGGCTTCACGGCCGGGGCCTCGGGCGAGGTCGTGGTCGAGCGCGCCGCGGGCTTCGAGGACGGCAGCCACGAGCGGCGCTTCCAGTTCCGGGGCACGACGCCGGGGCCGCAGGAGCTGGCGCAGCTCGGCCTGCCCCTGGCAGCGGGGGACGTAGTCAGCGCGGCCGCGCAGCAGTGGATCGCGGTCGGCGGCGCGGTGCGCCGGCCCGGCCGCTACGCGCTCGGCCGGGGCCTGACGCTGAGCGCCGCGCTGGCGGAGGCGGGCGGCCCGCTGCGCAGCGGCGAGCGCCGCGCGAGCGTGCGCCGGCGCGACGCGGACGGCGTCCCGCGCGTGATCGAGGCCGACCTCGAGGCGATCCGCGACGGCCGCGCGCAGGACCTCCCGCTGCTGCCCGACGACGAGGTCGCCGTGGGAGGCCGCCGGTGACGAGCGCGGCCTCCCCGCTCGAGCCGCCGGTCGCGGGGCTGCCGCGCGAGCTGGACCTGCGCTACTACGCCGACCTGCTGTGGCGGCGGCGCGTGCTGCTCGCCGCCGCCGCGCTCGGCGGGCTCGCGCTCGGTGTCCTGGGAAGCGAGCTGCAGGTGCCGCGCTACGAGGCTCGCCTGCTGCTGCAGGTGATGCCGCCGAACCCCACCTCGCTGAGCGTGACCGACGCGCTCGTCCAGACCGGCAGCCCGCTGCGCGACCGGCAGTTCTTCAACACGCAGCTCAACGTGCTGCACTCGCGCGCCCTCGCCGAGCGCGTGGTGGACAAGCTGAAGCTGAAGGACCAGCCGGCCTTCAAGGGCCGTGACGCGGCCGTCGCCTTCCTGGCCTCCCTGTCGGTCGAACCCCTGCCGGACACCTACGTGGTGGACCTGCGCGTCAGGAACGAGGACGCGAGCGCGGCGGCTCTCTGGGCCAACACGCTGGCCGAGCTCTACATGGACTTCAGTCTGGAGGGCCAGGTCGAGGCCGCGCGGCGCGCCTACAAGTGGGTGAACGAGCGGCTGAACGAGACGCAGGCGGGCATGCAGGAGGCCCAGGACAAGCTGCTGCACAGCTACCAGGGGCAGGACCTGTTCGTGCCGGAAGGCAGCGTCTCCGCCATCACCAGCTCCATCACGAAGCTGAACGAGGACCACATCGACGCGCAGGCCCGGCGCATCGAGCTCGAGGCGCAGCTCGGCGAGTTCGCGGCCACGCGGCGCCGCGGCGGGGCGCTGGAGACGATCCCGCAGGTCGCGGCCGACGCCAGCGTCGCCGAGATCGGCGCCCGGGTCCAGGCGCTGACGCTCGACCTCGCCCGCCTGCGCGAGAAGTACCGCGAGGGGCACCCCGAGGTGCAGAAGGTGCAGGCGCAGCTCAAGCAGCTGCGCCGCGACAAGGAGGCGCGCATCGCGCAGATCGAGGAGAGCCTGCGCGCCGAGTACCGCCAGCTGCAGCGGCGCGAGTCGGAGCTGCGCGAGGCGATCGACGCGCACAAGACTCGCGCGGCCGAGCAGAGCCGCAAGCTCACCGAGCTCGAGTCGCTGAAGAAGCAGGCCGACTCGGCGGCTGGCCTGTACGCGGTGCTGCTGCAGAAGCTGAACGAGACCAACATCGCCGCCTCGATGCAAAACAACAACGTGCGCGTGATCGACCGCGCGGTGGTGCCGAGCGCGCCCGTCTGGCCGCGCACGCGCCAGGTCGCGCTCGTCTCGCTGCTCG
The DNA here is from genome assembly GCA_963831755.1 of uncultured Acidobacteriota bacterium. Lineage (GTDB taxonomy): Bacteria > Acidobacteriota > Vicinamibacteria > Fen-336 > Fen-336 > DATBSL01. The sequence continues at coordinate 438,784 of CAWHRC010000009.1, forward strand.
CCGGGCTGCTGCTGGGCGCCGGCTGGGTGCTGCTGCGCGACGCGCTCGACGACACGCTCAAGGGCGCCGAGGACGTCGAGCGGCACCTGCACCTGGAGCTGCTCGCGGCCATCCCGCGCTACGGCCGCGAGGACGCGGCGCTCGCCACCGAGGCCTACCAGAACCTGCGCACGGCCCTGCTGTTCGCCCGCCGCGGCGACTCGGGCCACGTCGTGCTCGTGACCGGCACCATGCCCGGAGAAGGCAAGACCACGACGCTGCTGAACCTCGCCAAGCTGCTCGCGGTCGCCGGCGACAGCGTCGTCGCCGTCGACGCGGACCTGCGCCGTGCGAGCCTGCACGCCCGCCTCGACCTGCCACGTGAGCCAGGGCTGACCGACTTCTTCGTGCGCAGCGTGGAGCCGAGCGCGCTCGTGCGCGCCACCCGCGTGCCCAAGCTGGCGCTGCTCGCCGCCGGGCAGCTGCCGCCGAACCCGCCCGCCCTCCTGGCGCGCGGCGAGCTGGCCGAGGTGCTGGACCACCTGCGCCGACACTACCGCTGGGTGCTGGTGGACTCGCCGCCGGTCGCCGCGGTCACGGACGCGCTGCTGCTGGCGCGCCACGCGGACACGACGCTGCTGGTCGTGCAGCCCAACAAGGTGGAACGCCTGCTCGCCAAGCGCGCGGTGGCCGCGCTGCGCAAGGTGTCGCCCAACCTGCTCGGCGCCGTGCTCAACGCGGTCGACGTGAAGACGAACGGCTACTACGGCTACGGGTACGACGCCGCGCGGGCCGCGAAGCCCGCGGCCCGCCGCTCGGACGCGCTGGCGGGCCGCCGGGCCGGCGCCGGCGGCCCCGTGGGCGCCTAGGAGGCGCGCGTGCACGCGGCGGGCGCGCTCGCCACGTTGCTGGCGCTCGCGGCGGCCGCCGGCGACGCCGTCCCGTTCGCCCGGCTGGCGCTGGTCGAGCGTGGCGTCGAGGTCGTCGCCCGCGGCAGCGCCTGGCAGCGCGCCGTCGAGGGCGCCCCGCTGTCGCCGGGGCAGTCGCTGCGCACGGGGAGTGACGGGGTCGTGCGGGTCGAGCTGCCCTGGATGGCCCTCACGCTGACGCCGGACAGCAGGCTGGCCTTCCCGGATGCGGTCGTGCTCTCGGCCGCTCTCGAGGGAGGGCGCGCGGTGGTCGACAGCGACCGGCACGACACCCTGAAGCTGGTGACGGCCGAGGCCGAGGTACGCGGACGCGGGCGCGCGGTGGTGCGTCGCGAGGGCGGCCGCACGCTCGTCACCTGTCTCGCCGGCCGCTTCTTCGTCGCGTCGGGCCGCGGCGCCGTCACGCTCGCACGCGGCGAGGGCACCGTCGTCGAGCGCGGGCGCGCACCCGGCGCACCCGGGCCCGCGCCGGCGCCCCCGGCGAGCGGGCTGTGGCCGGGACGGGACCCCGTGTACGTCGCCGCCGGCGAGCCGCTGGAGCTGCGCTGGGCGGGAGCGGCGGGCTCCTACCAGGTCGAGCTGCTGCCCGTCGGCGGCGAGACCGTCCTGCTCCAGCGGGACGTCTCCGCCCCACTGCTGCGCATCGCGGTGCCCTGGGAGGGCGCTTTCCGCTGGCGCGTGTCGGCGCGCGACGGCCGCGGACTCGAGGGCCTGCCGTCGCCGGAGGGGCTGATCGCCGTCGCCCGCTGAGCGGCAGGCCTCACTGCGCGGCGACGGCCGGCGGGTAGCCGCGCGCCGACTCGATCTGCCAACGGTAGCTCTCGGGCGCCGACCCGGTTCGACCCTCGAAGACCCCCGTGTCGAGCGGGTTCAGGCCCGGCTTCTTGCGGTCGGGGGCGACCCGCCGCAGCAGGTCCGCGACACCCGTGTCGACCTGGCCCGCCGGCGGCAGCAGCCGCACGGGACGCGGGTCGTTCGCGAAGTCGTCGCCCGTGAAGCGCCCGATTCGCACCGACAGCTCGGTGACGCGCCAGCCGGTCCCGTTGACGACGGTCAGCTTCAGGGTGTCGCCGGACCAGGCCGCGACGCCGCGCAGCTTGCGCAGCTCCGCCACGGGCAGGTCGGCTTCCCGGTCGGCGACGAGAGCCGGCAGGCCGGACGGGCGGGCGGGACGGCGGACGGGCGGGCGGGAACGGCGGACGGCTGGGCGGCAGGGGCCGCGGCACGCGGCGGCGAGCTGCGGGCGGGAGACGCCGGGATCACGATCGCGGGCGCGCTCTCGACGCTGCCGCCGCCGAGCGGCAGGGCCGGAGGGGCGGCGGGCCGCGGCCGCGTGAGCTGCCAGGCGACGAGCGCCACGAGCAGGACGGCCCCGAACCCGGCGCCGATCCAGACGGGACGGCCCGCAGTCGGGTGGGGGGGCGCAGCCGCCTCCGACGGCCGAGTCGCGGGCCGCGACGTGAGGGCGCCCGACGTCCTGGTCAGTGGGGCGCTCGGACGCCCGAGCAGCGGCTTGAGGCGCTGCTCGATCTCCGGCACGTCCTCGGCGCGTGTCCACTCCCCGAATCCCCGCCGCCAGACGAGCACCGCGCGCGGGTTTGCTTCCTGGACCAGGGCGCTCAGCAGCGGCCCCTGGCCGAGCGGGCCGCGGCGCTCGCCCCGGCGCACGAAGAACCAGCGCTCGCGCGGCATGCTCAGCGCCCCGGCACGGGCCGCCTCTGCTCGCTCGTGTGCCCGTCGCGCGCCGTCGAGCGGACCAGCAGCTCGCCTGCGGCCCCGAGCTGCAGGTACTCGCTGAAGGAGCCGTCCGGCATGACGGCCACGCGGGTCCCGTTCACGGTCAGCGCCGCGGCCGGGTCGGCGTGCCCGCTCACGTGGACGACAGCGCTCGTCACCCGCACGACTTCCTGCAGCACCAGCGCCGGCGTGGCCACGGGCGGCGGCGACGGCAGCGCGCGTGGCGCCTCGGGGCGCAGCACCGAGAACAGCGAGACGCGCGAGTAGGCGCCCTCGAGGCCGTCCGCGGTCACGCCCGCGACACGCCAGAAGTAGCGGCCGGGGTCGATTCCGCTGAGCTCGCGCCTGGTCGCGGTGAGCCCCGGCAGGTCGAGCGCCGCCGACAGCAGCAGGTCGGCCTGCGTGACGTTGAAGTCCATCGCCACCCGATAGCTCGCCGCGCGCGGGGCCGCGGTCCAGGCGAGCGTGGTCACGGCGCCCGGCGGCGCCACGAAGGGCAGCGCCGCGCGCGTGGCGGGGGCCAGCGGCGCCGGCGGCGGCGGCAGCAGCAGGCGCGCTCCGGCGCGGCCGCTGGCGTCGACTTGCACGGCCTGGTTCTCCGAGAGCGAGATCGTCTGGCCGAGCGTCGTCTCGAGCTCGGCCTGCCCGCGGAAGATCTTGAGGCCTGTGCCGGCGTCGTTCACGTCGATCTGGCCCGCGGCGTTCGCCAGCGCCCTCGCCCTCGCCTGTGGCGTCAGGATCTCCGCGTCCCGCTCGCCCACGGCGAAGTTCACGCGGCCCGAGCTCACGCGCCACGCCGCGGTCGAGGCCTCGGCCGAGCCGCCGAGGAACACGATGCTCTCCGGACGCACGCGCACCACGCTGCCCGTGTCGAACGAGATCACCGCGCCCGCGCGTGCCTCGGTCTGCACCACGTCACCGACGTGCAGCAGGCCCGACAGGCGCGCCTCGACCCAGGCGTCCCGAGCGTTCGGCTTGACGCGCACCCGGCCCTCGACGGCCGTGAGACGCGCGATCGGCTGGCCGGGCGCGGGCGCCGGCCTGCGCACGAACAGCCACCAGTAGGCCGCCAGGGCCAGCACGGTGATGCCCCAGCCGGCGAGGCGCAGCGGGTCCGCGTAGAACGGCCTCGCCTCGGGCCGCTCGCCGGCGCGGCCCGGGCGCCCCGGCGAGGTCGCAGCGCCGCCACCGACGGATTGCTCGCTTGCCATCGTGCCACGCGGCGCGGGAGGGAAGCCCCCCGCCGCAGTTTAGTGGCCCCGCGGACGTGCCGCAACCGCCGTGCTCGATCTACACTCGAGCTTCCACTTCGCAGGCCCGGGGTGAACAGGATGAAGACCGTGTCGAAGGTCGTCTCGACGCTGGTGCTCGCGGCGGCTGGCGGCGCGCTCGCGCTCGGCTCGCTGCGGGTCGGGCCCGCCCCCGAGGTCCGGATCAGCCCCTCCGCCAGGGCCATCGGCATGCGCTGCAGCGTGGTCGTCACTGCGGTGGCCGGCGGCCGCGGGCTCGCCGGCCTGCGCGTCGAGGTGGAGCAGAAGGGGCGCACGACGGTGGTGAAGCGCGTCGCCCAGCGGCCGCTCGCGCCGTGGGCCTTCCGCGGCGCGCACCAGACCCGGGAGGAGATCCAGGTCGAAGTGGGCCGCAGCGCGCTGCCCGACCTCGCGAGCGGCGAGGCGATCGTGCGCGTGGTGGCCGAGCGCGCGCCGACCTGGCTGCGCCACCCGGACCCGATCGTCAGCGAGCTGAAGCTGCCCGTCCGCCTCGCCCCGCCCGCCGTCTCCCTGGTCTCGAGCCAGCACTACGTCACCCAGGGCGGCGCCGGCGTCGTCGTCTACCGCGTCGGCGCGGGCGCGGTGCGCGACGGCGTGCGCGCCGGCAGCTGGTTCTTCCCGGGTTGGCCGCTGCCCGGCTCCGGCTCCGGGGAGCGCTTCGCCCTGTTCGGCGCTCCCTGGGACATGGCCGACGGCAAGGCGATCCGGCTGATCGCCGAGGACGACGCGGGCAACGTGTCCGAGCTCGCCTTCGTCGACCGCTACGTCCCCAAGCCGCCCCGCCCCGACCGCATCGAGCTGCGGGACGAGTTCCTGGGCCGCGTGGTGCCGGAGATCATGGCGCAGACCCCGGGGCTGGCCGACCGCGGCAGCCTGCTCGACAACTACCTGCAGATCAACCGCGACCTGCGGCGCAGGAACGGTCTCGAGCTGGTCGAGCTGTCGCGGCAGTCCGAGCCGCGCTTCCTGTGGAGCGAGCCGTTCCTGCCGCTGCGCAACGCGCAGGTCATGTCCTCGTTCGCCGACCAGCGCACGTACCTCTACGGCGGGCGGGAGGTCGACCAGCAGACACATCTCGGCTACGACCTGGCCGTCACTGCGCGCACGCCGGTCCCTGCGGCCAACCGCGGCATCGTCAGGCTCGCGCGCTACTTTGGCATCTACGGCAACACGGTCGTCGTCGACCACGGGTTCGGCTTGATGACGCTCTACTCCCACCTCTCCTCGATCGACGTCGCGGAGGGGCAGCAGGTCGAGCGCGGCGCCATCCTTGGGCGCACCGGGCGCACGGGCCTCGCAGGCGGCGATCACCTCCACTTCACGACGCTCGTCGATGGCATGCCCGTGCGGCCCACCGAGTGGTGGGACGCGCACTGGGTCCACGACCGCCTGGCGGCGCAGCTCGCGCCGGCCGTGACGTTCGCGGGCGCGCTGGCCGTGAGGTGAGAGAGGCCGGCAGGCAGGCGTCAGCCCTGGGCCAGCTGGCGCTCGATCTCGGCGAGCGCCAGACGGATCTGCTCGCGCCGGATCTCGTTCGTCGTCGAGGCCTGCTGACGCTCTAGCTCGGCCTTCGCCAGCCCGAGCGAGCGGATCCTCCGCTCGCGCTCCGGATCGGCACCGACCACGCCCTTCCGCTGCTTCGCCTGCTCTCGCTCGGCCACGAACTGCTGGTAGCGGTCCTCGGCGTCGATCAGTCCTTCACCGGCATCGCCCATCGGCCCTCCTGCGCGTGCGGCAGCAGAAAGATCATAGCGCGAAGCGCGGGCCCACGGGACCGCGGAGACGGAATGGGATCCATTGCGTCGCGGTATCCTCCACGAGACGAGAGGGAGGTCCGCGATGACAGGCGCGCGACGGGCTCTGACCGCGCTGCTGCCGTGCGCCGCTGCGCTCGGAGCGGCGATCCTTCCGCCGGCGGAGGCGGACCGGCGTGTCGCCGCGACGGCCCTCCCGGCAGGCGAGCACACCGCGGGTGCCGGCGAGACCCCCGGTCTCGTCCTGCGGCTCTCCGAGGGCGCGCAGGAAGCCGCGCCGGTGGCACTCGTCGCACGTCCGCCCGCCCAGCCGCTGCCGGAGGCCGAGACGCGGCGCGTGCTCGACCGCCTGCCGCCTCTGGCATCGCTGCCGAGCGAGGAGCCGTTCGCGCGGCGCGAGGACTCGCCGCCGCCGCCGCGCAGCGGCCGCACCGTCGCCACGCCGTTTCCGCCCCCGAGCGAGGCGCCGCCAGCCGGCGCTCCGCGCTCCGGCCCGCTCGAGGTCTTGCGCAGGGCGCCCGAGGGCGAGGTCCCGCTCGCCCCACGCTTGTCGGTCACGTTCTCGCAGCCGATGGTCGACCTCACGTCCCACGCGGAGCTCGCGCGCGGCGCGCTCGCCGTGCGCCTGCAGCCGGAGGTCCCCGGCGAGTGGCGCTGGGTGGGCACGCGCACGCTCGTGTTCGAGCCGGCGGTCCGCTTCGCGATGGCCACCGAGTACCGTGCCAGGGTCCCGGCCGGGACGCGCAGCGCGCAGGGCGGCACGCTCGCCGGCGCCGTCGCCTGGTCGTTCGGCACACCCGCGCCGCGGGTCGTGGCACGCCACCCCGAGGGAGCGGCGACACGCCGCGAGCCCGTGCTGTTCGCCGCCTTCGACCAGCGGATCGACCCGGCTGCGGTGCTCGCCACGGTGCGCCTGCGCGCGGCGGGGAGCCCCGTCCCGCTGCGCCTCGCGACCGAGGCTGAGCGCGCGGCGGACGCGACCGTCGCGCGCCTCGCGCGCCAGGCCGAGGCCGGCCGCTGGCTGGCCTTCGTCCCCCTGCGCGCGCTGCCCCAGGACGCGGCCGTCGAGGTCGTGGTCGGGCCGGGCACGCCGTCGGCCGAGGGCCCACGCACGACCGGCGAGCCGCAGTCGTGGTCGTTCCGCACCTTCGGGGCGTTCCGCGTGCGAGGCCACGAGTGCGGCTGGGGCGGGCGCTGCGCGCCGTTCCAGCCGTGGCGCATCGAGACCACGAACCCGGTCGACCCGAAGACGCTGCGCCGCGAGCGCGTGCAGGTCGACCCCGAGCTGCCGGGCCTGAAGCTCGAGGGCTGGGGCAACTCGATCGCGCTGCGCGGGCTCACGAAGGGCCGGACCACCTACCGCGTACGCCTGTCGAGCGAGATCCGGGACGTCTTCGGCCAGCCGCTCGAGCCTGCCGGCGCGCTGTCGTTCGCCGTCGGCCCGGCCGAGGCGGCGCTCTCCGGGCCGAGCCGAGACCTCGTGGTGCTCGACCCCGCCGGGCCGCGGGCGCTGCCCGTCTACACCGTGAACCAGCCGACCCTGCGCGTGCGGGCGTACGCGGTCTCCCCGGAAGACTGGCCGGCCTGGAACGCGTACCGGCAGGGGGCCTGGCGCGACGAGGCCGCAGTGCCGCCCGGCCGTCGCGTGATCGACACGATCGTGAAGGTCGTGGCCGCGCCCGACGCGCTCGTCGAGACCCGCGTCGACCTCACACCCGCGCTCGTCGACGGGCTCGGTCAGGTCGCGTTGGTCGTGGAGCCGGCCGCGCGAGCGCCACGCGAGCGCCGCGCGCAGGCCGTGCGCGCATGGGTCCAGTCGACGCGCCTGGGCCTCGACGCCTTCGCCGACGACGAGGCGCTCGTCGCCTGGGCGAGCAGCCTGGCCGACGGGCACGCCCTGGCGGACGTCGCCGTCTCGCTCCTGCCGGGAGCCTCCGCGCGCACGGACGGCCTGGGCCTGGCGCGGCTCGCACTCGGGAACACGCCGGCGCCGCTGCTGGTGGCGCGGCTCGGCCGCGACGTCGCGTTCCTGCCGGCGCAGACCTCGTGGTGGGCACCGGGCACGGGCTGGCGCAAGCGCTCGAGCGGGGGGCTGCGCTTCTGCGTGCTCGACGACCGCGGGATGTACCGGCCGGGCGAGGAGGTGCGGGTCAAGGGCTGGCTGCGCCGGCTCGGCGCGGGCCCGCGGGGCGACGTCGAGCCGCCGCCGGACGGGATCGGCCCGATCGCGTGGACGCTGCGCGACGCGCGCGGCAACGAGGCCGGGAAGGGCAGCGCGCCGCTCGGCGGACTCGGTGCGTTCGACCTCACCCTGAAGCTGCCCGCCACGATGGCGCTCGGCAGCGCGCAGCTGCAGCTCGATGCCGGCGGCGCGCCGATCGAGGGAGGCAGATACCTGCACAGGTTCGAGGTGCAGGAGTTCCGCCGGCCCGAGTTCGAGGTGGCTGCCGCCGCGAGCGAAGGCCCGTTCACGATCGGCACGCACGCGACGGTGACCGTCTCAGCGGCGTACTACGCGGGCGGCGCGCTGCCCGGCGCCGAGGTGAGCTGGCGCGTGGCGACGACGCCCGCGGCTTCCGCCCGCCAAACCGGGACGACTTCGTGTTCGGCAGCTTCGTCCCGTGGTGGGAGCCGGCCGCCAGGGCCGCGGAGCCCGAGCGCCTCGAGACCTTCCAGGGGCGCACGGACGGCTCCGGGCGCCACCGGCTGCGCATCGACTTCGAGCAGGCGAGTCCCCCGCGGCCACGCCACGTGCGGGCCGAGGCGACCGTGATGGACGTCAACCGCCAGGCCTGGACGGCCTCGGCCGGCCTGCTGGTCCATCCCGCCCTGCACTACGTCGGCCTGCGCACGGCGAAGCCTTTCGTGCAGAAGGGCGAGCCGATCGTGGTCGACGCGATCGTCACCGACCTCGACGGCCGCGCGCTCGCGGGGCGCCGCATCTCGCTGCGCGCCGAGCGGCTGGAGTGGGAGCAGGTCGACGGCGCGTGGACACTCGCGGCCAGGGACGTGCAGGAGAGCAGCCTCGATTCCGGCGGCGAAGCGGTGAGCGCACGCTTCGAGGCGAGGGAAGGCGGGAGCTGGCGCATCCTCGCCCGCGTGCATGACGACGCCGGCCGGACGAACGAGAGCGAGCTGCGCGTCTGGGTGGCGGGCGGCCGCGTGCCTCCGCGACGCGGCCTGGAGCAGGAGGTGGTGACGCTGGTTCCCGACCGCAGGTCGTACGCGGCGGGCGACGTCGCGCGCGTGCTCGTCGTCGCGCCGTTCGCCCCCGCGCAGGGGCTGCTGACCCTGCGACGCTCGGGCCTGCTGCGCGAGGAGCGCTTCACGATCGACGGCGCCTCGCGCACGCTCGAGGTCCCGATCGAGGAGGCCTACACGCCGAACCTGCACGTGCAGGTCGACCTCGTGGGCGCGGCGGCGCGGCAGGAAGGCGCGCCCGGGACGCCGAGCGGGGGACCGGGTCGGCCGGCGTTCGCCAGCGGCACCATCGACCTCGCGGTCCCGCCTGTCTCGCGCACGCTGTCGCTCACCGTGAGCCCGCGCGATCGAACGCTGGCGCCGGGCGGCAAGACCACGATCGACCTGGCGCTGCGGGACGCCGGGGGCCGGCCGGTCGCGAGCGGCGAGGCGACGCTGGTCGTCGTCGACGAGGCCGTGCTCGCGCTGACGGGCTACCGGCTGCCGGACCCGCTCGAGGTCTTCTACGCGCGGCGCGAGCCGGGCGTGAGCGACCACCGCTTGCGGGAGCAGGTCCTGCTGGCGAGCCCGGGGCAGCTGGCCGGCGGCAGCCCGCATCTCGGCCGAGCAGCAGGAGCGGCTCCAGTCCCTCGGCTACGTCCAGGGGGCCGGCGCCTCGGGCGTCGTCGCCATGGCGGCGCCGGCGCCGGCTCTGCGCAAGGGGGCGGCCGAGGAGAAGGCGCCCGAGCCCATCCGCGCGCGGACCGACTTCTCGGCGCTCGCTCTCTTCGCCGCGAGCGTCCGCACCGACGACTCCGGCCACGCGCAGCTGCCCGTGACCCTGCCCGACAGCCTCACGCGCTACCGCGTGATGGCCGTGGCGGCGGCAGGCGCCCGGCAGTTCGGCTCCGGCGAGGCGACCATCACGGCCCGCCTGCCGCTCATGGTGCGACCGTCGCCGCCGCGCTTCCTGAACTTCGGCGACCGCTTCGAGCTGCCGGTGGTGGTGCAGAACCAGACCGACCGCGAGCTGAGCGTCGACGTCGCCGTGCGCGCGCGCAACGCGACGCTCACGGCCGGCGCGGGCCGTCGGATCGTGGTGGCGGCGAACGATCGCGTCGAGGTGCGCTTCCCGATGGCGACCGAGCGCGCGGGAGCGGCGCGCCTGCAGGTCGGCGCCGTGGCGGGCGAGGCGGCCGACGCCGCCGAGGTCGAGCTGCCCGTCTACACGCCCGCGACCACCGAGGCGTTCGCGACCTACGGCCAGCTCGACCGGGGCGCGATCGCGCAGCCGGTGCGCGCACCGCAGGGCGTGCTGCCGCAGTTCGGGGGCCTCGAGCTGACCACGTCCTCGACGGCGCTCTCGGCCCTGACCGACGCCGTGCTCTACCTCGTCGCCTACCCGTTCGAGTGCTCGGAGCAGCTCTCCTCGCGTGTGCTCGCGGTGGCCGCGCTGCGCGACGTGCTGGCCGCCTTCCAGGCGCAGGGCCTGCCGAAGCCGGACGAGATCGAGGCGGCCGTGAGGCGCGACCTCGACCGCCTGAGGGCGCTGCAGAACGACGACGGCGGCTTCGCCTTCTGGCGACGCGGCGACGCGTCGTGGCCGTACGTCTCGATCCACGTCGCCCACGCGCTCGCGCGCGCGAGAGGGAAGGGCTTCAGCGTGCCCGACCCGATGCTCGAGCGCTCGCGTGGCTACCTGCGTGCGATCGAGCGTCACGTTCCCGGCGACTACCCCGTGGACGTCAGACGCACCCTGCTGTCGTACGCGCTGTCGGTGCGGGCGCTGCTGGGCGACGCCGACCCGGGCCGGGCACGGGCGCTGGTGCGCGAGGCCGGCGTCGACGGGCTGTCGTTCGAGGCGCTCGGCTGGCTGCTGCCGACGCTGTCGAAGGACGCCGCCTCGGCGGCCGAGCTGGCGGCCGTCCGGCGGCGGCTGGCGAACGCCGTGAGCGAGACCGCCTCCGCCGCGCACTTCTCCGTCTCCTACGGCGACGGCGCCTACCTGCTGCTCCACTCGGACCGGCGCGCCGACGCGATCCTGCTCGAGGCGCTGATCGCCGACCAGCCGGGAAGCGACCTCATCCCGAAGCTGGTCGAGGGGCTGCTGGCGCAGCGCCGGGCCGGGCGCTGGACGAACACGCAGGAGAACGTCTTCGTGCTGCTGGCGCTCGACCGCTACTTCCAGGCCTACGAGAAGACGACCCCCGACTTCGTGGCGCGCGCCTGGCTGGGCGAGCGCTACGCGGGGCGAGCACGCCTTCCACGGCCGCACGGCGGAGCGCCAGCACGTGACGATCCCGATGGCGACCCTGCTCGAGGGCGACGCACGGAAGGAGTTGCTCGTCTCGAAGGAAGGGCCCGGTCGCCTCTACTACCGGATCGGCCTGCGCTACGCGCCGGAGAGCCTGGTGCTGCAGCCGCTCGACCGCGGCTTCACCGTCGAGCGGGCGTACGAGGCGCTGGACGACGCGAACGACGTGCGGCGCGACGAGGCCGGCGCCTGGCACGTGCGCGCCGGGGCTCGAGTGCGCGTGCGGCTGACGATGGTGGCGCCCGCGCGGCGCTACCACGTTGCGCTCGTCGACCCGCTGCCGGCGGGCCTCGAGCCGCTGAACCCGGCACTGGCAGTGACCGGCACGTTGCCCGCGGAGCGCGGCGACGAGCCGACGCCGCTCGCCACGGCCGGCCTTCGGGGGCCGCGTGTCGTCGATCAGCGGTGGTGGTGGCCGCGGCCGTGGTTCGAGCACCAGAACCTGCGCGACGAGCGCGCCGAGGCGTTCGCGTCGCTGCTGTGGGAGGGCGTCCACACGTACGGCTACGTGGCGCGCGCGACGACGCCGGGGACGTTCGTCGTGCCGCCGACTCGGGCCGAGGAGATGTACGCGCCGGAGACGTTCGGGCGGGGGGCGACCGATCGGGTGATCGTCGAGTAGCCGGCTTCGTTCCGGTCACTTTCCCTTGCGCACCGCCTGCTCCGCCAGGCGGTCGACCAGCTCCGGCGCGACCAGCCTCACGAAGCGCCCGAGCCGCCCCTTGAACGTCATCACCAGCATGCGCTGGCGCCGCGCCATCGCCCGCGCCATCCGCCGGGCGCACTCCTCGGCGCTCATGACCTCGTCCTCGCGCACCGGCGAGGCGGCGACCACGCGCCCGTCCGCACCGGTCGAGCGCCTGCGGATCTCCGAGCGCACGAAGTACGGGCAGACGACCGTGACCGCGACCCCGGAGGCCCGCAGCTCGACGCGCAGCGAGTCGAAGAAGCCGATCTGCGCGTGCTTGGTGGCGGCGTAGGCGGTGCGCAGCGGCACGCCGTTGAGCCCCGCCAGGCTCGAGACGGCCACGATCTGCCCGCGGGCGCTCTTCAGGTGAGGCAGCGCGTGGTAGGTCGGGTAGACGCTGCCGAGGTAGTTGACCCGCATCAGCAGCTCGTACGGCCGCAGGTCCGTGACCTCGTCGAAGCGCGCCAGCATGCCGATGCCGGCGTTGTTGACGAGCACGTCGAGCGCCGAGAAGCGCTCGAGCGTCTGCGCCACCAGAAGGCGGCAGGCGGCCTCGTCGGCCACGTCCGTCGGCACGACCAGCGCCTGCGCCCCCCTTTCCGTGCACTCGGCGGCCGTGGCCTCGAGCGCCGCACGCTCACGCGCGGCCAGCACCAGCTTCGGCCGCTGCGACGCCAGCTCGCGGCAGAGGGCCCGCCCGATGCCTTGCGAGGCGCCGGTCACGACGATCACCTTCCCCTGATAGCTCATGCCCGATTGCCCCGCCCCGCGGCCTCAGAACCCCTGCGCCCGGAAGCTGTCCTGCCCGCCGAGCACGGTGAGCAGGACCTGCGTGGCCTGGATCTGCTCGGGCGCGATCGTGAGCAGGTCCTGCGAGAGGACGACGAAGTCCGCCTGGCGTCCCGGGGTGAGCGTCCCCTTCTCGGCCTCGGCGTGCTCGGCGTAGGCGGCGTCGCGCGTGAAGTGCCGCAGCGCCGCCTCGACGCTCAGCCGCTGCGCCGGCTCCCAGCCGCCCGGGGGGCTGCCGGCGAGCGTCGTGCGTGTGACGGCGCAGGCGATGGCACGGAGCACGTCCGCCTTGAAGACCGGCCAGTCGCTGCCGAAGGCCTGTACTGCCCCGGCGTCGTCGATCGACTTGAAGACGAGCGCCCGCTGCGCGCGCTGCGGTCCCAGCGTCGGGAGGTACACGCGCAGGTGGTTCGTGTCGGGGTAGGGGAAAGTGGCCTGCGTGGAGGCGACGATCCCGTCGGCCTTGAAGCGCGGCAGGTCGCGCAGGCGTGGCACCTCGACGTGCTCGACGCGGTGGCGCCTCCCGCTCGTGCCGTTGGCCGAGGCGGCGTGCTCGAACGCGGTGAGCGCCATGTCGATGCCGCGGTCCCCGATCGCGTGCAGCATCACCTGCCAGCCCGCGCGGTCGTAGGCGGCCACGGCGCGGTCGAGCTCCGCCTGTGTCCAGCCCGGCAGCCCCGTCCCGCCGCCGGGATAGGGCTCGAACATGGCCGCCGTCTTCGCCTCGACGACCCCGTCCACGAAGCCCTTGACCGCGCCGACCCGCAGCCAGCCCGAGGCGTAGCGCCGGCGCACGGCGTCCTGGCGCGCGAGCGCCTCGCTCGTCGGATCGCGCTCGATCGGCAGCGCGGCGTAGACCCGCAGCAGGGGCTGGCGCTCGAGCACCCGCGCGAGCACGTCGAGGTCCTCCTCCGCGATCCCGGCCTGGTGGACGCTCGTCAGCCCCCAGGCCGCGGCCTGCACGAGCGCGCGGGAGAAGGCCCGCTCCTTCTCGTAGGGCAGCGGCTTCGGCAGCAGGCGCTCGACCAGCTCCTGCGCCGACTCCTTCAGGACCCCGGTCGGCTCCCCGGACGCGTCACGCACGATCGTGCCGCCCGGCGGGTCCTTCGTCCCGCGCGTGACCCCCGCGGCGCGCAGGGCGATGGAGTTCGCCCAGCCGGTGTGGCCGTCGTAGGACACGAGCCACGCCGGGCGGTCGGGGACGACGAGGTCGAGCGGCGCTCGCGTAGGCTCGGCGTCGGCGACCGCGGCGTAGCTCCAGCCTTCGCCCTTCACCCAGTGGACGTCCGGGTGGGCGTGCGCCCACGAGCGCACTCTGTCCATCAGGGACGCGAGCGTCTCGGCGCCGTCCAGCCGCAGCTCGTCGAGCGACAGGCCGCCGCCCAGCAGGTGCAGGTGGGCGTCGATGAAGCCGGGCACGACGAAACGACCGCGCAGGTCGACGGTCTGGGTTCCCTTCCCGGCGAGCCTGCGCACCTCGACGTTCGACCCCACGGCCAGCAGCGCCGTGCCGCGCACCGCCAGCGCCTCGGCCGTCGGCTTCGCGGGATCGCCGGTCCAGACGTGCCCGTTCAGGAACACACGGTCCGCCGCGCCCGTCTGGCCCGAGGCGACCGCACCCGCGAGCAGGGTCGCGCCGCAGGCGAGCAGGAGCGCAGCGACGGCGCCCTTCCGCCTCGCCACTCCCCGCCTCATGCGGCCTCCCAAGACGCCGGGCGCACTGCGCTCAGCGCGCCGGCGTGAGCGTCAGCACCTGCACGGCCGGGCCGGGCAGGAACGGCGTCGGCTCGCCCCGCGCCCAGGCCGCGTGGCCGTCCGCGTAGTGTGGCGAGCGCGGGTGGCCGCTCTCACCGGTGGGCATGTGGAAATAGCCGCGCTCCTCGTGTCCCGGCGACACGGCGAGCCGCTCGGAGGCGCCGGCCGAGGGCGCCTGGAAGCGCGGCATGTGGCTGTCGCCCGGCAGCGGCTCGCGCGGCATGTCGAGCAGGCGCGCGAGGGCCGGCAGCGCGCGCGACAGAGGGTGCTGGATCCGCGTCGTGTTGCGCTCACCCCACGTGCGCTCCGCGAGCCGGGCGCCATCCTTGGTCAGCTCGGCCAGCACGGCGTCGAGCGCGGCGAGCTGCAGCTCGTCCCAGCTCGCGAAGCGGGGATCGAGCAGGTGTACTGGCTGCTGCGTGACGAGCGCCCACAAGGGACCCTCCCACTGGCGGTGTCCGCGGTTCTCGCGCGTGCCGAGGTAGTCGAACCTGGCGTCGGCGGCCAGGCACGGCGCGACGAGCGGCGCGAACGCGTCCTTCGCGACCCGCAGCCGGAAGGCACGGACGATCCGGTAGCCCGCCGAGTCGATCGAGGCGTGGCCGCCCCAGCGCTCGACCAGCGCTCGCGCCTCGGCGCGGAGCGGCTTTCCGGCAGTCGCCTCAGCCGTCAGCAGGCCCAAGAGCCGCTTCTGCCAGCGCTCGAGGAACAGCGCGCGGTCGTCGAGCTGCACGCGCAGCATGTCCGCCTCGGTGGCGCTGTCGATCGCCAGCAGATCGTCCCGGATCTGACGCTGCCTGGCGCCGAGGTCGTAGCCGCCGAACCCGATCCTGGCCAGGTCCGCGCCGTCCGCCACGCGCGCGTTGGCGGTCCAGATGCGCCCGCTCGGCGGGTCTTTGACCTGCGGATAGTCGGCCGCCGGCAGCCAGCCGTCCCAGCCGCGCGTCCCGTCCGCCCACGACACGGGCAGCCGCCCGTCGTGGCCGAAGCGGCGCGGGATGCGCCCGATGATCGTCCAGCCGATGTGGCCCGCGGCGTCCGCCACGACGAAGTTCTGGTCGGGGATCCCGCACTGCGGGGCGAGCGCCAGGGCCTCGTCGACGTCGTCGCTCCCTTCGAGGCGCGCGAGCGTCGCGTCGAGGCCGCCGTCGCGCAGCGCGACCCAGGCGAGGGCCCGCCGGTGGCCGTTGTGGTCCGTGTCGACGACCGGGCCCCAGATGGTCCGCAGCACCTCGAGCGTCTCGCTCGGGCCGCCCTTCACGTGGATCGTCTCGGTCGCGTGCTCGAACCGGCGCGGTCCCTGCGGCGTGCGATAGGCGTCCGGGTCGCCCGGGTCGGCGTCGAGCACGACGAGGTCGGCCCAGTCGCCCTGGCTGTTCGTGAAGGCCCAGGCGACGTGCCCGTTGCTGCCCACCACGACGAAGGGCGCGCCCGGCAGGGTCACCCCCGTGACGCGCCGCTCGCCCGCGCCCGCGTCGAGCACGAGCGAGGCGCGATACCAGGTGTTCGGCACCGAGATGCCGAGGTGCATGTCGTTGGCGACGAGGGCCGAGCCGCTCGCGGTGTGCGAGCCCGCGACGGCCCAGTTGTTGCTGCCGAGCGAGGGCCACTCGCCGTCGAACGCCTCGCCGGCCCACGCCCACTCGCCGTCCTTTGCCGCCGTCGGCACCGGCGCCGGCTGCGGGGGCGCCGCGGCCTCCGGCCCGGCGGCCGTCGAAGGAGCCGGTCGACGCAGGTCGACGACCCCGGGCCCGGGAATGGCCGGCTGGCCGAAGGGCTCACCCTCGAGCGGAGCATCCCACTCGGTCCCCTTCGCCGCGAGGAACTCGAACAGCGCCGCGGGCAGCAGGTCGTGCATCAGGCCGAGCGTCGACTCCTGGCCGGGCAGCTCCCCCTGCAGGGTGAGGTACATGGTGAGCGCGCACAGCAGGGAGTCCTCGGGACGCCACGGCGCGGGCTCCGTGCGCAGCACGAGGTACTCGAAAGGCGGCTGGCGCAACGCGCCGAGGCCCGCCGCGACGCCCTCCGTGTAGGACTGCAGCAGCTCGCGCTCGTCCGGCGGCAGCGCCGCGACCGCGCGCCGGGCCACCGCGCGCAGCTGCAGCACGCGGACCTCCCGGTCCGCGGGCAGCGTCGCCGCGCCGACCAGCTCGGACAGCTCGCCCGCCGAGCGGCGGCGCAGCAGGTCCATCTGGAAGAAGCGCTCCTGCGCGTGCACGAAGCCCGTGGCGCGGGCCAGGTCGGCGCGGCTCGTGCCGCGGATCACGGGCACGCCGAGGGCGTCGCGCTCGACGCGCACGGGATGGGCGAGGCCGGGGACCTCTCGCTCGCCCTCGGCGAGAGGCAGGCTCTCGCGCAGCCGCGCGCCGATGTAGGCGCCCCCGGCCCCGCCCGCGAGCACGAGCGCGGCCGCAGCGCCGCCGAGGATGCGCGGCCAGCGGCGCTTCACCTGGCCTTGGACTGGTTCGCGACCGCCTCGGCGGCGCGCTTCGCCGCCTCCGGGTCGCCGAGATACTCGTGGCGGACGGGCGTCAGGTCGTCGCGCAGCTCGTAGACGAGCGGGATCCCGGTCGGGATGTTGAGGCCGACGATCTCGTCGTCCGAGATGCCGTCGAGGTGCTTGACGAGGGCGCGCAGGCTGTTGCCGTGCGCGGCGATCAGCACGCGCTGGCCGGCCTTCAGGTCCGGGACGATCGCGTCGTGCCAGTAGGGCAGGAAGCGCGCGACGGTGTCCTTGAGCGACTCCGTGAGCGGGAGCAGGTCCGGCGCCAGCGAGGCGTAGCGCGGGTCGCGGCCGGGATGGCGCTCGTCGTCGGGCGTGAGCGCCGGCGGCGGCGTCGCGTAGGCGCGTCGCCAGATCTTCACCTGCTCCTCGCCGAACTTCTTCGCGGTCTCGGCCTTGTTGAGCCCCTGCAGGGCCCCGTAGTGCCGCTCGTTGAGCCGCCAGCTCTTCTTCACGGGGATCCACATCCGGTCCATGCCCTCGAGCGTGATCCACAGCGTGCGGATCGCGCGCCGCAGCAGCGAGGTGTGGGCCACGTCGAAGACGTAGCCGCCCTCGCGCAGCAGCTTCGCCGCGGCCGTCGCCTCCTCGACGCCCTTCGGCGAGAGGTCCACGTCGGTCCAGCCCGTGAACCGGTTCTCGAGGTTCCAGGTGCTCTCGCCGTGCCGCAGCAGGACCAGCTTGTGCATCGCGACGCTCCTCCGTTGTCGGCTCATTAGAGCCACCGCCGTCCCACCGGTCAAGCCGACATGCCTCGGCAACACGGGGGGGTTCGGGGGGGCGAAGCCCCCCTGAGACAAAGGAAGCTGGGCGACGTCGGCGGCGTATCCGGCGCTACCCGAACCCCTCATCGCTCATCTCGAGCGTTCGCGTCGACGTGTGAGAAGGCTCACGGCTCACCGTTCATCCATTACAGTTACGCGTTCGCCATGTCCATGAACCCGCTGCGCATCGTCGGCCGCTTCCCGCGGCCGGTGCGCCTGCTGATCTTCGGCACGCTCGTCAACAAGCTCGGGACCTTCATCCTCCCCTACCTCGCGCTCGTGCTGCTGCGTGACTTCCACCTGGCCGAGGGCGACGCCGCGAGGCTGCTCTTCGCCTACGGCGCGGGATCGCTGGTGTCGATCCTGGTCGGAGGCGTGCTCACCGATCGCCTCGGCCGTCGCCGCACGCTGCTGCTGAGCCTGTTCGGCTCCGGGCTGCTCGCGATCAGCATGGGCGTGGTGCCCTCGGCGCGGCTGTTCGTCCCGCTGCTCGTCGCGTTCGGCTTCATCGGCGACCTCTACCGGCCGGCGGCCTCCGCCGTGATCGGCGACCTGCTGCCCTCGTCCGAGCGCGCCAGCGGCTTCGCCGGGCTGCGCATGGCGGTCAACCTCGGCTGGGCGGCCGGCACCGCCCTCGGGGGGGTGTTCGCGGACTGGAATTGGCGCCTGCTGTTCCTCGGTGACGGGCTGACGACGCTCGCGTACGGCTTGATCGTCTACGTCGCGATTCCCGACACGCGGCCCGGCGGGATCGTGGTGCCCGGTGAACGAGCGAGCCCTGCCATGGCATCACTCTCGACCTCGTCCTCGGTCGGCCGAGTCGCGACGAGCGTCGCCGCGAGTCGGGGCGCTTCCCCTCTGGCGCCGGCCGCCAGCCCCCTGACGGATGGTGTCTACCTGCAGATGCTGGGCGCGGCGTTCCTCTTCACGCTGATCTTCTGCTCGAACCTCTCGGTGTTCCCGCTGACGGTGACGCGGGGCGCCGGCTACCCAGCCAAGGTCTACGGCGCCCTGGCCGCGGTCAACGGCGTGCTAATCGCCATGTTCGAGATCTCGATCGTCGCGCAGCTCAAGCGCTTCCGGCGGCTGCGCCTGGCCGCGCTCGGCAACCTGCTGTGCGCGGTCGGCTTCGGCATGCTGGGCCTGATCATGCACTGGGCCTGGTTCCTCGTCGCGGTGCTCGTCTTCACCGCGGGCGAGATCCTGGCCTCGCCGCAGTCGATGTCGTTCGTGGCGGACTGGGCGCCGCCCGCGGCGCGCGGGCGCTACCTGAGCTTCTACCAGGCGATGTGGTCGATCGCCTTCGCGGTCAACCCGGTGCTCGCGCTGCCCCTGCACGCGGCGCTCGGCGAGCGGGCCTTCTGGGCGCTGATGCCGCTCGTCGCGCTTACCGGCGTTCGTCGTCCTGCTGCGCCTCGACCGGACGGCCGATCGGCCCGAGCGGCTGCGCGGGCTCTCGGTGACGGCGACGCAGGAAGCCGTCCTGGCAGCCCAGCCGAGCGCGACGACCGACACCTGAGTCGGTGGTCCGGATTCCGGGCGCGCAGCCCTCCCGCCGGAGGCTACTTTCCCATTGCGCGCAGGTTCTTCAGGCAGTGGCCGATCGCGGGAATGGCCGGCTGCTTCTCGTGCTCGTACTCGACGATGTACCACTCGGTGCCACCTGCCGACTCCAGTGTGGCGAAGACGTCCTTCCACGGGATCTCGTCCTCGCCGACGAACGCGTCCGGCTTCGCCTTCGAGTACGCCTTGACGTGAATGGTGGCCGCGCGGCCGGGGTACTTCTTCAGCACGGCCAGCGGGTCGCTGCCGCCCTCGATGCAGTTGCCGGTGTCGACCTGCATCACGACCGCCTTCTTCGTGCCGCCGAAGAAGAGGTCCCACGGCGTCGTGCCGTCGATCGGCGTGAACTCGAAGTTGTGGTTGTGGTAGCCCACGCGCATGCCGTGCGGCGCGACCTCGTCGGCGAGCGTGTCGAACTCGGCCGCGAGCTTCTTCCAGTCGGCGACCGTCTTGCGACGCTCCTCGGGCAGCCAGGGCACGATCAGGAACTTGTTGCCGATCGTCTTGTTGAACTCCACGGTCTTCCCGAGCGCGTCGCCCTCCAGCGTGTCGAGCCCGGTGTGCGTGCCGCAGCACCGCAGGCCGTTGTCGTCGAGCAGCTTCCGGAGCTCGGCCGCGCTGCGGCCGTAGTAGCCCGCGAACTCCACGCCCTCGTAGCCGAAGCCCTTGATCGCCTTCAGCGTGCCCGGCAGGTCGCGCTCGCAGTCGTGGCGGACCGAGTAGAGCTGGACGCCGATCGGCACCTTGCCGGCCGCGAAGGCCGGCCCGCGACCCGCCAGGGCCCAGGCCGCGGCGGCGCCCGCCGCCCCGAGCCGCAGCGCCTCGCGGCGCGGCATTGCGTTCCTCGTGTTCATGAAGACCTCCTCGTTGGGTGACGTCGCGATTCTACGTCCATGCGCTTCAGGCGAAGAGGGCCGGCACGCCGCCCGTGTGAAGGAAGACGATCGGCTCGTCGCGTCCGAGGTGGCCCTGACCCGCCTCGCCCAGCAGGCCGGCGAACGCCTTGGCCGTGTAAACCGGATCGAGGAGGATCCCCTCGGCACGGGCGAGTCGCTGGAGCGCGAGGTTGCCCCCGGAAGAGGGGCGGCCATAGGCCTCGCCGACGTAGGTTCCCTCGACGAGCGGCACATCGGTTGGCGCAAAGGCATGCGGCTCCCCGAGGCGCGCGCACGTCTCGCTGGCAAGGCGCGCGATAGACGCCGGGAAGGCCTTCCACAGCCGCCCCACGTCGATCCCCAGCGGGCGCAGGCGCGAGCCGGCGAGACGCAGGCCCGCGAGCAGACCGGCGAGCGTTCCCCCCGAGCCGGCCGCGACGACCAGCCACGCGGCGCCGAGGCCGAGGTCCCTCGACTGCTCGTCGATCTCAAGCGCGGCACGCACGTAGCCGAGCGCGCCGAGCCAGTCGTGCCCGCCGACGGGGATGAAGTAGTGGGACGCGATGCGCAGGCGGGCGAGCAGACGCGCGAGGCGGATGGTCGCCTCGAGCGATCGCGGGCGAGGCCGCTTCGACGTCAGCGGGAAGAAGTGCATCCGCGCACCCAGCAGCTCGTTGAGGAGCAGGTTGCCCGTGAGACGCTCGGGTCGCGGCTCGAAATAGAGAAGATGCGCCTCCATCGCCAGGAGGCTGGCGACGGCGGCCGTGAGCCGCGCGTGGTTCGACTGCAGCCCGCCGAAGGTCGCGACGCGTGAGGCGCCCTGCCGCCGCGCGTCGGCCATCAGGTACTCCAGCTTGCGCGTTTTGTTGCCGCCCAGAGCGGGGCCCAGGAGATCGTCGCGCTTGAGGTACAGAGGTCGGCCGACCTCCGCCGAGAGCCGCTCCAGCCGCTGGAGTGTCGTCGGGGTCTCGCCCAGCACGAGCCGCGGCTGGGCATCGAGACGAGCGCGAAGCTCGGGGGGCGTCACGTGCAGCTCAGCAGGGGGCGAGGTGCTTCGCCAGCCGCTTCGCGAGGGCGACGATGGTCAGCACGGTGGGACGGTCGAGCGCCTCGGGGAAGACGCTGGCGTCGCAGACGAAGAGGCCGGGCACCGGCGTCGCGAGGTCGCGGTCCACGTGCGTGCCGATGCGCACGGTCCCACTCGGGTGCGTGCCACGCAGCGGGGTCGAGAAGATCGACGAGCGCTCGGCGCCGGCGCGCACCAGGATCCTCCGGCACACCTCCTCGGCTCCCGCCAGCCGCTCGCGATCGCTCGGCGAGAGCGGCTTGCAGATCCGTCCGTCGGCGAAGACGCCACCCGAGACCTCGTCCTTGAGCTTGACCATCACGCCGAGGACGTTCCCCCAGCGCGGCCAGCTGAGCACGAGCCGCGGGTCCTTGAGCGCCGCCATGAGCGGGTAGAGGAGCCAGGGGTCGACCAGCGTGCTGAGCATGTAGCCGGCGTCCAGGTCCTCGTACGACCAGGTCATTGGTGGCTCGCGGCCGATCCCGGCCTCCCGCCCGAAGCCGTAGACCATGAGCGTCGCGTCCATAGTCATGCCTTCGCCCGCCTCGCGCAGGCCCGAGGCCTGCAGCAGTCGTGGCGAGCCGATGCCGCCGGCCGAGACGATCACCGTCCTTGCCCGCACCAGAAAGGGGCTGCCGGCGAGGCGTCCCTCGACGCCTGTCGCGACCCCGCCTTCGACCGTGACGCGATCGACGTGCGCCCGCGTGCGCAGCTGCGCGCCGCCGGCGACCGCCTCGTCCACCCACTCGGCGGCGTTCCACTTCGCCCCGCAGCGGCAGCCCAGCATGCAGCGCGCACCGCACGCCCGCGGGAAGCCCGCCGCACGAGACGGGCTCATGAACTTCGGCTGGGGAAAGAACGTATAGCCCGCCTCGCCCGCCGCGTGGGCCAGGCGTGTCGAGGCCTCCCCGCGCATCTCCGCCGGGAGGGGCGCCACCGCCAGCTCGCTCTCCGCCTCGGCCGCAAAGCCGTCGAGGTCGACGCCGTAGCGCTCCTTCATCCAGGGAGGCGGCAGCGCTGCACAGCCGCAGTACATGCTGGTGGCGCCGCCGAGCATCAGGGGGCGGACGACGTTCAGGCCCTCCTCGGTGAAGAGCAGGCTGGCGCGATCCGTGTACAGCAGGGCGCCGAGGTAGGTCCCGTAGTAGAAGCGGCGCCGCTCGTCGATCCCGCGCTCGAGCAGGAGCACGCGGCGCCCGCGCCGGACCAGCTCGCGGGCGACCGTGGCGCCACCCGGGCCGGAGCCCACGACCACGACGTCGGCCTCGAGCGGGAGCGTCATCGGCCTCGAAGCATAGCGCCACCAGCGGCGTGGCAGAATCCGGGGATGTCCCGTCCCGGCCTTCCCCTGGAACCCGACGCGGAACAGCTCGCGGCCATCACGCGCGCCGTCGGCGACTTCGCGGTCGCACAGGTCGCGAGCCTGGCCGACCAGCCCTCGTTCGACCTCGACGACGCGGACGCGGTCGCGGCGTCCTTCCGCGAGCCAGCACCGGAGCAGGGCCGGCCGCTCAGCGAGCTGCTCGAGCGCCTGCGGCCCGCGATCGCCAAGAGCTACAACGCGGCGGGCCCGGGCTACCTCGCCTACATTCCCGGCGGCGGCGTGTACTCGGCTGCCCTCGCGGGGTTGATCGCGAGCGCGACGAACCGCTACACCGGCGTGACGCAGCCGGCGCCGGCTCTGGTGCAAATCGAGACGTCCGTGACGGAGTGGCTGTGCTCGCTGATGGGAATGCCCGCGGGTGCGCTGGGGCTGCTCACGTCGGGTGGCTCGCTCTCCAACTTCAGCGCGATCGTGGCCGCCCGGCACGAGCGGCTGGGCGAGGAGTTCCGCGACGGGGTGCTCTACTACTCGGAAGAGACGCACTACTGCGTGGCGAAGGCCGCGCGGCTCGCGGGCTTCCCGCGCGGCAGCCTGCGCGAGCTGCCGACCGACGAGCGCTTCCGGCTGCAGCCCGACGTGCTCGAGGCGGCGATCCGCGAGGACCGCGCGCGGGGCCGGCGCCCCTTCCTCGTGGTGGCGAACGTCGGCACCACCAACACCGGTGCGATCGACCCGCTCGTCCCGCTGCGCAGGATCGCCGACACGCACGGCCTGTGGCTGCACGCGGACGCAGCGTACGGCGGCTTCTTTCGGCTGGCGCCCGGAGGTGACGAGCTGCTGCGCGGCATCGAGGCCTGCGACTCGATCACGCTCGACCCGCACAAGGGGCTGTTCATGCCCTACGGCATCGGCGCGCTCGTCGTGCGCGACGGCCAGGCGCTGGCGCGTGCGCACCGCGAGTCGGCGGACTACGTGCAGGACGTGAGTCGGCAAGGCTCGCTCGGCTTCGCCGACCTCTCGCCGGAGCTGTCGCGCGACTTCCGCGGCCTGCGCGTGTGGCTGCCGATCCAGCTCCACGGCCTCTCGGCCTTCCGCGAGCAGCTCGGCGAGAAGCTGGCGCTCGCGCGCTGGGCCCACGCGCAGCTCGCCGCCGACCCGCGGTTCGAGCCGGTCGACGAGCCGCAGCTGTCGGTGGTGGCTTTCCGCCTGCGCGCGCCGGAGGCGGACGCCGACCGCCTCGGCGCCGAGCTGCTGCGGCGGGTCAACGAGCGCCGTCGGGTGTTCCTTTCCAGCACGCGCCTGCGCGGCCGCTACGCGCTGCGCATCTGCGTCCTCTCTTTCCGCACGCACGCCGACCGCGTGCGAGACGCGGTCGTGGCCCTCAAAGAAGAGGCCGCGGCCCTGGTTTGACTTTCGCTTTCTATTCGCCTATGTTCTTTGCTCCCTGGAAAGGAGTGATGCCATGACCAGCTTCGAGCTCTACGTCGCTCGCCACAAGGCCGAGCAGGCCGCGTTCGTGAAGGTGCTGAAGGCGATCCCCGCCGCCAAGCGGGACTACAGGCCGGACCCCAAGTCGCGCACGGCGATGGAGCTGGCCTGGATACTGGCCTCCGAGGAGGCCGGCATGGTGAGCCTGCTCGACAAGGGCGAGGTCGCCTGGACCGAGACGGCGCCGCCAGCTCGCAGCGAGGACATCGTCGCGCTGTTCGAGAAGAGCGCCGCCGAGGTCGACCGCCGACTCGCGGGCTTGGACGCCTCGCGCTGGGGCGAGCAGAAGGCGCGCTTGCTGATGGGCGGCGCGCCCGTCTGGGAGGACACGCTCGAGCAGATGGCCTGGGGCTTCCTGTTCGACGCGATCCACCACCGCGGCCAGCTCAGCACCTACCTGCGCCCGATGGGCGGGAAGGTGCCGGCGATCTACGGCCCCTCGGCGGACGACAAGGGCGAGTAGAGCGCGCCCATCGCCCGCAGCCGCTCCAGGAGCGGCGGGTGCGAGTGGTAGATGCGGGAGTAGAGCGGGTGCACGACGGGCAGCCCCCGGCTCTTCTCCCGCAGCTTGCGCAGCGCCGCCCCGAGCTCGGCCGGCGCCGCGCCGTTGCGAACCGCGAACGCGTCGGCCGCGAACTCGTGCCGCCGCGAGAGCGCGTTCTCGAGCGGCTGCAGCGCGAAGCCGGCGAGTGAGAACCAGAGGCCGAACACCACGAGCGCGCCGTAGGCGGTCCGCTCGACCGAGAACGCGGCGTAGAACGCGTCGATCGGCAGGGCCAGGCTGAGCAGGAAGAAGAGAGCGCCGCTCGCCGCCACGCTGCGCGCGATCGCCCAGCGCACGTGGTGCAGCCTGAAGTGGCCGAGCTCGTGCGCGAGCACCGCGGTCACCTCCTGCGGGGCCATCGCCGCGACCAGCGTGTCGAACAGCACGATCCGCTTCTGGCCGAAGAGGCCCGTGAAGTACGCGTTGCCGTGCGCGGTCCGCCGCGAGGCGTCCATCACGAAGATGCCACCCGCACGGAAGCCCGTGCGCCCCGCGAGCTCGAGGATCCCTGCGCGCAGCTCGCCCTCCGGCAGCGGCGTGAAGCGGTTGAACAGCGGCGCGAGGACACTCGGGTAGATCCACACCGCGAACAGGTTGAAGGCGACCACCAGCCCCCAGGCCCACAGCCACCACCACGCGCCCATGCGCTCCATCACCCACAAGAGGCCGGCGAGCAGCGGCGTGCCGAGCGCCAGGCCGATCGCGATCCCCTTCAGCCGATCGAGCAGGAAGCCGCGCAGCGTCTGGCGGTTGAAGCCGTGCCTCTCTTCGATCACGAAGGTCGAGTAGAGGTCGAACGGCAGCGCGAGCGTCCCGCTCGCCGCCGCCAGCAGGAAGAAGAAGAAGACGCCTGTCGCGATCGCGCCCAGGCCGGCCGTCCCCGCCAGGGCGCGGGCCCACGACTCGACGAGGCCCAGCCCGCCCACGGCGAGGAACGCGAGGCCCACGGTCACTTCGGTCCAGCCGTGGACGAGGGAGAAGCGGTGGCGATCGCCCGAGTAGGCCACGGCCTGGCGCAGGTCGGGCTCCGCGATCTCGAGCGCACGGCCCGCTGCCGCGAGCCGCGGGGGATCGGTCGCGTGGCGGCGGTTGACGACCGCCAGCACCGTCTCGAGCAGCTGCTGGCCGAGCCGCAGCACGAGGTAGAGGGGCAGGAGGCTTCTCATACGCTGGTCTCCATTATCGGTGGTCGCGCCGCGCGGCGGGCGGCGCCGCCGGCCCGTCAGCGCGGGGACGGACTAGGCCCTTCCCTGCACGAAGCCGCGCACGGCCAGGGGCGACGCCGCAGGGTAGATGCCCTGAGCCAGCATCAGCATCTCCATCTGGCCGGCGTGGTAGAGCGCGTGGTCGATCGCGCCGTGCAGCAGCACGTAGTACGCGTACTCGCGGCCGGGCACCGGCTCGTTGAGCCGTGACTCGGGGAAGGCCGCCACGGCCCGGCGCAGCGAACGGCGGGCCTCGCCGAAGGCAAGCTTGGCCTGGAGCCACGCCGCGGGCGTCAGCTCGTCGGGCCGGGGCCACGCCTGCTCGTCCGGCAGGTGCTCGACCGCCTCGCCCTCGAGGCGGCGGCGCGAGAGGTCCTCGCAAACGGTGGTGTGCAGCACCAGCTCCCAGATCGTCGGGGCGCCCGCGATCGGCCGCGCGGCCGCCTGCTGCGCGCTGACGCTCGCCAGCAGGTCGCGCAGGGACGGGCAACGCCAGGCCTCGCCGCCCTCGAACGAACGCTGCAGGAGATCCCAGATCCGCTCGGTCTCGCTCATGCTGCCCTCCCCCGCCTCGACCCGGTCCCCCAGCTTCGCGCCGCCACGCTCGCGGCTCCATAGATCAACCGTCTCAGGGCCGCCGTGAGTGGCGGCGGCACCCGCGCTGCGGCGGCTGTGCCGGCTATGATGCGGGCCCATGGCCGACACGCCGCTCACGATCGTCGGGGCGGGAGTCGTGGGCCTCGCCGTGGCCGCCCGCCTCGCGCCCCGCTTTCCGGAGCTGGTGCTGCTCGAGCGGCGCGAGCGCCACGGCAGCGAGACCTCCAGCCGCAACAGCGAGGTCGTCCACGCCGGGATGTACTACCCCGCCGGCTCGTGGAAGGCGCGCCTGTGCGTGCGCGGCCGGCAGCTGCTCTACGAGACCTGCGAGCGGTTCGGGGTGCCGCACCGGCGCACGACGAAGCTGATCGTCGCGGTGCAGCCGGGGGAGACGGCCGAGCTCGAGCGGCTGCTGGCCCTGGGGCGGGCGAACGGCGTCCCTCTCGAGCTGCTCGGCGCGGAGCAGTGCCGGCGCCTCGAGCCTGCGGTCCCCGCGCTGGCGGGCCTTCTCTCGCCGACGACCGGTATCGTGAGCGCCCACGGCCTGATGGACGCCTACCTCCTGGAGGCACGGCGCCACGGGGCGATCCTGCAGACGCGGGCCGAGCTGATCGGGCTCGAGCGCCGCGACTGCGACTACCGGCTGAGCGTGCGCACGCCCGACGGCGTCGAGGCGTTCACGAGCGAGCGGGTGGTGAACGCGGCGGGCCTCGAGTCCGACACGCTGGCCGCGCTGGCCGGGATCGACGTCGACGCGGCCCGTTACCGCCTGCACTGGTGGAAGGGCAGCTACTTCGCGCTCGGCGGCCCCAAGGCGCGGCTCCTCTCCCGGCTCGTGTATCCCGTCCCCACCGGGGTGAGCCTCGGCGTGCACGCGGTGCTCGGCCTCGACGGCCGGGTGCGCTTCGGCCCGGACGCCGACCACCTCCCGGTCCGCCGCCTCGACTACTCCGTCGACGAGACGAAGCGCGGGGCCTTCGCGGCATCGGTGCGGCGGCTGCTGCCGGTCGTCGAGGACGAGGAGCTCACGCCCGACATCGCCGGCATCCGCGCGAAGCTGCAGGGGCCCGGCGAGGGGTTCCGCGACTTCGTGATCGCCGAGGAGACGCAGCGCGGGCTGCCGGGCCTCGTCAACCTGGTCGGGATCGACTCGCCCGGCCTCACCGCCTCGGCCGCGATCGCCGAAGAGGTCGGCCGGCTGCTGCAGGGCGCCTAGCCATTCGTCTCATGCGCTGACCGCCCCCTCCGGGCTATAAGCGGCCTCGGCCGGTCGGGAGGTCGCATGACGAGGCGCGCAATCGGGACCGCTCTCGTGCTCCTGGGAGCCCAGGCCGCAGCGGCGGGCCCGGTCCTCCGTCACACGCGACCGGTCCCCGGCTCCTACGTCGTGGTGCTGCTGGACGAGGCCACGCCGGCGGCCGAGCTTGCCTCAGCCCTGGTCGACCTGCCGCGCCGCGGCTTCACGACGCACGTCTACCGTCATGCGCTGCGCGGCTTCACCGTGCGCACCACGGCCGCCGAGGCCGAGGCCCTGGCCGACGACGGCCGCGTGGCCTGGGTGGAGCAGGACGCGGTCCTGCAGGCCGCCGGGACGCGCACCGGGGCGAGCTGGGGGCTCGACCGCATCGACCAGCGCGACCTGCCGCTGTCCGGCACCTACTCCTCCGACGCCAGCGGCGCGGGCGTGCACGTGTACCTGCTCGACACCGGGCTGCGGGCCACGCACGTGGAGCTGGCCGGCCGCGTGCGCGAGGGGTTCTCGGCGATCGCCGACGGCCGCAGCACCGACGACTGCAACGGCCACGGCACTCACGTCGCCGGCATCGTGGCCGGCCGAAGCTTCGGCGTCGCTCCGGGCGCCATTCTCCACGCCGTGCGCGTGCTGGGCTGCGACGCGCGGGGCACCGTCGCGGAGGCGCTGGAGGGCATCGACTGGGTGACCGCCCACCACCGCTCGCCGGCCGTCGCCAACATCAGCCTGGCGAGCGACGAGCCCTCGCCGGCGCTCGACGCAGCCGTCGCGCGCTCGATCGCCTCCGGCGTGACCTTCACCGTGGCCGCGGGCAACGGCGGCGGCGACGCCTGCAGCCGCTCGCCCGCTCGCGTCGCGCAGGCGCTGACCGTCGCGGCGACCACGGCCACCGACACGCGGGCGGGCTTCTCGAACGACGGCGCCTGCGTCGACCTGTTCGCGCCGGGAGCGGGGATCACTTCCGCCTGGGCCACGAGCGACACCGCGAGCTCGACGCTCGACGGCACCTCGATGGCCTCGCCACACGTGGCCGGAGCCGCGGCGCTGTATCTCGAAGGCCACCCCGACGCGACGCCGTCCGACGTCGTGCGGGCGATCGTGGAGGAGGCGACGAGGGACCGCGTGGTCGACGTCGGAGTCGGGACGCCGAACCGGCTCCTCTACTCCCCCGCCGAAGGCGACCCGCTCCCGCGCGTGCCGAGTCGCCGCCCGGGCAGGACCAGCGGGAACGGCGTGCGCCCCCCCTCCGAGTAGCGCGCCTCGCGCCACACGAACGACGAGGGCGGCCGGCCCAGCCGACCGCCCTCGAGCGCCCGCGACTCCGCGGTCCCTACTTCAACGCGGCGTAACGCGGGTCCTTGACGATCGTGGCGAAGTCACGGTCGCCCTCGACCTTCGCGAAGTCGCCGAAGCCGGCGGCCTGGGCCTTGGTCAGGTACTCGAGCGCCTTCTCGACCTCGCCGCGGGCGGCGAGCAGCTTGGCATAGAGGTAGTACTGCTTCGCCGGGCTGACCCCCGTCCCCGGCACCGTCATGGCGGCGCTGTCGAAGGCGAGGGGGTCGAGGCGGAAGGCCTCGTTCCAGGCCTCGAGCGCCTTCGCGACGTCGCCGCGCGCGAGCCAGGCGCTGCCGAGGTTCTTGAAGAACACGGCGGCGTTCGGCTTAAGGCGGATCGCCTTGCCGTAGGCGGAGATCGCCTGCTTGTACTTGCCCCGGGCGTGCTCGAGCGCGCCCAGGTTGTTGTACGCCTCGGCGTAGTCGTGCTTGAGGTCGATCGCCTTCTTGTACGCCGAGCGCGCCGCGCGCAGGTCGCCCAGCTGCTGGTAGCAGATGCCGATCCGGTTGCGCAGCACCGGGTCGTCGGGGGCCGCCGCGATCGCGTCCTTGTAGGCCGCGACCGCGCCCGGCCAGGACTGCCGCGCGACGAGCAGCTCCGCGCGCTGGACGGTGTCCAGCCCCGCCGAGGGCGCGGGCTTCGAAATGTCGGCCGCCGAGGCCGTGGCGGCCAGCGCGGCCGCGGTGATCAGCGCCAGGGTCGTGGTTCTCATCGCATCCTCCTCGTGTGCTCCTGCACGTTGTTGCGCGCAGGGCCCGCGCGGATACGCCGAGGCCACGCCTACTGGGCGAGCTCCTTGTAGCGCGGGTCCGCCACGACGTGCTTGAAGTCGGGGTCGGCTGCGACGCGCCCGAAGTCGTGGAAGCCCGCCTCCTTCGCGCGCCTCAGGAAGTCGAGCGCCGCGTCCTTGTGCCCGTTGGCGGCGAGCAGCTTCGCCAGGTAGAAGTTCTGCGTCGCGGCGTCGACGCCGGCGGCAGGGACGGCGGATCCCTGGCTCTCGAGGATCGTGGGGTCGAGCCGGAACGCCTCCTGGTACGCCTCGAACGCCTCCTGCACCTGCCCGAGCGCGAGATAGGCGTTGCCCAGGTTCTTCCACGGCGTGGCCAGCGACGGCTTCAGCTCGATCGACTTCTTGTAGGCGCGCACGGCGGGCTTGAAACGCTTGCGCGACTGCTCGAGCGTGCCGATGTTGTTCCACACCTCCGCGTAGCGGCCGTTCAGCTCGAGGGCGCGCTCGTAGTGGCGCCGCGCCATCGCGTCGTTACCGAGGTGCTGGTAGCAGATGCCGACCCTGTTGTGCAGCGAGGCGTCGTTCGGCTGGAACTCGAGCACCTTGCGGAACTCCTCGGCGGCCGCCGCGAACTGGCCGCGCGCGACCAGAATGGTCGCGAGCTTGATCGCCTGCTGCCCCTCGATGGCGCGCGCGGCGGCCGCGCGCATGACGTCGCCGGCGAGCGGGCGGGCCGAGAGCTTCACCACGTCGAGGATCCGCTCGCCGGTCCCGGGGTTCGTCAGGAGCTCCAGCGTGAGCGCCTCGCCCTCGGCCAGCTGCAGGGCCGGGGGAAACTGCGGGCCGGAGCCGAGCGGCGAGGGTGCCGGGCAGCCCGGGCAGTCCCCGCGCTGCTTCAGCTCGCGCTCGACGGCGCCCCGGTCGAGCGGCTTGAAGGCGACCCGGAACGGCCGCGGCCCGTCGCGCCGCTCGACCTCCAACCGGTAGCCGAAGTAGGAGCCCGTCTCGCGGTCGAACAGCACGCGGCTCACGGCATTCGAGCGCTGCAGCGCCGCTTCGCCGATCGACCCGGCCGGCCCGGGTGCGCCGGTACGCACCATGGCGAAACCGATCGAGGTCCCGTTCTCGAGCCGCACCAGGGCGACGCCCTCCTCCGCTGCCGCCACGGCGGGGATGGCCAGCGCTGCCAAGAGCGTGGCCACCGCCAGCGTCCTGTTCACTGCCGCTTCTCCTGCGTCTCCACGACCGTGGCCGTGACCTCGGAAACCGGCTGGAAGCCGGCGAGGCTGGTGCGCGTCACCACCTGCGAGTCGACGTGCCGCGCCGCCTGCACCGGCTGCGACGGCCCCGTCGTGCCCGCCGTCGGCGGCGGCGCCACGGGCCGCAGTGCCAGCGCCGCGCTGACGATCAGCAGCATCAGCAGGCCGACCACCACCGGCAGCGGGACGCGCACCGTCGCCGTGAACAGGCGCGACCACCACGGCTCGGCGGTGCGGGTCTGCCGCCGGTAGGCGGCCAGCACGTGTTCGTCCATCCCCTCGGGAACGATTGGGGCGCTCCAGCGGGCGAGCAGCCGCTCGAGCTCCAGGTCCCGGTCGGCGTCGCGTTCCGTCATGGCCTCGTCTCCCTTTCAGACTGCGGCCGGCGGGGCGGCGGCCCCCCCGGCCAGGAACGGCGCCAGCGTGCGGCGCAGGCGCTCGCGCGCCCGGTGCAGCCGCGACTTCACCGTCCCGACGTCCACCTCGCACGCCGTGGCGATGTCCGCCAGGCTCATCTCCTGGTACTCGAACAGCACCACGGCCTCGCGCTGCAGCGGCGGCAGCGCCTCGACTGCCCGCCGCACGGCACCCGCAGCCTCGTCGTCGAGCACGGCCTGCAGCTGGTCCCCCGGTTTCGGCCCCGGCGAAGGGTCTCCGGCGTCGACCGGCGGCTCGTCCACGACCGTCTCCTGGCCCCTCTTGCGCAGCTGCTTCAGCGCGAGGTGCCGCGCGATGGCGCACAGGTAGGTGCGCAACGAGGCGCGTTCCGCCCGAAACGCCTCGGGCCGGCGGAGGATCGAGAGAAAGCACTCCTGCGTCACGTCTTCTGCCTGCTGCGGCGAGCCGAGCATCCGGCAGGCGAACCGGAAGACGGGGGTCCTGTGCCTCTCGTAGAGGAGCAGGAATGCCGCCTCGTCTCCGCGGGCCGCCTTCAGGAGCAGCTCGGCCTCTGCCGCGCCATCGGTCATGGGCTTCACCCGTGGACGTCCGAAATCTTGTTCCCCGAAGGGTGCCGCAGGATACGGCCGCCGGGACGGTGTGTCAGAAGGCGTCGACGAGCGAGACGATCTCGAGGCCCTTCTTGAACGGTTCGAGGGAGATCGGCTGCTTCGGGAGGAAGAGGACCTCGACCGGCTGTCCCGGGACGAGGTCGAGGTAGTTGTCCTCGAAGGAGCCATCGGCGTCGCAGGCGAGCCGCACGTGGCGCGCCAGGGTGTCGCTCGACAGCCGCACGCGGATGCCCTCCGCCGCCGCCGAGGCTTCGACCGCGATCTTCGGGCTCTGCAGCGCCAGCTCCTTTGGCGCGGTGAAGAAACGGACGTTGCTCGAAGCGACCCGGCCGTCGACCAGCAGCTGCGCCTGCAGGAACACGGCCTTCGGGTCGCGGCCCTCGAGCAGCGTCTCGCGCGCAACGGACAGCGCCTGCTGGTTGGCCAGGGGCACGAGCGTGACCGCCTTCTTCTCCACCCACAGTGTCGTCCCGGAGAGGTCCAGCAGCCGCGTGACCAGCTCGCCCGTGACGGGCGTCATGCGGTCGGAGACGAGCGTCACTACCAGCTGGCCCTCCTGCTCGGAGATGGACGCCAGCAGCGGCGCGTAGAAGCGCTTCGCGTAGTACTGCAGCGCCTTCCAGCGGCCGAAGTAGTCGATGCTCGACCAGGAGGCGACCGGCCAGCAGTCGTCCAGCTGCCAGTAGAGCGAGCCCATCGTGCGCGGCCGCGCGCGGCGCAGGGCCTCGGCCGCGACCTTGATCCCCTCCGCCTGCAGCACCTGGCTCACGTAGAGGAACGAGGGGAAGTCCCTGGGCTCCCTGTAGTCGCGCAGCAGGTACTCGCGGATGAGCTGGTTGCCGGGCCCGCTCTTCTGGTGACTCAGCATCACGGGCGACTCGAGCGCCAGGTCGTCCCAGCGGGCGAACGAGCGGATCGTCCTCATCTCGGGGAACGACTGGAACCCGTACTCGCTCATGAAGCGCGTCCGCTGCTTCTCGAAGCTCGAGAACGGCTCCTTGCCGTGCCACACCCCCCAGTAGTGCATGTCGCCGTTGCAGCAGTCGCCCGGCAGCGCCTCGAGGTTCGCCGAGGGGGAGCTCGGCCAGTAGCTGCGCGTGGGGTCGAGCCGGGCCACGGTGCGCGGCAAGAGGTCGTGGAAGATCGCCTTGTAGTCGTTCCACAGCCACGCCGGGTAGCGCTCCTTCCAGCCCCACTGGAACCACGCGGCCTCGACCTCGTTGTTGCCGTTCCACAGCGCGAGCGAGGGGTGGTTGCGCAGCCGGCGGATCGCGTCCTCCGCCTCCTTCTCGACGCTGGCCAGGAACTTCTCGTCGGCCGGGTAGAGGCTGCAGGAGAAGTGGAAGTCCTGCCACACGAGCAGGCCCAGCTCGTCGGCCAGATCGTAGAACTCGTCGCTCTCGTAGATGCCGCCCCCCCACACGCGCAGCATGGTCATGTGCGCCGCCTTCGCCGAGCCGAGCAGGTCGGCGTAGCGCTCGCGCGTGACCCGGGGCAGGAAGCTGTCGGCCGGGATCCAGTTGGCGCCCTTGGCGAAGACCGGCACGCCGTTGACCACGAACTCGAAGCTGGTGCCGAACTCGTCCTTCTGCCTCCGCAGCTCGAGCGTGCGCAGGCCGACACGCGTCCTCTGCTCGTCGACCAGGGCGCCGCCGAGGAGCAGCCTGGTCGTCACGGTGTAGAGGGGCTGCTCGCCGAAGCCGTTCGGCCACCACAGCTTCGGCCTCGCGATCTCGAAGGGGACCGTCTCGGCCTGGAGGCCGTCCTTCAACGCCAGCCTCGTCACCACCGGTGCGCCCGCGCCTTCGACCGCCAGCTCGATCGTCACGGCGGGCGCCGCCCGGCCTGCGGCGGGCCGCGCGGCGACGAGCTCCACCTCCGCGCTGAGGCTGGCCCGCTCCGGGCCCAGCTCCTTCTGTCGGATCGCGACGTCCAGCAGCCGGGCGTCGTCCCAGGCCTCGAGCCGCACGGGCTTCCAGATCCCGCAGGTGACCAGGCGTGGCCCCCAGTCCCAGCCGAAGCTGTAAGGCGCCTTGCGCGAGTAGACGCTGGTCTTCTCGCCCAGGTCGTTGACCGCCGGCAGCTCGTAACCGCGAGCCGTCACCTTCGGCAGGTCCTCGTTGATCGGCGAGCGGAAGACGACGACGAGCTCGTTGCCCTGCGCGCGCAGCAGCGGCCGCACGCTCGCGCGCCACTGCCGGTACATGTTGTCGGCGTCGAGCACCTCGCGGCCGTTGAGCGTCACCTTCGCGTAGGTGTCGAGGCCGTCGAAGACCAGCTCGACCCGGCGGCGCGCCAGGGTCTCGGCCACCACGTCGAACTGCCTGCGGTACTCCCAGTCGGTGCGGCCGATCCACTGCAGGCTCTTCTCGTAGTCGCGGTAGAAGGGGTCGCCGATCAGCCCGTTGGCGAGCAGGTCGAGGTGGACGACACCGGGCACGTTGGCCGGGTAGCTCTCCTCGCGCCCCGTCTGCCGGAAGGTCCAGCCGTCGTGCAGCGTCTGGCTGATGCGGGCCGCTGCCCGGGTTTCGCGAGCCGCCGCCATAGTCAGAAGACACGCGGCCGCTGCCGCCAGCGCCTGCTGCCCCATGGCGCGGATTATAGGGCGGCAGCCTACTCGGGGTGCGCGGCCCGCCGGCGGCGCCGGCGCTCCCACAGCACGCCGAACCAGTGCAGGAGCACCAGCCAGGGCGCGCCCACCGCGGCGGCCACCATCCCGGTCCGGCCGGCCGGGCTCATGAGGCCACTGGCACCGAACGGGTTCTCGCCCACGAGGTAGGTCCAGGTCGCCGAGGGCCCGCGCAGGCCCGCGCGCTCCCAGTCGACGCCGGCCTTCGTGATTTCGAGCCCGCCGATGTCGCGCACCACCTCGTCCTCGATGCGCTCTTCGAGCGCAGCGAACGTGTCCGCCGCCTGGCGGTGGAACTCGGCCAGCGGGAAGCGGCCGGCGAAGGCGAGCAGCACGCTGTCCTCGCGGATCTCGCGCAGCTCGGCCAGGTGGTCGCTCCAGCAGCGGTCGATCGCCAGCAGCGTCAGCCGGCGCTCGATCTCGGCCAGCAGGGCCTCGCCGACGAGCGGCGCGAGCGCAGCGCACCGCTCCGGCGCGCGTTCGGCGAGCAGCTGCCCATGGACGGCGCGCTCGAGGACGCTCGTGCGCCAGCGACGGATGGCGCGGCGCTGGCGCTCGACGATGTCGGAGTACCCGAACAGCGTGCGCCGCAGCCGAAAGCCTTCGTCCTCGACGATGCGCTGCGCGCGCGCGATCTCCGCGCGCACGATCCGGCTCTCGAGCGGGGCGTCCTGCCGGGCCGGCAGGTGGTGCCCCGAAACCAGCTGCTCGACGCCGTAGCGACGGACGAGGTCGTCCTCGAGCGAGACGAAGAAGCGCGTCTGACCGGGGTCGCCCTGGCGGCCGGCCCGCCCGCGCAGCTGCTGGTCGATGCGCAGGCTGGCATGGCGGTTGGTCCCGATGACGTACAGCCCGCCGAGCGCCACCACAGAGGCGCGGCGCGACTCGTCCGGCCCCCCGAGGCGGATGTCGGTGCCGCGCCCGGCCATGTTGGTCGAGATCGTCACCGCCCCCGGGGCTCCGGCCCGAGCGACGACCGCGGCCTCGCGCTCGTCGTTCTTCGCGTTCAGCACCGCGCAGGCGACGCCCGCAGCTTGTAGCGCGGCCGCCAGCTCCTCGGACTCGCCGACGCTGGCCGTGCCGACCAGCACCGGCCGGTCGCTCGCGTGGACCGCGCGGATCTCGGCGACCAGCGCGGCCCGCTTGGCGTCCTTGTGCGTGAAGACGACGTCGGGCAGGTCCACCCGGACCACGGGCCGGTGGCTGGGGACGACGACGGTGCGCAGGCCGTAGAAGGCCTGAAGCTCTTCGGCCGCGCTCTGTGCCGTCGCCGTCATCCCGGCGAGACGCGGGTAGAGGCCCAGGAAGTGCTGGAGCGTGACCTGTCCGAGGATGCGCCCCTCGGACGTGAGGCGCAGGCCCTCCTTCGCCTCGACGGCGGCGTGCAGGCCGTCCGGCCAGTGGCGCTTGTCGGCGACGCGGCCGGTCGACTCGTCGACCAGCTCCACCCGACCGCCGCGCACGATGTAGTCGACGTCGCGCTTCAGCAAGTGCTCCGCGTGCAGCGCGTGGCGCAGCTGCGCGTGCAGCGAGACGTTCTCGAGCGCGTGCAGGCTGCCGCAGCCGAGGGCCGCCTCGACCCGCGCGGCGCCCGCCTCGGTCAGGCCGATGTTGTGCGCGAACTCGTCGGTGTCGAAGTCGACGCCGCGGGCGAGCGTGCGCACGAGGCCGGCCAGCCGCTCGGGTCCGGCCAGGGCGTCGCCGCTGTCGCCGGCGATCACCAGCGGGATGCGCGCCTCGTCGACCAGGATCGAGTCCGCCTCGTCGACGAGAGCGTAGTGAAACGCCCGCTGCACCTGCGCGTCCGGCTCGAGGCACAGGCCGTCGCGCAGGTGGTCGAAACCCGCTTCCTTCGCCGTCAGGTAAGTCACGTCGGCGGCGTAGGCCGCACGGCGCTCGGCCGGCCCCATCCGCTCGTGGACGGCACCGACCGTGAGCCCGAGCCGCTCGTAGACCGGCCCCATCCACGCCGCGTCGCGCTGCGCCAGGTAGTCATTGAACGTCAGCACGTGCGCGCCGCGGCCCGCCAGCGCGTGCAGGAACACGGGAGCCACGGCCGCGAGCGTCTTGCCCTCGCCGGTGGCCATCTCGGCGACGCGGCCCTCGGCCAGGACCAGGCCGCCCAGGACCTGCTCGTCGAAGGGCCTCTGGCCGAGCGCGCGCTGCGCCGCCTCACGTGCGAGCGCGAAGGCCTCCGCGACGAGCGCGCGGTCGTCCACCGCGCCGGAGGACGGCAGGGCTGAGGCGCCCTCGCGCAGATCGCAGGCGCGTCGCAGCAGCGCCTCGTCGTCGAGCGCGGCCACTGAGGGCTCGAGCCCCTCGATCGCGGCGAGCCGCGACCGGTACCGCTCGAGGTCGTGCTCGATCGGACGGCCCTGCAGGCGGTCGAGGAGCTGGCGCCACATCCGCCCGATGCTAACGTCAGAGGCCTGCGGAAGCACGACGGGGCGGGGCCTGTCGTCAGGACGGACTGCGGGCTGCTATCTCCTCCCCGTCAGCTCGATTCCCTCGCTGAGGGCGGCTTCGGCGAGGACTGCCCTCAGGACCCGAGCCTTGACGGCGGTCTCGCTCGTCCTGCCGGCGCCGGCTCTCGTCGCCTTCCTCGCCTCGTCCAATGCGCTCTTCAAGGTCCTGGGATCGAGCAGGGCCGCCGCCCGGCAGAAGAAGCTCCTGGACCTGCCGTCGTCGTAGCCCTCGATCATGGTCTCGAGAAGGCCGATTTGCTTCTCCTGCCGCCTCACGAACTCCCGGATCCCCTTTTCCCTTATGAACCGCAGATTCGACAGCACCTTCCTGGCCGGCGGGTAGGACGATGACTCTTCTGCCCGATACTCCTCCTCGCTCTTGAACTTCGAGCAGGGGAACTCTGGACACTGGCCGCAGACCTCGAGGCCTCTCTTCTTCACACAACAGGTGATGAAGGAGCAGGAAGGATGCTTGTCGGAGAAGCCCAGTCCACCGCATCCCGGGCATCTCGAGGTTCCTGCCGTGTAGTATCTGGGGCACAGGCCGCAGTCGAGGCCGCATGCCGCGATCGTCGGATAGGTCTTCAGCTGTTCCACTTTCCGACCCCCAGCGGTTCCCTGTATCGGCTGGAGCGTGCTTCTCCCGCGGGACCTCCAGCACCTCTGGATCGACATTATCTCTCCCCCGCCCATCCCTGTCCCCGAAGCTCCCGGGTTGGGAAGCGGGCCGCGGAGGCTTCCCCGGCGTGAGCGCGTATCATGCTCGCTCCTGCGCCCATGAGGAGGAGGCCATGACCGGGAGATCCGTGCTGTTGTCCGCCCTGGCGCTCGCGGCCGCGACGCCAGCACAGGCAATGCAGCCGTCCGCCGTGGAGCCTTTGCCACCTGCCCCCCGTGCCGAGGTGCTGGTGCTCGGTGTCTACCACATGGCGAATCCGGGCAGGGACATCTTCAACACGAAGGCCGACGACGTGCTCGCATCCAGGCGCCAGGCCGAGATCGCCGAACTGATCGAGGTCCTGAAGCGATTCCATCCCACGAAGGTCGCAGTCGAAGGCGACTCCGGGGACGACCGCATCGCCAAGACCTACGGCGACTACCTGGCCGGCAAGCATGAGCTCACGCGCAACGAGATCGAGCAGATCGGCTTCCGCCTCGCCAGGGAGCTCGGCCACAAGGCCGTCTACCCGGTGGATGCCGACGGCGAGTTCCCCTGGCAGCGCGTCGTGGACTACGCCAAGGCGAGCGGCCGCTCGAAGGAGCTGGACGCGATCATGGGCGAGATCGGCACCATGGTGAAGGCGCAGGACCAGTTCCTGGCGTCGCACACCGTCCTCGACACCCTGCTGCACATGAATGCCGACAGCAGAGTGGCCGAAGATGTGGGCTACTACTATCGGGAGGCGCATCTCGGCGAGCCCGGCGACTGGGCGGGCGCCGACCTGGTCGCCGACTGGTTCCGCCGCAACATGCGGATCTACAGCAACGTGACGCGGCTTCTGGACTCTCCGAACGAGCGTGTGCTGGTGATCTTCGGGGCGGGCCACCTGGGCTGGCTCCGCCACGACGTCTCGAGCGATCCCAGCCTCCGGCTGCGCAAGCTCGGCGAGCTCGTGAACTGAAGCCGCCTCGTCGCGGCGCGATCCGCGCGACGCCGTCCGAAGATTGGGGTAGGTGAGGGCATCCCGGCGATGTCCAGCGCTCCTCCGTCCGACACTCCACCCGTGCGCGGCCTCGACGGCGTCGTCGCCGTCCAGACGCGGCTCAGCCACGTCGACGGCCAGAACGGCGTCCTGATCATCGGCGGCTACGAGCTCGAAGAGCTGGCCGGCAGGGTCACGTTCGAAGAGACGGCGCACCTCCTGTGGACGGGCCGTCTGCCCGCTCGCGCCGAGGCGCAGGCATTCTCCGGCGAGATCGCGGCGCTGCGGGCGATCCCGCAGAGTGCGATGGCCGCCGTCTGCGAGGCGGCGAAGCGGGGCGCACCGCCGATCGACGCGCTGCGCATGGCGTGTTCGATGCTGTCGCTGGACCTGGGCGGCCCCGAGCGACATCTCGACGTGCCGCCGACCTCGCCACCGCGAAGGCGCTGGTCGCACGGCTTCCCACGATCGTCGCGGCGTACGCACGGACGGTCTCGGGCCGGGAGCCCGATCGCGCCGCGCCCGGACCTCTCGCTCGCCGCGAACGTCCTCTACATGGTGAACCGCGAGGAGCCCGACGCCGATCGCTGCTCGCGCGCTCGACACCTACTGGGTCACGTTGAGCGACCACGGCATGAACGCCTCGACGTTCACCGCGCCGCGTGATCGCCAGCACGCGCGCCGACATGGTGAGCGCGGTGACGGGGGCGATCGGCGCGCTCAAGGGGCCGCTCCATGGCGGGGCGCCGGGACCGGTGCTGGACATACTGGCGAGCCATCGGGACCGCCGACCAGGCCGAGGCTGGGTGCGCCGCGAGCCGGCGGCCGGCCGCCGCATCATGGGATTCGGTCACCGCGTCTACAAGGTCCGCGACCCGCGCGCGGAGGTGCTGGGCCGGGTCGCCCTGGAGATGGCCGGCGCCGTGCTGCACGACCGCAAGCTGTTCGACCTGGCGCGGGAGGTCGAGGCGGTCGTGCTGCGGGTGCTCGACGAGCGGAAGCCCGGGCGCAACCTCAAGACGAACGGCGAGTTCTACACGGCGCTGGTGCTGCAGTCGCTCGGCCTGCCGCCGGCGATGTTCGTGGCGCTGTTCGCCTGCGGGCGCTGCGCGGGCTGGTGCGCGCACGTGATCGAGCAGCACGCCGAGGACCACCTGATTCGTCCGCAGTCGGCGTACGTCGGGCCGCGTATGCACGGGGCGCAGGGGTGATCGTCGGCCCCTCGGAGGGTTGGCCTACCGCCGCTGACGGACGACCCAGTAGGGAGTGTTCGACCAGTTCGCGTCGAAGCCCGGGCAGAGGACGACCGCGGCCGGCGTCGCCAGGACGAGCTCGAAGTAGTACTGCAGCGGATACACCGAGTCCGTGTAGCCGGCCGGGATGGTCGCTCGCCAGCCGCCACCCTCGTGAACCGTCGCTTCGGTCTGCCAGGGCTCGGCCTGGTTCGTGTGTCGGTAGCGGAGCCGGACGGCCTCGACGCCGGACACCGCCAGCTCGATCGCGAGCGGGCGGGCGCGATCGAAAGATCGTGGCGGGGCGTGGCGGACAGCCGGCCGCGACCGCTCTGCCGGCGCGAGCACGGCCCTTGCCCAGGCGCGACCGCGCTCCGCGTCTCGGCCGGTGGCTGGCACCGGCGTCCTGAGCGCCGCCATTGCGGCACAGTCGCGCTCGAGAGCCGCGAGGCGATCGGCCCAATGTCCTCGCTGGTACCACTCCGGGCCGTAGGTCACGTCGTCGACATACACGCCCCTGGTGACGCCTGCGATGCGCAGCCACACCTCGCGGGCCCGGCCGTAGCGTTCGACGGCGCTCGCCAGCATTCCCGGATCCTGCGTCCGCTCGAAGACGGCGTACAGGCACGCGGCGCGCAGCTTGTCGGCGAAGAAGCGGCCCAGCTCGATCTGCGCCGTAGTGTCGACGACGAAGCGGCGGAAAGCGGCAGTGGTTCGATCGGGCGGGTGTGTCAGCGTCTGCGTGAGCGCCTGCTTCAACGGACCTGCCGCCTCGTCGGCGAGCCGATCGAGCGCGACGGCGACCTCGGCCGGCGTGTAGCGTCCGCTCGGGGCGCCTTCGACCAGCTCGCGAGCGAAATCGTCGGCGGACGCGAACAGCTGCGGGTCGAGCGGGCTCACGGCCCCGAATCGCCGCGGCACTGGCGTGTCCGTGAACGGCTCGGGATGCGAGGCGTCGAGGATCGACATGTGGACGGGCATCTCCGGCCACCAGTGGTTGTTCGCGGCGGAGGGCGTGTGCGCGGTCGTGACGAGCGGCAGGATGCGGCTCGAGGCCGCGAGCGACGCCTCGGCGGAGGCCGCCGCCTTTCCGTACTGCCGGCGCAGCAGGCGCTCCCAGGACTCGGCCGGGGCATCAGGGTCGTACAGCAGCCGGCCCCAGAGCCTGTAGGTATAGAGGTACTTCTCGTAGTCGTACCGCGTAACCAGGGACGCGTCCGCATAGCCGGTCCGCGAGCCCTGGCGTCCGGAGCCCTTGCGGCCCTTGAACGAGAGCGGCTCCATCAGCTCCGCCCCCTGCGTCCCGCAGAAGCCGGCATTGCGGGCGTAAGCCGCGGCGAACTCGGGATCCCCCCAGAGCAGGACCCGCTGCGTGCCCGGCCAGATGCGGTGGAGGATCCCGTAGCGGCGCTGCTCGTCGAGCAGGTCGCCGTAGCCGTAGCGCAGGAAGCTGCGCGCGCCCGCGCTGCGGGCAAAGAGCCCCTCGCCTCGCTCGCGCTCCGGCAACTCGGTCGGACGGATCCAGGCCTGGTGGTAGGGCAGGCCCATGTGCTCCGCCCAGAACTTCGGGGAGATGACCACCGGGAGCCCCGTCTGCAGCGCGACGTCGATCATCGTCCGATCGATGCCCTTGGCGTGCAGATCGAGCTCGACCGGTCGACCCGAGCGCCGCGCGCCCTCGAAGACCATCCGCCACAGCTCGTAGTTGCCCTCGCCGATCCCGCTCTCTCCGTGGGTGCGGATCGTCAGGCCCGAGATGCTCGGGCACTCCCTGAGCAGCAGTGTCAGCGCGTCGCGGCAGTACGGTCCCAGCCTCTCGGGGGTGAGCCCCTCGATCCGGTGGTTGGCGTCGGGGCTGTCGGTCCATTGGTACGCGTGCGTCCACAGCCCGAGCTGGAACTGCAGGCCGCGCAGAGCCGCCTGCTCGCTGATGAAGCGCAGCATCTCCAGGTTGGCGGCGCGCTCCGAGTCGGGGAGGTTCGTCGCGCGCACGTCGTACCCCGGCACCGCGAGCAGGAACGGATAGCTGAAGTGCAGGTACGCGTCGCGGATCCCCGTGGTGAAGTCGTAGCCGAGCCCGAACGAGAGGTTGAAACGGTTGAAGCGCTGGGTCACGAGCATCGTGAGATACCCGGCCCAGAACTCCCGGTCGCGGAACCACGCCTTGTCCTCGACGTCGCTGCAGAACAGGCGCATGCAGCTGCGAATGGCGTTCGCGGGCTGGGCGCGCATCTCGACGCCCGAGAGCGCCGTGCCGGGATCGTCCGAGAGGGCGACGCGGTCGGCCAGCTCGGTCAGCGCATAGACGTAGCCGCGTGGGCCCCGGGCCCGGACGAGGACGGCGCCTCGGCCGGCGACCTCAGCGCGGGTGATCGCGAACGCCTCTTCCGAAATGGCGAGTGCCGCCTCTCCCGCAGCCGACCGGGGATCGGCGACGACCACCACGAGGTCTCCCGCAGCCGCGTCCGCCATCCGGGCGACGACTCGAGACGGCATCGCCCGGGCGGCCAGGCTCTGCTGGAGGTGCCCGGCGGCCCACCGCACGGGTGTTGTGGCCGCGCGCCTGTGCGCGGCGTCGAGCACGATCGACACAGACTTCGCTGGGCCGAGAGGCGCCGCACCGGCACCACCGGCTCCGAGGAGGCCTCCGGCCGCGAGACCGGCCTGCTTCAGGAACTCACGTCGCTCAGTGGCGTTGGCTCGCTTCCCGCCCACAGGCCCTCTCTTCCTCGGCGATCCAGCGAGGCCGTTTCGGGTCGGACGCCTCGCTCGCAGCAGGGCCGGATCGTACGCCTGTCGGCGTGGCAGGTGACAGAGTCGACGTTATCGTTGCTGCCGGCGCCCGTGCCTCGACCGCGGCCGAGACCGCCGATGTTCGTTCGAGATCGACCGAGGAAGCGCAGCGAGCCGACGGGAGTGGTATCGTCCGCTCCGTGCGAGGACGGGGTTTCG
Organism: uncultured Acidobacteriota bacterium; assembly: GCA_963831755.1. Taxonomy (GTDB): domain Bacteria; phylum Acidobacteriota; class Vicinamibacteria; order Fen-336; family Fen-336; genus DATBSL01. Next base: position 481,616 of record CAWHRC010000009.1, read on the forward strand.
TGCTCGCGGCGCTCGGCATGGTGGCGCTCGGCGCGCTGGCGGCGAGCGACGCTCCGCTTCGGATCAACATCGTCGACGCCGAGACGGGCCAGCCGCTCGCGGCGACCGTGGCCGTCTCGGACGAGGCCGGTCGGCCTGTCTTGCCCGACGGGCAACCGCCGAAGGTCGACTATCTCGGGCGCACCCGGTACTACGTCGACGGCGCGCTCTCGGTCGCCTCGCCTCCCCACCGACTGACGGTGGAAGTGCGCCGCGGGTTCGAGACCTTCCCCGAGCAGCGCTCGTTCGACGTGGACGCCGGCACGCGGCGGCTCGAGGTCCGGCTGCACCGCTGGATCGACATGGGGAGGCTCGGCTACGCCAGCGGCGACACCCACGTGCACTACCTCTCGCTCGCCGACTCGTACCTCGAGATGCGCGGCGAGGACATGCCGGTCCTGAACCTGCTGACCAGCGACTTCACGCACGACGCCGAGAAGTTCACGGGCCACCTCGACCCGATCTCGACGAAGCAGAGCTCGGTCTACGTGGGGCAGGAGGTCCGCGACTGGCAGCACGGCCACGTGATCCTGATGGACCTGCGCCGCATCGTCGAGCCGCTCGGTCCCGCCGGCGGCGGCTTCATGGGAGAGAGCCACCCGCACCACCTGCTCGTCCCCATCCTGCGTGAGGCGCGACGCCAGAACGCGGTGACCTCCTGGGCGCACTTCGAGAACCTCCCCGGCATCGAGTCCGCCATCGACATCAGCCTCGGCCTGATCGACGCGGTCGATCTGATCACCTACAACGACCCGACCGGGCTGCCGGCGCACTGGGCGCCGTGGAAGGAGTCAGGCTTCTCCCAGGCCGAGTTCACGGTGATGCGGGGACTGGACCTCTACTACCAGTACCTGAACGCCGGCTTCCGCCTGCCGATCGGGGCCGGAAGCGACAAGATGGGCGACGACATCCCGGTGGGCTGCAACCGCTTCTACGGGCGGCTGGAGAACGGCACCGGTTACGCGGCCTGGCTCGCCGCGTTCAAGGCCGGCCGCGGCTTCATCACCAACCACCCGATGCTCTTCCTGACCGTCGATGGGCACCAGCCTGGCGAGGTCGTCTCCTTCACCGGGCGGCGCCGGGTCACCGCGAAGGCCGAGGCGCGGTCCCTGCTCCCCTTCGTCAATCTGGAGATCGTGGTGAACGGGGCCGAGGTCGCCACGCGGACGACCCACCCGCCACAGGCGCGCCCGGAGGGCGGCCTCTACTCGGCCACGCTCGAGACGACGCTCGACCTCGACGAGAGCAGCTGGATCGCGGCCCGGGTGAACAACGACCCGGACATCCGTCCCGCCCCGCTGCCCCGCGGGCTCGGTGTCTTCGCCCACACCAACCCGATCTACTTCGACCGCGACGGACGCGGCGTGAACCTCGAGGCCTCGCGCCGATACCTGGCGAAGTACGTCGACGGGGCGACGCACTGGTTCGCGAAACGGGCCAACTTCGCGACGGAGAGGGAGCGCGAGGACGCCCTCGCCGCCGCCGCGGAAGCGCGCCGCGTGCTCCTCGGCCCATGAAGGCCATCGTCTTTCGCAGCTACGGTTCGCCCGAGGTCCTCGGGCTCGAGGAGGTGGAGAAGCCCGTCCCCGCGGACGACGCTGTGCTGGTCAGGGTGCGCGCGGCCTCCGTCAACCCGCTGGACTGGCACTTCATGCGGGGCGAACCCTACCTGCTCCGCGCCGTGACCGGCGTGCGGAAACCGAGGTCCACGCGTCTGGGAGCGGACCTCGCCGGGCAGGTCGAAGCCGTCGGCCGCCAGGTGGCCCGCTTCCGGCCGGGCGACGAGGTGTTCGGCGCAGGCCGCGGCGCGTTCGCCGAGTACGCGTGCGTCCACGAAAAGAAGCTGGCGCCCAAGCCCACGACCCTGACGCTCCAGGAGGCGGCGGCCGTGCCTGTAGCGGCACTCACCGCGCTTCAGGCGATCCGCGACAAGGGACGGATCCAGTCCGGGCAGACGGTGCTGGTCAACGGCGCGGCCGGAGGCGTAGGCACGTTCGCCGTCCAGATCGCCAAGGCGTTCGGCGGGGAAGTCACTGGGGTCTGCAGCGCAAGGAACGCGGACCTGGTGCGATCCCTGGGCGCGGACCACGTCGTCGACTACAACCAGGAGGACTTCACCCGCGGCAGCCGGCGATACGACTTGATCCTCGATGCCGTGGGGAACCGCTCGCTGTCCGACCTCAGCCGGGTCATGGGTCCCAGGGGGATCTGCGTCGGGGTAGGGGCATCGGGGGGCGGCCGCTGGATCGATCCCGTCGTCGGCCCCATCGGCGCACTCGTGTGGTCGTGGTTCCACAGCCAGAAGGTGCGCCCCATGCTCGCCTCGGTGAACGACGCGGACCTGGTCGCATTGAAGGACCTGATCGAAGCGGGAAAGGTCGGACCCGTCATCGACCGATCCCACACGCTGAGCGAGGTCCCGGAGGCGATCCGCTACCTGGAGCAGGGACACGCTCGGGGGAAGGTCGTCATCACGGTGGAGTAGCCCTCGGCGGCGACGAAGGACCTCCGGGGGTCAGGCGGCGGCGGGTATCTCCTCGACCAGCCGATCGGCCCACGAGCCGATGGCATTCCAGTCCCGGAAGTCGCCTTCGCGCACCTTCATGGCCTTGACGATGAGGCGCGGTCCGAGCGCCAGGCGCCGGTATTCCATCTTCCCTGCGAAGAACTCGATCCAGTCCGGCTCGAGGACCTCGCGCACGGGCTTCAGGTACCCGGCGACCTTCTCGCGGTTGCCCGGAGTGTCGTGTTGAAGCGTCATGCACAGGGTGAAGAACGCGGTGTTGCGCGCCGCGAGGGCGTCTCGGTGGGTCTTCACGAAGCCGCTCGCCTCGCCCAGCCACTGGCCGGCCCGGATGGCCGAGCCGACGACGACGGCTCGGTAGTCGTCCACCGAGCGGACGTTCCTCGCACGGCGCAGGTCGACCGCCAGCCCCGCGTCGGCGAGCTTCCTGGCGATCACGGCCGCGACCTCGGCGGTGGAGCCGGCCTTGCTGGCGTACGCGACCAGCACCCGGCCGTGCGCGTCCTCGCTTCCCGGGTAGCTGAGCTCGGGCCAGTCGACATGCGGCGTCGCAGCCCAGACTCCCGCGCCACCCACGACCAGCGCGCCTGCCGCCGTGCCGCCCGCTTTGAGGAACCTGCGACGTCCGAGCCCTTTGGCGCTCATGCGGACCTCCATACGTTAAGGACGTGCAGACGCCGGGAAGAGTTCACGCAGCTCGAGGAACATCGTCACCGAGCGCGAGACGGCCGACGCGCTCCTCCGCGCGGACGCCTGTCTCTCGACGCAGCCGACGAGAGTCGAAAACGAAAAGGGACAATTGAGGGACATTCGGGGAAGCGGCGGCGGGAAGTTGTTGAAGCGCCGCCCGGGATGGCTCCTCAGGTAGGATTCGAACCTACGACCCTCCGGTTAACAGCCGGATGCTCTACCGCTGAGCTACTGAGGATCGGAGCGGCGCCGACGGCAAACCCGGATTCTAGGGGCGCTGCCGCGGGGTGTCAACGCAGGGCTCAACCGCTCCACCACTCGCGCTCGACCCCGTCGCAGCTCGTCCCGTAGGACGGAAAGACGACGCAGCCTTCACCGCGCAGGGCCGTGCGGTCCTGCTCCGGCGGGTAGCGCGCGAGCAGCGGCAGAGCGTATTCGCGGGCGTTCCGCTCCTCGGCATCGATCGGCCGGTCGGGCAGCTCGAGCACGCCGACCCGCCGGAGCCTCGTCTCGCTCTCCGGCAGCAGGACGGAGTTCTCGGCGTCGATGTGACGCCACAGCGCGTGCGCGTAGCGCGTCGCCGCGGCCGTCAGCGCGGCGCCCTGCTCGGCCGTGAGCCGCTCGAGCGGCAACAGGGCCGCGACCTCGTCGAGCAGCACGGCGATGTCGCGGTGCTGCAGCAGCAGCGAACGGATCGGACCGCGCGCCGGCGGCAGCTGCGCACGCTCGACCAGGGCCGGCAGCAGGATCTGCTCCTCAGCTCACCCTGCGCGCGTGGCGACAGGGCGTCAGCGGGCCGGCTACCGCCGCAGGCGCCACGCGCGGGCGAGCAGCGAGATTCCGATCCACGCCGCGAGGATCGCCGCAGGGACCGCGGTGACGAGCGGCCACACGAGGGTGACGCCCGCCAGCGCGATCAGGAGGACACCGGCGCGGCCGGCGAGCACGGCCTCGGCCGGCCCGAGCGTACGGCGGCCTGCGACCGCCGCGCCGATCGTGTAGCCGAGCCGCACCGCGCCCGCGGCCGCGCGCGGAGCCGAGCCCTTGCCTGGCATCCGCACCCGGCTGCGCGGCGCGACCGGCCGCACCACGGCGCCCGGCAGCAGCCGCCGCCGACCGAGCACGATCTCCGTGCTGTTGGCGAGGTCGCGCTCGTACACCGCCTCCATCTCGCGGCCGAAGCGCTCGTTCTCGACGACCACGTCGAGCTCCCAGTTGCCGAGCCAGCTCGCGAGGTTGAGGTTCGTGGAGCCGATGCGCGCCCAGTAGCCGTCGGCGACCGCGGTCTTCGCGTGCATCATCGGCCCGTTCCACTCGAACACCCGGATGCCCGCGTCGAGCAGCGGCCGGTAGCCCGCGCGCGAGAGCGCCTGCACCAGGCTTATGTCCGTGCCGGCGCCCGGGACCAGCAGCCGCACGTCGACGCCGTCCTGCGCCGCCGCGCGCAGCGCCTGCACGTAGATGGCGGTGCCGGCGAAGTAGGCGTCGGCCAGCCACAGCCGCCGACGCGCGAGCGCCGCCACCAGCGTGTCCAGACGGAAGGTGGCCGCAGAGAAGGAGGTCTCCGCGACGACGCGCAGCGCCACGTCGCCCGCCCGCGGCGACGGCGACTGCGGCAGCTCCTCCTCCGGCAGCGGCGCGCCGGTCTCCGCCCAGGTCGCCGCGAAGGCACGGGCCACCTCCTGCACCGCCGGGCCGTGCAGCTCGACCCCGGTGTCGCGCCAGGGCTCGATGTCCTGCGCCGGGTTGCCGCACCACGAGTCCGCCACGCACAGACCGGTGACGAACGCCACGCGCTCGTCGACCACGATCGACTTGCGGTGGTTGCGCCGCAGCAGGTCGAGCGGCGACGTGAGCTGCGGCGGGTTGAAGCAGCGCAGCTCGACGCCGCCCTCCCGCAGCGCCCGCCAGTAGCGGCGGCCGGTCCTTGCCCAGCGCGCCGAGCCAGTCGTAGACGAGCCGCACCGCGACGCCGGCGCGCGCCTTGGCGATCAGAGTCTCCGCCAGGCGGCGGCCGATGACGTCGTCGGCCAGGATGTACACCTCGAGGTGCACGCGCCGCTCGGCCGCCGCGATCGCCTCGAACCAGGCCGGGTAGTTCTCGGACGCGTTGCACAGCAGTCGCACGTCGTTGCCCTCGACGAGCGGCGCGCCCGCGGCGCGGTCGAAGGCCTGTGCGGTCAGCAGGCGCACGGACGCTGGCGGATGAGGGACGAGCCGGAGCGTTCGGGGCGGGAAAGGCCACTGCGCTCGATGTTAGCAGCGGGCCTGGGCCGGCGTTCGAGTGGCGGCGCCGCCGCGGGTCCGCCGTCGCGGGCGTGCACCCGGGACCGACGAGGTCTCTAGCCGGTCTTCGTCAGCTCCTGCAGCACGAGCTTGGCGACGCCCTTCAGCGTCTCGAAGACGCCCGTGCCCTTCGAGGCCACCGCCTCGATCACCGGCTCGCCCTTCTTGCGCAGGAGCTGCACCATCTCGGCGGCGCTCGCCACGCCCGGCAGGTCGCGCTTGTTGAGCTGCAGCACGTAGGGGATCGTCATCAGGTCGTAGCCCTGCGCCTTGAGGTTGATCTGCAGGTTCTCGATGGCCTCGACGTTCGCGTCCATGCGCTCGATCTGGCTGTCGGCGACGAAGATCACGCCGTCCACGCCCTTCAGGATCAGCTTGCGGCTGGCGTCGTAGAAGACCTGGCCAGGAACCGTGTAGAGGTGGAAGCGGGTCTTGAAGCCGCGCACGGTGCCCAGCTCCAGCGGCAGGAAGTCGAAGAACAGCGTGCGGTCGGTCTCGGTCGCCAGCGAGATCAGCTTGCCCTTGGCGTTGGGGTTCGTCTTGTCGTAGATCCACTGCAGGTTGGTCGTCTTCCCGCACAGGCCGGGGCCGTAGTAGACGATCTTGCAGTTGATCTCTCGTGAGGCGTAGTTGATGAACGTCATCGGGCTCTAGGGTTACTCGCTGAAGAGGCTGTCGATGTCGTCGTCGGTGATCTCGGCGAAGGGGCTCTCGAAGGCCGCGCCGGCGGCGGCGCGCTCCCTCTCGACCTTCGACATGATGCGCGCGAACACCTCGTTGAGCTCTCCCGAAGCCTTCTTCACCCGCAGCCGCACGAGGCCGAGCGAGGAGCGCTGGTCGAAGATCACGACCAGGATCACGCGCTGGGCCACGATCGAGATGTGGATGTTGTCGCGCTCGCCCTCGTGGAAGAGGATCGAGAACTCCTTCTCACCGATCAGCCGCGCGAGCCCGTCCGTCGCGGCGACGTTGCCCGCGGTCAGCGAGGCGAGCGAGGTGGTGTCGAGGTTCTCGATCTCCCCCTGTGCCGCGATCTGCTGGCCGTTCTTGTCGACGAGAAACACGACCTTGGCGTTGGCGTCGACTCGGAGCTTCGAGATGACCTGCTTGATCTGGTTGAACTCCTCCTCGTACATCACGATGTCAGGCGCCGCCATGCGTGATCCTCCTCTCGCGTGGGCTTCGCCCTCGCCTCTCCCGGGCGCGCCGGGCAGAAGACCCCCCGCAAGAACGCATAAGGGTAGCCCGCGGGTCAAGGGAAATCAAAGCGCCCACGGGGTTTAGTCGTGGTCCGCTCAGTACTCGCGTCGGCCCTCGAGGGCCTTCGCCATGGTGACTTCGTCCGCCCATTCGAGGTCGGAGCCGACCGGGACGCCCATGGCGATGCGCGTGACGCGAACGCCGAGCGGCTTCAGCAGCCGGGCGAGGTAGACGGCCGTCGCCTCGCCCTCGACGGTCGGGCTGGTGGCCAGGATCACCTCGTCGACCCCGCCGGGCCGCACGCGCTCGAGCAGGCTGTGGATGCGCAGCTCGTCCGGGCCCACCCCCGACAGCGGCGACAGCGCGCCGTGCAGCACGTGGTAGCGGCCGCGGTAGTCCCGCGTCTTCTCGATCGCCACCACGTCGTGCGGTTCCTCGACGACGCAGATCGTCCTGTCACTGCGCAGCGGGTCGGAGCAGTTGGCGCACAGCTCCTGGTCGGTGACGGCGTGGCAGAGCGAGCAGCTGCGGATCCCGTCGAGCAAGGTCCCGATCGCCTCGGACAGGCGCGTCGCGTCCTCGCGCGAGCCGCGCAGCAGGTGGAAGGCGATCCGCTGCGCCGACTTCGGCCCGATGCCGGGCAGCTTGCGCAGCTCGTCGATCAGCTTCCCGAGCGGGGCGGGATAGTCCATCAGCGGCAGGGTACAGCATGGCGCGCCGCGGTGGAGCCGGGCACGCGCGAGCAGCGGCTACGCGACGCAGCGCCCGCTATGGCCACGGACTGCGGAGCGAGCCGGATTCACTCCGGCGAGCGGAGCGGGGGGTCCCAGGGGGGCGCGACACAGCGCCCCCCTGCTCAAGAAAGCCCGGGCAGCTTCATGCCGCCGGTCAGGCCGCCCACCTTCTCCTGGATGGCCTCGTCGACCTTGCGGCCGGCCTCGTTGACCGCCGCCAGCACCAGGTCCTGCAGCATCTCGACGTCGTCCTTGCTGACGACCTCGGGATCGATCCTCAGGCTGCGCAGCTGCTTCTGTCCGTCCATCGCGACCGTCACCACGCCGCCGCCCGAGCTGGCCTCGACCACCAGCGCTGCGATCTCGGCCTGGATCTTCTCCTGCGCCTGCTGGAGCTGCTTCATCAGCTTCCGCGGGTCACCGAACGGGTTCACGTGTCCTCCCTCGAGGGTTTGGCTTCCCTGACGTCCACCACGCGCCCGTCGAACAGGTCGAGCGCCTCCTGAACGGCCGGCTCGCGCTCGGCCTCCTCGCGCAGCTTCTGCCGGCTGAGCTCGGCCGCGCTCGGCGGGGCCGGCTCGACGCCGCCCACGGTGCCGCCCGCTGCGATCTGCAGCTTCAGCGGCCGGCCGGCGGCCTTCTTCACGAGCTCCCGGTATTCCTCGTCGTGCAGCGTCGCGAAGGGCACGAAGTCGGGCGGCAGTTCGAGCACGAGCGTGTCCCCCTCGAGCCGCGCCGTCGCCGAGCGCAGCGGCGCGGCCAGCGAGGGTCGGGTCTGGCACAGGCCGACCATGGCAGAGACGAAGGCGGCGGCCGACCCCGGGGCCGGGGTCACGGCTGCTGGCGGTGGCTCGGACGGCGGCTCGCGCCTCGACGAGGTCGGCGTGGCGGCGGGCGCGCGGCGCACCGTCGCGGCAGGCGTGGCAGGCGCGGCTCCGAGCAAGGCCGGGCCGGGCGGCGATCCGGCCGGGGCGCCTGCCAGGCGTTCGACACGGGCAACCAGCTCGGCGAAGGGCAGTAGCCGGCGCAGCTGCACGAGCTTGAGCAGCGCCAGGTCGAGCGCCACGCGCGGGTCGGTGGCGCTCCGCAGCTCGCCCTCGAGCCGCGTCAGCAGGTCGAGCGAGCGCAGCAGGTCCTCCTCCGACAGCTCCTGCGCGAGCGCGCGCAGCCGATCGAGCTCCTCCGGCAGGACCGCGTGCAGCAGCGGGCTCGCCTCCGGCGCCAGCTTCACCAGCAGCACCTCGCGCAGGTGCAGCAGCAGCTCGCGCGTGAAGTTGCGGTAGTCGGACCCGTAGTCGGCGAGGCTCTCGACCAGCTCGAGCATGGCGAGGCTGTCTCCCTCGACGATCGCGCGCGAGGCCCGGTGCAGCAGCTCGCGGTCGACGAGGCCGAGCAGGCCCGCCACCTCGTCGTCCTTCACCTCGTTGCCGGTGAAGGCGAGCACCTGGTCGAACAGCGAGAGAGAGTCGCGCACGCTGCCTTCGGCCGCGCGCGCGATCAGTGCGAGCGAGCCGTCGGAGATCTCTATCCCCTCCTCGCCGGCGATCCGGCGCAGGTGCACCGACAGCTCGCGCGCCGGGATCATCCGGAAGTCGTACTGCTGGCAGCGCGAGAGGATGGTCTCGGGGATCTTGTGGTACTCCGTCGTCGCGAAGATGAACTTCACGCGCGGCGGAGGCTCCTCGAGCGTCTTCAGGAGCGCGTTGAACGCCCCTGTCGACAGCATGTGGACCTCGTCGATGATCCAGATCTTGAAGCGGTCGCGCGCGGGGCTGTAGCGCGCGCTCTCGCGCAACTCGCGCACCTGGTCCACCGAGTTGTTCGAGGCGCCGTCGATCTCCTGCACGTCCAGGCTCTTGCCGTCCGCGATCTCCCGGCAGCTGTCGCAGGCCGTGGCCCGGTCCTCGTCCGTCCGCGTGGAGCACGGGCTCGCCGTCGGGCCGGCCGCCTTCGCACAGTTGAGCGCCTTGGCCAGGATGCGTGCGGTCGTCGTCTTGCCGACGCCGCGGGCGCCCGACAGCAGGAAGGCGTGGCCGATCTTGCCGCGCTCGATCGCGTTGCGCAGCGTGCGGGTCACGGTCGACTGGCCGACGACCTCGTCGAACGAGGTGGGGCGGTACTTGAGGGCGAGGACCTGGTAGCTCAATGGGCTTGCTCGGGGAGGCCGGGACCAGGCCGGCCCCACGTGAACCCCGGGAGACCTGCGGCACACGCGGGGCTCGCCTAACCGTTGCTCCCTTCCGGGCCTGGCGGGGTTCGACGACTCGCGTTGCGCAGGGCCGGGGCCCACGTGCGGCCGACCCGTACCGAGTTAGCCTAATGCATTCCGCCCCGCGGCGAAAGGCAGCATGCTCACGGGGCCGCCGGAAGACGCGGCCTGACCGGCCTCGTCTTCAATGGCCCGGCTCGGCTCCGCCGGGCGCGACCGAGGAGGCGGCGCCGCGCCCGCTGATCACCGAGATCGTCCCGTCCACCTCCATCACCGCCAGCCGGCAGTCCTCGACCGCGGCGCAGCCGCTCTCGCGCAGCGCCTGCGTCAGGTCCTGGTGGGTGAGGTTCTCGGCCCGCAGGCTCTCCTCGATGATCCGGCCGCGCGAGACGAGCACGCGTGCGTGACCGCGCAGCAGGCGCTCGAAACCGCGGCTGTTCAGGGCCAGCCTCCCGAGCAGCCAGTTCACCAGCAGCAGCACGCTCGCGGCGGCGAGCCCGCCCACCAGCGACGTGTCGGGTCCCACCATGGCGTTCTGCACGGCGTTGGCGATCAGCAGGATCAGCGCGAAGTCGAATGGCGCGAGCTGCCCCACCTCGCGCTTCCCGGTGAGGCGGAAGCCCGCCATGATGAACAGGTAGACCGACAGCGTGCGCAGCAGGATCAGGCCGACCTGCGAGGGGCTGGTCAGGAGCTCGCTCATGGGTCCTCCCGGGATCCGCCGAGTGTAGCCGCAAAGGCCGGCCGCACCTGCCCGGTTGGCGTCTCAGTGCGTGTCGACGAACGGGCTCCGGCTGCAGGTGCGCGCGCGGCGCGGGCGCTTCGCCTCCCGCGCCGCGCCGGTCGTCACGGCCGTTCCATCTCGAGCTCCAGCGCGAGCGAGTGGCCCTGCTCGACCTCGACGTCCTTCTCCAGCGTGCGGAAGCCCGGCCGGGCCAGCTCGATGCGATGACGGCCGGCGGAGAGATGGAGCGTTCGCAGCTCCCGGCCCGTGCCGCGGAACTCGCCGTCGACGTAGACGGTGGCATCCTCGGGACGCACGCGCAGGCGCAGCTCGCCACCCTCGGCGCGCTGCTCGCGGGCTTTCGGCTCGGCGCTCACGGACGGGCGACCCTCGCCGCCCATCTGTGCCGGCCGCTGGCCCGGGCGCTCGGATTCGCCCCGCTCGAGACGCACCTTCAGCTCCCTCGCCATCGCGACCTGCACGTCCACGTCCTCCTCGAACCGCTGGTAGCCGCCCTTGTAGATGACCAGGTGATGGGGTCCTCTCGGGAGCCACAGGTAGGAAGGGTAGCCGTCGAGGTCCTTCGCCTCGGCGACGTACTTGCCGTCCACCCAGACCTCGGCCTCGCCCGGCTTGACGTTCAGGTCGATGGCACCGAAACCGGCGATCATCGCCGCTCCGAGATCGACACCCCCGGGACGGCCGTAGAAGCCGGCGTAGGGGCCGTACCATGGCCAGCCCCAGCCCCAGGGGCCCCAGCCGTAGAGGCCACCCCAACCTCCGTAGAAGCCGCCGACGAACACGCCAACGCGGGGGCCGCCACGGCCGTGGGCCTCTGCGGCTGCAGGCAGGCTGAGGGCCATCCCCAGAAGGAACGCCGCTCCGGCTGCCGCCGTCACCGTCCTCGAGCGCGTCATGTCATCCTCCGGTGCGGGCTCCCGGCGAGCTGCTGTACCGCCGTTTCGTGCAATCCCGCACTCCCATGATGCGGCGTCGGCCGCCCGTGTGAGCGGTCCCCCGGTAAGCACGCGGTAAGGGCCGTGCAAAACTCGATGGCGGGGCTGGACTCCGCCCACGACCGCCGCAGGCAGGGCGACATGGCGGAGAGAGAGGGATTCGAACCCTCGGTAGAGGGGTTACCCCTACACGTGATTTCCAGTCACGCCGATTCAACCACTCTCGCATCTCTCCGCGCGTGGCCGGCAGGATCGGGCGATCGTCAGGATACACCGGGGCGCGACGTGCGTTCCACGAGCAACGCCTTGAGCGCCTCCCGGGCGTGGCACATACTCGGCGGCATCCCGGGAGGTCCCCGATGGAGGGTCGTCTCGCGTCGCCGTGCATGGCGTTGCGGCTCGCCGTCTTTGCCGTTCTGACGCTGGCGAGCACGACGCAGGCGCGCGCAGCGCAACCGGCGTCGACGGCCACGCCGGAGCCGAGCGTACTGCTGCGACCCCAGCGCGTCTTCGACGGTGCGAGCGAGCAGGCGCACGAAGGCTGGCTGGTCGTGGTGAGCGGCCGCAGGATCGCCGCCGTCGGGCCCGCCGCGAGCGTGCGCGTGCCGCCCGGCGCCCAGGCGATCGACCTGCCCGGCATGACGCTGCTGCCCGGCCTGATCGACGCCCACTCGCACGTCTTCCTGCACCCCTACAACGAGACGCTGTGGAACGACCAGGTGCTGAAGGAGCCCCTGGCCTATCGGACGATCGCAGCCACGCTGCACTGCGAGCGCACGCTGGCGGCCGGCTTCACGACCCTGCGCGACCTCGGCACCGAGGGGGCGGGCTACGCCGACCTTTCGCTCAGGCGCGCCATCGAGGAGGGCCGGATCCCCGGGCCGCGGCTGCTCGTGGCCACGCTCGCCATCGTCGCGACCGCGAGCTACGGACCCGGCCCGCTCGGCTTCGCGCCGGAGTTCGTGCCGCCCAAGGGCGCGCAGGAGGCGACCGGCGTCGCGGAGATCGTGAAGGCGGTGCGCGAGCAGGTGGGCCACGGGGCCGACTGGGTGAAGGTGTACGCGGACTACCGCCGCGGGCCCGGCGGCTCGGCCGCACCGACGTTCTCGCTCGAGGAGCTGAAGGCGCTGGTCGACGAGGCGCACAGCGCGGGCCGGCCGGTCGCGGCGCACGCCTCGACCGCCGAGGGCATGCGGCGCGCGACGCTCGCCGGCGTGCAGACGATCGAGCACGGCTACGGCGGCACCGCCGAGGTGTTCCGGTTGATGGCGGAGCACAAGGTCGCGTTCCTGCCGACGCTGACGGCCGAGGAGGCGTACTCGGAGTACTTCCAGGGCTACAAGCGCGGCGCGATTCCGTACACCGCCGAGATGCAGGCGGCGCTCGGCGCCGTTCGCCTCGCCCGCGAGGCCGGCGTCGTCGTGGGCTGCGGCAGCGACGTCGGCGTGTTCGCGCACGGGGAGAACGCCCGCGAGCTCGCCTGGCTGGTGAAGGCCGGCATGACGCCCGCGCAGGCGCTGCTCGCAGCCACCGCGGTCGACGCGAAGCTGCTCGGCCTGGAAGACCGCATCGGCCGCATCGCGCCCGGCCTGCTCGCCGACCTGGTGGCGGTCGCGGGAGACCCGACGAGCGACGTCGCGGCCGCCTCCGACGTGCGCTTCGTGATGAAGGACGGGCGGGTGTTCAGGAGGCCGTGAGGCTCGGGGCGCCCGTGACAGCGTCGCCAGCCTCGCTGCGCGGCTGATGCCGTCGCCCGAAGTCCTTGCGACGTCGATCTACGAGGAGCCCTTCGGCCGTCGTTCACCGGTGCCAGGATGGCCGCGGCGGATCAGATCGAGGTCTTGCTCGCGAGCCCGAAGCGGTGCCTTGCGCAGCCCGAGTTCCTGTCGGACCTCTACGGCCTCTTCATGGACTCTTCCGAGGAGATCCGCCAGAAGTTCGCGCACACCGACTTCAAGCGGTAGACCCGAGTGCTCGCTGAGTCCCTCTGGGTGATCTCCATCGCCGCTCAGGGCCCCGAGGCGAGCCCGGCGTGGGGCGACATCCCGCGACTGGCGGCTCGCCACAGCCGCAACCACCTCGACATCCGGCCCGGCCTCTACGACAGCTGGCTCGACTGCCTCGTCGAGGCCGTACGCAAGCACGACGGCGAGTTCTCTCTCGAGATCGAGGATGCGCGGGGATAGACCCTGGCGGTGGGCATCGAGTACATGCGCTCGAAGTACTGAGCCTGCCGACAGCCGCGCTCGTCGCGGTACGTTGCCTGTCCCCTATGCCAAGTGAGCCCGGCTTCCCGCACGGAGGATGTTCCATAATGCCGGCATCGTGCCGAACGTGCGAGAACCAGGCCCAAGCGGGCGAGCCGACGCCCAGGGTCCGCGGGGGCCGTGCTAGCAGGAGGAGAGCGTGATCCACCTCGTCTGGTCCGTGATCGTGGGGTTCTTCGTCGGTCTCATCGCGCGAGCTGTCATTCCCGGGGCCGATCATATGGGCTTCCTGGCCACCACCGGCGTCGGGATCGCCGGCTCGGTGATCGGTGGGCTCATCGGCCGACTCATCAAGAAGCCCGCCGATGGTGCCAGCTTCCATACTGCCGGCTTCCTCATGTCGATCGTGGGCGCAGTCCTTCTCCTCCTGGGTCTGCGCCTGCTCCAATAGCGGGTCGAGGTGGGACCGGGCCGCCGCGGCGGCGGCGCGATATACGGAGCGTCGCGAGATCCCACGCCGTGCTCAGCAAGCGCTGATCGTGCGGCCCTGAATCGCTCTCGCTGGCCGTTGGTCTAGAAACAAATTTGAGAAGCGGCCACATGGGGAACTTCCCCCGCAACGGTGTATACGGTCCTGGGTTCTACGACACGGACCTGTCCCTCATCAAGAAGACCAGGATCGCGGGAGCGACCCTGGAGTTCCGGGCCGAGGCCTTCAACGTCTTCAACCGCCCGAACTTCGGGTTCCCGCTCGCGGCGCACACCGCGGTTCCCGGGGGCACGGCCTTCGGCGTGATCACGGCGACGCGGCTGCCCACCGGCGACTCGGGCTCGGCGCGCCAGATCCAGTTCGCGGCGAAGGTGCTGGTCTGACCGGATGAAGTTTCCCGGGGCGGTTAGCTCTCGCTCGTCGCCCCGGGTTCAGTCTCAGCCTGCAGGCCAATCGCACCAGCCTCGACCGCAGGAACCAGGGCTCCGGAACAAGGGAACGGCCCGCTGAACGAGCCGGGCCGAGAACGTTGTCCGAAGTGGCGGGCTTACTTGCGACGGCGGCGAAGTGTCAGGCCGATCAGGCCGCTGCCGAGCAGTAGCATCGTCCCGGGCTCGGGAACGGGAGCCTCAGCGACGTAGCCCGCGATGATCCCGTCATAGGAGGGGTCGTTGTCGTTCCACCCCCAGCCCGTCGGCGTGTTTACGGTGAAGTACTGGGAGCGGTTGTCGAGGGCAATGTGGTTCTCTACTCCGCCCTGGTTGTTTGGTTCTCCACCCCCAGCCCGTGTATGGCCCGAACGACTCGCCGGTCACCCAAGACCACCCGCCGGACGGCTCGCTTGAGCCGACCGGCTGGTATCCCCCGACCCAGTACTCGACGATGCCACCCACCGGAGGCACCCCGAGCAGGCTGGCGATGAACTCCTGCTCTGGCTGCGACGTGATCGTCGCCAGGTACCAGTTCAGGCCGAGATCACTCTTGAGGCTGACGTCGTTGTTGGCGGCGCCCCAGTCCACATTGGGGAGCAGCACGACGTCGTAGT
This sequence comes from uncultured Acidobacteriota bacterium, assembly GCA_963831755.1. Taxonomy (GTDB): domain Bacteria; phylum Acidobacteriota; class Vicinamibacteria; order Fen-336; family Fen-336; genus DATBSL01. Next base: position 496,720 of record CAWHRC010000009.1, read on the forward strand.
AGTGGCTGTTGAACAAGATGGGCGCCGCGCCGGCGGGGGCGGCGGAAGTCGCCAAGACAACCAGTCCGAGCCCAGCACCGAGAAGCAGGTTCCTCATCAGGGACCTCACCTTGCCTCGAAGGCAAGCACAGGGTATGCCACGGTGCCTAGATCGCGCTCAAAGCGCTGACTGCTCTCAAGATATCCCCTCCACGCTCCATCCGCCAGTGAGGCGGAGAGTGTAAGATCTCTTGACACCGACTTGACATGTGCGCTGGCGCACTCGTGCTCCCCGTGGGCAGGGGGTCGCGTGATCCTGCAGTGCGCGGTTGTCGGCGAGCGTCGGGAGAGGGGCATGTGGAGGCTCCTTCAAGAAGGCGGCGCAGGCGGTAGTCAAGGACGTACAGACCCGGGTCGAGGCCAACCGCTCGCTCGCGCCTCGAGGGCGCACAGAAGGCACCCTGATGCAGGCGGGACGCGGCGGAAGGCTGTGGCTCTGCGGCTCAGAATGTGGGGTGAAGTAGGGGCCGTGACCCGAACTCCATCCCATAGGCCCTCAATTTAGAGCAACTGGCGGAGAGGGTGGGATTCGAACCCACGGTACCTTTTGGGTACAACGGTTTTCGAGACCGCCCGATTCAACCGCTCTCGCACCTCTCCGCGAAAGGGCTTTTCATCTTACCCCAGCCTGGTCGCGATCCGCTCGCGAGCGTCGTCTCTCGTCGGCTCGTCGGCGTGCGGGCCGCGCAGTCCACGGCGATCAGCCGCGTCGCGTGCGGAAGAACTCCTGGACCAGCACCCGGCACTCGTCGGCCAGGACGCCCTCCACGACTTCGAACGTGTGGTTGAGCGGCAGGGACGCCGGATCGAGCAGCGAGCGCACGGCGCCGCCCTTGGGGTCGGCGGCCCCGTAGACGACCGTCGCGATGCGTGCGTGAACGAGGGCGCCCACGCACATCAGGCACGGTTCGACGGTGACGTAGAGCAGGGCCTCGGTGAGACGGTAGTTGCCTACGGCGCGTGCCGCCATGCGCAGCGCCAGGACCTCGGCGTGAGCGGTCGGGTCGGCCGAGCCGATCGGCTGGTTGAAGCCAGCACCGATCACCGCACCGTCGCGCACGACGACGGACCCGATCGGTACCTCGCCGGCCTCGCGCGCACGCCGGGCCTGCTCGAGCGCCAGGCGCATGAAGGGCTCGTGGGACAAGGGGTCCTCGGACGCGCGCGAGAATACACCACGTGATCGCGCGCATCGTCTCCGGCGGGCAGACGGGCGTCGACCGCGCCGCTCTGGACGTGGCGCTCGCCCTGGGGCTGCCTTGCGGCGGCTGGTGCCCGCAGGGGCGCCTCGCCGAGGACGGCGTCATCCCGCCGCGCTACCCGCTCCGCGAGACGCCGAGCGCCGAGTACGCGCAACGCACCGAGTGGAACGTGCGGGACTCGGACGGAACGCTCGTGCTCAAGCAGGGCCGCGCCGGCGGCGGGACGGCCCTGACGATCGCCCTGGCCCGTCGCCAGCGCCGGCCGCTGCTCGTGCTCGACCTGGCGCGCCGGCCGCTGCCGAAGGCGCTCGGCCGCTGGGCCGCGGAGCACCACCTGGGAACGCTCAACGTGGCGGGCCCGCGCGAGAGCCAAAGGCCCGGCGTGTACGAGGCGGCGCGACAGTTCCTGCTCGAGGCGCTCCGCGCCGGCCCGGCGGGAAAGCCGGGCTAGGACCAGTCGGGCGGCGAGTGCAGCCGGCCGACGCGGCGCTTCTGCAGCGCGTCGATCTCGGCGAGCAGCCGGCGGACCTCGTGCTCGCTCTCCGGTCCGACACCCAGCTCGAGCGCCGTCAGCAGGTACTGGAAGGCGGCCGTCGGCTCGCGCTGGTCCTCGAACAGGATGGCTCCCGCCAGCGCGTAGGCCTCGCCCAGTCCCGGGTGCCGCGGGCTGTCCCGCACCGTGCGGCGCAGGAGCGCGAGCGCCGCCTCGGAATGCCCGGCGGCGCGCAGCCAGCGGCCGAGCTCCACCGCCTCCTCGGGCGTGATCGCGCCGCGCGCAGCAGGGGCCGGGAGCGCGAAGTAGCCGCGGGCCGCCTCGGCGTAGCGCCCGCCGGCGAGCGCCTCTCGCACGCCCTCGACACCCGACGGGTGCGCCTCGACCTCGACCTCCGTGGGCCGCCTGTCCGCCCGCCGGCGCTCGACGACCCAGGCCGCGGCGGCGCCGGCGATGAAGCCGCCGATGTGGGCCCCGTGCGCGACACCGCCCTCGCCCGCCAGCAGGAACGGCAGCAGGTTGTCGACCAGCAGGAACATGCCGAGCACCCAGCGGGCGGGGATCACGAACACCTGCATCAGGAACGGCGGCAGGAATACCAGCATGCGCACGGTGTTCTTCGGGAACAGCACGAAGTAGAAGCCCAGCACGCCCGAGATGGCCCCCGACGCCCCCACCAGCGGCATGTCGGACGAGGAGAAGACGATTGCGTGCGCGAGTGTCGCGACGATGCCGGTCGCGAGGTAGGCGAAGAGGTAGACCGGAGGGCCGAGCCGCTGCTCCACGTTGTCGCCGTAGATCCAGAGGAACAGCATGTTCCCGAACAGGTGCATGAAGCTGCCGTGCAGGAACATGCAGGTGACGAGGCCGCTCAGGCGGGGCGCGGCCGGCCGGAAACCGTGCTCGAAGGCGAACAGCTCGAACGCGCTCGTCTGCTCGGCGAGCTGGCGCAGCTCCGCGCGGTCGTGCAGCTCGCGCGCCATCACCTGCAGGTACTCGCGGAAGGCCGGGTCGTCGTAGTCCGGCCGCTGCGCGCCCAGCGGCAGGTTGAACAGCAGGAACACGGCCACGTTCGCCGCGATCAGCGCCCAGGTGACGAGCGGCGTCCCCTTGGGGTTCGGGGCGTCGCCGATCGGGAGGAACATGGGTCTCGGCCTGCGCCTAGCCTAGCACGGGCATCGGCCAGGGCTGCGCTCGGCACGACGCGGATCGATGTTACGCTGGCCGACCGGTCCGTCGCATCGGCTCCGGCCTCAAGAACTGCGCGACATGGACGACACGAAGCGGCAGGGGACGTTCCGTGCCCTGCGCCACCGCAACTTCCGCCTCTACGTCGGCGGTCAGACCGTGTCGCTGGTCGGCACCTGGCTGCAGACGGTCGCCCAGTCCTGGCTCGTCTACCGGCTGACCGACTCGCCGCTGCTGCTCGGGCTGGCGGGCTTCGTCAGCCAGGCGCCGGTCTTCTTCCTGGCGCCGCTCGGCGGGGCGCTGGCCGACCACGTCGACAAGCGCCGGCTGCTGGTGCTGACACAGAGCAGCTCCGCCCTGCTGGCGGCCGTGCTCGGCGTGCTCACGCTCACGGGCCACGTCACGATCGGCCAGGTGCTGGCGGTCGCGACCGCGCTCGGCGTGGTGAACGCGTTCGACATCCCCGGCCGCCAGTCGTTCCTGGTCGAGATGGTGACCCGCGAGGACCTGCCGAACGCCATCGCGCTCAACTCCTCGGCGGTGAACGCCGCGCGCATCGTCGGCCCGGCGGTGGCGGGCGTGCTGGTGGCGGCCGTCGGCGAGGGCTGGTGCTTCGTGCTCAACGCCGTCAGCTTCGCGGCCGTGATCCTCGCGCTGCTGGCGATCCGCGTGGCCGCACGCAGAGCCGGCGCCGATCTCAGCCCGCTGCGCGCGATCCGGGACGCGCTCGCGTTCGTCGTCGCCAACCCGCCGCTGCGCGAGCTGCTGCTGCTGCTCGGCCTGGTGAGCGTCGTCGGCATGCCCTACGCGGTGCTGATGCCGATCTTCGCCGACAAGGTCGTGCGCGGCGGCTCCGGCGCGCTCGGCCTGCTGCTCGGGTCCACCGGCATCGGCGCGCTCGTGGCCGCGCTGCTGCTCGCCTCGCGCCGCAGCGCGCGCGGCCTGGGCCGCTGGGTCGCCGGCTCGGCCGCGGGCTTCGGGGTGGCGCTGGTGGCCTTCTCGCTGGCCCGCTCGCTGCCTCTCTCCTGCGCCGTCCTGGTCTGCGCCGGCTTCTTCATGATGACGCAGATGGCCGCTTCCAACACGCTGTTGCAGGTGCTGACGCCGGACGCGCTGCGCGGGCGGATCATGGCGTTCTACTCGATGATGTTCATGGGCATGGCGCCCTTCGGGGCGCTCGGGGCCGGGGTCGCGGCCGAGCGGCTCGGGGCGCCGCTCACGGTCGCGATCGGCGGCCTCGTCTCTCTCGCGGGCGGGCTCGCGTTCGCGTGGCGCCTGCCGGCGCTGCGAGCGGCGGCACGGCCGCTGCTGGCCGCCTACGAGGTCGTCGCTGGCGAGCCGGCGGAGACCGCGACGCCGGGCGCGCTGGCGACCGCCACCGGGGCGAACGCCGGCTCGGGCGGCGAGCCCGGCGCCACGGCCTAGGCGGAAGTTCGCGACGCACTTAGCCGGAAGTAGCTGATCTGCGTGGGGCTGTGCGGCGGAAGGGCAACCGTGCGGCAGATCACAGGTGCGCCTCCTCACAGCGCAGGCGCGTCGTGACTCCTACCTTCAGGGTAAGAACCACAGTCGCAGACAACCCACGGACCCCCGCGCCACTCCGGCGCGGGCGCGAGGAGGTGCTGCATGCGAGTGGCCAGGAGTCTCGCCGTCGTCGCCTTCGTCTTGGCGGTGCTCTCGACGCCCACACCGGCCGCTGCCGACATGTTCGGGCTGCGGGCCGGCTACTACACCAAGGCCGAGAAACCGTTCGTCGGAGCGGAACTGCTGGTCCCGCTCTCGCACAGCGTGTTCCTCGATCCGAACGTGGAGTACGTCTTCACCGACGGCCTCACCTACATGACCTTCAACGCCGACTTCCACTACGACTTCCCCACCCACGGCCCGACGTACGTGTGGGCCGGCGCGGGCCTGGCGGTGCTCTACTCGAACCCCGACGGCCCCGGCGGCAGCTCGACGGACGTGGGCGCGAACTTCATCTTCGGCGTCGGACACCGCGGCCCGGTCGTCCCGTACATCCAGGCCAAGCTGATCGCGAAGAGCGATACCGAGTTTGTGATCGGCGCCGGCCTCCGGTTCTAGGCTAGGCCGCGCGGCGTCGCGCCGGCTGTGTCCGGGCCTGCATCTCGGGCACAGCCAGCGCGGCACGCCGACGGCGCGTAGTGGCCCTCTCCCAGAGGCGGAACCCGCCGAGGAACGCGTTCGCGTTGTCGCCGAGCCGGGCGCCGCGCGGCACGTCCTTCAGCTGCTTCGCGTTGCCGCCGCCGATCACCACCTCGTCCACCTGGAAGGCGTCGAACAGCCGAGGCACGATCTCGGCCACCACGCGGCGCCAGCGCTTCCTGCCCATCCGGTCCTGACCGCGCTTGCCGACGAAGTCCTCGTAGGTCTTCCCGTTCCGGTACGGCAGGTGGGCGATCTCGAGCGGCTGCACGTGGCCCTCGACCACCAGCGCCGCGCCCATGCCGGTGCCCAGCCCGAGGAACAGCATGCGCCCGCCTCGATAGCTCCCGAGCGCCTGCATCACGGCGTCGTTGACGATCCTCACCGGCTTGCCGAAGGCTCGCGCGAAGTCGAAGCGCACCCAGCCGCGGCCCAGGTTCACCGGCTCCTGGGTCGGGCGCCCGCTGCGGACCGGGCCGGGGAAGCCGATCGAGACCGCGTCGTAGCGCCAGCCGGCCGCCGCCAGCTTCACTGCCGCGACCATCCGGCGTGCCGTGAACGTGGGGCCCGAGGGGATCTTGCGGGGGTTCCGCTGCCCCGTCGCGAGCAGCTTGATGTTGTTCCCGCCGACGTCCACGACGAGGACCTTCAAGCGGCATCCTCCCCGCGCGCCGGCACGCGCGACGCGCATCCGAGGCAAAAGTAGCCGAGCGCTGCCGCGCGTTCAAGGAAAAACGCGCGGCACGCGGTCAGGTCGTCGCCACTCCCACGGGGCAGGCCACGCCGGTGCCGCCGAGGCCGCAGTAGCCGTCCGGGTTCTTGCCGAGGTACTGCTGGTGGTAGTCCTCGGCGTAGTAGAACTCGGGGGCCTCGCGGATCTCCGTGGTGATCCCGCCGAGGCCCGACGCGTCGAGGGCCATCTGGTACGCCGCGCGCGAGGCCTCGGCCCGGCGCCGCTGCTCCTCGCCGTGCGTGTAGATCGCCGATCGGTACTGCGTGCCGACGTCGTTGCCCTGCCGCATCCCCTGCGTCGGATCGTGTCCTTCCCAGAACACGCGCAGCAGCGCGTCGTAGCTCACCTTGTGCGGGTCGAACACGACCCGTACGACCTCCGCATGCCCCGTGCGGCCGGAGCAGACCTCCTTGTACGTCGGGTTCGGAGTCGAGCCGCCGGCGTAGCCGACCGACGTGGAGAACACACCCGGGGTCTGCCAGAACTTCCGCTCCGCGCCCCAGAAACAGCCCATGCCGAACAGCGCCAGCTCCATGCCGTCGGGAAAGGGCGGCTCGAGCGGAGCGCCGGTCACGAAGTGGGCCCTGGGCACCCGCATCCGCTCGCTGCGGCCGGGCAGAGCCTCCTCGGCCGAGGGCAGTCGGTTCTTGTAGGCCGGGATCCCCATGGCGGACCTCCGCTCAGAGGATCGCACGGAAGGGGCGGTCCCTTCCCGTGTGGGCGGGACCTCGGGCGGGAGGGCAGCCAGCGTCAGCGCGAAGCGGCCAGCCGTCTCTGCTCGCCCTCGACGCGCGTCATCACCCGCTTGAACGTGTCGGTCCAGACGCGGGCGCGGTTTCTGGCCAGCCAGCCGACCAGCTCCCGGTGGGCCTCCCGTGAAGTGGAGATCCACTGGCCGCCGATGCCGTGGAACTGGAAGACCGCGAGCCCCCCCGCGTCGAGGGCTTTCTGCGCGAAGGCGATCAGCTGTGCCCCGCTCACGTCCGTGGCCGCCCAGCTCGGCACGAGCATGGGGTCGAGGCTGCTCACGTCGGTCGCGACCCGGTCCTCGCCGGCGCGGGCCGCGAGGAAGAGCGGCCGGATCGCATCCACGTAGGACTGCCCTCCGGCCGTGGTGTCGCAGCAGCCGTAGGCGAAGGTGCGGACGGCCTCGCCGTCGAGGGCCAGCAGTGTCGTGTTCATGGCCGCCACCTCGTCCTTGATCCGTAGGACGGTGTAGGACTCGAGCTGGTACTCCGGCTTGACCCACTCGCGCACCGCCCCGTCCGGCCCGTTGCGCAGGCAGGGGTGGAAGATCGCGTGGTTGGCGAGCTCGTGCCCGTGCGCCGCGAGGGCGCGCCACTCCGGCAGCCTCCTGGCGAGCGACTCCGACTGGCCCGGAAGGAAGAACGTGCCCTCGAGCCCGGCCGCGTCGAGGTCGGGTGCGGCGTTGTCGAGGTGCGTGTCCATGCCGTCGTCGTAGCTGAGCACGACCGCGGCCTTCGCCCCGTTCGGCCAGGCGAAGGGACGGGGCGCATCCCCGGCCCGGGCCAGGGGCGCCACGCAGAGCAGGAGCATCACGATCGTGAAGGGTCTTGGCTCGTTACGGATGTGATGAGGCAAGACCTGACCCCTCACCCACCTCACGGCCGCGGCTCCTCGTCGGTCGCCTCGCGGAACTCGATCGTCTTCTTGAAGCCTTTCGTCTTCCACGCGCCGTAGGCGATCCCGGTGGCGAGCCAGGCGAACCCGGCCAGCTTGGCCGGCGTGCGCAGGCTCAGCCAGATGTAGAAGCAGATGACGAAGCCCAGCAGCGGCGGCAGGAGGTTGACGAGCCGCTTGTCCTCGGCCCGCCACCAGTAGTGCAGCAGCGCCGCGAGGTTCACGCCCATGAACGCGATGAACGCACCGAAGTTCAGCAGCTCGGCCCCGAGCTGGTAGTTCACGACGAAGGCCCCGACGAGCGCGAGCAGGCCCACGAACAGGATGTTGTTGCTCGGGATGTGCGTCTTCGGGCTGACGACGCCGAAGAAGCGGCGCGGGATGGCGTCGTCGCGGCCCATGCCGTAGAGCAGGCGCCCGGCGCCGAGCTGCGCGCCCGCCCCGGACCCGATCGTCGCGATCAGCAGCGCGAGGTTCACGATGCCGAACACGATCGGCCCCCCCGCCCGTCCGGCGACGTAAACGAACGCGGTGTCGACGTCGGGATAGCTCGTCCAGTCCGGCCAGATGAGCTGCGCGAGGTAGACCTGCGCTCCGCCCATGACGCCGGTGAAGAGGCACACGATCACGGTCGCCAGCAGGATGTTCCGCCGCGGGTTCCTCGCCTCCTCCGAGAGCGTCGAGATGCCGTCGAAGCCGATGTAGGTGAGGACCGCCAGCGAGGTGCCGGTGGAGATCGTCCCCCACGAGAAGGTCGAGGGGTCGTAGAAGGGCCGGGTCAGCGCCGCCGCGCCGAGCGGGACGCCGGCGAGGTAGCGGAAGGCGCAGTAGAAGAAGATCACGATCACGACGCCGAGGCCGCCCGCGATGGCCGCGTTGGTGCGCGCGCTCGACTTGATGCCCTGCAGGTTCACCACGGTGAACAGCACGGCGAAGAAGACCGCCCACGCCGGGTACGGGACCAGCGGGAAGAAGTTGCCCGCCGCCTTCGAGCACCAGATCACGCAGATGATCGGGTTCATCACGTAGTCGAAGAGCATGCTCCAGCCGGTCACGTAGCCGAGGGCCGGATGGATCGTCTGGCCGACGTACGCGTAGGCCGAGCCCGCGCTCGGATACACGGCCGCCATCCGCCCGTAGCTGATCGCGGTGAACAGCATCGCCACCATGCCGATGAGGACGGTGGTGACGACGTGCCCTTTCGCGAGCTGGCTCACGACGCCGTACGGGGGCATCGGCGCGGTGGGCTGAATCAGCACGATGCCGTAGATGACGAGCGACCACAGCCCGAGGACGCGGACGAGGCCGGGCTTTGCGGGTCCGTCGCTGTTGGCTGTGGTCATGCTCTCTCCCAGGGTGAGGGATTCTACCCGCCGTGGTCGGTCACCACGAGCCCCGATCTCCAGCTCATGCGGCCGCGGCTTCCGGCACCTGCTCCTCGAGCGGCGTCACCGGATCGAGGACCAGCCAGCAGGCCGCGCCGACGACGTAGACGGCGGCCGCGACGTAGAAAGTCCCCGTCCAGCTGCCAGTCTGCTCGACGAAGTAGCCGGTCACGATCGGCGACACGAAGCCGCCGAGGTTGCCCATCATGTTCATGGTCCCGCCGAGCGTCGCCACGTAGCGACCGCCCACGTCCATGCAGGTGGCCCAGGCACCGGGCACGGTCAGGTCGTTGAAGAAGCTCACGAGCGCGATCGCGGCCACCGCCAGGTAGGGGTTCGCGAGCTGCGTGGAGACGACCAGCAGCGCAGCGCCGGCGGCGAGCCCGGCGCCCCCCAGGCCGCAGCGCGCCACGCGCATGCCGCCGAAGCGGCGGGCCAAAAGCGGCGCGAGCCAGCCCGCGGCCAGCGCGCCGAAGCCGCCCAGCAGCAGCGGTGTCCCCGCCAGCCAGGCGCTCTGCTGCACGTCGAAGCCGCGCGCACGCAGGAGGTAGGTCGGGAACCAGGTGACGAAGAAGTACCAGACGTAGCTCACGGCCCAGTACTGGGCGCACAGGCACCACACGGTGCGCGAGCGCAGCCAGCGCCGCCACGGCACCGCGAAGTGGCCCGGCCCCCCCGGCTCCGCGGCCGGCAGCAGCGCGGCTTCGGCGGCGTTGACCCCCGGGTGCGAGCGCGGGTCGTCGCGGTACCAGGCGTAGAACGCCGCCGCCCACACCAGGCCGAGCAGGGCGAAAGCCAGGAACGCCGTGCGCCAGTGCATGTGCTGGAGGCAAACGTAGACGAGGATCGGCGTCGCCGCGCCGCCCCAGCGCGCGCTCATCCAGAGAAGGCCCTGCGCACGGGTGCGCTCGCCGGAGGGCAGCCAGCGGTTCAGGGCCTTGGTCAGGTTGGGGAAGCAGCCGGCCTCGCCCGCGCCGAACAGGAAGCGGGTCGCCACCAGCACCAGCCAGCTCCTGGCCCAGCCGGTGGCCGCGGTGAAGAAGGACCACCACAGCACGATCCGCAGCAGGACGCGGCGCGGGCCGATCCGGTCCCCGAGCCAGCCGCAGGGGATCTCGAAGAGAGCGTACGCCAGCGTGAAGGCGGAGAACACGTAGCCCATCTGGTGCGGCGTCAGGCGCAGGTCCTCGGCGATCTGCGGCGCGGCCTGCGAGATGCAGACGCGATCGATGTACTGGACGATGGCCAGCGTGACCGCGAAGGCCACGACCCCGTAACGGGCGTGGCTGGCCGCAGAGGAGGCCGGGGCGACGGGGAGCGGGAGATCCACGGCGCGAGTTTGAGGGCGGCGCCGCCGGGAGGCAACCGGCCGCCGCTCGTCGCGCGCGGTTACTCGTAGCGCAGGGCGTCGACCGGGTCGAGCCGCGCCGCGCGGATCGCCGGGTAGCTGCCGAACACGAGCCCGACCGCCACCGACACGCCGACCGAGAGCGCGATCGACCAGAGCGTCACGATCGTGCTCCAGCCCGCGTAGAAGGCGACGCCCCTCGCGATCGCCAGCCCCATCGCGATCCCGAGCAGGCCGCCGGTGACCGTGATCGCGAAGGCCTCCAGCACGAACTGGTTGCGGATGTCGACCTGGCGCGCGCCCATCGCCCGCCGCACCCCGATCTCGCGCGTGCGCTCGAGCACGGTCGCCAGCATGATGTTCATGATGCCGATCCCGCCGACCAGCAGCGAGATCCCGGCGATGGCGCCCATCACGACGTCGAACAGCCGCTGCGTGCGCCGGCTCTGCTCGAGCAGCGCTTCGGGCACCGTGATCGTGTAGTCGGCGGCGCCCCCGTGCAGCCGGTCGAGCATGGTGCGGATCACGGCCGCGGACTCCTGGACCGGCGTGCCGGGCGCCATGCTCACCACCAGCTCGTCGAGCGGGCTCTTGAGCGGCGGGCGGTTGAAGCGCCGCTCGGCCGTGGTCACCGGCAGGTAGACGTCGTTCGCAGTGCCCTCGAGCGTCACGCCCTGGATCTCGCGCCGCAGCGCGCCCGGCGCCAGCACGCCCACCACCGTGAGCCACTCGTCGTTGATCTTGAGCGGGCGGCCGAGCGCGGGGCCGAAGCCGAACAGCTGGCGCCTCACCTCGTCCCCGATCACGCAGACGGCGGCGTAGGTCTCCTCGTCCCAGGCGTCGAAGAAGCGGCCGTCGCGCAGCTGCAGCTTGACCAGCTCCGGGTACTCGGCCGAGACCCCGAGCACCCGCGGCTTGGCGCGGCCGGACGGCGAGAGCACCTTCCAGGGCTCGACCTCGATCTTCGCGACCACCCGCTCGACCCCGGGCACCGCGTCGCGCAGCGCGGCCGCGTCGCGCGCCGAGAGGCCCGAGCTCTTGCGGCGGATCTCCTGCAGCTCGTTCTCGCGGTCGAAGCGCTTGTCCTTGACCACGACGTTGCGCAGCCCCATCGCGTCGATCACCTGCAGCGCCTCTCTCTCGGCGCCGGCGCCGATCGAGAGCATCGCGATCACGGCGCCCACGCCGAAGATGATCCCGAGCATCGCCAGGAACGAGCGCAGCGCGTGGTGGCGCAGGCTCTCGAGCCCGGAGCCGAGCGACTCGCGGACGTCCATCACCGGCCAGGCCCCGCCACGCGCGTCTCCTCCGCGGCGCCCGCCCGCTTGGCCGTCGGGTCGCGCAGGGCCACCACGTCGCCCGCCGCGAGTCCCTTGTCGATGACGACCCGCGACACGCTCTGGCGGCCGATCGTCACCTCGGCCGGCACGAACGCCGCGCCCCGCCGCTTGTAGACGACGCGCCGGCCGTCGCGGTCGAAGACGGCGCCGCGCGGCACCGCCAGGACGCCTTCGGCCTCCTCGAGCCGCAGCGTCGCCCGCACGCGCTGGCCCGGCTTCATGATCGCGGGGTCGGTGCGCGCGAGCGACAAGCGTCGCCTCGAAGTAGCGCACCGGCGATTGCCAGCCGGTCGTCTTGGCGAGCGGCTCGACGCGGGCCACGCTTGGCCTTGTGCTCCTCGCCCGGTCGCCCCTCGATCGACGACCCGGGCCAGGAGCCCCGGCCGGAGCCCGGCGCCGTCGGCCTCGAGCACGAACACCTTCGCCTCGAGCTGCGAGAGGTCGGGCAGCTCGCCGACCTTCTGCCCGGGCCACAGCGTGTCGCCGACGAACGTGGTCTCGCCGCGCCAGTTGCGCGCGAGCACGAGCAGGCCGTCGTGGGGCGCGCTCACGCGCAGCGCGCCCAGGCTCTGGCGCGCGCGGTCGAGCTTGAGGTTCGCCTTGGCCGTGTCGATCTCGCCCAGCGCGCGCTCGGCGGCCGAGAGCGTGCTGCTCGCGGCGAGGCGCTTGCCGGAGACGTCGAGCTGCGTCGCGGCCAGCTCGCGGCTCAGCCGCGACTCGATGATCTGGTTGCGCGAGTAGAGCGTCTCGTCGGTGAGCTTGAACTGCTCGGCCCGCGACAGGTCGCCCCGGGCGACGTCGCGGTCGATCGCGATCGAGCGCTGGTTCTTGCTGCCCTCCGCCTTCGCCTTGTCGATCTTGGCCTTGGCCGCGGCGAGGTCGGCCTGGCTGTCAGCGGCCTCCCGCTGGGCGTCGTAGGGGTCGAACTCGACCACCAGGTCGCCCTTCTTCAGCAGGGACCCGTCCTGCGCCAGGAAGGCGACCTTCTGTGCGCGACGCGACTGGATCGGCGCCACGATCGGTGTGGCGGTGACGGCCTTCAGCGTGCCGCGAGCCTCGACCTCGCGCACGAAGCGCCCGGGCCGCACGTCGAAGGTGGCGACGGGATCCGGGTCGAGGCGGCGCATCAGCCGCGCGCCCGCGCAGCAGCGCGAGGGGGACCACGAGCAGCAGCAGGAGACGCGGCCGGCGCAGAGCGGCGCGCAGCGCGCTCACTGCGTCGCCTCCGGCTTCGCCGCGCCGGCGGCCCCCCGCGCCTGGGCGAGGTCCAGCGGGCTCACGAGGTCGCCCTCGCCGCAGGCCGGACACGACCTCGACCTGCGTGCGACTGCTGCGGCCGAGCTTCACGCTTCGTCTCGCGCCAGCCGAGCGCCGTCCTGCCGCCACACGACCGGCCCGTCGTCGCGCAGGAAGACGGCCTCGCGCGGGACGAGCAGCAGCGACGGCAGGCGGCCCGTCTCGATCTCGCCGCGGAAGCGCATGGCCGGGCGCATGAAGGTCGGGTCCGTCCGCTCGAGCGCGATCTCGACGCGGTAGCCCTTCACCGGCGTGCGCCAGGAGCGCTTGCGCACGGTGCGCGCGATGCGCGCGACGCGGCCCTTCACGTCGAAGTCGGCACGCGCCTCGAGCCGGACGACGACCGGCTGACCCTCGGCCACCGGCCCGCCGTCCGCCTCGTCGACGAAGCCGTCGCCCTTCATCTCCGAGAGGTCGGGCAGCCCGAGCACCACCTCGCCGTACCAGACGTTGTCGCCGACCTTCTTCTTCTGGTCGTTCCAGTCGTTCTGGAACACCACGATGCCGTCCTGCGGAGCGCGCACCGTCATCGCCTCGATCGCGGCCTCGAGCGCCTGCACGCGGCCCCGCGCACGGTCGCGCTGCTGGCGCAGCGAGCGCAGCTCGGAGCCGGAGATCGCGTCGGTGACGCGGCCCTCGGCGGCCAGGTTCGCCAGGTCGCGCTCGCGGCCCGCCTTGTCGAGCTGCGCGACCTCGAGCTCGATGAGGGGCACGGCGACCGGCGGCGCGTCCGCCTTCAGCTCCGCCTTCGTCAGCTCGGCTTTCGCCTGCGCGCTGCGCTGCTCGAGGTCGAGCCGCTTCAGCCGCAGGTCGATCTCCTTCTGCTCGACCTTCTTCGACGCCTCGTCGAGCTCGGCCCGCTTGTCCGCCAGCAGCCGCTCCAGGGTGTCCGTGTCGAAGCGGAGGATCGGCTCGCCCTTCTTCACCGACGCGCCCTCGGTCGCCAGGAACGCGATCTTGAACTCCGTCTCGGCGACGGGCGGCACGCCGATGTTCGTGCGAGCGCACGGCGACCAGCTCGCCCTCGACCTCGACGCCGAGGACGAGGTCGCCGCGCTTGACCGGCAGCGGCGTGCCGACCTCGGCGCGCGTCGGCCGCAGCGCGAGCGCCAGCAGGACCGACGGCGCGGCGAGCGCCAGCACGAGCCAGGCCCGGCGGGGCAGGCGCCGCAGGCGCGCCCGGAGCTCAGAAGAGCGTGACACCGTCGCCCTCCGAGAGCCCCGACTCGACCACGCACTCGGTCGGCGTGCAGGTCGCGAGCTTCACCGGCACCCGCGAGCCGCCGCGACGCACCACGGGCCCGTCCTTCTCGAAGCGAACGGCGCCGCGCGGCACGCTGAGCGCCTTCGCCCAGCCGCGGCGGACGACCTCGATCCGCACCGAGAGCCCCGGCCGCATCAGCGGGTCCGTTCGCTCGAGGGCGACCCGAACCGGGAAGCCGGCGCGCGCGGTGAAGGGGCCGTTCTGGAACGCCTCGGCGGCGACGGAGCCGACCTCCGCCACGCTGCCCGCGAACACACGGTCGGGGTACGTGTCGAGGATGCAGCGCGCGGTCATCCCCGGCGTCGATGCGGCCGTGGTCCGCCTCCGTGAGGACGCGCCTGCACCTCCATCTCGGTCGGGTCCGGAATCGTGCCGACGGGGAAGCCCGGCCACACGTTGTCCCCCGGCTGCAGCTTGCGCGGGCCGTCCGGTCCCCACTGGTTGAGGTTGGTGCCGACCAGGAAGATGCCGGCCCGCGGCGCCTGCGAGCGACATGCCGACCAGGCCCTTCTCCGCCGTCTCGAGCTCGCGGCGGGCCTTCTCCTCCGCTGAGCGCGCGGCCGTCAGGTCGGCCCGCGCCGTCACCTCGTACGCGTCGCGGTCGAGCTTCGCCTTCTCGAGCGCGGCGCGCGTCTGATCCCACTTCGCCTGCAGCGCGGGCCGGTCCTTCGGGTCGCGGTACTCGAGCGGCACGGATGCCTCGAGCTGCGACTTGCGGTCCTCGATCTCCGCCTTGTCGACCGCGGCGCGCCGCCTCTCCGCCTCGGCCGCCGAGGAGCTCGCGAGGCTCTCGCGGCTGAGCTCGGCCTGGCGCAAGCGCAGGCGGCGCTCCTCGAGCCTCTGGATCAGGCTCGTCGGGTCGAACTCGGCGACGCGCTCGCCCGCCTTCACCTCGGCGCCGTCCTCGGCCAGCCAGCGCACCTGTAGCCGGCCGCCGCCCTCGGATCGCGGGGCCGTGAGCGAGACCGAGCGCACCGAGCGCAGCTCGCCGCTCAGCAGGAACACGTCCTCGACCGCCTTGGCGACCACCCGCGCCTCGCCGCGCGACTCGCCGGCGGCGGAGGTGCGGCCGCAGCTGCAGCAGGGAAGCACGGCGAGCGCGACCAGCGACGGCAGGAAGAGGACCCTGATGGCTCTGAGCGACCACATGGCGGGCTCCGGATCACGAGCGGCGCGCGACTGCACGACTATACCGCCGACTACCGTGTGACTCGCAAGCGTTCGATCCGAGGAAGGCGAGGATGCGTCTCGCACGCCTTCCTGCCCCGGGTCAGGGTCTCGGCGGCCCGAGGTAGCGAAGAGTGAGGACCGTGATGTCGTCGGACTGGCGCGCCGTCCCGGCGAACGCGCTGACGGCCTCGCGCACGGCGCGGTTGACACGCTCGACGGGCGCGGCGGCGAGCGGCGCGAGGCAGGCGAGCAGGCGCTCCTTGCCGAACAGCTCTCCCTGCGGAGAGAAAGCTTCGTCCACGCCGTCGGTGAAGGCGAACACGGCCTCCCCTGGCGCCAGGCACAC
Organism: uncultured Acidobacteriota bacterium; assembly: GCA_963831755.1. GTDB lineage: Bacteria > Acidobacteriota > Vicinamibacteria > Fen-336 > Fen-336 > DATBSL01. The sequence goes on from CAWHRC010000009.1 coordinate 512,328, forward strand.
GCGGCTCTGCGGGAACCTGGCGAGCTCGAAAAGGCCCAGCACCGTTCCGCCTTCGGTCTCCAGCAGGGCCGGAGCGGTCCGCGGGCCCAGCCGCACCGGCGGCTCGTGGCCGGCGCAGGCGAAGCACAGCTCGCCGGTCGCCAGCTCGAGGACACCGCAGGCGGCGGTCACGTACATGCCGGCCTCGTTCTCGCGGCACAGGCCGCGGTTCACGGTGGCGAGGATGTCGGCGGGGTCGCGCTGGCGCGCGGCGGCGGCCTCGAACAGCGTCTTGGCGCGCGCCATGAGCAGCGCCGCGGGGACGCCCTTGCCGGAGACGTCGGCGACCAGGAAGAACACGCGGCCGCCCTCGCCGAAGTGGTCGAACAGGTCGCCGCCCACCTCGCGGGCGGGGTCGAGCAGGGCGCCGAGCTCGTAGCCTTCCGCCGGAGAGCCGGCGCGGCCCGGCGGCAGCATGTTCAGCTGGATGCGACCGGCGATCGCGAGCTCGCTCTCGAGCCTCTGCTTCGCGGCGGTCGTCACCTCGAGGTCGTGGACGTAGCGGCGCAGCGCGTCGCGCATCTCGCGAAACGCCAGCGCCAGCGCCCCGAGCTCGTCCCGCGAACGCGCCGCCGGCAGCTCCGCGTCGAGGTTCGCCGCCAGGCCGCGCGCGGCCCCGGCCAGCTCGCGCAGCGGCGCCGTCAGCCGCCGCGAGAGCGCCACCACGACCGCCGCCAGCACCGCGAGGCCCAGCAGGCCCAGCGCCGTCTGCAGCGCGCGCAGCCGGTCGACGCCGGCCATCAGCTCCCGCTCGGGGTAGAAGACGCCGAGCGACCAGCCCGCGACCTCGATCGGCTGGTAGATGACGCGCCCGGGCTGGCCGTTCAGCTCGACGCGGGCGAAGCCGGTGTCTCCGGCCACCATCTGCCGGACCAGGGGCGCCAGCGCGGCGCGCCGCTCCGCTGGCAGCCTCTCGAGCAGCGGCGCATCGAGCTCCAGCCGGCGGCTCTGCGACAGCGCGAGTATGCGCCCCCCGCGCGAGAGCACCAGCGCCCGGCCCGTCTGGCCCGGGTGCACCTCGCTCACGATCCGCGAGAGGAACTCGAGCGGCACGTCGGCCGTCGCCACGCCCCGCAGCCGGCGGGAACCGGCCACGCTCGCGAAGAAGGGGACCGAGTAGGTGACGGTCGGCTGGCCGCTCGCCTCGTCGATGGCGGGCTCGGACCACGAGGGCCGCCCGGAGGAGGCCGGCCGGCTGTACCACTCGCGCTCGGTGTAGCGCACGCCCGAGGCGGCGAGGTCCACGCTGCGCAGCTGCTGCGGGTCGTCCGTGGGGCCGAACACGTGCGGCGCGAAGAGCGTGGGCCCGCGCGTGGCGCCTCCGGGCGCGAAGGCCGCCGTCGCGCCGTAGACGTTCTTCCCGCTCGCGACGAAGCGGCGCAGCAGGCTGTCGGTCACCCGCGGGTCGGGCTCGAGCGTCTCGAGCGCCGCGGCCAGCAGCTGCGCCGACTCCTCGACGGCCGACATCACCGCACGCACGCGGTTGGCGATCCGGTCGGCGGCCTGCCGGGCCTCGAGCTCGGCGGCGACGACGGCCGTCCCGCGGGCGAGGTGGTCCGAGGCGACGAGGGTGGCGCCCAGCACGGCGCCGCTGGCCAGGAGCGTCCAGAAGATGAACCGCGTGGTGACGCTGCGAAACGCCATCCCTGGCATGATACCCGCCGGCTGCGTCGGCCAGCACGCCTGCTGCACGGGCGCTCCTCATCGGAGACAATGGCGCCGTGAAAGGCAAGGCGGTCTTCTACTCGACGCTGCTGTTCGTGCCGCTGAGCCTGTGGCTGGGCCTGCGCCAGGCCTCGCCCACGGCGGTCTTCGTCGTCTCCTGCCTCGCGATCCTCCCGCTCGCGGGCCTGATGGGCGAGGCCACCGAGCAGCTCGCCCACCGCACCGGGCCTGGAATCGGCGGCCTGCTCAACGCCACCTTCGGCAACGCGGCGGAGCTGATCATCGGCTTCATGGCCCTGCGCGCGGGCGAGACGGAGATCGTCAAGGCCTCGCTGACCGGCTCGATCCTCGGCAACATGCTGATGGTGCTCGGGCTGGCCATGCTGGTCGGGGGCTGGCGCCACAAGGAGCTGGTCTTCAACCGCATGGTGGCCGAGACCGGCAGCGGGATGATGGTGCTGGCCACGGTCGCCCTGGTGATCCCCGCGATCTACGCGTCCGTGACGCTGCACCGCGAGCCCGAGCACCTCGAGTCGATCAGCCTGGACATCTCCTACGTGCTGATCCTGAGCTACGTGGCGAGCCTGCTGTTCCAGCTCCGGACCCACCAGCGCCTGTTCGCGCCCGCGGAACACGGCTCCGAGAGCCGGCACGAGGAAGAGGCGGCGAAGGCCTGGTCGGTCGGGCGCAGCGTGGCCGTGCTGACCGTGGCCGCGGTGCTGGTCGGGTTCGTCAGCGAGCAGCTGGTCGGAGCGATCCACGCCGCGGGCGAGGCGCTCGGGCTCGGCAAGGTGTTCATGGGGGTCGTGGTGGTCGCGGTGATCGGCAACGCCGCCGAGCACTCGACCGCGGTGCTGATGGCCGCCAAGAACAAGATGGACCTCGCCTTCGGCATCGCCATGGGCTCCTCGCTGCAGATCGCCCTCTTCGTGGCGCCGGTGCTGGTGATCGCCGGCCACGTCATCGGCCAGCCGCTCGGCCTCGAGTTCACGCTGCTCGAGGTCGCGGCCGTGATGCTGTCCGTGATGGCCGTCGCCCACCTCGCGAGCGACGGGCGCACGAACTGGTTCGAGGGCCTGCAGCTACTCGCGATCTACGCGATCCTGGCCGTGGCGTTCTATTACATCTAGCGACGGGCGACGGGGTCAGGAGGCGCCGGGGTCAGGTCTTGTATTGACGCATTCCTGGCTCGAGCCGGCGCGGCCGAGCCTGGTCTTCCCGGCCGTGACCTCGCTGGCCCTGGTATTCGCGGCCGCCGGGGGCTCGCCGGTTCGCGACGCCGCGATGCGGCTCACGGTCGCGTAGTGCAGGCCGAGGTGGCGGCCGATCTCCGACAGCAGGTAGCCGCGCGCGCGACTTGCCTCTCGAATTCGCGCGTTGCGGCGCGGTCGGTCTCCTACGACATCGCGCGGGAACAGCTCCGCCAGCGACGGTCGGTGCGCCAGCCGCTCGCGGCGCGGGAACTCACGGTGCGCCGCGGTCGTCTCCAGTCGAGGCCGCAGGTCGTTCACGAACGCCGGCGAGCCGAGGATCGATCCGCGCAGCTCGCCCCACGGCGAAGCCGGCGCGGTGCGTCCGGCGTCGCGAATGTATTCCCTGTAGCGGTTGCGTGAGCCGAAGGCCGCCGGCACCGCGTCCAGCCTCAGCCAGGACGGGGCCGGGTCGAAGCCGAGTGCGGCACGCAGGCTCGACCAGCGGTATTCCTCCGCGTCGGCCAGGATCCCGGCGCGAACGGGGTTCAGCACGATGTATCGCGCCAGCACGCAGAGGTGCGTCTCGCGTTCCACCAGGATTCCCTTGAAGCGGCCCTGGAACACGTGCCCGACGCGATCGTGTCGCCGGTTGAAGCGCTGCGTGTAGAGCCCGTTCAACTGCCGCATGCCCTGCGAGAGGTTCGCCGCGGGAGTCTCCAGAAGAAGGTGGTAGTGGTTCGTCATCAGGCAGTACGCGTAACAGAGCCAGCCGTGGCGTTCGACCACCTCGCCGAGGGTCTCGAGGAACGACGTGCGGTCCGCGTCGCCGAGGAAGATCGGCGCCCGCGCGTTGCCGCGAGACGTGACGTGATAGAGCGCACCTGGGAACTCGATCCGAAGCGGTCGCGCCATGCGCTGATGGTAGGAGGCGAGCGGGACGGCCCGGGACCGAAGTCGATCGGACGGCGCCGGAATGTCGCAAGGCAAGACCTGACCCCTCAGAAGCGCTTGGCGTAGGAGGCCTTGAGAAACAGGCCGCGGCGCATCGTCAGGTAGTCGCCGCCCGGCTGCCAGGCGGCGCCGTCCCAGCGGTGCTGCTCGACGAGCGCGCCGTAGCCCGCGTAGGCGACCGTGCCCGGCACCGGCTCGAAGGACGCGAGCAGGTCGGTGAGGACGTGGTGCGCCGCGCTGTCGTAGCGCAGGATCCCGCGCAGCGCGAAACGCCGGTCGAACTGGTACGTCGTGCGCAGGTTGACGAGGTCGACGCGGAACTCGCGGCCGGTCCCGTCCGGCCGGTCCATCTGGTAACGGTCCCAGGACACGCTCTGGCTGAAGCTCGCGCCCGGCTGCACCGTCAGGCCGATCGAATGCGACCACGAGGACCCCACGAACGGCGCCTCGGTGTCGTAGAAGACGGAGCGCCCGCCGTTGGCGTAGAAGTTGAAGTTCAGCCAGCGCAGCAGCTGCGCGCCGCCGAAGGCCTGCAGCCGCCGCGTGGGGAACCTGCGCTCCGCCCACGGCTCTCGGCCCCAGCCGTAGTCCACGCGCAGCGAGCCCTGCCGCGTGAAGCTGGCCTGCACCCCGACCAGCCCGAAGGCGATGTCGCCGCCCTGGACCTCGTCGCGGCCGAAGCGGGTGAAGGTGAGGACGGAGAAGCGCTTGAACCAGGCGTGCTTCTTCGGGTCCGGGTAGAGCGACAGCTGCGCGTAGCTCCAGTCGCTGGTGATGCCGGTCTGGTTCAGGAAGGCGGTGTCCATCCGGAAGGAGCGGTCGTAGTGCTCGGCCTGGTTCACGAAGGTCCAGCGCTTCGTGTCGTAGGCGTAGAAGACCTGCCCCCCGAGCCCGTGCGTCGCCTCTCGCCCGTCCGGCGTGCGCGAGCGCGAGGCGAGGAAGGTGCCGGTCCACTGGTGGCTGCCGCGCGAGAGCGTGAAGTCGGCGCCCGCCACCCGGTTGTGGCCGCTGGCGAGCTCGGTGTCGGTGAGGATCGCGCCGGCGTAGCTGCTCGGCCCGAGGCTGTACGTCGCGCGGCCCACCAGGAACGCCTCGTCACGACCCTTGAGGATGGCCTCGGCGTCGGGCGCTCGCCCCGGGGCGGTGTCGGACGCCACGAGGGCGGCGAAGCTCAGCCTACCCAAAGAGCCCGAGGCCTTGCCGCCCCAGGCGGGATCCACGATCCGCCGAGTGTGGACGGCCGTGCGCATGACGGAGTCGCCGCTGCTGCCGGCGAGCTGGAAGGTTCCCATGCCCTCCATGAAGAACGGCCGCTTCTCGGAGTAGAACACCGGGTAGCGCTGGTTCACCTCCATCTGGAACGCGTCCGACTCGACCTGGCTGAAGTCTGGGTTCACGGTGGCCTCGACGGTGGTGGTGGAAGTGACGCCGTACTTGACGCTCAGGCCCAGCTCGGGGTCGTTGGCGGGCGGCCCGAAACCCTGGTCGTTCACCCGCTGCTCGTCGCGCGAGAAAGTGGCGCTCGGGACCAGCTCGAGGGCAAGCGGGCGCTTGAGGTCGTGCAGCAGCAGCCCCGCGTGGTTCTCGAAGAAGGGCTTGTTGTCCGCGAGCGCCGGCCAGGAGGCGGAGGTTCCGATCCGGCTCACGCGCCTCCAGAAGAGCACTCGCATCCGGACGTCCCGGCCGCTGGTGAAGCGGAAGTTCTTCCAGGGCACCCGCAGCTCGACGTCGTAGCCCTCGGGCGTGCGCCGTCCGGCGCTGTCCCACACCCAGTCGGGCGAGACGTTCTCGCCGTCGGTCGCGCTGTTGAGGATGTCGCCCTGCACTCCCAGCGGGTTCACGAACAGGTCGTAGGACGACTGGCCGTTGCCGATCGCGTCGAGGCTCAGGCCCACCCAGTCGTCGTTGAAGAGCTGGTCGTGGCGGCTGAGCGTGGCCCGGACTGCGGCGGGGTCCGGGTCGATGCAGTGGAAGGCGAAGTAGAGGCCCACGTCGTCGTAGGTGACGCGCACCTCGGTCTTCTGCGGGATCTTCTGGCCGCGCATCGGGTTGTAGGTCACCCACTCGGGCAGGTCGAGCGGGGGCGTCTTCCATGCGGCGTCGTCGAGCCGGCCGTCGATCACCGGCGGCACGGCGGTTCGCGCGAGGTCGAGGGCGGTCCGCCCGTCGGGCAGGGCGACCAGCGTGGTGGCCCGGCCCGCCGCAGGGGCCAGGAACGCCACCAGCATCAGGCCGAGAACCGACAGCGGCCGCCTGTTTGGCACCAAGCCCCCTTCCGTCGATGAGACGCGCGGGCTCGCGGCAAGGTTGTCATCCAACGCTCTGGACGCCCCGGCGACACCGCGCCCAAGTAGACTCGGGACCATGGCGACCCCAAGACAACACACGTCCCGGCGCGATCTGCTCGCTCGCGGCGCCCTGCTCGGCGGAGCCCTCGCGCCGGCGACACTCGTCTCAGCCGCCGAGGCGCAGGACGCCCGGGCCGGGTCCCCGGCGCCTGGCTCGTTCGACGTGCACGCTTTCGGCGCGCGGGGGGACGGGCGGGCGGACGAGACGGAGGCGATCCGGGGCGCGATCCGGGCCTGCCACGCCGCCGGCGGCGGGACGGTGCACGTCCCCGCCGGCCGCTACCTGTGTCGCCCGTTCGAGCTGCTGACGAACGTGACGCTCGACCTCGAGGCCGGCGTCCACGATCCTCGGCTCTCCCGCGGCTCGAGGACTATCCGGTGGAGGCGCGCGACGCCAGCGGCGAGTCGGAGCGCAGCGGCGTCGTGACCGCCCGCAACGCCGAGCGCGTCGCGATCGTCGGCCGCGGCACGATCGACGGCAACGCGCTGGCGTTCCACGACATGACGAGGGCAGCACGACTCGGGCGACTTCGACCGCAGCCTCACGCGCCAGGGGCGGGCGTTCATGCCGAAGGGCGTGCTGTTCGAGCACGGGCCGATCGCCCACGGGGAGCGGCCCGGCAACCTGCTGCGCTGCTTCGAGTGCCAGGACGTGCTCGTGCACGGCGTCACGATCCAGAACTCGCCGACCTGGACGACGCCACTACCGCAGGTGCGAGAACGTGACGATCGAGGCCGTGCGCATCAACAGCGACGCGTCGCGGCAAGCGGGTGCCGAACGACGACGGGATCGACCTGGTCGAGTGCGACGACGTGCGCATCCTCGGCTGCGACATCGACACCGGCGACGACTGCATCGCGCTCTTCGGCTCGCAGCGGGTGGTGGTCACGAACTGCACGCTGTCGACGCGCTCGGTCGCGATCCGCGCGGGCTACGACCACAGCTCGCGACGATCCGCGACTGCGTCTTCTCGAACCTCGTGATCTCCGACGCGAACCGCGGGCTCGGCGTGTTCGTCCGCGGGACGGGCGACGTCGAGAACCTGATCTTCTCGGACATCATGCTGCGCACGCGCCTGCTGACGGGGCACTGGTGGGGCAAGGCCGAGCCGATCCACGTCTCGGCGGTCCTGTGGGCGCCCGGCGTCGACGAAGCCGGGGCGGATCCGCAACGTGACCTTCGCGCGCCTCCGCGTGGAGGGCGAGCACGGGATGATGCTCTGGGGCATCGCCGGACAGCGTGATCGAGGACGTGACGCTCGACGACGTGCGACTGCGCGTTCGCCGCGGCCGAACTCCGACACCTGGGGCGGCAACGTGGACATGCGCCTGACCCGCGACCCGAAGCTCGCTCTCTTCAAGCGGGACCTGCCGGCGCTCCTGGCCCTCCACACCGAACGGCTGGCCGTGCGCGACCTGACGCGTCGAGTGGGCCGACGGACGTGCCCGTCCTTCTTCACGCACGCGATCGAGGCGGAGTCGTTCCGCGAGCTCGTGGTGGACGGCTTCCGCGGCCGGCAGGCGCAGAAGACGGGCTCGGCGATCCGGCTGCGGCGCGGCGAGGACGTCGTCGTCCGCGACAGCCGCGCGGCGCCCGACACCGACACGTTCGTGGAGGCGACGGAGGTGACGGCCGGACGGTCTTCACCGGCAACGACGCGCGCGCCGTCCGCCAGCCGGCGACGACGCCGCACGGCCCCGGCGGGCGAGCGGAGGACCGGACCCCCAGGAGGTGCGTCAGCGCGACCGCACTTCGGACGCGACAGGCGTTGCGCGTCTCCGAGATCGGCTTCGGCGCCTGGGCCATCGGCGGCGGCTGGGGCCCGCAGCAGGACGCCGACTCGATCGCCGCGCTGCACCGGGCGCTCGACCTGGGCGTGCCGCTTCGTCGACACCGCCGCGGGCTACGGCGACGGCCGCAGCGAGCGGTGATCGCGCCGGGTGCTGAAGGAGCGCTCCGAGCCGGTGTTCGTGGCGACCAAGACGCCGCCTTCGCCCGGCGCCTGGCCGCCGAGCCCCTACTGACCGGCGTCGACGAGCGCTACTCCGGAGAGCGTACCTGCGGGCGAACGTGGAGGAGCGCCTGCGCAACCTCGGCGTCGAGCGGCTCGACCTGCTCCAGCTGCACACCTGGACCCGCGCCTGGAACCGCGATCCCGCGCCCCTTCGAGGTGCTGCGCAGGCTGAAGGCCGAGGGCAAGCTGCGCTACGTCGGCGTCTCGACGCCCGAGCACGACCAGAACAGCGTCGATCGACCTGATGCGCGGCGGCTGGCTGGACGCGGTGCAGGTGATCTACAACGTCTTCGAGCAGGAGCCGGCCGCGGAGCTGCTGCCCGTCGCGCGAGAGCTCGGCGTCGCCGTCATCGTGCGCGTGGTCTTCGACGAGGGCGCGCTCACCGGCCGCTTCACGCGCGAGACGACCTTCGCGGCGGGCGACTTCCGCCGGAGCTATTTCGCCGGGGATCGCCTCGAGCGCGCGGTGGCGCGCGCGGAGCGCATCCGCCAGGAGCTCGAGGGGACCGGCCTCACGCTCCCCCAGGCCGCCATCCGCTTCGCGCTCGCCCACCCCGCCGTGAGCACCGTGATCCCGGGCATCCGCAGCGTCGCACAGGCCGAGGCGAACTGCGCCGCCTCGGACCTGCCGCCGCTGCGGCGAGGAGCTGCTGCTCCGCGCTGCGCAGGCACGCCTGGCTGCGGGCCTTCTGGTACGCTGGCAAGTAGGGGCGGGGGCCGACCTCGACTGGGAGTCTCGCCATGTCGGCACTAGGACCGGCCCTGCTGCTGCAGGCAGCGCTCGCGGCGCCACAGGTGGCGGCACCCGCAGCCGCGACGGCCGCGGCGGAGGCCCGGGTCGTCGAGTACCTGAAGGCGCACGTGCAGCCCGGCCAGCCGGTGGTCGTGTCGGAGCTGTACAACGACGTCTTCACGGCCCCGGACGAGCGGGCCGCCCTCGATCGCCTGTTCGACGCCTTCTTCAAGGTCCCCCTCTTCCTCGCACAGCAGCAACAGGCCACGGGCCGCCCGCCGACGCTCGCCCAGGTCGCGGAACGCTTTCGCTTCCTCGTCCCCGGCGAAGCGGACCTGATGCTGCGCATCCTGCAGGCGGACCCGCGGCTGCCGCAGTTCCTGGAGCGCGACGCGGCTAGCGGCGAGATCACGCGCGTGGACGTGGCGGCGATCCTGGCGGACCCGCGCTTCGGCAAGTCGCTCGAGCGCACGATCGCGGGCTGGGAGGGGCGGCCGGCGCCGGCGTTCTCGGCCGAGGGCGACGAGGGCCCGCGCATCGGCTCCGGGCAGCTGGCCGGCAAGGCGCACCTGCTCTACTTCTGGTTCAGCGGCTGTCCGCCGTGTGCGCGCACGGGCCCCCTGCTGAGTGAGCTGCAGAAGGAGTACGGCCCGCGCGGCCTCGCGATCCTCGCACTCAACGCCGACCGCGTGCTGGAGGTTCCCGCCACCCCGGCCGAGCGCGCCGCGTACGCGAAGCGGAACGGCTGGACGTTCCTGCGCGCGGAGGCGGACACCCCGACGATCGAGGCCTACGGCTCGGTCAGCGTGTTCCCGACGTTCTTCTGGGTCGACCGTCACGGCAGTCGTCGTCAGGTACCTGGTCAACTACCAGGAGTTGGCGACGCTGGAGCAGGCCGCGCAGCGAGCTCTGCGCTAGGCGAGGGCAAGACAGGGCATCGCTGATTGCGCAGCTCGAGAAGCTGCCCTCCCAGACGGCGGTACGCACCGCGCGCGCTGGGGCCGTAGCCGGCGTTAGGGCTTCGCGCGCAGGTACTGCACGGGCCACGGCGGGTCGACGCCGAGGGCGTGCGCCGCGTGCAGCGGCCAGTACGGGTCGCGCAGCAGGGCGCGCGCCAGCAGCACGACGTCGGCGCGGCCCTCGGCGACGATCGCCTCGGCCTGCGCCGGCTCCGTGATCAACCCGACGGCGCCCGTCGCGATCCCCGCGCGCGCGCGGATGGCCGCCGCGAACGGCACCTGGTAGCCGGGAGCAGGCGTGAGCGTCGCGTGCGCCACCAGGCCGCCGCTCGAGCAGTCGACGAGGTCCACGCCGGCCGCGCGCAGCGCCCGGCACAGCTCGACCGACTGCTCGAGGTCCCAGCCGCCCTCCGCCCAGTCGCTCGCGGAGATGCGGACGAGCAGGGGCCGGTCGGCGGGCCAGACGTCGCGGACGGCCCGCGCCACCTGCAGCGACAGCCGCATGCGGTTCTCGAGCGGGCCGCCGTACGCGTCGCCGCGCTGGTTGCTGAGGGGCGAGAGGAACTCGTGCAGCAGATAGCCGTGCGCCGCGTGGATCTCGACGCAGTCGAAGCCGGCGCGCAGCGCGCGCCGGGCGGCGGAGGCGAAGTCGTCCACCACGCCACGTATCCCGGCCTCGGTGAGGGCCCGCGGGCTCGGGTAGCCGTCGGCGAAGCGCAGGGCGCTCGGCGCGACGACGGGCCAGCCGCCCTCGCGCTCGGGGACCTCCCGGCCGCCCTGCCACGGCACGTGCGTCGAGGCCTTGCGGCCGGCGTGCGCGAGCTGCATCGCAACCGCCGCGCCACGCTCCTTGACGAGCCGCGCGACCGGCGCCCAGGCGTCGGCGTGGGCGTCGGACCAGATGCCGGCGTCGCCCGGGCTGATCCGGCCCTCGGGCGAGACGGCGGTCGCCTCGGTGACGACCAGCCCGACTCCGCCCACGGCCCGGCTGCCGAGGTGCACGGCGTGCCAGTCGTTCGGGAAGCCGTCGCGGCTCGAGTACTGGCACATGGGCGACATCGCGACGCGGTTGCGCAGCTCGAGGCCGCGCAGCCGAAGCGGCGAGAACAGAACGCTCACTCGGTCGTTGCCGTCAGCTCGTCGGCGGCGGCGAAGCGCGGCTCGATGTCGACCGGGACGTCCCGCAGCCGGTCGAGCACGCGCTGCGTCTCGGGCCGGACGACGGCCTGCGCCTCGAGCAGCGCCTTCGCCCCGGCGTAGTCCCCGTGGGCCTCGATCGTCATCAACTCGCGCGTAAGATCGCTCACGGCGGATTTCACCTTCGCCGTGTCCACGGCGAACGTGCCGTCGGCGGCCACGCGGAAGCCACCCGCGTCGAGCAACCGGTTCAGCTGCAGGGCCTGGCCCCTGCCGTGCGCCTCCGCGATGCCGAAGCGGATCGAGCGGAAGGCCGAGGCCAGGAACGTCGCGTACATCGTGCGCTCGAGCGAGCGGTCGAGCCTGCCCGCGTCCACCAGCTGCTGCAGCGCCCACAGGCCGGAGATGTCGGCCTTGGCCTCCTCGATCGCCGAGTAGGTGTCCTTCAGCTCGAGCCGCACCGACGACTCGCGCCCGGCCAGCCGGATCCGCTGCGGCCCCAGCCCGTGCATCAGCTCGTGCATCAGGATGTGCGTGAAGAAGGCGTCGAAGTCGACCAGCGGCTGGTCGCGGGGCGCCAGCGCCACCCGCGAGACGGGCAGCAGCACCGCGTCGAACTTCGCGCGCTGCACGTTCTTCAGCATCACGCGCTTGGAGCCCTTCTCGGCGACGACCCGCTCGTCGTTCGGCAGGTTGTAGGCCGCGGTCTGCACGCCGCGGTTGCCGTCGCCCGCCGTGAACACGACGTCGACGACGCGGATCGGGGCGAGCGCCCCGAGCCTCGGGTTGCGCAGGGACGGCTCGATCGGCAGGTGGTCCTCGAGCCCCTGCAGCTCCGAGCCGAGCCGCGCGAGCTTCGCCGTCTCCGCCTCGTCGCGCAGCGCGACGAAAGCCTCGAAGGCCGCCTTGTAGCCGAACCAGCCGTCCTCGTAGGTCTCGTAGGGCCCGATCGTCGGCTCGATCGAGGCGTCGAGCTCCATCCAGGCGACGTCGCTCTCGTAGTAGTCGTTGGTCAGGAACGCCGCGGCCCTCGTCTCGAGGAAGCGCTTCAGGGTCGGCTGCGCGGTCGCCGCCGCCGCCTCGCGCAGCAGCTGCGCCGCGCGCGCGAGCTCGCCCTGGTACTCGAGGCTGTAGGGCACCGCCGCCAGCCTGCCGTCCGGGCCGCGCCTGATCGTCGTGAAGAAGCCTTGTGCGGCGCTGCGCGCGTCCTCCGGCAGCGACTTCATCCAGGCTTCCAGCTCGGCCCTGGTCGCGTCCGCCGGATAGAAGTTGGCGCCCGCAGGCTTGGGCGGCACGCCGGGCACGAAGGGCGCGTCGTGGTCGAGCCGCGACCAGGGGCCCTTGTCCAGCAGGAACGCGTGCAGCCGCGCCTGGCCCAGCGGCGAGCGGTCGCCGAGCAGCTGGAGCAGCAGCGCGTCGTTGCCGGCCCAGACCTGCCTCAGGAAGATCGCGTCGACGACGCGCGCGGCGGCGATCGTCTCGGCCAGCGCACGCCTCTCGCTCGCAGGCAGCGGGCGCAGGTCGGCGCCGATCTCGATCGGCGCGAAGCGGGCGGTCATGGCCCGCAGGCGTGCCGCGTCGGGCACGGCGGCCGGCGCTCCCGCCGCCGGCGCGACGAGCGCGGCGCCGCAGACGGCCGTCAGCACACCGGCGACCACGAGGACGAGTGGGGCGCTGCGACGGGTCGGCCGTGACATGGAGAATCCTCCGCTCGGCGGCGTGTGCTTCAGCGGCTCACGCGGATCGATTGTGTCACGCGAGCTCGCGGATCGCCTCTTCGTCCGGCACCCCCAGGCAGGTCACGGTCGCGGCCCCCCAGGCGACGGCGGTCTGCAGGGCGTCCGCCATCGCTCGGCCCGACACGAGCGCGTGCACCAGCCCCGCCGCGAACACGTCGCCGGCAGCGGTCGTGTCGACGACCTGCACCGCCGGCGCCGGCACGCTGAGGCAGCCGTCGGCGCTCCAGGCCCGCGCGCCGTGCTCGCCCCGCGTGACGACCACCCAGCGCAGCGTCTCGCCGGCGATTGCCAGCCCGTGCGTCCAGGGGTCTGCGAGGAAGCCGTCCGGCAGGTCCGACTCGGAGCCGACCAGCACCGCGGCCGGCCGCGAGCCGGCCGCGAGCGGTGGGACGTGCGCCACCACCAGCGTGGCGGCCGCGCGCTCGGCGAGCAGCTCCGCGAGGTCGAGGTCGCGGCTGCGCACGTAGATCGCGTCGGCGCCGAGCGAGCGCAGGCGAGCGGGCGGGCCGGCCTCGCGGCAGCGGTGCAGGTTCACGATCGTGCGCTCGCCCAGCGGGTCGAGCAGCACGAGCGAGCGCGTGCTCTCGCCGGGGACCCGCTGGATGGCCGCTGGATCGATGCCCGCGGCCTGCACCTTGGCGAGCAGCCACTCCGCAACGGGGTCCGCGCCGACCGGGGCGACAAGCGTCACCTCGTGGCCGGCGTGCCGCAGCGGGATCGCCGTGTTGACCCCGCCTCCTCCCAGCCGCAGCTTGCGCTGCCGTGCGTCGAGGTGGTGCCCTTCGCGCAGGGGCTGCTTCAGCCAGACGACGTCGTCCTGCGCCACCGAGCCGACGACGACGATGCGCGCCACCCTGGAGGCTGATTCTATCAGCGGTCGGCGGCCTGCCACTCGGCCCGGCTCGGGACGCGGCCCTTGTCGTGGGAGTAGGCGGGCGAGTCGATCGCGCGGATGCGCCGGGCGTACTCCTGGTTCGTGAGGCCGTTGCGCCAATGGCCGCTGGCGCGGGCCAGCAGCGTCCCGCCCACGAACAGCGCGAGCACGAGCGCGGCGAAGGCCGCCGGGCGCAGCGCGAGGGGCCACGGCCGCGGCGCCTCGACGCGCAGCGCCCGCGTGACGGGGCAGGCCGCCACGCACGACAGGCAGGCGGAGCACTCGTCCGAGCGCACGCGCGCCAGCCGCTCGACCGGCAGCCGCGCGGGGCAGGCCTTCGTGCACAGGCCGCAGTCGATGCAGGAGGGGGCGTGGCGCGTGACCTTCAGCGGGGAGAGGAGCGAGAGCGCGCCCAGCAGCGCGCCGTAGGGGCACAGGTAGCGGCACCAGAAGTACGGCACCAGCAGCGAGAGCAGCACGAGCGCGCCGAGCGTGAGGCCCCCGAACAGGGAGAGGCGCTCGAAGAAGTAGAGCATCTTGACGTCGGCGACGCTGTTGTAGGGCGAGTCGAGGAAGTCGGCGACCGATCGCGCGTCCATGGCGAAGAAGACGACCCACACGAAGAAGCGCGAGCAGCAGGTACTTCAGCGAGCGCAGCGGGAGGTCGACCTTCCGCGGCAGCCCCAGCCTGCGCCGGAAGACACGGCGGGACAGCCCCGCCAGCATCTCGGACAGCGTGCCCAACGGGCACACCCAGGAGCAGAACGCCTTCTTGGCGAACAGGCCCGTCGCGAGCGCGAGCAGCAGCAAGACGAGGCCGGCCGGGTGGACGGGATGAATCTCGCCGGTGGTCGCCAGGTGGCGCAGGCTCAGCAGCGCGGCGATGGGGAGGAAGCCCTCGACGCCGGGCGGCCGCTCGCCGACGACGAGGCCGCGCTCGAGCCCGTGCACCCAGCGCACGAACTCGTAACCGATCAGGAGCACGGTGACGAGAAAGCCTCCCTGCACCAGACGGCGGGCCCACTCGATGCGCCGCCGGCGCGCGCGCAGCACGGGCCCCTTCATCACCTCGCTCGAGACCAGCGCGTCCTGCCGCGCGAAGGCCAGCAGCTCGTCGAAGGCACGGCGCGGCAGACGGCGCAACGGGAGGCGTTCCATCGCCCCAGTTCTAGCCTGGACGGGGCGCGGGCGGCATGACGGGTGTCATGCCGCCCGGGGAGGCTCAGGCGGCTTCGGCGCAGCGCCGCCTATTTGCCCGCGGCCTTCTCGAACAGCGCCTTGTACTCGCCGTAGCCCTCTTCCTCGAGCTTCGCCAGCGGGCACGAAGCGCAGCGACGCCGAGTTCATGCAGTAGCGCAGGCCGGTCGGGCGCGGCCCGTCGTCGAACAGGTGGCCGAGGTGCGAGTCGGCGTGCTTCGAGCGGACCTCGTCGCGCTCCATGCCGAGCGAGACGTCGCGCCGCGTCACCACGTTGCGCGGCTCGAGCGGCCGCGTGAAGCTCGGCCAGCCGGTGCCCGAGTCGAACTTGTCGAGCGAGGAGAACAGCGGCTCGCCGGAGACGACGTCGACGTAGATGCCGGGCTCGTGGTTGTCCCAGTACTCGTTGCGGAAGGCCAGCTCGGTGCCTGCCTGCTGCGTCACCTGGAACTGCAGCGGCGTCAGCCTCTGCTTGAGCTCCTCGGCCGACGGCTTCTTCCAGCGTCCTTCCTTCACCTCGCTCCATCCTTTCCGCGCGCGGTCGCGGCGTGCCGGCCGCGGCCTGCGCGTGGCCGCCCGCGTCCTTGCCCCACAGCTGCTGCGAGCCGGCGGTCGCGGCCGCAGCCGGTCCGGTACATGTGGTAGCGCACCGGGTTCTTCTTGTAGAAGTCCTGGTGGTACTCCTCGGCGGGGTAGAAGGCCTCGAGCGGCACGATCTGCGTCACGATCGGCTTGCCGAAGCGCTTCGTGCCTCGAGCGCGCGCTTCGACTCCTGCGCCGGCCGTCTTCTGCGCCTCGTTCTCGTAGAAGATCGCCGAGCGGTACTGGTTGCCGCGGTCGCAGAACTGGCCGCCGCCGTCGGTCGGATCGACGTTGTGCCAGAACACCTCGAGCAGCTGCTCGTAGCTGACCTGCGCCGGGTCGTAGGCCACCTGCACCGACTCGGCGTGGCCGGTCGAGCCCGACGAGACCTGCTCGTAGGTCGGGTTCTTCAGCTGGCCGCCGGCGTAGCCGGAGGTCGACGGAGTAGACGCCCGGGACTGCCTCGAAGGCCGTCTCCATGCACCAGAAGCAGCCGCCGGCGAAGGTGGCGTGCGCGAGCTTCGGGGCCGGCCCCGGCGGCGGGCGTCCAGCTGCGCGCCTCGCGCGAGCCGGCGAGGAGCCATGCGACGCCCGAGCGCCAGCCCGGCCGCGAAGACGGCCATTCGCAGCTTCATCGGGGAACCTCCGTCCGGTACTAACGCCTCGCGGCCGGGGGCCATTCCGCAGGCCAGGCTGGGTACCTGTGAAGACTCGTGCCGCGCAGCCCGGATCCGGCCGCAGCCGGGGGCCGCATGCGGTACCATCGGCCACAGGGCTTCCCCGGAGGACGAGCGATGAGCGCAGGCGGCCGGCCAACTACGGCCAGTCGAGCCACGGCCTGCGCGGCGACTACAGCCGCATGCGGGCGGACTACACGGTCGACCAGGACCCGTCTGCCTACGGCGAGGCCGAGCACGACCGCTGGCGGCGGCTGTACCGGCGGCAGATCGAGCTCGTCCCCGGCCGCGCCTGCGACGAGTACGTGGCCGCGCTGCGCTCGCTGCCGTACGACGAGGGGGTCCCGCGCTTCGACGAGGTCAACGCCGCGCTCGGCGCGGCCACCGGCTGGCGGCTCGTGGCGGTGCCCGGGCTCGTCCCCGACCTCGTCTTCTTCGACCACCTCGCGAACCGCCGCTTCCCGGTCACCTGGTGGCTCCGCGAGGAGCACGAGTTCGACTACATCGTCGAGCCCGACGTGTTCCACGACTTCTTCGGCCACGTGCCGATGCTGTTCACGCCGCTGTTCGCCGACTACATGCAGGCCTACGGCCGCGGCGGGCTGAAGGCCGAGGGCCTCGGCGCCCTGCGCTGGCTCGCGCGGCTCTACTGGTACACGGTCGAGTTCGGCCTGATCCGCACGCCGCGACGGCCTGCGCAACTACGGCGCCGGCATCCTCTCGTCGCCGGGCGAGATCGACCACGCGCGTGCACAGCCCGAAGCCGCGCCGCGTCGCGCTTCGACCTGCGGCGCATCATGCGCAGCCGCTACCGCATCGACGCGTTCCAGGAGACCTACTTCGTGATCGACGGCTTCGAGCAGCTGTTCGAGGCGACCGCGCCCGACTTCACGCCCCTCTACCGCGAGCTGGCGGCCCTGCCCGGAGCTGGCCGCCGACGCGGCGCTGCCCGGACGACCGGCTGGTCCCTGCTGAGCGGCAGGTTTCGTGCTACCGTCCGGCTCGGCCTCCGCCCGCGCGCCACTGGAGGACGCCATGCTGCTGACCTCGTCGCTCCTCGCCCTCGTCACCGCCGCCCGCCGCGCAGCCGGCCGCCAAGCCGGCAGCGAAGAACGTGATGACCGTGCAGGTCGAGGTCGCGCCGGGAACGGCCGCCGGGGCGCAGGCCTGGGGCAAGGAGCTGCGCACGGCGCTCGAGGCGCGCACGGACGAGTTCCGCCTCGCCAAGCACGGGGGAGACCGCGTCGCTGGTCGTTCGCATCGACTCGGTCGTGCCAGGCCAGGGCGCCTCGAGCGTGATGAACGGCACGCTGGTCCAAGGGGCAAGTCCCGGCCGTTCAGCCTCAACTACCCGGGGGAGATCCGGCCACAGGCCGAGAGGCTGGCCCGCAACCTGCGCAAGCTGGCCGAGCAGGGGAAGGCCGGGCCGCCCGCGGCGGCGCCGAAGAAGTAGCCGCAGCGGCGCGCCCTGGCGTGGCCCGCCGCTACGCCCTCGCGCTCGCGGCCGGCGCCAGCCTGCTCCTGCCCGCACCGGCACCAGCCCAGTCCGGGGGCGACGGCGTGCACACGGCGGCGCAGCGGGCCGGGTCGCACAGCGCAGCTGGGGCTGCAGCCCTTCGTCGGGCGCCACGCGGGAGGGCTCGTGGCCTCGGTCGCGTTCTGATGTCTCAGGCCTCGCGCGCCGCCCGCGCCCGCTGCTCCTGCTCGACCAGCACCCGCCTCAGGTACTTGCCAACGGTCGACTTCGGCAGCTCGGAACGGACCTCCACCTGGCGCGGCACCTTGAAGGGGGCGAGGTGGAGCCGGCAGAAGTCGATGATCTCCTCGCTCGAGGCGTGCTGGCCGGGACGCAGCACGACGTACGCCTTCACCGTCTCGCCGCGATAGGCGTCCGGCACGCCGGCGACGACCGCCTCCGCGATGGCCTGGTGCATCCCGAGCACCTCCTCGACCTCGCGCGGCAGGACCTTGAAGCCGGAGGCGTCGATCATGTCCTTGCGCCGGTCCACGACGTAGAAGAAGCCGTCCGCGTCCATGTGGCCGACGTCCCCGGTCAGCAGCCAGCCGTCGCGCAGCGCCTCCGCCGTCTCCTCGGGCCGCTGCCAGTAGCCCAGCATCACCTGGGGGCCGCGGACCGCGATCTCGCCGTCCTGGCCGGGCGGCAGCGGCTCGCCGGTCTCGAGGTCGACGATGCGCGCTTCCGTTCCGGGGATCGGCACGCCCATGCTGCCCGTCCGCCGCTCGCCGAACAGCGGCGTGCAGTGCGTGAGCGGAGAGGTCTCGGTCAGGCCGTAGCCCTCGACCAGGCGCCCGCCGGTCAGGGCCTCGAAGCGCTCGGCGAGCTGCCGCGTCAGCGGCGCGGCGCCGCTGACGCACAGCACACCCGTGCGCAGGTCGTACTCCTCCGCGCGGGGGTGCTCGGCGAGGCCGGCGTAGAGCGTCGGCACGCCGTTGAAGAGAGTGGCTCGGAAGCGGCGGAGCGCCTCGAGCACCAGCTCCAGCGGCCGTGGCCGCGGCAGGAGCAC
The DNA here is from genome assembly GCA_963831755.1 of uncultured Acidobacteriota bacterium. Taxonomy (GTDB): domain Bacteria; phylum Acidobacteriota; class Vicinamibacteria; order Fen-336; family Fen-336; genus DATBSL01. The sequence continues at coordinate 530,962 of CAWHRC010000009.1, forward strand.
GATCTCGGCCGCGACCGCGACCCCGAACAGGAGCACCGTGGTGAAGCCGTACACGTGGAACAGCGGCAGCACGCCGAGGAACACCTCGCGTGCCTCGCCCGCCCGCGGGAACCAGGCCGCGGCCTGCAGGCTGTTCGCGACGAGGTTGCGGTGCGTGAGCATGGCCGCCTTCGGCGTGCCGGTCGTGCCACCCGTGTACTGAAGCAGCGCGACGTCGAGCGGCCGCAGGTCCGCGCCCGGGGGCTCGGGCGGCGCGCCGCGCACGAGGCCGTCGAAGTCGTGCAGGCCCCTCTCGCGCGGCAGCGCGACCGCCTCCCCGCGCCTGCGGCGCACCAGGCGTGCGAAGACGCGCGCCGGCCAGGGCAGCGCGCCGGTCAGGTCGACCACGACCACGTGGCGGACGCGCGTCGCCGCCTGCACCTCGCGCAGCCGGGGCAGCAGCTGGTCGAGGATGCACGACCGTCTCGCTGCCCGAGTCCTCGAGCTGCTCGCGCAGCTCGCGCGCCACGTACATGGGGTTCGTGTTCACGACGATCGCGCCCAGCCGCAGCGCACCGTAGAGAGCGACCACGTACTGCGGGCAGTTCGGCAGCACCAGCGCCACGCGGTCGCCCTTGCGCACGCCGAGCCGGAACAGCGCCGTCGCGAAGCGCAGCGAGCGCTCGCGCAACTCGGCGTAGGTGAGCGCCGGCACCGGCAGGCGGGAGTCGACCAGGAAGCGCAGGGCGACGTGGTCGGGGTGCTTCTCGGCGGTGCGGTCGAGGACCTCTGGCAGGGTGACCTCGGGGACCGGGATCGCCCGCGGGACGCCTTGCTCGTAGAAGCGGAACCACGGGGCGTCCATGGCGCCGCATGCTACGCCCGCCGCGGCCGGGTGTCGACGGCGCGACGGTAGCCGGCGGCCGGACAGGGACGCGGCTCGAGATCGGACGCCTGTCCGCAGGCCGGCGCGCGCCACGGCTGCAAACCACTGATAGCTAAGGCCTGCATTCCTGGCCCGGCACTTGCTTCCTGGTGCGGGTGGCGAACGGAGGGTGCGACCGGCCCGCCGACGGCGTCCGAGCCTGGACGGGGTTGGAGGGAGCCCCATCACGGCGAAGGACGAGGCGAAGGTCGGCGCACCCTCCTGCCGCTTCCGGGGGGAAGCCATGGTGTTCATGATCGAGCTGGACGGCGAGACGGTCGCCTGCTCCTCCGCCCGCTGCGTCCAGAGCCTCCTGCGTCAGGGCTGGCGGCTGAGCGACCCGACACAGAAAGACGAGCTCGTTCAGCTCCTCGCCCGCGAAGAGGTGCTGACGCCGATCGACCTGCCGCACGCGCGCTCGAACTGACACGCACTCCTGCACGCCCGGCCCGCCCCCCGGGACGTGAAGCTCACTCCGCGGGCGCGACGACGACCGCCGTGCCGTAGCAGAGCACCTCGGTCACACCCTGCATGAGCTCGGTCGCGTCGTAGCGCACGCCGATCACGGCGTTCGCTCCCATCTGCCCGGCGTGCTGCAGCATCATCGCGAACGCCTCGGCGCGGGTCTTCTCGCACAGCTCCGAGAACAGCGTGATGTTGCCGCCGACGAGCGTCTGCAGCGAGCCGCCGATCGTCCCGAAGATCGAGCGCGAGCGCACCGTGATCCCGCGGACGACGCCCAGCGTGCGCTCGACCCGGTACCCGCTCAGGTCGAAGGCGGTCGTGGTCATGGCCTGGTCCATGGGGCCTCCCGATCTGGTCTTTCCGTCATACTCCGCCCGAGGCGCGCGACTCTCGTCTCTCTGTTGAACGACTCTTGACGTACCAGACGCAAGGATGAAGATGCTACACGTTGCATCCAACATCGTGCGCAGCGACGAATCGAACGGGAGGGCGGCGCGGGCCTTGTGCCCACTCTCGAGGGGTCGGATGACGACGCGCTGCGGGCCTGGGCCCGGCCTGTGGTGGTGGTTCCTGGGCGCGACCCTGATGGCCGCGCCACTCCGCGCCCAGCTGGTCCAGAGTGACCGCGACGCGATCTTGAACGCCCACGACGTGGAACGCTGCGCCGTGGAGCCGCCGGCGCGGCGAATGCCGGCTCTCGTCTGGGACGTCAGGCTGGAGCGGGTCGCCCAGGGTCACGCAAGCCGGTGCGCACTCGTCCACAACGCCTCCAGGTCCAGTGACTACGCCGCCCTGGGTGGGTCTGGCCCGGTCGGCGAGAACATTGCGCAAGGATCGGTCAGCGCGGCGACGCTCGTCGGCCTGTGGGCCGCGGAGAAGCGCGGCTACGTGTACGGGCCCCTCGACTCGAAGACCGTCGCGCGAACGAGCCACTACACTCAGATGATCTGGGCCGGCACGCGCGCCATCGGCTGCGGGTTCGCGTCCTGCTTCGGCGCCTGGCTGCTCGTCTGCAACTACGCCCCCGCTGGCAACATCCTCGGCCTGGCTCCCTACGTTTCGGGGAGCGGGACCAACGGCGCCTGCTGGGCCCGGCCCGAGGCGGCGCTGATCCGAGGTTGCCGCCGAGGGCCCAGCCGCTCAGGCCCGGAACAGCAGGCTCTTGCAGGTGAGCGCGGCTTCGGCCTTCAGAAACTCGGACACGTCGAGCGGCCGGACGGCATAGCCGAGCGCCGCGACGCGATCGAGCGTGCGCGGGAAGCCGGCGTGCGCGATCACCCAGCCCGCCACGCGCAGCACGTTGGCCGCGCCCGGCTCTTCCGGCGCGACCTCGACCACCTCGAGGCTGCGGAAGGGCGCCGTGTCGAGCCACGCCGTGTTCGCCAGCAGGCGCTCGTGGTCGAGGGCCGTGACCGCGCTCTTGAGGTGCAGGCAGCCCGTGACGGGCACCGGCACGACGCGGTAGCCGAGCGGCTCGGCGACCGCGGTCAGCCGGGCGATGCCGGCCTCGTTCGTGCGCAGCGAGCGGCCGACGAACAGCGTGTGCCCCACGCGCAGCACGTCTCCTCCCTCGATCGTCGCCGGCGGCGCCGTGCGCTCCAGCCGGCGGTAGGGAGCGAGCGCCGCGGCCACCGTGGGGACCTCACCTCGCCGCGAGACCGCCCCCGGCAGGGCCAGGAGCGCCACTTCGTCGAGGACGACCGCCAAGTCCTCGACGAAGCAGCAATCCGGAAGCGCCGGGTCGGCCGGCAGCTCGAGCACCTCGAGCCCGAGCGAGCGCAGGAGGCGGGCGTACGCCGCGTGCTGGGCGACCGCCCGCTCGAGGTCGATCGGCTCCCTCTTGCGGAACGTCAGCTCGCACGCGGCGAGCGTGGGCGGGACGGCCCGCATCAGCGCGATGCCGGCCGGCCCGCCCGTGGCCGTCACTTCGTCTTCACCGGGTCGGCCGGCCGCGGCGGCAGCGGGACCGGCTGGGCGTCCATCCGCTTGACGAGCTCCGCGACCGCGCGCTCGAGCTGCGGATCGCGCCCGGCGATCACCGACTTCGGGTCGTTCTCGACCACGATGTCGGGGTCGACGCCGTGGCCCTCGATCACCCAGTTCCCGGCGGCGTCGTTCGTCCCGTCCTCGGGCACGAACACCCGCCCGCCGTCGACGAGCGGCCCACGGCCCGAGATGCCGACCACGCCGCCCCAGGAGCGTTTGCCGACGAGCGGCCCGAGGCCGGCCTGCCGGAACATGTACGGGAAGATGTCGCCGTCCGAGGCGGAGGTCTCGTTGAGGATGCAGACCTTCGCGCCGCGAACCACGACGTCCGGGTAGGTGCTCGGCAGGCTGTCGATCCGGCCGAAGCGCGTGCCGAGCAGCTTGCGGCTCAGGCGCTCGATCACCCACTGCGAGATGTTGCCGCCGCCGTTCGCGCGGACGTCCACGACCAGGCCCTCCTTGACGGCCTCGGGGTAGAACCACTTCAGGAACTCGTAGCTGCCGGCCGACCCCATGTCCGGGATGTGGATGTAGCCGGCGCGCCCGTTCGTGAGCCCGGCCACCCTCGCCCGCGCGGCGGTCACGAAGTCCAGGTAGAGCAGGTTCTCCTCGCTCGTGATCGGCCGGTACGTCGTCTTGCGGGAGCCCTCGCGCGTGGGCTTGGCGCCGAGCGTCAGCGTCACCGGGTCGGTCTTGTGCCGCAGCAGGCGGTACGGGTTGTCGTCCGCCTTGAGCTCGACGCCGTCGATCTCGAGCACGTAGTCGCCGACCTTCGCGTCCACGCCGACCTCGGTGAGCGGCGAGCGGTACTGCTCCTCCTCGTTCTGCCCCGCCAGGATCCGGGCGATGCGATAGCGCCCGGCCTTCTCGTCGAGCTCGAAGCGGGCGCCGGACAGGGCGACCTTCGGCCGCGCAGGGATCTCGTAGTCACCGCCCTCGATGTAGGCGTGGCCGACGTTGAGCTCCGCCACCATCTCGCCCAGCACGTACGTGAGGTCGGAGCGGTGGGCCACGTAGGGCAGGAGGGCACGGTAGCGCTCGCCGATCGCCTTCCAGTCGTAGCCGTGCATGTTCTTCACGTAGAAGAAGTCCCGGTAGCGCCGCCAGACTTCGTCGAAGATCTCCGCCCACTCCTGCGCGGGTACGCGGTCCGCCACGAGGCCCTTGGTCGAGACGGTCTTCTTGTCCTTGGCGTCGGGCTTCGCGTCGGGCTTCGCGTCGGGCTTCACGTCGAGCAGCTGCAGGGCGTCGTCGACGCGCACCAGAACCTTGTTGCCGTCGCGCGACACGGCCCAGCCGCTCACACCCTCCGCGAGCGTCGACTCCTTGCGGTCCTTGATCGAGTAGAGGACGAGGCTCGGCTTCGAGCGCGGGTCGCGGCCGTAGAAGGGGGCGTCCGCCTTGAGGTAGACGAGGTGGCCTTTCGTGGCCACGACGCGCTGGTAGTTGTCGGCTTCCACGGGCACCGGGGTCACCCGGGAGCCGAGCCCCTCGAAGTCGATCCGGAACGGCGTCTCCTTCTTCTTCGGCTCGGCCTTCGCACCTTCCTTCGCCCCCGCCGCCTGCTCGTCCTTCGCACCTCGCTTGCCAGGCTCCGTCTTCGCCTCGTCCTTCTTCTCCTCGGGCGTCACCTCGTCCGACTGCGGCGGGAAGGGGCTCTTGCCGTCCTTCTTCAGCGTGAGCGCGAACAGGCCGGTCATGCGGGCGCCGGCGAAGTTCCACTCGACCTGGCTGATCTGCGGGGCGAACTGCCGCTCGCTCTGGTAGTAGAGGTACTCGCCCTCGGGGTCCCAGCTCGGGGCTTCCTCGTTGAAGGTCTCGCTCGTGACCCGGTGGGCCTTTCCGTCTGCCGCGTCCCAGACGTGCAGCGAGCGCGTGCCCGAGGCGTCGTTCATCGAGAAGGCCAGGAAGGCCCCCTTCGGCGACCACGTGTAGTCGCGGATCATGCCACGCGGGTCGTCGGCGATCTCGACCGGCTTCCTGTCGGCCAGCGCGACGACGTAGAGCTTGCCGTCCTTGTCCGAGAAGGCGAGCCGCGTCCCGTCCGCCGACCACTCGGGCGCGTAGCGCATCGCCTGGCCGCCGCTCGTGACCTGCTCGGGCTTGCCGCCGGCCTGGGCGACCAGCCACAGCTCGTCCTCGCCGCTGCGGTCGGAGATGAACGCGATCCTCTTGCCGTCTGGCGACCAGCGCGCCCACTTGTCGTGCGCGTTCGAGCTGTTCGTGAGGTTGCGGGTGGGGCCCTTCTCGATCGGCACCGTGAAGACGTCGCCGCGGGCCACCACCAGCGCCCGTTCCCCCTTCGGGCTCAGCTCGAAGTCCTCGATCTGCTTCTCGACGCTCACCTGGGCGGGGCGCATGGCGACGCCGTCGTTCGGCACGAAGATCGAGAGCGCCCGGTCGGCCTTCGTGCGGACGTCGAAGACGTGCAGCTCGCCGTCCAGCTCGTAGACGATGCGCGAGGCGTTGTCGGACGACGGCCAGCGCACGTCCCAGGTCGTGCTGCTGGTGAGCTTCGTGACGGCTTCGCTGGCGATGTCGTAGGAGTAGAGGTTGAGCGTCCCGTCCCGGTCGGACGCGAAGTAGACGGCGTCGCCGATCCACATCGGGTCGCGCTCGGTGCGCTTCGTGACGGCGAACGGCTTCGCGTCGGCCGTGGCGAGGTCGTAGAGGTAGAGGTCCTCCGCCCAGCCGCCCTCGTAGCGTTTCCAGGTGCGGAAGTCCCGGAACAGGGGCGAGTACGCGAGCCGCTTGCCGTCGGGCGAGAAGTCGCCGGCCCCCGACGTAGGCATCGGCAGCGCCCTCGGCAGGCCACCTTTCGTCGACACCGTGTACAAGCGGCCCTCGGAGCGCACGCCGTCGGCGTCGCGCATCGAGCGGAAGAGCACGGCCGTGCCGTCGGGTGTCCAGCCCATGACCTGGTTGTCGTAGCCGTGGCGCGGCGCCATCGGGCCGCGGGCCGGGTAGAAGGTGAGCTGCTGCGGCTGCCCGCCTTCGGCCGGAATCACGTACACCTGCTCGTCGCCCTCGTACTGGCCCGTGAAGGCGATCCACTTGCCGTCCGGCGAGAACTTCGGGAACAGCTCGAGGCCGGGGTGCGCCGTGAGGCGCGTCGCCGTGCCGCCCGTGGCCGGGGCCGTCCAGAGATCGCCCGCGTAACAGAACACGACGCGGTCGGCGGCGATGTCGGGAAAGCGCAGGAGCTTCGTCTGCGCCAGTGCGGGGCCGGGCAGCAGGATCGGGGCGGCTGCCACGAGGATCGCGGCAGCGTTCAATCGAATGGACATGTGAAGTCACCTCGCAAGCCCCGCGATCGTACGCCAGGCCCCGGCCTGGTACCTCGCCTCGTGGGGCGTTGCCCGGTGTCCACCGGCCCGCTCGGAACGCTCCCCCGGAATGCATGAGCGGCTAGAATGCCGGCGCGGAGCGGTGATGCCTGCCATCCCGGTCACGGGGTTCGTGCTGGAGGCGTGCGGCGCGGCCGTGCTGGCGCTGATCCTGCGCTGGTTCGGGCGGCAGCGGACCCGCACGGGGGTGGCCGAGTGGTCTCTTGGCATGTGGGCCCTCGCGGCCGCTCTCGTCGCGTCGATCGCGGCCGACACGGCCCGCCCGCTGCCTCCCCTGCGCTGGCCGCTGCTGGCGCTGGCGGTCGTGCTCGCCTACTGGAGTCCGGCGCTGGTGCTGACAGGCACCTGGGCGCGCTGGAACGACCGCGACCCGGCCCCGTTTCGCTGGCGGCTCATGGCCCTGCTCGCGGTCGTGGGCCTGGGCACGACGCTGCTGTCCGCGGTCGCGCCCGGCTGGGGGCCGCTCCTGTGGTCCGGACTGCGCACCATCCTGACGGCCGCGGCACAGCTCGCGGCTGCCCTGGCGCTGTTGCGTGCCCGGCGGCGCGCTTTCTTCGGCACGCGCGTGCTCGCGTTCTCGTTCCTGGGCCTGGCGCTCGAGAACATGCTCTTCACGACGGTCGTGGTCGCCGTCTACGGCCGCGCGCGGCCCGCGCCGACGCTGCCGAGCGCCGACCACCTGATGGAGGTCGAGCTGCTGCTGCTGATGTTCTCGGGCGTCGGGATGGTGGCCTGGCTGCTCGAGGAGGAACGCGAGTCCGCGGTGCGCCTGCAGGAGGTCCTGCAGCGAAGGGAGGCTCTCTCCGCCATGGGCGCGCTCGTGGCCGGGGTCGCGCACGAGGTGCGCAACCCGCTGTTCGGCATCTCCTCGACGGTCGACGCCTTCGCCGCGCGCGTCGGCGGCAACGCCGCGGCGGCCCCCTACCTGGACAGGATGCGCGAGCTGGTGGCGCGGCTGAGCGGCCTGATGACGGAGCTGCTCGACTACGGCAAGCCGGTCGCCGGCGAGTTCGTGAGCGCGTCCCTGCCGGGGGTGGTCACGGAGGCGCTCGAGGCCTGCGGTCCGCTCGCCGCACGGGCCGGCGTCACGCTGGCGATGGACCACGCACACGGCCCGCTGCAGATCCGCATGGACAGGCCGCGCCTGCGGCAGGTGTTCGAGAACCTCGTGCAGAACGCGGTCGAGCACACCCCGCCGGGCGGCCGGGTTTTGGTCGGCGTGCAGCGTGACGAGCAGGGGGGCCGGCCCGGGGCGAGCTGTTCCGTTCGCGACTCCGGGCCCGGCTTCGACGTCGCCGACCTGCCCCACGTGTTCGAGCCGTTCTTCACCCGCCGCCGCGGCGGGACGGGCCTCGGCCTGTCCATCGTGCAGCGGATCGTGGAGCTGCACGCCGGCCGGGCCTGGGCCGGCAACCACCCCGAGGGCGGCGGCGTGGTGAGTGTCTGGCTGCCGGACGGCGCAGACTGAGGTCCGGCCGGCGCGGGGGGGCCTCCCGTGAATCAGTTCGCGTCCACGCCGAAGTCGAACAGCTGGCCGCCGGGCCCCTGGGCCCCGAAGTAGAACGCGTATTCACCGGGCGCGAGCGGCTCCTTCGGGCTCACGCGGAACTCCCCCGGCGACAGCTGCTCGCTGGTGAAGCGAACCGAGTCCTTGCTCGCGCCGCTCGAGCCCGAGCGCCCGCCGTAGCCGCCGACGTGGCCTTCGCGGGTGTTGCCCTTGGGCTGCAGGCGGACGAGGACGAACTCGTCCGCGCGCCGCGCCTGGGGCGGCAGGAAGTCCCCGCTCAGCGCGCTCATCATGTCGGTCCCGCCCATGTCGGGCGACGTGGGCGAGGCAGGCCCGGTGTTCAGCCGGAAGCGGAAGGCGACCCGCCCGGCCGGGGTACGCACGGCCGCCCGCGCGCCCTCCAGCGTCCCGATCACGTCGCCTCCCATGTGGCCGCCCGTCAGCATCACCTTCAGCATGCCGGTCTGCCGGATCTTCTGCACGATCGTGCCGTGCAGCCGCACCAGCGACTCCTCGCCGTCGCCGGCGCTGGTTCCGTTGGCGGCGAGGTAGATCCCGACCCGGCGTGCGGCAGGCTCTCCCCCGCTCGCCAGGCCCGCCAGCAGCAGTACCGCGGCAGACGACACCGCACGCCCAAGTGCCCTGGTTCGCATCGCCGTCTCCGCTGCTCTACGGGTTGCTGGTGGTCGGCGTCGTGGTCTGCTTCTTCACCTGCTTCGCGATGTAGTAGGTGGTGGCGACGCTCGCGGCCACACCGAGCACGGTCCAGATGATCCAGCCTCCGCCGCCGCCACCACCATTGCCGCCCTGACCCATCTGGGCGCGCACGGGAGGCCGGGCGAGACCTGGCGCGGCGATGGCGGGCTGTCGCGCCTGGGTCACGTTGGCCACGGCCTGCTCGACCGAGGCACGCAGGCCGTGGGTCGCTTGCCTGGTCGTGGCGGCCACGGCGGGGCGAGTGCTGCCCTGGACGTCGCCGGCCCACGTCAGGCTCGGCAGGACGGACGCCAGCAGGGAGGCGACCAAAGTGAACGCAAGGACTCTTCGCAGGCTCATGGCACCCTCCTTCCCCGGGCGCCGAAGGCAGGCCTGCCCGAGACGGGCACGCCGCGAGCCAGGCCGTCAGTCAGCGCAGGGAGGACTGCTGGAGAACGCGCCAAAGAGGGGAAAAGCGGCTCACGAGCGGGCACGCGGGTCCGGTTTGACGGTCCCCCGGACGCCGCGTATTCTGCGATCGTTCTCTCCCCGTCTCATGGTCGAGGCCCCGGCTTCTGCGCGCACGATCACGGCCCTCCTCCACCGCTGGCAGGAGGGGGACGGCGACGCCCTCGAACGGCTGATGCCCCTGGTCTACGCGGAGCTGCGCCGGATGGCCTCGCGCTACCTCGCCCGCGAGCGCGGCGGCCACACCCTCCAGAGCACCGCGCTCGTGCACGAGGCGTACCTGAAGCTGGTCGACCAGCGCCGGGTGGGCTGGCAGAGCCGCGGCCACTTCTTCGGCCTCGCGGCGCAGCTCATGCGGCGCATCCTCGTCGACCATGCCCGGCGCGCCCGCCGCCTCAAGCGAGGGTCCGGCGCGGCTGTCGTCCGGCTCGACGAGGCCGGCGGCTGCGACGCCCGGGCCGCCGACCCCGTGGACGCGCTGACCCTGGACCACGCGCTGCGGGAGCTCGAGGCGATCGATGCGAGACAGGCCAGGATCGTGGAGCTGCGCTTCTACGGCGGCCTGACCGTCGAGGAGGCGGCCGGCGTCCTGGACCTCTCGCCGGCCACTGTCAAGCGGGAGTGGGCGATGGCCAGGGCCTGGCTCTACCGCAGGGTGGCCGCGCCCGCCGCGGCCGCGAAGAGCCTCTGAAGGGTCGGGCGACCGCGTGGCGACCCGCGCCGGCGACGATCGCCGCGACAGGCTGAAGGGGCTGTTCGCCGAGGGCGCTGGCGTGACGGCGCAGGGTCGGGCGCGCTGGCTCGACGAGGCGTGCGGCGCCGATCTCGACCTGCGGGCGGAGCTCGAGTCGCTCCTGCTCGCGCTCGATCGCGCCGGGGACTTCCTCGAATCGCCGGCGGTCGCCTCGACCGGCGCGGCTGCGGCCGTGCTCGCCGACACGGCTCGGGGGCCGTCGCCGAGCCTGGTGGGCCGCTCGATCGGCCCCTACCGGATCGTGCACGAGCTGGGCCACGGCGGGATGGGAGTCGTGTACCTCGGGGCCCGCGACGACGAGGCCTTCGAGAAGCTGGTGGCGATCAAGGTGGTGCAGAACGCCGGCTACCGGCCGACGCTGCTGCGGCGCTTCGACGAAGAGCGGAGGATCCTGGCCGCCCTCGACCACCCCAACGTCGCGCGCCTGCTCGATGCCGGAACGACCGCGGACGGCCTGCCCTACGTGGTCATGGAGTACGTCGAGGGCGAGCCGATCGACGCCTGGTGCCGCGAGCGCGGGCTTTCGATCCGGCAGCGGCTCGAGCTGTTCCGCCAGGTCTGCGCCGCCGTCCAGTACTCGCACCAGCGGCTGGTTGTCCACCGCGACATCAAGGCGGGCAACATCCTGGTCGACGCACAGGGCACGCCGAAGCTGCTGGACTTCGGGATCGCCAAGATGCTCGCGCCGGGCCCGGACGGGCTCGCCACGACCCACACGGCTCTGCGCGCACTGACCCCCGAGAGCGCGAGCCCGGAGCAGGTTCGCGGCGAGCCGGTGACCGTCTCCACCGACGTCTACTCGCTGGGCGTCCTCCTGTATCACCTGCTCACGCGGCGCAGCCCCTACGCGGGCCGGCCGACCAGCGAGGCCGAGATCGTGCGCGCGATCTGCGAGGAGCAGCCGGTGCGGCCGAGCGACGCCGTCCGGGACGCACCGGCCCTCGCGGGCGCCGAGGACGCCCGTGCCGCGGCGCGCCGCCTGGGCCGCGAGCTGCGCGGCGACCTCGACCTGATCGTGCTCAAGGCGCTGCGCAAGGAGCCGGAGCGCCGCTACGCTTCCGTCGAGCAGCTGGCCGCGGACATCGAGCGCCACCTGGCCGGGCTGCCGGTGCGCGCGGCCCCGGATTCGTGGAGCTATCGGGCGGGCAAGTTCCTGCGCCGGCGCCGCCTGGCGGCCGCCGTCGTGGCCGCTGCCGCGATCGCGACGCTGGCGGGAGCCGGCGTCTCGCTGCACCAGGCGCGGATCGCCCGACGCGAGCGCGCCTCCGCCGAGCAGCGCTTCGACATGGTTCGCCGGCTCGCCCACGCGGTCATCTTCGACTTCAACGAGGCGCTCGAGCCGGTCCCGGGCTCGACGGCGGCGCGCAAGCTGGTCGTGGCGAAGGCGATCGAGTACCTCGACGGCCTCCTGCGCCAGCAGCCCGGCGACCGCGCGCTGCTGGCCGAGCTGGCAGACGCCTACCTCCGCGTCGGCGACGTGCAGGGAGATCCTTCGCGGCCGAACCTCGGCGATGCGGCGGGGGCGCTCGACAGCTACGGCCACGCGCTGGAGATCTACGAGCGGCTGGCCGCCGGCGACCCGAGCGCCGGGAATCGCAGCGGGCTCGCGGCCGCGCACAGGGCCGTCGGATGGCAGCTCTGGGCGAGGGGCGAGGCCAGAGAGGCGCGCTCGCACTTCGAGGAGGCGATTCGGCTCTACGCCGCGGCGTTGGCCGCCGACCCGGGGAACCCGAAGTTCCGGCAGAGCACGGCCGACTGCCAGTACCTGCTCGGGCAGGTCGAGCTGCGTCAGGGCCATCTCACGAGCGCCGCCGCGGAGTTCGCCCGCGCACTCCGCCTCTACGACTCGATCCTGGCCGGCGAGCCGAAGGACCCGGCGGCACGGCGGGGTCGGGCCATCAGCTACATGAAGCTCGGCGATACCCAGCCGACCGCCGAGCAGGCGCTCGCCTGGTACCGGAAGGCCGCATCGGCCCTGGACGACCTCGCCGCAGACCGCTCGGCGCGGGCCGACGCGCCTCGACTCGCCGCCCTGGCGGCGCTTCGAATCGCCGAGGGCCTCGAGGACGCCTCGCCGCGCGAGGGCGAGACGTTCGCGACGCGGGCGATCGCCCACCTGAAGCCCGCCGTGGTGGCCGACCCGTCCAACGCGCAGACGCGCGGCGACCTCGGCTACGCTGAGCTGGTCCTGGGCCAGAACCTCAAGCGGCAGGGCAGGCGTCGCGAGGCGGCCGACGCGCTGACGAGCGCCACGCAGCTGCTCGAGGGCCGCCTGGCCGCCAACCCGACCTCCTCCGAGGATCACCGGCTGCTGGGCATCGCGCGCCTGGAGCTGGGCGAGCTCGCAGCGGCCCGTAACGACGTCCCGGCGGCCTTGCGGTCCTACGAGGCCGCCCGGCCGTTGCTCGAGGGAAAGGACGTGCGTCCCAGCTCGCTGAGCCTGCTCGCCGAGCTCTACGCGGACCTCGGCGACGCGGACCTGGCGAGCGCGCGCTCGGCAGGCGGCGTGCGCGAACGGGACGCGCGCCGCTCGCGACACGACTGGTACGCGAAGAGCGCCGCCCTGTGGAGCGAGATCGCCTCGCAGCGACCGCTCGACCCGAGCGAGGCCGAGGAGCGCCGGAAGGTCGAGCTCGTCGCGGGCGCCCGCTGAGGCAGGCCGGCCGTCAGCGGAACAAGAGCGGCGCGAACTCGGAGAGGTAGTTGCGCCAGTTGACCCAGGTGTGGCCGCCCGGGCTCTCCTGGTAGGCGACGTCGAAGCCGTGCTTCTTGAGCATCTCGACCGTCGCCCGCGACGTCGCGATCAGGAAGTCGTCCTTGCCCGTCGCGAACCAGAAGAGCTTCAGGCCCTTCTTCTTCTCCGCGTCGTCCAGCACCGCGCGGTGCTGCTCCTCGAAGCTCGGGCCCGGGCCGCCGCTGCCCGGGCCGGTGCCGGTGATCCCGAAGACACCCGAGCTGAAGACGCCGAGGTAGGCGAACTGCTCGAGGCGGGCGATGCCGATCGCCAGCGTCTGCCCGCCGCCCATCGAGAGCCCCGCCATCGCGCGGTGGGCGCGGTCCGCGCAGCACGCGGTAGTGCGACTCGACGTAGGGCATCACGTCGCCGTTGAAGTCGGCCACGAAGTCGTCCACCGGCGGTCGCGGAGCGCCGAACACGAACGGGCCGGTGTGGCCGGCGGGCATGACGACCACCATCGGCTTGGCCTTCCCGGCCGCGATCAGGTTGTCGAGGATGAAGCCCGCCCGGCCGACGGAGGTCCAGGAGTCGTCGCAGTCGAACGCGCCGTGAAGGAGGTAGAGGACAGGAAAGCGCCCGCTGCCGTTCTCGTAGCCCGGGGGCGTGTAGACGTGCATGCGACGGAAGCGCTTCAGGGACTTGGAATAGTAGGTGACCGCGGCGACCGCACCGTGAGGCACGTCCTTCGTGTCCATGACGTCCGAGCCGGGCACGTAGACGAGGCTCCAGGTGTTCTCGTTCGACTCGCTGGTCGAGGGATTGCGGGGGTCGATCACCGAAACGCCGTCCACGTTGAAGTTGTAGCGGTAGGCCCCGGGCTCGATCGGCCCCAGCGTGCCCTCCCAGACTCCCTCGGCCCCCTTGGCGAGCGGCTTTCCCTCGGCGTGGTCGGGGATGTCGGTGCCGCTCAGCCGCACCGACTCCGCCTTGGGCGCCAGGATGCGGAAGCTGACGCGGCCGTCGGCCGCCACCTCGGGCGAGACGACGCGCGGGCCCTGCGGCGGCGCGAACCGCGGCCGCTGGGCGGGCGCCTGCGCGGGCACCTGCGCCACGGCAGGGACGGCGAGGGCCAGGGCCCCCAGCAGGATCGCGGCGCCGAGCGCCGGTCGTGTTCCTCGGAAGTGCATTTCCTCAGCTCCTTTCACCGATAAGGTCGAGGTCAGTCGACGAGATCGAACCCGCCCCTGAGGCGGATGTCGCGCGAGGAGGCGCCGACCAGCAGCTCGAAGGCGCCCTTCTCCGCCAGCCAGTCTCCCTTGCCGGGATCGAAGAAGGCGAGCGCGGACTCGTCCAGGGAGAAGTGGATCGTCCGCGCCTCGCCGGGCTGGAGCATCACGCGCGCGAATCCCTTCAGCTCCTTCGGCGGACGGGGCAGGCTCGACTGCACGTCGTGCACGTAGAGCTGCACCACCTCGGCGCCGGCGCGGCTGCCGCTGTTGCGGACCTGGACGTTGACGTCGAGCTTGCCGCCTCGCTTGACGGCTGGCGGCGAGATCGTGAGGCCGCCGTACTCGAACGTGGTGTAGGAGAGCCCGTGCCCGAAGGGGAACAGCGGCTCGAGGTTCCGGCTGTCGAACCCGCGATAGCCGACGAAGATGCCCTCGCCGTACTCGACGTGCAGGTCCGCGCCGGGGTAGTGGCCGAAGGCCGTCGAGTCCTCGATCCGGCGGGGGAAGCTGACGGGCAGCTTGCCCGCGGGCGTGGCGAGGCCGAAGAGCAGGTCACCGACGGCGTGAGCGACCTCCTGTCCGCCGTACCAGCCGTAGAGGACGGCGGGAACGTGCGCGAGCCAGCGCGTCATGCCGATCGGCGCCCCGGCCGCGACGACCACCACGGTGTGCTTGTTCGCGGCCGCCACGGCCTCGATCAGGCCGTCCTGGCCGGCGGGCAGGTCCATCGACGCACGGTCGAAGCCCTCCGACTCCAGCCGGGACGAGTAGCCCACCAGCACCACCGCCACGTCGGAGCGGGCCGCCAGCGCCACGGCTTCGTCGAGCGTCTTGCGGGCGTCCACACCTGCGTCTTCACCAGGCATTGCGACACCCAGCGCGTAGCCCACCTCGACCCGGCCGCCCGCGGCCTCCCGGATGCCGGCGAGCGGGGCGACGGCGTCCTTCGGGCGCACCAGGGAGCTGCCGCCGCCGCCAGTGCGCGCGACCGCGGCACAGGGCCCGATCACCGCGAGCGAGCGGAGCTTCGCCGGGTCGAGCGGCAGCAGCGATCCTTCGTTCTTCAGCAGGACCATGCCCTCGGTCGCCGCACGCCGGGCCAGCGCGCGGTGCTCCGACGTCTCCACTTCGCCCCCGGCGACGTGCGGTTGGTCGAACAGCCCGGCCTCGAACATGACGCGCAGGATGCGGCGGACGTCTTCGTCCACCGTGCTCTGCTCCACCTCGCCCGAGGCGACGGCGGCACGCACCTTGTCCTCGGCGAGCCAGCCGCCGCCGTTGCCCGCCTTCTGCGTCTCCGGCCGGGCGAGCCAGCTGCGCATCCTCTCGCCGCCCGGCATCTCCAGGTCCATCCCGGCGTTGACGGTGCCGGCGGTGCTGTAGGTGCTGCCCCAGTCGGAGATCACGAAGCCCTTGAAGCCCCAGCGCTTCCGGAGCGTCTCCGTGAGCAGGAACGGGTTCTCGGCGCACCAGCGGCCGTTCACCTTGTTGTAGGCGTTCATCACGGCCCAGGCGCCGGCCTCTTCCACGGCCGCCTTGAAGGCCGGGAAGTAGATCTCGTGGAGCGCCCGCGGGTCGATCTTCTCGTCGATGCGGTGGCGCTCGAACTCCTGGTTGTTGGCCGCGAAGTGCTTGACCGAGGGAATCACGCGCTCGCCCTGGACACCGCGGACGTAGGCGACGCCCATCCGTGCGGCCAGGTAGGGATCTTCTCCGTAGCCCTCGAAGTCCCGTCCCCAGAGCGGCGTGCGGGCGATGTTCACCGTGGGCGCCAGGATCATGTCCCGCCCCAGGGCCTTCACCTGCTGCGCGATCGCCCGGCCCTCGGCCTGGACGAGCTCGACATCCCAGGTCGACGCCATCGCGACGCCCGCGGGAAAGGCCGTGGCGTAGACCGGCGCAGTGGACGCTGCGCTCGTGATGGCAGACGAGCCGGCCCAGTTGCGGACGCCCATCGGACCGTCCGCCATCTTGATGGCCGGAATGCCGAGGCGCTCGTTGGGCGTGCTCTCCATCCAGCCCGAGCCGGCCAGCATCCGCGCCTTCTCCTCGGCGGTCATGCGTGCCAGCAGGTCCTCGGCACGCCGTTCGGCGGGGAGACGAGCGTCCTTGTAGGACGGGGGCGCCGTGTCGACCGGGGATTGGCCGGTCATCGCGATCCCCGGCAGCAGGAAGAGCAGGCCGAGCGCGACGAGCAGGAGCAGGCGAGTCATCGTGACCTCCGGTACCGCGTTGTGCACGGAACCCTCTTTGTATCACTCGGCCGCCCGCACCGCAGCGGCCGCCCTTCTTGCGCGCGCGTCGAGCGTGATCTAACGTCCGTCGCGGAGCGGGCAGATCGCATCGCTCCCGGCCAAGGGGGAGCTCGCCATGGGCAAGGTGCTCGTTGCAGTGCTGGCAGCGGGTCTTCTCGCAGGCGACGCTCACGGCCAGCCACGGCCGGCAGCGAGCGACCCGTGCAAGCGGATCGCGCAGCTCGAGCTCTCTTCGGCGAGGGTCGTGACGGCTGAGGCGATTCCTGCGGGAGGCTTCAACCCGCCGGCAGGAATGAATCCCTGGCTGACCGGGGATCCCTCCTTCTACAAGACGCTGCCGGCTTTCTGCCGCGTCGTGGTGAAGGCGACGCCGAGCGAGGACTCGGACGTCGCCGTCGAGGTGTGGATGCCGGCGGGCGGCTGGAACGGCAGGTTCCGGGGCCAGGGCAACGGCGGATTCGCCGGCGAGATCGACTTCCACGCGTTGGGCGTGGCCATGTCCCAGGGATACGCGACCGCGGGCACGAACACCGGCCACTCCGGAAGCGGGACGGACGCGAGCTGGGCCCTCGGCCATCCCGAGAAGGTGACCGACTTCGGGTACCGCGGAATCCACGCCATGACGCAGGCCGCCAAGGCGGCGATCCGGGCGTTCTGCGGCGAGAGCCCGCGGCACTCCTACTTCGGCAGCTGCTCGAACGGGGGGCGGCAGGCACTGATGGAAGCTCAGCGCTTCCCCGGCGACTACGACGGCATCCTCGCGGGCGCGCCGGCCAATGCCTGGACGCACCTGCTCACGAAGGCGCTCGCGGATGCCCAGGCGACGACCCTCGACCCGGCGAGCTACATCCCGTCCGGCAAGCTCCCGGCGATCGCAAGGGCCGTGAATGCCGCCTGCGACGCTCAAGACGGGCTGGCCGACGGCGTCGTCGGCGACCCGAGCCGGTGTCGCTTCGATCCGGCCACGCTGCTGTGCAAGGACGGCGACTCGAACGCCTGCCTGACGGCGCCGCAGGCGACCGCCCTCGCGAAGCTCTACGCGGGGCCCCGCGATGCGCGCGGGAAGGAGATCTTCCCGGGATACCTGCCCGGAGCGGAGGAAGGCGGCGACGGCTGGGGGCTGTGGATCACCGGCCCGGCGCCTGGCAAGAGCCTGCTGTTCGCCTTCGCGATCGGCTACTTCGCCAACATGGTCTACGAGAAGGCGGACTGGGACTACCGGAGCGCGAGCGTGGAGCAGGCCCTGAGGGCGGCCGAGGAGAAGACCGCGCAGAAGCTCGACGCGACGGACGCGAACCTCGCGCCGTTCGCGGCGCGCGGCGGGAAGCTCGTCCTCTACCACGGCTGGAACGACCCGGCGATCTCCGCTCTCAACACGGTCCACTACTACGACAGCGTCGTGGCCGCGCAGGGACGGGAGCAGGCGGACGCGTTCGTGCGGCTGTATCTGGTGCCCGGGATGCAGCACTGCGGCGGCGGGCCCGGCCCGAGCGCGTTCGGGCAGTTCGGCCCGTCGCAGCCGGGAAACGTCTTCGCCACGCTCGAGCAGTGGGTGGAAAGGGGCAAGGCCCCGTCCTCGATCGTCACCACCCGGTACTTCGACGACGACCCGGCAAAGGGCGTGCAGGCGACCCGGCCGCTCTGCCCCTACCCGCAGGTCGCGGCGTACAAGGGCCAGGGCGATCCCAAGGCTGCGACGAGCTTCGCCTGCGCGGCAGGAGGCCGCTGAAGGGGGCGGACCCCCGCTGACCGGGATCCCCCGGATACTGCCCGGGTGCATCGGCCGGGAGACGGCGCGTGAGGCCGCTGGCGGAGCTGCCCGTGCTGCTCCTCGACGCACAGGCCACCGCCGCCAACCCCGAGCGCGGAGCGCTGCTCGAGATCGGCTGGGCGGAGGCCTCGGCCGGCGAGGCGCTGGATCTCCCCGTCGCGCGTGTGACCGCACACGTCGTGGCCGCGCCGCCGGGTGCCGTGGTGCCCGCCGCCGTGGCGCGCCTCACCGGGCTGCGCACGGCACAGTGGGTGCGTGGAACGGCCCCGGCCTGCGTCTGGGACGACCTGCTCCGCGCGGCCGCCCGGGTGGCGCCGGCCCGCGGCCCCGTGCCCCTCGTCATCCACTTCGCCCGCTTCGAAGAGCCGTTCCTTCGCGCGCTGCACGAGCGGCACGGGTCGGGGGCGTTCCCATTCGAGCTCGTCTGCACGCACGCCATCGCCCGGCGTCTGCTCCCCGAGCTGCCCCGCCGGACGCTGCGCTCGCTGGCGGGCTACTTCGGCGCCGCCGTGCCGCCTCTGCGGCGCAGCGCCGACCACGTGGTCGCCACTGCATTCGTGTGGCGTCAGCTCGTGGCGCTGCTCGCGACGCGCGAGGCTGTGGGGGGCCTCGGCGACCTGCGCGAGTGGCTGGCGCGGCCGGTCCGCCGCTGCCCGCGCCGCTTCCCGCTCGCGCGCGAGCGCCGCCTGGAGCTGCCGGACCGTCCGGGCGTCTACCGCCTGCTGCGCGCGGGCGGCGCCGTGCTCTACGTCGGCAAGGCCGGCTCGCTGCGCCAGCGGGTGAGCGGCCATTTCCACGCCTGCACGGCCGAGCGCGCGCTCGACATGCTCACGCAGGCCCGCGACGTGTCCTGCACCGAGACCGAGACCTCGCTCGAAGCAGCCCTGCTCGAGGCAGACGAGATCAAGCGCCTGGCCCCGCCCTTCAACGTGGCCCTGGTGACGGCCGGGCGCAGCGTCTGCTTCGCGACGGAGGACCTTGGCCAACCGCAAGCGCGGCCGGACCGGGAGCACCCCATTGGTCCGCTCGCCTCGGCGGCGCCCGTCGAGGCGTTCTCGGCGTTGCGCGCTGCGCTTGCCGGGAGCGAGACGCCGCCTGCCACGCTCGCCGTGCGCGCGGCCGCCATCGGTGTCGAGCCCGCCTGGGTGCCGGGGCCGGAGTGCTTCGCCGCGGGGCTCGCACAGCTCGCACGCCGGCACGGCCCGCTGGTCAGCACGCGCGACCTTCTCCGGGTCGGCGCACGGCTGTGGGCGCAGCGACGTGTGGCGGCCGCGACTGCTCTCGAGCCGGACCGCGCGAACTCGAACGAGGCGCGCCCGGAGGCGCCTCGCCGGTCGGACTGGAACGCGGAGCGCGTGAGGCAGGCACTGGAGGAGACGCTCGTCCGCGCCTCTCACGCTGTGCGCCGCGCGCGCTGGCTCGTCCACCTCAGCGAGTGCTCGCTCGCGTGGAGCGAGCCGGGGACCCGCTCGCTCCGGCTGCTCGTGATCGAGCGCGGAGCCGTGGCCGCCCGGGCGGACCCCGAGCCCGGCGAGAGCCCGCCGGTTCCTCCGGGCCACGCGCGCTCGGCCGCCGAGCGACGCGCGGCCTTCGACGTCGCCAGCTTCGATCGGCTGCGCGTTCTCACCACGGAGCTGCGAACCCTCGTGAAGGAGGCCGCGGCCGTCGAGCTGCGGCTGGGACCCGGGACGTGTTTGTCGCGCCGCCGCCTGCAGACGGTCCTGCGCTGGGTGTGAGCCGGTGAACGCCCGTCTCTCGCTGCGCGTGCTGTTCGTCTCGGACACCCACCTCGGCTTCGACCAGCCGACCCGGCCGCGCATCGAACGTCGTCGTCGCGGGGACGACTTCTTCGCCTGCTTCGAGCGGGCCCTGGAGCCTGCGCGGCGGGGCGAGGCGGACGTCGTCGTCCACGGCGGCGACCTGCTCTTCCGGAGCCGGGTGCCAGCCTCGCTCGTCCAGCGCGCGCTGCAGCCGCTCCTGCGGGTTGCCGAAGCGGGCGTGCCCGTCCTGCTGGTGCCCGGCAACCACGAGCGCTCCGTGATCCCCTGCCCGCTGCTAGCGATGCACGAAAACCTCCACGTCTTCCGCAGCCCTTCCACGGCCGTCGTCGAGCGCAACGGGATGCGGGTGGCGTTCGCCGGCTTCCCCTACACGCACGCCGTGCGGGAGGCGTTCTCGGGTCGGCTTGCCGCCACGGGCCATCGAGGCGTCGATGCCGACGCGCGCGTGCTGTGCGTCCACCACTGCGTGGAAGGCGCCAGCTGCGGACCGCCGCCGGGCTTCACGTTCCGGGACGGCGAGGACGTCGTGCGGGCGAGCGACCTGCCGGGCGACGTGGCCGTCGTGCTCTGCGGCCACGTGCACAGGCACCAGGTCCTGCGGCGCGATCTTCGCGGGCGCCCGCTGCCCGCGCCGGTCGTCTACGCGGGCTCGGTGGAGCGGACCTCCTTCGCCGAGCGGGACGAGACGAAGGGCTTCGTGATCGCCACGGTGGGACCGGGAGGGCGGGGCGGACGGCTCGACGCCTGCGAGTTCCGGCCCCTGCCCGCGCGCCCGATGCGCGTGCACGAGGTAAGGAGCGCCGTCGCCGCTCACGACCTGGAAAGGGAGATCCGTGCCGCGATCGCGGCAGCGCCTCCGGACGTCGTGCTGCAGCTGCGCGTGCCCGAACAGCTCGCCGGGGCCGAGGTCCTGCGCGCGGAGCGGTTGCGCTCGCTCGCCCCCCCAACGGTCAACGTCACGGCATCGGTGCGCGCACCGGCGACCCGCGCCGCCCGCGCCCGCGACTCGAGGCTTGTCATCTCGCCCGGCATCGTCTAGAAGGAGTGGCGGGGTGTTCCGGACGCAGCGGCGGTAGCCGGGCGCGTCGCCCCGGGGGAGGCGACCCGAGCCCGGGAAGGCGGTGCGCGGTGGGTGAGTCGGATCCTCTCGCGGCCCTGCTCGATTCCATCGCGGCCGAGTTCGAGGTCCCGCTGGGTCGGCCCGAGCGCGTGGAGGCCGATTGCGCGCGCCTTCGCGAGCGGCTCACCCTCCCCCCGACGCAGCAGGACTTCGAGCGGCTGGGACGGCTCGCGCCACTGCTGCGCCAGCGGACGGGCCCGATCGCCGTGCCCCTCTTCGGTCTCCTGGAAGAGCAGGCCTGCGGCAGCGACGACCCGTGGCCGCTCGTCGAGGCGCTGCTCCGCAGCCGAGACGGCACGTTGGCACGGAGGGCGCTCGAGACCGCGGGGCGCCTGGCCGAGGCTGGATCCCTGACCGTCGATCGCCGCGCCGTCCAGCTCCTGGCCGACGAGGTCGAGCATCCCGGCTCCCCTCTGGGCGAGGCGGAGGCCCTCGCTGCGATCGCCCGGCTCCTGCGCCGGCCACGGACGGAGGCTTCCGACCCCGTGCTCGCCCTCTACCTCGAGCCGGACGGCACTCGCGTCCGCGGACTCGCCGCACGCCTTCTCGACCTGGACGGTCAGCCGGTGCCCGCGGCCATGGCCGAGAAGCTGCTGGGCCCGGAGGCCCATGCGTTCCTCGACCCCTACCTGCGCTACACGCGCGCGACGTACAGCGACCTGCTCCACCTCCAGCCCGATCCGGAACGTCCACCGCCCGCCCTGCCCTCGCTCAAGCGGGCGGCGGCGGCCTGCGGCGACGACCTGCTGCGCGAGCTGATCGCCGAGCTCGGCTGGGCACGGGTGAACCTGGGCCTCGAGCCGTCGCCACGCGTGGGGGTGAGCTTCGGCGGCTCGTTGCCGCTCATGGTCACCCCGGCGGAAGCGCCGCTGCTCGAGTCCGGCGAGGGGGCACGGCGAACGGGCGGGCTGTGGCTGGTGGTGGCTCACGGCGGCCTGCCGGCAGGCGGCGAGGAGGCGAGAGGCAACCACGTGGTCGCCCGGTTCCGGGCGTACAACCTGGCCCACGCGGAGGCGCTCGCCGAGATCCTCGACGTCTCCCCGCTCACGCGCGAGAAGGTCGAGCGCCTTCTCGAACGGATGGACCGCATCGTCGAGGACTTCGTCGCGATCTTCGCCTCACACGCCGAGGAGTGCGCGATCCTGCCCGGCCTGTACCGCGAGCTGCGGGCAAAGGTCGTGGCCGAGCTGGAAAGAGAAGGCGCCTCCGTCCAGCTCTCGGCCGAGCTGACGCGGCTCGTGCAGAGCTTCGAGGATCCGCGAACCCTCGGGGAGGTCCGGACCCTCCACGGCCTCAAGCGTTACCTGCACCAGCGCGGACTGCGGCTGGGCTTCCGGCTGGTCGAGACGGGAGGCGGCACCAACCGAACCGTCGACCTCGTGCTGGCGTCCGGGACGCGGGTGCTGTGCTGCATCCGGAAGATCGCGTACGTCGACTTCGAGGCCGAGACGGGCCTGCTCGTCCCTCACGCCGTCGCGCTGATCGTCGACGGCTACGCGCGCCAGCTCCTGCTCGGCCAGGAGGACTTCCCGAGCACGCAGATCTTCTGCTACGGGAACGAGGTCCACTACTTTCTCGCGTTCCGCAACCACCCGGCCTTCCTGCGCATCGACTACTCTCCCCCGCTGCTCGGGGGCATGATCGACCTTGAGTACTACGGCGTCAGCGTCTACGAGCAGTCGGCGCACCCCAACCCCACTCTGGATGCGCTGCGCCTCTTCTTCCGCCGCCTCGAGTTCTACGTGCAGATCGAGGGCACGCGGGTCCACGCCCGCTACGACAAGGAGCGGGCGCTCGACCTCGGCGACGTCTGCGAGAAGGCCGAGCTGCTGGCCGGCTTCGTCCCGTACCTCATGGACGTCGACTGGGCCATCGGCTCCCTGGCCCTCGACGCCCGTGCCCGGCGACTGGTCGCCGAGGCGTGGTCCGAGTCGTTCGCGGAGTGGGGCGTGCTTCCGCTGCGTCAGCTCCTCACCCGCGACAACCAGGGCGTCCTGCTCGGTCGCGAGCAGGGCCCGACCGGCGAGCACGAAGTATCGTGGTCGGGCGAGCCGCCCTACCAGGACCGCTTCCGCGTCCCGTGGCCTGCGGGGCTCCTGAAGAGGCTCCAAGCCCTGCCGGGCGAGCTGGAACTGGAGCTGGCGCCGCTCGTCGCGGTGGAGGGGAGCCCTCTCGTCGGTCAGCTGCGTCTGGAGCGGCAGCTGCTGCGCCCTCTCAGGGAAGCGGTCGCGTGTGGGCGGCTCGCCGAAACCGCGGACGGCCTGCGCGCACGCCCGCGGCGGCAATTCGAAAGGCGACACGAGGCGGAAGTGTTCGCGGGCCTGCTCCACTCGGGCGACGTCGCGCACGCCGCCTGCGTCGCCCGTCTCGTCGCGCCGCTCGAGCGCACGCTGCGCTTCCATGCCACGGGACGCGTCAACGGCCACGAGCTGCAGCGAGCACGGCTGCCCCTGGCTGGCGAGAGCCTCGGCCTCTACGTGCTGCGGGACGCGGGCGGGATCATCCGGCTCGCGTTCTTCGCGCGCGGCGACGTCCTCGGTCGCGGGCGGGAGCACGTCCTCGCGCCCTGGAAGGCCACGTGGAGCACCGACCCCGCCGAGCTGCTGGCGCTGCTCCGCCGCAACAACTACCTCCTTCCCGGAACGCAGCCGGGCGAAGCAGCGCCGGAGGAGGTCCCGGAGCTCCTCGCCTGGTTCCGTCGGCCGTCGGCCGTCGAGGGCCACCAGCCTCTGCCCGGCGAGCGGATCCTGAAGGGCTTCAGGGCTTCGCCCGGCCGGGCCGTCGGCCGCGTGCTGTTCGGGACCGAGGGCCGCGTGCCCGAGGACTTCGACACGGCCGTGCTCGTCGCCCCCTCGGTGCGCCCCGAGGACAACACGTTCCTGTACCACGCGCGGGGCATCGTCTCCACGGGCGGCGGGATCCTGAGCCATGCGGGGCTGATCGCCACGCAGTTCGGGAAGCCCGCCCTGATCGTCTCCGGCCAGTGGCTTCAGGAGGCCGACGGCTCGTCCAGCCTGCTCTACCGCACGCCCGAGTATCTCGAGCAGCGGCGCGAGGCGGAGGGTTGCGAGGTGGTGGCCTTCCGCGACCGGCACGAGCGCGAGCACCGGCTCCGGGAAGGTGACCTGGTGGTGCTCGACGCCGGCGCCGGGACCCTGCAAGTGCTGGGGCAGGAGCGCGACGCGCTGGCCCTGCACGACGAGCTGTGGCGGCTCGGCGAGGTGGAGCGGCGCCTGGCGCACACCACCGATGCGTCGGAGCTGCTGACCCTCCGCGGGCACCGCGCGCGGGCAGTCCACCTCGTGCGGAAGATCCTGGTCCGGCTCGGCGACCCCGTCCTCGCGCGCCACGCGGCGCACGAGCTGCTCGCGAGCGAATCCCTCGCAGACGAGGCCACGAGCCACGGCGACAGGGCGGAGCTGCTCTCCCTCCTGCTCCGGAATCCGGCAGTTGGAGAGCTCGCTCGCGGCTACCTGGTCGAGCTGGTCCGCGAGCTGCACGAGAGACACGCCGCTGCCGTGGACGAAGCCCGCCGGCAGCTCCCCGCAGCGGCCACCCCTTACGAGGTCCTGGCCCGGCGGCTCTCGACACACGACCTCGGGCAGACCGTGGAGGAGGCCACGTCCTCGCTCAGCGCTTGTGGCGTCGGGCCGCTTGCACTGGCCGGCAGGGACGCCACCGCCGACGTCGACCGGCGCGCCGTCAGCCGACTCAGGGAGCTGCACGACGCGCGGCTGCGGGAGCTTCGGGCCTTGCCCGCCCGGAGTCCGCGGCGGCGCCACCTGCTTCGCCAGATCGAGCGGCTCGACCTCGTCCTCGGCATTCCCGGGGACGCCCGCGTGCGACGCGCCGGCACGCGTCTCGCGGAGCAGGACGAGTCCCTCCGCCACGCGTTTCGCGATCGCCGGATCGTGACAGCCGAAGAAGGCAGCTTCGCGCTCCACCCCCTGATCGGCTGGAAGGCGGCGAACCTCGCAGAGGTGGTGCGACTCGGCGACGGCCGCGTCCCGCCCTGGTTCGTCGTCACGGACCGGGCGTTCGAAGAGGTGCTCGACGCGCCGTTCGCCCGCGCCGGCGCCGAGCTCGTCGCGCCCGAGGCGCGCTGCCTGCGCGAGGCCGTTGCCGCGATCCTCGCTCGCCCCGACCTCGACAATGCACGCAAGTCCGACTTGATCCGCGGCCTCTGGGACCGGGCGCGCCTTCCGGACGAGCTGACGCGGGAGCTGGCGGCAGCCTACCGCCGGCTCGACGCGGACGGAGCCGGCAGCGAGGCGGAAGGGCCGTTCGTCGCCATCCGCTCTTCGGCCCGCGAGGAGGACGCCGAGATCGCGGCGCGGGCGGGCGAATTCGAGACCTTCCTCTTCGTCCGCGGCGAGGTGCGCCTGCTCGAGCAGCTCAAGCGCGCCTGGAGCGGCCTCTGGACGGAGCGCGCCATCCACAATCGCGCGCTGCTCGGTACGGGGTCGGAACGCACCGGCGGCGGCGTCGTCTTCCAGCGCATCGTCTGGTCCCGCGTCTCCGGAGTGCTGCAGACCGTCAACGTCGCCGAGGGCGAGCCGCGTGAGATGGTGATCAACGTCGGCCTCGGCCTGGGCGAGGGAATCGTCTCGGGCACGGTCGCGGCCGACCACGTGGTGGTCGCGAAGGAAGGCGACCTGGCACGGGGACCGCTGAGGTTCCGCTACCTCACCGCGGACAAGCGCGAGCAGGTGATGTTCGACCGGCGGGCGGGCTTCGGCACCTCTCGCGTGGAGTGCCTCTATCACCAGAGGCTGCGGCCCGCCCTCGAGTACGTCGAGCTCGCCGAGCTCGTCCGAGTGGCGGCCTGTCTCGAGACCGCGTACGGCTACCCCCTCGACATCGAGTTCGGCATCGAGGGATCCTCGCTCTTCGTCCTTCAGGCCCGCCCGGTGGCGACCTTCCTGTCGCTGCTGCGGGACACCGTGGAGCGCCGTCCCCTGGACGTGGCGGCCGCGCCCGTCGCCGCCCTCACCGCCGTAGGAGAACTGACGCCATGATCCGACGCGAAGAGTCGCTCGAGTACCACGGAGGCGGCCGGCCCGGGAAGATCGAGCTGCGGGCGTCGAAGCCCTGCCTGACCCCGCGGGAGATGGCGCTCGCCTATCTGCCCGGGGCCGCCTTCCCCTCGCGCGAGATCGCCGAGAACCCGGCGGCGGCCTTCCGCTACACGTCGCGCGGAAACCTGGTGGGTGTCGTGACCAACGGCACGGCCGTGCCGGGGCTCGGTCCCGTGGGGCCGCTCGCCGCCAAGCCGATGCAGGAGGGCATTGCCGTCCTGTTCAAACGGCTCGCCGACATCGACGTGTTCGACCTGGAGCTGGACGCGCGCGATCCCGACAGTTTCGTGGAAACGGTCGTGCGACTGGAGCCGACCTTCGGCGGCATCAACCTCAAGGACATCCGCGCTCCCGAGGGGCTGGTGATCTACGACCGGCTGCGCGAGCAGCTGAACATCCCCGTCTTCCACGAGAACCTCGACAGCACGGCGGTGGTGGCGGCGGCCGCTCTGCTCAACGCGCTGGAGCTGGTGGCCAAGCGCATCGAGGCGGTGCGCGTCGTGCTTTGCGGCGCCGGCACCGTGGGCGCGGGCTGCGCCCGGCTGTTCCTGTCCCTGGGCGTGCTCCCGGAAAACCTGCTCGTCTACGACGCCAAGGGCCTCGTGCATCCCGACCGGGAAGACCTCCACGACTACCAGCGCGCTTTCGCCCGAAAGGACCCGGCACGGCAGCTCTCCGAGGGTCTGCGTGGCGCTGACGTCTTCCTCGGCGCCTCCGCCGGCTCGGTCCTGAGCCAGGAGATGGTCCGCTCGATGGCCCGCTTCCCCGTGGTGCTCGCCCTCGCGACACCCGAGCCCGAGATCGACTACGGCGCGGCGCGGGCGAGCCGCCAGGACGTGATCGTGGCGACCAGCCTCGACACCCACCCGAACGCCGTGCTGGACCTGCTGAGCTTCCCCTACATCTTCCGCGGTGCGCTCGACGTGCAGGCGACGCACATCACGACCGGCATGCTGCTGGCGGCAGCCCGGGCCCTGGCCGAGCTGGCGCGCGAGGACGTCGTCGAGGAGGTGGAGCGGGCCTACGGGAAGGAGCGCTTCAGCTTCGGCCCGGAGTACCTGCTGCCCAAGCCGATCGATCCCCGGATCCTGGTGAGGGAGTCGGCGGCCGTGGCGCAGCAGGCGATCGAGGAGGGCGTCGCCCGCCGGCCGCTGGAGAGCCGGGCCTACCAGGAGAGCCTGACCGTGCGCCTGGGCACCGGCCGCGAGACGCTGCGCGGGATGATCCTCAGCGCACGGCAGCGCCGGCTGCGGGTCGTCTTCTCCGAGGGGACGAACGAGACCATCCTGCGCGCGTGCAGCCTGCTCATGGAGGAGGGCATCGCGAGCCCGATCCTGCTGGGGCGGGAGAGCGAGGTGCGCGAGGCGATCGAGCGGCTTCGCCTCGGGCTGAGCGGGGTGCAGATCGTCGACCCGGCGCGCGGCCCGCGCCTCGAGGGCTACGTCGACGAGTACTTCCGCATGCGTCGCCGCCGCGGGGTGATGCACGCCGCCGCCGCGCAGCGCCTGCGTCAGACCGACACCTTCGCCACCCTGATGCTTCACCTCAGCGACGCGGACATGATGATCGCCGGCGTCTCGACCCACTACGTCGAGTCGCTGCGGACGATCCTGGAGGTGATCGGCCCAGGGCCGGGCGTGCAAAGGGTCTCGAGCCACTATCTCGTCCTGCTCCCGAAAGGGGTGCTCTTCCTGGCCGACTGCGCGGTCAACGTGGAGCCCGACGCCGAGGGCCTCGCGGAGATCGCGCTCTTGACGGCCGCCACGGCCAGGGCGCTCGGGACCGAGCCGCGCGTCTCGATGCTCTCGTTCTCGAACTTCGGCAGCGTCGACCACCCCTTCGCGCGCAAGGTCCGGCGGGCCACCGAGCTCGCCAAGGCCAAGGCCCCGGGCCTCGTGATCGACGGCGAGATGCAGCTCGCGACGGCGCTCGACGGCGGACTGCGGCGCGAGTACTTCCCCTTCTCCAGCCTCGAGCAGGACGCGAACGTGCTCGTCTTCCCCGACCTGCAGTCGGGCAACCTGGCGCTGCACCTGCTGCAGTGCGTCGGGGGTGCCGTGCCCATCGGACCCCTGTTGATGGGCACGCGGCTGCCGGTCCACCTGCTGCAGTACGGGGCCACGGTGGAGGAGGTGGTCAACCTGGTGACGGTGGGCGCCGTGGAGGCGGCGTCCCTGAAGCGGCCGGAGTAGACCCGACGGACGGCCGGCGCCCGGTCGGCTCGGACGGGTAGAATCGGGGACATGCTCCCCGCCCTGCGAACGGACGTCATCGTCGTCGCCCTCTCCGGGCTGGGCATGCTTCTCGCGGCGCCCGGATCGGCGGGACCGCTCGAGGGCCCCGCCGTCACCGATCCGTCCTCCATCAACGTGTGCGAGCGGGTTCCCGGTGGCGACGTGGCCAAGGCCCTGGGCAAGACACTGCGATCGGAGCGATCGATCATCGTCAAGGACTCCAAGCTCAGCCGCTGCGTCTACATCGTCGGGCCGCCCGGCAGGCCCGACGCTCCCAGCGAGGGGCTCGTGCTCTGGCTCTATGCGCCGAACGAGTACGCCGAGCTCAACCGGGTCACCGAGAGCAAGCTGGAGCCCGTGCCCGGACTCGGCGACGCTGCGGTGCGCTTCCTCGACTCCGGGGACGGCCGACACAAGCTGCGCCTCCTGCGACGCGGACGTTTCTCGCTGGAGACGACGGCGGGTGACGCGCCGTCCGCGCTCACGCTGGCCAGGCTGGCCCTCGAGCACTTCGATCGGTAGCCGGCCCCTCCACGCTCGGAGCCGTTCGAGCCTCGACGGCGGCGGCCGAACAACCACGAGACGAAGGCGCCCGCGTCATAGAATCGGTCCGTCCGAGAGAGGGGAACAACCATGAAGCACGCGCTCGTCTTCGCCCTCGCGGCCCTGGTCGCGCCGGCGCCGGCCGCAGCACAGAGCATCACGCCCAGCCGCGAGGAGGTCGTGGCCCTGACGTCCGAGTGGGCGGGAGAGAGGTTCCCGGACGGTCGTCCGAAGGTGCCGAACGCCACCCTGCAGCGCATGAAGAGCGTCAACCTGGAGGAGGCCTGGTCCGTGCTGCGCAGCAAGGGCTTCGAGTGGCAGTACGAGGGCCGCTGGCGGCACGTCCATCTCGACGAGACGGCGACCATGGTCGGCCGCGCGCTGACCGCCAGCTTCGTGCCCAGGCGACCCGACCTCGACCGGGCCCTGACGGTGAAGGGGCACGCTGACGGTCACGTGGGCGGCCGCAACTCCTGGCCGATCGACATGCTGCAGAAGGGCGACGTGTACGTGGCGAACGCGTTCTCCAGCTTCGAGGGCGGTCCTCCGATCGGCGGCAACCTGGCCACCGCGGTCTACAGGAACTCCGGCAACGGCGTGGTGATCGACGGCTCCGTGCGCGACATCGCCCAGATGGAGACGATCGAGGGCTTCAAGGCCTGGGTCCGCGACTGGCACCCGTCGTACAACTACGACAACATGCTGGTGGAGATCAACCGGCCGGTGCGACTCGGCAGCGCGCTCTGCCTGCCCGGCGACGTCGTGCTCGCCAAGCGCGAGGGCGTGATGTGCATTCCGCCGCAGCTCGCCGCGCTCGTCTGCAAGACCGCCGAGCTCGTGCAGCTGCGCGACATGTTCGGCTTCCAGAGGATCAAGGAAGGCGTCTACACGCCGGGCCAGGTCGACCAGCGCTGGAGCGACGAGATGGAGAAGGACTTCTCGAAGTGGCTCAACGACCACATCGACAAGCTACCGGTGCCGCGGGCGCAGATCCAGGAGCTGCTGAAGGAGCGGACCTGGTAGGGAGGGACCGATGGCCGACGAAAGGTCGCGGCGTTCGTTCCTGAGAGCGGGCGCCGCCGGTGCCGTCGGCGGGGCCACGCTGTCAGTCCCGCTCGAAGGGCTCGCCTCGGCCCTGGAGAGGACGCCGCGCTCCTCGAGCCCGTCGGAGCTGCGCATCACGGGGGTGCGGGGCGGCCTCGTCCGCGGCCAGCACAGCCTGTTCGTGAAGGTCCACACGAACCAGGGCATCGTCGGCTGCGCCGAGGCGGTGGACGGGGTCTACGGCTCCTACTACGTCATGAAGCACATCGCCGAGCGGCACCTGATCGGCAAGAACCCGCTCGACGTGCACCGGCTCCAGGAGGAGATGCGGCGCGGGGGCCTCTTCAAGGGCGCGCAGGGCGGCATGTACGTCTGCGTCATGACGGCGCTCGAGACGGCGCTCTGGGACATCGCCGGCAAGGCGTTCGGCCTGCCTGTCTACCAGCTGCTGGGCGGGAAGTTCCGCGACAAGATCCGCGTTTACTGTGACACCGCGGGCAGCCGCCTCGAGCCCGAGGAGATGGGCCGGCGCGCGAAGGAGGACGTCGAGAAGTACGGCTTCACCGCCGTCAAGTTCGACGTCGACGACGCTTCCGATCCCCGCAAGCTCGATCGCTACGACTGGAGCGTCGGCCTGGCCGAGCTCGAGCGGATGGTGGCCCAGATCGCCGCGGTGCGGGCGGCCGTCGGCCCCCACGTCGACATCTGCGTCGACTGTCACGGCCGCTTCGACGAGCAGTCCGGGCACAAGATCGCCAAGGCGATGGAGCCCTTCAACCTGATGTGGCTCGAGGAACCCGTGCCCGCCGAGTTCCCGGAGGCCTACGCGCGCATCCGGCAGGAGACCACCACCCCCATCTGCGGCGGAGAGAACTGGTACCTCACGTACGGCTTCCGCCGCCCGCTCGAGATCGGTGCCTGCGACGTCGTCATGCCCGACCTGCAGAAGGCGGGGGGGCTCGGCGAGGGCCAGCGGATCGCGAACCTCGCGAACACCTACGACGTGCCTTTCGCCCCACACATGGTCGCGTCCTACCTCGGGGCGATGGCCTCGGCCCACGTCTGCGCCTCGGTGCCGAACTTCCTGATCCTGGAGTGGCAGATCTACTTCCACACCGACAAGATGTTCGAGGAGGTCGTGAGCTTCGACGGCCCGATGCTCACGAAGGACGGGCACCTCCCGCTGCGGGACGCGCCCGGCATCGGCGTCGAGATCAACGAGGACGCGCTGCGAAAGTACGCCGTGAAGGACGTGCCGTTCTTCGAGTAGATGGCGAGGCCCCCCCTGCCTCAGGCAAGTCGCGAAAGGAACCCCCGATGAGTTAGCTCACCCCTTCACCATGTGCTACAAAGAGCGAGACACCGCGCCTTCCACACACGACATCGCCCTCGTCACCCACACCCGTGCCAGCCTCTCGACCGCAGGCGGTGTGCCACAGCACTCGGTCCATTGGGGGTCTCCATGACGAAGACGCATCTCTTGATCGGCGCGGCGCTGGCCGCGATCGTGGCGCCGGCTCTGGCGCAGGTTCCCGCCGGCGAGCTCGCCAAGCCGCCCGCCGACGCGCGGCACTTCATCATCGAATCGACCGGCGGCAAGCACGGCGATTCGTGGAGCTGGGTCGCCGCCGACGGCACCCGCATGGGCCGCGAGAGCATGAACCTGCGCGGCCAGGTCTGGGAGGTCGACTACAGCGGCAGGCCCGGCCACGACGGCGTGCCCGCCGCGATCACCATCCGCGGTGTCACGCCACAGGGCGACGCGGGCGAGACGTTCAGCGTCGTCGACGGTACCGCCAGCTGGAAGAGCCCGGTCGATGCGGGCAACGCGCCGTATACCGGACCGGCCTTTTATGCGCCGATGGGTGGCCCGGTCGACATCAACGCCTGGTTGTTCGAGCGGCTGCTCGCCAGCCCCGATCGCACGCTCGCCCTGCTCCCCGGCGGCGAGGCACACGCTGCCAAGCTGACCAGTCTCGAGGTCGGCGAGGGCGCGGCGAAGCAGACCGTCGATCTGTGGGCGGTGACCGGCGTCAGCAACTCGCCTGTCCCGATCTGGGCCGACGCCAACGGCAAGTTCTTCGGACTGACCGCTGGCGGCATGGCATGGCTGCCCGCGGCATACGCTGGTGAGCAGGCAAAGCTGCAGAAGGCGCAGGCCGCAGCCATGGCGGCGCAGGCCCCCGGCCTCGTCAAGGCGCTGGTCAAGGTTCCGACGACGCCGGTCGCCTTCACCGACGTCCGAATCTTCGACGCCGACGCCGTGCGCTTCGTCGCCGACCAGACGGTCGTGGTCGACAAGGGCCTGATCATTGCAGTCGGTCCTGCCGGATCGACCAAGGTCCCAGCCGGCGCGCAGGTCATCGACGGCCGCGGCAAGACGCTGATCCCTGGCATGTGGGACTGCCACATGCACGTCGGCGACGATTACACTGGTCCGCAGGAGCTGTCGCTCGGCGTCACCTCGGTCCGCGATCCCGGCAACGACGACCAGCTGACCATCGACCGGCGGACCCGCACCGCGGCCGGCCAGCTGCTGTTCCCGCACGTCTATCCGTCGTCGCTGATCGACGGCAAGGGGCCCTATACGGCCCAGGTCGCCAACGTCGCGACGAGCCAGGCCGAAGCCATCGCACTCGTCGACCGCGCCAAGACCAACGGCTTCACCGGGGTCAAGTTCTACGGCACCTTCAACCCGGCCTGGCTCCCGGCCTCGATCGCCGAGGCGCACAAGCTGGGCCTCCACGTCCATGGCCACATCCCCGCCGGCATCCGGCCGATGGACGCGATCAACGACGGCTATGACGAGGTGACTCACATCAACTGGATCATCATGCAGGCAATGCCCGACAGCGTCATCGCGGTGTCGAACGGCATCATGCGCTTCGAAGGGCCAGGGCGTTACGCGAAGGACGTCGACCTCGAGGGCCCGGCGATGACAATGATCGTCCGGACCATGGCCAAGAAACGTATCTACAGCGATCCGACGATGGTGGCGTTCGAGAGCCTCTACGTCCCCGACAATGGCGATCTGTCACCGTCCTATTCGCCGTTCGTGGGCACGCTGCCGCCGACCGTCGAGCGCGGCTTCAGGAGCGGCGGCTTCGCGGTGCCCAAGGACCTGACCCGCTCCGATTACCGCGCCAGCTGGGCGAAGATGGTCGCGCTGCTGGCCAAGATGCACGAGGCCGGGATCCCGATCGTCGCCGGCACCGATGGCTCGGGCATCGAGATCGTCCATGAACTGGAGATCTACCAGCAGGCGGGCTTCACGCCCGCCGAAGCGCTGGCTGCGGCGACGATCGAGCCGGCCCGCCTCGTCGGCCAGGACAAGCACACCGGCTCGATCAGGGTCGGCAAGACCGCCGATCTGGCGCTGGTGGAGGGCGATCCGTCGACGCGTATCGGCGACCTCCGTCAGACGCGAGTCGTCATGCTCGACGGCAAGATGCTGGATGCAGATGCGCTCAGGACGGCTGCGGGGTTCTCGGGGCGGCCGAGGTAGGACAAGCCGCATCAGCAGCGGGAACCGCGAGCAGCTGGCAGCCCTGCCCATCGCGTTGACAGCGATCATGCCCGGCGCGGCTCAGCGCCGCCTGGCCAGACGCCAGAACTGCGCTTCGTGCAGCAGCGTGATCCTGTGCCCCTTCTGGCGCAGCCGCTTGATCTCCATCAGCTTGCAGGCCCGCGTCGCGCCCGGCCGCCTGCAGCGGGTTGGGCCGGCCGCGGACGACGACCGTGGTGCGCGCCGAGGGCGCGCCGTGCACGATCGCCCCGGCACGGCGGGCGGCGCGTGCCGCCTCGATCCTGGGCAGGGTCAGGATGCCGGTGAAGGCGAGGTGCACGCCCTTCAACGAGCGCAGGACGCCCGACGCGCAGGCGAGGCGGGCGGCTTGCGCAGCGCCTCGATCAGCTCGTCGGCGCTCTCGTAGCGCTTGCGTCGCTCGCCGATGCAGCGGTAGACGATCTCCTTCAGGTGATCGCTGCACGGCGAGACGGCGGATCTCGGCCGTGCGGATGCGCGCGCCGCGCGTCGCCCTTCACGAGCATGCCCAGGAGCTGGCCGACCTGGTAGACGTCGTCGCGCGCCTGCCACTTCGGCGCGGCGCCCGCGAGGATGTCGCTCGGCGCGGCCAGCGGGTTGAGCGTGCGCGCGGTGATCCCGCGACGGTCGCTCTGCTGGCGGACGATCCCGAAGTCCCCGAGCTTGAGGCTGCGGCGGTCGCAGACGAAGACGTTGAGCGGCGTCAGGTCGCGGTGCAGCAGCTGGCCGCGGTGCAGCTTGCCGAGCACCTCCAGGATGCCCGCGATCTCGCGGCGCGCCATGGTCTCCGGCCAGCCCTTGGCGGTGCGGTGCAGGTACGCGCGCAGGTCGCCGTGCCGCGCGTACTCGAGCGCGAGGCAGTAGAGGACGCGGCCGCCCGGCTGCATCAGCGGGAAGCGTGTCGAAGACCCGGATCGCGCGCGGGTGAGCGTCCAGGAGCTGGCCGAAGTAGGCCTCGCGCAGCCAGCCGTCGATGTGCTCGCTGACCTTGATGCAGACGGCGGAGGGGACGGTGGCCGAAGGTCCGATGCGACGCGCCAGGAACACCTGACCGAAGCCGCCCTTGCCGAGCAGACGATCGACCTGGTACTGGAGGCGGGTGTGCGGGCTCGAGATCACCTGCCCGGGCTGGACCAGCTGCGCAGTCGGGTCCGGGAGCGGACGTGCCGGCCGCGTCAGCGTTCGCGCGGACGACAGACCGGTGACGCTGCGACGTTGCGACGACGCTCGGGGATGCGGCGCACCGGCCGGATCGTGAGGCACCACGCGAACGCTCATTATCGGACCGGGCGCTCGGCGCGCCAACGCCCCAGTCGTCGAGGGGCGCGAGAGGACGCCTCGAGACCTCAGTGGGCGAAGCTCCAGCCCAGCGAGAGGTTCTGCACGAAGAGCGAGGCCGAGGGCTGGCCCCAGAAGAACTCGAAGCGGTCCGTGACGAAGGAGTTGCCGCAGCCGGGCTGCCGCGGTGTCCACCAGGCGACGCGATAGCGCGCGGTGGTCCCGGCCCTGTACTGGAGGCCGCCGCCGTCGAGACGGGTGGCATAGGCCTCCTGCGTCGAGAAGCACAGGTCGGGGCCCCGCCAGAGGTTGATCTCGAACATCGCGTCGGGCACGTCCGCACCGTAGACGACGTCGAAGGTGATCTCCGGGAGCGTGCTGCCCGCGCGAGGGTCGCTCGGCAGCTGCACCAGACCTCCCACCGGCGGGAAGCTGGCGCTCAGATTGACGTTTCCCGTGGGTGAGGGAGGAGTGGTGACGGGCGTCGTGACGGGCGTGGAAGGCGTGCTCGAGCCGCCCCCGCCGCCGCCGGCCGCCAGGGCGACGCCACCCCCGACCGCGCCGAGGCCGAGCAGCACGTACGGCAGTTTGGAGCCGCCTTTCTTCGCTGCCGCCGACTGTGCCGTCGGGGGATTCGCGCGCGACGGCGTCGCCGCGGGTGTGCCGGGCTGGGCCGGAGCGGGCGCGGAGGGCGGGGCTGTCGTCGTCGTCGGCGCCGCGGCCGTGGCGGGCGTGAGCGGCAGCGAACGCCGCGCCTCGTCGAAGGCCCGCACGATTCGCGGCGGGTACTCCTCGCTGCTCGGCTGCAGCGTCGGGTCGCTGCGGATCGCCTCGACGAAGCTCGCACGGGCCGCGACCGGGTCGGCGAGGCCCAGGTGGGCGATTCCGAGGTAGAGGTGGGCGCGGGCGATGTCGCGCGCCGGGGCCTTGCGCGCGAGCAGCAGAGGCAGAGCGCCCTGAAGCGTGCCGATCGCCTGTTCGAACTCGCCTTCCTGGGCCTGGCGGATGCCTTTCTCCGAATCCGGATCACCCGCTTGAGCGTAGGCCGGCAGATGCCCATGGGATGCGAGCACGACGGAGAGCACGACGGAGAGGAAACGCGGACGCATGGGTCACGGCTCCTTTGCCTGGGCCGGGAACGCCTCCTGCGCGAGGTCGACGTCGAGGACGAAGACCTCTCCCGGTCGGACGGTGACTCTCTTCTGCAGAGGTCGATAGCTGGGGTGCTGCAGCCGGACGGTGTAGGCGCCCGGGGCCAGAGACAACGGCTTGAGCGGCGTAGTTCCGAGCGCGCGCCCGTCGAGCGACACCTCGGCCCAGGGCGCCACGCGGAGCTTCAGCGTTCCGTTTGGCACGTCGATCTGGGGAAGGTCCGCTCTTGCAGCAGGGGCCGGGATGGCGGGGGCCCTCGGGGGCGAAGGGACCTTCCGTAGCGGCTTCGTCTCGACGAAGGGTGATGGGACGGGAGCCGGCGGTGTGGAAGGTGCCGGCGCGGGAGGTGTCGGAGCACGCGTCACGCTCGCAGGTCCGCTGGCGAGCGGCGTGGCGGGCGCCGCAGGGGCTGGCGCCGCAGTGGCTGGTGCGACAGCGGGCCCTGCCGGCGCAGAAGGGGAATCCCCGTGCGATCGGAGGGAGAGCATCGAGGCGGCGCCGAGTCCCAGCGCGGTGGCGAGCGCGCCTGCCCCGACGACGTAGCGCACGGCAGGCAGGCGTCGGGGCGAGTGGCCCCGCCCCTGAGCCGCCGCCCGGGCTTCCTCGCGCGATGCGACGACAGGCCGAGCCAAGGGGGTCGTCGCGGCGACGGCCGGAGTCGGCGTGCCGACAGGCGTGGGTGCCGGAGTCGGGCGCGGATCTGCCACGGTCTGCGCGGGTGAGCGCGCAGTGGCCGCGCCATCGAACACCGGCCTCGGCTGAACGAGCGTCGGCCCGGTGAGCGCGTCCCGAGCGGAGCGCAGCGCCGCGGCCAGCTCACGTGGAGAGCCATAGCGCTCGTGGCGGTCCTTGGCCAGGGCCTTGCGCAGGACCGGCACCAGGGAGCGCGGCAGCCATGTCGCCCGCGCGCCGTCGAGGGGGGGCGGGGTCT
The DNA here is from genome assembly GCA_963831755.1 of uncultured Acidobacteriota bacterium. Taxonomy (GTDB): domain Bacteria; phylum Acidobacteriota; class Vicinamibacteria; order Fen-336; family Fen-336; genus DATBSL01. Next base: position 567,726 of record CAWHRC010000009.1, read on the forward strand.
CCAGATGGGCCAGGATCACCGACATGGGCGTGTCGCCGTGGAAGGGCAGCTCCCCGGTGAACAGCTCGAAGACCAGGATGCCGAGAGAGTAGACGTCCGACCGGCCGTCCAGCTTCTCCGAGCGGACCTGCTCCGGGCTCATGTACTCCGGTGTCCCGACCATCTGCGCGGTGGCCGTGATGCCGGTGGTCTCCTGCTGCTGCAGCTGCTTGGCGATCCCGAAGTCCATCAGCCGGACGGCGCCGGCCGGATCCAGCATCACGTTGGTGGCCTTGAGGTCGCGGTGGAGGATCCCGGCGTCGTGCACGGCCTGCAGGCCCTCGGCGACCTCGATGGCGACGTCGAAGGCCTCCCCCGCGGAGAATCGGCCGCGCTGCCGGAGCAGCTGGCGCAGGGTCTTTCCCTCCACGTACTCCATCACGATGAAGCGCAGCGGGCCGTCCTGCCCGTACTCGTGGATGCCGCACACGTTGCGGTGGCGGATCCGCCGGGCCAGCTTGATCTCGGAGCGGAAGCGGCGGGCGGCCTCCTCCGAGCCGGCGATCTCGGTCCTCAGGACCTTCAGCGCGACGGTCTCGTCGAGCTCCAGGTCGTGGGCCAGGTAGACGACACCCATGCCGCCGCGGCCCAGCACACCGGTGATCTCGTAGCGGCCGGCAAGCCGGGCCCCCAGTGTCAAGGCATACAGCCCTCGCCCGCAGTGGAGGCAGGTGTCCGTCGAGTCGTCGTTGGGCGCCTGGCACGCGGGGCAGATCATGAGCGCCGCCCGCCGACGGTATGGAGCAGCCTGCCAGGGTTGTCAAGGCTTTTCGGCCACGGCCGTCCCGCCCAGGGCATCGCAGCGTCTTGCTCACCGGAGGCCCTCGCCGCCGGGCCTGTGACGGGGCGCATAGCGACCGGTCAGGTGTGGGGGCGACGATCTGGCTGCGTGTTTGCCGACGGCCGCCTCCTCCCTCCGAGGCGACCGGGCGGCGGGAGGTGCATCATGACCGCGCGGCTCTCGGGGCCCGCTCCCCGCTCCGCGGCGCTCCTCGGCGCCGCGCTCCTCGGCCTGCTCGCGACCCCTTCACCGTCCCCGGGGCTGCCGAGCCTCGACGCGTTCGACCGACGGATCACCGAGGAGCTGACCCGACGCAGCCCCCAGGCGGCGCTCGCCTGGAGCGAGGCCAACCTCGCGCGGGCACGGGACGAGCACGAGAAGGCGGCGCGGCTCTACGCGCGGGTGGCCTCACTCGTGCCAGGCTTCAGCCACGCCGTTCGCCGCGAGGCCGGCGAGCAGCTGGCCCTTGGGCGCCGCGAGCGCGCCGTCGTGCTCGCGCGCCAGGCGGTCGCGACGGAGGCATCGCCCGAGAACCTGTCCGCGCTGGCCAACACGCTCGCGCGCGGCAAGGGCGATGCCGATCCCCCAAGGGCCGACCTCGAGGAAGCCCGGCGCCTCGCGTTGCGCGCGGCCGCAGCGGCGCCGGACGACTTCTACGTCCAGGCCGGCCTCTGCCAGGTCGCGCTGCAGGCGGACGACGCGGCCGCCCTGAAGCAGGGTGTCGATCGCCTGTTGTCCATCGCACCCGAGGAGGACGCGAGCCATCAGTTCGCGGCATTCCTGGCCGCGATCGAGGGGCGCTTCGACGCCGCACAGGCGGAGCTGCGCCGGGCACGCCAGCTCGGCATGCCGGCCGAGCGCTACGAGGCCTTGTCCCGGGCGTTCGACAAGGCGCGACCGGCCTCGGCGAGGCTCGTCCCGATCCTGGGCTGGGGCGGCGGCCTGTGGCTGGGAGCGCTCGTCGTGCTGTTCGCGCTCGGGGCGGGGCTCTCGCGGGCCGCCCTGCGCGAGGCCGCGAGGCTGCCCGGCGAGAAGGGCGGCAGGGTCAGGGGAAGCAGCTCCGTGCTGCGCCGTGCCTACGGCATCGTCCTCTGGGCGTCGTGCCTCTATTACTACGTGTCGCTGCCGATCGTGGGCCTCGTCGTGCTCGCGGTCGGCGGCGGCCTCGTCTACGCGGTGTTCGCCGCCGGCCACATCCCGGTGAAGCTGCTGCTGATCGTGGTGGTGATGACCCTCGGCACGCTGTGGTCGATCCTGAAGAGCGTCTTCGTCCGGGTGAAGGACGGCGACCCCGGCGAGCGGCTCGAGCTGCGAGCCGAGCCCCGGCTGCGGGCGCTGCTCGGCGAGGTCGCCCGGCGCGTCGGCACGCGCCCCGTGGACAACGTCTACCTCACGCCGGGCACGGACGTCGCCGTGATGGAGAGAGGCGGCCTCGGCAGGCAGCTCAGCGGGCGGGCCGAGCGCTGCCTGATCCTCGGCGTCGGTGTGCTCGACGGCTTCCGGATCGGTCCACTGAAGGCGGTGCTCGCTCACGAGTACGGCCACTTCTCCAACCGCGACACCGCCGGCGGGGGCTTCGCGCTGGGCGTGCGCCGCTCGCTGGTGGCCATGGCCGAGGGCCTCGCGCGCAGCGGCTCGGCAGCCTGGTACAACCCGGCCTGGTTGTTCCTCAACGGTTTCTACCGCGTCTTCCTCCGCATCTCGCAGGGCGCGTCGCGCCTGCAGGAGGTGCTGGCCGACCGCTGGGCCGCCTTCAGCTACGGCTCCCGCGCCTTCGAGGAGGGGCTGCGGCACGTCATCGAGCGCAGCGTGCGCTTCGGCGCCCGGGCGAACGCCACGCTCCAGGAGATGGCGGCCCTGCGCCAGCCGGTGGCGAACCTCTACGCCCACGAGCCTTCGCAGTCGGTGCCGGAGGAAGAGGTCGCACGGCGGGTCCGCGAGGTGCTGAACCGGGTGCCGTCCGTCTACGACAGCCATCCCTCGCCCGTCGAGCGCACGCGCTGGGTGCGGGCGCTCGGGGCGCGGGGTGCGGCAGCCTCCGCCGCCGACGACGGCGAAGCCTGGACGCTGTTCACGGATCGCAAGTCCATCGAGGAGCGCATGACCGCGGCGGTGCGGGACGCTGTCCTCCGGTCTTCCGCGGGCGCCTGAGCCCGGGACCACCCGCGCTCCCGCGGCCGACGCCCTCCATCTCAGCGGCGATTCGCGAGCGGTCCGGCGACGACCTCGCCCAGCAGCTCGTCCAGATGCTGCGTGCGCTCGACGAAGCCTTCCTTCCAACCCGGTCGGAGCGCGTCGAGCAGGCGGCCCTGCAGGGCGCCGGTGTAGTAGAAGGGCAGGTCGCCGTGCAAGTTCAGGCTGATCTTCATGTTCATGCGCTCGGTGCGCCACTGCCCCTCGTAGCCGGAATAGCCGTGAAACTGCGGATCGGCCCGCATCGACTCGAGGGGGCGATGGCCCGAGCCTGCCGCCAGCTTCCAGCTCTGGAGCTCGGCGTACTTGGCGAGCCCTTCCAGCCACTCGGCCTCGCGCTCGAACGCGAGCTGGGCCGGGCCGAGGTCGAACCGGCGACGTCGCTGCGCGCGCTTGCGGAGAAACGTGCGCACGAGGTCCTCGGCCGTGCCGCGCTCCGGCGCCGCCGCGGCCGACTGCAGGAGCGCGACCTCTTCGAGCCACGCGCCTCGATAGCCGTCCCGATCCCAGGGATAGTCTGCAGCCGGTCCGTAGGCGGCCTGGGCAGCCTCGAAACGGTCGGGGTTCGACACGGCCTGGAACGCGTGGAACTGCTCGTGCAGCAGCAAAGTCAGGTACTGGTCGGCCGAGATGACGAAGAGCCGGTAGGGGACGAGGCGGCCGAGCGGGCCGAGCTTCGCCTGCAGCAGGCGCGGCGTCCCGGCGTCCATCGTGTCCTTGACCGAGAGGCTCCCGACCCACCTCTCGCCGATGCGCACGGCGAAGGACTGTCGCTCGGGGCTGGCGCTCCGATAGTAGGGCGCCCCGTCGATGCGCTCGCCGGGGACCTCGTCCCAGCCTGAAGGCGCGGCCATCCCGAACAGGAAACCGAAGCGGTCGTTGTAGAGCTGGACCGGCATCGCTGCGCGTCCGAAGCCGGGCCACACCTCTTCGCCGACGGCTCGGCGCAGTGCCTGGGACTCGCGGAGAATCGCAACCTCGCGCGCGTTCAGGCGGTCGCGAACGACCGGAGCGGACGACGGGGGGACGTTCACGAAGGCCCATACGAGGAGCGCCGCCGTCACGAGGGCCCCGCACAGCAGCGCGCCCTTCAGGAGGCGACCGACGCACGAGGCCCGGCGTTGCGCTGCTTCGTTCATCGTCCACTCCGGCTGGATCGATTCGGCCGCCAGGTCACCCGGCCAGGGCGGCCTGGAGCATCGCCCTGGCGTAGGCCACGTTGTAGACGAGGCCCGCGTAGCCGCCCCCTCCGGGATAGTAGGGGGCGAAGGACGGGAGCTCGCGGTCCGCGTCGAGGGCCCGCGGGTGCTCGGGATAGAGCGCCCGGGGGTATCTCTGCCGCACCAGCTCCTTCATCACCGCGAACATGTCGACCTGCCCTTCGTCCGGGAAGACCTCGGTGTACTCGACGAACGGCCGGCGCACGCGGACGTTGCGGTAGTGCACGTGGTTGATGCGGTCCCGCTCGCCGAAGTAGCGGCACACCGCGACGGGGTCTTCACCCATCTCGCGCGTGACCCCGCAGTCGTAGGTGATGCCGTTCGAGGGACTGGGCACGATCTCGATCAGGCGCTTCCAGCCCTCGAGCGTGGCCATGATCTGCCCGGAGCCGCGGCTCAGGGGGACGGGCGGGTCGTTGGGGTGGAGCGCCAACCTGACGCCCGACTGCTCGGCCACCGGCACGACGGCTTTCAGGAAGTACGTGACGTTCGCCCACATCTCGTCGAGGGTGTGGGTGCCCTCTTCGGGCAGGGGCGGCAGGTCTTTGGAACGCTCGTAGTCGTACGCGGTCATCCCGGCCCCTGCTCGCCCGGGCTCCTCGTAGTAGCCCTCGGTCAGCCGATGGGCGTAGAAGTTGTACTCGACCACGGGCACGCCGGCCCGGCCAGCGGCGCGGATCGAAGCGTTGACCTTGTCGATCTCCTCGTCTCGGCCGGGTCTCCCGTAAAGCGCATTCGGGAAGCCGGCGATCATCAGGTTGGCGACCGCCAAGCCGCCGGCGCGGAAGCGATCCACGAGGACCCGAAGCGCCGCCTCCTCCCAGGGAATCGCCGGTCCTCCCATGAGCACCTGGTCGACGCCGATCTGCCTGATGCCGCGCATCTCCTTCTCGCTGGCGTTCGCGCCGGTGCCGAGGCAGAGCTGCGGGGTCCCCTTGCCTTCGACCGGCGGCCAGGCACCTGGGACGGGCCGTCCTGCGGCGCTTCCGAGCGAAGGCGCCGCGGCAAACGCTCCCGCCGCGTGGATGAAGCTCCTGCGGGGCAGAGGGACGCTCATGATCTGCGGGACCCCTTTCCGGGCCGCGGCGCGGCCTCGACGAGCACCGCCCGGATCTCGCGAAGCTCCGCGTCCGTCGAGACGTGCTCGCGCAGCTCGCGCCCGCAGCGGCCGTACCAGTACCGGGCGTTTCCGAGGTCACCCTCCATCCGGTGCACGACCGCGTGGATCCAGGCCGCAACCCGGTCCGCCTCGTGATCCTGGACGATCCGGTGCGCGGCCTGCCAGTCCCCCGCGAGTGCCTGGTCCACGGCCTCGAGCAGCAGGCCGCTCGGCGTCGCTTGCGCGTCTTGGCTCATCGTCGCTTCGCTGGTCTTGCCGGCATCCTGCGCGGAGGGCCAGTGGGGCGAAGTCTACCGCCACCTGCAACCTGCCGTTCCGACACCAACGATTTGACCACCCTGGCGCTGGCGGCGTAGTGTGTCCGAGAAGACCGATCAAGTTGATCAGTGAGGGTCCGGCACGGCGCGGGAGCGGGTGTCCCCGTTGATGGCCCGATGAGCCAGCGGGCCCGGTCGGAGCCGCGCGTCCTCGTGGCCACCGAAGACCCCGAGTTGTGTGCGCAGCTCGCCGAGCTCCTGCGCGAGCATGGCGTCGAGCGCTGTCCGGCCGGGTCGGCGGGATACCCGGCCGAGCTGGACCGCTGGCCCGCGCTTCGGCTGCTGATCGTCGCCGACGCTGACGCGGACGGTCGTGCCCTCGGGCTGTTGGCGGCGGTCAAGGAGCGCCGGCCGGAACTCGCGGTGCTGGTCCTCTCCAGCGTGCCCACGATCCCCCTCGCCACCGAGGCGATCCGCCGCGGAGCCGAGGATTTCGTGCCCATCCCGTACTCGGAGGATCTGCTCCTGAAGGAGGTCGGGCGCATCCTCGAGGCCGCCGAGCTGCGGGAGCGGGTCCAGAGCCTCCACCGGCTGGTGAGCGACGCCTACGGGTTCGAGCGCATCGTCAGCGCCTCGACCTGCATGCGATCCGTGCTGGAGCGTGCGCGAGCCGCCGCCCGCAGCGACACGCCCGTGCTGATCGTGGGCGAGACGGGTACCGGCAAGGAGCTGGTCGCCCGCGCCATCCACGCGAACAGCCGCCGTGCGACGCAGCCCCTGCTTCCGGTGAACTGCGCCGCCCTGCCGCGGGACCTGGTCGAGAGCGAGCTGTTCGGGCACCGGCGGGGGGCCTTCTCGGGCGCGCAGGCCGATCACGCCGGCCTCTTCGCCGCGGCTCACCGCGGCACGCTCTTCCTGGACGAGATCGGTGAGCTGCCGCTCGAGGCGCAGGCGAAGCTGCTGCGCGTGCTGCAGGACGGCGAGGTGCGCGCGGTCGGGAGCCTCGAGAGCCGCCGGGTCGACGTCCGGATCATCGCCGCCAGCAACCGCTCGCTCGCCGCCATGGGCGCAGGCGCCATGCGCCAGGACCTGTTCTTCCGGCTGTCGGTCCTGGTCATCGAGATGCCTCCGCTGCGCGAGCGCCGCGACGACCTTCCCCTGCTGATCTCCTGCTTCATCGCCCGGATCCGGGAGCAGGGTGTCGCGCGCGTCGACAGCGTGGACACGCCGGTGCTGGACCTGCTGTCGAGCTACCCGTTCCCGGGGAACGTCCGCGAGCTCGAGAACATGCTGGAGGGAGTCTGCCTGACCCTGCCCGCTGACCGCGGGACGATACGCGTGGAGGACGTGCGCGGCTGGCTGCGGCAGCGGAGCCGGGCGGTTTCCGTCCCGGTGGCACAGGGGCCATCGCTCAAGCTCCACGACCTCGAGGCGTGGGCGATCGGAGAAGCCCTGCGACACACAGGTGGCAACAAGAGGCGCGCCGCGCAGCTTCTCGGCATCTCCAGGGACACGCTGTACCGTAAGCTCGAAGAGATGGGTCTCACGCCCGGCGTGTCCGACTCTCGTACATAGAGCCGGAACATCTTGAGCCATCGGGCGTTCGGCTCACCGTGTACGGTTCCCGGACATACAGCCCACTCTGGCTCTCGTCTCGGTTCTCACGCCGAACTTCCTTTTGAGTCAGCGATTTACAGAAATGCCGCCAGACGGTTCCGTTCTTGCTTCACTGGATGTCCGTCGGCCGCTGGCGCCGACGGGAGGCCATCGATGAGAACCTCGCAACATCGCGCGCTCTGGACGACGGCTCGCATCTGCCTGCCGGCCGTGGCAGGCGGACTGCTGCTCGGGGTGCCGTTCGCAGAGGCCATCCCGGCGTTCGCCCGCAAGTACGAAACGAGCTGTCAGACCTGCCACACCGTCTTCCCGAAGCTCAACGCCTTCGGCACCGCCTTCCGCCTGGGCGGCTACCGGATGCCGAAGGAGACCGAGGAGATGGTCAAGGAGAGACAGATCAGCCTCGGGGCGCCCGCCTACAAGAAGCTCTGGCCACAGGCGATCTGGCCGGGTGCCATCTCCAGCCACGTGCCGCTCGCCGTGAACATCAAGCTCGCCGACGTCAACACCTCCTCGCTCAACGAGGACGGGACGACGAGCAAGGTCACGAACGACTTCCAGTTTCCGCAGGAGGTCAACCTGTTCGCGGGGGGCACGCTCGGCGACCACGTCTCCTACCTCAGCGAGCTCACCTTCGGCGTGAACCCGGACAACTCGGTGGAGACCGAGGTCGAGCACGCGCACATCGCCTTCGATTCTCCGTTCGGACCCGAAAACGTCTTCCACTTCCGGATCGGGAAGTTCACGCCAAACGTAGCCGACGTCTTCCAGGAGATGTTCCTCACGACCGACGCCGGCATCGACTCCGTCTTCAACTACAACCCCATCGGCCTCCACGGCGGGACCGGCCTCGGCGCGGACGAGGTCGCTCCGAGCCCCATCTCGTTCCCCGTCCTGGTCCAGGGCATCGAGGTCTACGGGATCGTCAAGCACCGGCTGTTGTACGCGGCGGGGGTGGCCAACGGCATCCCCCGCGCTGACCAGTTCGGGAACAACTCGAAGGACGTCTACGGGCGCGTCGACTACAAGTTCGGCGGCATGGGCTTCGACGGCGACATGGGGGGAAAGGAGGCGCCGGACAAGAACTGGCGCGACGACTCGCTTCGCCTCGGCGCCTTCGCCTACCGGGGCAACGCGGGCGGCGTCGACTTCCCCTTCACCGACGACGCGGGCAACACTGTCAACGTCCAGGACGACCACTTCCTGCGGACGGGCTTCTTCGCCAGCGCGTACTGGCGCGACCTCAACGTCTTCGGAGCCTGGGTGCACGGCAAGGACACGCTGCGCCAGTTCGACGGTGCCTCCGGCGACCTCCTGGCCGCGGTCGAGCCGACGTACGACTCCTGGTTCCTCCAGGCCGACTACGTCATCTACCCGTGGCTGCACGGGGCCGCCCGCTACGAGACCGTCACCCCCGGGGACCGCGGCGTGCCGAGCCTGCGCACCGGCGTCTTCAGCGTCAGCGGCCTGGTGCGCGCGAACGTCAAGGTGATCCTCGAATACCAGCGCGACCTGCGCGAGGCGAAGAACCACTCCCTCGACGGCGTGCTGCGCTTCGCCTTCTAGACCAGAACGAACCGGGCTCGTGCGAGAGCCCAGGGAGAGAGACTCGATGAGACAGACGACCATTCTCCTGACCGTGGCGCCCGCCCTGCTCGCCGCCGTGGCCGCGGCCGCGGCGGACGGCAGCATCTCGGGCACGGTCAAGGCCACCGGCCTCGCGTCGAACGCCGACGCGGTGGTCTTCGTGCAGCAGGCCCCGGGCACGTTCAAGCCCCCCGCGCAGCCCGTGACCATGGACCAGATGAAGATGCAGTTCATCCCTCACGTGCTGCCCGTCGTCGTCGGGACGACCGTGCGCTTCCTGAACAGCGATCCGACGCCGCACAACGTGTTCTCCCCGGACTACGAGAAGTACAACCTCGGCACCTGGCCCAAGGACCAGTCGAAGGACCACGCGTTCACGACCTGCGCCAAGTTTCCCTGCGCCTACACGCAGCTGTGCCGCGTCCATCCGGAGATGGAGGGTTTCGTGGTAGTCCTGCCGAACACCCACTTCGCCGTCTCCAACAAGGAAGGCCACTTCGAGATCGCCGGGGTCCCGCCGGGCCAGTACACCGTCGCGGTCTGGCACCCGAAGTTGAAGGCCCAGCCCAAGCCGGTGACCGTGGAGGCAGGCAAGCCCGCCGTCGTCGACTTCGCGCTCGCGCGCTAGCCGGAGGCCGCACGTGCCTGGTCGTCTCTACTCGGCGGTCGTGCCCACGTTCCGCTACTTCCTGGACCTCGTCCCCTGCCGTACGGCGTGCCCGGTCCACACGGATGCCGGGGCATACGTGCGGGCGATCGCCGAGTGGGACACCGCGCGCGGCTACGGCGTGGCGCGGGCCCCCAATCCCCTGGCCTCCACCTGCGGCCGGATCTGCGCCCATCCTTGCGAGACGAAGTGCCGGCGTGGCTCGATCGACCAGCCGATCTCGATCCGGGCCCTGAAGAGGGTGCTGACCGAACGCCACGGCGTCGAGAACCCGCTGGGCACGTCGCCCGCTCCCGCTGCAGCCCCTGGGTCTGGCAGCCAGGAAGGGTGACGCGGCGGCCCGGGTCGCCGTCGTGGGCGCGGGTCCGGCCGGCATCAGCTGCGCGCACGACCTGGCGCTGCTCGGGTATCGCGTCACGCTGTTCGACGCCGCGCCGGTCGTGGGCGGCATGCTCTACCAGGGCGTGCCGGAGTACCGCCTCCCGCGCGACCTGATCCGGGCCGAGGTGGACCAGGTCCTCGGCCTCGGCGTGGAGCTGCGGCTCAACTGGCGCCTGGGCCGGGACTTCACGGTCGGCGACCTGCGGCGCAACGACTACGCGGCCGTCTTCCTCGCGCTCGGGGCCACGCGTGGCCGCGACCTCGACATCCCGGGCCGCCAGCTCGACGGCGTGATCAACGGCGTCGACTTCCTGCTGAACGCCAACCTCGGCTACCGCGTCACCCTCGGCGAGCGCGTGGTGGTCGTGGGCGGCGGCAACGTGGCGATCGACGTGGCGCGCACCGTGCTCCGCTACGCCGACACCCGAGTCGCGCGAGCTGCCCGAGGGCGCGCAGCAGCTGCTCCAGACCTGGGGCTACGACAACGCGTTCCTGGACGCGGCGCGCACGGCGCTGCGTCTGGGCGCACGGCACGTGCAGCTGGTCAGCCTGGAGTCCCGGGCCGAGATGCCGGCCCACCCCGACGAGGTGCGCGAGGCCGAGGAGGAGGGCATCACGCTCGTGCCGCGGCGGGGCCCCAAGGCCATCGTGGGGGAGGGCGGCCACGTCACCGCCCTCGAGACCCTCGACGTCGCGTCCGTGTTCGACGAGAAGGGCCGCTTCAACCCGAAGTTCGTCCCGGGGAGCGAGAAGCGCCTGGATGCCGACACGATCATCCTGGCCGTCGGCCAGCAGCCCGACACCGCCTGCCTGGCCGGGCGACCCGGAGATCACGATCACGCCCCGGGGCCTGGTCGCGGTGGAGCCGCGCACGCTCGCCACCACCATGCCCGGCGTCTACTGCGGCGGAGACCTCGCCTTCGGGCCCCGGATCGTGATCGAGGCGGTGGCCGACGGCAAGCGCGCCGCGCTGGCCATCCACGAGGCGCTCGGCGGCGGCGCCGTGCCGCGCGCGCGCGGCCGCTTCCGGCCCATCCCGCTCGACCGCAGCGGGGACCACTACGACCGGATCCCGCGGCAGACGGTGCCGAGCCTGCCCGTCGCGCGCCGCACCGGCTTCCGCGAGGTCGAGGAGGGCTACTGCGCAGGCGCAGGCGCGACGCGAGGGCGTCGCGCTGCCTCTGGTGCAACGTGGAGACGGTCTTCGACTCGGAGCGCTGCATTCTCTGCAGCGGCTGCGTCGAGATCTGCCCGGAGGCCTGCCTCGCGCTGGTGCCGGTGTCGCGCCTGCGAGGCGACGCCGGAGCTGGACGCGCTGCGCGAGGCGCTCGGGGCGGACGAGGCCGCGGGGGCGATCGTGAAGGACGAGGAGCGCTGCATCCGCTGCGGCCTGTGCGCCGAGCGCTGCCCGACCGGCGCCATCACCATGGAGGCCCTGGAGCTGGACGAGTCGCCCCAGACCGCCCTGGGCCTCTTCCACGAGGGCATGAGCGAGGGGCCGCGATGAGCGAGAAGGAGCGGGACGGGACGGGCGGCAGCCGGAGGGAGTTCTTCCTGGCCGGCTGTGCCGCGGTCGGGCTGGCCAGCGCCGGCTTCGTGGTGAGCACCTTCCGCTACCTCGTGCCCACCGTGCTCTACGAGCCGCCCGCCCGGTTCACGATCGGCAGCCCCGACCACTTCCCGACGGGCTCCGTCACGTTTCTCGAGGACCGGCGGCTCTTCCTGTTCAACGGCGCCGACGGCTTCTACGCCGTCTCGTCGGTCTGCACCCACCTCGGCTGCAACGTGAAGCGCGCCGCGACCGGCTTCGAGTGCCCCTGCCACGGCAGCCGCTTCGACGAGAACGGGCGGGTCGTGCGCGGACCCGCGCCGTCGCCGCTCGCCTGGTTCTCGCTCAGCCTCTCCCCCCGCGGCGAGCTGATCGTGGACCTCGACCGCAGGGTGGGGCCGGACTTCCGGCTCAGGGCCTGACATGGCACTGACGCTGGCGCAGAGATCGCGGCGGTGGCTGGAGGAGGCCGCACGCTCGGTGTGGCGCATCGGCTGGCCGCGGACCGACAAGGACCGGGCCGCGGTCATGATCTCCAGCTTCTTCCTCCACATCCACCCCGCGCGCGTGAGCCGGCACGTCCTGCGCCCCGCGCTACACCCTGGGCCTCGGCCTCGTCGCCGCGATCCTCTTCGGGGTCCTCACCGTGACCGGCCTCGCCCTGATGCTGTACTACGTCCCCCACCCGCCCGAGGCCTACGGCAGCATGATGGACCTGCAGTTCGTGGTGACCTTCGGTGTCGTGCTGCGCAACATGCACCGCTGGTCGGCCCACGCCATGGTGTTCGTCGTCTTCCTCCACCTGTGCCGGGTGTTCTGGACCGGATCCTACAAGCGCCCGCGCGAGTTCAACTGGGTGGTGGGGGTCGTCCTCTTCCTGCTGACGCTCGCGCTGTCCTTCACCGGGTACCTGCTCCCCTGGGACCAGCTCGCCTTCTGGGCGATCACCGTGGGGACCAACATCGCCGCCTACGCCCCGGTCGTGGGCGACCGGCTCAAGTTCCTCCTGCTCGGCGGGCACGTGATCGGCCCCATGACGCTGCTGCGCTTCTACGTCCTCCACTGCGTCTTCCTGCCCCTGGCCGTGGCCCTCCTCGATCTCGCGTCCACGTCTGGCGGGTGCGCAAGGACGGCCTGAGCGGCGCCCCGCAGGCGGCGACGCCGGTCGAGGAGACCGCCGGCGTCTTCCCGGCGTCGACCAAGACCTGGGGCCTCATGGCCCTGACCCGCCGTCCGACCGCGTCGGTCGAGGCGCGCGACCCCGAGGACGAGGTGTTCGCCTGGCCGCACCTCCTCTACCGCGAGGTGCTGGTGGCCCTCGGCGTCGTCATCGCGCTGCACGTGGCCTCGCTCGTCTTCATGGCCCCGCTGGAGGAGATGGCGGACCCCACCCGGACCCCCAACCCCGCGAAGGCGCCGTGGTACTTCCTGGGCCTGCAGGAGCTCGTGCACTACTCGGCCTTCGTGGGCGGGGTGCTCGTGCCCACGCTCGTCGTGGTGGCGCTCCTCGCCCTGCCCTACGTGGACCGTCACCCCCGGGGCGTGGGCCGCTGGTTCGCCCCCGAGCGGCGGCTCGCCAACACGATCTTCACCGCCCTCGTGGCGGTGGCGACGGTGCTGACGATCATCGGCACCTTCTTCCGCGGCCCCTACTGGGCCTGGACCTGGCCGTGGTGAGCTCCCATGCGTGACCCGCAGCTGGCCCCGCCGCGACTCCACGTCGCCTTCGCCGCGCTCGGCCTCGCCTTCCTCGCCATCTTCTCCTGGGTGTTCTTCAAGGAGCAGGGGGCCGAGTGGCGCTCGGCGCAGGCGCGCTTTCGCGAGCTCCAGGCGACGGTCAAGAACCCGCACCAGCTCGCCCAGTCCGCCGTGGCCGCCGGCCTGCAGCAGGTCTGGCTGCCCGACCTCGGCCGCGTCGACCGCTGCACGACCTGCCACCTCGGCGTCGACGACCCGGCCTTCGCGAACGGCCCCGGCGCTCTTCCGCACGCCATCCCGGGACGTGGCTGACCACGCACCCCGTCGAGAGGTACGGCTGCACCGTCTGCCACGACGGCCAGGGAGAGGCGACCGACTACGCTCACGCCGCCCACGAGCCCATCCCCGGCGTCGAGCGCGCCGATGCGCCCGCTGGAGACGATCGAGGCGAACTGCGGCGCCTGCCACCGCTCGCTGGAGCCACCGGACGCCCCGCGGCTCGCCGAGGGGCGGCGCCTCATCGTGGAGTCGGGCTGCGTGGCGTGCCACGACATCCCGGGCTTCGAGGGAGTGACGCTTCCGCGGCCCCGCCCTCGACAGCCTGGGCTACAAGGTGCGGCCCGGCTGGCTGGAGGGCTGGCTCAAGGACCCGAAGAGCTACCTCGCGAACTCCAAGATGGGCAACTTCCGCCTGAGCGACGCCGAGATCGCGAGCCTGCGGGCCCTGCTGCTCTCGCAGAAGGCCCAGGGGCCTCTGGAGGCCACCGGGGTCGACTGGAAGAAGGCCGACACCGCGAACGGCCGGGCCCTCTTCGGCGAAGCTGCGCTGCGTGAGCTGCCACGCGGTGAACGGCCGGGGCGGAACCATGGGCCCCGAGCTGAGCCGCATCGGGGACAAGGTGCGGCGCGACTGGCTCTTCAGCTACCTGAAGGACCCGCACCGGGAGCAGCCCGACACCGCCATGCTCCAGTACCGGCTCACCGACACCCAGGTCCGGGACCTGACCGCGTTCCTCCTCGAGGAGTACAGGACGACCGAGCGGCGAGGCCGGAGCCGGCGCCCGCGCCCTACCAGGACGCGCGCGCGGTGGCGGAGGGCCGCACCGTGTTCGTCCGCCGCGGGTGCTACGGCTGCCACGAGCTCGCGGGCATCCACGAGACGGGGAAGATCGGGCCGAGCCTGGCCGGCGTCGCCGATCGCGACCCCGACCAGCTCCCCTACGGCGGCAAGGCGGTGCGGCGGACGACGGACAACTACATCTTCCTGAAGCTGCAGCAGCCGGACGCCCTGGGCGCGCCCTCTCTCATGCCGACCTTCTCCTTCGCCCCCGCCCAGGCGGCCAGGATCACGCTGGCGCTCGCCAGCCTCCACAAGGCCGACCTGCCCGCGTCGCGCGTGGTGAAGGAGGCGCCGCCGCCGCCCTACCAGCCGCGGGGCCCGTTCGGCGAGCTCGTGACGCGCTACCGCTGCCTGAGCTGTCACCGCATCGGCGGCTCCGGCGGCGACCTCTCCACCGTGCCCCTCGACCGCATCGGCAGCCAGCTCCAGCACGACTACCTGGTCGGCTACCTGCTGAACCCGGGAGCGGTGCGGGTGAGCGTCGAGGCCCGCATGCCGGTGTTCCACATGCTGCCGGAGGAGGCGAGGACGATCGCCGACTACGCGGCCACGACCTTCCTGGACGACGAGCTGGACCGCTACGACGCGCGCTTCACGCCGGCCGACGTCGCGCCACGGAGAGCAGCTCTACCGCCAGCTCGGGTGCGTCGGCTGCCATCAGCTCAACCTGCAGGGAGGCTACGTGGGACCGGATCTGTCGAACACGGGCCAGCGCCTGCGGCCGGGGTGGATCGCGGCCTGGCTCGCGGCGCCGAATCGCTACAAGCCGGGGACGCTGCAGCCCGACTACGGCCTCTCCGCCGCCGACGCGCGCGCCCTGACCGCCTACCTGTCCTCGCTCGGGTCGAGGCCCGGGCGCGGAGCGCGGCGCCGGCGACCGCGCAGGGAGGCGCACGCCCATGACCGCGCGACCGCTCGCGGCCGCGCTCGTCGTCCTCGCTGCGGCGGGCTGCCATCGCCGGGCCCCGGCGCCGCCCGCGGATCCGCGCGCTGGAGGCGCTCCGGGCCGAGGAGCAGACGGCGGGCCTGACCTACGCCGAGGGCCAGGGCAAGCAGCTGTTCGACCAGTACTGCGCCACCTGCCACGGCGACGGCGGCAAGGGCGACGGGCAGAACGCGTCGAACCTGAACCCGCCGGTGCCGGACCTGACCACCTCGAAGAACCTCGCGGACGCGACCTACGTGCGACGTGTGATCGCCGAGGGCAGCGCCGCGGTCGGACGCTCGCCGCTCTCGCCGCCCTGGGGCCGCAACCTGAGCCCCCAGGAGATCGAGTACCTCAGCTCGTACTGCCGCTCGCTGGCCCGCAAGCCTCAGCCCTCGAAGTAGCGCCGGGCGGCCGGGCGCCCCCCGTCCGCGCGCTCAGCCCACCTGGGCGGGCAGCGCTTGCGGGCGCAGGCGTCGGCGCAGCGCCTGCCAGCGGATCCGGAAGCGGTCCAGGTACAGGTAGACGACCGGCGTCGTGTACAGCGTCAGCATCTGGCTGAAGATGAGGCCGCCGACGATCGCGATGCCGAGCGGCCGCCGCAGCTCCGAGCCGGTGCCGCCGCCGATCGCCAGCGGCAGCCCGCCGAGCAGCGCCGCCATCGTGGTCATCGTGATCGGGCGGAAGCGCAGCAGGCAGGCCTCGAAGATGGCCTCCTCCGGGCGGCTTGCCGTCCCGGCGCTCGGCCTCGATCGCGAAGTCGATCATCAGGATCGCGTTCTTCTTGACGATGCCGATCAGCAGGATGATGCCGATCAGCGCGATCACGGACAGCTCGGTGCGGAAGACGAGCAGCGCCAGCAGCGCGCCGACGCCCGCCGACGGCAGCGTCGAGAGGATCGTGAGCGGGTGGATCAGGCTCTCGTACAGGACGCCGAGCACGATGTAGACGGCGAGCAGCGCCGCGGCGATCAGCAGCGGCTCGTTGGCCAGCGAGGCCTGGAACGCCTGGGCGGTGCCCTGGAAGCTGCCGCGGATCGTCGGCCGGCAGGCCGCATCTCGGTCTCGGCCGCGCTCGATCGCGTCGACCGCGTTGCCGAGCGCGACGCCGAGCGGCAGGTTGAAGGAGATCGTGACCGACGGGAACTGCCCCTGGTGGTTGACCGGGAGCGGCGCCGTGCGTCGGCTCGTAGCGGGCGAACGCGGCCAGCGGCACCATGCCCCCGCCTGCGCGCCGGCACGTAGATGTACTTCAGGCCCGTCGGGGTTCTGCCAGAACGCGCGGATCCACCTCCATCACCACGTGGTACTGGTTCAGCTGCCGGTACATCGTCGACACCTGCCGCTGGCCGAACGCGTCGTAGAGCGTGTCGTCGATCACCTGCGGGGTGATGCCGAGCCGCGAGGCGGTGGCGCGGTCGATCATGAGCGAGGCCTCGCAGCCCCTTGTTCTGCTGGTCGCTGTTGACGTCGGCCAGCTCCTGGAGCCGGCGCAGCCTCTGGCAGCACGCGCGGCGCCCACTCGAACAGCTCCTCGGGGTCGTCGCCCTGGAGCGTGTACTGGTACTGCGCGGCGCCGACGCGGCCGCCGACGCGCACGTCCTGCACCGCCTGCAGGTAGAGCGTCGCGCCCGGGACGTGCGCGAGCTTGCCGCGCAGGCGCGCGATCACCTGGTCGGCGCTCACGTCGCGCTCTCCCCATGGGCTTCAGCGCGACGAACATGCGGCCGGTGTTCGACCGTGCCGCCGACGAAGCCCGTCGACGCTCTCGACCGCGGGATCCTGCACGACCGTCCTCACGAAGCTCGCCGAGCTTCGCTGCATCGCCTGGAAGGAGATGTCCTGGTCGGCCACGATCGAGCCGATCAGCCGGCCGGTGTCCTGCTGCGGGAAGAAGCCCTTCGGGATCACGACGTACAGGTAGACGGTGGCCGCCATCGTCGCGAGCGTCACCGCCAGCGTCAGCGGCTGGTGCCGCAGCACCCAGCCGAGCGACCGCTCGTAGCGGCGGAGGATCCACGCGAAGGCGCGCTCGCTCGCGCGGTAGGCGCCCCGCCTCTTCTGCTGGCCGTGCGGGCGCAGGAGCTTCGCGCACATCATCGGCGTCGTGGTGAGCGAGACGACCAGCGACACGGCGATGGCGACCGAGAGCGTGACCGCGAACTCGCGGAACAGCCGCCCGACGATGCCGCCCATCAGCAGGATCGGGATGAACACCGCGACCAGGGAGACGCTGATCGAGACGACGGTGAAGCCGATCTCCTTGGCGCCGACGAGCGCCGCCTCGAGCGGCGGCATGCCCTGTCTCGAGGTGGCGCGTGATGTTCTCGATGACGACGATCGCGTCGTCCACGACGAAGCCGGTCGCCATCGTGAGCGCCATCAGCGACAGGTTGTCGATGCTGTAGCCGAGCAGGTACATCACGCCGAAGGTGCCGATCAGCGAGATCGGGACGGCGACGCTCGGGATGAGCGTCGAGCGCACGCTGCGCAGGAACACGAACACGACCAGGATCACCAGCACGATCGAGATGCCGAGCGTGATCTCCACGTCGCGCACCGAGGCGCGGATCGTCCGCGTGGCGTCGATCATGGACGCGACAGCGTGATCGTGGGCGGGATCAGGGCCTGGAGCTGCGGCAGCACCGCCCGGATCCCGTCGACGGTCTCGATGATGTTCGCGCCGGGCTGGCGGAAGATGATGAGGATGACGGCCGGCTTGCCGTTCGCCAGCCCCGCGGTGCGCACGTCCTCGACCGAGTCCGTGACGTCGGCGACGTCGGCCAGGCGCAGGGCCGCGCCGTTCCGGTAGCGGATGACGAGCGGCTCGTACTCCGGCGCTCGAGCAGCTGGTCGGTCGTCGTGAGCGACCAGGTGTGGCCCGCGTCGGACAGCTCGCCCTTCGGCCGGTTGGCGTTGGCCGTCGCGAGCGCCGCGCGGACGTCCTCGAGGCCCAGGCCGCTGTTGTTGAGCGCGGTCGGATTGACCTCCACGCGCACCGCCGGCAGCGCGCCCGCCGCCCACGAAGACCTGGCCGACGCCCTGGACCTGGGAGAGCTTCTGCTGCAGGATCGTGGCGGCGATGTCGTACATGCGCGCCCTGTCGACGACGTCGGAGGTGAGCGCGAGCATCATGATCGGCGCGTCGGCCGGGTTGACCTTGCGGTACCGGGGGTTGTTCGGCAGGTTGGCCGGCAGCTGGCCGCGCGCCGCGTTGATCGCCGCCTGCACGTCGCGCGCCGCGGCGTCGATGTTGCGGTTCAGGTCGAACTGCAGCGTGATGCTCGTCGAGCCGAGCGAGCTCGTGGAGGTCATCTCGGTCACGCCGGCGATGCGCCCGAACTGGCGCTCGAGCGGCGTCGCCACCGACGAGGCCATCGTCTCGGGGCTGGCGCCGGGCAGGCCTGCCGAGACGTTGATCGTCGGGAAGTCGACCTGCGGCAGCGGCGACACGGGCAGGAAGCGGTAGCCGACCGCTCCCGCCAGCGCGATCGCCGACGGTCAGCAGCGTCGTGGCGACCGGCCGCCGGATGAACGGCGCGGAGAGCGACGCGACTCTCATGCGTCCGCCACCGGGCTCAGCTCACGTGCCGGTCGCGCGGCGTCCTCGGCCCCGCCTGCCGGCGACGCGCCGGGCCAGCGCGGTCGAACGCCAGGTAGATCACCGGCGTCGTGTAGAGCGTGAGCAGCTGGCTGAAGATCAGGCCGCCGACGATCGCGATGCCGAGCGGCCGGCGCAGCTCCGAGCCGATGCCCGTGCCGAGGGCCAGCGGGAATGCCCGCGAACAGCGCCGCCATCGTCGTCATCAGGATCGGGCGGAAGCGCAGCAGGGCGGCCTGGTAGATCGCCTCGTCGCGCGGCTTCCCCTGCTTGCGCTGCGCGTCGAGGGCGAAGTCGATCATCATGATCGCGTTCTTCTCGACGATGCCGATCAGCAGGATGATGCCGATCAGGGCGATCACGGAGAACTCGGTGCGGCAGATCATCAGCGACAGCAGCGCCCCGACGCCCGCCGAGGGCAGGGTGGAGAGGATCGTCACCGGGTGGATGTAGCTCTCGTAGAGCACTCCCGAGCAGGATGTAGACGGTGACGATCGCGGCGAGGATCAGGAACGGCGTGTTGACCAGCGACGCCCGGAACGCCTGGGCCGTGCCCTGGAAGCCGTCCTGGATGCTGACGGGAAGGCCGACGTCGACCCGCGCGCGCTCGACCGCGCTCACGGCGTCGCCCAGCGAGGCGCTCGGGGCGAGGTTGAAGGAGACCGTGACCACGGGGAACTGGCCCTGGTGGTTGACGGCGAGCGGCGCGTTGCCGACCTCGACGCTCGTGAAGGCGGAGAGCGGCACCGCTCCGCCGCCGCCCGGTGCGCAGGTAGACGCTGCCCAGGTCCTCCGGCCGCCGCTGGAAGGCGGGCTGCGGCCTCCAGCACCACGCGGTACTGGTTGAGCTCGGTGAACATGGTCGAGACCTGGCGCTGGCCGAAGGCGTCGTAGAGCGCGTCGTCGAGCATCTGCGGGGTGATGCCCAGGCGCGACGCGGTCGTCGCGGTCGAGGACGACGCGCGCGGCCAGCCCCTCGGTCTGCTGGTCGCTCGCGACGTCGCGCAGCTCGCCGCAGCTGCCTGCAGCCGCTTCACGAAACGCGGCGCCCACAGCGCGAGCTCGCCGGCGTCGGGGTCCTCGAGGCTGTACTGGTACTGCGTGCGGCTGACGCGGTCTTCGACCGTCAGGTCCTGCACCGGCTGCATGAACAGCGTGATGCCCTCGACCCTCGCCAACTCCGGCTGCAGCCGGCGGATGATCTCGCGGCGCTCGCCCCGCGCTCCTCGAGCGGCTTCAGGTTGATCTGGATGCGCCCGCTGTTCATGGTCGTGTTCGTGCCGTCGATGCCGATGAACGACGAGAGGCTCTCCACCGCCGGGTCCTTCAGGATCACGCGCACGAGCGCCTGCTGCCGGTCGGCCATCGCGGGGAACGAGACCGTCTGCGGGCGCCTCCGAGATGCCGAGGATCACGCCCGTGTCCTGCACCGGGAAGAACCCCTTCGGGACGACGACGTAGAGCAGTACGGTCAGCACCAGCGTCGCCAGCGCGACCACCAGGGTCGCCTTCTGGTGCTGGAGCACCCAGCCGAGCGTGCGGCCGTAGGACTGCGATCACCCGGTCGAACGCGTCCTGCGAGACCCGGTAGAAGCGGCTCTGCTCGGAGGGCGCCTTGTGGCGCAGCAGCCTGGCGCACATCATCGGCGTCAGCGTCAGCGACACGACGGCGGAGATCAGGATCGTCACCGACAGCGTGACGGCGAACTCGCGGAACAGCCGCCCCACGATGTCGCCCATGAACAGCAGCGGGATCAGCACGGCGATCAGCGAGACGGTCAGCGAGAGGATCGTGAAGCCGATCTGCTCCGATCCCTCGCAGGGCCGCCTCGAGCGGCGGCACGCCCTTCTTCGATGTAGCGCGAGATGTTCTCGATCATCACGATCGCGTCGTCGACCACGAAGCCGGTCGAGATCGTGAGCGCCATCAGGGTCAGGTTGTTGAGGCTGAAGCCGAGCAGGTACATGACGCCGAACGTGCCCACCAGCGACAGCGGCACGGCGACGCTCGGGATCACGGTGCCCGCGGTCGTGCGCAGGAACAGGAAGATGACCATGACCACCAGCGCGATCGTGAGCATCAGCTCGAACTCGACGTCGAGCACGGAGGCGCGGATCGTGGTGGTGCGGTCGGTGAGGACGTGGACCTTCACCGCCGCGGGCAGCGAGGCGCGCAGCTGCGGCAGCAGGGCCTTCACCCGGTCGACGACCGCGATGATGTTCGCGCCGGGCTGGCGCTGGATGTTGACGATGACCGCCGGCGTCTGGTTCATCCAGGCGGCCTGGCGCACGTTCTCGGCGTCGTCGATCACGCTCGCCACGTCGGACAGGCGCACGGGGGCGCCGTTGCGGTAGGCGACGATCAGCGGCCGGTACTGCTCGCTCGTCAGGAGCTGGTCGTTCGCCTCGATCGTGTAGGACTGCAGCTTGCCGTCGAAAGCGCCCTTCGCCTGGTTGACGTTCGCCTGCGCGATCGCCGTCCGGACGTCCTCCATGGTCAGCCCGAAGGACGCCAGCGCGGTGGGGTTCACCTGCACCCGCACCGCCGGCTTGCTGGCCGCCGCTGATGCTGACCAGGCCCACCCCGGGGAGCTGCGAGATCTTCTGCGAGAAGCGGGTGTCGGCGAAGTCCTCCACCTTCGAGAGCGGCAGCGTGTCCGAGGTCAGCGCCAGCGTCAGGATCGGCGCGTCGGCCGGGTTGATCTTGCTGTAGACCGGCGGGTTGGGCAGGTCGCGCGGCAGGTAGGTGCCCGACGCGTTGATCGCCGCCTGCACCTCCTGCTCGGCCACGTCGATGTTCAGCTCGAGCGCGAACTGCAGGGTGATGACCGAGCTGCCCGCCGAGCTGCTCGACGTCATCTGGTTCAGGCCGGGCATCTGCCCGAACTGGCGCTCGAGCGGCGCGGTGACCGCGGACGCCATCACGTCCGGGCTGGCACCG
Source organism: uncultured Acidobacteriota bacterium (assembly GCA_963831755.1). Classification (GTDB taxonomy): domain Bacteria; phylum Acidobacteriota; class Vicinamibacteria; order Fen-336; family Fen-336; genus DATBSL01. The sequence continues at coordinate 589,422 of CAWHRC010000009.1, forward strand.
GGATAGAAGGTCACCACCTGGATCGTGGGATAGTCCACCTGGGGCAGCGCCGAGACGGGCAGCTGCCGAAACCCGATCAGGCCGGCGATCAGGATCCCCGCCATCAGCAGCGAGGTCGCGATCGGCCGCAGGATGAACGGCCGCGAAGGATTCATCGCGCCGGCTTCCGGCCGCCGCCCTCCTTCGCGAGGGCGACCGTCGCGCCAGGCTGGAGCTTGTCCACGCCGTCGACCACGACCACGCTCTCCGGCGGAGACGCCGCTGCGGATCGCCGTGCTCTCGCCCTCGGTCAGCCGCACTTCGACGTTGCGCGTCTCGACGGTGGAGTCGGGCTTCACGACGTACACGTACGTCGATTGCGGGCTGCGCTGCAACGCCGCGGTCGGGACCAGCACGGCCTGGCGCAGCGTGTCGACCAGCAGGCGCGCGTTGACGAACTGGTTCGGGTAGAGCGCCGAGTCGTCGTTGGCGGAACAGCGCCTTGACGCGGACCGTGCCGGTGGCGGCATCGATCTGGTTGTCGACCGCGAGCACGCTGCCGGTGGCGAGCCGCTTCTGGAAGTCGCGGTCCCACGCTTCGACGACCAGGCTGCGCCCGGCCTTCAGCTGCTGCACGACCGGCGGCAGACGATCGGCGGCGATCGTGAACACGACCGTGATCGGCTGCTGCTGGGTGATCGACGACGAGGCCGCCCTGGTCGGTGGCGTGAACCATGTTGCCCGGATCGACGAGGCGCAGGCCGACGATGCCGGAGATCGGCGCCACGACGCGGCTGTAGGTGAGGTTCAGCTTCGCGCTCTCGATCTGCGCCCGGTCGCTCTTCGATGGCGGCTTGGGACTGATCGACGGTGGCGACCTGGGTGTCGAACTGCTGCTTCGGGATCAGGCCCTGGGCGAGCAGGGATCTTGTAGCGCTCGAGGTCGATCCTGCGCGTTCTGCAGCGCGGCCTCGTCCTTGGCGAGCTGACCTTCGGCCTGGTGGAGCTGGACCTCGAACGGCCGCGGGTCGATCTGGGCCAGCAGCTCGCCGGCCCGGACGAACTGGCCCTCGCGGTAGTTGACGCTGACCAGCTCGCCGTCGACGCGGCTGCGGACGCTCACGGTCTTGACGGGCGTGACGGTCCCGAGCCCGTTCTGGTAGACGCCGAGATCGCCGGACCGGGCGGCCACGCCGACGACCGGCACGGCACGCGGGCTGGTCGCGCGGCGCGGCGACGCGGGCGTCTGGGCACGCATGCACCTCGCGAGCAGCAGAGTGGCCGCGAGCGCGGCCACGACGAGGACCGCCAGCCAGCGCCCACGCGAGGCCGTTCGCGAGGCACGAGGCCCCTCGCGAACCGCGATCGGATCCGCCATTCCATCCTCCGTCGTGTGTCTTTGAAGACAGCATACCCCGGGGAGCGGGAGGGGCTCTTGTAAGGAGTGTCAACTGCCGGCCCGACGCGCGAGGGCGGTGGCGCTCGCGTCCGCTGCCTCCGCATCTTCGGCACGAGTACACTCGGGCAGACAGGATTCGCAACGTGTCCAACGCATTGGTCGCCGGGAGTCCCGGTCTTCTCCTCGTGTCGGCAACGCTCGCCTTGAGCGCGACGCTGCGCGCCGACGAAGCGCGCGCGAGCTCGGGGATCGAGTGGCTGGTCGAGGACCATGCGGGCGTGCTCGAGCTGCGGCTCGTGCACGACGAGCGGCGACGCGCGGACGGCGGCGTGCTCCGCATCGACGCGAATCGACGTGTCGTGACGTGGGAGGGCATCCCCGGCGAGCGGGGCTGCCGCCAGAAGCTCGAGGCTCCCTTCGGGAGGGTGCGCGCGATCCGCGACGAGCCGCAGGGAGAGATCCGCCTGGAGATCGAGGGACAGCCTCGAGACCGCTGGCTGTTCGTACCGCTCCCGCACGCCGCTTGGGTCGCGAAGGCATCGACGGCCGTGACGCGCGGCGTGGAGCCCGACGTGCGCGACTCGCTGGTCGGCCCGGACGGCTTCCCTCTGCCGGTCGGCGGTTCGGCCCAGTTCGCCGGGCCGCAGATCCGGCAGGACGTGGTGCCGGGAGAGGTGACGGCCGACGTTCGGCTGGCCGTCGATCGCATGCGACGGATGCTCGAGCGCGCGCCGATGCCAAGCGTCGCGCTCCACGAGGCGCTGAGTGGTTTGCCCGTCGAAGTGTCGATCGCCGGGCTGCTCGCCAACCCCGGGCCCCTCGAGGGCCGCGCCGTGCGGGTGCGCGGGACGGCCGAACAGCTGCCGCACGGGCAGGGCCTCGCCCTCGGCGAAGGGGACGCCCGGATCCGCATCGTGCCTCAGCCGGAACTGTCAGCCGTCGTCGAGTCCCTGGCCCGCGACTGGCGTGGGCGGGAGGTCGAGGTGGCGGGCGTGCTCCGGCGCGGCAGCGACGCGGAGGCGCCGGGCCACGAGATCGCCTTCTGGGAGTACCTCGGACCCGAGGCTGCGGAGTCCACGGCGGAGAAGGCCCGCGCAGTGACGATCCGCGACCTCGTCGAGCGCCCGGCGCTGTTCGCGGGGCAGACGGTTCGCATCGTGGGGAGGTTCCGCGGCCACGACATCGAGCGAGATCTGCCGCCGCCTCGGCCTGGCTCCGCCTGGGTCCTCAAGTCCGGCCGCTACGCGATCTGGGTGACGGGGCACGGGCCGTCGGGCCGCGGCTTCGCGCTCCATCCGGAGCGGGAAGCGGACACCCACCAGTGGCTGGAGGTCGTGGGCCGCCTGGAGAAGCGGGGCGGTGTGAGTGTCCTTCGGGCCTCGGCCGTCGCGCTCAGCGCGCCTGCCTCCGGAGTGGGGCTTCGCCGGCGGCTCGCCACCGTGAAGCAGCCGGAGGTGGTGTTCACCCTGCCGCTCACGGGCGAGGAGCCGGTCGCCCCCGACGCGCGCCTGCTGGTCCAGTTCAGCACGTACATGGACGAGGAGAGCTTCGAGGGGCGTGTGCGGCTGCGCTACGCCGACCTGCCCGGGCCCTCCGGCGAGCTGCACAAGGTCCGCTGGACCTACGACGACGTCCGCCGCACGCTGATCGTGGACCCGGGCGAGCCGCTGCGGGCGGGCGCGACCCTGGAGCTGCTGCTGCTGCCAGGGATCACGGACGCGTTCGCGACACCGCTGGCCGCGGCGCCGGGAGAAGGCGCCGAGGGCGTCGTCGAGGCCCTGCGCTGGCAGGTCCAGGGGTAGGAGTCAGGCTCTGCGCAGCGCGTCGCCGCGCAGGGGCATCGAGCGGAGGCGCACCCCGGTGGCCGCGAAGATCGGCGTTCGCGATGGCCGGCGCCGCGGCGATGATCGGCGTCTCTCCGCCGCCCGCCGGTGGGATGTCCCGGTTCTCGACCAGGTGGACGTCGATCCGCGGGACGTCCCGGAAACGGGGAACGCGGTAGCGGGAGAAGCGCGGGTTCAGGATCTTCCCGTCGCGGAACTCGACCTCCTCGCTGAGCGCCCCGCCCAGCGCCATGACGATGCACCCCTGCACCTGCGAGAGGAGGTTGGCGGGGTTCAGGATGGGACCGCACTCGAAGGCCTCGCAGATCTCGGTGACCTCGATGCGGCCCTTCGAGCGATCGAGCCTCACCTCGACGCAGGCGGCGACGACGGAGTCCTTCTCCGTCCCGCAGGCGAGGCCGACGCCGCGCTCGGGCGTCACCTGCCTGCGCCGTGCGGACCAGCCGAACTCCTTCGCAGCCCTCTCGAGCACCGTCTCGCAGCCGCGCGGTTCTCGAGGTGGGCCAGCCGGAACTCGAGGGGATCGGCGCCGGCGGCCGCCGCCAGCTCGTCCATGAAGGACTCGCGGGCGAAGTTGTTGGCGGTGGCCCCCAGGCAGCGATAGGACCCCTGGGGCAGGGGTGAGTCCGAGCCCACGGAGGAGACCCTCGCGTTCGGGACGGCGTACGGAGTCGCGAGGGCCGCGCCCCCGGGGTTGATGCTCGTGAACTCCCAGGCCACGAGCGCGCCGGCAGCCGTCAGGCCGCCGCGACACTCGATGAGGGCGGCCGGCCGGTAGTACGCCCACGTGAACTCCTCCTCGCGGGTCCATCGCACCGAGACGGGCTTCCCGGCGGCGCGGGCGAGGCGCGCCGCCTCGAGGGCGGCCTCGGCGGTGTGCTTCCCGCCGAAGCCTCCTCCCATGTCGGGCACGATCACGCGGACGCGCTCCCGCGGGATGCCGAGCCCCTCGGCCAGGATCTGCTGCGCGCGGAAGGGACCGTCGCAGCCGGCCCAGACGGTCAGGCGGTCCCCGTTCCACTCGGCCACCGCGGCGCGGGGCTCCATCGGGGCGTGCTGGATGAAGGCGACGCGATAGGACTCCGGCGAGGACCCGGGCCGCCTTCCGCAGCGCCGTCTCGGTCGAGCCCTTCTCGTCGGTGCGCGCCTCGTCCCGGCGCGCGTGCGCGCGCAGGTGCTCGAACAGGTTCTCGTTCGAGACGGGCTGGGGCGACGTCTTCCAGGAGGCCGTGCGGGCGGCCGCGTCGAGCGCCAGCGTCGCGCGGTGCGAGGACGGCGCCGCGAAGCCGACGAACGGCCCGTCGCGAACCACGACCACGTCCGTCCATGGCCTTCGCCGCCGAGAGGTCGACCGATTCGAGGGTCGCCCCGTACGCGGGGGGTCGCAGGACCCTGCCGTACAGCATCCCCGGGCGCACGACGTCGGACGGGAACCGGTGGGCGCCGGTGACGAGGTCGCGGGCGTTCGGCCGCGCCACGGGACGACCCAGGGCCTGCCACCCGTTCACCGGTGTCAGCGCCACGTCGGGCCGGATCGTCTGCGCCGAGGGCCGCGACCGCGTCCCTGGCCTTCGCCAGGTCGGCGTAGCGTCATCGTCCGTCCCGACCGGCTCGTGATCACGCCGCCCCGGACCTCGAGCGTCGCGGCGTCGACCTGCCACTCGCGGGCCGCGAGCGCCGGCCAGCAGCTCGCGTGCCGTGGCCGCGGCCTGGCGCAGCTCGAGCACGTTCCGCGGTGTCGTCCGGCTGCCCGCGGTGATGCCGTCGTCGGGAACGAGGTCGGTGTCGGCCATGACGAGCCGCACCTGGTCGACGGAGACCCGCAGCTCCTCGGCCGCGGCCTGTGTGAGCTCGGCCCGCGGGCCCCTGCCCCTCCTCCACCTTCCCGCTCAGGGCCGTGATCGTGCCGTCCTCGTTCAGGAAGAGCCGCGCCGACACCGGCATCGCGGCGCCCGCCTGGGCCCACGTCTCGGGGGCGGCCACGGTGATGAGGAGGCCGGACCCCAGGGTCTGCAGGAAGGCCCGCCGGTCGAGGGCGTCCAGGGGCTCATCCATGGCGCTTCGCTCGCATCGTGGCCGCCGCCCGGCGGACGGCGCTCACGATCTTCACGTACCCGTTGCAGCGGCACAGGTGGCCGTTCATGCCGGCGACGATCTGCTCGTCCGTCGGGTCGGGCATGTCCCGCAGGAGCGCCACCGCCGCCAGGATCATGCCGCCCGTGCAGTACCCGCACTGCAGGGCGCCTTCCTCGAGGAAGGCTTCCTGGACAGGGTGAAGGGCATCGCCGCGGGCCAGCCCCTCGATCGTCGTCACCGATCTTCCCGGCGACCGCGCTCACCGGAAGCAGGCAGGACCGCGCGGCTCACCGTCCACGTGGACGAGACAGGCGCCGCACTGGCCCTCGCCGCAGCCGTACTTCGTGCCGGTGAGCAGCAGATCCTCGCGGAGGACGTCGAGGAGCCGCCGCTGCGGGTCCGTGGTGAGGCTCCTCTGCGTCCCGTTGACCTTGAACCGGACCGTCACGCTCACCGTCCGCCTCCGCTGTGGTTCCACGCATTCTACCGGACCCGAGGTCCGCCGCGGGGCCCGTTCAGGCGGCCGGCTCCCGAAGCACGAGGCTCGTTTGACCGGGACACGCGAGGCGGCGTAGCGTGACGCCGGCTGGAGGTGCCCCGTGACCCGCCGAACCTTGATGCCCGTTCTCCTGGTCGCGCTGGCCGCCGCTCCGGACGCGGGCATCGGCCGACGCTGCGGCGAGAAGATCGGCCTTGCCCGCGACGATCACGTTCGACTCGTCGCAGCGAGACGAGCGAGACGCGGATCGCGCTCGCCGACGTCGCGCCGGACTTCCCGCGCGACTGGTCGGGATACGAGGCGCTCGTCCTGGAGCTGCGGGCGTCGTCCCCGCAGCGGATCCACCTCAGGGTCTACACGCGGGGCGGCGGCACCGGGCAAGGAGCGCTTCAGCCGGGTGCTCTTCCACCCGTACCCCGGAGTCTGGCTCCGCGCGGCCATCCCCGTGTCGTTGCTGGCGAAGCCCCCGGCCACCGGGAACGACATGGCCGCCGTCGGCAACCGCTCGCGGGTGGGTTACTTCCTGGGCCTGTGGGGGCCGTTCGTGCCGCTCACCGACGTCGAGGCGATCGGCTTCGAGATGGAGAAGCCGATCGGCTCCCCGACGCTGGAGCTGCGCTCCGTCCGGCTCGAGAGAGACGTCGCCCGGCGACGCCGTGCTCGACGGGCTGCCCCTCGTGGACGAGCTCGGGCAGTACGTGCACGACTCGTGGCCGGGGAAGGCCCGCTCCGTCGAGGACCTGCGAAGCGCGTGGCGGGATGAGGAGCAGCGCGCTCGTCCCCGGCGACCCCGGCCTGTGCCGCTACGGGGGATTCGCCGGCACGAAGGCGGAGGCGACCGGCTTCTTCCGCGTCGAGAAGACGGACGGTCGCTGGTGGTTCGTCGACCCCGACGGCCACCTCTTCCTCTCCCTGGGAGCCGACGTCATCCGGCCGGAGATGGTGACGCCCGTCGCCGGGGCGCGAGGCCTTCTTCCGCGAGCGTCCCCCGCAGGCCGTCCTCCCCGCGCGCGAGCGGGACGGCGACCGCGGCGTCTCGTTCCTCACCTGGAACCTGCTCCGTCGCTTCGGCGAGAGCTGGATCTCCGGCTGGATCGACACGACGATGCGCCGGATGGACGCGTGGGGCCTGAACACGGTCGCCAACTGGAGCGACGAGAGGCTGTGGGAGGCGAAGCGCAAGCCCTACGTGATCCCGCTCGCGAGCTGGCTGACCGGGGTCGAGCTACCTCGGCCTCCCCGACGTGTACTGCCGAGGCCTTCGCGAAGGAAGCCGACGAGCGGGCGCGCCGGCAGTGCGCGGCGCGATCGGGACGATCCGTGGCTGCTCGGCTACTTCCTCGCCAACGAGCCGCCCTTCCCGCAGAAGGAGCTGCAGACGGTGGAGCTCATCCGCTCGGGCCCGCAGACGGCCACCCGGGCCGCCCTCGAGAAGTGGCTCGCCGCCGTCGGACACCGAGGAGCGGCGGAAGGAGTTCGTCGGCGACGCCTTCGACCGCTACGTCGAGATCACGAGCGCGGCGGTGAGGCGGCACGACCCGAACCATCTCGACCTGGGGATGCGGAGCGGTGGGCGGCCGACCGCCGCCGAGATCCGCGCCGCGCGCGCCTTCGACGTCTACAGCGTCAACATCTACGACTACGAGGTGCCCGCCGCGCGGGTGCGGCAGATCGCCGAGCTCACGGGCAAGCCGATCCTGATCGGCGAGTTCCACTTCGGCACGCCGGGCCGCGGGCTGGCGGCGAGCCTCGTCCAGGTGCGCGACCAGGCGGAGCGCGGACGGGCCTACCGCTACTACGTGGAGAACGCGTTCGCGATGCCCGAGCTCGTGGGGACGCACTACTTCCAGTGGGCGGACCAGCCGAGCGACCGGGCGCTTCGACGGCGAGAACTACAACATCGGCCTCGTGGACGTGACGGACCGGCCCTACCCGGACCTCGTGCGGGCGCTGCAGGCGACGCACCGGCGCGTGCAGGGCCTGCACTCGGGCGAGCTCGAGCCCTTCCGCGAGCGGCCCGCGGCGAACTGATCGACCACGTTTCTCGGCGGCGCGACCCGCTACTGCCCCGCCGTCAGAAGAAGACTCGAAGGGTCATGGGACAAGGAAGCCTTGGGGGGCTCCCCGTCGCCTGCCTGCTCGCGTGACCGTTACTCCCTGACAACCTCCCCCTGACGAGGAAGTTGCAGCCCCTCCTGGGCCAGGGCCCAGGCCTTGCGGCGCGCGTTGGCCTGCGCCGTCGTCCTGCCCGGACCCGAACCGGGGTCACCCCAGTTGGACTCTGCGATCAAATATGGTCGGACCAACAATGGGTCGGGTCGGCCAGGACATGCAATTTTCGTTGACGAAGTGAAAGAAGAGGTGGTATTGGTCATAGCGTTGTGACCGACATCGAGCTACAAGGTCGGACCAACTCGACGAGACTCCGTGACACGGCAGCCGGTGCCCAGGTCGTCGAGCACGTCTGGCGGGAGATCGAGGCCGGGCGCCTCGGCCCCGGCACCAGGCTGCCCGCCGAGCGGGAGCTGGCCCATGAGATGGGCGTCAGCCGTCCTTCGCTCCGGTCGGGCCTGCGAGCGCTGCAGGCGATGGGCATCATCACCTCCCGCCGCGGCGCCGGCACCTTCATCGTCGAGGGACCGCCGCAGCTCGGCAAGGCGCCGCTGCAGTTCCTGGCGGCCCTCCACGGCTTCACGCTCGACCAGATGTACGAGGCGCGGCGCTTGCTGGAGGTCGGCGCGTCCGGGCTCGCCGCCGAGCGCGCGAGCGGCGAGCAACTCGCAGCCATGGCTGACGAGATCACCGGCATGTTCGCGGCACTCGACGAGTCGCAGGCGTTCCTGAGCCACGACCTGGGCTTCCACCGCGCCGTGGCCGCCGGCTCCGGAAACCCGATCGTGGCGGCCATCATCGGCACGCTCACCGAGATCATCTCGGAGACCGGGCGGCTGAACGTGGAGGGCTTCGGCCTGCGCGACTCGGCCGAGGCCCACAGGCGGATCTACGAGGCGATCCGTGCCCGCAGCCCGGAGCGGGCCCGGCGTCGGATGAGCGATCACCTCGAGCACGCGCGCGGGGAGCAGGTGAAGAGAGAGACGGGCGACGCCGGGCAGGTCCAGCAGTCGGCGGAAGAGCGAACTGCGCACGAGGCGATCGCACAGGCTGAAGCAGGGGGGGGTTCATAGATGCAGCTCGACTGCGGGCATCCGGACGGGCCAACGGCCCACGGCCGAAGGGAGATGGAAATGGAACGCAAGCGTACCTCAGCCGGCGGCGCGTACCGCGCTGCGGCTTTCATGTCGATGTTGCTCCTTCTGACGGCGTCACTCTACGCCCAGGAATCACGCGGAAGGATCAGCGGCCGGGTTCTGGATACCACCAAGGCCGCGCTCGCCGGCGCCACGGTGAACGTGACGGACGTGGCGAGAGGCACCACGGTCACGTTGAAGACCAACAAGGACGGCCTGTTCCAGGCCAACTACCTGCTCCCCGGCACCTACGAGGTCGCAGTCGAGCGGGACGGCTTCAAGAAGACCGTCAAGGGCGACGTGCTGCTCCAGATGAACGAAACCCGCGACCTGGAGATCGTGCTCGAGGTCGGAGGGATGCAGGAGACGGTCACCGTTTCCGGTGACAGCCTCACGGTCAACACGTCCGACGCCAACATGGGGTTCACGGTGGATCAGAAGCGCCTCGCGGAGCTTCCGCTGATCCACGGCGATCCCTACAAGATCATGGGACTCGCGACCGGCCTGGCCCACTCGGGTGACCAGCGGCTGGATCGGCCGTACGAGCCGACGCACATCATCGGCTACGCCTACGACGGCACGCGCAGCAACCGCAGCGACCTGCTGATCGACGGCGCGCCGAGCACCGCCACGGCGAACGCCAACGAGGTCATCGCGACCTACGTCCCGCCCTCCGACCTGGTCCAGGAGTTCAGGGTGCAGACCGCGACCTTCGACGCCCAGTTCGGGAACACCGAGGGCGGCGTCACCAGCATCGCCATCAAGACCGGGACGAACCGCCTCCACGGCTCCGCCTACTACTTCGCCGAGCCGTCGGACCTCGGGGCGAACGACTTCTTCGGCAAGGCACGAGGCCAGAAGCGGATCGACAGCTCCTCGAACCGGCCGGGCTTCAGCCTGAGCGGCCCGGTGCGCATTCCGGGGCTCTACGACGGCAGGGACAAGACCTTCTTCACGGTCGGCTACGAGCGCATCAAGGACGTCCGACCGCGCTTCGACGCCGGCTCCAGCGTCTGGGTCCCGGACCGAGGCCCTGCGCAACGGCGACTTCTCCGCGTACTCGTCGAACATCACGATCTACGATCCGCTGACCCGCGTTCCCGTCGGCGGCGGGCAGTACACCGCGCAGCCGTTCGCCGGCAACATCATCCCGGCCGACCGGATCAGCCCGGTGGCGAGGACGATCCTGGACTACTACTGCCTGCCCAAGACCACCGGCCTGAACGGCAACATCTACGACTCGACGCTGCCGGAGACCGCCAAGTACAACACCACGACCTTCCGCATCGACCAGCAGTTCGCCAACAAGAACAGGATGTTCGTGCGCGGGAGCTGGTACAAGCGCGACAGTCACTACAACGACTACATGGGCAACGGCCTCACCAGCACGAACTTCCAGTTCATCTCGTACCAGGGTGTGGTCGACGACGTGCACGTGTTCAACCCCACGACCATCCTCAACGTCCGCTACGGCTTCAACCGCTTCGAGCGCAACTCGGGCCAGGAGCCGGAGTACCTCTCGGACTTCGACCTGACGAAGCTGGGCTTCCCGTCGGCCTACAACAGCCTGATTTCCTCGGTCGACAGGGGCTTCCCGCGCATCGAGTTCCCCTCCAACACCATGATCGGCACGGCGTTCGGCAACGACTTCCGGCCGATCAGCTCGCACACGGTGAACGCGGTCTTGAACAAGACGCTCGCCACGCACGCGCTGAAGGCCGGCGCCGAGATGCGCATCTACCGCGAGGACAGCACCTGCGACCGGCAACAACCGCAGCGGCCGCTACGTCTTCAACAACAACTACACCCGACAGAACAGCGCCAGCGGCACGGACTACAACGGCCTGCAGGCGTACGCCTCGTTCCTGCTCGGGCTGCCCTCCACCACGGAGCTCGTCCGGGCCGCGGACTACTCCGAGTACTCCAAGACCTGGGGCCTCTTCGTCCAGGACGACTGGCGGGTCAACGACAAGCTGACCCTGAACCTCGGCCTGCGCTACGAGGTCGAGACCGCGCTGACCGAGCGGCAGGATCGGAGCGTGTCCGGGTTCGACTTCGGCTACGTCCAGCCGATCGAGTCCACGGTCCAGCAGAGATACGCGGCGCTCAAGGACCCGGCCTTGAAGGCGCTCGTCCCGCAGCTGAGCGTGAAGGGCGGCCTGATGTTCGCGGGAGTGGACACCGGGAGCCGCCTCTACAACACGCCGAAGGACGGCTTCCTGCCGCGCTTCGGGTTCACCTACCAGCTGAACACCAAGACGGTGGTGCGCGGCGGGATCGGGCTGTTCGCCGGGTTCCTCGGGCAGCGGCGCGGCGACGTGATTCAGCCCGGCTATTCGCAGACGACCACCGTCGGGACCACGACCAACGCCAACGGGGCGCCGATCCCGCGGAGCTGGGACGACGCCTTCCTCAACACCACGATCCTGGAGCCGGTCGGCAACTCGCTCGGCCGGCAGACCTCGCTCGGCAACTCGATCACCTTCTTCAACCAGGACCCGAAGGTGTCGAAGCAGCTGCGCTGGCAGATCGGCTTCCAGCGCGAGCTGCCGGGCGGCTTCGTGTTCGAGGCCGCGTACGTGGGCAACTACGGCTACGACATCGAGATCTTCCAGAACATCAACGCCCTGCCCAACGAGTTCTTGAACGGGGACAACTCCCGGACGGCGGCGATGAACGCCAACAACAGCTTCTTGACCGGCTCGGTCGCGAACCCGTTCGCCGGGCTGCTGCCGGGAAGCGGCATCAACAACCCGACGGTCGCGCGCTCGCAGTTGCTGCGCCCGTACCCCGAGTTCCAGGACATCTACACGACGAACAACGACGGCAAGTCCTGGTACAACTCGGCCCAGCTCAGCCTCCAGAAGCGGATGACGCACGGCTTCACCCTCGGCATCGCTTACACCTACTCGCGGTGGATGCAGGCGACGGAGTACCTGAACGCGGGCGACACCAAGCCGACGAAGATGATCTCGGACCTCAACGTGCCACACCGGCTTTCGATCAGCGGGATCTTCGAGCTTCCGTTCGGCAAGGGCCGCAGGTTCGGGTCGGATGCGAGCGGGCTCACGAACGCGCTCGTCGGCGGCTGGCAGATCGAGGGCGTCTACACCTATCAGGCTGGCTTCCCGGTCCCGTTCGGGGCGCCGGCCACCAACACGTCCTTCGCGCCGACCGCCAGCGACATCTTCTACAACGGCGGCGACATCGCGTCCGGCAATCCGACGACCGCCCAGTGGTTCAACACCGACGTCTTCACGTCGATCCTGAACGCGTCGTCGACGAACGCGACGCCGGTCAACCACCTGCGGACCACCCCGATGAGGTTCAGCGAGCTGCGCAGGGATTCCATCAACAACGTCGATCTGTCGCTGATCAAGAACGTTCAGCTCAAGGGCGACGTAAGGATCCAGCTGCGGGCCGAGTTCATCAACGCCCTCAACTCGGCCTACTTCCCGAACCCGGTCACCGGCGCGACGTCCACCGACTTCGGGAAGATCTCGGCCTCGAACCAGGCCAACTACGCGCGGCGGGCCCAGATCGGGGTGAAGATCCTGTTCTGAGCCGGCGCTGGTCCGTATCTTCGAGACGGGATTGGGCGACCCGCGCGGGTCGCCCAATCCTTTGTTCAGGCCTAGCCCGCCCCACGCCTCAGAACCCGGGGGGCCGCTCGTCGGCGACGGCAAAGGCGCGCTCGAGGGCGGTCCCGGCGCGGCCCAGCGTTCCCTCCTCGAACAGCCGCCCGATCAGCGTGACGCCGTGCGGGCACCCGCCGCGGCGGAGAGAACGTCGGCAGCGGGTGCGCGGGGTCGGGCGCCCAGTCGCTGCGAGCCTGGCTCACCTCGCACGAAGCCGGCGCGCAGCGTGAGCGACGGGTGCCCGGTCTGGTTGGAGATCGTCAGCATCTCGTCGCGCAGCGAGGGCACCAGCAGCAGGTCCACGTTCGCGAAGACGCGCGCCATCTCGAGCGCCACCTTTCGCCGCAAGCGGTCGGCCTGCACGAGGTCCACCGCCGACAGGAAGCGCGACTGGCGGAAGAGGTTCGGCCAGGCGTCCGGCACCTGCATCTTCAGCTGGTCGACGCGCCGTGGCCGAGCGTCAGCTCCTCGAACGCGGCCGCGGCCTCGGCGAACAGGATCGTGTTCAGCGAGCCGTAGGGCCAGTCGGGCAGCTCGACCTCGACGGCGCGTCATGCCCGAGGCGCCGGACGGTCTCGAGCGCGGCGCGGTCGACGTCGGTCGCAGGCGTCTCCTGCATCCAGCGCGGGACGTAGCCGACGCGCAGCCCGTCGACGCCCGCGCCGGCGTCGAAGTCGAGGTTCGCCGCCACGCTCGCCACGTCGCCCGCGTCCGGCCCCGCGAGGGCCTGCAGCACGAGCAGGGTGTCCTCGACGCCGCGGGCCATGGGCCCGAGCTTGTCGAGCGACCAGCACAGCGTCATGGCGCCGGTGCGCGGCACGCGGCCGTAGGTCGGCCGCAGGCCGGCGACGCCGCAGCGCATCGCCGGCGCGATGATGCTGCCGCCCGTCTCGCTGGCGAGTGCGAAGGCGACGCAGCCCGCGGCGGTGGCCGCGCCCGGTCCCGCGCTGCTGCCCGAGGCGCCCTCCTCGAGCAGCCAGGGGTTCATGGTCTGGCCGCCGAACCAGATGTCGTTCAGCGCCAGCGCACCGAGGCTGAGCTTCGCCACGAGCACCGCGCCCGCGCGGTGCAGCCGCTCGACCACCACCGCGTCCTTGGCCGGGACGCGGTCGCGGAAGGGCTCGGCGCCGTAGGTGGTCGGGATACCGGCGGTGTCCAGGAGGTCCTTGGCGCCCCAGGGGATGCCGTGCAGCGGGCCGCGGTAGCGGCCGGCGGCGATCTCGGCGTCGGCCCGACGCGCCTGCGTCGAGCGCCAGCTCGCGGGTCAGCGTGATCGTGCAGTTGAGCCTCGGCTGGAAGCGCTCGAGGCGCTCGAGGTAGATCCGCGTCAGCCGCTCCGACGTCAGCGCGCGCGACTCGATCCAGCGCGACAGGCCCGGCAGCCGCGCGAAGGCGAGGTCCTCGTCCCGCGCCGGCAGCGGAGGCACCGCGTCGCCGCTGCGCACGAAGCGGCTGCGCGACGGCCCGGCGTGGGCACCCGGCAGCACGGGGTCCCAGCGGCTGGCCGGCGCCAGGGTCGGCTCGAGCGCCAGCTTGCGCGGGCCCGTGCGCCGCTCGTACAGCGGCGCCAGCGACACGCGCCAGTTGCCGGCCGCCTGTGCGCGCTCGGCCGCGGTGTACTCGACCTGCACCAGCTTCTCGGCCTCGGCGATCGTCGCGGCCGTGATCTCCGGACCGACGACGGGACCGGTGCCGAAGGCCGGCGGCATGCCGGGAGGCGGCTCGGTGGGTTGCTGGCCGACCGCTCGCGTCGCCGGCGAGACGGCCAGGCCGGCGAGACCGAGGGTCGAACCCTTGAGAAAGCGTCTGCGTGCACTGGACATTGGTGCGCCTTTCCGCAGCGGTAATCGCTTACGCATAGCGTAATACGCCCCGGCCGGAACAACGGAGGAGCTGGGACTTACGCGGCCCTCGTGCGTGGTATCGACGTTGCATTCCCGTCCATCGCGCCTCAGCGCGGGTGGAGCCCGCGCCCGGCGCGGGGGGCCTCCCCGAACGGGAGGGCTTATGGACGGCGACCGCTCACTGTCAGATCGTTCCCCGGTGACGGGGCGCACGCTGCTCGCGGCGCTCCTCACGGTGTGTGCTCCGATGTCGATCCCCGCGCTCACTCCCGCTCCGGCGCCGCCGAGCGCGCCGCTGCCGCCGCCCTACCCCCGGTTTGCGGGTCAGTCCTTCGAGCCGTCGGCGGCGGCCTTCGACCCGGCCACGAATCGGGTGCTGGTGCTCTCCGATCACGACACCACCCTCTACCGCTACGAGCTCGGCGCCACGGGGCTGGTGCTTCCGCGCGGGGAGCGTCACGAGCCCCTGCTGCTGCCGGAGGGAGTGCAGACGGCGAAGCTCGAAGGGCTGACGCGGCTTCCCTCCGGGGCCTTCCTCGCCACCACCGCCTTCGACCGCCCGGATCCCCGCTTCCGCCGCCTCCTGCGCTTCGCGTACACCCCGGCGGCGCTCGTCGAGGCGGCACCCGTGGCCGTGGACGACGCCGCCCTGTCCAGAGCAATCCGCGCCGCGTCGGGGCTGCCCTGGTTCAAGATCGAGGGCGTCGCGGTCGATCGCACGGGGACGAAGGTCCTCTTCGGCGTCCGCAACGTCGGGGAGAGCTACCTGGCGCCGCAAGACGTGGTGCTCGTGGTGCGCTGCCCCCTCGCCGGCGACCGGGTCGGTGCTCCGGAGGCGGTGATCCGGCTCTCGACCGCCGAGTCGCTCGCCGGCCGGGCAGAGGGCCTGTCCGATCTCCAGCTCGACGCCACGGGCGACAGCTTCCTCCTCCTCACCAGCCACGAAGCGACGGAGAACACACCGACGGGCCACTCGGGTCACCTCTTCCGCGTCCCCGCGGGAGTGCTCCTGGGCGCGACGCCGCCGGCAGCGATCCCGCTCGGCCTGCCGCTGCGGACGCTACGGGCCAAGCCCGAGGGGCTGGCGGTGGAGCCGTCCGGCGCCCTGATCGTGGTCTTCGACGACGACCGCGACTGGAAGCGCCTGTTCGTCGGCTACGAGCAGTCGGACGGTCTCTTCGCCGTGATCGACCCACGGACCTGATCGAGACGCGCCCGGCACGCCGCTGGGCCAGTGAGCGCCCGCCCGCTACCGCCTGCGGTCCTGCAGCTTCGCGAGCAGCCTCAGCATCTCGAGGTAGAGCCAGACGAGCGTCACCAGCAGCCCGAAGGCCGCGTACCACTCCATGTACTTCGGCGCGCCCATCGCCGAGCCACGCTCGATGAAGTCGAAGTCGAGCACGAGGTTCAGCGCGGCGATCGCGACCACGACCACGCTGAAGGCGATCCCGATCGGCCCGGAGTCGTGGATGAAGGGGATGCTCTTGCCGAAGAAGCCGAGCACCATCGAGACGAGGTACAGCAGCGCGATGCCGCCGGTGGCGGCGACGACGCCGAGCTTGAAATTCTCGGTCGCGCGGATGAGGTGCGAGCGGTAGGCCAGCAGCAGCACCGCGAACGTCCCGAAGGTCAGCCCCACCGCGTTGACGGCGATGCCGGGGTAGCGCGCCTCGAACGTGAGCGAGATCCCGCCCAGCAACAGGCCCTCGAGGGCCGCGTAGAGCGGGGTCGTGACCGGCGCCCATTCCTTCTTGAACACCGTCACCAGCGCGAGCACGAGGCCGCCCAGCAGGCCGAGGATCATCACGAGCGGCGTCGCCTCGCCGAATACCTGGTTCCACTGGAGGGCGGCGCAAGCGATCAGGATGACCAGCGAGATCCCGGTCTTGTTGACCGAGCCGTCGAGCGTCATCGCTTCGCCGCCGAGGGTGCGGACGCCCGCCTGGAACGTGTCCGCCCTCAGGGCCGGGTTGCCGGATCGGAACATGGGCTCTCCTCCATCACGCGCTCCCACGATACCTCAGCCCGTGCCGAGCGGGGTCGGCAGTGCTGCCGACTCCCTGACTCCCGGGAGCCGTGACTGCCCGCGCGCGCCGGTGCCTCAGGCGTGATCGCGGATCGTCTCGCTCGCGGCGTCCCAGTAGACCTTCCGGCCCGACCAGTAGGACTGCGTCGCCATCATGCACGCCACCGAGTGTGCGAACCCGTCCTCGACCGTGCAGTGAGGCTGCTCGCGCGAGCGCAGGCACTCGAACCAGTTGGCCATGTGCCCGGTGGTCAGGTCGTCGATCGCACGTGGGCGGGATCGCGGTCTCGCCCGGCAGCAGGACGTCGCGTGGAAGACCGCTTCCGGTCGACCTCGGCGTCGTCCTCGTGGGTGCCTTTCTCCTCGACCAGCTGGTAGCGCGGGCTGCCTTCGCCCCCGACGTTCACGAGGGTCGCCTGCTTCCCCATGTAGCGGGTGAAGCCCGGCGCGTCGTTGCCGAAGCTCGTCGAGTAGCTCACGAGGAAGCCCTTCGGGTACTCGAGCAGCGCCTGGAAGGTGTCCGGGTTCTCGCGGCCGTCGGGCCAGGCGAAGACGCCCCCGTGGGCCACCACCGAGCGGGGATAGCGATCTTCCATGAACCAGTGCACCAGGTCGATCGCGTGGCTCATCCACTGGTCGGGGATGCCGCTGGAGAACTCCTTGTAGAGGCGGAACTCGAAGTAGAGCCGGGGATCGAACGGGCGCGGTGGCTTCGTCAGCAGCCAGGCACGCCAGTCGGTGTCCTGCTCGCGGATCTGCCGCACCTCCTCTCGCCCGCGCCAGCGCGGCCCGTGGTAGTTCCACACCACCTCGACCTTGCTCACGTCTCCGAGCACGCCGCTACGGACGAGGTCGTGCGCCGCCCGCGGATGGGGCTCGCTGCGGTGCTGGGTCCCGACCTGGACGATTCGCTTGTTCTGCAGGACCGCCGCGCGGGCCGCCTTCGCTTCCTCGAGAACGTTGCCCATGGGCTTCTCGACGTAGGCGTCCTTGCCGGCCTCCGCCGCCAGCCTCAGGATCGGGGAGTGCGAGTGCTCGGGGGTCGAGATCAGGACGGCGTCGACGTCCTTCAGCGCCAGCAGGTCCTCGAGGTGCCGGAGAGGAGCGCGGGGCACGTCCGTACAGCTCCGCGTTGGCGGCGGCCGCCTTCTCACGATTGATCCTCCACAGGTCACAGACGGCGGTCATCTCCACGTCGTGAGACGACCTGAGCTGCCCGGCGATCTGGACGAGCTCGCCGCCGCGGCGGCCGACGCCGATGTGGCCGAGCGAGATGCGGTCGTTCGCGCCCACGATCTTCGAGTAGGAGAGGGCGGTCGAGGCGAGCGTCACTCCCCCGGTGAGCCGAGCGGATTGTCCGAGAAACGTCCTGCGGTCGACACGTCGGGTCGGATCGCTCATTGGTAGATCCTTCTATCCTTTCCCTTGCGCACGGCCAAGAGACTGGAGAGCAAGACCCCCGTTCAAACCGTGCATGCGGATTTCCCGCACACGGCTTTCCGGTGGCCTCTCGGGCCTGAGCATTACACGGTCTCCTGTTGCCAGAAGGGCTGCTCCGGATAGCGGACGCTTCCGCGCAGGCGGTGAAGGCCGAGGTTGTGGAAGTAGTCGCTCGTCCAGCGATCGGCCTCTGCGGGGCGCAGCTGTCGTCCCTTGCGCTTGATACGTAGGGTGCGCAGCCTGCGCCACACGTAGCTGTCGAGTTGGTTGAAGCGGCGCGCGGCGTTGCCGGTGCGGAAGTAGTTCCCCCAGCCCCGTAAGACGGGGTTCAGATCGGTGATGACATCGCGCACGTCCGCGTGGCACCTCGACCTCGGGGTCAGCTCCTTCACGCGTTGCCTCACGCGCTGCATAGAACGCTGCGACGGCCAGCGCTGCAGAAAGTAGAGACGCCGTCCCTTCTCCCACAGCTTGCCGCTCAGACGCTTGTGCAGGTGGCAGCCGAGGAAGTCGAAGCCCTGCTTGCCATCGAAGAGCTCGACCCGCCTCGTCTTGTCCGGGTGCAGCTCGAGCCCGAGACGCCCCAGGATCACCCGGATGCGTTCCTCGGCCCGCTCGCAGTCCTTCGCGGTGCGGCACATCACCACGAAGTCGTCCGCGTAGCGCACCAGCGTCCCCAACGGGGCGCTGTGGCGCGTCCACAAAACGTCGAGCACGTGCAGGTAGATGTTCGAGAGCAAGGGCGAGATCACCCCACCCTGCGGCGTGCCGGCCACCGTCGCACTGACGGTGCCCTCTTCCATCACTCCTGCCTCGAGCCACTGCCGCAGCAGCTTCAAGACCCGCCGGTCCGAGACGCGTCGCGCCACGAGCTTCAGCAGCTTCTCGTGGTCGATGCTTCCAAAGTAGTCACGGATGTCGGCGTCGAGCACGTGATGGCCTCCCTTGGCGCCGAGCTTCCTCAGCACCTCCAGTGCCATCGTCGCGCTCCGCTTGGGACGGAAGCCGTACGAGACAGGCAAGAAATCCGCCTCGAAGATCGGCTCCAGAACCAGCTTCGCCGCCATCTGCGCCACCCGGTCCCTCACCGTCGGGATCCCCAGCGGCCGTTTCCTCCCATCGGCCTTCGGTATGTACCGGCGTCTCACCAGACTCGGCCGGTATTCGCCTGCTCGCAGCTCGTTGCCGAGCCCTTCCAGGAAGCTCTCGACCCCGCTCTGCTCGACGTCGCGGATCGACTGGCTGTCGACTCCCGCAGCGCCGCGGTTGCGCCTCACCCGCTCCCACGCTTCCCGCAGGACGTCACCCCGCCAGATCTGGTCGTACAGCGCGTGAAAACGGCGCCCCGGTGCCCGCTTGGCCCCGGCCCACAGCCGACGTTGCAGTTGTCGCACTTTCTCGCGCGGCACAAGGCCGCCGGGGTCGTTAGGTCCGGTCTCGCCGGCCATTCCCTCACGCTTACCTGCTCCGCCAGCACGACCACCCCAGGGGTCCTTCCCTCCGACCGCGTTGTTCCTCACGGCCATCACCGGTACTACGACCCCCTCGGACTCCCGCTGCGCGGCGCTCGACTTCGTCTTCGACTTATACGAGCCACCTTGCCGTGACATCGGCTGCGCAGACGGGTCTCTCGTGTTCCGCACCCCTCCTTGCACGCGTGCTGCGCCCTCTACCCCGCCGGGGCCAGCGGCTCGCTTCGGATCTCGCACCGCTGGTCTTGCCTTCGCCGGGACATGAACGGCTCGGCCCCCGGTTTGTTCCTCTGTCGAGGCTGCAGGCTTCACTTCATGTTGCGGCCCGCGTGCTCGCTCCCCGCTGCACGGCTCTCGCCGCCTTGCGGGCTTTTGACGCCCCGCTCGGGCGCGGAGGTCTCCCTCCGACACCTGGGGCCTGCTACCCGGCGCTCCGACGCTTACCGGGGCGGGACTTGCACCCGCTGGAGTGGCGCAGCCAGCGGCAGGGGCACTTACTGCTTGCGAAGTCGATGCTCCTGTCGCGTCACGACGCACCATCCCGTGAAGCTACCACCACGGGTGCGGGTCTGCAGCAGAGAATCCCCGGAGACCTGGCTACACCGGCGTCATCTGGCATTCCCAAGGAGCGGGGCCAGGTTCGGAACGCCTGGTCAGCTGCGAAGGCCGCGGCTCGGTGGCGGGGGCTGCAGGCTGTCCGTCGGCCGCGCGCGTCAGTCGACGACGATCAGCGTGTTCGTGCGGTCGTCGTAGACGACGTCGGCGTGCGGCGAGAGGAGCTTCTTGAGCAGCGGCGCCATCTCCCGTGCCCGCGCGTAGGACAGGCGGACGAGCGCGACGCGACCCGGCCGGCTCCCCTGTCTCAGCTCGTTCAAGTGGCGGCGCTCCGCGAGCTCGGACCGAAGCCGCTCCCGTGTCGCGATGCGGACGACCGTCCCCTCTTCTTCGTACGCCAGGCCGCAGGCGTCGAGGGTCGCCTCGAATGCCATGCGCCAGCTCAGCTCGTGCACGTTGAGAGTGAGCCGGCACGAGATGTCCGGATCGAAGACGCTCTGCAGGCCGGAGGCCTGGACGAGCGCACCAGCCACCTCGCGAACGTCCGCCTCGCGTGCGTCGAGGCTGATGCGCGCCTCGGACGTGTCGGCCCCGCCCGCGCACGGAGCCCACCCCCACGCGAAGGTGAGCCCTGCCGCGACCGTCGCGGATCGCAGGGCCTTCATCGAGCCACTGGCTCCAAGGGGCGTGTCCGGCTCACCAGCTCAGTATGGCCGGATCTCCTGCAGCCTTGGGAACGACTCTGGATCGAGCAGCAGCTGATCCGGCCGCTCTCCGGTCTGCCAGTGGCGGCGCAGGATCTCGATCGCCGCAGGGGTCGTCGCGGGAACCACGACCGTGGCCGCCAGCTCGCGGCGCAGCACGCGTGCGCAGCCCTCTTCGGCCAGCCCGTCGCAGCCCACCAGGGGCACCCGCGCCAACTCCTGGCGGCCCCCTCGCGAGCGCCTTCTCCGCCTCTGCTTCCGACCAGCGCCCGTCGACCTCCTGGACCGTGAAGCGGTCCTTCGCCTCGTCGAGGAACCCCTTCCGGCGTTCGAGCGCGGCGGCGCTCGAAGCGGTGCCGGTGACGAGGATGACGAAGGATCCGGGCACGCTCAGCTGCAGGGCCTGCTTCGCCTGGATGCGGCCGATCTGCTCCTGGTGCGGCGCCACCCCCGTCACCAGCACCTGCGCGTAGGAGCGGCGCAGCTCCGCCAGCCAGTCGGGCAGTCTGTTGAGCAGCACCAGCCCCACGCCCGCCTTCGGCACGCGCTCGATCGACGCTCGCGCAGACTGCCCGCCAGCGAGCATCAGGAGCATCGCGTCCGGCCGTCTGGCGTCCCGCAGGAGCGCGTTGACGGCGTCGACCTGCGCCCATCCCGAGCCGTCGGCGAACTGTGGCGGGAGCAGCTCGAGGTCGTGTTTGCGCGCGGCCGTCGTCGCCTCGCGAACGAGGAGCTGCTGGTAGAGGTTGCGGCTGTCGTCGAGGAGGAGTGCGACCGTCTTCGACACGACGCCTCCGACCGGGCGCATGCTAGCCGAACCCACACCGCGAAGCCAGCGGACCAGGCCCGAAGCGCCTCGAGCACGACGTGTGAAAGCACCGCCGTGTCGGAGGTGGCGGGGGGATCGGCAGGCCGCTGTTCTGCACGTGCAGCATGGCGCGGGCCCCGGTGACGTCGCACGGCAGGCGATAGACCTGAAGCCGGTGACCGTGTGTGTGGCCGTCCAGCCTCGTGGCTACGTGAGCCGGCGCTCGCCGGTCCCGTTACGCGAAGAGCCTGCGTTGCCGGCTCTCGCCCACGCCGTGCTTCTCGGCGTTCGCGATCGCCCATTCGACCGGATAGCACCGGAGCGGCCGGCCCTCGACCAGCACGTCCTGCTCCACCTCGAACCCTCTGGCTTCCTGCGACAGCCGGGCGAGCTTGGCGCGCAGCGCTGCCGGGCCCTTGCTCCCCGCGTAGCCCACGAGGGAGAGGTCCGCGCCCACGACGCGGTGGCAGGGCACGATGGGGTACAGGGGGTTCGACGCCATCACCCTCCCCACGTCGCGCGCCTCCGCGCCCGAGGCCTTCGCGATGTCGCCGTACGACGTCACGAATCCGCGAGGGATGGCGGCGGCGACCTTCAGGACTGCGGCGAGGGGCTCGCCGATGCACTCGGCCAGCGAGAAGCCCTTGTGCTCCTCGCGTCCTGCCTCGAGCTCGACGAGCAGTGCCATCGTTCTCTCGACGAAGTCCGTTCTGTCCTGGTCGGCGACCCGCAGCGTAACGCCCTCCGGGACACTCCGCCGCAGGGACCCCAGCGTCGTCGCCCGGGTGCTGCTCACCGACGTGGCGACGAGCCCCTCGCCGGTGTAGGCCACCCCGAACCACCTGCCGGCGAGCTCTCTCGCGTGGAGGACGACCATCTGCAGCGCGCTCCGATCCTGCTCGAGGCTGAGATCTGCAGGCTACTGCCGTGGGTGGAGCCCGTCAACGAGCCATCAACACGAGCCGTCGCACGCGAGGTCGGCGACGGGGAGAACGATCTGCGACCACTTCTGCGGGGCCGGCCACGGCAACATGAAGATGACGATCGTCGTCGAGTGAGGCCGGCGGCGGCACGGATCGACGGCAGCGCACTCGGCCGCCACTGTGGCAGAATTCGTCGATCCGCCTGCGGAGGTACCGATGGGACTGATGGACTTCGTGAAGGGCCAGTTGCTCGAGATCATCGAGTGGACCGACGACTCCCGCGACACGCTCTCCTACCGGTTCCCCGACCAGGACAAGGAGATCAAGCGCGGCGCGCAGCTGATCGTCCGCGAGTCGCAGCTCGTCCAGTTCGTCTACCTCGGGCCAGTTCGGCGACCAGTTCGGGCCGGGCAAGCACACGCTGTCGACGGACAACATCCCGATCCTGACGCGGCTCAAGGGCTGGAAGTACGGCTTCGAGTCGCCGTTCAAGGCCGACGTCTACTACGTCACGACACGGCTCTTCACCGGAAACAAGTGGGGCACGTCGAACCCGGTGATGGTGCGGGACGCCGACTTCGGCATCGTGCGCTTGCGGGCCTTCGGCACCTTCGACTTCCGGATCGTGGACGCGCCGCGCTTCCTGAAGGAGGTCGCGGGCACCGACGACCACTTCCGGCTCGACGAGTTCGCCGACGCGATGCGCTCGCGCATCGTCAGCATCTTCAGCGAGGCGCTGGCCACGGCCAAGGTGCCGGTGCTCGACGTCGCCACGAGGTACACGGAGCTGGGCGAGGCGCTGCTGCCGCTGATCAACCCGGTGCTCGGCGAGAAGTACGGCCTCGAGATGACGAGCTTCATCCTCGAGAACGTCTCGGTCCCGCCGGAGGTCGAGCAGGCGATCGACAAGCGCTCGAGCATGGCGGCGGTCGGCAACCTGAACGACTTCGTCAAGTACCAGATGGCACAGGGCCTCGAGAAGGGCGGGGCGGGCGCGGGCGGGATCGGCGCCGAGATGGCGGTCGGCATGGCGATGGCGCAGCAGATGCTCAACCAGCCGGGCGGCATCACGGCGCAGGCGACGCCCGCGGCGGCCGGTCCCGCACCCGCCGCGGTCGGCATCCCGGAGACGCTCAGCCCGGCCGAGGCCGCGAAGGCGCTCGGCGTGAGCGAGGCCGACGTGATCGCCAGCCTGGAGACGGGCGACCTCAAGGGCAAGCGGATCGGCAGCCAGTGGCGCATCACAAGGGCGGCGCTCGCCCAGTTCCTGCAGCAGTAGCGGTCACAGCCGTGAGCGACCCGGAGCCGGCGCCGGCGGAGCCGACCGCCGACGCCGTCGCGACCGCACGCGACAAGTACCACTGTCCCGCCTGCGGCGCCGAGGCCGACTGGAATCCCGCGAAGCAGGCGCTCGTCTGCCCGTTCTGCGGCACCGAGTCGCCGGCCACGCTGGAGACCCGCGGCGCGCAGACCGTGATCGTCGAGCACGATCTGGTGGCGGCGCTCCGCGGCATCCCGGACTCCGCCCGCGGCTGGACAGGCGCGAAGCCTCCGGTGCGCTGTCAGAGCTGCCAGGCCATCTCGGTGTTCGACGCGGACAAGGTCGGGCAGCGCTGCGACTTCTGCGGCTCGAGCGCGCTCGTGCCCTACGAGCAGGTGAAGGACGCGTTCCGACCCGAGTCGCTGCTTGCCGCTGAAGATCGCCGAGCCGCAGGCCCGCGACCTGATTCGCGCCTGGTACGGCCGCCTCTGGTTCGCACCGAACGGCTTCGGCTCGAAGGCGCTCACCGACACCGTGAAGGGCGTCTACCTGCCGTACTGGACGTTCGACGCGAAGGTCGACGCGTCCTGGACCGCCGAAGGCGGGCCGCTACTACTACGTTACCGTGAACAACAAGCAGGAGCGACGTGTCAAGTGGGCGCCCGCGTCGGGCTCGCTGTCACACGCGTTCGACGACGAGCTGGTGTGCGCCTCACGCGGGGTCGATGCCGGCCTGCTGCGAGCGGTGGAGCCCTTCCCGACGGACGCACTCGTGCCCTACGATCCGGGCTACCTCGCCGGCTGGGTGGTCGAGCGCTACCAGATCGATCTCGTCGCGGCGGCGCAGCAGAGCCGCGGCGGCAGATGGACGAGGAGTTGCGCGCACTGTGCGCCCGGCAGGTGCCGGGCGACACGTACCGGAACCTCGTCGTTCACGCGAGCTATCACGATCTCACCTTCAAGCAGATCCTGGCGCCCGTGTGGCTGGTGGCCTACACCTACCGCGGCAAGGCCTACCAGGTGGTCGTGAACGGCGTCACCGGCACGATCTCCGGCCGGCGGCCCTGGAGCTGGATCAAGATCGCGCTGGCCCTGCTCGCGGGCCTGGTCGCACTCCTGCTCTTCAGCCACCTGCAATAGCTGCACGGCCGGGATCGGTGTCCGGCGTGTGCGCCTAGTCGCGGGGCCTGGAGAGCCAGCGCGCGAGCGCCACGAGCCCCGCGCCAACCAGACCCGACTCCGAGACGTCGCCGAACCAGCCGGGTTGATGCTCGAAGGACGCGAAGGCCGTCTCGACTTCGCGCCGGGCGCGCTCGAGCTGCAACGGCAACGCCGGGTCGACCGGCTTGTCGGCGCGATCCGCGTTCTGAAGCTGAGCGACGAGCTGTTGTGCCTGCTGCGTGTCGAGCATCGACAGCGGCGATCCGCAGTGACCGCAGGCGGAGGCGTGTGCCAGATCGATGGCCGCTCCGCAGTTGGAGCAGTTCACCGTCTGCAGGTTCCTGCGCAGCTCCTCGACCTGCTCGGGCGAGAGCGGGCGGATGAAGTCCTTCTCACGCAGGAAGTCGAAGAACGTGATCAGGCGGCCATGCCGGCGGTCGCAGCGCCAGTATTGGAAAGGCGTGTTCCTCTGTTTGTCGTGTGTCGCCAGGAGGCGCGCACCACAGCGCGGGCAGCGCGGCTCCTCCGAGGTCACCCCGCGCCGGGCTGCCGCCTGCTCTCCGATGATGCGAAACAGCCTGAGCGTCGATCGCGGCTCCAGCTGCAGGCTCTCACCCTGGTCGAACCAGAACAGCTGGCAGCCCATGCAGAGATCGATCGTCACCGAGCGGCCGAGGTGTCCGTCGAGGATCTCGGTCGTCATCGGCTTGCCGCAGCCGGGGCAACTCACGGCGCGGATGGTACAACACCCGCGCGGGTCACCACCCGAGAGGTGGGTTCAAGCCGATTGTAGATCGTTCCATTCAGTTGGCAGCGGCCTCCAGGAACGGATCGTCCTCTCCATCGAGGAAGCCCGAATCCAGGAGGAGGACGCCTCAGGCGGCTGAATTGCCTCCCGCGCAGGGGCAGCGTGGCACGGGTAATGCTGTTGACCTGGCAGCGTACAGCGTCGACTGGAATTCGCGCCGAAGGAGGCTCGGCCAGCGTCCCTCGAGTGGCTGCGGCCAGCAGAGGCGCTGAAAGGAGGGGCTTTGGGCTCAGTGAGAACGCTGGCGCTCTTGGGCGCCATTGCGTCTTGCCTTGCCGCCCTCGCCACGGCCGCGGGGACTGCATTTCCGAGCGGCACGTCCGACGACGCACCACCGATCTACACCAACGCACAGGTCGTCGCCGTCGACGTGGTCGGCCGGACCCTCGTGATCAGGAACGTACGCGGGTTGGAAGAGAAGGTGCAGCTGGACGACACCCTGGGCGGCTTCGGGGACATCAGGGCGGGCGACCGGGTGATCCTGACCCTGCGGACCGGGCCTGGCTGGACGCGAGTCAGCTCGATCGTCAAGAGCAAGGCGAAGCCGGCGCCCAAGGTTGCGGCGGGCTCCTCGGCGAGGCCGGCGGGGGCGCCCGTTGGCAACTCCCGGGCCCGCGCCTCCCGTGAGGCCTTCGGCGCCCAGGTGGCCGGCCTGGCCGAGCAGGCCGACCGGGTCGATCGCGTCTGGGACGAGTTCCGCAAGGCGTGCCACTACCAGCCGGGGTCCCCGAACGAGCGCTCGAGGGGATGGTTCGTTCTCTGGGAAGGCTCGATTCGCGCCGACCTGTCCGGTGGCTTCTGCCGCGACCTCTTCAACCAGGTCGTCGACCTGGGCGAGCCCGTCACCGTTGGCATGGCCGCAGCCGAGGACGTCGCGCGGCGAGAGTTGTCGCCCGGGGACATCCGGGAGATCCGAGGTCGGTACGGGATGGAATGGGGTGGCTGGGGGCTGACGCCACCCAAGCGGCTCGAACAGTAGAGAAGAGCGAGGAGGAGTCGACGATGACCGGAGGAAAGACGGACGAGCTGAAGGGGCGCGTGAAGGAAGCCGCCGGGGCCCTGACCGGCGACGACAGGCTGAAGCGGGAAGGTCAGGTCGACCAGGCGGTCGGCAAGGTCAAACAGAAGGCCAGCAAGATGATCGACAAGGTCAAGGACGCGGTGAAATGAGTCTCGTGGCCCGGGGGCGGCGCATCGTCCGACGCCGCAACCCGGGCCGCAGCGCGGCCGCCGCGAAGAGGGTCGGGCGCTTCGTTCCGCCCGCGCCGCGGAGCGCGCCGAACTCGGGGTCCCGCACGCGTCAACCTCCGGGGCTCCGAGCCTCACCGTGGACGCAGAGCGCATCCACGCCGGAAAGCATCGCAGCGACACCGGTGTCTACGACAAGAACGGGCGCTTCTCCTTGCCCAGGTTCAGGCGGCTCTTCGCCAGGTACGACGCCGACGGCGACCGTGCTCTCGATGGCGAGGAGTTGACCCGGTTGTTCACCGACAGCCGGACCGATCTCGTCGGTCACCTCGGCTCGAAGGCCGAGTTCGGGCTGTTGCTCGACCTGGCCGGCGAAGACCGGAACGGCAAGACGGTGCTCACCCGCGAGCGCCTCGAGCGGTTCTACAACGGTTCTCTCTTCTATCAGCTGGCCGAGGAAGTCGCGGCCAGGCGCGCGAGCGACTGGGCGACGCTGCGCGGGGCGGTCAAGAGCGGCATTCGGGAGATCTATTGACGAGGGGCGCGGCGGCCAGCGGCCCCCGACCGGCCCGCTCAGCGCCAGAGCGGGTAGGGATCGATGGGACGCCCTCCCCAACACTGTTTCGGGGACGTCACCTCGTGGATCGCGAAATGCAGATGCGGCGTGTCCGGGGGAGCGTTCCCAGTGGTCCCCACGTACCCGATCACCTGGCCCCGCTTCACAGGCTGCCCCTCGGCCACACTGGCGGCGTAGCGTTCCAGGTGCGCATAGAAGAAGCAGTAACGCTCGGCGACGTCGAGTTGGTAGACGGAGATGCCCCCTGCGGGACTGCTCGACAGGCGCGCCAGCGTGCCGTCGTCCACCGCGACCACGGGGGAGCCCCTGGGCGCCAGGACGTCGACGGCCAGGTGCGACCGCGTGCCGCGCGCCTCCGCGAAGCTGTCGGACATGGCGGCCGGGGACACGGCGGGCACCGGGAAGAGCAAGCCGCCAGGGCCCGGACCGCCCGCGCTCACCCGGCCCGGAGCGGCGGGCAGCGACGCCGGACGAGCCCACGCGTGCAGAATCACGAACGCCACGAGCAGGACGATCCCGCCCGCGGCGCCGGTGGCCATCAGCTCCGCGATCGTCTCGGGGCCGCGGATCCGGCGCAATCTGCGCACTTCCTCCTCGAGTCGAGACCCCGCGTCCCGGCCAGCGCTTCGACTGCTCGGCCTGCGCCCCAGCGATTCGCCGGCTGATCTCCTCGGCGTCGTGGATGCCCTGGCCGTGGCAGCGGATCGGCTGCGAGCCGCCCGTCGTCTCGATGATCGCGTCCGCGAACCGGACGCCCGTCGGGCAATGAGAGTGCCACAGCGCCGCGTGGGTCGGGCACGCCGTCTGCATACCCTGGCTGCAGGATCGACAAACGCAGCGGCGCGACGCGGATCGCGGGTATGATGAACGGTTGAGGGGAGCAAGAGGAATGGCTCAGGGGCTCGAGCAGCGCTTGGCGGAGCGGCGGAAGGGCCGGCGTCGGAGTACGGAACGTGGGGCTTCCGACCGGCGGCACGCCAACCGTCGCGCGGTTGCTGGTGTCGCTCTGGCGATCGCATCCCTCGCGGTCGGCGCGCAGACGGCGCGCGCCGACGTCTACACCCGCGTCAACAGCAAGGGCGTGCTGGAGGCCACGGACGTCCCGAGCGAGCTCTTCAAGCTCGCCTACCGCAGCAAGGGGACGCTGGTGCACTCCGCCGGCTTCTACGCGCGCGCCTCGTCGAACACCGAGTTCGACGCCCTCATCAATGCCGCGGCGGCCCTGCACGGCGTGAGCCGCGATCTGGTGCGGGCCATCATCCAGGTGGAGTCCGACTTCGACCAGCTCGCGGTCTCCACCGCGGGGGCGCGGGGGCTGATGCAGCTGATGCCCGCCACCGCGCGCCGGCTCGGCGTCACCGACAGCTTCGACGCCCGCCAGAACATCTTCGCCGGGACCCGCTACCTGCGGATCCTGCTGGACACCTACGGCGAGGACGTGTCCCGTTCCACCGCGGCCTACAACGCTGGTGAGCGCGCGGTGGCCCGCTACGGCGGAATTCCGCCCTTCCGGGAGACCCAGAACTACGTTCGCAGGGTGAACGCCCTTCTCGGAGGCGCCGGGGAGGCCTCGGCTGCCTCCGTGGCCCCGGCCCTGTTCATCACGCCGGGCGAGACGGCTCCCAAGGCCGCCGCTCAGCCGGCAGCCCCGGTCGTCAAGCGGCCCCGCGTCCACTACCGCTGGAAGGACGCCAAAGGGGTTGTCCACCTGGCGCAGACGCCTCCGGCCACGGGCGAGTTCACGACCATCCGCTCGACGGACTAGCGCAGGCCCGCCGGCAGGGCGGCGAGCCGCTCCGCGACTTCCGCCTGGCTGCAGTATTCCTTGGCGTGCTCGAGCGCCCTCCCCGCACTCTCCACCGCGCGGCGCGCCCGCATCGCGGCGCCGGCCTGGGTCGCTTCGCTGGCAGCGAGCCAGCCTTCTTTCGCCACGCGCAGACGCTCCTCGCATTGCTTCAAATAGGACTCGGCCGAGGTCAGATGGCGGGCGTAGGCGTCCTGCCTCGGGGCCGCGCCCTGAGCGGGCAGGCCGATAGCGGCCGGCTGTGGGTCGGAGGGGAGTGGGCTCGCCGCCTCGGGAGGCCGCTGGCCGACGTACTTCCGAAGGTCCTCGTCGGTGAAGACCCTCGCGGGACGGGCGACCGCAGTCTCCCGGCGTTCCCGCTCCCGGGCCGCAGCCTGGTCCAGGCTCTGGGCCGAGAGCGGCAAGGACGACGAGAACAGCATCACGAGAGCGAGCGCTCGTCGCGGCATGTCTACTCCGTTCAGTCGCCGATGCCGGCGCCGGAAGTCGAGCCCCTGGGGACCGCCTCCAGGGCCGCTTGCAGCACGAGGTACTCGTCGATCCCCTGCTCGATCTCGCGGGGAAAGTGCGGCGCCGGTCCCACCAGCTTGTCCTTGTAGATGCGGAGCACGATCTCGCGGAAGATCGGCAGAGCCGTGCGGCCCCCGGTCTCGTTCGCCCCTAGTTCGCGGTTGTCGTCGAAGCCGATGCGCACGGCCACGGTGATGCCCTGAGGGCCGTAGGTCGATCCCACGAACAGCGCGTCGCGGAAGTCGCTCGTGGTGCCGGTCTTGCCCATGACGGGGATGCCGAAGGCGCGGTTGTCGAGGCTGTGGGCCGTCCCGCTCGGGAGGCGGACGACGCCGCGCAGGCCCTCCTGGATCAGGCTCAGCTCGGCCGGAGCTCAGCCCCGTGGCGCGGATGTCGCGGGCGGCCTTGGCGGCCTGGTAGAGCACCTTGCCCGAGGCGTCGCTCACGCGCTCGATGACGTGGGGCTCGGCCAGCAGGCCGGAGGCCATGACCCGGTATGCGTCCGCCAGCTCCAGCAGCCGCACCTCCGACGCCCCGAGCGCCGTCGTGAGATAGGGTTGGAGCGGCGTACGGATCCCCAGGTCCCGGGCCGTTCGGACCACCTGGTCGGTGCCGATCTCGCGGGTGATCCAGACGGCGGCCGCGTTGCGGGACTCCGCCAGGGCCTCGCGGATCGGCATCGGGCCCTTGTACTGGTTGTCGAAGTTGGCGATCTGCTTCACCGGCCGGTTGGCTCCCATCGGCACCTCGATGGGCTCGTCGGGCACGATGGTGTCGAGGTCCAGGCCCACCCGGAACGCGGCCAGGTACACCACGGGCTTGAAGGCCGAGCCGGGCTGCCGCAACGAGCCCGTGGCGCGGTTCAGGTCGGAGTAGCGGATGCGCCGTTCGTTGTAGACCTGCCGCCCTCCCGTCTCGGCCAGAATCGCGCCGTCCGAGTTGTGCAGCACCACCACCGAGCCCTGAACGAGCCCCTTGGCCCGCGGGCGGCGCTTCTCGTAGAGGGCGAGGCCGTTCTCCAGGGATTCGTTCACGATCGTCTGCACCCGCGCGTCCACCGTGGACTCCACCAAGATGTGCCCCTGGAAGAAGTCCTCCACCCCGAAGCGGCCCTCGCCGTGCCGGCCCAGCTCGTCGAGCACTCCCTCGATCGCCGCGGGAGCCTGGGTCTTGACCGAGCTGCGGGCCACCACCCGGATGGGCTCCGCCTGCGCCCGCTTCGCGACGTCTGCGGGGATGTACCCGTTGCGCGCCATCAGGGCCAGTATCTGGTTGCGCCGCCGCAGCGGCCGCGGGTCCCCGGGTCTCGGCGTGAAGTCCCGGGGGGACTTGCCGATGCCCGCCAGCAGCGCTGCGTCTGCGGCGTCGGCCGCCGTGAAGCTCGAGAGGGTCCGGCCGAGGTAGTACTCGGACGCGGCGGCGAAACCGTAGCGGCCGTTGCCGACGTAGATGAAACTGGCGTAGCGGGCGAAGATCTCGCGCTTGGCCTGCTCCTTCGATCCGTAGCGGCGGCGCATCTCGTGCTCGAGCCAGAGCGTCAGGCGCACCTCCTCGAGCTTTCGGACCAGCATGTTGGTGGCGGAGACGCCCAGCGCGGCGGACAAGAGTCGCGGGACCAGGCCGTCGCGGACGAGGGCGCCGCCCCTCTCGGTTCGCGTGAGGTCCCGGAGGAAGTAGCCGCGCACCAACTGCTGGGTCAGGGTCGAGCCACCATCGGGAAGGCGCAGGCGGAACCCCGGGCCGCCCTTCCACGAGGCGCCCAGCGAGCTCGCCACCGTCTTCTGCACGACCCGCGGCAGCACACTGTAGTCCACACCCGAGTGGGACAGGAAGTTCTTGTCCTCAGCCGAGAGGATGGCGTCGCGCAGGACCTTCGGCACCTGGTCGTACGACACCGTCCGCCGGTACTCACGGGCCAGCTCGATCAACACGTTTCCACGAGCGTCGTAGACGTCACCGATCCTCGGGGCCTCGAATCGGATGAAGGGCTCGAGGTCGGGCAGGCCGCCGCGGTCGAAGTAGACGTGATAGACGAGGGCCGCAGGCGGGAAGATCAGCAGCAGCGCCAGGGTCGCCGCCACGGCCAGCGCCACGCGGCGCCTCCGTTGGGCTGCCTCGGGCCACGCAGCCAGGCGGGCCGTGCGCCGGCTCTTCGGGAGGGCCGGGAGACGCGGGCGCTCGACGCCGACGGGACTCACTTCGAGCAGCGTGTGCGGAAGGCGCCTGGCGTTGATGTGATGGCTCACGGTGTAGGCCATGCCTTGATTGGCAACTGCAAGGACCAAGCCAGAGAACCACGTGGCTCGCGCGAGAGATCGCGCGGGGCCCGGAAGGGACGCGGGCTCGCCCTGACGTCATTTGTACAAACGGGGGCCAGAACCGAGGGCCGCTCCCGCGGCCACAGTGCCAAGCGCGCCGCTTCTCGTCGGGTCGTCGCGGAGATCTGAGCTTCGCTTCTTCCTGTCGCAGCCGCTGGTACGACAGGGTCGGCACGGTTCTCCAGCAAGACCGCGGCCACCTCGCGGCACCCCGGAGTTGCCGACGGTTGGGACCCACATGCTCAGACCGAGGAACGTCCCGAGCAGCCCGACCAGGAATTCGACGGCGCCTTGAACGAGTGGCCGTCGCCGGCACACTCCGGAGCTGCGCCACCGGGGGCTTCGAGTGGCCTGCTTCTTGCTCAGACTTGGGGGGTCAAGTCCTGTCGATCTCGTGCAGCTCGGTGCGGGAGGGAAGTCGGACTCGAAACGCTGACGCACAAGTGCCGCACTCCGAGGAGAAGGAAGGACTGATGTCATCCAGCATGCCTGGCGCACTCTCCAGGGCCGCAGCGACTCTAGCGCTTGCGGTCCTTCCCACCGTCGCCCCGGCTGCCCCAATCCTCATCTCAGGAACCGGCTCGCTCGGCAGTTACACGGGCACGTTCGACTACGACCCCAGCACCTTCATCGTCGATCTCGCGCTGACCAACACGAGCGCACTGCTGAACGGCGGCTTCATCACGGCCTTTGTGTTCAACATTCCCGACGGGGCCAGCGTAACCGGTGCGACGCTACTGAGCTCAGACCCCAGCTTCGGCATTCTCGGCGGCCCGGGTTTCGGCGACGGCGTCAACGGAGCTCCCTTCGGCCAGTTCGACATCGGCGCCTCGACCGGAGGTTCTTTCGAGGGCGGCGGGGGTCCCATCGTGGGAATCGCAGCGGGGGTCACCGGGACCTTCGGCTTCACGCTCACAGGTGTCGGACTAGGCAGCCTCTCGGCGTCGGACTTCCTCACCACGTTTTCCGTCCCGCCGGGTGCAGGCGAAGGACTCGAAGGCCTCGTCGTGCGCTTCCGAGGCTTCGAGGACGACGGCTCGGACAAGGTCCCCAACAGCGGAGGCGGGATCGTGCCAGAGCCGAGTGCGATTCTGCTTCTCGGTCTTGGGTTGGCAGGCCTTCGGGCACGCCGCCTGTTGTCCAGCCGGTAGGAGCCCGTCCG
Organism: uncultured Acidobacteriota bacterium; assembly: GCA_963831755.1. Taxonomy (GTDB): domain Bacteria; phylum Acidobacteriota; class Vicinamibacteria; order Fen-336; family Fen-336; genus DATBSL01. The sequence goes on from CAWHRC010000009.1 coordinate 622,666, forward strand.
AACCGCTTCTCGTGGTCGAGGGCGGGTTGCCTCCCGCCGGGTGTCCTACCGCCGCCCGGGGATGACGAGCGGGCGGTCCAGCACGACGGTCAGGACGGTGCCCGCGGGCAGTTCCACGTCGTCCCCCTTCGTGCCGACGACGGCGCCGCCGCCCCCGAGGACGGCGCCGACCACGGCCCCCTTGCCTCCGCCCAGGATCGCCCCGAGGATTCCGCCGAGCGTGGCGCCCACCCCGGCCTTGCCCACCTTCTTCGAGTCGCCATCGTTCTCGCCGAGCGCGACCACGTGGCCCCTCAGGTCCACGCGCCCCTCCTCGAGGTACAGCGAGTCGAAGTCGAGCTCGAGGCGCCCCTCTTTGGAGGGACGCCGCGCGGGCTCCACGTATCTCACGGTGCCTCTCAAGGTGGCGCCCGCGGGGATGACGAGCGCGCCTTCGGCCCGCACCGGACGGAGGACCGAGGCCTCGAAGCGGTTCTCGACGCGCGCCGTCTTCGACGAGAGCGGCTCTTCGAGTCGGACCAGGATCTCGGAACCCTCGGCGAGGCGCGCCTCACGGCCACCGCGGGCCTCGCCGAACGCGCGCTCGATGTCTTCCCGGAGGTCGCGGATGGACCGCTGCACCTCGACGACCTCGTCGTAGGAAACGCCCGTTCCCTCGCGGCCCGAGCGCTCCTGACGCCGCATCTTGACCTTCAGGTAGATGACCTCTTCGCGGATGTCCTCCGCGCGCTGGCGGAACTCGTCGGCTTGCCGGTCGCCCTCTTCGAGTCCCTGGAGGTCCCCGTCGAGGTTGGTGAGGTCCTGCTGGAGACGCTGGAGATCTTGCGGCCGCGCGTCGTCGCGGACCTCGGCGCGCGCCGGCACACCCGCCGCCAGGCACGCGAGCAAGGCGAGAACGAAGCCTCTCATGACCACCTCTTTCCGACGGGCAAACTCGCCCTCGACCAGTCTACGACACGCTGGCCCGCGCGTGAGTCTCCGCTTCCGGAGCCGGGTCCGCCGGACCCCGCGGCCAGGAAGCGACCCGTTCGTCGTCATCAATCGGGGCTGGGGCGGCGTGCGACTCTTCGCGAGCCCCTGCTTCCCTACTTCTTCGTGATCTTGAAGTCCCCCTTGCGCGTGTCGTGGCTCCAGGAGCCGGTCATCGTGCCCTTGTCGACCTTGCCGTCGATCGTGTAGTGAAGGATGTTGCCACTGCGGCCCTTGGCGTCAGCCTCGAAGTGCACGGCGTCCGTCTTCGGATCGAAGGTCGCCTTCTGCAGCGCGACGGCATTCGGCCCCGGGTTCACGGCGCCGGTCAGCGCCTTGCCATCCCACTTCAACTCGACCGTGACCTGGTTCCGATCGGCCGCGCTCGGGCCCCAGTCACCGACCCAGGTGCCGCTCAGCTTGTCGCCGCCAGACTGCTGTGCGAAAGCGGAAGCCGCGAGCACCAGGCAGACAGCCAGAGAGAACGCATAGCGCTTCTTCATCGCTCTTTCCTCCGTGAACGGACGAACGGCCAACCTCGTTCCTCGTCGTGGAGCACGATGCCGGCAAGCGGTGTGGTGGCTCGTTTCGTCTTCGTACTAGCGTATGCCGATCGGGGGCGACTTGGGAACCCGCTGCCTGCCTCAGAACTTGGTCACGAGCTCGACGCCGATCATGCGCGGCTCGTTGGTCATCCCCGTCAGGTTGTCGAAGTCGATGCCGTTCTGCACGATCACCTTGTCGAGCAGGTTGCGCCCGAAGGCGGCCACCTCGAAGCGGCCCTTGGAGAAGACGTAGCCGACGCGCGCGCCGAGCTCGAAGCCGTCGGCCACGAACTCCTTCGACTGGTAGAGGAAGAAGCTCTTCTGGGAGTGGTAGTACCAGTCGACGCTCGCCTTGATCACGCCCCGGCTGCCGAGCGCCTGGCGGTAGTCGACGATGCCGCTGAAGATCCACTTCGGGGCGTGCGGCAGGGGGTTGCCGTCGACGTGCGCCAGCCCGTCGACCACCGGGTTCGTGACCGTGCAGCCGCCACCGCAGACCGCGACCGCCAGGTTCGGGTCGTCGATCCTGGTGTGGTTGTACGAGCCGCCGATGGTGAAGAGCCAGGCCGACGCCGGCGCCCAGTTGAGGTCCGCCTCGAGCCCGTAGCCCTTCGTCTTGTTTGCGTTGAGCAGCGTCGCGGTGTTGTACTTGCCCCCGACCGCCACGATCTGCTGCCCGTCGACCCCGTAAACGAAGCCGTCGACGTTCAGGCGCAGCTTGCGGGCGATCTCGGTCTTCACGCCCGCCTCGAACGAGGTGAGCTTCTCCTCGTGGGCGACGGAGACGCAGTTGGTCGCCGGGTTGACGCCGCCCTCGAAGTCGGCGCAGAAGAGGATGCGGCCCTGGATGGAGGGCGCTCGGAAGCCCGTGCCGACGCGGCTGTACAGGTTGACGCGGTCGCTCGCCTTGTAGGTGGCCGCCAGGTCCCAGGTGACGAGGTCGGCGTCGGTCGAGACGTCGATCGGGCGCACGGTCGGCGTCTGGAACGTCGGCTGGGGTCGCTCGGCCGAGAAGTCCTTCTTGTCGGTCGTGTAGCGCAGGCCGCCCTTCAGCGTCCAGCGCTCGCTCGGCCGGTAGTCGACCGAGGCGAAGGGCGCCCACGACCGGGCGTGCTGCGTCTGGAAGGCGTAGCCGTTCTGGGGATTGCCGGGTGCAAGCGAGTCGTAGCTGAAGGTCTCCGCCTTCAGGTTCTCGTCGAAGTAGTAGAAGCCCACCAGCCAGTCCCAGGCGCCCCCGGCCTTGCTGGCCAGCCGCAGCTCCTGGGTGAACTGGTGGAGCTTGGGCAGGCCGTCGGCGCTCTCCGAGGAGAAGGGGATGAGGCCGGGGCCGGAGGGGGGTGCGAAGACCGCTCCGTAGCCGCCGTCGATGTCGCCGCGGCTGTACATGTGGCTGAGCGCCTCGTAGCCGGTCACCGAGGTCAGCGTGGCCTCGCCGAAGTCGTAGTCGAGCTTCAGCGCGCTACCGTAGGCGCTGATCTTCTGCTGGTTCAGGCCGTCCTGCGCGACCTTGTCCTGCGCGAAGCCGTCCACCAGCTGGTTCGTGCCGGGCTTGAGGATGTTGGCGCGGAAGACGCGCGCGGTGCCGTCGAGATTCCAGCCGTCGACCTTCGCGAGCGCGCTGAACTTCTCGTCCGGCTTCCAGAGCAGCTGCAGCCGTCCGGCCCAGGTCCGCTGTCCGCCGAGCGCATTCTTCTTGCCGGTGAAGGTGTTGTCGATCCAGTCGGACTGCGACTGGTAGAGAAGCGACGCGCGCGCCGACACGGTGTCGCTGAGACGGCCTCCGAGCGCCGTGGTGAGGTCGACGTTGTTGTAGGTGCCGTAGGAGACCCGCGCGAAGCCGTCGGTGTCCTGCGAGGGCTTGCGGCTGTCGAACTTCACGATGCCGGCCGGAGTGTTGCGCCCGAAGAGCGTCCCCTGCGGGCCGCGCAGCACTTCCGTGCGCTCGATGTCGAAGAGCGGCTTCCCCTTGAGCACGGGGTTCTCGAGCACCACGTCGTCGACCACCATCGAGACCGGCTGCGAGGCGTTCAGGTCGAAGTCGGTGTTTCCGAGGCCGCGGATGTAGAAGCGCGGGAAGGCCCGGCCGAACGAGGACTCCAGCAGCAAGCTCGGCACCCGCGCCGAGAGGGCCTTGACGTCGGCGCCGCCCGAGGACAGGAGCGTCAGCTGCTCGGCGTCGAGCGTCGTCACCGAGATGGGAACCTCCTGGACGTTCTCCTCGCGCTTCTGCGCCGTGACGGTGATCTCCTCGAGGAGCCTGGGCGGGCTGGCGGGAGTCGGTTCGGTCTCGGGCTTCTGGGCCTGCGCTTGGGCCTGGGGCGGAGCTTTCTCCCCTGCAGGTTGCTGGGCGAGCGCGACGCCGCCGGTCGCGAGCAGCGCGCAGACTCCGAGGGTTGCGATCCACATCGTCCGACTCGGCGGGTGAATGCTCATGAGACCCCCTTATGAGATGACGATGGCGCGGAGTGTAGCACTCGACTCGGAGCGCGCGGCGTGGTTTTGCCGGGTCCAGCGTGGTCTTGCCGGGTCCGCTGAGAAGGAAGGAAGACATACCATTACAGCGCGGGCCGCCGTCACGCGGCTCGCCCGAATCGACGAGGAGGCCCCAATGCCACGCATTCAACCGGTTCGCCTGCTGGCCGCCTTCGTTCTTGCGGTCGAGTTCCTCGCCGTTCTACCCTCCTCCGCGCTCGGCGCTTCCGCCGACCCCCCAATGCCCACTGCCGCCTATCGCAATCCCGCGCTGAGCGTCGACGAGCGCGTCGCCGACCTCGTCTCCCGCATGACGCTCGAGGAGAAGGTCGGCCAGCTGCTGATGCTGGACGCCCGCGGCGAAGACCTCTCGTTCATCAACACCCGCCAGCCCGGTTCGCTCCTCCACATCCTCGGCGCCAAGGTCGACCGCGCCATGGATCTCGCGGCGAAGAACCGCCTCGGCATCCCGCTGCTCATCGGCGAGGACGGCATCCACGGCCACTCGTTCTGGAAGGACGCGAACATCTTCCCGACCCAGCTCGCCATGGCGGCGAGCTGGAACCCCGAGCTGCTCGAGAAGGTGGGTCGCGTCACCGCCGAGGAGATGGCGCCCACGGGCATTCACGAGACCTTCTCGCCCGTCCTCTGCCTCACCCGCGACCTGCGCTGGGGCCGCGTCGGCGAGACCTTCGGCGAGGACCCGTACCTGATCGGCGAGCTCGGCGCCGCGCTGATCCACGGCTACCAGGGCAAGGGCCTCGCCGACCCGACGGGCGTCCTCGCCACCGCCAAGCACTACGCCGGCTACTCCGAGACGCAGGGCGGCCGCGACGCCTCCGAGGCCGACATCTCGCGGCGCAAGCTGCGCAGCTACTTCCTGCCGCCGTTCGAGCGCGCCGCCCGTGCCGGCGCCATGATGTTCATGACCGGCTACCAGTCGATGGACGGCGTGCCCTCGACCGCCAACCGCTGGCTGCTGACCGACGTCCTCAAGAACGAGTGGGGCTTCAAGGGCGTGCTGGTGACCGACTGGGACAACGTCGGTCGCCTCGTGCACGAGCAGAAGGTCGCCGCCAGCTTCGCGGACGCCGCGATCATGGCGCTGCGCGCCGGCAACGACATCATGATGACCACCCCGCAGTTCTACGAGGGGGCCATCGAGGCCGTGCGCAGCGGCCGCCTCCAGGAGGCGGAGATCGACGCGCCCGTGAAGCGGCTGCTCGCGCTGAAGTTCCGCATGGGCCTCTTCGAGAACCCGCGCCGGCCCGACCTTGCGAAGGCCGCCGTCGAGGTCGCGCGGCCCGACCACCGCGCCGCCGTCCTCGCGGCCGCCCGCCAGAGCCTGGTGCTGCTGCAGAACGACGGCCTCCTGCCCCTCGACCCCGCGAAGGTGAAAAAGGTCGCGGTCGTCGGACCCAACGCCGACGACGACCTCCAGCAGCTCGGCGACTGGTCGCTCGGCTCGCCGCAGCACCCGCCGGAGGCCGGCAAGCACCCGCGCGAGAAGACCGTCACCGTGCTGGACGGCATCAAGGCGCTGGCCCCGGCCGGCACCACGGTCCGCTACGAGAAGGGCTGCTCGATCGTGAACGACGACCTCTCCGGCATCCCCGCCGCGGTCGCCGCGGCGCAGGAGGCCGACGTGGTCGTGGCGGTCGTCGGCGATCACCTGAACTTCATCGGCGAGGAGAAGAGCACGGCGACGCTCGAGCTGCAGGGTGGCCAGCTGGCGCTGCTCGACGCGCTCTCGAAGGCCGGCAAGCCGACGATCGTCGTGCTCGTGAACAGCAAGCCGCTCGTGCTGCCGCCTTCGGTCAAGCGCGCGCCCGCGATCCTCGAGGCCTTCAACCCAGGCATGGAGGGCGGACGCGCCATTGCAGAGGCCGTCTTCGGCCAGCTGAACCCGTCGGGCAAGCTCACCGTCTCCTTCCCCGTCCACGTCGGCCAGCAGCCGGTGTTCTACAACCAGGTGCGCGGCCAGCACGGCAGCCGCTACGCCGACCTCACGCAGGAGCCGCTGTTCTCGTTCGGCCACGGCCTGAGCTACACGACCTACCGCTACTCGAACCTGCGTCTCGGATCGCCCACGCTCTCACGCGGGCAGGCGGCGGCGGTTTCCGTCGACGTGGAGAACGTCGGCCAGCGCGCCGGTGACGAGATCGTGCAGGTCTACGTCAGCGACGTGGTGACCTCGGTGACCTGGGTGACCAAGGCGCTCGAGGGCTTCGCGCGGGTGCACCTCGCCCCCGGCGAGAAGCAGACGGTGCAGGTCTCGCTGCCGTGGCAGGCGTTCCAGCTCGTGGACGCCGAGGGCCGCTACGTGGTCGAGCCGGGCGAGTTCGAGATCCTCGTCGGTCCCTCGTCGCGCGACCGCGATCTGCTGAAGGCGACGCTGCGCGCGGAGTGACGTCCACTACGACAATCACGCCCCTCGGCGGCGTCCGCTGGCGAAGCGGGACCTCAACCACTCCAGCGGTACGAACATGGACACCCGCGCCTGATAGCTGGCGTAGCTGGCGCCGAACTCGTGGACGAGTTTCCGCTCCTCGAGCAGCGTTCCGACCACGATGTATGCCGTCAGGACCGCGCTCACCACGAGGCGCGCGGCATCGAGGTCCCGCGCCCAGAGGAGCAGCGCGAGACCGGTGTACCAGGGATGGCGCACCAGGCCGAGCACGCCGGTCGAGTCGATACCGCCGCCCTGAGCCAGCCCCCCGGAGGACGTCCCCCGCAGCTGGCTGATCCCGAGGAACTGCTTCAGGCTGTAGTGCCTGCCGCCGGCCAGGAACAGGAGACCCCCGCAGGCCATCAGCGTGTATCGCACGCCCAGCAACGGGCCCTGCCAGCGGAGAAACGGCGTGCCCTCGAGCGAGCGCGAGTACAACACCAGGGGGACCAGGGTGACGAGCGCGACGCTGTTGAAGAACAGCCGATAGAACCGCCAGGCGTCGCCCAGACTGGGCTTGAGGTGACGGGTCACGGTCTCCGAGATCATCGCGCTGTGGAGGGCCCCGTACGCCGCCCACGCGAGGGCGAGCAGGAGGAGCTTCGAAGTGTCGACCGTGGCGCCGGTCACCGTGCTCTCAGTGGGTCGACCCACCCGCGCGTCGGGCCGAGGTGCCAAGGTACCACCTCGTCGCACGGACGCGGGCGACGTGACGACCCGGGGCGTGGCGGTCGTTCGCCCCCGCCCCGGGGTCGGTCACGATTCCGCGTCGTCGCAAGGTCGTTACGGCGTGACGCTCAGCGTCCCCACCATGCTGGGGTGGAAGGAGCAGTGATAGTCGACGCTGCCAGCGGTCGTGAAGGAGATGGACCTGCTGGTCTGGCCGGGCCCCAACGTCCCCGTGTCGAACCCGCTCCCGGTCGCGGTGTGCGAGATCGAGTCGGCGTTGCGCCAGGCGACCGTCTGCCCGACCTTCACCACGGCCGGGTTCGGGGTGAACGACGCACTGCCCAGCATGCCGTTGATCGTGATGGTGACGTCCGCCGACCCCGTCGCACCTGTGCCCGGTGTCGGGGTGGGCATCGGCGTCGGGTTCGATCCGTACCCGCCACCACCGCACGCCACCGCCGCGGTGAGGCCGGCCACGACGGCCGTGATCCTGAGAATCGACTTGAGCCCCTCGAGTGACACTGCGTTCCTCCAACGCCCCCGAAAGCCTGCTCATCAGAGTCGGCAGGCTGCCTCGCTCTTGAGCAAGATGGATGCCGACCGCCGACCGTTGACGTGGCACGACTTAGGCGGTCGAGAGGTGTTGCGGCCGGCACGGCCTCGAAAGGCCTTACGTCGCTCGTAAGCCCGGCCCGCTCGCCCCGCTCGGTGCGGGCGGCATGGGAGAGGTGTACCGCGCGCGCGACACGCGCCTCGGCCGCAACGTCGCGATCAAGGTGCTGCCCCACCACCTTTCCGCAAACGTCGAGGTTCGCGCCTGGTGCGAGGTCGCGGCGAGGACGATCTCGAGCAGCAAGTCGTCCGTGAGTTCCTCTCCCAAAGGCGTAGGCTCCGCGACAGCGTAACGCTGCGACCTGCGGCTCAGAAGAAGTTCCACAGGCGCACGGTGCCGTCATCGCTCGCCGAAGCGAGAAGGCGGCCGTCGGGAGAGAAGGCCAGGCCGAAGACGGTGCCGGCGTGCCCCGTGAGCAGACCGAGCGCGGCTCCGGACACGGGGTCGAATACGCGCGCCGACGCGCCGCTGGACGCGGCGAGATGGCGCGCATCGGGAGAATAGGCGAGCGCGTTCACCGGACCCTCGCCGGCTGTGAGTGCTCGCCGCTCGGTCCCATCCGCGGTCGAACGCAGCCGTACCGCGCCAGAGGACCCCCCGCACGCCAGCACGCTGCCGTCGGGACTGAAGGCTAGCGACCACACCGCCACCTCGCCGGCGGCCTGCCAGACCGGGGTCACCGCGGGAAAGCTCCACATGCGCACGCGCCCGTCGAGGGTGGCGCCGGCCGAGGCGAAGCTCGCGCCGTCAGGAGCCAGCGCCAGCGCGGCGACCGGCGCCACGTGCGCCGCAACGGTCGCCGCCAGGCGACCGGTCGCGACGTCCCACAGCCTCACGGTATGGTCCGCCGAGGCCCCGAGGAGCGTGCGGCCGTCTCTCGAGAACGCCAGCGACGTCACGCCGAACGCTGCGTCGCTCAGGGTGCGCACGAGACCGCCGTCCGAAGTGCTCCAGAGCCGAACCGTGGCGTCCTCACTTCCCGAAGCGAGCAAGGCGCCGTCGGGGGAGAAGGCCACCGACAGGACGCTCGACGCGTGACCGGCCAGGGTCCGCTCCTGCGCGCCATCGCTGACGCGCCAGAGCCGCGCGGTGAAGTCGGTGCCGCCGCTCGCCAGCGTCGTGCCGTCAGGGGAGAAGGCCACTGCAGTCACGCGGCCACTGTGGCCCGACAGGGTCCGCTCGAGGCACGCCACGTCCGCGCAACGCGTGGAGCCTGGATTGTTGGAGCCGCAGGCACCGAGCAGCAGCAGGTTCAACGCAACCGGAAGGGCACGGTGCGCCATGGAATCGCCTCGTCTCGAGCATAGCTCCGGGGCTGAGCTGCAGGCGCGCCGGGAGAGCTGCCTCCCGGGGAGGCCCGCCCGCGTGCCTCTCTCGGGTGGGGCGGCTCGGCCGTCGGCCGAGAGCGTCATCTGCGCCGACTGGGCCCCCGGCCATGAGGGGCTGGCCGCTCGGTGCTTTCGAGAACGGCGCACGCCAGGTCGCGTTCCCCCTGAGGACGGTGTCGGCCCGGTTCGAGACATTGCTCACGTGAGCCGAGACGGTCTCAGCCATCGAATATCGCATGACAGCAGCGCTCATCGACGTTTGGACCCACTAAACGTTCACGCCTCCACTTGCTGGACCGCGCGATGGCCCAACACGGAAGGGCCGTAGGATGATTCACCAGGCCCGCTGGAGGAAGGCAGCAAGGATGAGCACAGCGGTCGACCCTCGCCTCATCGGCGATCGAATCCGGCGCCTGCGGATGAAGCGGCACGTCTCCGTGCGTACGTTTGCCGCACAGACAGGCTTCTCTCCCAGCTTCATCTCGCAGCTCGAGAACGGCCTCGTGTCGCCCTCACTCGGATCGCTGCAGAAGATCGCGGAGGCCCTCCGGAACGCCCGTCAAGAAGACAGAGTTGTTGGCCCACAACGAGGTTCTGTAGACTCGGGCATCTCAGTCCGCATCGTTCGAACCTTGGCGAGCGTGAGTGGGGCTGCGTAGGGATCGTTTGCCGAGACGGTCGAGCCCATGCGAGTACTCCTGACGTTGCCGTTCGACGCCCGCTTTCGTCGTGAGGCTCCGGATCTGGGCCTGGGGTACCTCGCGGCCTGTCTCCGGCAGCAGGGACACGCGGTCGATCTCCAGCTGAGACCGCACCGCTTCCCCACCGCCGCCAGCTTCGGCGAATCCGTCAGGGAAGGCCGCTACGACCTGTGCGGGATCAAGGTCCTCTCCTGCCAGGCCAACACGGTCGCGCAGACGGTCGACGCGATCAGGCAGGTGAGCCCGAAAGCGATCGTCGTGGCGGGTGGCCCCCACGTCTCCGCCGATCCCGCGAGTCTGTTCCGCCTGTTTCCGGGACTCGACTATGGCCTCCAGGGAGAAGCCGAGCACGCTCTGCCCGAGCTGGTTCGCGCTGTCGCTTCGGGGACCGTCGGGCGCGAGGACCTGGAATCGATCCCGGGCCTCGTCTTTCGAGACGGGGCGGCAACGGTCGTCAACGAGCCGGAGCTCAGGAGCGACCTCGACGAGATCCCGTTTCCCGCCTGGGATCTCATGGACCCGAACCGCTTCCCGGGCATCCCGTTCAACGGGTACTCGCGACGGTTCCCGATCGCGCCCATGATCCTCACGCGCGGCTGTCCCCACAGGTGCACGTTCTGCGGTGCCGCGAGCGTGAACGGCCACCGGATACGCTCTCGCAGCGCGGACAACGTCCTCGAGGAGATCCGGCTTCTGACCGGACGCTACGGTGTCCGCGAGCTCCAGTTCTACGACAGCAACTGCGCGCACCGGACCGGCCCCCTGCGGGAGGTGCTGGAGCGGATCGTCCGGGAGAGGATCGACGTGACCTGGTGTGCCCCGAACGGCATCAGGCTGGACTCGATCGACCGGGATCTCGCCTTCCTGATGAAGACGAGCGGCTGCTTCCAGGTGAACGTGGGGATCGAATCGGGCTCACCGAGGATACTCAAGCAGATTCGGAAGAACCTGAGCATCGACACCGTCAGGAAGCAGGTAGGCTTGCTGAGGGAGGCCGACATCGAAGTGGTCGGCTTCTTCATGATGGGGTTTCCGGGAGAGACACGGCAGGAGATCGAGGCGACCGTCTCGCTGGCCATGAGCCTGCCGCTGACGGCGGCTTCGTTCTCGGTCTACTGCCCGTTGCCAGGAACCGACGACTACGACAGCTTGTTCGGCGCCGGAACGGTCGACCGCGACACCCTGCAGTCGTTCGACTTCTTCAACTGGCGCAACGATCTCTCGGAAGTGCCCGGCCCGGAGCTCGTGAGAATGCAGACGAGAGCGTACTGGCGTTTTCACGCACGGCCCCGAGTGCTGAAGTACGTCCTCAGGAACCTGAACAGCGTCAGCAAGGTGAAGGCCGTCACCAGAAGGTCGTTCGAGATCCTGCTGAACCGAACCTGAGACCGCCGCTGGACGTGACCGCGGCGGCGGAGTCAAGGGGGCACGCCCCGCAGACACTAAGACCAGAGGCCCGCCGCCGGTTACCCCTCTGTTGTCCCGGGGCAAGCCAGCCGGGGCTGCGCCAGAGGGTGGCGGCGTAACCGGTTTACGCTGTATGGCTTGGGTTGGTGCACCCTGCACGATTCGAACGTGCGACCTACGGATTCGTAGCTCGCGTCGGGGTGGCGGCGGACCACCACCAGGACGTACCAAGCACAACAAAGGACGGGGAATCGCCCGAGGAGAACGGCGAGAAGTAGCGCTCTTGAAGTGCCTGGTTGTGCCTTGGTTGGTAGCAGGGTGGTAGCAGTCGAGGCGCCGCCACGCGCTCGAAGCGCGCCAGGCGCTCGGGATCCGCCGCCAGCTCGCTCGTCAGCATCTTGCTCGCGACCTCGCGGCCGAGCGCCATGTCCGTCGCGCGGTACACCTTGCCCGTGCCGCCGACGCCGATGCGCGCGGGCACCCGATAGTGCGACAGCGTGTAACCTATCCCCCGGCAAAGCCGGGGGCATTAACGTTGTGAGCCGCCCAAGGCGGCATAGTTGGGGGCCGCTCACGAGCGGCCCTGTGAGCCACCTGAAGGTGGCGACCTACTCCAGTCTGAGTTGCTCCTGACGCCTGTCCTCGGCCTCGTGGCTCCGGATGTACTCGCGAATGGCCTGTTCGTCTCGACCTACGGTCGAAACGAAGTACCCTCGCGCCCAGAAATGCTGTCCTACGAAGTTCCGCTTGCGGTCGAAGAACGTCCGCGCCACGTGAATCGTGCTCTTCCCCTTGATGTACCCAATCACCTGCGCGACCGAGTACTTCGGCGGGATCGAGATCAGCATGTGGACGTGGTCCGGCATCAGGTGGCCTTCCAGAACCTGGCTCTCCTTCTGCGCTGCCAATGTCCGAAACATGTCTCCCATCCGCCGGCGAATCTCCCCGTACAGCGCCTTCTTTCGGTACTTCGGGATGAACACCACGTGGTACTTGCACTCCCACACGCTGTGGCTTAGGTTGTCGTAGTCGTCCATGGGTACTCCCTGTCGTGATGCTTGAGCGGCTCACGGCAGGGAGTGCATTGGACATTCCCGGAACTGTCAAACTTCTCCAGCCTCCCCGGCAAAGCCGGGGGGCCTCCTAACGACGCTAGCCGGGCAATGGGCCCTCCGGCGACGCCTGTGTCTGGATGGAACGGGCGGATTCTATCGGGTTGTCGACGTCCGGGTCTTGCAGACTTCTTGCTTGCGACCAGCCGACGACTGGACCCGTTCCAATTTGGCGGCAGCGCCTCGGGATCGGGCGAAGGCCCTTCCGCCGGGCGCCTACGACGGCCCCGACGGAAGGGACGGTGAGGTCCAGCCGCGGCGGTCAGGCGGCCGCAGGCGTCGCCTGCGCGACGAGCGGGGCGAGGGCCGAGCCGATGCGCGCCATCTGCGATTCGCTGAGAAGCTCCGCCAGCACCGCCACGAAGCGGCCGCGGACCCCGGAAACGATGTACTGCCAGCGGTACGCCTTCAGCATGGCGTTCCCCAGCCGCTCGACCTCGTCGCGCGTGAGCGTGCTCTTCGACGCCGCGACGAAGTAGGCCGTGTCGGCAGCGGCCTGCGACACCAGGATGCCGTCCACCGCCCCGACGAGAGCGATCAGGTCGTCGACGGCGCGGTCGCGCGCGGAGGCCGAGAGCCGCGCGTCTTCCCGTCGCAGCTCCAGCTCGTCCAGGATGGCGTGTTGCGATTCCTCCTTCCAATGGAAGAGGAACACGTCCTTGAACAGCGGCGACAGGTCGGCCTGCGGCGCGATGCTCTGGCGGTAGTGCTCCTGTGTGAACAGCTCGATGTGAAGCGTGAGCGCCAGCACGGCCCAGGTCGACGACGCCAGCACCGCCGCGGCAACCTGATCGGGCTCGGCCCCGAAACGGTAGCCGGACGGCATGCCGCTCGCCGCCAGCTGCTCGACGCGTCGGAACAGCTCCTGGTGCTTCAGCTCCTCGTCGCTGAAGCGGACCAACGCCTCGAGCGCGACCTGGTCGGCCAGCCAGTGGGTGCGGCTCAGCTCCAGCACCTTGGCGTTGATGAAGCGCTCCACGAGGCCGAACATGTTGGCGTACGTGCGCCCCTGGATCCGGCTCACGAAGCGCCGCCCCTCCTCGTCGAGGAACGGGATCTCGCGGACCAGCGACAGGCCCTCCGGAAGAAACGCGGAGCCGGCGTCGAACACCTGGCCCCGGATCACGTCGGCGTCGATCTCCCAGCGGACCCGCCGAGACGCGGCGACGCAGCGGGCGTAGCGCTCGGTGGCGGTCGGAACGGCTTCGGTCGGAACGGTCTCGGTCGTCATCATCGGTCGTCCCTCCTGTTTGGTACAACCGGAATCTCGTCCCTTCGCGGCTCGGCCGCATGGGGCAGGCGTCCTGATCGTGGCCTCCGCACTCCGAAATCAGCGTCGCTTGGAGGGGCGGCTGTCCCGGTCGCAGCGTGCGTTAAGATCCGGCTCGTGCGCCAGTCGCTCCACTTCCTCAAGGCGCGGGACGGCACCCGCCTCGCGTGGGCCGTGGCCGGCAAGGGGCGGCCGCTCTTCAAGGCGTCCAACTGGCTGAGTCACATCGAGTACGACTGGGACAGCCTGATCTGGCGCCACTGGATCGAGTTCTTCGCGACACACTACCGCTTCGTCCGCTACGACGAGCGCGGCTGCGGCATGAGCGACTGGGACGTGGCCGACGTGGGAATGGGCCGCTGGGTCGAGGACCTCGAGGATGTGGTCGAGACGGCGGGCGCAACGGAGCCGTTCGTGCTGCTCGGCATCTCGCAGGGCGCGGTGGCAGCGATTGCCTACGCGGTGCGACACCCGGAGCGAGTCTCCCACCTCGTCCTATACGGGGGCTACGCCCTCGGGTGGCGCCATCGCGGCGACGAGATCGGTCGCCTGCGCTTCCAGGCCCTCGCCGATCTCGCTCGCTACGGCTGGGGCAGCGACAACCCGGGCTTCCGCCAGGCGTTCACTCAGAGGTTCATCCCGGAGGGCAGCGAGCAGCAGCTGTCGTGGTTCAACCAGCTGTGCAGCAAGACCGTTCGACCCGAGATGGCCGCTCGCCTGCTCGAGGCGAGAGCGGACGCCGACGTCGTGGAGCTCCTCCCCCGCGTCGCGGCGCCCACGCTCGTCCTGCATTCGCGGCAGGACGAGGTCGTGCCGCTCGCCTTGGGCCGCCAGCTCGCCGCCGAGATTCCCGGGGCGCGGTTCGTGCAGCTCGAGTCGCGGAACCACATCCTGCTCGCGGACGAGCCCGCCTGGCAGCGCTTCCGGGAGGAGGTGCTCGACTTCGCCGGCCGCGGCGCGGAGGCAGGCGAGGACCCGATCTTCGCCTCGCTGTCCGCGCGCGAGCGAGAGGTCCTGAAGCTGGCGATGCAGGGGCGGGACAACTCCCAGATCGGCGCGGCGCTCTTCATCAGCGACAAGACCGTGCGCAACCACGTGAGCCGCATCTACGAGAAGCCGGGGGTCGGCTCTCGCGCCCAGGCGGTTGCCCTCGCTCACCAGAAGGGCTTCGCGGGAGGCGACTGAGTCAGGCGGGCCGGGTGCCGCCCGTCGATCGCGGGTCGCTCACGGCTTCGCTTCCTGCTGCAGCAGCGACGGCCAGTTGAGGATCACGGTGATCGGCGGAGAGGCCGCCTTCTCGACGTCCGTGACGACCAGGAATCGCCCTGAGGTTCGGTCTGGGTGTTCTACCGAGGGCAAGGTCTTCAAGCGCGTCCTGAGGTGGTGGGGCTGCCGGTCCCCCATCACAGTCCCCACAGCCTCCGGCACACGTTCGCCTCGCTGCTACTTCAGCAGGGTGAGTCCCCGGCCTACGTCCAGCGCCAGTTGGGCCATGCCAGCTTCAAGCTGACGGTCGACACCTACGGCCGGTGGCTACCGATGGGGAACAAGGCCGCCGTGGATCGCCTCGACGAGGGCTTCGTCACGCCGGACGAGGCGGTTGGTAGCAGATTGGTGGCAACTGCCACCCCCCGGAGGGGGCGACGCCCGCAAGTTGTTGAGGGGTTGGTGCGCCCTGCACGATTCGAACGTGCGACCTACAGATTCGTAGTCTGTCGCTCTATCCATCTGAGCTAAGGGCGCTCTTGTGGAGACGAGAAATATAGCCCGGCCGGGTCGTACGGGCAAGAGCGGGAATTCCCGCGGCCGACGATTTCGGCAGCTTCTGCCGACGGCTGCGGCCGTCGGCGCCGCCCGTCTACAACCGCACGTCTACATCAACGCCGCCCAGCCGACCTTGACCAGCACGATCAGCGGCCCAGGGGATCACGACGCCCCAGACCGCGGCACCCGTCTTCTTGCGGCTGGCGACCGCAAAGCCCGTCGCGAGCAGGAACACGATCCAGAGCGAGAAGAGGTCGATGCTGGTGAGCGAGCGCCCAGAGCGGCTTGGCGGCGGTCGCCTTGTCGAGGAGCAGGCCGAGGTTCGCCTGCAGGACCTCCTGCGGGTTGAGGTTCCAGTCGCCCTTGAGCCCCAGCACCATCAGCAGCAGCGGCGTCGTGACGAGGCCGACCGCGAACAGGACCCAGGAGACGACGGCGAGCGACTGCTTGAAGCTCAGCTCGCTCGCGTAGAAGAAGCGGAAGACGAAGAGGAGCGCGCCCGCCGTGACCAGGAGCATCACGGCCGCCCCGACCGGCGCCCCGACCCAGCCGAAGATCGGCATCTGGCCGCCCGCTGCTCGAGGATCGTCTCGCGCTGCTCGGCCGTCATCTTGTCCCGCCTGGCCCGACTGCTCGAGCTGCGTCTTCATGAACTCGCGCGGCTCCATCTTGTTCAGCCAGATGGCGGTGAAGGCGAGCGCGAGGACGATGTAGCCGATCGAACGGCAGCAGGAACGCCGGCTGGCGCACGATCCGCGCGAAGGCCTCGCCCGGCGAGAAGTAGAGGTCGACCAGGTTCTGGAGGAAGCCTCGCGGAGGCGGGCGGCTCGATCGGGGACGGCGTGGGGGCGGGTCCGGCCGGCGCCGACGACGCGGGCGTCTCGCCATGGGATCCTCCGGGACGCGCGAATGCTGACCGCTCCGGCGCGCAACGCAAGGCCGCCGGCCGCGTGCGAGGCAAAGGCGGGCGGCGCAGGGCCGCCGGCCTACTCGTAGCGCAGCGCGTCGATCGGGTCGAGGCCGCGCGGCCTTCCCGGCGGGCCAGAGGCCGAAGGTGAGGCCGACCGCCATCGAGGTCGAGAAGGCGATGATCGACCCAGGTCGGCTGGATCACGGCCGGGAACGGCGAGAAGGTGTTGATCAGGAACGCCGCCAGCGCGCCGATCAGGATGCCGATCGACGCCCGCCCGCTGCCGGTGAGGGTCATGGCCTCGGTCAGGAACTGCCACAGGATGTCGCGCTTCGTGGCGCCGAGCGCCTTGCGGACGCCGATCTCGCGCGTCCTCTCGGTCACCGAGACGAGCATGATGTTCATGACGCCGACGCCGCCCACCAGCAGGCCGATCGAGGAGATCGCGATCATCACCATGTAGATGCCGCCCGTGATCTTCTGGTAGAGGTCGGTGAGCGTGTCCTGGCTGAAGATCGCGAAGTTGTCCTTCTGCAGGTACTTCAGCTTGCGGTAGCGGCGCATCGTCTCGCGCGTCTGGTCGACGGCGGCCTCGATCTGCCCGGGCGAGACCGGCTTGAGGTCCGCCATCATGAAGTTGAAGCGGCGGTCCTGCTTCTGGATCGAGTTCACCGGCACGAGCACGAAGTTGTCCATGCTGCGGAACAGGAACTTGCCCTTCCGCTGCAGCACGCCGATCACGCGGAAGCGCCGGCCGTCGAGGCTGATCTCCTTGTCGATCGGGTCGACGAAGGGGAAGAGCGCGTCGGCGATGTCCGAGCCGATCACCACGACGGACGCCGCCGCGGTCGACGTCGGTCGCGGAGAGGAAGCGCCCCTTCTCGACGTAGCTGTCGTGGACCTCCTCGTAGGCCGGGGTCGTGCCCAGCACCTGCGCCTCGCGCGCCCGCTCGGTGCCGTACTTCACGTTCTCGATCGGGATGAACTGGAGCGGGCGCGATCGCCTTCACCGCCGGCCTGGCGGCGATCGCCTCGACCTCGTCCATCGTCAGCCCCTTGCGCCGCCGCCACTCGTCGTCGTCGACGTTCTCGCCGGGTGCCTGCGGCCGGATGAAGATCGTCGACGAGCCGAGCGTCACGATCTGCTTCGCCATCGAGGCGTTGAGGCCCGCGACGATCGAGCTCATGCCGGTGACGGTCATGATCCCCATCACGACGCCCAGGATCGTGAGGAACGCGCGCATCTTGTAGGCGCGGATCCCCGGCAGGCCCATGCCGACCGCCTCGCCGACGCCGAACAGCAGCGGGTGGCGCTCGAGGAAGCGGCCAAGGATGCGCAGCATCACTCGTTCCTCAGGGCCTCGACCGGGTCGAGGGCCGCCGCCCGGCTCGCGGGGTAGATGCCGGCCACGAGACCGACGATCGAAGAGACGCCGAGCGCCAGCGCGACGGCCCAGGGCCGCACCGGCGCCGTGAAGTTGACCGACATGATGTTGCCGAGGACGGTCGCGAGCAGGAACGAGAAGGCGGCGGCCCCGAGCACCCCGAGGAAGCCCGCCGAAGCCCGAGAGCACGACGGACTCGACCAGGAACTGGCGCAGGATGTCGCCGCGGCGGGCGCCCATCGCCTTGCGCACGCCGATCTCGCGGATGCGCTCCGTCACCGAGACCAGCATGATGTTCATCACCACGATCCCGCCCACCAGCAGGCTGATCGCCGGTCACCACGAGCGTCACGACGTAGATGCCGCGGGTCATCGTCTGCCAGAGCTCCATGATGCTCTCGCCCGTCTCGATGTTGAAGTCGTCGGGCTTGTTGTAGGTCAGGTGGCGCCGCGCGCGCATGGCCACCCGCACCTGGTCCTGCGCCGCCTCGAAGTCGGCCATCGTGCGGGCCTCGGCCTGGATGCTGATCGAGCGGCGGGTGCCGTAGAGCTTCTGGAAGGTGGTGATCGGCATCCAGAGGAAGTTGTCCTGGCTCTCGCCGAAGACGGCGCCCTTCTTCTCGGCGACGCCGATCACCCGGAGCGGGTGGCCGTCGACGTCGATCTCCTTGCCGATCGGCTCCATCGGTGCCGAAGAAGGCGTCGACCAGGTCGGTGCCGATCACGGCGACCATGCGCCGCCTGCTCGACGTCCTGCTGCACGATGTGGCGGCCGGCCACCAGCTCGCGGATCGTCCCGATGCGCGAGATGTTCTCGGTGACCCCGGCGATGCCGACGTTCTTCTGGATGATGCGCCCGCGCTTCACGTTGCTGCCGGTCCAGACCTGGGCGCCCACCTCCGAGCACAGCGTGCAGGCCTTCTTCACGGCCTCGAGGTCGTCCAGGTCGAGGCGCTTCCTCTTCATCATCTCCATCCACTGCTCGTGGCTGGTGATGATGTCGGGCATGCGCTGCAGGCGGAAGGCCTTCGTCCCGAGCTCGAGCACCTTGTCGGACATGTAGCGGTCGAGGCCCTCGGTGATCGCCACGATCGCGATCACCGAGGAGACGCCGATCAGGATGCCGAGCACGGTGAGCAGCGAGCGCAGCTTGTTCGCCCGCAGCGACGCGAGCGCGATCCGGATGGCCTCGTTGAAGAGCATGTCGCCCTCCCGGCCTCAGGCCCTGCTGCGGGCCTCGTCGCTCTCGATCTTGCCGTCGCGGATGTGGATCGTGCGGTGGGCGTGGTCGGCGATGTCCTTCTCGTGGGTGACCAGGATGATCGTGTGGCCCTCGCGTGCAGCCGCTCGAAGAGCCGCATGATCTCCTCGCCGGTCGCGGTGTCGAGGTTGCCGGTCGGCTCGTCGGCCAGCAGGATCGACGGGTTCATCACCAGCGCGCGCGCGACGGCCACGCGCTGGCGCTGGCCGCCCGAGAGCTCGTTCGGCTTGTGCGTCATGCGGTCCGCCAGGTCCACCATCTCGAGCGCGTGCTTCGCCTGCTCGAGCCGCTTCTCCTTCGGGATGCCCGGCGTAGACGAGCGGCAGCTCGACGTTGTGGAGCGCGGTGGCGCGCGGCAGCAGGTTGAAGGTCTGGAACACGAAGCCGATCTCGCGGTTGCGCACGGCCGCCAGCTCGTCGTCGTTCATCTCGGAGACGACCTTGCCGCGCAGCACGTAGCGGCCGCGCGTGGGCGTGTCGAGGCAGCCGATCAGGTTCATCAGCGTCGACTTGCCCGAACCCGACGGGCCCATCACCGCGACGTACTCGCCCTTCTGGATCGTGAAGCTGACGCCGCGCAGCGCGTGGATCTCCTCGGCGCCCATCTGGTAGGTGCGCCAGAGGTCCTCGGCGTGGATGATGGGCCCGTCGCACGGCTTCGCTGCGGGGCGCTGCTCACGACTTCTTCCCCGTTGCTCGGTCTTGATCCGGGCCTGGTCCTTCAGGTTGCGCAGCGTGCGGTAGGAGCCGGTCACGATCCTCTGCCCGTCGCCCAGCCCTTGCGTGATCTCGATGTCGGTCTCGCCCATGATGCCCGTCTTCACCGGCTTGAAGACGGCCTTGTCGCCGTCGACCACGAAGACGCCGTCCTTCTCGGTGCCCTTCTCGCGGGCGACCTGGGCGACGGTGTTGCCCTGGCGCTCGGCCCCGCCGCCCGCCACGGCGTCCGGGATCGATCACCTTGCCCTCCTTGTCCACCTCGCGCACGACCACGGCCTGGACGGGAACGGCGAGCACCTTCTCGCGGCGGGCGGTCGTGATCGTCGGCGGTGGCGTTGAGGCCCGGGCGCAGGTTCGGCGGCGGGTCCTTGATCGTGATCGTGACCTTGAAGTCCTTCGGCTGGTTGCCGGTGTTCGCCCCGAGCATCGCCTGGGCGGCGGCCTGGCTGCCGCTGCCGCGCACCAGGGCGGAGGCGCCGATCTCGGTGACCTCGCCCTTCATCTCGAGGCCCTCGAGCGCGTCGACCTTGATCTTCGCCTCCTGGCCGAGCTTGAGGTTGCGGAAGTCGGTCTCGTCGACCATCACCTCGCACTCCATCACCGAGAGGTCGGCGACGGTCATGATCACGGTGGGGCTGAAGCTCATGGCGCCGATCACCATCTCGCCCGCTTCCTTGGGCAGGTTGGTCACGACGCCGTCCATCGGCGAGATGACGGTCGTCTTGATCAGGTCGTCGCGCGTGCTGTCGAGCGCGGCCTGGAGCTGGGCGACGCGGCGGCGCGCGGACTCGACGTTGGCCGTCTTCATCTTGAACTCGGCCTCGGCCTGGTCGAAGGCCTGGTCCGAGACCAGGCGGTCGTCGCGCATCCGCTTCGGTGCGGTCGAAGGCAGCTTGGCGACCGCGAGGTCGGCCTCGGCGCGCTGCAGGTCGGCGCGCGCGGCGGCGACGCCCGGCCTCGGACTGGCGCAGCCCGGCCTCGTAGCGCTCCGACTCGACCCGGGCCAGGACCTGGCCCTTCTTGACGCGGTCGCCCTCGACGCACGTTGATCTCGACGAGGCGGCCCGAGACGTTCGCGCCGACGTTGACGTAGCGCCGCGGCCGGACCTCCCCGGAGGCGGTGACGACCTGGACGAGGTCCTTCTTCTCGACCTTGCCGGTCTGGACCGTGATCCTGTTGGGCCTCCCGGGCGACGCTGAAGCCGACGACGCTGCCGTACGACGACAATCGCGGCGACGACCCCGAGGATCCGCTTGGTCTTCCTGGTCATGAAGCCTCCAAGGTGCTCCAATACCTAGATACGTATGTACCGACCGTTAGGTTCAGTGGAAAACACTAGATTACAACCGACTCGCGCCTCGTGGGTTAGGCCGGAGGCTGGCGGCGGTCCAGCGCTCCGGGCTCACGCTCTCGTGTAACATCGAGGCCGACAGGCGCTGCCGTGCCTCTTCGTCGAGCGTATTACGCATTTGCAGTGACCGGCCTGCTCGCCATCGGATGCGGTGGCGACTCCGGAGGCGCGAGCGTGGCTCCGTCCCCGCCCCTCCCGAGCCCGACACCGAGCGGCGCTGCCGGCGTGACGCCCGGGGCGCACAACGGGCGGACTGCGATCACCTTCCTGGCCGCGGAGCCCGCTTCCGGGACGACGCTGACCGGCTGCGGCCGTGACGGGACCGCCTGCAGCGGGCGGATCCGGATGAGCTTCCGGCTGCTGAACGCCACCGGCGGGCCCGTACTCTACACGGTGGCGTTCTTGCACGCGACCAACCTCCTGGCGTGCTGGCGGGGCGAGACCGGGCCGCTGCGCCTCGAGGCCGGTGTCGCGAGCGACGTGTCGATCGTCTTCGACCAGCCGGACACCGACGCCTGCGGGGCGCCCGCGGACATCGCGACGATGAAGCTGGTGGTCGAGGGGACGGTCGAGGTGGCGTCACTCCAGGAGTGGTCGGTCCGCTACGCCCTGCGGCCCTGAGCCTGCTGCTGCTACGATGGTCGGATGCCCCAGGACGATCGCGCCCGGACCCCTGCCGACATCCCCGTCGCGGAGATGGAGCGGCTGATCTCGCTGGCGCTCTCGCGCGGCGGCAGCTTCGCCGACCTCTACTTCGAGCACGAGACGACCTCGTCGCTGCTGCTCGAGGAGGGGATCATCCGCACGGCCTCGGCCGGTGTGAGCTGCGGCCTGGGCGTGCGGGTCGTCGCGGGCGAGCGGACCGGCTACGCCTACACGGACGACCTGTCCTGGCCGGCCATGGCGCGGGCCGCCGAGACCGCCGCGCAGATCGCCTCGGACTCGCAGACGCTGCCGCCGCAGCCGGTCTCGCCGGTGCCGGTCGACCGCCGCTACGGCGAGGCGAGCGTCGGCGTCCTGCCGCTCGCCGAGCGGATCGCGCTCGTCGAGCGCGCCGACCGCGCCGCGCGCGGCTACGACCCGCGCGTCGAGAGGGTGATCGCGAGCCTCGGCGAGCAGACGCGCCGCGTGCGGATCGCGAACTCGGCCGGCGTGCTGGTCGAGGACGTGCAGCCGCTGTTCTCGATCCGCGTCAACGTGATCGCGAGCGAGAAGGGCGTGCGCCGCGAGGGCAGCGCGGGCGGCGGCGGGCGGATCGGGCCGGCGTTCTTCGAGACGAAGCCGCCCGAGCACTTCGCGCGCGAGGCCGCCCGCACGGCGGTCACGCTGCTCGGCGCGGTCGAGGCCCCCGCCGGGCCGATGCCGGTCGTGCTCGGCCCGGGCTGGCCGGGGATCCTGCTGCACGAGGCGATCGGCCACGGGCTCGAGGGCGACTTCAACCGCAAGGGCCTCTCGGCCTTCTCCGGCCGGATCGGCGAGCGCGTGGCGGCGCCCGGCGTCACGGTGGTCGACGACGGCACGATCGCCGACCGCCGCGGCAGCCTCAACGTGGACGACGAGGGCAACCGGCCGGGCCGCACGGTGCTGATCGAGGACGGCATCCTGCGCGCCTACCTGCAGGACCGGCTGAACGGCGGCCTGATGGGCATGGCGCCGACCGGCAACGGCCGGCGCGAGAGCTACGCGTCGTTCCCGCTGCCGCGGATGACGAACACCTTCATGCTCGCGGGCCAGGACGACCCGGAGGAGATCATCCGCTCGGTGCCGCGCGGGCTCTACGCGAAGCACTTCGGCGGCGGCCAGGTCGACATCACGAGCGGCAAGTTCGTCTTCTCGGCGACCGAGGCCTACCTGATCGAGGACGGGCAGCTCGGGCCGCCGGTCTTCGGCGCGACGCTGATCGGCAACGGACCCGACGTGCTCACGAAGGTGACGCGCATCGGGCACGACCTGCGGCTCGACGAGGGTGTCGGCACCTGCCAGAAGGCGGGCCAGAGCGTGCCGGTCGGCGTCGGCCTGCCGACGATCCTCGTCTCCGAGATCACGGTGGGGGGGACGCGGACGTAGCGGCCGGCGCCACCGGCGGCGCACCCGGCACCGGGTACTCCGCGACCCACCACTCGCCGAACGGCCAGCGCCGCGACGGCGATCCGATCAGCGCCGCGACGGTCGGCGTCTGGAAGCGCTCCCAGCGCCGCGAGCCGATCATGAGCAGCGGGCGGCCCCTGCTGCGCGCCAGCTCGCGCACCTGGGCGAGCTGGACCGGGTCCTCCGACAGCGCGCGCAGGTACACGACCGTCCGCGCCGGGTCGCCGAACAGCTGCGCGATGTAGTAGGTGCCCCAGCTGGTGTGCACCTGCAGCGTCTCGCGGTCGAGTCCCCGCTGACGGACGAAGCGCAGCAGCTCGTCCTTCTCGGGCGCGGCCTCGGCCGGGTAGCTCGCGCCCGCCCAGCGCGGCACCAGTGTCGACCAGCAGACGAGGACGAAGGCGGCGAGCGCGAGCCGGACCCGGCGTCCGGCGGCGTCCAGGGCGAGCGCCAGGGCGAGTGTCAGCAGCAGCAGGCCGTAGAAGGCGTGGTGCGGCCACTGGCAGTAAGCGCTCAGCGACAGCAGGCCGAGCGTCAGCACGAAGAGGGCCGTCCAGCCCGCGATCTCCCGCCGCCGCGCACGGCGCTCCAGGGCCGCGGCCAGCAGCGCCGCCGCGCACAGCAGCGGGGGCAGCGCGTCCAGCCGGGAGGGCGTCAGCACGACGTTGCGCGGCGCCGACTGGTCCGGCTCGGTCGCCACGCGCACGAGCCGCACGAAGCGCTGGGCGGCCTCCCCCGCTCGCATCGAGACGCGGCCGCGCTGCACTGCGGCCGCGTAGGGCCGCCCCTCGAGGTCGGTGCTGGCGAGGAGCAGGGCGGCCGGCAGGGCGAGCCCCAGCGCGAGGCCGGTGAGGGCCGGCGCCCGCCGCGCCGCGAGCCGCCGCCACGAGCCCTCGCGCGAGCGGCCTTCGGCGAGCACGAACGCGGCGACGGCGGGGAGGAAGCAGGCGAA
The DNA here is from genome assembly GCA_963831755.1 of uncultured Acidobacteriota bacterium. Classification (GTDB taxonomy): domain Bacteria; phylum Acidobacteriota; class Vicinamibacteria; order Fen-336; family Fen-336; genus DATBSL01. Next base: position 646,633 of record CAWHRC010000009.1, read on the forward strand.
GACGAGCTTCGACCACAGGCCCAGGAAGAGCACGACGCCGCCCAGCACGCCCCAGCCGATCGAGCGCAGGCGGTCGTCGACCGCGATCGCCCTGCGGGCGAGGAGCAGCGCGCCCGTGAACAGCACGGCGGCCAGCCCGACCGGGCCCTCGTCGACGAGGAAGGTGACGAGCAGCGTCGGGAACACGAGCGCGGCGAGCGCGACCACGGAGCACGGCACGCGCAGCAGCCGCGCGGCGAGCACGATCCAGGCGAGGAAGAAGACCGCTCCCTGGAGGCGCACGGCCACGGGGTCGCCCAGCAGGCGCCAGAACGGGTAGAAGGGCACGGCCGGGAAGCTGCCGATGTAGTAGTAGGAGCGCAGGGGCAGGGGCGTATGCGTGAAGGGAAGCCGCAGGTCGTACAGGCCGCAGCCGTCGCGGAAGGCCGGGACGCCGCGCTGCAGCGGCGCGCTGGCGCAGCCGAGCGCGTGGTAGTGGACGAACTCGTCCATGTTGTACGGGACGAGGCGCGGCGACAGGGCGGCCGCGAACAGCAGGACGGCCGCGCCGCAGGCGAACCCGATGCTCCTGCCCACCCTTCCTCCGTGGCGAGAGACGACGCAGACGGCTGCCGCGCGGCCATTCTAGCGGGCTGCGTTTGACGCCGCTGGGAAACGAACGGAAGATCCGGCGGAATCCCCGAGGCAGGAGAGTGAGCCCTTGAGCGTCCTCGACAGGTGGCGCGGCGGCTTCAGCCGGACCTTCTGGGTCGCGAACGTGCTCGAGCTCTTCGAGCGCTTCGCCTACTACGGAAGCAAGGCCGTGCTGGCCGTGTTCATCGCCGAGCAGGTCGGCCTCGGCGCCGAGGCGGCCGGCTTCCTGGCGGGCTCGGTCTTCAACACGCTGCTCTACTTCCTGCCTCTGCTCGCCGGAACGGTGGTCGACCGCTACGGCTTCAAGCGCAGCCTGCTGGCTTGCTTCGGCATCTTCTCGGTGGGCTACTTCCTGATCGGCCTGGGCGGCCTGCCGCTGGGCCAGCCGCTGGTGCACGCCGTCGGGCCGAAGGCCTGGATGCTGTTCGCGCTGGTGGTGACCGCGATCGGCGGCTCGCTGATCAAGCCCTCGATCGTGGGCACCGTCGCGCGCACCACGAGCGAGGAGACGAAGGCGCTCGGCTACTCGATCTACTACACGCTCGTGAACATCGGCGGCGCGGTCGGCCCCTTCATCGCGCTCGCGGTGCGCGAGAACGTCGGCATCTCCTACGTGCTCGTGGTGTCCTCCCTCACCAGCCTCGCGCTCTTCACCGCGACCGCCCTCTTCTACAGGGAGCCGCCGCGGCCCCTGGACGCCCCGCCCGCTCGTTCGATGGCGAGGGTGCTGGCAGACATGGTGCTGGTCTTCCGCAACTTCCGCTTCATCCTCTTCCTCGTGATCTTCTCGGGCTTCTGGGCGATGTTCTGGCACGTCTTCTACGCCCTGCCCTTCTACGTGAAGGACTTCCTGAGGTACCCGCGCTTCGAGGTGATCGAGACCGTGGACGCGATGACGATCATCGTGATCACGATCCCGGCGACCGCGCTCGCCAAGCGGCTGAAGCCGCTCGCGGCGATGGTGCTCGGCTTCGTGATCGCGACCACCTGCTGGTTCATCATGGGAGCGATCCCGACGATCGCGGGCGCCGTGGCCGGAATGATGGTCTTCGCCCTGGGCGAGGCGATCCAGTCGCCGCGCTTCTACGAGTACGTGGCGAACCTCGCGCCGCCGGAGCAGGTGGGCACCTACATGGGCTTCGCATTCCTGCCGATCGCGATCGGGACCTTCATCGCAGGCTGGTCGAGCGGCTACCTCGTGAAGCACTACGTCGAGGGCGGCAACCCGAACGCCCCGCAGATGTGGTTCGTCGTGGGCAGCTACGGCGTCGTCTCGACGCTGCTGCTGGTCCTGTACGACCGCTTCGTCGCGCCGAAGCGCGTCCATGGCTGAGCCCACGCTGCCGGACTTTGCCGGGCTGGCGGGCGACCTGCTGAAGGCCGCCCGCGCGGCGGGCGCCGACGCCGCGGACGTGCTGGTGGCGGAGGGGACGGAGTTCTCGGCCACCGTCCGCAAGGGAGAGGTCGAGACGCTGACCGAGGCCGGCAGCAAGGCCCTCGGCGTCCGCGTCTTCGTGGGCCGGCGCACGGCCTCCTCGCACACCTCCGACTTCTCGTGGCCGCTGCTGCGCCAGCTCGTCGAGGAGACGGTGGGCATGGCGCGGGCGACCGGCGAGGACCCCGCGGCCGGCCTGCCCGACGAGCTCGTCCCCCCCGAGGACGTCGAACTCGGCCTGTTCGACCCCTCGCCTGCCGAGCTGCCCACCGACGAGCGTATCGAGCGGGCCCGGCGCGCCGAGGCCGTGGCGCTCGAGATGCCGGGCATCGTCAACTCGCAGGGCGCCTCCTGGGGGCAGGGCGAGGGACGCGTGCTGCTCGCGAACACGCTGGGCTTCGTCGGCGGCTACCGCAGCTCGTCGGTGTCGCTCTCGGTCGTGCCGCAGGCCGAGCGCGACGGCCGGATGGAGCGCGACTACTGGTACACGACCGGCCGCGGCCTCGCCGACCTGCAGTCGCCCGAGGAGGTGGGCCGGATCGCCGCCGAGCGCACGCTGCGCCGGCTGGGCGGGCGCCAGGTGCCGACGGCAGAGGTGCCGGTGGTGTTCGACCCCGAAACGGCGGCGGAGCTGCTGGGCACGCTGTTCTCGGCCATCTCTGGCTACGCGGTCTTCCGCAACGCGACGTTCCTGCACGACCGCCTGGGCCAGGCGGTCGCCTCACCGCTCCTCACGCTGGTCGACGACGGCCGGCGCCAGCGCGGCCTCGGCTCGCGTCCCTTCGACGGCGAGGGGCTGCCGACGCGGAAGAACGTGCCGCTCGAGCGCGGCGTGCTGAAGCACTGGCTGTGCGACTCGTACTCGGCCCGCAAGATCGGCGCGCGCGCGACCGGCTCCGCACGGCGCGGCGTGGGCGGGGGACCGTCGGTCGGCGCCGGCAACCTGTACTTTGAGCCGGGGAGCGCCTCGCCCGAAGAGATCGTCGGCGGAGTCGAGCGCGGTCTGCTGGTGACGGACCTGATCGGCTTCGGTGTGAACGTGGTCACCGGCGACTACTCGCAGGGCGCCGTGGGCCACTGGATCGAAAAGGGACGCCTCGTCCACCCGGTGAGCGAGGTGACGATCGCCGGCAACCTCGCGCAGATGCTGCAGGACGTCGACGCGGTCGGCAGCGACCTCGTGTTCCGCGGCAGCACGGCCTCGCCGACGCTCCGCGTCCGGAGGATGACGCTCAGCGGGAGCTGAGAGGCTTCGGGCGCAGGGCCTGGTAGGGGCCGAGGTCGGCCACGGGCTCGTAGCGCCGCTCCAGGCAGTCGCCGAGGCCGGGGATCTGCCACAGCCGGTGCTCGCTCACGACGAGCGAAAAGCGGCCCCGCTCGCAGTCGGCGACGAGCGGCGCGGTGTCGAGCAGCCCGTGGCGGGCGAGCAGCAGCACGCCGAACGGCTCGACCAGCACCGGCCGCCGGTTCACCACGAGCAGACTGAGGTTCTCCGAGAGCACCTCGCCCGGCGTGTCGCGGACGAGCCGCGTGAGGGTGAAGAACTCGTCGGCGTTGCGCGGCGCCCGCAGCGCCTGGGGCAGCCGCGCGAGCGACGGGTAGGCGAAATGGGCGGCGGCGGCGGCGGCGAGCAGGAGGGCGAAACGCCAGGTTCGCAGCGACGGGAAGCGCTCTGATAGCGCGCGCAGCGAGAACGCGGAGAGCAACAGCGTCGCCAGCCAGGGCTCGAGGAAGTAGTTCTGGGCGGCCCCCGCCTTGGCGATCGTGCCGAGCGCCGCGGCGTTCAGGCCGAAGTACAGGAGCAGGACACGGCCGGTGCCGCGAGCGAAGGCCGCCGGTACGGCCGCGAGCGCGAGGCCGATCAACAGCAGCAGGGGCGCGGCAGTCACTGCGAACTGCAGGTAGGCGCCCGCCATGCGCGCAGGCTCGTAGTCGGCAGCCGCCGTGTAGGGCACCAGGTGGCGCCAGGCGGCGCCGCCGGTCGCCCCGACCAGAAGCCCGAACAGGAAGAGCAGGGGCACGGCGTACGCCAGCGCCGCGCGCACGAGGCGGCGGTCGCGCGCCAGCGCGAGGTCCAGCAGGATGGCCGCCGGCGCGAGCAAGGCGTTCTGCTTGGTGAAGAACGCGAGCCAGAAGCAGACGAGCGCCGGCCACGCGCGGCGACAGACGCCGCGGTCGAGCACGATCCCGAGCCCCGCGAGCGAGAAGGCGATCGCGGCCGTGTCGACCCGCGCCAGCGCGGCCCAGGTGCTGACGAACCAGGGCATCGTGAACAGCGCCGCCCCGGCCAGCGCGGCCGGCCGCTCCTGCCACAGCCCGAGGAGCGCCCGGTAGAGCAGGGCCAGCACGGCGAGCGTCGCGGCGAGCGCCAGCAGCCGAGGAAACCACAGCGAGGGACCGAACGCCCTGTGCGCGGCGGCCACGGCGGCCACGAAGACCGGCGGGTAGTTCGCGACGAAGTAGGGGTAGCCCCGCAGGTCGGGGAAGTAGCTGCCGCGCTCGGCGAGCAGCTGCCCCGCCGCGAGCACGCAGCCCTCGCCGTAGTCCCGGCTCCACGGCGAGCGCGCCGTCAGGTACGCGAAGCGGGCGAAGGTCCACAGGCCGTGCGCCAGGACCGCCGCGAGCAGGACCGCCGCGACGCGCCGCACGGCCGTCTCCCGCCTACTTCTTCGGCGAGCCGAGCTTGCGGAGGTAGGCGACCAGCGCCTTGATCTCCTGGGGCGAGAGCTGCTTGTCGAAGGAGGCCATCATCGTCCCCTTCTTGCCCTCGTGGATCGTCTTCGCGATCTGCGCGTCGCTGATCCCCTTCTGCCAGGCTGGGTCGGTGAAGTTCTTGACGCCCTGCTGCTCGAAGACCGGGCTGGGGTGGCCGTCCTTCCCGTGGCACGGCGAGCACGAGCGCGCGAACACCTGCGCGGCGCTCTCAGCGCGGGCGGAAGCGGCGGCGAGCAGCGAGGCGACGGCGAAGAGCGCGAGCGCGGCGCGGCGCGAGTTCATCGGGTCATCCCTCCGTTGTCGCCATTCTAGTCCGGCAGCGGTGCCCTCGCGCCTGCAGCGAGCGCGCGCGCTCAGCGGACGGCCTTGACCTCCGTCCACAGGCGGTCGTAGAGCACCGTGGCGCCGCCGATGTCGCGCAGCAGCTCGGCGCGGCCGAGCGTGTCCGGGCCCGGGAAGACCGCGGGGTTGTTGCGGATCGCGGGCGGCAGCAGAGCGAGCGCCGCGCGGTTGGGCGTCGTGTAGCGCATCGCCTCGCAGATGTGCGCGGCCACGGGGGCCTCCATCACGAAGTCGATGAAGGCGTGGGCGAGCGCGGGGTGCGGGGCGTCGCGCGGGATGGCCAGGCTGTCGATGAAGGCGGTGCTGCCTTCCCTGGGCACCACGTAGCCGAGGTCGGGGTCGAGGTCCATCACGCGCGCGAACTCGCCGTTCCAGCCCTGCGCCAGCCACACGTCGCCCGCCAGGAGAGCGTCCTTGAAGCTGGCCGAGTCGTAGGCCCGCACCAGAGGCTTCTGCTGCAGGAGCAGGCGCTGGGCCTGGCGCAGCGTCGGCTCGTCCGTGGTGTTGACGCTGCGGCCGAGCCGCTTCAGCGCCGCGCCGATCGTCTCGCGCGCGTCGTCGAGCATCAGCACGCGCCCCGCGTAACGCCGGTCCCACAGCACCGCCCACGAGTCGACGCTTCCCACGCGGCTGCGGCGGTAGCCGATGCCGCAGGTGCCCGTGAAGTAGGGCACGCTGTGGCGGTTGCCGGGATCGAAGTCGCGGTCGAGGTAGGCGGGGTCGAGGTTGCGCAGGTGCGGCAGCGCCGTGAGATCCAGCCGCTGCAGCAGGCCCTGGGCGAGCAGGATCTCCACCGCGTAGTTCGAGGGGCAGACGACGTCGTAGCCGGCGTTGCCCGCCTGCAGCTTGGCGAGCAGTGCCTCGAGCGAGTCGTAGAGGTCGACGTTGACCCGGGCGCCGCTGCGCGCCTCGAAGGCCTTCACCGTCTCGGGCGGCAGGTAGCCCGACCAGATGAAGACGTTGAGCACGCGGTCCGCCGCCGGCCGGCCGACCAGCACGAAGGGCGCCGCCAGGATGCCCAGCCCGACGAGCGCCGGAAGTGCCGCTTGCCGCGCGCGGCCGCCCTGCTCCAGGCGCCAGGCCGCGAACAGCAGCAGCGCCGTGGCGGCCAGCAGGATCGTCGAGACCGCGTTGATCTCGGGTGAGATCCCGGTGCGCACCATCGAGTAGATCTGCAGCGGCAGCGTGGTCGCGCCGGTGCCGGCCACGAAGGAGGTGACGACGTAGTCGTCGATCGAGAGCGCGAACACGAGCAGCGCCGCGGCCAGCACGCCGGGCGCGATGCCGGGCAGCGTCACCTGCCGGAAGGTGCGCCAGGGCCCGGCGCCGAGGTCCATGGCCGCCTCCTCCAGGCTCTTGTCGAAGCCCGCCAGCCGGGCGCGCACCACCACCACGGCATACGAGACCGAGAACGCGACGTGGGCCAGGATCACGGTCAGAAAGCCGAGGCGCAGCCCGAGCGCCGCGAACAGCAGCAGCAGCGAGGCGGCCATCGCGATCTCGGGGACCACCATCGGCAGCAGCAGCAGGCCGTCGAGCGCGGCCTGTCGGCGGAAGCGATGGCGGTGGAAGGCGAGCGCGGCGGCGGTGCCGGCGGCGGTGGCCAGCACGGTGGCGGCGAGCGCCACCAGCAGGCTGTTGCGCAGCGCCGAGAGCACCTGTGTGTTCTCCAGCAGGCGCAGGTACCAGTCGAACGTGAAGCCGCGCCAGGTAGCGGTGAGCCGCTCGCGGTTGAAGGAGAAGGCCGCCAGCACGAAGAGCGGCGCGTAGAGGAAAAGGTAGACGAGGGCGCTCCACGACCCGAGCAGCCGTGCGCGACGCGCAGCAGAGAGGCTCACGCCCGGCCCGCCTCGCGCAGCGGGCGCCGGAACAGCCACAGCAGCGCGAGCACCGTCAGCGTCAGCAGGAACGAGACGGCCGACCCGAACGGCATGTCCCGCGCCACCGCGAACTGCTGCTGCACCAGGTTGCCCACGTAGACCGAGCGGCCGCCGCCCAGGAGGTCCGGCGCCAGGAACGCCCCGAGCGAGGGGATGAACACGAGCAGGCAGCCGGCCGCGATGCCCGGCGCGGCGAGCGGCACCGTCACCCGCCGCAGGCGCCGCAGCGGCGTCGCCCCGAGGTCGGCCGCCGCCTCGAGCAGCGAGGGGTCCAGCCGCTCGAGCGAGGCGTAGAGGGGCAGGATCATGAAGGGCAGCTCGCCGTAGACCTGCCCCAGCATCACGGCGAAGTCGTTGTACAGCAGCGGCAGGGGCCCGAGGCCCAGCGTCGACAGCAGCTGGTTGACGAGCCCCTCCTGGCGCAGCAGGAAGATCCAGGCGTACATGCGCACGAGGAAGCTCGTCCAGAACGGCAGCACCACCAGCACCAGCAGCGCGTTTCTCCAGCGCGCCGGCGCGCGCAGGCCGAGCCAGTACCCGACCGGCCAGCCGGCGAGCAGGCACAGGAGCGTGGTTGCCGCGGCCAGCCCGAAGCTGCGGACGAGGATCCACAGGTAGAGCGGCTCCAGCGCGCGGGCGTAGTTCGCGAGCGTCCACGCGTGGACGAGGCCGCCGTAGGCCGAGCGCTGCCACAGGGAGGCCACGAGCAGGAAGCCCTGCGGCAGGACGAACAGGCCGAGCAGCACCGCCAGGCACGGCAGCAGCAGCAGGACGGCGGCCCGGCGCGCGCTCACGGCTCGAGCCGCAGCACGGCCGCGGGCGGGAAGAGGACCGTGACCTGCTCGCCGCGCCGGCGTTCGCGGCCGTGGGTCGTGGTCTCGGCCACGGTCAGGACCAGCTCCCCGACGCGCACCTGCCAGTCGCTGCGGTCGCCGAGGTAGATCTCGTCGGCGAGGACGCCGCCGAGCGCGTTGGAGCCCTCGCCGGCGGAGCGCTCGACGGCGGGCGCCTCCTCCGGACCCGAGAGGCGCAGCCGCTCCGGACGGATCCCGACCACCGTGTTCGTGCCCGGCCGGTAGCCGCCGTCGTCGGCGGCCCACAGCAAGAGGCCGCCGGGGCAGAGCAGCAGGGCGCGCCCGCCGTCCAGCCTTTCCACGCGTGAGTCCAGGATGTTCTTCACGCCCAGGAAGTCGGCCGCGAAGCGCGTGCGGGGCCGCTCGTAGAGGGCCTCGCTGCGGTCGAGCTGCTCGATCCGGCCCTGGCTCATCACCGCGATGCGGTCGCTCATGACGAGCGCTTCCTCCTGGTCGTGCGTCACGAACACGAACGTCGTCTGCAGGCGCTCCTGCAGGTTCTTGACTTCGACCTGCATCTGCTTGCGCAGCTTGAGGTCGAGCGCCGCCATCGGCTCGTCGAGCAGCAGCACCTCCGGCTCGAGCACGATCGCGCGCGCCAAGGCCACCCGCTGCTTCTGTCCCCCGGAGAGCTGGTCGATGCGCCGCTCGCCGAGCCCCGACAGGCGGACGGTCTCGAGCGCCGCCTGGACCTTCGCCGCGGTCTCGTCCCGAGAGAGCCCGCGCGCCTCAAGCCCGAACGCGACGTTGCCCGCGACCGTGCGGTGCGGAAAGAGGGCGTAGTGCTGGAAGACCGTGTTGACGGGACGCGCGTACGGCGGCAGCGGGCCGACGTCCCGGCCCGAGATCAGGATGCGGCCCGCGTCGGGGGCCTCGAAGCCCGCGAGCAGGCGCAGCAGCGTGGTCTTGCCGCAGCCGGACGGCCCGAGGAGCGTCAGGAACTCGCCCGGCTGCACGGCGAGGCTGACGCGGTCGAGCGCGACCACGTCGCCGTAGGCCTTCCGCACGCCCTCGACCTCTACCCCGCCGCGCATTCCCGCCTGGCGGCGGATTCTAGCCGAGGCGGGGCACGGCGGGCCGGCGTCTGCTACGCTGCCGCTCGACGACCAACAGAAACAGGGGCCCGGAAGCGACGACGTCGGGAAAAGCTGCGGTCGCCGGAGGACGAATGGGGACTGATCGGGAGCCGAGGAACGCACCGCTGGAGATGACGCCCGCTGCTTTCCGCGAGGCGGGGCACCGCGCGGTCGAGGCCGTCGCCGAGTGGCTGGAGACGCTGGGACAGCGGCCGGTCACGCGCGATGAGACACCGTCCTTCCTGCGCGGCCTGCTGCCGCAGGCGCTGCCCTCGTCGGGGACGCCGGCGCACGAGCTGCTGGCGCAGGCGACGCCGCTGCTGTTCGACCACTCGCTGTACAACGGCCACCCGCGCTTCTTCGGCTACATCACCTCCTCCGCGGCGCCGATCGGCGCGCTGGCGGAGCTGCTGGCCGCCGCCGTCAACCCGAACGTCGGCGGCTGGCAGCTGTCGCCGATCGCCTCCGAGATCGAGGGCCAGTGCGTGCGCTGGATCGCCGAGCTGCTGGGCCTGCCGGCGAGCACGGAGGGACTCCTGGTCAGCGGCGGAAACATGGCGAACTTCCTGTGCTTCCTCGCCGCGCGGCGCGCGAAGTGCGGGCCCTCGCTGCGCGAGCAGGGCCTGGGCGCGAGGCGGCTCGTCTACGCCTCCAGCGAGACCCACACCTGGATCCAGAAGGCGGCCGACCTTTTCGGCCACGGCACCGCGAGCATCCGCTTCGTCCCCGTGCGCGACGACCTGACCATGGACTGCGAGGCGCTCCTGCGGATGATGGCGGAGGACCGCCGGGAGGGCGGCCAGCCGTTCCTGCTGGTCGGCAACGCCGGCACGGTCAGCACCGGCGCCGTCGACCCGCTGCCGCAGCTGGCGGCGATCGCCCGCGAGCACGACCTGTGGTTCCACGTCGACGGGGCGTACGGCGCGCCGGCGGTGCTGTGCCAGGCGGCGCCGGCCGACCTCCTGGGCCTCGAACAGGCGGACTCCGTGGCCGTCGACCCGCACAAGTGGCTCTACGCAGCGGTCGAGGCCGGCTGCGCGCTCGTGCGCCACCCGGGCGCCCTGCGCGACGCGTTCAGCTACTCGCCGCCCTACTACCGCTTCGAGGGCGAGGAAGAGGACCCGCGCGTCAACTACTTCGAGCTGGGCCTGCAGAACTCGCGCGGCTTCCGCGCGTTCAAGGTCTGGCTGGCGCTGCGCCAGGCCGGGCGCGACGGCTACCGCGAGATGATCGGCGAGGACATCCGCCTGGCGGGCGAGCTGCACCGGCTCGTGAAGGGCGAGCCCCGGCTCGAAGCCTGGACCCTGGGCCTGAGCATCGCCACCTTTCGCTACCTGCCGCGCGACCTGCCGCCGGGCGACGAAGCCGTCGACCGCTACCTGAACGAGCTCAACGAGGAGCTGCTGCACCGCCTGAAGGCGAGCGGCGAGCTGTTCCTGTCGAACGCCGTCGTGCGCGGCACCTTCCTGCTGCGCGCCTGCATCGTCAACTTCCGCACGACGCAGGCCGATGTCGAGGCCGTGCCGGCGATCGTGGTCCGCCACGGCGAGGCCCTCGACCGCACGCTTCGCGCGGAGCGCCTCTCTGCCGGGGGGACGGCGCGTCGCTGACGTCGGCGCTGAGCCGAACGGCTCATTGAAGCATCGCGCTGGGGGCGCATCATTCCAGGATCCGCTCGAGTTCCGCCATGACCCTCCCCGCCGGCGCGCGGCTCGGGCCGTACGAGGTCCTCGACCTGGTCGGGGCCGGGGGCATGGGCGAGGTCTACCGCGCGCGCGACACGCGGCTCGGGCGCGACGTCGCGGTCAAGGTGCTCGCGCCGCAGATCGCCAACGACCCCGAGCGGCTCGCACGGTTCGAGCGAGAAGCGCGTGCAGTGGCCGCGCTCAACCACCCGAACATCCTGACGGTCCACGACGTGGGCACGTACGAGCCTGACGCTCCTGCGACGGCTGACGCCGCGACCGCGAAGCTTTCGATGACCCGCGTTACGGGCCGCATGCCGTACGTGGTGACGGAGCTTCTGGCAGGCGAGACCCTGCGCGAGCGGCTGGGGCGGCGGACGCCGGGGGAGCGGCGAGCGCTCCTGCTGATGCTGCAGGCGGCGCGTGGCCTGGAGGCGGCGCACGCGAAGGGCATCGTGCACCGCGACCTGAAGCCCGAGAACGTTTTCGTGACCACGGACGGGCGCGTGAAGGTGCTCGACTTCGGCCTCGCGAAGCTGGTCGATCGACCGACGAACGACAGCGGGGAGGCGACGGAGTCCTCGCCCACGCGAGCGGGCCAGCTGCTGGGGACGGTGGGCTACATGTCGCCCGAGCAGGTGCGGGGGCTCGGGCTCGATGCGCGCACGGACGTCTTCTCGTTCGGCGTGGTGCTGTACGAGCTGCTGAGCGGGACCCACCCGTTCCGTCGGGCGACGACGGTCGCGACGCTGAGCGCGGTGATGGAGGCGGAGCCGCCAGAGCTGTCGTCGGTGGTGCGCGGAGTGTCGCCGGCGGTCGCGAGGATCGTGCGACGCTGCCTGGAGAAAGAGCGGGACGAGCGGTACCCGTCAGCTCACGAGCTGGTGGTGGCGCTGGAGGCGGTGGCGGGTGCGGCTCCGGGCTCGGCGGTCCTGCAAGAGCTGGAGGAGAAGAGCCCGTACCCGGGGCTCCTGAGCTTCACGGAGCGCGACGCCGGGTCCTTCTTCGGGCGAGAGGCCGAGGTGGCGTCGCTCTGGGAGCGGCTGCAGTCGCGGCGCCTGTCAGGAGTGATCGGGCCGTCGGGGGCGGGCAAGACGTCGTTCGTGCGCGCGGGTGTCTTGGCATCGCGGCCGGCGGGGTGGGGAACGCTCGTGTCCACGCCGGGGGCCGCGCCCTTTCGGGGCCTGGCCCACGCGCTCGCCAGCGAGCTGGCGGGGGATGCGGAGTCGGTTCGCGAGTTGCTGCGCTTCGACGAGCCCGCCGTCGCCTTCCAGCTCGTGAGCCGGTGGCGGAAGGGACACGGCGAGGCGCTTCTGGTCGTGGACCAGTTCGAGGAGCTGTTCACGCTGAACCCGCCGGAAGTGCAGGAGCGCTTCGCCGGCCTCCTCGGCCGTCTCGCGCGCGAGGCGGACGTGCACGTGCTGCTCTCGCTGCGCGACGACTTCCTGATGAGGTGCGCGGACCACGAGCCCATCGCGAAGGTGTTCGAGTCGCTGTCGCCGCTGGCCGCACTGAGCCGCGAGGGGCTCAGGCGCGCGCTCGAGGAGCCGGCGAAGAGGCAGGGCTACGGGTTCGAGGACGAGGCCCTGGTCGGCGAGATGGTGGAGTCGGTGGAGGGCGCTCGGGCGGCGTTGCCGCTGCTCGCGTTCGCGGTCGCGCGGCTGTGGGAGAAGCGGGACCGCGAGAGGAAGCTCCTGACGCGAGCGGCCTACGAGGAGATCGGAGGCGTGGCGGGGGCGCTCGCGCAGCACGCGGAGGCGACCCTCGACCGGATCGGCAGCGAGCGGCAGGGGATGGTGCGGGAGATCTTCCGCACGCTGGTTACCTCGCACGGGACGCGGGCGGTGGCGGAGCACGACGAGGTGTTGTCGCTCTTCCCGGAGCGCAAGGCCGCGGAGGAGGTGCTTCGGGAGCTGATCGACGCACGCCTGCTGACAAGCTACGAAGTGGAGGGGGCGGAGGGGCAGCCGAGCCACCACCGGATTGAGATCGCGCACGAGTCGCTGGTGAAGGCGTGGCCGCGCCTCGTGCGCTGGCAGGCGCAGGACGAAGAGGGCGCGCTGTTGCGCGACCAGCTCAAGCAGGCGGCGCACCTGTGGCAGGAGAAGGGGCGGACGAGCGACCTTTTGTGGACGGGCACGGCGTACGAGGAGTTCGTGTTGTGGCGGGGGCGGTACGCGGGCGCTTTGACCGCGACCGAGGAGGACTTCGCGAAGGCGATGGCCGATCGGGCGCAACGGCAGCGACGACTGCGAAGGCTCGTGACCGGCTCGATCGTCGCGGCAGCCCTGATCATTGCCGTGGTCACCGGAGGCCTGTGGAGGCGGAGCGAGGGGGCGCGTGAGCGCGCGAAGGCCGAGGCGCTCCGCGCCGAGGCCGGGAAGCTCCTGGCCCTCGGCCGGAACCACATCGAGGACGACCGCACCGCCGCGCTGGCCCATGCCCGCGCGAGTCTCGACCTCTACGACACGCCGGAGGCGAGACGGTTCGCTCTCGAGGTACTGTGGCGCGGACCGGTGGCACGGCTCCTGGACCTGAGCCAGACGGCGAAGGCGCTCCGGCTGACGGAGGAGCCCAAGGACTTCGGCGGTCTCGTGTTCAGCCCCGACGGCCGCTGGTTCGCCGGAAGCGCCAACAATCGTCAGGTCCTGCTGTTCGACCGGGACGGAGGGCCGACGCGGGCCGTGTCCCTGGCGCCCGACACGTCGGTCGGCGTGCTCGGCTTCGGTCCCCGCTCGGACGTTCTCGTCACGGGAGGTCCAGGCCACTCCCTGAGGTTCTGGTCCCTCCCGGACCTGCACGAGACCCGAACCGTGTCGCTGGCCGCCGTCGATTCGTGGGGCGTCGTGCGGGGCGAGAAGGTCGTGCTCTTCACGCTACCGTCCACCACGGGCGATTCCGTCGTCCGGGTGATGAAGCTCTCCGACGAAGGGCCCCGCGTGGTGGCCGTGCTCCCACGGGGTGCGACCCCCTGGCCGCAGGTGGATTCCGCGGCCACCCTCGCTTTCGTCCTGCAGGGCCGCAATGCAGCCTTGTGCTCCCTGGACGGGACGAACCACCTGCAGGTCGTGGCTCCGCTCCGTGCCGACTTCGCTTGGGCCGACTTGTCGTCCCGCGGCGACCGCCTGGTCGTGACCGAGATGTCCGGCCAGTCCCGGATCTGGTCGATGGCCGAGGGGGCCTGGAGCCTGTTGCGGACCCTGCAGGGCCCCGAGTACGGCGGGACCACGCTGACGATGTTCGATCGGGAGGGTCGCCGGTTCAGCCAGGCGGGTCCGAGCGGATCCAACATCTTCTGGGATCTCGAGGAGTTCCCCGACGCCCAGCCCCTCGTTCTCGGCGGGCCCGGCCCGAGCAACTGGCGCCAGGGGGCCTTCGATGCGGGCGGCCGCTGGCTCGCGGCGGGCGACCACGCCCGGACGACGATCGAGTTCTGGCCCGCCTCGAGTCCGCGGCGGCGGGTGCTCCCCGGTTTCGCCGCCGCGCCGTCCCTGGCCTTTACGCCCGACAGCCGGTGGCTGGCCACCTGCCCCGTCTTCAACCCGGCGCGCCTGTGGCCGCTCAGCGCGAGTGACGGCGGCGTGCGTGACTTCGCACCCGAGGGGGGGTGCGGCAGCCTCTCGATTCACCCGGGGGGCCGCGAGCTCTTCATCAGCACGGCGGGGGCAATCCAGGCTCTGCTCTACCCCCTCCAGGGCGGAACTCCGCGCCGGCTCCCGCTCCTCGAGAGCTGGGAGAGAACCACGAACACGTTCGTCGCCCCGGCGGCGTTCGATCCGGCGGGTCGGCGGGCGGTGACGAGCCCCTTCCACCCCACGGGCATCAAGGAGCCCGGGGCACGCGCCCTGCTCGTCTGGGACCTGGCGTCCGGGGAGAAGCGGGTCTACTCCGTCGCCCACCTCACCGATGCGAGCTGGGTCGGGTGGGGATTGGCGTTCGCGCCGGACGGCCGCCTGTACGCGGCCGGCCAGGGCGGCGTTCGCCGCCTCTCCCTGCCGTCCGATGCGGCCGGCGTCATCTCGAGCGAGACGATCCACGCGGCTGGAGTGGCGGGCTTCGACCTCGGCCGCGACGGCCGACACCTGCTCGTCTCGGCGACCCGGGCCAGTGGAGGAATGGGTCCTCGAGAGGATCTCCTCCTCTTCGACCTCGAGGCGCACACCTCCCGCCGCCTCACCACGCACGGCGCCCGACTGTCAGCCTGTCGCCTTTCTCCCTCGGGCCGCGCCGTCGTCACGGGAGACCACGACGGCATCCTGCGGGTCGGGCCGGCGACCGGCGGGGAGCCGCACCTGCTGCTCGGCCACAAGGGGACGGTGACTGCGATCGCCATCTCGCCCGACGAGCGCTGGATCGCCTCGTCGACCGACGAGTCGATCTCGATCTGGCCGATGCCGGACGTGACGAAGCCGCCGCTGCACACGCTCGCGCACGCGGAGCTGCTCGCGAAGCTCGACAGCCTCACCAACCTGCGCGTCGTTCGCGATGCGTCCTCGGCCACCGGCTGGACGCTCGAGGTCGGGCCCTTCCCCGGCTGGAAGGACGTGCCGACCTGGTAGGGACGCTATCCCAGCTTCGGCGGCAGCTCCCGCATCGGCCCCATCCACTCGAGCATGCGCTCGATGTCGCGGTGGAGCTGGTAGGGCCGCTTGACCTCGGCCACCTTCGCGCCGCGCACGTCGATCCGCGCGAGGTCGTACTGGCCGAGGCCGATCGCCTGGCAGTAGGTGAGGTAGCCGACCCAGCCGGGGTCGATGCCCATGCACTCGACGCCGACGCGGTCCGCGGCGACGTAGTCGGTCGATGCGATCGCGATCCTGGAGGGCACGGGCAGGCCGGAGTTCGGGCCGTTGCCCTCCATGCCCTCGAAGCCGTCGATCACGGTGGCGCCCCAGAAGGGCGAAAGCCGCTGCGCCGTCAGCATGATGTTGTAGTGCATCTGCCGGATCCCGACGTGGTAGCGCCGCTTGTCGCTCCAGGGCCGCGCCGCCTTCGGTGCGCTGCGCAGGGGTGCGCCGAGCGCCATGTTCTTGACCGAGAGCGTGGCCACCACCGCGTTGTGCGTCTTCATCTGCGTCGAGCAGAAGACGTAGGCGTCGGGATCAAGCAGGCGCGCGGCGAGCCGCACGGGCTGCAGGTGCAGGTGGTCGTCGAGGATCTGCAGCACGCCGTAGCGCTCCTCGGCGTTGAGGTCGACCAGGGTGACCTCGCGCTCGCGGTGCTCGGCCGGCACCTTCATGTAGCCGAAGTGCTCGTAGCCCTCGAAGGTGTTGGCGGCCGACGACTCGGCGATCGCGACCGGTCCCTTCCAGCGCGGGCCGAGGAAGTCGAGGATCCCGTTGAGCGCGTCCGCGTGCGTGGCGGCCAGCGGCTGGATCAGCGAGACCACGTTCGGCTTGATCACCACGCGCTTCTTCTGCCGCAGCACGGGCAGGATCTCGCCCTCGATCATGGCGAGCGCCTCGGCCACGTTCTTCCGGCGGTCCTCGCCCTTGACGAGCGAGACGACCGCGCCGGCGCCGGCCGGAGACTGCACGCCGGGCGCCGTCTGCCCGGCGAGCAAGCGCGGCCCCGCCAGCGCCGCGCCGGCAACCCCGGCCCCCGTCCTGAGGAATCCCCGCCTCGACACGTTCTGCGTCATCGCATCCCCCGGCGACCTATACTGCACCCGTGACGACGACACTGCTCGCGCTGCTGCTGGCCGCGCAACCCGCGGCCTCCCCGTTCCCCGCCCCCGACTGCTCGCTCGTGCCCGGCTGGACGCAGCAGGGCGAGTCGCGCAGCTACGACAGCGAGACGCTGTTCGACTACATGGACGGCAACTCCGAGGGCTACTTCGCCTACGGCTTCACCCTGATGAAGGGCGTGAGCTGCACGAACGCCGCGGGCGACCAGCTGGTGATCGACGTCTCCGAGCTGGGCGACCCGGTGCGTGCCTGGGGCTTCTTCGTGACGAACCGCGACATGCGCTCGCCGGTCGAGCCGCTCGGCTCGGGCGGCCAGGTGCTGCCGCGCAAGGCGACCTTCGCCAAGGGGCGCTACTACCTGGAGATCGCGGCCAGCCCGGACAAGGACCACCGGACGGCCCTTCGGGCGTTCGTGGAGGCGCTGCTGCCGCGAGTCCCGGGCGAGGGCCGGGTGCCGGCGGCCGTCTCGTTCTTCCCGCCCGACGGCCTCGACCAGGACTCGCCGCGCCTCGTGCCCGAGAGCGTCCTTGGCCTGCGCATGCTGAAGGCCGGGTTCGTCGCGCAGTACGCGACGGGCCGGGCGCTGATCGTTCCCGAGGCGGACGCCCAGGCGGCGGCGGCCACGTTCGCCAGGCTGCGCGCACGTTTCACCGACGCGCGGCCCGTGCCCGGCCTCGGCGAGGAGGCGATCTCCGCGCAGGACCAGTACCTGGGCGGGCTCGTGCTGTTCCGCAAGGGCGCCCACGTGGCCGGCGTCGCGAACGTCCCGGCGGAAAAGGACGCGCTGCCGCTGGCCAGGGCGCTCGCGGCCCGCCTGCCCTAGCCGACGCGCGGGCCGCTCCCGGCTCAGGCGAACAGCTCCTGGGCGCGGGAGAGCCGGCGTGCCACCTCGACGCCCTGCGGGCAGCGCACGGGGCAGCTCGCGCAGTCCGAGCAGCGCACGTCGCGCTGCGCAGCCGTGAGCGTGAGGAAGCTCTCGCGGCCGAGCGCGAACTGGCCGTAGCCCTCGGCGTAGGTCAGGAAGCGCAGCACGTCCGCGACCGGCAGGCCCCTGGGGCAGCTGCCCTCGCACTGCCCGCACATCGAGCAGTAGTCGGTGCGGATCTCGTCGAGGCGCGCCACCAGCTTCTGCTCGTCGGCGGCCGTCCAGGGCTCGGCCATCGCCTTCAGGTTCTCGTCGAGCTGGGCCATGTCGGTGGTGCTGGGGATGGTGGCGTGCACGAACGGCTTGCGCAGTGCCCACTTGAGCGCGGCCAGCAGACCGCCCTGCGCCGCCAGCTTCGCGCGCGCCGCGGCGGCCTCCGGGCCGCGCCCGCCGGCCATCACCTTCATCGCCACGACGCCGATCCCGGCGTCGTGCAGCGACTGCAGCAGTGCGTCGTTGCGCTCGCCCATCGTGAAGTTGTGCGTGAGCAGGACGACGTCCAGCTTCTTCTCGATCGCGGCCGGGATCACCTCGGCGTGGCCCGAGTGCAGGCTGACGCCGGCGAAGCGGGCCTTGCCCTGCTGCTTGGCGAGCTGCTGCGCCTCGAGCAGCTCGTCCTTGAGGTCGGCGGCCGAGCGCTTGCCGTGCAGGTACCAGATGTCGACGTGGTCCGTGCCGAGCTGCTTCAGGCTCTCGTCGAGGTGCGCCAGGGCCTCGTCCCTGGTGCCGGCGCCGGTCTTGGTCGAGATGTGCACCTTGTCGCGGCGCCCCTTGAGCGCCGCGCCCACCAGCCGCTCGTTGTTGCCGTTCTGGTACCCGCGCGCGGTGTCGAACAGGTTCACGCCGAGGTCGGCGGCACGCTCGATGACGCTCTGGTCGGAGGTGATCATGCAGCCGAAGGCGACCTCGGTGACCTCGAGGCCCGTCTTCCCGAGCTTGCGCTTGCGGATCGCCGGCGCCTTGGCGACTGCGCTGGGGAGGGCTGGCGGAGCAGCGGCCGTCTGCGGTACGACGGCCGCGGCCTCGGCGGCCACGGGAAGGGCCAGGCCGGCGACGATGAACTCGCGGCGGCTGCGGGACGTGGACATGGTGGTTCCTCCTCGAGGCTCGTCGAGTGTCCCCCGGCCCGACCTCCTGCCGCCATGGATCGTTCGATCCAATTGCCGACTTTGACAATGAGGCGCCCGGCCGACTCGCCGCGGGGCGCCCGGGTCCGTGAGACGATCCCGATCCATGGACGGCGAGGGCGCGAGTCTGACACCGAGGCGCTCGCCGCCTCCAGGTCCCGCCGGGGGCGCCGGCCGGCTGCTGTCGCTCGACCTGCTGCGCGGCCTCGTCGTGCTGCTGATGCTGTTCGTGAACCAGGCGGACTCCGTCGAGGGCGCGCCCGGGTTCTTCCGCCACGCCGGCGAGGGTGCGGACACCCTCACGCTCGCCGACCTCGTCCTGCCGGCCTTCCTGTTCATGGTCGGGATGTCGATCCCGTTCGCGCTGGGCGGGCGTCTCCGGCGCGACGGCACCGCCCCGACGGTGCGTCACGTGCTCTCGCGTGCCGCGGCGCTGCTGATCATGGGTGTGCTGATGGTGAACGCCGACCTCGGCCTGCCGGGCGGCGTGCTGCCACCCGTGTGGTGGGGCGTCCTGGCGGTGATCGGCGCCCTTGCCGTCTGGCAGGCGCCGCCCGCCGATCCCGCCCGGCGCGGCGTCTGGCTCGCGGCCCGGGCCACGGGCGTCCTGCTGCTCGCCTGGCTCGTGCTCGTCTATCGCGGCGAGGCCGGCGGCGTCGTGCAGATTCGCCCGCACTGGTGGGGGGTGCTCGGCGCCGTCGGTTGGGCCTACCTCACCGCGGCGCTCGGCTACCTCGCCGTGCGCGACCGCCCCCTCGCCCTGCTCGCGCTGGTGGCGGCGTCGAACGCGCTCTACTACGTCGACGTGCTGCTGCAGCCGGCCTGGGTGGTGGCCGTACGTCCCTGGCTCGGGCTCGGCGGGCTGATCGGCTCGCAGGGCGGCGTCGCCCTCGCAGGGACCACGCTCGGGGCACTGGCGGTGCTCCGCGTGCACCAGGGCGGCCCGGCCTGGAAGCTCGCGCCGCAGGCGCTGGCCCTCGCGCTCGCCCTGCTCGGCGCCGGGGTGCTGCTGCACTTCGGCCACGCGGCGCACTCGGCCTTCGCCTACGACAAGGAGAGCGCGACCCCGCCCTGGGGCCTGGTGGCGGCCGGCACGACGGCCCTCGCCTGGCTCGCGTTCTTCGCCGCGGCCGACGGAGCGGGCTGGCGGCGCTGGCCGCTGCTGCTGCGGGTGACCGGCGAGAACGCGCTCCTCACCTACCTGCTCGAGCCGATCGCGCTCGCGCTCCTGGCCGCCAGCGCGTTCGTCTTCGGCCGCAACCCCTGGGCCTGGCTGGTGGAGCGGGGCACGGCCTCGGGCCTGCTCGCCGCGGTGCTCTTCGCCTGCCTGCTCGGCCACCTGGCCGGCCTGCTCGCGCGCGCCGGCGTGCGCCTGCGGCTGTAACGCCGGCCGCGCTCAGAAGACGCGGCGCTTCAGGCGGTCGATCGTGAACCTGGCGGTCTCGGCCACGGCCATCACCGCCATCACGCCCGCCTGGACCGGGTCGCTGACGACCAGGTCCGCCGCCTCAGGGACGCTGCCGGCCATGTTGAGGCTGATCACGAGCAGGCCCTGGGCGCGCACCTCGCGCACCGCACGCTCGATCTCGCCGCCCATCAAGGCGCCCGCGAGCACCAGGGCTCGGGCCCGCGGCAGCCGGACGACCGCGCGCACGGCCTCGGCCAGCTGCTTCTCGCCGACGAGCGGGATCGTGTCGACCGAGATGTGCTCGCCGCGGATGTTGTGGCGGTCGGCCTCGGAGATGGCCCCAATCGCCACCTGCCCCACCTGCGCGCCGCCGCCCATGATGATGATCCGCTTGCCGTAGACGCGCTGGAAGGTCTCGACCAGCTCGAGGCCGAGCACGACGTCGAGCGCGCGCATCTCGGCGACGAGCGCGTCGGGCGGCGTTTCGCCGCGGCGCTCGATCTCGAAGTAGACGCGGCTCTCGTCGCTCGAGCGCTCCACAATCTCGACCGAGGTGATGTCGCCCTGGTGGCGGGCGATCACCCCCGTGAGCCGGTGCAGGATGCCGGTGCCGCTGCGCGCCCGCACGAGCAGGCCGAGGGTCGAGTCGGTCATGGCGCATCATCTCCCGAATCGGCATAGGGGGGCCGGGTTACCCCGGCCACCCCTGCCACACCACCCGGCATGCGGGTCCGCACCGGGCGGTTCGTGAAGTTGAGGTCATGCGCTCAGCCTCGGAAGACCGAGCGCGTCGAAGTGCGACGTGGTCAGCACGCTGTGAAGGCCCATGCTGGCGTTCCTCCACCAGCTGCGCGTGTTCGCCGCCACACGGGCGGCGACGTATTCGGACGCACCGCGGGCTCGCAATTCGCGGTAGACCGTCCGCCCACGTTTCCACTGCTTCAGCTGTAGAGCGCGTAGCCGATGGCGGATCCACTGGTCGAGGTCGGCGAAGATGCCGGGCGTTTCTGCTAGGCTGAAGTAGTTGCGCCAGCCCGGCAGGTAGCGCTGTAGTTCTTCGATGACCCGACGCAGGCTCCGTCCACCAGACCGCCGGGTGATGAGGCGGACTTGGTCCTTCATCGTGTCAAGGGCCTTGCGCGCCACCCGCAGCTTCACCGTTCGACCCGCAGCCACCCAGAACGAGTAGCCGAGGATCTTCCGGTTCCACACCAGGTCGACCGCACTCTTCGTCTCGTTGACTCGGAGCCGCAGCCGCCCGAAGAGCCTCCGTAGCAGCTCCATCGTGCGTCGCCCGGCCCTTCGGCTGCGTACGTATACGTTGCAGTCGTCGGCGTACCGGACAAAGGCGTGACCGCGCTTCTCCAGTTCCTTGTCCACTTCGTCGAGGAGCACGTTGGCGAGCAACGGAGAGAGCGGTCCACCCTGCGGTGTGCCTTCGCCCCGCTCCATCACTACCCCGTTCACCATCACGCCGGCTTCGAGATAGCGACGGATCAGTCCCAAGACACGGCGGTCCGGAATCCTCTTCGCGAGCCGTGCCCATCAGCACGTCGTGGTTGACACGGTCGAAGAACTTCTCGAGGTCCACGTCCACCACAAAGCGGCGTCCCTCCTCGACGTAGCGCTTCGCCGCCATCACCGCGTCGTGCGCGCTGCGTCTCGGCCGGAAGCCGTAGCTGTGCTTCGAGAACGTCGCGTCGAAACCGGGCTGCAGGACCTGTAAGAGCGCCTGCTGGATGAGTCGGTCGAGCACCGTTGGAATGCCAAGCTCGCGCACCCCGCCGCCGCTCTTGGGAATCTGCTGCCGCTTCACCGGTGAGGGCTGGTACGTCCCCGCGAGCAGATCCTCGCGAAGCCGCGCCCAGTTCGCCCACAGGTACGGCAGCAGTTCTTCCGTCGTCATCCCGTCGACACCGGGACTGCCCTTGTTCTTTCTCACTCGCTTCAGCGCAGCCTTCAGGTTCGGGCGTGACAGCACCTTCTCCATCAGAGGCGCACCGTCGCTGCCTGGGCGTTCGCTCCCCCTTGCCGCCGTCGGCGCTTCCGCGCTCCGTTCACCTCTCGGGGCTTCACCCCTGCCCATGAACGGGAGCTCCAGTTGCCTGGACATCTGCGACATCGCACCTTCGAGGCTCGAGCGCGCCTCACCCTCCTTCACGTTCGGCCCTTCGCTGCCCGCGAGTCCGGCAGCTACTACGGCCTCGGCTGACTCCTCGCTCCGCTGTTCTCAGCGTCGCCCTTTCAGGCGTGAGGCGAGGTCTCCCCAGGTACGAGCATCCCGTCACCGCACGACCGCCGGATCTACGCCCTCGGGTCTTGGCCATCGAGGCTTCGCGGTCATCTGCCCGCTCACCCCGCTCGCCAGCGCCTCGTATCCGGTTCCTGTTCGTCGGCCCGCGGTTTTGCTCCCCGCTTCCTCCCCACGGTCGGTCACCCTTCCGCAGTTGCGGTTCGCTTCGCTTGCGATGGCCTGCTTACGAGAGGACTTTCACCTCCAAGCTGAAGCCCACGCTGGGCGCACAAATGGAACGGCCGGCGCCTCGGGGGCGCCGGCCGCGGCATGACGATCGGGAGGAGCTACTTCTTCGCCTTCTTGGCGTGCACCTTGCCGAGCATCTCGTCCTTGAACTCGGCAACCTTGTGGCACTTGGCCGTGCACCCGGCCTTCTCGGGCTTTGCGATCAGGCCCGCTGCCTTGGCGGCCGCCGGGTCCTTCATGGTGGACATCTTCCAGTAGTCCCCGCCGTTACCGTGGCAGGTCTCGCACTCGGCGATCGGCTTCGCCGTGGCGTGCTTCGTCTTCGACCACGAATCGAACTCGACCTTGTGGCACATCTTGCACTTGGTGACGCCGACGGCCGCGTGGTCGGCGGCGGCGGCGAGGCCAGCCCCCGCAACGAGGCACAGGGCGGCGATTCCGAGCAGGGCAACGAGCTTCTTCATTCAGCGGCTCCTTCCGAAGGTGCACACACTCCGTACGAGCGAAGTGTCGGAAACCCCGACATGCCGCGTCAATGACGCAAATGGTTCAATGCGGGCGCCGCTGGACCCAGATCGCCATCCCTGAGCTGACGCGGGTCGAGGATGGCGGTATGCCCCGCAGCTAGCCCGGACTATTCACAGAAAGTAGGAGGGGCGGGAGCCCCTGTGTGCTAAGAAGGGCTTGGATAAAGGTCCATCTCAGCATGAGGAGGCTCCCACCTTGCGCGACGATAACACGACACAGTGTTGGCTGTTCGAGGATCTGGCGAAGCGTCGGGTTACGGTCCTCTTTGACCAGGAGCGAGGCAGCTCTGACGGCGGGGCGGTACTGCTGGGAGCGGCCGATCGTCGGCTCGGGCTGAGCGACGCACTGGCGAACTGCATCCGAGATGGCCGCGATCTCGAGCGTGTGATTCACGAGATCTCGGACCTCGTGCGACAGCGGGTGTACGGGATTGCCTGCGGGTATCCGGACGGAAACGACGCGGCGAGGCTGTCGTCGGATCCGGTGCACAAGCTGCTGGTGGGCCGGGCGCCCTTGGGTGAGGGCGATCTGGCCTCCCAGCCGACCCTGAGCCGCTTCGAGAACGGGGCGAGTCGTGCGGATCTGTTCCGGATGAGCGAGGCGCTGGCGGAGCGGGTGATCGAGCGTCATCGCCATCGTCGGCATGGACGGACTCGCGTGGTGACGATCGATCTCGATCAAACGGACGATCCGGCTCACGGGCAGCAGCAGCTGGCCCTGTTCAACGGCTACTACGGCGAGTGGTGCTACCTGCCCCTGCTGGGCTTCATCGGCTTCGACGACGAGGCCGACCAGTACCTGGTGGCGGCAATCTTGCGACCGGGGAACTCCCCGGACAAGAGGGGCTCGCTCGGGGTGCTCTCGCGGCTGCTGCCGCGGCTACGGACGGCCTTCCCCAAGGCACGCTTCCGAGTCCGGCTCGACGCGGGCTTTGCCGCCCCCGAGGTCTTTGACTTCCTCGACGAGCAGGGTGACGTCCAATACGCCGTGGCTATTGGCAAGAATCCCATCCTGCTCCGAAGGGCCGGCAAGTATATGGCTCAGGCTCGCCGACTTTCGAAGGCCAGCGACAAGACCGAGCACGTGTACGCCGAGACGCTATACGCTACGAAGACTTGGCCCGCCAAGCGGCGAATCATCATCAAGGCTGAGGTCACTCGCCATCCCGGACGCGACCCCAAGGACAATCCCCGCTTCGTGGTCACGAACATGACCCAGACCCCACGCTGGGTCTACGAGGATTTCTACTGCCACCGGGGCGAGATCGAGAACCGGATCAAGGAACTCCACCACGGTCTCGAGATCGATCGCACCAGCTGCTCGCGCTTCCTCGCCAACCAGCTCCGTGTGCTCCTCACCGCCGCCGCCTACGTCCTCATGCAGGAGCTGCGACTGCGCGCCGCCGGCACCAAGCTCGCTCGAGCTCAGGTCTCGACCCTGCGCGACTGTCTCCTCAAGATCGGCGCCCGCGTCGGCTCCTCCGTGCGCCGTATCGTCCTGCACATGCCCGAGAGCTTCCCTTTCGCCCACGCCTGGGGGACGGTTGCCCACTCCCTCGGCGCTTCCCCCGGGTAGACCACCTCGCCCTGATGGACCGTGCCCAACATGGTGAAGGTGTCTCTTCCTGGCAGCCAGATTCGCGGCGGATCATCAACCGAGCTCTGCCTCAGGCGCAGATCACCCCTCAGGTCCGCTCCGACGGCGCCCGGCAATACGTACACACCCCCGGGGCCCGGCTCTCAGCCTCTTGGTGAATAGTCCGGGCTAGCGGCCGGCGGGCCGCTCGAGCATCTTGTCCCGCGCCGCCTTCCACTCCGCACCAGGCTTCCACTCGGGCCAGTCGGGGCTCTGGGTGATCCGGTAGCCTGCCCGCAGGTAGAGACCAAGGTCCTCCACCGCGCCGGACATGTCCCAGTCGGGGCGCACGCGGTCCGTCGGCTTGTGGTAGTCGTTCGCGATGTAGGCGTCGCGGATCCGCATGCCGTAGCCTGCCGGCTTCCCGACGAACTCGATTCCCCCGCCGGCGTGAATCGACGGCACCCCCTTCTGCGCGAACGGGAAGTGGTCGGAGCGGAAGTACGAGCCCTTCTCGGGAGTCGGGTCCGGCTTCACGACTCGCCCCTGCGCGGCTGCGGCACGGGCGATCGTGTCGTCGAGCGTCGAGAGGCCGAGGCCCACGATCGTCAGGTCGCGCGTGCGGCCGTGTACGTTGAGCGCGTCGAGGTTCAGCACGGCGAGCGTCTTCGCCAGCGGGTAGAGCGGATGGTCCGCGTACCAGCCGGAGCCCAGCAGCCCCTGCTCCTCGGCGGTGACGAAGAGGAACAGGATCGACCGCTTCGGCCGCGGCCTCGTCCTGGTGAATGCGCGGGCGATCTCGAGCAGGCCGCCGGTGCCCGACGCGTTGTCGACCGCACCGCGGTAGATGGTGTCGCCGTCGATCGCGGGCCCGATGCCGAAGTGGTCCCAGTGGGTGGTGTAGATCAGCCACTCGTCCCTGAGCTTCGGGTCCGCGCCTTCGAGCTTCGCCGCGACGTTGGCCGACGGCACCTTGCGGATCGTGTTCGTCAGCGCCACGCTGGCGGTGACGCCGAGGTCGACGGGCGCGAACTCGCGGGTCGCCGCCCTCTGCCGCAGCGCGGCGAAGTCCTGGCCGGCCATCGCGAACAGCGCCTTCGCCTGCTCGAGCGTGATCCAGCCCTCGACGGCGGAGCGGCCCTGCCCGCCGTCGGGCGTCTCGACGTCGAACTGCTCGGCGGTCTTGCCCTGCACGACCGCGAACGGGTAGCCCGCGGGCTCCGTCTCGTGGACGATCAGCACGCCGGCGGCGCCAGCCGCGGCGCCCATCTCGTACTTGTAGCTCCAGCGGCCGTAGTAGGTCATGGCGCGCCCGCCGAACACCCTCGGGTCGAGCTGGCCGGGATGGGCAGGATCGGGCACTGGCGGGTCGCCGACGAGCACGACCATCGTCTTGCCCTTGAGGTCGACGCCCTTGTAGTCGTCCCAGCGGAACTCCGGCGCCTTCACGCCGTAGCCGACGAACACGAGAGGCGAGCGCTCGAGCTCCACGCGCTCGCTCACGCGCTTGGTCCACGCCACGTAGTCGTCGTGCCACGCGAGCGTGCGCTCCGCCCCGCCGCTGCGGAAGACGAGCGGCGGCCGGCCCTGGACGGTGGTGCCGACGAGCGGCACCTTCTGCACCCAGCCGCCGTCCGGGTTGCCGGGCGCGAGGCCCATCCCCTGCAGCTGCCGGGTCAGGTAGTCGACCGTGAGCGTCTCGCCCTTCGTGCCCGGGCCGCGGCCCTCGAACGCGTCCGAGGCCAGCACCTTCGTGTGCTCGAGCACGGCGGCGCCGTCGATCGGCGGGAGTGGCGGGCCCGTCTGGGCAGCGGCACGGGGGGCGACGGCCAGCTGGAGCGTGAGCAGCGCGAGGTGGATCTGCATGCCCGGATTATCGCCCGGCCGCGTGCGGGCCGCGCAGGTCAGGCCGGCGTCACGCCCTTCTTCAGGATGACGTTGCCGTACTTGGCCGTCTCGCCGGTCATGACGACCGCGAAGGCGCGCCTCGCGAGCTCGTAGAAGGCGAAGCGCTCGACGCGGCCGATCGCCGGCGTGCGCGGCGCGTGGCGGTCGATCGCCGCACGGTACGCGGCCTCGACGGCCGGGTCGAGCCGGTCCCCGGGCACGGCCTCCATCATCACGACCGGCGCTTCGACGTAGGCGTCGAGCTCGAAGAGCGGCAGGATCGCGTCGAGCAGCGCGGGGACGCGCAGGCCGTCCGCGCGCACCACCGGCACGCCCAGCGACTCGCCCGGGAAGTGGGCGTCGGCCAGCACCAGCTCGTCGCCGTGGCCCATCCGGCACAGCACGGCCAGCAGCTCCGGGCCCAGGAGCGGCGAGATCCCCTTCAGCATGAGCGGCGCCCTCCCCTCGCGTTGCGGAGTCAGTCCCGCGGCGTCCTCGGCCCGCGGCCGGGCCTGAAGGCCCAGACGTAGGACCCTCCGATCAGGACCAGCAGCGCGCCCCACCAGATCCCCGCGTGCAGCTCGGCCAGCGCCACGCGGGGCGGATCGAAGAGGCCAGCGATGCCGGCGCCGAGGATCAGCACGCCGTAGACCAGCAGCAGCGCGCCGATGAAGAACCAGATCGGAAGAGCGTGCTCCTTCATCGCAGCCTCACCAGAAGATCACGTTGATCGCCACCAGCACGATCGTGATGACCGTGGCCCAGAGCGCCGGCCGCTCGTACCAGGGGCAGGGGCCCTCCTGCGGCCGCGGCGTCAGGCCGTAGACGAGGTTCCGCAGCTCGGAGTCCGGCTTCGGCTTCGTGACGAGGCTGACGAGCACCGTCACGACGATGCACACCACGAGCGACCACCAGCCGCTGTACATGTTGACGGCCATCGGCTTGGCCTTGCGCGAGCGGGCAACGTGCTCGGTGTGGTCGGGGTTGAACGCGGCGGCCTCGAAGCGCTTCGTGACCTCGGTGCTCGAGAGCCGCACCCCCGGCCGCAGCACGACCGGCACGGACTCGACACCGAAGCGGAGGGGCTCGCTCGAGCCCGCGACTCTCACCTGCGGCGCGATGACCTGCACGGGCGTCGCTCCTTCCCGGCGTGCGACCGACGCCGGCAGCACGCGCTCGGGGGGCTGGCCCTCGACACCGGCGTGAGCCGCCGCCGAGGCTCTGGGACCCGGTTCCGGCGCGTCCGGCAGGCGGCTCGAGACCGATACGTTGAGCGTGTCGACGCCTCCGTCTTCGACCACCACGCGCCGGATCGCGTTCGTCTGCGGGTCCCTGTCGAGCGACACGACACTGCCCTCGGCGATCGTGGCCCTCGGCGGCGGCCGATACCCCTCGGGGAACGTGTGCACGTACGTCCACATGCCGATCGAGGCGAGGATCGCGGCGACGAAGCCCCAGAAGCCGCCGGCCGGGGAGGCGCGCTTCCACAGCATGCCGAGGATCACGGTGCCGAACAGCGGGACGATGAAGAAGAAGACCAGCACCTGCAGGAACTCGAGAATGTTCGAGAACCAAAGGAGCGCGTAGGCCGCGGCGATCGAGATCACGACGCCCAGCACCGAGCACCAGCGGCCCATGGCCAGGTAGTGCGCGTCGGCCGCGTTCTTCTTGAACAGCGGCTTGTAGACGTCGTAGGTCCACACGGTCGCGAACGCGGTGACGTTGCCCGCCATCCCCGACATGAAGCCGGCGATCATCGCCGTCACGCCGAGGCCGAGGAGACCCGGGCCGAGGTACTGGCCCATCAGCAACGGCAGCACGTCGTTGTACGTGTAGTGCGTCAGGCGCGCGCGCGCGTCGCTCTCCGCCACCAGCACGAGCGGCGACCCGTCCGGGGCGAGCAGGACCGCGAGGCCGAGCAGCCCCGGCAGCGTGACGATGATCGGCACGCACATCTTGAGCGCCGCGCCGATCAGCGTGCCGTTCTGCGCCGAGCGCAGGTCCTTCGCCACGATCACGCGCTGCACCTGCAGGAAGTCGGTGCACCAGTAGCCGAAGCTCACCGCGAGCCCGAGCCCGAACACCATCCCGAACCAGTCGATGCCCATCGGGTTCGTGTCGAAGGAACCGAGGTTGCGCCACAGGCTCGTGAAGTCGGCGTTCTGCACGGTGGGGTGGACGATCGGGGCATTCCTTCGGATGGCCTCGATCATCCCGCTCCAGCCGCCCGCCGAGATGAGCCCCAGGATCGGCACGAGCAGCGAGCCGAGCCAGATCAGGAAGAACTGCAGCACCTCGTTGAACACGGCCGAGAGCAGACCGCCCAGCGTGACGTAGACGGCGACGGTGACCGACGAGACCCAGATGCTGACGTGGATGTCCCAGCCGAGCAGCAGGTTCAGGATCTTCGCCATCGCGAACATGCTGGCGCCGCTGACCATCACCGTCAGGAACGTGAACGAGACGCCGGCGACCGTGCGCGCCCCCGCGCCGTAGCGCAGCTGCAGGTAGCCGGGCACCGAGTGCGTGCGGCAGATGTAGTAGAAGGGCATCATCACGATCGCCAGGAACAGGATGGCGGGGATGGCGCCGATCAGGTAGGCGTGCGCCCCGAGCATGCCGTACTGGTAGGCCATGGCCGACCAGCCCATCGTCTCCAGCGAGCTGAGGTTGGCGGAGATGAAGCACAGCCCGGCGACCCAGGCGGTCATCTTGCCGGCCCGCCATGAAGAAGTCCTCGCCCGTGCTGGCGTACTTCTTCAGGTAGACGCCGATCGCGATCACCGTGGCGAAGTAGATCGCGATGATCGCGAAGTCGAGCGGGCTCAGGGTGAGCAGGCGCTGGCGCGCGGCCTGCGCGGCGGCGGCGAGCAGCAGGGCGTGCGTCACGGGGCTCCTTGCGCCGGGTGGGCCGGCTTTCCCGGCAGCACGCCGGCGATCGCGAACGCGACCGCGTGGTCGCAGGGCCGGCGCTCGGGCACGGCGATCTTGAGGCCGTTCGCGTCCTGCGTCCACTCGATGCGGCCGTCGTGGCCGAGCAGGCGCACGCCGCTGACGCGGCCGGCCGCGGTCCCGAGCGCGCGGATCGTCAGACCCTTCCCCGGCCAGCCGAGCGAGAACGCGTAGAGCGTGCCGCCCTTCGTCGTGAAGCGGACGTCCTCGGCGGTGAAGGCCGAGTCCTCCTTGAACGCCCCGCCCTGCGCGCGCACCGGGCCCTCGCCGTAGCTCGTCCACGGCCGGGTGCCGTAGATCGCCTCGCCGTTGACCGCGATCCAGTCGGCCAGCTGCGACAGCAGCTGCTCGACCTCCGGGTCGAGCGAGCCGTCGGGCCGCTGCACGACGTTGATCAGCAGGTTGCCGTTCTTGCTCACGATGTCCACCAGCATGTGGATCACCCACTCGACCGGCCGGTACTTCCAGTCGCGGTTGTAGAACCAGTCGCCGATCGAGGTGTCGGTCTGCCACGGCTGCTCGCCGATGCCCGAGCAGCACGCCGCGCTCGAGGTCCTGCACCCACATCCCCTTCGACGCCTGCTTGCAGGTGTAGACGACCTGCGGCACGCCGCCGTGGCGCGCGGCCGAGGCGTTGTAGAGGTGCGCGATCAGGCTGCGGCCGATCTCGTTGCCGAACGGCACGCCGCCGTCGGTGTAGAGCAGGTCCGGTTGGTAGTGGTCGACGAGGTCCTGGATGCGCGCGAACCACTCGCGGTGCCAGGCCGGGTTCGTGCTGTACCACTCCTTGTCGCCCGGCGCGGCCGGTGGGTGGTAGAGGTCGGCATACTGCGGGTCGGCCCCGTCGTACGGCACGCCGGCGAGCGGGCCCTTCTTGTCGGAACCGTGGCTCTCCTGCCACCAGGTGAAGCTGGCGCCGAGGTGCTCGGAGACGCCGAACGGCAGGCCCTGCGTCTTCGCGGCCTTCTGCCAGTCGCCGACGACGTCGCGGTGCGGGCCCATCTGCACCGCGTTCCAGCGGTGGTACTTCGAGTTCCAGAGGTCGAAGTTGTCGTGGTGGACGCCCATGCTGACGAAGTAACGGGCGCCCGCCTTCTTGTAGAGCGCCATCAGGCGCTCGGGGTCCCACTTCTCCGCCTTCCAGAGCGGGATCACGTCCTTGTAGCCCGACTTCGACGGGTGGCCGTAGCGCTCGAGGTGGTCCTGGTACTGCTTGTGGCCCTGGAGGTACATGTGGCGTGCGTACCAGTCGCCGAACATCGGCACCGCCTGCGGCCCCCAGTGCGCCCAGATGCCGAGCTTCGCGTCGCGGAACCAGTCGGGGCAGTGGTACTGGGCGAGCGACTCGTAGGTCGGCGCGAACGGGCCCTTGGCGATCACCATGGGCGCCGACGGCGGCGGGACCGCAGGCACCGGAGGGAGCGGCGGCAGCGTGCCGGCGAAGGCCGAAGCGGAGATCAGCAGGACGCACAGAGCAGTGGCTGATGACGCGCCCCCCCGGCCGACCCAACGAGGGCGTGTCACTGAACGATTCGTCCGTCGATGTCCCACAGGTCCTCCCAGCTCTGTCCTTCCCGCCACAGGAACACCTGGCCCTTGATGAGCCGGCAGTTCCGGTCGATCCCGGCGATCGCCTTCATGTCGTCGTCCGTCAGCGCTTCGGTCACCGCGGCCCTCAGGTTCGCGAGCAGGTTCACCCGCCTCACCGAGAACGGGATCACCACGTGCCCGCGCTGCAACCCCCACTTCAGGCAGACGACGGCAGGGTGCACGCCGAGGCGTTCCGCGATCGCGACGATCACCGGGTCCTCGGTGTCGACCGTGTCGTCGGGCGTGCGGTCCCGCTCCGGCCGCCCCGGCGAGCCGATCGGCGAGTAGCCGATCGGGACGATCCCGTGCCCCACCACGTACCGCAGCAGCTCCGGCTGCTGGAAGTGCGGGTGCAGCTCCATCTCGTTGGCGACCGGGCGGACCTTTGCGTCGCGCAGCAGCAGCTCGAGCTTCGGGATCGTCGTGTTCGAGGTGCCGAGGTGGCGCACCAGCCCGCGCTCGACGAGGCGCTCCATCTGCCGCCAGGTCCTCATGTAGTTCTCGTGCACGTACGGCTTCGCGTCGGGGCTGCGCGACGTCACGTCGCAGCCGGGCGGGTGGAAGTTCGGAAACGGCCAGTGCACCAGATAGAGGTCGAGGTAGTCGAGCTGCAGGTCGCGCAGGCTCTGCTCGCACGAGGGAACCACGTCCCGCTCGGCGTGCCTGTCGTTCCACAGCTTGGAAGTGATCCAGAGGTCCTCGCGCCGCACGCCCGAGCGCTGGACCTCGCGCAGTGCGTGGCCAATCTGGCGCTCGTTGCCGTAGACGGAGGCGCAGTCGAAGTGCCGGTAGCCGATGCGCCCCGCCTCGACGACCGCCTCGGCCACCGACTCGCCCGGCACGTTGTCGGAGCCGAAAGTGCCCAGGCCCACCACCGGGATCGCGGCGCCCGTGGCGAGGCGCCGTTTCGGTACGAGGTCCGGGTCGACGCCGGCCGCGGCCGGCGGGTGCGGCCGCGCGCTCATCGCACCTCCTCGTCGAACACGACGGCCACCTTGCCGCAGCGGCCGCTCGCCATCAGCGCGTAGGCCTCCGCCGCACGGTCGAGCGTGAAGCGGTGGGTGATCAGCCGCTCGGGGTGCAGGCGCCAGCGCACGAGCCGCTCGACCAGCTCCTCCATGCGCCAGATGCTCGTCACCCAGGAGCCGTAGATCGTCTTCTGGTCGTGGATCACGTCGGGCGACGGCTGGAACGCGACCGTGCCGCCCTCGCCCAGGAAGCAGATGCGCCCCCACTTGCGCGCGGCCTGGATCGCCGTGAGCCGGGCCGCCGCGTCGGCGGAGCAGTCGAAGGCGCGCTCGACACCGGCGCCGCCGGTGAGCCGCCGGACCTCGTCCGCGTTCCCGGGGCCGGCCGGCAGCACGGCGTCGCACAGGCCGAGAGACTGCGCGAGCTCCAGCCGCTCCGGGATCACGTCGATGCCGATGATCGGGCCGGCTCCCAGGGCGCGCGCGAGCATGGCGGTGGCGAGCCCGAGCGGGCCGAGGCCGGTGACGAGCACCGCGTCGTTTCCGCTGACGCCGACCTTCTCGATGCCCTCGTAGACGGTGCCGAACCCGCAGGCCACCTGCGCTCCGTCGGAGAAGGTCAGCTCCGGCGGCAGGGCCACGAGGTCCTTCTCCTCCGCCAGGATGTAGTCGGCCATGCCGCCGTGGCGCTGCCAGCCGTAGGCCCGGCGCCAGGGGCTGGTGCACGAGATCATGTAGCCGCGCCGGCAGTCGTTGCACACCCCGCAGCCGGAGATGTGGTACACGATCACGCGGTCGCCTTCCCTGAACCTCCGGCAGCCTGGGCCCGCCGCTTCGATCAGCCCGCTCGGCTCGTGCCCGGCGATCGTCCCCGCCTGGTAGCCCTCGGGCCCCCTGCCGAGGTGCTCGCGATAGATGCAGCGGATGTCGGAGCCGCAGATCGTCACCGACTTCGTGCGCACGAGCAGCTCTCCGTGTCCCGGCGACGGGACCTCGAAGCGGCGCAGCTCGACGCTGCTGTCGCCCGGCAGGATGGCCCCCCTCATCTGTCGCGTGGCGCCCGGCATGGCTCGCTCCTCCCGCGCCCCGCCCGCGACGGCCGGCGCGGGTTCGAAGCCTACGGCCGGCGCGGCCCCCCGGGGAATGGCTGGAGTTGGCCGGCTGATGTACATTCTTTGCCTCCGACGCTCACGCCACGAGGAGGCGCCCGTGGGCCAGCGCGCCGTGCCCGACCTGTCCTTCCTGTCGAAGCAGGTGCTGCGCGGCGACTACTACTTCCTCGATCTCGAGCCCCGGTCGCGGGCCGCGCTGCGCGTGGTCTGCGGCGGCCGCGAGCTGTGCGGCTCGAGCTACGTGGTCGACCGCGAGCGCTTCCGCTACTTCTCGGTCGAGTACGTCGACTCCGGGTCGGGCACGGTGAGCCTCGACGGGCGCGCGTTTGCGCTGCGGCCCGGCTCGCTCTTCCGCTACGGCCCCGACGTCCGCCACCGCATCACCGCCGACCCGCCGGCGATGGTCAAGTACTTCGTCGACTTCACCGGCCCGCGCGCGGAGCCCCTGCTGCGCTCGGGCGCCTGGGCCGAGCTGCGGCCCCTGCGCGTGGCCGAGCCGGCACGCCTGCGGGCCCTGTTCGACGAGCTGCAGCGGCTCGGCCAGCGGCCGAGCACGCACGCCATACGGCTGTCGGCGCTGGTGCTCGAGCAGATCGTGCTCGAGGCCGCCGACGACGCGTTGCCGGAGGCGGCCGGCGAGTCGCGCCGCCTGGGCCACCTACCAGCGCAGCCGGGCGTACCTCGAGGCGAACTGCCTGAAGGCCTCCTCGCTCTCGGCCGTGGCCGCGGCCTGCGCGGTCAGCGAGGCGCACCTGTGCCGGCTGTTCCACCGTTACGGGGCCGTGTCTCCGTACCGGCTGCTGGTGCGGCTGAAGATGGCGCGCGCGGCGGCGCTGCTGCTCGACCGCGGGCTGCTGGTCAAGGAGGCCGGCCAGCAGGTCGGCTACGACGACCCGTACCACTTCTCCAAGGCCTTCAAGCGCGCCTACGGCCTCGCGCCCGAGGCGTTCCGCGCGCGCCGGCGCACGGGGTCCGCCCGGGCCGCCGGCCACGAGCGACGGCAGCGGAGCTAGACGCAGCCCGCAGCGGGTCCGTTCTGATAACCTCCGCCCCGACCAGGAGCGTCCGCATGCCCGACGCCGGCTCTCGCAAGCGCTCGACCGTCCTGCTCATCTCGACCGTGGCCGCGACCGGCGGCCTCCTGTTCGGCTTCGACACCGGCGTCATCTCGGGCGCACTGCCGTTCCTGCGCGACCACTGGAAGCTGGGCGACTCCTCGATCGAGGCGCTCACGACCGCGGTGCTGGCCGGCGCCGTGCTCGGCTCGCTGCTCAGCGGTCGCATCACCGACGTGCTCGGCCGCAAGAAGGTGATGCTGGCGACGGCGGTCGTCTTCTTCGCGGGCGCCTTGTGGACGGGCTTCGCCGGCTCGCCGGCGTCGCTCGGCTGGGGCCGGGGCACGGTCGGGCTCGCGATCGGCGTCGCCTCGTTCGCGACGCCGCTCTACATCGCGGAGCTCTCGCCGACGCGCCGGCGCGGGGCGCTCGTCTCGCTCAACCAGCTCATGATCACGATCGGCATCCTGGTGTCGTACGCGGCCGACTACGCGCTGGCGAACGACGCCAACCCGGAGTCCTGGCGCAACATGTTCCTGGCCGGCGCCGTGCCCGCGGTCGTGCTGCTGGTCGGCATGCTGTTCCTGCCCGAGACCCCGCGCTGGCTGATCGCCCAGGGCCGCGAGGCCGAGGGACGCGCGGTGCTCGAGCGCGTCGAGGACTCCGACCTGGTCGAGGACGCGGTGCGCCGGATGAAGGAGGACGGCGCCGCCGAGGCCCGCTACCGGGGCGCCTGGAGCGAGATCCTGCAGCCCTGGCTGCGCGCGCCGCTGCTGATCGCCATCCTGATCTTCTTCTTCCAGCAGTTCTCGGGGATCAACACGATCATCTACTACTCGCCCATCATCTTCCAGATGGCGGGCTTCGTGAGCAACACGGCCTCGATCGCCCCGGCCGTGGTCGTCGGCTGCGTGAACGTGCTGTTCACCTTCGTCTCGATCGCTCTGCTCGACCGCGTCGGCAGGCGGCCGCTCTTCATGGTCGGCTTCTCGGGCCTGATCGTGGCGCTCGTCTCGCTCGGGCTGTCGTTCCACTTCCAGGCCCAGCTGGGCGCGACGGCGAAGTGGGCCACCGTCGGCAGCATGCTGCTGTTCTGCGCGTTCTTCGCGATGAGCCTGGGCCCGCTCGGCTGGCTGCTGATCTCCGAGGTCTTCCCGCTGCGCATCCGCGGGGTCGGCGCCAGCATCGGCTCTCTCTCGCACTGGCTCTGGAACGCCGTCGTGGCCTACACGTTCCTGAGCATGGTGAAGGCCGTCGGCCCCGCGCGCACGTTCTGGCTGTTCGCGGCGATCGGGGTGGTGGGCGTCGTCTGGGGCTACTTCTTCATCCCCGAGACGAAGGGCCACAGCCTCGAGCAGGTCGAGGAGCACTGGCTGAAGGGCGGCCGGCCCCGCGAGCTGTAGCGGCCGTCAATCGAGCTGCATCTGCCGCAGCAGCGCCTCGAAGCGCGGCGCTTCTCGCAGGGCATCGAAGCGCGGGTGCACCTTGAGCAGCACGAGCGTCGAGTCGTGCTCCGAGTACGCGCGCTCCAGCCACTCGAGGGCGGCCTCGGTCTCGCCCAGGACCGCGTAGACGCTCGCCAGGCCCCAGGCCGAGACGTAGCTCCGCTCGCGCCGCGCGCGCAGGGCGCCGAGGATCTGCTGCGCCTGCTGGCGGCGCCCGTTCACGGCGTGGACGTTGGCGAGCCCGACCGAGGGGTCGGCCCTGGCGCCCTCCGCGAGCTGCAGCGCCGCCTGGTACTCGGCGGTCGCCTCGTCCAGTTGCCCGACGAATTCGAGGGCCCGGGCGAGATCGCTGCGGCCGGCGAGGAAGGACGAGTCCAGCTCGATCGCCCGCCGGTAGTAGGGGATCGCGTCGTGGTAGCGCCGCGCGTAGAAGAGCACGTCGCCCACGGCGGTGTGGATGATGAGCGAGAGCGGCTCGAGCGCGAGGGCGCGGCGGACGTGGCGCAGGGCGTCCTCGTGCCGCCCCATCCCGGAGAGATACTGCCCGTACCAGCGGTGCGCGGTGGCGTAGTCCGGGTCGAGCTCGAGCGCCCGCTCGAACGAGGCCGCCGCGGCCGGCCAGTCCCAGTCGAAGAAGCGCCGCACGTAGCCCAGCGAGGCGTGCGCCTCGGCGAGCTCGTCGTCGAGCGCGAGCGCCTTGAGCGCCGCGGCCTTGGCGCGCGGGTAGGCCTCCGCGGGGGCGACCGCCTTGACGTTGCCGAGCACCGCCCAGCTGTCGGCCAGACCGGCGTAGGCGAGCGCGAAGCGCGGGTCGCGCGCGATCGCCTCGTCGTAGTGGGAGATCGAGGCGCGCAGGCTCTCGGGCGTCCAGCGGTTCCAGAAGAAGCGCCCGCGCAGGTAGGCCTCGTAGGCCGCCGCGTCGCGCGGCCGGACGCGGCGCAGCCGCCTGCGGCTCTCCTTGCCCAGCCGCGGTCGGAGCAGCTCGACGATGCGCTCGGTGAGCGCCTCCTCGGTGGAGAGCAGCGCCGCGCGCTCGTCGGCGAAGCGCTCGCTCCACAGCACGGCGCCGTCCTCGACGTCGACCAGCTCGAGGGCGAGCGCGAGGCGATCACCACGTCCGCCGACCCGGCCGGCCAGGACTGCCTGCACGCCCAGCTCCGCGCCCAGAGCGCGCGGGTCGGCCGTCTGGCTGCTCCAGGCACGCACGGTGCTGCGCGCCGTCACGCGCAGCTTCGGCAGGCGCGCCAGGGCCCGCACCAGGGTGTCGCCCAGGCCGTCCGCGAGGAAATCCGCCTCGCGAGCCTCCTCCTCGACCTGGAAGGGCAGCACGGCGATCGACTCGATCGTCGTCTTTCGCGAACGCGCGCGCCTCGCCGGCGTGGTGCTTCGCGCTCGCGTCGCCTCGAGCTCGCTGGCCAGGGCTTCGCCCGAGGCCGGCCGGCCCTCGGGCTTCTTCGCCAGGCAGCGACCGACGAACGCCGTGAGCAGCTCCGGGGCGCCGGGCGCGAGCGAGCGCAGCGGCGCCGGCTCGTCGCGCAGGATCGCCGAGATCGTCTCGGCGACGGAGCCCCGCGCGAAGGGATTGCAGCCGGTCAGCATCTCGTAGACGACGACGCCGAAGGAGAAGACGTCGGTCCGCGGCCCCGTGGGCTCGCCCCGCGCCTGCTCGGGTGACATGTACTCGACGGTGCCGAGGAGCGTCCCGGGCAGCGTGTCGCCGGGCCGCGTGGGGGCGTTCGTGAGCACCGAGATCGCCTCCGTCTCGCCGCCGAGCTTGGCGAGGCCGAAGTCGAGGATCTTCACGCGACCGTCCTCCGTGAGGAAGACGTTTCCGGGCTTGAGGTCGCGATGGACGACGCCCTGCCGGTGGGCGGCGGCGAGCCCGACCGCGATCTGCCGCGCCTTGTCGACGGCGTCGGCAGGCGGCAGCGCTCCCTGCCGGAGCCGCTCGGCGAGCGATTCGCCGCGGAGCAGCTCCATCACCAGGAACGGCGTCTCGCCGTCCCAGCCGATGTCGTAGACCACCAGCAGGTTGGGGTGGCTGAGCGAGCCCGCGGCGCGGGCTTCCCTCTCGAAGCGCGCGCGTCGCCCGGGGTCGAGCGCGAGCGAGCGCGGCAGGACCTTGATCGCGACGTCGCGCGAGAGGCGTGGGTCGCGCGCGCGGTACACCTCGCCCATGCCCCCGGCCCCGAGCGGGGCGAGGATCTCGTAGGGACCGATCTGGGTTCCCGCGCGGAGTGGCATGCCAAAGAGCCATCTTACGCCGGGGGCGGGAGTCCTTCCCTGCCGTCGCCGCTCTACAATCGGAGCAGAACCCGGAGGCAAGCATGGCCGCAACGCCCTCGACGATGCTCGAGCTCGGGACGCCCGCGCCGGACTTCCGGCTGCCGGACACGGACGGACGCATCGTGTCGCTCGCCGACTTCGCGGGGCGAAGGGCGCTGCTGGTGATGTTCCTGTGCAACCACTGCCCGTTCGTCAAGCACGTGCAGGCGGAGCTGGCGCGGCTCGCGCGCGAGTACCAGCCGCGGGGCGTCGGTGTCGTGGCGATCAGCAGCAACGACGTCGCACAGTACCCGGAGGACGGGCCCGTGGCGATGAAGACGGAGAAGGAGCGCGCCGGCTACACGTTTCCCTACCTGTTCGACGAGACGCAGGAGGTGGCCAAGGCCTACCGCGCCGCGTGCACGCCGGACCTCTACCTGTTCGACGGCGCGCGCCGGCTGGCCTACCGGGGCCAGCTCGACGACAGCCGGCCGGGCAGCGGCGTGCCGGTGACCGGCGCCGACCTGCGGGCGGCGCTCGACGCCGTGCTGGCAAGTCGCGAGGTGGACCCCGAAGCAGCGGGCCAGCGTCGGCTGCAACATCAAGTGGAAGCCCGGCAACGAGCCGGACTACTTCGGCGGCTGAAGCACCCGCCGAAAGCGGCCGCCGGTCCGGCGAACGCCGTCAGACCCGCTCGAAGACCGTCGCGACGCCCTGGCCGAAGCCGATGCACATCGTGGCGACGCCGACGCTCTTGTCGCGGGCCTTCATCGCGTGCAGCAGCGTCGTCGTGATGCGCGCGCCGGAGCAGCCGAGCGGGTGGCCGAGGGCGATCGCGCCGCCGTTCAGGTTGACCTTCTCGTCCATCACGTCGAGCAGGCCGAGGTCCTTGAGCACCGGCAGCGACTGCGCGGCGAAGGCCTCGTTCAGCTCGACGAGGTCCACGTCCGAGATCTGCATGCCCGCCCGCGCGAGGGCCTTGTTCACCGCCGGCACCGGGCCGTAGCCCATGATCGAGGGGTCGACGCCGACCGCCGCCATCGAGCCGGATCGTGCGCGAGCGGCTGCTTGCCGAGGGCCTTGGCCTTCTCGGCCGACATCACGAGCAGCCCCGCGGCGCCGTCCGAGACGGCGGAGGCGTTGCCGGCGGTGATCGTGCCGTTCTTCGGGTCGAAGGCCGGCTTGAGCGCGGCGAGCGCCTCGAGCGTCGTGTCGGGCCGGATCACCTCGTCGTAGTCGAACGAGCGCAGGGCGCCCTTCTCGTCGTGGCCCGCGACCGGGACGATCTCGTCCCTGAAGGCGCCCGCGACGCGTCGCCGCGTGCGCGCGCTGGTGCGAGCGCAGCGCGAACTCGTCCTGCTGCCGGCGCGAGATCTCGTGGAGCCGCGCCAGGTACTCGGCGGTGAGGCCCATCGCGCCGGCGGCCTTGGCGTTCGTCTTCGTGGCGAGCGGGTTCGGGTCGAGGCCGTGGGTCATCGGCACGTGGCCCATGTGCTCGACGCCGCCCACGAGGAAGACCTCGCCGTAGCCGGCCATCACGGCCATCGCGGCGTTGTGGAGCGCGCGTCATCGACGAGCCGCACAGCCGGTTCACGGTCTGCGCGCTCACCTCCTTCGGGATCGGCGTCAGCAGCTGCGCGAAGCGGGCGACGTTGTAGGCCTGCTCGAGCGTCTGCTGCACGCAGCCCCAGACGATGTCGTCGATCTCGGCCGGGGTCGAGCTCGGGGTTGCGGCGCGAGCAGCGCCTTCATCACCTCGGCCGAGAGCGTGTCGGCCCGCACGTTGCGGAACATCCCGCCCTTGGAGCGCCCCATCGGGGTGCGCACGGCGTCGACGACGACCACGTCCCTCATCGCGTCACTCCCCGTGGAAGCCCTTGCCGGAGGCGGCGAGGGCGGAAAGCTGCGCGGTCGGCGCGTAGAGGGCACCGAGCGAGCGGTGCTTCTCGGCGGCCCGCAGCAGCGTCGCCGGCGCCGAGCGCGTCGGCCCAGCGGAAGATCCCGCCGCGGAAGGGCGGGAAGCCGAGCCCGTTGACGAGCGCGACGTCCACCTCGACCGGCGTCGCGACGATCCTCTCCTCCAGGCAGCGCGAGGACTCGAGCAGCATCGGCAGCATCGTCCGCTCGACGATCTCCTCGTCGGGCAGCTCGGCCCGCTGGCGGAGCCGTACGACGAGCGCCTTCGCCTCGGGATCGCTCTGCTTGCTGGGCGGCCCCTTCTTCTCGGGCTTCCAGGCGTAGAAGCCCTTGCCGTTCTTCTGGCCGCAGCCGGTCCGCCTCGAGCAGCGCCTCGATCGCGGTCTTGCCCTGCGTGGCCCATGCGCTCCGGGAAGGCCGCGGCCATCACCCGGTCGGCGTGGACGGCGGTGTCGATGCCGATCACGTCGAGCAGCAGCGCCGGCCCCATCGGCCAGCCCCAGCTCTCCATCACCCTGTCGATGCGCTCGTAGTCGACGCCGTCCTGCAGCAGGCGCATGAAGCCGGCGAAGTACGGGAAGAGCACGCGGTTGACGAGGAAGCCCGGCGCAGTCGTTGACCACGATCGGCGTCTTGCCGATCGCCTGCGCGTAGGCGACGGCCGTCGCGATCGCCTCGTCGCGACGATCGCTCGCCGCGGATCACCTCGACGAGCGGCATGCGCGGCACGGGGTTGAAGAAGTGCATGCCCGCAGAAGCTCTCGGGCCGCGCGAGCGCCGTCGCGAGGCGCGTGATCGAGATGGTCGAGGTGTTCGAGGCGAGCACGGCGTCGTGCGGGACAGCCCCTCGACCTCCGCCAGCACCTTCTTCTTCACGCCTCTCGTTCTCGACCACGGCCTCGACCACGAAGTCGACCGCCTGCGAAGTCGCCGTAGCGAGAGGGTCGGCGTGATCGAGGCGAGCGTCGGCGCCATCTGCGCGGTCGTGAGCCTGCCGCGCTCGACCTGCTTCTCGAGCAGCTTCACCGCCTCGCCCATGCCCTGCTCGAGGGCCTTGGCGGCGATGTCCTTCATCAGCACCGGCACGCCGCGCGAGGCCGACTGGTACGAGATCCCGCCGCCCATGATGCCGGCGCCCAGCACGGCCGCGCGCTTCACCGGGCCGCGCCGCCTTGCGCGTGCCTGCTTCGCGATCCGCTTCACGGCCTGGTCGCCCAGGAACACGGCCACGAGCGAGCGGGCGGTCTCGGTCTTCGCGACCCTCGCGCACAGCGCGGCCTCGATCGCCAGCGCCTCGTCGCGGCGTCTTGCCGGCGCCCTTCTCGATCGACTCGATGGCCGCGAGCGGGCGCCGGGTAGTGCGGGCCGGCCTTGCCGGCGACGAAGGCCTTGCCGCCGACGAAGACCATCCCGGCCTCGATCGCGTCGAGCCGGAGCGGGGCCTTCTTCTCGCTCGCGCCGCGCGCGCCAGTCGAGCCGGCCGTCGGCCGCCTCCTTCAGCGTCACGAGCGCGGCCTCGCGCAGGTCGGCCGGGCGCGATCGACCGCGTCCACGGCGCCGGCCTTCAGCGCGTCCGCCGCCGCGTACTGCTCGCCGCCGGCGATCCACTCGATCGCGGTGTCGGCGCCCGCGACAGGCGCGACAGGCGCACGGTGCCGCCCCAGCCGGGGAAGATGCCGAGCTTCGTCTCGGGCAGGCCGACCTTCGCCTCGCTCGACATCACGCGGTAGCTCGCCGCGAGGCACAGCTCGAAGCCGCCGCCGAGCGCGACGCCGTTGATCGCCGCGACGCGACGGCAGCTCGAGGTCCTCGAGCAGCGAGAAGATCGCCTGTCCTCTCGCGCAGGAAGCCGGCGATCTCCTGCTCGCTCTCGTGGAAGAGCGGCACGAACTCGGTGACGTCGGCGCCGGCGATGAACACCGTCCTTGCCGCTCGTGACCAGCAGGCCGCGCAGGGCTCGCGCTCGGGCGGCAGGCACGCGATCGCCCGCGTCAGCTCGCGCCAGCGTCGCCGCGTTGAGCTTGTTGACGGAGTCGTTCTCGAGATCGAATCGCAGCTCGACGAAGCCGTCGTCGAGGGGAAGGACCTGCACGGCCTGTCCTTCGAAGCTCATGGCTCGCTCCTTCGCGTGGTGGGAGGGATCGCCTGGACTCTCGTTCATTCTAGTGCGCCCGTCACCACCAGGCGATGGAAGGTCCAGCGGCGCCCGTCCCGCGCGAGCGGACGGCGAGCCTGCGCTCGTCGTCGAGCACTCTCCCTGTCCTCGGGCACAGACCCGGCGCTCGTGGGCCCCGCGCGAGACCGAGGCGCGAACAGGGTGGACGGCTACGGCACCTGCACCTCGCCGCAGCGGGAGCCCTCGGGGTCGACCCTGGCGAGTGGCGAGGCGCAAGCCTGGTACAGCCCCGGGCCCTTGGCGATGACCTGGAACTGGTTCTCCGGAGTGTTGAGGCAGCTGGTTCGTGCCACCCGCGTTGCCCGGCGGGTCGCAGGCCTTGCCGTCGAGCGTCCAGGTCGGGCCCCAGCGGCCGGTGTCCGAGGCCTGGCCCACCGCGAGGTAGTCGCAGGCTTGGCGCTGGGGGTTCGCTTCCGGCCGCGTGTCGCAGAAGCGGCCGGCGCCAATGCCCACGCGGTTGCAGTAGTCGTCCACGTTCATGACCCTCGGCTTCGAGTCGAGGATCCAGCCTCCACCTCCTCGCTGGAACCACATCTGTGGCTCCATGCGATAGAGCGGCGGCGGCGTCGGGTCGCAGACCATCCCGGCCGGCAGCACGATGCCCGCCGGACGCGTGGTGGTGGTGGTCGCCGGCTGCGTCGGCAGGGTCGACGGGGACTGGCCGCCGGAGGAGCCTCCCCCGCAGTGGACGATCGCGCCGAGGGCGACCACGCCGCAGAGAAGTAGGATCGAGGTGCTGGGCTTCATGGAAAGATCCTCACGAATGATGAATGCGGGGCAGGAGCCCGCGCGTCACAGGTTCCGGTCGACGTCCACCGTGCCACAGGCGTTGAGCGCCGTGCAGACCTGGTAGAGGCCACCCTTGTATGCCTTGACCGTGAAGGGGCCGTTCTCGTAGAAGTGGTCGCAGCCGGACTTCCACGCCGGTGCAGTACGTCGGGGGGCCGTCCTTCGGGAAGAAGGTCCAGGTCGGGCCGGGCCGGCCCGTGTCCTTCGCGATGCCGGCGCGCCAGTTCTCGCAGGCGGCCCGGTCGGGCGTGCCCTCCGGGCGTATCGCGCAGATCGACCGCCCGTCGGTGAAGCCGACCGCAGCGCAGTAGTCGGCGTCGGGTCCGACGAGGGGCGTCGAGTCGATCGTCCAGAAGTCCCTGTCCTTCAGGTGGATGCCGACGGCGAAGCGCGTGATGTTGGGCGGGTACGGTTTGCCGCAGCCGCTGTCGGCGGGCGGGATGTTCGGGTCCGGCGTCGGGGCCGGCGTCGGGGTGGCGATGGGTGTCGGCACCGACGTCGGGCTTGCGGAGCCTCCGCAGGCCGGCAACAGCGACGGGATGAGGACGACCATGCCGAGCAGCACGGCTCGGCGGTGGAGAGGGAAACAGAGCATCAGCTTCGCACCAAGCCTTGAACACGGCACCGTCGCACGGTCGATGGCCAGTGTCAAGTCAAATGCCGTTCGGCTCGACCGACGCGCGTCGCCGGCACCAGACGCACAAGTCGTTGGTATCCATCGAGATTCGACGCCCTCTGCCGGTGCTATCATCCCGCCTCCGGGAGGCGGCCTGCAGGTGAGTGCAGCACGACGGACAACCGAGCACGGCTTCCCGCTCGCCTCGCTGCTTGCCCTCTTCCTCGTCCTCGCCGGCTGGGGGCTCGCCTCCGCCTGTCGCCGCGCGCGGCTGCCCCAGCGGCAGGTCGCCGCGACCGTCTTCCCCGTCTACGACCTGGCCCGCCGCGTCGCGGGCGAGCGGCTGGCGGTGAGCCTGATCCTGCGGCCGGGGCTCGATCCGCACGACTACGAGCCGCGGCCGCGCGACGTCTCCGGGCTCGCGGATGCCGGCCTGATCTTCGCCGTGGGGCTGGGACTCGACCCCTGGGCGAGCCGCCTGGCCCGCGCTGCCGGCGCGGGCGAGGCCCGCGTGTTCGAGCTGGGTCCGCTCATGGACCCGATCCTCGCGCCACCGGGGCTGATCCGGGCGGAGCCGCTGATCGACCCGCACTTCTGGACGGACCCGCTGCGCGCGAGGCGCGCCGTGGACGTGATCGTCGAGGCCCTGGGCGGCCTGGACCCGGAGGGCGCCGTCTTCTACCGAGAGCGCGGCGACGTCGCGAAACGCTCGATCGACTCGCTGCACGCCGAGCTGGCGCGCCGCGCCGAGACCTGGCGCCGGCGGCGGATCGTCACGTTCCACGGCTCGCTGTTCTACTTCGCCGCACGCTACGGGCTGCAGGTGGCCGGTGTCGTGCAGCCGGTACCGGGCTCGGAGCCGACGGCTCAGCACGTCGCGTCGCTCGTGGCCCTGCTGCGCGGCCCCGACCCGCCGGCGCTGTTCGTGGAGCCGCAGCTCGACGGCCAGCTGGCCCGCTCGCTGGCGCGCGAGGCGGGCGTCGGCGTGTACCCGGTGGACCCGCTCGGCGGCGGGCCCGCGGCCGCGAGCTACGAGGACCTCATGCGCGGCATCGGCGCGGCCATGGACGAGGCGCTGCGGTGAGCGACGCGCTGCGGCTGCAGGGCGCGAGCGTGCTCCTGAACGGCCGGCGTGTCCTCGACGACGTGAGCTTCGAGGTCGGGCGCGGCGAGTTCTGCTGCCTGTGCGGCCCGAACGGCGGCGGCAAGACGACGCTGCTCAAGGCCGCGCTCGGGCTCCTGCCGCTCGAGGCGGGCACGATCGAGGTGCTCGGCCGCGCTCCGGCGCAGGCGCGCCGCGAGGTCGGCTACCTGCCACAGGCGAAGGGCTTCAACCAGGGCTTCCCGGCACGAGCCGTCGAGCTGATCCTGGCCAACCACCGCGGCGCCTGGCCCCTGCGCATCTCCCCGGCCGAGCGCGAGCGGGCGCGCCTGGCGCTGGCGCGCGTGGGCGGCGAGCGGCTGCTCGACGCGCCGCTGCGCGGCCTCTCGGGCGGCGAGGCACAGCGCGTGTTCCTGGCGCGGGCCGTGGTGAACGAGCCCGCGCTCCTGCTGCTCGACGAGCCCACGGCGGGCGTCGACGCGCGCGGCCGTGCCGAGTTCCTCGACCTGCTGGCTGACGTCGCGCGGCGCGAGGACGTCGCCGCCGTTCTGGTCACGCACAA
This sequence comes from uncultured Acidobacteriota bacterium, assembly GCA_963831755.1. Lineage (GTDB taxonomy): Bacteria > Acidobacteriota > Vicinamibacteria > Fen-336 > Fen-336 > DATBSL01. Next base: position 691,421 of record CAWHRC010000009.1, read on the forward strand.
CGCCGCCGCCGCGCGGCGGCTGGCCGACCGCGTGGTCTACCTCGACGGCCGCGTGCGCGCCTGGGGCAAGCCCGACGAGGTGCTCGAGCGCGAGTGGCAGCGAGGCGCCTTCGGCGGCCACGACCACGACGCGCCCGCCTCTCCGCTGTGCGAGGACGAGTGATGGGCGATCTGCTCGACGCCCTGCTCTCGCCGCTCGCGCAGGGCTTCGTGCGCCGCGCGCTGGCGGCGGGCATCGCGCTCGGCGCGGCGGGCTCGCTGCTGGGCGTCTTCATCGTGCAGCGCGGGCTGGGGCTGCTCTCCGACGGGCTCGCCCACGCGACCTTCGGCGGCCTGGCGCTGGGGCTGCTGCTGGGCACGAGCGTCGACGGCGCGATGTGGGTGGCGCTGCCGTTCACGGTGGCGATCGCGCTGGGCATCCAGTACGTGCGCCGCCGGACGAGCCTGGCCGGCGACGTCGCGACGGGCGTCTTCTTCGCCGTCTCCTTCGCGGCCGGCATCCTGTTCCTCGGCCTGCGCTCCGCGCGCGCGGCCCCGGTCAACGTGGAAGGTCTGCTGTTCGGGAGCCTGCTCTCGGTGTCGCCCGAGGCGCTGCGCCTGATCCTGGCCGTGGCCGTGCTGGTCGCGCTGGTCCTGGCTTGGATCGGGCCGCGGCTCGCCTACGCGACCTTCGACCCCGAGCTCGCCACGCTGTCGGGGGTTCCGGTGGCCCTGCTCGAGTACCTGCTGCTGGCGCTGACGGCGCTCGTGGTCGTGGTCGGCGTGAAGACGGTGGGCGTGGTGCTGGTCTCGGCGTTCGTGGTGGTGCCCGCCGCGACCGCGAACCTGCTCGGCCGGTCGCTCCCGGCGATCGCCGTGCTGGCGGTCGCGCTCAGCACGGCCGGCACGGCGTTCGGCCTGTTCGCGTCCTATCATCTGAACGTGGCCACCGGCGCGACGATCATCCTCACGCTCGGCGCCGCCTTCTTCCTGGCGCTCGTCGTCCGGCGTCGGTGAGCGGCCGCGGCGCGCATGAGCCGGCCCGGGCCCGGCTCGCGGCGCTGCTCGACTCGCTCGGGCTCGAGGCGTCCGCGCCCTCGCCCTGCCCCTACCTCCCGGGCCGCCAGTCGCGGCTGCTGGTGGTCAAGCCGGAGCGGCTCTCGCCGCCTCTCTACGAGCTGTTCCTCGACCTCAACTACCGCCGCCTGGGGTCGGTCGTCTATCGCCCCCGCTGCGACGGCTGCCACGAGTGCCGACAGCTGCGCCTGCCGGTGTCCGCGTTCCGGCCGAACCGGGTGCAGCGCCGCTGCTGGCGGCGAAACGCCGACGTCGTGGCGAGCGTCGGCCCGCCCGAGCCGAGCGACGAGAAGCACGCGCTCTACCGCCGCTACCTGGAGGCGCGCCACGACGGGCAGATGAGCGGGACGCGCGAGGAGTTCGACGAGTTCCTGCACGACGTCGCGCCCTTCACCGAGGAGGTCGTGTTCCGCGTGGAGGGGAGGCTGCTCGGCGCCGGCATCTTCGACGTGCTGGCGCAGTCGATCTCGGCCGTCTACTTCTACTTCGACCCGGAGCTGGCGCCGCGCTCGCCCGGCGTCTACAACGTGCTGTGGCTGGCGGAGCGCTGCCGGCAGCGCGGGCTGCGCTCGCTGTACCTCGGCTACCACGTGGCCGGCTGCGCGGCGATGGAGTACAAGGCCGCCTTCCGGCCGCGCGAGATCCTCGGCGACGACGGCGGCTGGCGTTAGAATCCGGCGCATGCCGCTGCACGCCGAGCCGGCGCGACCGCACGACCTGCCCGAGGCGCTGGCGCTGCTCGGCCGCTCGCAGCTGCCCGAGCAGGACGTCGCCGAGCGCTGGGGCCACTACTTCGTCGTGCGCGAGGACGACGCCCGCGTCGTGGGGGTGGGCGGCCTCGAGGTGCACGGCGAGTACGGGCTGCTGCGCAGCGTGGCGGTCGACGCCGACTACCGGGGCCAGGGCATCGCGGGCGCGCTGGTCGGGGCGGCCCTGGAGCGGGCGCGGGTCCTGGGCCTGCTCGCGGTCTACCTGCTGACCACGAGCGCCCGGGACTACTTCGCGCGCCACGGGTTCGCCGCCTGCCCGCGCGAGGACGCGCCTCCTGCCGTGCGCGAGTCGTGGGAGTTCCGCAGCGGCTGCCCACAGACGGCCGTCCTGATGAAGCGCCCGGTGGCCTGACACCCGGGCCGGAGGTCGCCCATGCTGCCTGTCCGCCCCGCCGTCCCTCTGGTGTGCTGCGCCTGCGCCGCGCCCGCGGCGGCTGCGACGCCTCGCTTCACGGCCACGGAGATGATGAGGCTGGGCCGGCTCGCCGACGTGCAGCCCTCGCCGGACGGCTCGCGCGTCGCGTACACGCTCACCCGGGTCGATCTGGCAGCGGGCACGCGCGACGCGGACGTCTGGGTCGTGCCGCTGGCCGGCGGCGAGCCGCGGCGCCTCGCCGCCGACCCCGCCAGCGACACGAGGCCGCGCTGGAGCCGCGACGGCCGGCGCCTCGCGTTCCTCTCGACCCGCGGCGGCTCGCCACAAGTCTGGGTGGTCGACGCCGCCGGGGGCGAGCCGCGGCGGCTGACGGCGCTGGCGACCGGCGTCCTGGCCTTCGAGTGGGTCGGCGACGCGCGGCTGCTGGTGCAGACCCCGGTCTTCCCGGACTGCGGCGCCGAGGAGGCGTGCAACGCCCGCCGGCTCGCCGCCGTCGGCAAGGCCACGTCGTCCGCTCGCGCGTACGAGGATCTCCTCTACCGTCACTGGGACAGCTGGTCGGACGGCCGCCGCAGCCACCTGGTCGCGCTGAACGTGGACGGGACGGGGGCGGTCGACCTCACGCCGGGCGACGCCGACGCGCCGCCGTTCAGCCTGGGAGGCAGCGACTGGGCGGTCTCGCCGGACGGTCGCGAGGCCTGCTTCTCGCGCAAGCAGGCGCGCGGCGAGGCGTGGAGCACGAACGCGGACGTGTTCGTGGTGCCGACCGCGGGCGGCGAGGCGCAGAGCGTCGGGACGAGCGCGGGCGACGACCGCGGCTGCGCCTTCAGCCCGGACGGCACCCGGCTCGCCTGGCGGGCCCAGCAGCGCGCCGGGTACGAGTCCGACCGCTGGCAGCTCGTCGTGCTGGATCGAAGGGGCGGGTCGCCGCGCTCGCTGACGGCCTCGCTCGACCGCCAGGTCGAGTCGTTCGCCTTCTCGCCCGACTCCCGGAGCGTCTACTTCCTGGTCGAGGAGGCCGGTCACTCGCGCGTGCTGTCCGTCCCCGTGGCCGGCGGCGAGCCCGTCACGGTGCTCGACGGCTCGACGCTCGACGACCTGTCCGTGCTGGCGGACGGCCGCACGATCGTAGCCAGCGAGGCGAGCCTGACCCACCCTGCCGAGATCGTGCGCTTCGGCACGGACGGCAGGGGCCTGGCTCGCGTGACGCACCTCAACGACGCACTGCTCGCGCCCTTCGGCCTGCGCCCGGGTGAGAGCGTCCGCTACGTGGGCGCCGCCGGCAGGAGCGTCCAGGCCTGGCTCGTGCAGCCGCCCGACTTCGACCCGTCGCGGAAGTACCCGCTGCTGCTGCTCGTCCACGGCGGCCCGCAGGGCGCGTGGACGGACGGCTGGACCTACCGCTGGAACGCGGAGCTGTTCGCCAGCGCCGGCTACGTCGTCTTCATGCCGAACCCGCGCGGGTCCGTCGGCTGGGGCCAGGCGTTCACCGACGACGTCAACGGCGACTGGGGCGGCAAGGCGTACGAGGACGTCATGAAGGGCACCGACTGGGCCGAGGCGCTGCCCTACGTCGAGCCGGGGCGCAGCGCCGCGGCGGGCGCCTCGTACGGCGGCTACCTGGTCAACTGGATCGCCGGCCACAGCGACCGCTTCCGCGCGCTGGTGACCCACGACGGGGTCTTCGACCTCGTCTCGATGTACGGCGCGACCGAGGAGCTTTGGTTCCCGGAGTGGGAGCTGGGCGGCCCGTACTGGAAGGACCCGCAGGCCTACGCCCGCTGGAACCCGCGGGAGTTCGCCTCGGCCTTCCGGACCCCGACGCTCGTGGTGCACGGCGAGCGTGACTACCGCGTGCCGCTCGAGCAGGGCCTCGCGATGTTCACCGCCCTGCGGCGCCAGGGCGTGCCGGCGCGGCTCTTGACCTTCCCCGACGAGAACCACTGGGTGCTCAAGCCGGCCAACTCGGTGCGCTGGTACGAGGAGGTGCTGGCGTGGCTCGAGCGCTGGACGAAACGCTGAGCGCGCGCGCAGGCGCGGCGGTCGAGGAGGCCCGATGAAGGCGCAGGTCGACGGCGGCTGGATCGAGTACGACGTGCTCGGCGAGGGGCCGGCCGTGCTGCTGCTGCACGCGTTCCCGCTGGGCCGTTTCATGTGGGACCCGCAGTGGGAGACGCTCGCGCAGGGCCGGCGCCTGCTGCGCTTCGACGTGCGCGGCTTCGGCGGCAGCGACCCGGCCGACGGGCCGCTCACGATGGAGAGGATCGCCGACGACGCGGCGGCGCTCCTGGACCTCGTCGACGTCGAGCGCGCGGTCGTGGGCGGCTGCTCGATGGGAGGCTACGCGGCGTTCGCCTTCGCGCGCCGCCACCCGCGGCGGCTCGCGGGGCTCGTGCTGCAGGACACGAAGGCCGGCGCCGACAGCGACGAGGCGCGGCGCGGCCGGCTGGCGCTCGCGCGGCGCGTGCTCGACGAAGGCGCCCGGGCCGCCGCCGACGCCTTCCTGCCGAAGCTGCTGGGCGAGACGACACAGCGCGAGCAGCCGCAGCTCGTGTCGCGGCTGCGCGCCCGGATCCTGGCGCTGCGGCCCGAGGCCATCGCCGCCGCGCTGCACGGCCTGGCCGCCCGCCCGGACTCGCGCGCCACGCTCGCGGCGATCCGCGTGCCGACCCTGGTGTTGGTCGGCGAGGAGGACGTGCTCACGCCGCCCGAAGAGGCGGAGGCGATCGCGCGAGAGGTCCCGGGGCGCGGCTGGCGGTCGTCCCAGGGGCGGGTCACCTGGCGAACCTGGAGAACCCGCGCGCCGTGAACGAGCAGCTCGACGCCTTCCTGCCGCGCGCCCCGGCGAGATCCGCAATGAGGCTCCGCCCGTGGCCGTGCGCCGCGCTCGTGATCCTGGCCGCGGCCGGGGTGGGCTGCAGGAGCCCGTTCAAGGGCGGCGGCGAGCTGCGCGCGCGGCGCGTCGTGCTGCAGCGCGAGGTGGCCGGCCTGCGCGAGGCCGTCGCCAGGCTCGAGCGCGGGGAGTCGCTGGTGCCGCCGAACGACGTGGCGATCGGGATCGACGACCGGCTGCTGCACGACCTGATCGCGGCCCAGCTGCCGTTCGAGGTCGAGGTCGACCGCTTCCACGTCAGCCTGACGGAGGCGGAGGTCCAGTTCCGGGGCAGCCCGCTGGTGAAGCTGCACGGCTCGCTGTTCGTCAAGGAGCAGCCGTCGATCTCGGCCGTGGTCAACGCCATGGGCGCGCTCGAGCAGATCCAGGTCGACCCCGGGAGCGGGACGCTGCACGCGAGGATCAGCGTCGATCACATCGGGATCGAGAGCGCCGCCGGGCTCGAGTCGGTGCTGGGCGGCTCGACGCTCGACGAGCTCGCGCGCAGCCTGCGCCTGCGCATCGCCGGGCAGCTGCCCCACGTCCAGATCCCGGTGAAGGTGCAGCAGGCGGTCGTGCTGCCGGCCGTCACCCAGGGGCCGGTCGAGGATCGCCGCGGCCTCGATGCCGCTCGAGGTCTCCGTCTCGCGCGCGTACGCCGGCCAGGGCCTGCTCTGGATCGGCGTGAGCATCCGGCCGGGCGACCTGGTGAAGGCGCCCAGCACGGTCCCGGGCAGGGAGGCGGGCCGATGAGCCTCCGTTCGCTCGGGCTCATCGGCCTGGCGGCGGTGTTGGCCCTGGCAGGCTGCCGGCGAGGGGATCGCGCCACGCCCGAGCAGCTCCGCGCCGAGATCTCCGCGTTCGAGAAGGAGCGGGGCGAGCTGCAGGAGAAGCTGAGCGGGCTCGTGGCACACGATACGCAGCTCGAGGGCATGCCCGCGACGCCGCTACGCATCGCAGTGCCGACGACGCTCGCCCGCGAGCTGATCGAGAAGGTCATGGCCGGCTTCGTGGACCAGGTTACGCTCGAGCTCAGGGACATCAAGGTGAGCAAGAGCGGCACGATCAAGAGGATCGTGACGCTCGGCAGCTACGACTTGAACGTCAACATCGACAGGGTCAGCGCGCAGCTGAAGACGGCCAGGCCGGACCTGCGTTTCGGCGGCAACCAGGTGACCCTGGCGATGCCGGTGACCCTGGCGTCCGGCGCCGGGCAGGCCACGATCCGCTTCAAGTGGGACGGCCAGAACGTCGCCGACGCCGCCTGCGGCGATCTCGACGTCGAGCAGGTGGTGACGGGCAGGGTGAAGCCCCACCGCTACCCCGTGCGGGGCACGCTGATGCTGAGTGCGACGGCGGAGCAGATCCTGGTGACGCCGCGCTTCCCGCGGATCCTGGTCAAGCTCGAGATCGAGCCCTCGACGGAGTCCTGGGCCGCCGTGCAGAGGATCCTCGACGCCAAGAAGACGGGCGTCTGCGGCTTCGTGCTCGACCGGATCGACGTGCTTTCGATCGTGCGCGGCATCGTGGACAAGGGCTTCGAGGTGCGCCTGCCGACCGAGAAGATCAGGCCCATGGCCGTCCCCGTCGGCGTCGAGCCGACCATGAGCGTGCACGGCACGCCCGTCGCGCTGGCGATCAGGGTCGGCGGGCTGGCGATCACGCCGCAAGCGCTGTGGCTGGGCGCCGACGTCTCGGTGCAGGCCGGACGATTCCAGGCGACGGGCGCGGCGCCCGGCGCGGCGCCCGGCGCGGCGCCCGCCTCAGCGCGGAAGTAGCGGCGCCTCGCGCCCGAACGACTCGGCCCGCGCGACGAGCTTGTCCAGGGCGCCGTCGATCCGCGACAGCGCGGCGCGCGCGCCCTCCAGGCGCTCGCGCTCGCCGTGCACGAAGCGCTGATAGGGCGCCACCGCCGCGCGCACGCGCCCGGCGGCGCGCGCGCGCTCCTTGTCGAAGCTCGGCGTGAGCGCAGCCACCAGCTTCTGGCGCAGCGACGCCACCCTGGCGCCCAGCTCGCGCCGGGCCTGCTGGCGGCGCGCCGGCAGCACCAGCAGCCCCAGCACTCCCAGGAGGCCCGCTGCCAGGAAGCCGCTGACGTCGGCGGCGGTGGTGCTGGCGAGCACCGCGACCAGCGCGCCCAGGCCCAGCGCCGAGACCTGCAGCAGGGCCGCGCCCGCCACGGCCTCGCGCACCCGCTCGGCCAGCCGGCGCGCCTCGCCCGGCGCGTCGTAGCCCTCGACCGCCCGCTGCGCCTCGCGCCCGACCGCGGCCAGCCGCTCCTGCCGGTCGTAGCTGAAGCGGTCGTCGAGCGCCCCCTCGAGCCGCTCGGCGTGCGCCGACTGCCGCCCGCGCAGCAGGCGCATGATCTCCCGCCACAGCGCCAGGTCCTCGGCGACCATCCAGTCGACGACCGCCTCCACGCGCCGCTCGACCTGCCGGGGCAGGTCGGACACCACGAGCTGCTCGAAGTCGCGGCGCAGGCGCTCGCGGTCGAACAGCTCGCGGAAGCGGCCGAGCCGCAGGCGCTCGTCGAAGAAGACGTTGCCGCGCTGCTCGAAGTCGAGCAGCACCTTCTCGACGTCGGCCAGCCGCAGGGCGAAGTCGCGGCCGAGCCGCTGGTCGTGGCCGCGCAGCAGGCCGTCGATGCCCTCGAGCGTCGTGACGTCCTCGGCGAGCAGCTCGAGCCGGGTCACGACCAGGCCGGACAGCCGGCCGCAGACGCGCCGGGCGACGCCCGCGGGATTGAGCAGCTTCAGTCGGAAGCGCTCGACCTCGTCGAGCCGCGCCGTGACGCGCGCCTCGAGGGCGGGCAGACCCGAGTCGGCCAGGGCGGCGCCGTCGCCCGCGAGGCGGGCCCGGCGTGCGTCGCGGGCCGAGATCACGAACACCTCGGGCGGCGTGCCGAGCGTGTGCGCCGCCTGCTCGCGCACGAAGCCCACGACGCGTGCCCGGTCCTCCTCCGACTCGAGCAGGTCGGCCTTGTTGACCACCACCAGGACCTTCTTGCCCCACTCGCGCAGCGCCTCGAGGAAGGCGCGCTCGGTCTCCGCGTAGGGGCGGTCGGCGGAGGTCAGGAACAGCACGAGGTCGGCGCGCGGGACGAACTCGCGGGTCAGCGCCTCGTGCTCGCGCAGCACGGCGTTGGTGCCGGGCGTGTCGACGATCGTCAGCGTGCGCAGGATCTCGGCGGGCGCCGTGATCGTGTCGACCCCGTCCCGGCCCTCGTGGCGGGCCTGCTGCTCGCCGAAGCGCAGGCGGCCGAGACGGGACGTGGTCGGGGTGACACCCTCCTCCAGCACCGGCCCGCCGAGCAGCTCGTTGATGAACGCGCTCTTGCCGGAGTTGAACTCGCCCACCACGACCAGCAGGAAGTGCTCGTCGAGCTGGGCGTGCGCGTCGCCGAGCGCGCGAGACAGCTCGTCCTCCGCGCCGAGCTCGCGGACCTGGTCCCCGAGGGCGGCCAGCAGCCGGCGAGCCTCGCCGAGCAGCTCCCGGCGCGCCTCGTCGTGGGCCGGGTGGATCACGGCGCGGCCGCCGCCAGGTCGGCCGGGGCGTCGTATGCGGGTGACATGGCGCACAGGAGTCTAGCAGGCGCCCTGCGGCGCACGGAGGGGACGTATCATGGCGGGGCAGCCTTCGGTCCGACCGCCCCTACCCCGCGCACGCCGCCTGGACCCGAAGGAGTCGCGAGGCGCGCCAGACCCGTTCGATCGCGATTCCGGGGGTGAGGCATGAGCGATTTCCACCAGCACGGGCCGGTCACCGCCATCCCGCGGCTCCTCGAGCGCGACCCCTCGCTCATGGAGCGGCGCATCGAAGCGCTCGCCGCGCGCATGCCGGTCGCGCTCGTGATCCCGATGGTGCCCGACGAGATGGACCGGCCGGCCCTGGCGGGCATCCTGCAGGAGCTGCGCCAGGTCCGCTACCTCGACTGCCTGGTCGTCTCGCTCAACCACGCGAGCATGGACGACTACCAGCGCACCTGCGCCTACTTCGAGCCCTACCCGGGACACAAGGTCGTGCTGTGGAACGAGTCGCCGGCCGTCGAGTCGTTCGTCGCCGAGATGGCCGCCGCCGGGCTGTACACCGGCTACCCAGGCAAGGGCCGCGCCTGCTGGCTGGCGATCGGGCACGTGCTGGCCGAGGAGCGGGCCCACTACATCGCCTTCCAGGACGCGGACGTGCTGAACTTCTCGCGCTCCATGCTGGCGCACCTGCTGCTGCCCGCGCTCGAGCCGAGCATCGACTTCGACTTCGTGAAGGCCTACTACGCACGCCTCTCCGACCGCCTGCAGGGCCGCGTCACGCGCCTGCTGCTGACGCCGCTGCTGGCCGCGTTCACCCGGCTGATCGGCCAGGACCCCTACATCCGCTACCTGTCCTCGTTCCGCTACGCGCTGTCGGGCGAGTTCGTGATGAAGACGGAGCTGGCCGAGCGCATGCGCCTGCCCTGCGACTGGGGGCTCGAGATCGTGACGCTGTTCGAGGCCCTGCGGCACCAGGCGCCCGGCCGCATCGCGCAGGTGGAGATCGCCGACCGCTACGACCACAAGCACCAGGAGCTCTCGCCCGACGACCCCTCGCGCGGCCTCAACCGCATGTCGCGCGACGTGATCAAGCACCTGCTGCGCACGCTCGCGGCGGCGGGCGTCGCCCTCTCGCCCGGGCTGCTGATGAGCCTGCAGGCGGCCTACCAGCGCGAGGCGGAGGACGCGGTCGGCGACAGCCACGCCGTCGCGCTCGTCAACGGCCTGGTGTTCGACCGCCACGCCGAGGAGCGCAGCGTGCACACTTTCAGCCAGGCGCTGCGGGCGTCGATCGACGAGTTCCTCGACGACCCGCTGGGCCCGCCGCTGGTGCCGAACTGGGCGCGCATCTGGGCCGGGCTGCCGGAGGCGGGGCTGCGGCTGCAGGAGGCGGTCGCGCGCGGCCTGGAGCTGCCGGCCGGCGACCCGGCGTGAGCGTCCGCCTGATCGTCTTCAGCGACCTCGACGGCTGCCTGCTCGACCGGGCCAGCGGCTCCTTCGAGCCTGCGCGGCCCGCGCTGCTGGCGCTGCAGCGCTCCGGCGTGCCGCTCGTGCTGTGCAGCGGCAAGACGCGCGCCGAGATGGAGCCGCTCGCGGCCCGCCTGGGCCTGCACACGCCGCTGGTAGTCGAGAACGGCGGCGCGATCGTGCTGCCCTCCGATCCTGAGGAGCTGGCGTGGCACGACGGCGGCCGCCCCGCGGGCGAGCCGTTCGTGCTCCCGCTGGGCGTGCCGAGGGCGCGCCTGGTGGCCGCGCTGCCGCTCGTGGCGCGCGACGCTGGCGTCGACGTGCGCGGCTTTTCCGGCATGAGCGCCCGGGAAGTCGCCGAGCTGACCGGGCTTTGTCCGGCGGACGCGGAGCTGGCGCTGCGCCGCGACTTCGACGAGCCCTTCCTGGTGCAGGGCGCCGAGGGCCGCGACCCGCGGCTGGACGCGCGCCTGGACGCGGCCGCGCGCGCGCTCGGCCTGCGCGTCAGCCACGGCGGCTGGCTCTACCACCTGCACGGGCCGACGGACAAGGGACAGGGCGCCCGCGCGGTGGCCCGCCTGTACGACGGCGGGGCCGGACGCACGGTCGGCCTCGGCGACGCCGGGAGCGACGTGCCGCTGCTCCTGGCCGTGGACCGCCCGCTGCTCGTGCCCGGCCCGGGCGGCGTCGACCCCGTCCTGGCTCGGGCGCTGCCGCACGCCGAGCGCGCGCCCCGGCCCGGGCCCGAAGGCTGGAACGCCGCGGTGCTGGCGGTGCTCGCGGGGGCGACGCTGCCACGGGCGGGCGCATGAAGGAGGTCCCGCTCGAGCCGCTGGTGGAGGAGCGCCTGCGCACGATCGGCAGCGCGGAGCTGGTGGTCGGCATCCCCAGCTACGACAACGCGCGCACCATCGGCCACGTCGTGCGCGCGGTGGTGGCCGGCCTGGCCAAGCACTTCCCGGGAAAGCGCGCCGTCCTCGTCAACTCCGACGGCGGCTCGCGCGACGGCACGCGCGAGATCGTGGCCAGCGCCGACCCCGGCTCACCGGACGCGATCCTGGTCTCCCACCCGCTGGGGCCCCTGCACCGGATCGTCACGCCGTACCACGGGGTTCCCGGCAAGGGCAGCGCCCTGCGCACCATCTTCGCCATCGCCGAGCGGCTGCAGGCCAGGGCCTGCGCCGTCGTCGACTCGGACCTGCGCAGCATCACTCCCGAGTGGGTCGAGCTGCTGCTCGGGCCGGTGCTGCTGTCGGGCTTCGACTACGTGGCGCCGCTTTACCTGCGCCACAAGTTCGACGGCACGATCACCAACTCGATCGTCTACCCGCTCACCCGCGCGCTCTACGGGCGCGAGGTGCGCCAGCCGATCGGGGGCGAGTTCGGCTTCTCCGGCCGGCTCGCCGCCCACTACCTCACGCGTCCGGTCTGGGACAGCGACGTGGCGCGCTTCGGGATCGACATCTGGATGACGACCACCGCTCTCGCCGACGACTTCCGCGTCTGCCAGAGCTTCCTGGGCGCCAAGCTCCACGACCCGAAGGACCCCGGCGCGGACCTCGCCAGCATGCTGGTGCAGGTCGTGTCCTCCGTGTTCGACCTCATGGAGACCTACCGCGCGCGCTGGGCCGCGGTCGAGGGGGCCGAGGACGTGCCTCTGTTCGGCTTCCCACACGGCGTCGGCCTCGAGCCCGTGCGCGTCAACGTCTCTCGCATGCTGGGTGTCTTCCGGCAGGGCGTCTCCGACCTCGGCGAGGTCTGGGGGCCGGTGCTGGACGCCGAGACCCGCGCGGCGATCGCGGCGCTGCCCGCGAGCGACGGGGCGGGCTTCCGGCTCGACGACCCGCTCTGGGTGCGGGTCGTGTACCAGTTCGCACTGGCGTGGCACCGCCGGGCGCTCAACCGCGACCAGCTGCTGCGCTCGCTGGTGCCGCTCTACCTGGGGCGCACCGCGTCGTTCGTGCTGCAGAACGCCGAGGCGGACGCGGAGGAGGTCGAGCGCGCGATCCGCGCGCTGGCGGACGAGTTCGTGCGACAGAAGCCCTGGCTGCGCGAGCGCTGGGGCTAGAGGCCACGGAAGGGAGGAACCCTCATGCTGACGCGGGTGATGCAGACGACCTTCGAGGGGCTGGGCGCGCGGCTCGAGGCGTTCGCGCCGAACCTGCTGGCGATGCTGCTGCTGCTCGCCGCCGGCGCGCTGGCGGCCGGGCTCACGCACCTGCTGCTGCGCTTCGCCCTGCGCCGCCTCGGCTTCGACCGTTTCGCCGAGCGCAGCGGGCTGCGCGCGGTGGCCGCGCACGGCGGCCTGGCGCGGCCGCTGTCCGGGCTCGTGGCGCTGGGGGTCGCCTGGCTGGTGCTGATCGTGTTCGTGCTGCTGGCGATCGCCGCGCTCGACGTGCGCGTGGCCGTCGACCTCGTGACGCGGGGCTTCGCCTGGCTGCCGCACCTGCTGGTCGGGCTGCTGCTGCTGATCGCCGGCGGCCTGCTGGCGGGCTTCGTGCGGCGCAGCGTGCTGATCGCCGCCGTCAACGCGGGGCTCGCCTCCGCCCGGCTCGCCGCCGCAGGCGCGCACGCGGCCGTGCTCGTGCTGTTCGGCGCGGTGGCCCTGGAGCAGGTCGGCCTCGGCACCAGCGTCGTGCTGGTGGCGTTCGCGATCCTGTTCGGCGGGATCGTGCTGGCGCTGTCCCTGGCCTTCGGCCTGGCGGGCCGCGACTTCGCGCGCGAGGCGCTGTCGGGGCTGCTGCGCCCGCGCAACGACGGCGAGGACGACGGCGTGCGGCACGTCTGAGCAGGCTGTCCGCCCGGCGCCCGGCCGCGCTAGAATCGCTCGCCGCGGCACGCCCGCGCGGAGGAGGAGCCAGATGGCCGAGAACGGCGTCAAGGTCGGCGTCCTGCGCGGGCGCGAGAACTCCTTCCCCGACGCCTTCATCGCCAAGGTCAACGCGATGGGCGAGGGCGTCAGCGGCCGAGTTCGCGCACCTCGGCGGGCACGAAGCTCAACGAGCCGGTGCCCTACCGGGTGATCCTCGACCGCATGAGCCACGAGGTGCCCTACTACGCGGTCTACCTCAAGATGGCGGCGCTGCAGGGCGTCTACTGCATCAACAACACCTTCTGGCGCAGCGCCGACGACAAGTTCTTCGGCTACGCGGTGGCCGAGAAGCTCGGGATCGCGGAGCCGAAGACGGTGGTGCTGCCGAACCGCAGCTACGTCGACGACGTGACCGCCGAGAGCCTGCGCAACCTGTGGCCGGTCGACTTCTCGATGTACCTCGAGCACGTCGGGGTGCCCTGCATCATGAAGCCGGCCTTCGGCGGCGGCTGGAAGAACGTGCACAAGATCCACTCGCTCGACGAGCTGATGCACCACTACAACGAGTCGGGCACGCTGACGATGATGCTGCAGGAGTTCGTCGCCTGGGACACCTACGTGCGCGTGCCCACGATCGGCCGCCGCTTCGCGCGCGCGATCCGCTACGACCCCGCGCCGGGCGGGCATGGGCGGCTACGACCAGGACTACGAGGCGCTGCCGCGCGCGCTGCGGGACCGGGCCGAGGAGCTGTCGCTCCGCTTCAACGAGGCGCTCGGCTACGACATGAACGCGCTCGAGTTCGCGGTCAAGGACGGCCGCTTCTACGGGATCGACCTCACCAACTACACGCCCGACCTCGACTACCGCAGCCTCAAGGACGCCCACTTCCCCTGGGCGGTCGAGAAGATGGCCTCGTTCGCGGTCGAGAAGGCCCTCTCGGGCGAGCCGACGCCCGCGCCGCCCGACTGGAAGACGCTGCTGCTGCGGTACGGGAGCGGCAGCGTGAGCGAGCCAGGGGAGAAGCCGCGCGAGCCGGGCGCCGGTCGAGGACACGCGCGGCGACTTCGGCTTCGGCGCCGCGTCGCGCAGCAGAGCCAGCGCCGGCTGCTCAACCGCGACGGCAGCTTCAACGTGGTGCGCGAGGGCCTGCCCTTCTACCGCTCGCTCTCGCCTCTACCACGCGCTGCTCACGATCTCCTGGCCGCGCTTCTTCCGCTGGTCGCGGGCGGCTACTTCGCCGCCAACCTGGTCTTCGCCCTGCTCTACTACCTGTGCGGCCCGCACGCGCTCGACGGCTGGCACACCGGCAACCCGTTCGACCGCTTCGAGGACGCCTTCTTCTTCAGCGTGCAGACGCTGGCCACCATCGGCTACGGGCGCATGAGCCCCGAACGGCCTGCTCGTCAACCTGCTGGTCACGCTCGAGGCGCTGGTCGGGCTGCTGGGCTTCGCGCTCGCCACCGGGTTGCTGTTCGCGCGCTTCTCGCGGCCCACGGCGCGGATCGTCTTCAGCCGCCAACGCCGTGATCGCGCCCTTCCGCGGCGGCAGGGCGCTGATGTTCCGGCTCGCCAACGAGCGCAGCAGCCAGCTCACCGAGGTGTCGGCGATCGTGAGCCTGAGCCGCGTGGAGCCCTCGCCCGCGGGCGCGATCCGCCGCTTCCACGAGCTGCGCCTCGACCGGCCGAAGGTCGTGTTCCTGCCGCTGCACTGGGTGGTGGTGCACCCGATCGACGAGACCAGCCCGCTCTCACGGCGTCGGCGAGCCCGAGCTGCGCGCGTCGCAGGCGGAGGTCCTGGTGCTGCTGTCCGGGATGGACGAGACCTTCTCGCAGGCGGTCCACGCGCGCACCTCGTATCGCGCCGAGGAGATCGTCTGGGGCGCGCGCTTCGTCGACATGTTCCTGCGCGGCGACGAGGGCCTGATCGGCGTCGACCTGCGCCGGCTCCACGACATCGAGCCCGCCTGAGACCGGCGGGCCAGCGAGAGGGGAGCCTGGCCTAAGGGGTTCGAGAACCGACCCGACCCGGGCCGCCAGGCGCCGATCACGGCGCCGGGCGCTCGTGAACTTGTCCGGAGCGGCGTCGAACTGGTCCTTGTGGGCGATCGAGCAGAAGTGGTAGGTCTTGCCCTTGTAGGACTTCGGCGCCATCTTGGGATCGACGTCCATCTCGCACACCGGACAGAGCGGGTGCTCGTCGGTCGAGTCGCGCTCCTGGGCGTAGACGTCGTTCGAGTCCGGGTTCTTCCAGCCCTGGCCCCTGGTACTCCATGGGGTAGGCCGTGCTCCTCGGCGACTTCGCGGCCGTAGTAGCGCTCGACGACGCGGAGCGCGAGGTCGATCCCGGACGACAGGCCGCCGGCCGAGGCCAGATGGCCGTCCTCGACGAACCGCGCCCCCCGCCTGACGGTGGACGTCCGGGAACTGCGATGGCGAGGCCCCGGTAGCTGTCGTGATGGGTCGTGGCCGCCTTGCCTGAGAGGAGGCCGGTCCTCGCCAGCAGGAAGGCGCCGGTGCACACCGACATGGTGACGTCGGCGCCGCTCGTCGACCTGCGAATCCACTCGAGCGTCGCCTCGCTCCGCCCGCCCTGCGCGGGGATGACGATCACCTTCGGTGCGGGGGCCGTCGCGAACGAGTAGTCGGGCACGATCGTCATCCCGCCGCTCGCTCGGATGGGCCGCGTGGTCTCGGCCACGGTGTAGAGGCGAAAGGCGTCGCCGTCGCGCCCGGGGACGCCACGTCCTGGAAGACCTCCCACGGGCCGCAGAAGTCGATGATGACCGCGCCCTCCGACACGAGGCAGGCGACCGGGATGGCGCCTGGGCCGGAGGCGTGAGCGGAGCGGCCGCCGCTCCCGGCGGCTTCGCTGATGCCCGGAAGCGCGGGAGAGCCCGTCGACCGACGGCACGGAATCGCGCAGTACACCGAGCCCGGACTCGAGCAGGTCTCTTCTCTTCATGGGGCCCGTCCTCTGGACGGACGCCCCCTTCTTGCCTCGGCCCCGCCTCGCAGCCACCGCGCGGCGGCCAGTTGAAGCGCTCGCGGTACTGGCTCGGCGCGACCCCGACGACGCGCAGGAAGGCTCGCCGCAGCGACTCCGGCGTGCCGAGGCCACTCAGGGAGCAGATCCCGTCGAGACCCTCCGCGGACTCCTCGAGGAGCCGTCGCGCCGTCTCGACGCGGACCGACGTGACGAAACGCGCCGGGGTCGTCCCCACCTCGCGGGTGAAGACGCGGGCGAAGTTGCGCGGGCTCATCGCCACGCGCCGGGCCAGCGCCTCCACCGACAGGTCCTCCCGCGGGTGATCGACGATGTACGCCTGGAGGTCCCGGAGCGGCTCGCGCTCCGCGAGCTGCACGGCGAGCTGCGCGCTGAACTGCGCCTGGCCGCCCGGGCGCCGCAGGAACAGGACGCAGCTCGCGGGCCACCGCGAGCGCGACGTCGCGCCCGTGGTCCTCCTCGACCAGGGCCAGCGCGAGGTCCATGCCCGCAGTGACGCCGGCCGAGGTGTAGATCGACCCCTCCCGCACGAAGATCGTGTCCGGCTCGACCCGCACGTCCGGGTAGCGCCGGGCCAGCCGCGTCGCACCAGCCCCAGTGGGTGGTCGCCCGGCGCCCCGTCAGGAGGCCCGCCTCCGCCAGGAAGAACGCCCCCGTGCAGACCGACGCCAGCCGCCTGCACCCAGCCCGCCTGCCGCCGGATCCAGCGCAGGAGCGGCGGGTGGGCGCGGTAACGCTCGGCTCCCCTTCCCCCCGCGATCATGAGGGTGTCGATCCCGCGCCCGACCTCGTCGAAGCGGCGGTCGGCGAAGAGCCGCAGCCCCGACGACGCGCGGAAGGCCCCTCGCTTCAGCCCGAGGATCTCCAGGCTGTAGGCGTCGTCGTCCCGCTTCCCGTTGTCCTTCAGCCAGCGCGACGTCCGCGAGAAGACCTCGAGCGGCCCCATGACGTCCAGCATCTGGATGTCGGGATAGGCCAGCATCGCGACCCGCAGCGGCCCCGTGCGGCCCCCTCCGTTACCGCGGTCCGCGAGTCGCGAGGAGGATCCCTTGGGCACGAGGCCAGCATGCCGCCTTCCACCCGGGGAGACAATGACAAGGTTCCAACGTTTCCTGCCATCCTCCCGGGGTATGTGCTGAACGGGGCCGGCCTCCACTGCCGAGACCCGGCACCCGCCGCAGCTCATGAAGCGCACCCGCCGCTCATCCGCCGAGAAAGCGATTGGCGCTGCCCACCGTGCGGACGCGGGGCAGCCGCGCCTCCGAGCCTGGGCGTGGTAGCCTGTTTGAAACTCCCGGCTCGGACCATGAAGCGCCCGCTCCTGCTCCTCGCGATCCTCTTCGGTAGCTGCAGCTCCGAACAGGGAATGGTGACGGTGACGGGCAGCTGGGGCGGGACGAACGCTCGGCTGGAGGCGACGGCCAGCGGGGCGACGTTGCAGTTCAAGTGCAGCGCGCGTGGTGAAGTCGGGTCGCCCCTGAAGCTCGATGCCGACGGTCGCTTCGACCAGGCGGGAACCTACGATCCCGTCCTGGTGGCGGGCGGGGCACGGCCGGCTGTCTTCCGCGGCGAAGTCCGTGGGTCGCAGCTGAGCCTGGACGTCGACGTGGATCAGGCCGTGCTCGGGCCGTACCAGCTGGCGAAGGACCAGCCGGCGCGCTTCGACGTCTGCAACTTCTGAACGACGGAGCCACCGGAAGCGCGCTTCGGGCGGCGCAGGCTGTCCGGAGCAGGACCTTTGGTATCGTCGCACTGGACGTCAGGCCATGAGTCCAGACAGCTCAGCGGTGGTACTGCTTCGCGATCAGGTCCTCGCCATCTGCGTCGGGACGACCTTCGTCGTCATCGGAGTCGTCGCCTGCGTCGTGGCAGTGGTTCGCCGCCGAAGCGGGGCACGTGTCTTCGTGTGGCTCGGGACCTGGAGCGCCATCTACGGGATCCAGGAGCTGGTCCGGACGCCGGCGGCCGTAGCCGCCCTGTCGCCTACCCTGCAGGCCGCGGTTCCCTACGTCGGCGTGGCGATCTCGTACCTGGTGCTCGTCGTCGCCGCGCTGGCCTGGCTGGAGCTGAGTCGGGGCACGCTCCAGCTCGTGCTCAAGGCGATCGCCGTCGTGGCGCTGGCCATTGCGGCGGCCGGGATCGGCACGTTCCTCGTCAGGGGCGAGGCCGACGCGTTCATGCTCCCCAACGCCCTGCTGGCCGTTCTTGCCCAGCTGCTCCTGGTGACGGTGGTGGCGCTGCCGGCTCGGCTGGCCCGCAGGTACCTGGTGCTGCCGCAGAAAGGGGTGCTGATGGCGGGCACCCTGGTCTTCGTGATCCAGGCCCTGTCCGCCAACCTGTCGCGCTCGCTGGGCTACTCGTCTCCGCGCGTCTTCGACTGGCTGGGGTTCGCGGCGTTGCTGTTCGCCTTCGGCTACGCTGCGCTGCAGACGGTCCTGGCCAGTGAGCGTCGGCTGCTGGCGATCGAGAACGAGCTGGCCATTGCGCGCAGGCTGCAGCTCTCCATCCTGCCCGCCGTCATCCCGGACCTCCGCGGCGTCCGCATCGCGGCGGCGTACGAGCCCATGACCGCGGTGGCGGGGGACTTCTACGAGTTCATTCCCGTCGACTCGCACCGCGCCGGGTTCCTGGTGGCCGACGTCTCCGGACATGGCGTGCCGGCCGCGCTCATCGCGTCCATGATCAAGGTCGCGGTGCAGTCGGTCGCGGCCTGGGCCCACGATCCGGCGGAGCTGCTGCACCGCTTGGGACGCGCCCTTCACGGCCACCTCCGCGGTCAATACGTCACCGCCGCCTATCTGTGGCTGGATACCGAGGCCGGGACGGCACGCTATTCCGCCGCCGGACACCCACCCGTTCTCCTTTGGCGCGCGGCCACCGGCTCCGTGGCGCGTTTCGAAAGCAACGGCCTGCTCTTCGGCGTGACACCGGAGTCGGCCTATCCGGTGTGCGAGATCGCTTTCGAACCGGGTGACCGCTTCCTCCTCTATACCGATGGCCTGACCGAACCCGAGAACGCGACGGGAGAGCCATTCGGAAACTCCAGGCTGGAGCACGTCCTGCGCGAATGCCAATCCCTTCCCGCAGAGGAGGTGTCACAGCGGCTGCGCGCCGCCGTCGCCGCCTGGCTGCCAGCGTCCGTCCCGCAACAGGACGACATCACCTTCCTCATCATCGACCTGCTCTAGTAGATCTGGGTGCCGGGCCCCGAACAGAGGGCCAGGACCGCGCCGACCGGTTCATCCAGAGGCTCTTCTCGATCCACGACCTCGCGCGGAGCATCCGCGAGGTCCTCGGCACCGGCTGCTCCGCGGTCCGCTGCGTCGGCGCCGGCTCAGGAGGCTCGGCGGCGGCTGACGGGCGAATAGCCGATCGCCAGCGCCAGGCGGGCGGCCGGGACGTAGCCGACGCGCACCTCGGGTGCGAGGAAGACAGTCCTGCTGACGAAGAGCTGCACGCCGGCGCCGACCGACGCGGTCACGCCGGCGTCGTTGGACCAGTTGCCGCTTCCCAGGAACGGTCCGGCGCCCAGGAGCCAGTACGGCCGCACGCGCGAGGTGGCCGCACCATAGCGGCGAAGGAGGATGATCTGGAGCACGTTGCCGCTCTCGCGCGGAGAGGCGTGGAGATGTCCGAGTTCGACGCCGACCTGCCAGCGCGGGCCGAGTTCGCCCGAGAAGGCGAGTGTCGTGTGGGTGGCCGAGCCCTCGACGAGCGCTGCGGCACCGAGTCCGAGACTGGCCTCGAGAGGCCTTCGCGGTGAGTCATCGGCCGCCGCCCCCGTGGCGCAGGCGAGGCCGAAGAGCAGGGCGCCGCAGGAGCATGCGGCGAGAGTGAGGACGGAGGGTGTCGAAGTGTGCCGCATGACCTCAATCTAGGGTCGCGGCCAGCCGGAGTCCCAAGGGAGTTCCAAAGTCTCACCGCCCACGGACGGGCACCACGAAGTCTCAACCTCCAGGCCCTGCTGGTCCCGGGAGAAGCAGAGCTCGCGCCGCCGACCGGCGTTCAGTTGGTGGAGCTTGGGCGACTGGCGAGCCGCTTGCCGAAGCCCTCGAAGTCGGGGGGACGAGCGCGATCTGCCCGGTGATCGTGGCTCGTCTTCTCAGTTGTCGAGCTTGATCCGGGCCAGCCTGCGGACGAGCGGGATCTGCCTCTCCCGCGACACCTCCAGCCGGATCCCCGTCCCCTCGGGATAGCGTGGCGCGTCAACGATGAGCTTCGCGGCCGTGGCTCTCAGCCTGGCCGCGCGCGCTGCGGCCACGGCCCGGTCGCCGAGGATGAAGAGCACGCGGAACGAGCCCTCGCACGGCGCGAGGTGCACGATGTTCCTCTTGCCGCGCCGCAACTGCAGGGCCCAGCCGTGCCTGGCGCCGTAGCTCTTCCATTCGGAGCTCGTCAGGCCGAGCTCATGAGCCATGCCGACGACGATCTCGTCCCACAGCGGCTTGACGGCGCCCAGCGCGGCGGCGAGGTCGGCGTCGCTCGGCGCCTTCGTGCGACCGATGAAGGCGTTCGGGTTCATGGGGCGTCCTCTCGGCGCCGGATGCTACCGCACGTTCGGCGGCCGCGCCGGTGACGGTCGGCGGCCGGCGCCCGGAGCGCCGGGTCAGCCCGTGAGTCTCGATGACGGCGCCTGGATCCGGCATCGAGGCTAGGACCGCGGTCCTACCGCCACATCGGTCCCCGGTCGCAGCCCGCAAGGCGGCCGCGGTGGATGGCAATTATGGGTTCCGACCCGTGCTCGAAAGCGAGATGATCGTGACCGCCACGGCACGCTGCCACGATGGACGCCGCTTCGCGGCATTCCGGTACGGCAAGGACGGGAATGAGGAGACAGGCAATGAAACAGGTTGGATTCGCGCTCTTGCTCGCAGCCAGTGTCTGTTCCGCTCAAGAGCCGGGTGACTTTCGGCCCGCCTCGACCAACGTCTGGGGAGCGGAGTACCCCCGTGTCGACGGCGCCGGGAGGGTCGAGGTCCGGATCAAGGCTCCCGACGCGACGAAGGTCCGGCTCAATTTCTGGAGCGGGCCGAAGCTGGACATGGCGAAGCAGCCGGACGGCTACTGGACGGTCACCACGCCACCGCTCGTTCCCGGCCTGCACTACTACACGCTGATCCTCGACGGCGCCGAGGTCACGGATCTTGGCAGCCACGCGTTCTTCGGCGGCGGCAAGCACGCGAGCGCCGTCGAGGTTCCGGAGCCGGGCTCCGACTACTACTCGATCAAGGACGTGCCCCACGGCCAGGTGCGGGAGGTCTGGTACCACTCGCAGGTGACCGGCAGCTGGCGCCACGCGCTCGTCTACCTCCCGCCCGGCTACGACGAGCAGACGAAGACGCGTCATCCGGTGCTCTACCTGCAGCACGGCGGCGGCGAGGACGAGACCGGCTGGATCCGCCAGGGACGCGCGAACTTCATCCTCGACAACCTGATCGCCGCAGGAAGCTGCAAGCCGATGATCGTCGTGATGGCCTACGGCTACGCGCGCCGGGCGGGCCAGGCTCCTCCGGACCTGACCGGCAAGCCGTTCGGCTCGCCGGAGATGCGGAAGGCCATGCAGGACATGGCGCAGGCGTTCGAGGACGACGTGACGCAGGCCCTCGTCCCGTTCGTCGACGCGACCTACCGGACGCTCGCCGACCGCGACCACCGCGCCATGGCCGGCCTGTCCATGGGGGGAATGCAGACCTTCCAGGTCACGCTGAACCACCTCGATCTCTTCTCGCACATCGGCGGGTTCAGCGGGGCGGGCGGGCTCCAGATGATCGGCGGCGAGAAGCCGGACTGGAAGACCGCGTACAACGGCGTCTTCGCCGACCCCGCGGCGTTCGCGAGCAAGGTGCACCTGCTCTGGCTCGGTGTCGGGACGGCGGAGCCCGAGAGGATGCGCGAGGGTATCCGGAGCTTCCACGCGGCCCTGACGGACATCGGCATCAAGCACGTCTACTACGAGTCGCCCGGCACCGACCACGAGTGGCAGACCTGGCGGCGCGATCTCAAGGACTTCGCGCCGAGGCTCTTCCAGTAGAGGTTCGAGAGGTTCAGCCCACATGAAGACAACGGTACTCAGCACATCCGCCATCGTCGGCGCCCTGCTCCTCGCGGCCGCGGTCGGCCACGCGCAGGCACCGGCCTCACCCGCCGGCCCCACGGCCAGCGCGGTCCTCCACGCCGACCAGCCGGGCCCGGTCGTGAACAAGAACATCTACGGCCACTTCGCCGAGCACCTCGGCCGGGGGATCTACGAAGGGATCTGGGTCGGCCCCGACTCCCCCATCCCCAACACGCGCGGGATCCGCAACGACGTCGTCGCGGCTCTCAAGGAGCTCAACATCCCCGTGCTGCGCTGGCCCGGCGGCTGCTTCGCCGACGAGTACCACTGGAAGGACGGCATCGGGCCTCGCGAGAAGCGCCCGTCGATGATCAACACGCACTGGGGCGGGGTCGTCGAGGACAACAGCTTCGGCACGCACGAGTTCATGGACCTCGTGGAGCAGCTCGGAACCGAGGCCTACGTCACGGGCAACGTCGGCAGCGGCACGCCGCAGGAGATGATGGAGTGGGTCGAGTACATGACCTCCGACGCCATCTCCCCCATGGCCAACCTTCGCCGCCAGAACGGCCGCGAGAAGCCGTGGCACGTGGCGTACTTCGGGATCGCCAACGAGCCGTGGGGCTGCGGCGGCAACATGCGCCCCGAGTACTACGCGGACGAGTTCAGGCGGTACAACACCTTCGTCAAGAACTACGATCGCACGAAGCCCATCTACCGCATCGCGGCCGGCGCGAACGCCGAGGACTACACGTGGACCGAGGTGCTGATGAGCGTCGCCGGGCGCCGGATGGACGGCCTGTCGCTCCACTACTACACGCTGCCGACCGGCAACTGGCGGACGAAGGGCTCGGCCACCCAGTTCGGCGAGGACCTGTGGTTCTCGACGCTGAAGAGGACGCTGCGCATGGACGAGCTGATCACGAAGCACGCCGCGGTCATGGACAAGGCCGAGTCCGAGATGAGGCCCGGGCCGTTTCCAGGCGCCAACAAGAAGGTCGGGCTGGCGGTCGACGAGTGGGGCGCCTGGTACGACCAGGAGCCCGGGTCGCATCCCGGCTTCCTCTACCAGCAGAACACGCTGCGCGACGCGCTGGTCGCGGCGCTGAACTTCCACATCTTCCAGCGGCACGCCGACCGCGTCGTCATGGCGAACATCGCGCAGACGGTCAACGTCCTGCAAGCGATGATCCTGACGGACAAGGAGAAGATGCTGCGGACGCCGACGTACTGGGTGTTCGAGATGTTCAAGGTGCACCAGGGCGGAACCTTCCTGCCCGTCGAGCTGCAGTCGCCCGACTACGTGTTCGGCCAGGAGAAGATCCCGATGGTGAGCGCGTCCGCCACGCGCGCGGCCGACGGCTCGGCGATCCACCTCTCGCTCGCCAACACCAGCCCGACGCAAGGGGTGACCGTGAACGTGAAGCTCGCCGGGTTCACGCCGAAGTCGGTCAAGGGCCGGGTCCTCACGGGCGCCACGATGAGCGCACACAACACCTTCGAGGCGCCGAATGCGGTCCAGCCGGCGGACTTTGGCGGGGCCGCCGTCAGGGGCGACGCGCTGGAGGTGAAGCTCCCCGCCAGGTCGGTGGTCGTCCTGGCGCTGAAGTGAGCCGCCGGAGTCGTACGCGCGCGCTCCGCAGACCCGCCGGTGACTGGCGCGCTGGCCGGTTCCGCTGGGCGAGTGGGAGGACACCATGAGGGTATGGCTCGCGGTCGTCGCCGCGGGCACTTCGCTGCTTCCGGGGACGGCGACGGCGGCGCCGCCCGTCGGCGGCCTGCGCTGGCACGCGCCGCCGGCCGCCAAGTGGTCGGGCGTTCGCAACGCGGACCGGTTCGCGCCCGGGTGCCTGCCGGAGCTGGGCAACGTGGGCTGAGGCCAGGCAATCCGGTGCCGGGCCGTGTCAGGCGGGTGCTTCTGTGGTGTGCGGGGAACAGATGATCTCGAACTTCGGAGAGTTGACCGTCGCCTGCACGCTCGCCATCGCCCTGCTCGGCCATGGCCCTGCACACGCCCAGGGCGCCGAGGGCCGGGCCGACTGGCCCGGCCCCGGCCAGCTCTTCGTCGGCACCTGCTACCAGCCGGTCGACCGCAGCCCAGAGCAGATCACCCGTGACATCGCGCTGATGAAGCGGGCCGGCTTCAAGGTCGTGCGCATGGGCGACCTGTCGTGGGACTACTTCGAACCCGCCGACGGCAGGTTCGAGTTCCAGACCTTCGACTGGATCATGGACCGGATGCACGCTGCCGGCATCAAGGTGATCCTCGACATCCCCGGCCAGCCGGCGCCGACGTGGCTCCACCGCGAGTACCCGGGCGTCGACATCGTCACCCAGCAGGGCACCCGCCTCCATGCAGCCGAACGCTACATGGACAACATCAGCGACCCGGACTACAGGCGCTTGGTCGCGCGCCTCGCCGACACGCTGACCAGGCGCTACGCCGAGCACCCGGCACTGCTGGCGATCGGATTCGACAACGAGATCGGCAACGGCTTCATGTCGTATTCGCAGGCCGACCGTGAGCGCTTCGTCGACTGGCTGAAGAAGAGGTACGGCACCATCGAGGCCTTGAACAAGGCCTGGGCCACGCAGCGCTGGTCGCGCCGCATCAACACCTGGGACGAGGTCGAGCTGCCCTATGGCGACGGGCCGGGGCCGTTCGAGCGCCAGCTCGACCTGCGTCGCTACTGGTCCGACGTGACGATCGGCGCGCTCCTTGACCTGGAGGCGATCCGCAAGAAGAACACGCCCGACAAGCCGGCGATCTCCAACCTCTGGGACAGCTCCGCGCGCAAGGGCTTCGACTACCTGTCGACCTACCGCAAGTACGTGAGCTACGGTGCCATGGGCTTCTACCCCGGCGAACCCGTGGGCGCCGGCTTCGAGGCGCTGATGATGAAGGCCGGCATGTCGGCGCCGATCTGGTTCAACGAGTTCACGGCCGGCGGCGGCGGCTACTACGGCACGAAGGGCCGCTCGCGGATGTGGGCCCACATGGGTCTCCTGCTCGGCGCCCAGGCGGTGCTGGCGTGGACCTTCAACAGCCACCTGGGCGGCGAGGAGCAGGCGCTGTTCGGCCTGCTCGACCACGACGACCGGCCGTCGTGGAAACTGGACGAGTTCGCGACCATCGCCGCCGAGTTCGGCAAGCTGGAGAAGCTGGGCTTCCCACGGATGACCAGGCCCAGGGTCGCGATCGCCTACTCGTTCGAGAACGTCGTGGCGTCCAGCCCGAACGGGCCGTCGAACACCGTACGCCAGTACATCACGACACCCTACCTGAAGCAGGCACACAACGCCTTCGAGCCGCTGTTCAAGGACAACATCGACGTCGCGGTGATCAACGTCGCCCACGAGGACCTGAGCCGCTACAGCCTCGTCGTCGTGCCGGGCCTGTACCTGCTGGATCAGGCAGGGGCCGACGCGCTCAGGAGGTTCGTCGCCAACGGCGGCACGGCGATCATGACGGCCTACTCCGCCAAGGTGAACGAGAACAACCAGTGGTACGACACGCCACTGCCGGGCCGCCTCACCGACGTCTTCGGATTGCGGACGAGCGAGTTCTACGACGCCGGCACGGTGACCACCAGGCTCGGCAACGAGGACGTCAAGGGCGAGATCGGCTTCTACGAGGTGCTGGAGCCCTCGACCGCGGAGGTGCTGGCGCGCTTCTCGAACGTGGACGGCACGCCGCCGTCGATCACCGTCAACCGGTTCGGCAAGGGTCGTGGCATCTACGTCGGCACGCCGGCACAGCCTCAGATCATGCGGCCCTTGTACCGCCAGCTCTACGCCAGCCTGGGCATCGAACCCGGGCCGAAGACACCCGAAGGCGTGTACGCGCGCGTGGTCGAAGGCAGGGTGCTCTACGTCAACACGACGGGCGAGACCAAGGACGTGACGATCGACGGCACGATGTCGGGAGTGCTCAGCGGCAAGCGCTGGACGGGCACCCTGCGACTCGAGCCCCTGGGCGCCGACCTTCTCGAGAAGTAGGAGGCCGGGACGGCGGCCACCCGGACTGGACGCGAGCAGCCTCCGATAGGCCTCAGGCGCCGGGCACGGAGCCGCGGCGCCACTCGCCGTCGATCAAGCGGAAGACCTTGTCGTTCGGCGGCTGGTCCCGCAGCAGGGCCGGCAGGCGCGACGGGCGCACGCTGTCGTAGCACTGCAGCATCGCGAAGCGCCGCAGCGCCGCGGGGATGCCGACGGCGGTGAAGCCGGGATGGCCGGTCGACGGGTACGGGCCCCCGTGGTTCATCGCGGGGGAGACGGCGACGCCGGTGGGCATCTTGTCGTTCAGGAGGCGGCCGACACGCGGGCGCAGCAGCGGCTCGAGCCTCGCGTAGAGCGCGTCGTCCGCGCCGCGCGTGTCGGTGTAGAAGCCGCCGGTCAGGCTGCCCTCGAGCGTCTCGACCAGCGCGGCCAGCTGGCCCGCGTCTCGCGCGACGACGAAGAGCGCCGCGTTGCCGAAGGCCTCCGTCTGCAGCTTCTCCGGCGCGGCCAGAAACGCATCGCCCGAAACACGCAGCAGGGTGTTGCCGAAACGGTAACCCGGCGTCGCAGGCGCTCCTCCCGTGACCAGGCTGGCGCCGGCCGACTGCAGCGTGGAGACGCTCTCGCCCAGCGAGCGAAGGACGCCCGCGGAGAGGAGCGGCGTGGGCGAAGCGGCGTCGAAGCCCGCCCGGACGCCCGCGATGAACTGCTCCGTCGCCTCTCCGGCGACGAGCAGGACGAGGCTCGGGTTCGTGCAGAACTGGCCCGTCCCCATCAAGCTGCTGGCGACGAACTCGTCCACGAGCGCTTTCCCGCGCTCGGCGAGCGCGCCCGGCAGCATCAGCACCGGGTTCACGGCCGACAGCTCCAGGTAGATCGGCTTGCCGGCGGCGTCGGCGGCGGACTTCAGCTCGAGGCCCGCAGCGCGGCTGCCGGTGTAGCCGGTCGCGCCCGTGCGCGGGTCGGAGACGAGGCGCTCGCCGTCCTCGTGGCTCGTGCGGTAGATGAGCTGCACGGTGCCGGGCGGCAGGCCCGCCTCGGTGGCCGCGGCGTGCGCCTCCTCGGCCAGTAGACGCGTCGTGCCGGGGTGCGAGCTGTTGGCCTTCGCGATCACGGGGTTGCCCGCGGCGAGCGCGGCCGCGAAGTCGCCGCCCGCGACGCTGTTGAAGGCGAACGGGAAGTTGTTCGGTCCGAAGACCCAGACCGGCCCGATGGCTGCGAACACCGAGCGGATGTTGAGCTTCGTGTCGATCGTCGGCAGCGCCCACGAGCCCTCGCGAGCGGCCGCAGCGGCTTGCCGCAGCTGCCCCGTGGTGCGCGGCAGCTCGACGTCCGCGAGCCGCGGCGCCTTCGGGAGGCCGGTCTCCGCGTGAGCCACGTCGACGAGCTCGGCCTTGCGAGCCTCGATCCGGCCGGCGTAGGCGTCGAGAAAGGCCGCGATCCGCTCCGACGGCGAGGCGCGCAGCACGGCCGCGGCGGCCGTCGCCGCCGTGAGCGCCGCGTCGCAGTCGGCCCAGTCGCTGATCGGGTACTCGCCCGGCAGCTTCTCCCCGAGAGCCGGGCTCTCGGAGCTGAAGGAGCGGCGGGATCGTGCCGCGCGCCACTCGCCGGCGATGAGGACGGGATGGTTGGCCATACCCGGATCTTAGACTGAGCCCACGGTCACGCTCAGCGGAGCGCGAGCTCGAAGGGTCCGACCGGCAGGCCCGATCCGTCCGAGAGGTTGCACACGGGGCTGCCGCCCCAGCAGAACCGCAGCCGCGAGGGTGGCGCCCCCCATCCGTCGGAATCACGATGCGATCAGCATCGACCGTGCCGCTCACGAACCGGCAGGTCGCCGGCGCGGCGCCGCACAGCTCGAATCCGATGGCCTGGCCCGAGCTGTACGTGACGAGCCGCCCTTCGACGTCGCGGAAGCGCACCAGCACCCGGCCCGGCTCCAAGCTGGCGGAGCCGACGGAGGGGCCGGTCGGCGCGATCGACTCGCCGTAGGCGACGCGGCGCGCCGCGCGGGCGATGCGCGCCCCGACGTCACGCTTGTTGATCGGGTGGATGTCGTCGCGCTCGCCGAGGTCGATCGTCACCGCCAGCGCGGCGTGCGGATCGGCGGCCACGGCCCGCCGCTGCGCCTCGCGCACGTCGGACCACCCCGACTCGACCGGCGCGGTGGGAACCGGGCCGAAGCCGGGCAACTGCACGATCACGAACGGCAGCTCGGCTCCGAGCTGGGCGCGCCAGCTCGACATCAGGCCGGCGAGGATCGCCTGGTAGCCCGCCGGCGCGTCGGCATTGGTCTCGCCCTGGTACCACACGGCTCCGCGCACCCCGAACGGGCCGAGCGGCGCGATCATGCCGTTGTAGAGCGTGGTGAGGCCCGCCACCGACTCCCACGGCGCGCGCGGCGGCCGCCCGATCTCGAGCGGCACCACCTGGTAGCGCCAGCCGCCGCCCAGCGCCACCTTCGTGCCGTCGTCGAACGCGAGGGCGAGCTTCTCGGCGGGACCGGTCATGCCGCCGGCATCCCAGGTGCTCAGCACGTTGACGACGATCACGTTTTCGCCGGCGTGAAGCACGCCCGCCGGGAGCGCATAGGTGCGATCCGTGCCCCAACCGAAGGTGTTGCGGATGGGGCGGCCGTTCACCCAGGTCTGGTCGACCTCGTCGATGGCGCCGAGCGAGAGCGTGGCGGCGCGCGACGCCTGTGTGGGCGTCAACGTGACCGTGCGTCGGAACCACACGAGGCCGTCGTGTCGGGCGAGCAGCGGCACGCCCCACGTCTTCCAGTTCCTCATGGGCTCGGGCACGTCCGCCCACTCGCCCGTGCGGGCGGGCTCCGGCTGCCAGGGCTCGGTGCCGGCCCTGGCGTGCGTGCGCCACCAGTCCTGCCACATCTCGCCCATGCGCTGGTTGGCTGCCGCCTCGTCCTGCCGGTACAGGCGCAGCAGGTCGAGGCGATCGGCGAATCCGCCGGCCGCGCGCAGTCCTGCTTCAGCAGTCCAGGCCTCGGCGGCGGAGCCGCCCCACGCCGCGCTGATCAGCCCCATCGGCACCTTCACGGTGTCCTGCAGCTCGCGCGCGGCGAAGTAGCAGGCCGCCGAGAAGCTGCGGACCGACTCCGGAGCGGCGAGCCGCCAGGCAGCGCCCGCCGGCAGCTCCGTGGCCGGCGCCACTCGATCGACGTGGGGCACGGTGAGCAGCCGAAGCCGATCGTTCGCCGACCGCGCCGCGACCCAGTCGCCGTTCCTCGAGCGCGAGACGGTCAGCTCCATGTTCGACTGGCCGGAGCACAGGAACACGTCGCCGATGAGGATGTCGGCCAGCGTCTGCGCAGCGCCCGACGCGGCGCGCGCCTCGAGCGTGAAGGGCCCGCCGGCGCCCATCGCCGGCAACTCGGCGGACCAGCGGCCCGAGGCGTCCGCGCGAGCGCTCGCCTGCTGCCCGTTGAGCGAGACGCTCACCGTCTCGCCGGCGGCGGCGCTGCCCCACACGGCAATCGGGCGATCGCGCTGCAGGACGGCGTGGTCCTGGAAGATGGAGGCGAGCAGCGGCTTCGGCGCGACCGGCTCCGCCGCGCGGCACTCGAACGACGCGGCGTCCTCGACGTCGCCCGTCCCCTTGTACTGCGCGTGCGACGGGTAGGGGCACAGCGGCCGGCTGCGGCCGGGGAAGCTGCGGCCCGTGGCCCGGATGGCCTGCGGTGGGACCTGGTTCTCGACCCAGTCGACGACGGCGCCCAGCATGTCGAAGGTGTCGAGCGTCGCCGGTCCGCCGCCACAGTGGCCCATCCCCGGCACCAGGAAGAGCCGGCTCCAGCTGCTGACCGCGGACGCCCCGCCGTTCGCCCGGGTCATGCGCTCGTAGTAGTCGACGGTGTCGAGGGCCGAGAACCAGGGGTCGCTGACGCCGTGGTAGAAGAGGAGCTTGCCGCCGCGGCTCGAGAAGGTGTTGAGGTTCGTCCAGCTCGAGGTCGCCGTCAGCTGCATCTGCGGCTGGGCGGCCGCGTCCTCGGCTCGCTTGTCCACGTCCATCTCGGTCGCCGTGAACGGCGGGCCCACGGGGTTCGCGCTGCCGGCGAGCAGCCCCGGTATGCCCTGGCTGGCGGCGATGCCCGTGTCGAACAGGAAGCCCGGGTACACCTGCCGCCCCTTGGAGTCCTTCGGGCCGGCGAACGCTTTCGCCAGGGCCTCGACCTGCGGCTGCGAGAGGCAGCCGTCCGCCTTCGGCCCCGCGCAACGCAGCGAGGCGGGATCGAATCGGCAGCCGATCGGGTCAGAGACCATGCCGTCGCGCAGGCCGTCGGCGGCGTCGCAGGTGGCGAGCACGCCGTCGATGACGGCCTTCCGATCGGCGTCCGAGAGCGCGCGACGGCCGTCCGGCTTCCCCGAGGCGTCGAGCGGCGCCACGCGGTTCAGCATCGTCGCGACCCACTCGTCACCGATGCCGGAGAAGCTCGTGCGCATCGCCGGCGCGCCGACCACGATCCCGTCGAAGTAGGTGGGATAGCGCTGCGCCATCAGCATGCCCTCGCGCCCGCCGGTGGAGCAGCCCATGAAGTACGCGTGCGCGGCGGGCCGGCCGTAGTGCTGCGCGAGGATCTGCTTCGCGAGCACGGCCACGCGCCCGACGGCCTGGTAGGCGAAGTCGAGGCTCGCCTGCTGCTCCGCCATGAAGGACGCGTCGAAGACCTCCCCGCGGTGACCGGTGTCGGTGGTGACCACGGCGAAGCCGCGGACGAGCGCCGCATCCCCCTGCCCCGTCCGTCCGAGCGGCGGCGCGACGGTGCCGTTCAGGCCGCCCCCGCCCTGGAACAGGAAGCGCCCGTTCCACTCGGCCGGGCAGCGCCAGCGCGAAGCCGATGCCGTAGCTCCTGCCGTCCGCGCCGGTGCGCCGGTCGAGCGTCGCGCTCAGCCGGCAGTAGGCGGGCAGCGGTGCGGCGAGCGGAGCCACCCAGGGCGGCTCCTGCGGCGGCGGCGCGCCCGCCGCGAACCACTCCGCCGTCACCTCCGACAACGCGGCGCCCGGCACCTGCAGTTGCCGTAGCGCGGCGCACGCGGGCTCGGCGGCCGTGACCTGCGCCAGGGCCGGCCGCGGGGACGACGAGGCGACGAGTGCGACGGCCAACCAGAGCATCCTCATGTGTCTTCTCCCCTCTACAGTCGGCCCCGCAGGTGCGGAGTGTTGGCCAGGGGCTGTCCACCACCGACGCTGACCTCCACCGCGGACTTCGGCAGGTCGTCGGTGCCGAGCGTGAACGTCACCTCGCGGCTCTCGCCCGCACGCAGGTGGATCCGCTGGAATCCGCGCAGGCTGCGCACGGGCGCCTCCTCCTCGGGGCCGCCGCCGACGTAGAGCTGAACGACCTCGTCGCCGTCCCGGGCCGAGGTGTTCTTGACCGTGGCGCGGATCTCGGCGCCTTTCGCCGTCCGACTTGCGAGGAGGCCCGAATACTCGAAGGTCGAGTAGCTCAACCCGAAGCCGAACGGGTACAGGGGCTCGCCCTTGAAGTACCGGTAGGTGCGGCCCTTCATCGCGTAGTCGGTGAACGGGGGCAGCTGGTCGACGCTCTTGTAGAAGGTCACGGGAAGGCGGCCCGCAGGGTTGTTGACGCCCGCCAGCGTCTCCGCGATGGC
This sequence comes from uncultured Acidobacteriota bacterium, assembly GCA_963831755.1. GTDB lineage: Bacteria > Acidobacteriota > Vicinamibacteria > Fen-336 > Fen-336 > DATBSL01. The sequence goes on from CAWHRC010000009.1 coordinate 722,990, forward strand.
CGTGCCGGCCTCCTCGCCGCCGTACCACGCCGCGAGCACGGCCGAGGCACCCTCCGCCGCGGAGCGGACGGCGACGGCGCTGCCGCTGGTCAGCACGACGACGACCGGCTTTCCGGTGGCGATCATCGCCTTCACCAGGTTCTCCTGCGGCTCCGGCAGATCGAGACTCGTGCGGTCGCCGCCGAGGAAGCCGGGGATGTTCACGCCCCGCATCTCCTCCCCTTCTAGCTCGGAGCTCAGCCCGACGAAGACGACGGCAACGTCGGAGCCCTTGGCGAGTGCTTTGGCCTCGGAGAGCGTGGCGTCCGCGGGCGGCGTCCAGGCGAGCTGGATCGTGCCGCCCGCGCCCGTCTGGCGGTACTCGACGCGCAGGGCGTACTTGCGGCCGGCCTCCAGAGCCACCCGCACGCGCACGGGCCGCCGCGGTCCCGGCGCCGCCTGGGTCGAGGTCACCTGGGTGGAAGGACCGCCGCCGACGGTGAGCTCCTTGTCGTCGAGGAACAGGCGTGCCGTGGCCGTCCAGTTCCACATGCCCGTCCGCACGGTCACCTCGTACTCACCGCTCGCGGACGGCGTCAGCGTGGCCGTCCAGCGCAGCGAGTACTTCTCGTGACCGACGGCCGCGACCACGGCCGGGTCCTCCATCCCCATGTCGAAGTAGGGCCGCGGCTCGCTCCGGCGGAGCTTGGGCTGTCCCTGGAGGTCGGGATTGTCGAAGTACTCGACCAGGACGCCGCGACCGCTTGCCGTCGGGCGGCGTCAGGAATGTCGAGGGAACCAGCGCGGGAGTGCTGCGGCCGTGTAGGTCGCGCCGAGCGCGTACCGTACTTCGGCGCCCGGGAACTGCCGCTCGATTCCCTCCAGCGGAGTCACCTGCTTGGACGAGATGCCGTTGTAGTTGCCCAGCAGCGCGACGGGGTCGTCGGCGGAGGGACCGACGACGGCGATCTTGCGCACGGATCGGCTCAAGGGCAGGACGGCGCCCTCGTTCTTCAGCAGCACGATCGCCGCTCGCTCCGCGTCGCGCGCCACTTGCCGGTGCGCGCTCGAGTCGTTCTCGGAGATCGGTATCTTCGCGTACGGGACACGCTCCGCCGGGTCGAACATGCCCAGGCGGAACCGCGCCACGAGGAGCCGTTCCAGCGAGCGGTCGATCTCGGCTTCCGTGATCTGTGCCGGCCTTCACCTCGTCGACCAGGGTCCGGTACTCGCTGCCGCAGGTGAGGTCCGTCCCCGCCTTGACCGCCGCCACGGCCGCTCCGCCCAGGGTGGGCGTGTACTTGTGATTCTGGTAGATGTCGTTCACCGCGCCGCAGTCGCTGACGACGTAGCCCTGGAAGCCCCACTGCTCCCGCAGCCGCTTCTGGAGCAGGTCGGCGCTCGCGCAGCCGGGCGTTCCGTCGACGGAGTTGTAGACGCACATGATCGAGTCGGCCTTGCCCTCGACGACCGCCGCCCGGAAGGCCGCCAGGTACGTGTTCACGAGGTCGTACTCGCTCACCCTGGCGTCGAAGGCGTGCCGCTCGGGCTCCGGACCGCTGTGCACCGCGTAGTGCTTCGGCGTGGAGACGACCTTCAGGTAGCGGGGGTCGTTTCCCTGCATGCCGGTGACGAACGCGACGGCCATGCGGCCGGTCAGATAGGGATCCTCCCCGTAGGTCTCCTGGCCGCGTCCCCAGCGGGGGTCCCGGAAGATGTTGACGTTGGGCGACCAGTAGGTAAGGCCGGCCGTGCGACCGGGCAGTGTCGCGCGGGCCTCCGGGCCGGAAGGGGCGGGACGCGTCTGCGCGTCGTTGTACTTGGCCCGCGCTTCGGTGGAGATGACGTCGGCCACCCGGTACATCAAGTCGGTGTCCCAGGTGGCCGCGAGCCCGATGGCCTGCGGAAAGACGGTGGCACGGCCCTGGGCGACGCCGTGCAGCGCCTCGTTCCACCAGTTGTAGGCGGGCACGCCGAGACGCGGGATCGCGGGAGCGGTGCTCTGCATCTGGAGCACCTTCTCCTCGAGCGTCATGCGGGACACGAGATCCAGGGCGCGCCGCTGCGGCGGCAGGTTCGGATCCCGATAGGGCGCGCTGCTCGGCTGTTCTGCGAACGCCGCCGAGGCCAGAAGCCAGCTGAGAGTGAACGCCAGGTGGTTGGGCTTCAACTGAGATCTCCTGTGTGAGTTCCGGGTTGCCGACTCGTCGCCGGGAGTGTCAGGTCGCCGAGCGGCTCGTCGCCGAACACCATCCCGCCCAGCCGGCCGTTGCCGATCGGCAACGCCTCGTCCCATTTCATGTGCGGGCGGGCCTCGTGCGCGCACGCGACACTCGCGCCGGCTGCCGCGCGTCGATCCTATCCGATCCTGGCAGGGGACAGGCGCCGGGTGCCGACGCGGGGCGCGTCGATCAGGAGCCCCCCGTCCCGAGCGGCCGTACGTGTCCATCGGTCGCCGGCAGGTCGAGATGGGCGTCGTGCCGTGCCGGCGCTCGCGGGCGCCGCGGCCTTCCTGGAGGACGCTACCCGAGCGGGTAGCCGACCTGTTCGATGGCGGCGTCGGCGACCTGGCGTCGCAGGGCGACGGTGTTGCACACCTCGCGCTTCGTCAGGCGCTTCAGGGCCGTGAGCAGCGCGCGGAGCGCCTCGCCTTCCTCCACCGCGGCCAGGAGCTTGCGGGCCGAGGCCTCGATCTCGTCCATCGCGTCCTGGGCGTAGCAGCGCACGGCTGCCTCCTGCAGCCGCGTCTTGTCCTCGCCGCGCGCCGCTGCGCGCTTCCGGGTGCGCAGGAGCGCGCTCTCGAGGGCGTAGGTGGCCATGGCGATGTCGGCGAAGTGGCCCATGACCTCCTGCTCGTCCTTGAGCGCCTCGCCGCGCTTCTGCACGGCCGTCCCCAGGCACATGACGGCGACCTTCTTGGCCCCGGCGAGCATGGCGGCCTCGGCGGCCAGGAAGCCCTCCGCGGGCGGCGCGCCAGATGGCCCGCCGGCGAGCTCGTCCCGCAGCGCCATCGCTTTCTGGAAGATCGGGAGCTCGCCCTTCAGGGCCCGGCGGATGAGGCGCCCGGGCACCAGCAGGCGGTTGATCTCGTTCGTGCCCTCGTAGATGCGGTTCACCCGTGCGTCGCGCCAGTAGCGCTCGGCGGGGTAGTCCTCGACGAACCCCGCGCCCCCGAAGATCTGGACGGTCTCGTCGACCACGTAGTCGCACATCTCGGAGCACCACACCTTGAGCATGGAGCACTCGGCGTCGTACTCCTCGATCCGCTTCAGAGCGGTCTCGGGGTCGTTGACGCCCACGCCGGCGAGGTTGCGGTCGATCATGCCGGCGGTGCGGTAGACCATCGACTCGGAGACGTACGTGAGGATGGCCATCTGCCCGATCTTGTGCTTGACGAGCCCGAAGCTCGTGATGGGCTTCCCGAACGCGGTGCGGGAGTTGCCGTACCCGGCGGCCACCGCGAGGGTCAGCTTCGCGCCCCCGGTGACCATGGCCCCGAGCTTGAAGCGCCCGACGTTGAGGATGTTGAAGGCGATCTTGTGGCCCTTCCCGATCTCGCCCAGCAGGTTCTCCCTCGGGATCACGGCGTCGGTCAGGATGAGGGGCCGCGTGCTGCTGCCCTTGATGCCGGTCTTCTTCTCCTCGGCGCCCAGGCTCACCCCGGGCAGCCCCTTCTCGACGATGAAGGCCGTGAAGTGCTCGCCGTCCACCTTGGCGAAGGTGATGTAGACGTCGGCGAAGCCGGCGTTGCTCAGCCACATCTTCTCGCCGTTCAGGATCCAGCTCTTCCCGTCGGCGGAGACGACGGCCCGCGCCTTGGCGTTCATGGCGTCGCTGGCCGAGGAGGCCTCGGAGAGCGAGTAGGAGCTCACCCACTCGCCCGACGCGAGCTTCGGCAGGTACTTCTTCTTCTGTGCCTCGGTGCCGAAGTAGACGATGGGCAGCGTGCCGATCCCGACTTGGACCGCGAAGGTGGTGGCGAAGCTGCCGTCGCGCCCCGCCTTCTCCGCGACCAGGCAGCCCGAGACCTTGTCGAGGCCCAGTCCGCCGTACTCCTCCGGGATCTCGACCCCGAGCAGGCCCAGCTCCCCGGCCTTGCGCAGCAGCTCGCGGTTCAGCTCGTAGTCGAGCTTCAGCAACTCCGGCAGCCGCGGGACGAGCTCCTGGACCATGAAGTCGTCTGCGGTCCGGCCGATCATGACCTGCTCCTCGGAGAGGTCCTCGGGCGTGAACACCTCGTCGGGAGTGCGATCCTCGACCAGGAAGCTGCCGCCCTTGGCGGCGACGATGGGGTCAATGGCGTCTGTGGCCATGCTCGTCTCCCTTCACAATCGTCCGATGGTCCCGGCCCGCCCCTCTCAGGAAGAGGTCCACGACGGGGGCGGCGAGGTCCTTCAGGGGGTACGGCTTTTCGGCGAGGAGCCACGACGTGACCGTCTCGTCGAGGGCCCCGAACAGCATCTTGGCGGCGAGCGTCCGGTTGATGTCGGCGCGCAGGCTGCCGTCCCGCTGACCTCGCTCCATCACCTCGTCGAGCAGCGCGAAGTAGTCGCGCAGCCAGGAGGCGGTGAAGCGCTCCATGAAGCGGGTCGACTGGCGCAGCTCCACCTGAAACACCGCCGCCAGGTCGCGGTTCTCGCCGAGGACGGCGAGGTGGCGCTCGGCCACGGCCAGCAGGCGCTCCGGGGCCGAGGGGAGCGCGCGGACCGCCGCGCGCGCCTCCTCCACGTGCTCGGACATCACCTCGTCGAAGAGGCGCACCAGGATGTCCTCCTTGTTGCGGAAGTAGAGGTAGATGGTGCCGTCCGCCACCTTCGCCTTCTTCGCGATGTCCGAGACGCGCGCGGCGAAGTAGCCCCTGCGGGCGAAGACGTGGACCGCCGCGTCGAGGATGCGCCGCCGCTTGTCCGCCGTCCGGGGTCGCGCCATGCGGTGCCTATGAGCGACTGAATGAACGTTCATTCAGTTTCACACGAGCGGCGGGCTCCGTCAAGTCGCCCCTTCCGCTCTACCAGGCTTTCACCGGCACCGCCGTCCGCGGCCCAGGTCGAACGATAGGGGATCGGGTGATCAGCCGGGCCGCCGCGAGCTGACCACCCGACGCCATCCGCTGCGCGACGACCGGCAGCGTCTTCTCACGCGCCGCGCCATCTCCTCGAGGAGCCGCGAATCAGGAAACGGAGAAGACCAGGGCGGTCTTCTGGTTCCGGAGCCGCACCTCTTCCAGGGCCCGCTCGCCGTCCTTGAGCATCCGTGAGATCAGCTCCTGCTCGGGAACGCGCTGAGCGCGGTCCTCGAGCGTCGCGTTCGCCTGCGCCACGACCTTCGCATCCCGCTTGAAGGTGACGTTGACCTTCGAGGTGTCTCCGACCCAGGACAGGCGGTAGTCGCCCGCCGGGAGGCTCTTTCCGCTCACGACCGTGGGCGTCTCCAGGGTTACGTGGATCGAGTGGGACCTGGGTGCGGCCCACGCTGCACTTCCGGCGGCCAGGGCGGCGACGACGACGAATAGAACCATGCGACGCATCGTGACGTCCTCCTGCTTTCGGTGAAGGCCCCCGTCCTTGCGACGCCGGAGGTCCGCGGAAGGTCTCACCGGTCGGCGCGCCGCACGTGAAGTCTTGTGAAGCGCCGGGCGCGCCGGGCGAACGGCGCACTAACGACCGGGGCGAGTGAACTCACAGGCCCCCACCTGCCACTCAGCAGACGAAGGCCCCTCGAGGGGGCGCGTACTGCTGGCTGGCGGCGGCCGGTCTGGATCGACGATCTGCGCTTCGAGAAGGTAGCTGGCAAGGTGGCGGCCACAGCTGCACCGCTGGGCCCCGCTGGGCGTCGAAAGGATGTAGCGATGAGGAACGGACCTGCGACCCGAATGGGGGCCGTGCTACTCGCAGTGGCGAGCGTCGGAGTCGTGCCCGCGCACGCACAGTACCCGCCGAAGGGTTGGTACCAGGCCGGCCCGAACCCGGACGACTACGTGATGTCCGTCGATCCGAAGGGAGGACGCACGGGCGGCCCATGCGCCTTCATCAGGGCGAAGACGCCCGAAGCGCGCACCTTCGGCACGCTCATGCAGACCTTCGCCGCCGACGCGTACCGGGGCAAGCGGTTGCGCCTGTCCGCAGCCGTGAAGTCCGCGGATGTGACGAGCTGGGCCGGGCTGTGGATGCGCATCGACGGGCCCGATCCGTCTCGGCCGCTCGCCTTCGACAACATGCAAAGCCGGCCGATCAAGGGGACGGCGGACTGGAAGAGCTACGAGGTCGTTCTCGACGTCGGACCGCAGGCGACCACCGTCAACATCGGCATCCTGCTGCACGGAGCCGGCGAGGTCTGGCTTGACGGAGTGAAGGTGGACCCCGTCGGCCTGAACACGCCCGTGACCAGCGCCATTTCCTTGCCGAAGCAGCCCGTCAATCTCGACTTCGAGCAGCACTGAGCCCAGACTGCCACCCGGTGGGCGAAGAGTCGGATGCGGAACTCGTACGCCGCTTCAGAGAAGGCGACCAGGGTGCTTTCGACGAGATCGTCGTGCGCCATCGCGACTCCGTCTACCGGTTCGTCAGGGCCCGCCTCGGCGCTCTGCGAGATGAGGCCGAGGACGTCACGCAGGACGTCCTCATCCTCGTCTACCGCCGTCTCGCCCGCTTCGAAGGGCGCTCGCGGCTTCGTACCTGGATTCTCGGTGTCGCTGTGAACGTCTGCCGCGAACGGCGGCGGGCGGCGGCCTCTCGCCCGCCTGGCCTCGACCGTGAGGTCGAGAGCGAGCCTCTACGAACGCTGCCGGACGGCAGCCCCGGGCTGGAGGCCACGCTCGAGACGAGGATCCTGCAGGATGCGGTGCGGAGCGCCATCGAGGCGCTCGCCCCACACCACAGGGAGGCAATCCAGCTGCGCGAGATCGAGGGCCTCTCGTACGAGGAGATGGCAGAGCTGCTCGAAGTGCCAGTAGGAACGGTCCGCTCGCGACTGCACAACGCGCGGGCGGCTCTGGCCGAGCGGCTCCTGCCGCTCGCTGCTGACGGGGGGCGTTGAAGATGGAAACCGAGTGCGTCCGCGCCCAACTCAGTGCGCTTCTTGACGGCGAGCTCGAGCCAGCGGAGGCAGCACGGCTCGAACGGCACCTGCGCAGCTGTGCCGCCTGTCGGTCCCGATGGTCGCTCCTCGTCGCGCTCCGAACGGCCGTCAAGGACCTGCCGAGCGAGGGTGTGTCGCCCGGGTTCGAGGCCGCGCTCGCTAACCGCCTCGCGCGCGAGCGACAGCTCGCGCTTTCGGCGCACCGGCGCGCGGTCGCTTGGCGACCGTTCGGACTCGCTGCCACGGCGACGCTAGTGCTGCTCGCCGTCTGGTTTGCAGCTCGCGTCCGGCCGCCGTCCGCTCGCCTACACCCGGTGGCGACTACCACGGGGGCAGCCTTCCTGGCTCCGGAAACCGCCCCTGGCCTCGACTGCGGCGTAGACGACGTGGCAGAGCAGGACGCACGGCCCTGCGCGAGCGCGCGCTCCTGCGGAACCGCGTTGACGACGGCTCCCGGACTGCCCGGTACGCTGCAGCGACGGCCCATCTGTGTCAGAGCTGATCCGTACCGAGATACGCCAGCTCGTGCCCCCGCGCACCGCCCTGTCTCACAGCTCAACCGCGGCGGTGAACACCGTGGCTAGAAAGCGCGGCCGCCGCCCCATGCCGAGACGACAGCTCGCGTTCCTCTCGTCGTGTGCGCTCGGGTGGCTTCTCCAGGCCGACGCCCTTGCCCAAGACCGCTCGGTGCACTCGTTCCCAGCCCACACCGACATCATCACGGTCGACGTCGCCGTCCTCGACGGGGCCGGCCGGCCGATGAGAGGGCTGCGCCAGGGCGACTTCACGGTCCTCGAGGATGGCCGCCCGCAAGAAGTCGTGGCGTTCGAAGCACGAGACCTGAGGGCGTCCCCGTCGGCCGCCTCGGCCGCCCCAGGAGAAGGGCTCGAACCGACTCCGGGCCGCACTCTCGCGTTGGTCGTGGATGATCTGAGCGGCTTCCAGTGCATCACCGGCGTCAATGCGATCCGGAGCTGGATCGAAGAGAAGGCAGACCCGCGCGACGAGGTGAGCCTCTTCACCACGAGCGGCAGGGTGCAGCCCGTCGAAGCGCGCATCGCCACGGGGCGTGCGGCGCTGCTGCGGGCCCTGAATGCCGTTCGCTGCCTCGCGCTACCGGGGGCGAACGCCGGCTACGGAGGGGGCGGGAGTATCGTCGGCCCCAACGCCGATCCCAACGCCATAGCGTCGAGCGTGAGAGGCAGGAGGCCTCGCTGCGTGGCGTGCGCGGGCCCGCGCGGTGGTCTCTTCGATCGAGGGCTTCTCCCGCGGGCACGCCTCGGAGCGCGGCCGCAAGCCGGTCTTCGTGTTCACCGAGGGGTTCCCTCGAGACGTCGACTTGAAGCAGGCGGAGCAAGCCATCGACGTGGCGCACCGGACGAACACCGCCCTCTACTTCATCGACCCGAGGGGTATCGGGACCGCGATGAACGAGGGCGGCGTCGGCTTCGCGGGCGCGGCGCACATGGCCGCCGAGACCGGCGGCGCCCTCGTCTCCAACAACGACGTGGCGGGATCGCTGGCACGGGCGATCGACGAGTCGGAAGCCTACTACCTGTTGGGCTACGTCCCGGGCAGCGCGCCCGACGGGAAATGGCGGAGGCTCGAGGTCAAGGTCAGCCGGCCGGGGGTGGAGGTCCGAGCGCGGCGCGGCTACCTGGCGTCCGTGGAGCCGGCGGAGCCACAAGCGCCGACCGCGCCGGCCGGCGCAACGGCCACCGCGAGCTCACCGGCAAACCCGGCGGCCCCGCCAGACCCGGCAGGAGGCCGCGTGACATCGCCAGCGGCCGTGCCGGAGTTCGCACCTGTTTCGTTCGGGCTGCCGGGGGCGGCGCGAGCCGGCGAGGTCCGGCTCGACGGCGGCGAGGTCGTCAGGACCTACCGTGACGTCGTCGAGCGCTATCGCCGAAACGATCCCGCGGACTCGGCAGAAGGACGTGCGCTCGTCTCGCAGGCTGCCCAATGGAATCTCGACCTGGCACGGATGGCCGCCGCGCTGGCCGCGATGCCTCCGCCCACCGCCAACACCGTCGTCCGGCTGGACGACAAGAACGAAGTGGCGAGGCCGTCCGTGGACTGGTACGTCCCGAGCCCGGGTTCCTCGCAGGGTGCGCGAGGAGCTACCAGCCTTTCGCGCTCCGACGACGCGCTGGAACGCGAGCTAGAGGCGACCCGCTCCCGGCCCGCTGACAAGGTCCGGGCGAGGGGCGTGGCGGCACCTCGAGTCGGGGAACCCAGGGTCCACGTGTCGGCCACACTGGGCGCGACGTCCCGGCCCGCGGCCGGTCTGGGTGCGTGCCTCATCGCGACCTCGCCTCGCGACTGTGCTGCGGTCCTGAAAGCCGCAGCTCTGCTCCATACCGACGTGGCGACGGCGTCGCTGCTGCGGGGCGATCACGAGCGCGCGGCCATCCACCGCGCCATCGCCGGCTGGCTCCTGTGGCATCTTCCGCAGGATGCCCAGGACGACGCCTTCGTGCGGGAGTGGGTGCTCGCGGTCAACGTGCTCCTGCTCGGCGACGGCTCATTGTCCAGCGCCCGCCAGCTCGGCCAGCTCGGCCTTCTTCGATTCCCGAACGACGCCGCGTTGCTGCTCTCCGCGGCGAGGGCCACCGAGGCGATGGCCACCTTGTGCTACGCACCGGAGGGCAAACCATTCGGCGGCGACGACTGCGATGGCATCCCGATCGCCTTCGACAGGCCGCAGCCCGCCCGACCGCGTCCGGGCAACGGCCATTCCCTGAAACAGGGAGACGTCGTGCGCGAGACGGAGCGGCTGCTCCGTGGGCTGGCGAAGGAGTTGCCGGCAGACCCCGAGGTTCACCTCCGTCTCGGCCGTGCGCTCGCCGAGCGCGGCAGGCTGGACGAGGCCGAACGCGAGCTGGCTTTGGTGGTCACGAGCTCGCGCGACACGAACCAGGTGGCGCTGGCTCACCTGCTGCTCGGCCGCCTGGCCGAGACTCGCAACGACGCCCAGGGGGCCCTCGAGCACGCACGTGCTGCCTGGACCGTCGCGCCCCGCTCGCAGTCCGCGCGGATGGCGCTCGCCAGTGCCCTCCTGGCGTCCGGCGAACGGCAGGGCGCCGCGCAGCTGATGGCCGACCTGCCGACGACGCCCTACGGTGTCGACGACCCGTGGGCCGAGTTCCTGCAGGGCTCGATGCGTCGCTTCGTCCCCGCCCGCGCGGCGCTCTACGGCAGAGTGAAGCTCCCATGACCGGCATCCTCTGCTCGGCCGCCCTCGCAGCGGGCGTTCTCGGGGGTGACGGAGGGGGACAACCACCCGAGTTCCGTGCCAGCGTCGAAGCCGTCAGGCTCGACGTTTCCGTCGGACGCGACGGCCAGCTCGTCAGCGGTCTCACCGCGGCCGACTTCGAGGTGAAGGACGACGGCGTCGTCCAGGACGTCGAACTGGTCACGGGCAGCGAACGGGCGCTCCAGGTCGTGCTCGTCCTGGACACGAGCTCGAGTGTCGCGGGGCAACGGCTCCGGAGCCTGAAGAGCGCCGCCAGCTCGTTCATTGCGGGCCTCGCGCCGGAGGATGCCGCCTCGGTGCTCGCCTTCTCGCATCGTGTGTACGCCCTGCCCCCGGACCGCTACGATCACGAGCGCCTCCGTGCCGCGGTTGAGGAGCTGACCTCGGGCGGCGCGACCGCCCTCAACGACGCCGTGCTTGCGGGCCTGCTGCGCTCGACGACCGGTCGTGGCCGCCCGATGCTCCTCGTGTTTTCGGACGGCCGGAACAGCCTCAGCTGGCTCGAACAGCAGCGGGTCCTCGAAGCGGCGCGCGAGCTGGAGGCGGTGGCCTACGGGATCGTGACCATGCCCGACGTCCAGGGCCAGCCCGAGTCCAAGCGCGGCCGGAGTCGTCCCACGCGCGGCGGCTTCCTGGAGGAGCTGGCCGACATTACCGGTGGCACGGTCATCGGGGCAGAGGAAGGCGATCTCCCCGTTGCCTTTCAGCGCATCCTCGCCACGATGCAGAACCGTTACGTCCTGCGATACACACCGCGCGGCGTGAAGGAGGCCGGCTGGCATTCGCTCAAGGTGCGCCTCAAGCGCGGTACGGGCGAGCTGAAGGTCCGCAGCGGCTACCGCCGATAGTCGCGGTCGACCGGCGCTGAAAGACCGGATTCGCGGGCTGTGTTCGGCCGCGGGGATCGTCAGGGACGCTCGATCGGATCAGAGGCGGGCCAGCGAGAGTCGCGACGGCCGCACCGAGCTGGCGCCTCGTCATCCGGCTAACATTTCTACCCCTGCCTCTCCAGCAGCTCCAGCCGATTCCCGAAAGGATCGTTCACGTAGGCGTGCGCGTAGCCGTCCAGAGGTTCGCCTTCCGTCACGTCGTGCCCGGCTGCCCGGAGCTCCGCGAGCAACCCGGTCAAGTCCGTCACCAGGAGGCCCGGGTGAGCCTTCTGCGCCGGCCGAAACACAGGATCGACACCCAGGTGGATCTTCACACCGCCGTCCTCGAACCACGCCCCGCCGCGCGCAGCGAGATGCGCCGGTTTGGGTACCTCCGGCACACCGAGGAGACCTGCGTAGAAGCGCCTGGCCCTCGACTCCTCTCCTGCAGGCATGGCGAGCTGTACGTGGTCAATGCCGACTACCGCCATCCCCTCCTCCAGGTCCGTCACGCTCCGCCGTCATCACGTAGAAGGTTCCCCGCGAGTCGCATCCCGAACGCAGGTGACCGACCGCGAACGACGACACCCCAAGGGCCTCTGTGAGCTGCTCCGGTGAGTGGTGAGCGAACCCATGGCGGTCGAGGCCATCGCGCCGGATGTCATCGGGCGACACGAAACCGAGCACGAGCCGCCCGCCCGGGCGGAGGACCCGGCGTAACTCCGACAGGCCCCCGGCCAGATCCCGCCAGAAGTAGGTGGTGTTGACCGAGCATGCCTTGTCGAACTCGGCATCACCAAACGGCAGAGCCTCGACGCTCCCGTGCTCGAGAACCACGCTGCCCGCGGCGATCGCCTCGTGCAGCCGCCTCTTCGCCTGCTCCAGCATTTCGTCCGAGAGCTCGACTCCAGCGACGATGCCAGGTGACACCTCAGCCGAGAGCCGTTCGAGCAGGGCCGCTCCTCCGAAGCCAACCTCCAGCACCCGATCGCCGGGAACGACCGCCAGCTCCTGCCGCACCATCTCGTTGTGGGCCGCCGTCTTCCGGTTCAGGAAGCGGCCCATCACGTGCCGCCCGAACCACCCTGACGGCCGCCCCAGCTGCCTCGCCATGAATCCCGGAATGGCCACGCGGTCATTCTCGCATCAAGCGGGCGGGCTCCACCGAGCGCGCGTCGCTGCTCGTCGGGTTCCGGACTCAGCGCTCATCTGCCTGTCGAAGCGCCAGACACTGGCCCTGCTCACCGAGCCAGCCCGTGGCGGCGCGGATGACGGGGTCGTCGTCGGGACCGATCGTTTCCCCGTCTACCAGCGGGAAATCCATGTGGCTGATGGCGTCGCTATGTTACGGCCAGACACCCGGGAAGAGAGTCCAGAAAGCCGGCGACCCATTCGATCTGACGGTATTCCGAGATGAACTCGAACTCCGTGCTGACTCGGAGTGCCGGGCGGCCGGGCGCCACGACGGCATCCCTCGGCACGACAGGGCACTCGTCGACCAGGTTCAAGAGGACGGCCCACGACGGCTGATCGAGAATGGCGAGGACGTCGAGGTTGTCACGCTCGCGCCAGGGCGTCCCGGCGGCCACCTGGGTCCGCAGGCGGCCGCACAGCTCCACAATCTGCCGTTGCACCTGTCGATCGCTGCAGGCCAGACCCGCCAGGACGTCGACGAGGCGGCCGGCCGTGAACAGAGCAACGTCCTCGTGGAGGATGCGCCATCCGTCGCGGAAGATGCCCACGAGGTCGCGCGCCAGCAGGAGATCGGGCGGCAACGCTTCCCGCATCGAGCCCGCCCGGTGCTCGAGCCCGAGATTGCACGTCGCCAGGACCGCATCGGCTGCCTCGACGGCTCGGAACCTTCGGGACCGAAAGGAGCATCCGGCGACCAGCACGTTGGCCAGGTACGCGAGCTCCTCGGTCCGTCTTTCGTAGGCGCCGCCGTCGTGTTCCTGAACGAACGACAGCTGCGCCCGGATGCCCGAGAGGTGATCCACGTTGGTTGCGGGCCCCGGCCCGAGGAGGCGACGTGGCTCGTTCAGGATGCAGGCGTCGGCGCTCGCAAGGAACTCCGCCACCTCTCGCTCGAGGGCTCTGGCGGGCGCGCCAGCCACGGACGGTAGCACCCGACGATCCGCGCGGGCCCCGGCCTGCTGCTCGAGGTTGCGGAAGTAGCTGGCGGTCACCGGGTCCGGTGCCGCTGGCGCGTCCTGGCGACGGCTGCGAGCCAGCTTCAGGAAGGCCGCCGCCTGCGGAGGCGTGACGTGTCCCTCCGCGTCCCGTCGCTCCTCTCGAGCGCCGGCGATGTCGTCCATGATCTGCTCGGCTGCGGTCAGCACCTCGTAGAGGCCGCCGTTGTCGACGATGTACTCGGTCGAGATCTGGCAGCACCGCTTCATCAGGCTCGCGAAGAGCGCGTGATGGTCGTGGTCGAGGCTCGCCAGCACGGACAGGAGCGCGTCCCACGACTCACCACGCCGCGCGACGACCGTGTACCCGCTCAGCTCGTGGCTCGCGCTCGTCTCGAGCGCCTGTTCCGTCAGACCCTCCGTTTGAGGATCGTCGTCGGTCCAGCCCATCTCGACTGCTCGCCCGGGCATCAGCATTTCCTGATCCAGAACGAGAAGGTGCCGACTGAGAGCCGCGGTCACGAACTCGAAGTCCATTGCAGCGAGCTTTCCGGCCGCGACATCCGCTCCGACTTGGACCAGCACCTCGAGCCACAGGCCGAAGCGGTCCGCGTCGAACTGCTCTTCGGCGCCGGCAGCGTCGTTTCCCCAGAGGTCGTCGTCGAAGACCCGCGTCAGCTGCTCCGTCGTGGCGAGCGCGACGATCTCCCCGCACTCCTCGAGCCCGCAGTGCCGGACCAGCTGGTGCAGCACCCTGGGATCGAGACCGCGGATGACTTGTGGGAGGTTCGGCGTGTCCAGAAGGCGAGCGAGGAGACGACGTGGCTCCGCCTGCTGGATGGCGTGTGTGGTCATCGAGCGATCCCCCGGCCCGGGAGGCTAGCACGAGGTCCGCCGCCTAACCGACTGATTCTTCAGGTATTTATCGAGCTAATGAAATTGACATTCCAAGCCGGGATCCGCTAGCATAGTTGGTGGCAGGGAACGATCCCCCGTCCCCTTTCGCCGATCAGCGTGAACACCTACGGCTCGTAGAAGGAAGCGATTCCGATTCGTGACTGCAACAGTGGCAGCGGCCAAGGGGGCTCGATCGGGGCGATCTTCGACGTCCGCATCCTGAAGCCCACCTCCCGCCGATCGGCGGAATACCGGCCCCACGTCCGGCGATAGGTCCTTGCGGGGGCAGAAGAGGACCTGGCTATTCCCGCCAGCCGCCGCACGTTCGTGGGCCTGGGTGCCGCCGGGCTCGCCGCGCAAGCGCTCCGCGCCGCGGGCGCGAGCGCCGATCGGCTCGCGGAGGCCCAGCGCCGCCGGGCGGGCGCGGCGAGCGCCCCTCTCCGGCTGAAGGCGATCGCCTTCGATGCCTTCCCCATCTTCAGCCCCGCGGCCGTCGTCTCACGAGCTGAGGCGCTGTTTCCCGGGCGGGGTGCCGCCCTGAGCGACGAGTGGCGCCTGCGGCAGTTCGAATACGCCTGGCTCCGGGTCCTCTCCCGACGCTACGTGGATTTCTGGCAGGTGAGCGACGACGCCCTGGTATTCGCAGCTCGGAAACTGAAGCTGGAGCTGGATTCGGACAAGCGTGCCGCGCTGATGAGCACGTTCCTCGAGCTCGCCCCGTGGCCGGACGTCGAGCCCGCGCTCGACGCGCTCACAAAGTCGGGCCTGCGGCTCTCCTTTCTCTCGAACTTCACACCGCGGATGCTGGAGGCCAACCTCGAAAGGTCGAGACTGAAGGCCCGCTTCGACCACGTCGTCAGCACGGATCGGGCCAGGTCCTACAAGCCGGATCCACGCGCGTATGCGCTGGGGACCGAGGCCCTAGGGCTCCGTCGCGAGGAGATCCTCTTCGTGGCCCATGCCGGTTGGGACGCCGCGGGCGCGCGAGCCTTCGGCTATCCGACATTCTGGGTGAACCGGGCGGACCTTCCTGCGGAGGAGCTGGGGGCGCCGCCGGACGCGGCCGGGCGCGACCTGTCGGATCTCGTTGGGTTCGTCGACCGATCCGGAGCGGGCGGGGGGCGATGAAGGGAGAACAGTCATGGTGAAGGTGGGTCTGTTCGTGCGCCTCGAGGCTAAGCCCGGCAAAGAGGCGGAGGTGGAGAGCTTCCTCCGAGGCGGTCTGGCCGTCGTCCAGGAGGAGCCGGCCACGCTCGCGTGGTATGCCCTCCGCCTGGGGCCGTCGACCTACGGCATCTTCGACGCCTTCCCCGACGACGCGGGCCGGCAGGCACACCTGACCGGCCGGGTGGCAGCGGCGCTGATGGCGAGAGCGGCCGAGCTCCTCTCGTCCCCGCCCTCCATCGAGAAAGTCGACGTCCTGGCCGTCAAGTAGCCGGCATGGAGAGCATACGAAGTCCGGCGGACATCAGGAGCCGTCTCGGCCGATCAGCAGCTCGCCGTCCCACTGCGGCAGGGGCTGCCACGAGCCATCCGCCGCCTTGCCCCCGTCGGTCGTGAGCGCGTGGACGTGCGGATGCCACTGAAGGAGATCACCGGCGGTGGCGATCGAGACGACGATGCCGTGACGCCGCCAGCCGAACCTGGCGGCGTCCTGGTTCCGTTCAACGAGTATGTACAGGGGTTCGTCGACGCCCTGCGGTCACAGCTCGACGGCTATTGAGGCCGGGCTGCTGCTGGCCCGTGTTCGCGTCGATGTTCCAGCCGAACTTCGTGGCGATCACCACCCGATCGCGGAATCTTGTCCGCGGCCGGACCGTAGCCGAAGCTCGTCCCCATGCAGCCGAGCCCGATCGCCGACACCTTGAGACCGCTCTTTTCCCATGCTCCTTTCTTCATGTGGCCCTTTCTTCATGTGGCCCTTTCCTCTCAGGCGCGTCCTCGGGCACCGGCCGACACGGCGGTGCCGGCGCGCCGTGTCCGGCCCGCCATTCGCCGGGGGACGTCTCCTCCCATTGCTGGAAGGCGCGGAAGAACGAATGGTTGTCCTCGTGGCCCGGCAGGTACGCCGTCTCGTTCAGCTCCAGCGACGATTGCCGGAGGTAGTGGCGGCGAGCTCGCGCCGGGCGTTCCTTTCCAAACGGTGTTGACGCCGGCCCCCCGCTGCTATCCTCGGGGCCGCAAGTCCAGCAGGAGGCAGGTTTCCATGCGGTACACGGTTGATGGCGGTGCCGGCTTCGATCTCCGGGAGGGTAGCCTGTGAAGCGCCGTCAAGTCCTGGCCGCAAGCGGCGTCGGCGCTGTCGCCGCGGTAGCGGGTCTGCCTCTCGCGCGGGCGGCCACGGGCACGAGGCTCAAGGTCGTGGTGGCGGGCGCCCATCCCGACGATCCCGAGAGCATCGCCGGCGGCACGATGGCGCGCCTGGCTGACGAGGGTCACGAGGTCGTGGCCCTCTACCTGACGCGCGGGGAGGCGGGGATCTCCGGCAAGACTCACGCGGAAGCGGCGGCGATACGGACCGCGGAATCGATCGCGGCCTGCGCGATCCTGAAAGCCCGGCCGCGTTTCGCCGCTCAGGTGGACGGCGCGACGGAGGTCTCGGCGGAGCGCTACGGGGACCTGCGTGCGCTCCTGGACGAAGAGCGCCCCGACCTCGTGATCACCCACTGGCCGATCGACACGCACCGGGACCACCGCGCCCTGTCCCTGCTCGTCTACGACGCCTGGCTCGCCTCAGGCAAGCGGTACGCCCTCTTCTACACGGAGGCCATGACGGGTGCGCAGACGCAGGAGTTCGCGCCCACGCACTACGTGGACATCTCCGCGGTCGAGCCACGCAAACGGCAGGCCTGCTTCGCCCACGCGAGCCAGGACCCCGGTGAGTTCTATGCCCACCACGAGCGGATGCACGGGTTCCGCGGGCTCGAAGCCGGGTGTGCCCTCGCCGAGGCCTTCGCACGCCACCCGCAGGGTACGGCCGGCCGCGGCATTCCCTGAGCGTGCGGCGACGCCCGTCCCGGACCTCCTGGGAGGCCCCGACGGCCAACTCGACTACGCGAGGCTGTCGCTGGCGGAGCTTGCCGGCTCCGTCGTGGCGGCGCACAAACGGGGCAGGCTCGCCGTCGTGCACGTCAGCTCGACGATCACACCTCAGGTCCGCCGGCGCATCCCATCAATGAACTCGCGGGGAGTCCGCACGAGGGCACCTCGCCGCGCTCGTGCCGGGAAGTGCCTGACGTTCCCCGTCACCAGCACGCTCCCGCTGTCCAGGGCCACGGAGAGGAAGGGCTCGTCATCGGCATCGGGGGGCGGCTCCGGCAGGGGCGGGGCGGCCGTAACCAGGAACGCGACGTGATCGATCGCGGCCAGGAGGGCATCGAGGTTCGCCGCGGCGAACCGGAACTCCGGGCGCCGGAGCACCTCCTCGTACTCCCGTCGGATGGCCGCGTCGAGCACGAGCTCCAGCTCCCCGGCGAGGATGGCGTCGAGTATCCACGCTGGCGGACCGGTCGCGGAAAGGAGCCCCGCGACCAGCACGTTGGTGTCGAGAACGATCCTCATCCGCGCGGGGAGCTCCGGGCGGCCCGGCCCCGGCGCACGCGCGCGATGATGGCGTCGATGTCCGCGGTCGAGAGCGGTCCGGGGCCCCGCTCGTGGCTCCGACGCCGGATCGCGCGAACGGCTTCGAGCCCCCGCGCTCGGCGCAGAGTCTCGAGCGTCTCGTCGACGTTTCCTGCATCCACGGGGATGAGGACAGCCACGGGCCGCCCGTTGGCCGTGAGCACCGCCTCGCGCTCCTGCTGGAGTGCCTGGCGCACCTGCTTCGGGCGCGTGCGCAGATCCCGGATGGTCACGGTCTTCATGAGGAAAGGATAGCGGAATGGGGTGACATTTGTCACCCCATTGGATCCGTGGCGGCAGCGAGCCCATCAGGGTCGAGCCGCGTTCCCGCGGCCCCCCTGCCCGGACGGTGGCGAGTCGTCACCCTCGCTGATGCCGCCCTGGTGCGTCGACGCGCGCACGAGGGTGAGGGACAGGGTCCTCACCGGCTTCATCGACAGGACGTCCGACGGGCGGGTTTCGGGGCTGATCAGGGTCTCGATGAACATGAACCTCGACGCGTCGTTCGAGGGTCCATCTGGGGCACCTACCGGATCGAGGTTCCGGGTCGTGGCACGTGGGAAGGCACGTGGCAGGGCAAGTATTGGGGACTGGCTCTGGCCACCTGTCGGCTCGTCGCCCACGGCAGCGGCGAGCTCGAAGGACTGCAGCTTCGGGTGGACACGGTGTAGCAGGCGGGAAGGGGCGAGTCGCTGACGGGCGAGATCGTCGATCCTCATCAGCAGGAATGGCGCGGTCCGTGCCCTTCTTCTCCGGGTCGCTTGACCGGGCCGCCACGGGCTGCAGCCTAGCCGAACGCTCCGCGCCCGTCAGAAGCCGTGAAGGGTCTCTCGCAGGACGAAGTACTCGTTCACGGGTCGGTCGTCCGTCAAGGCCGCCACGTCCCCCCGCAGCAGCGTCGCGAGCCGCATCTCGCGGCCGAGAACGCGAGCGAACTGTCTTTCTGCGGTGGAGCCGGGATTCCACTCGACGAGGTCGGCGGCCGCCCGGGACGGGAGACGGCCGGCCAGCTCAGCCGCAGTCACAGCGGGCAGGCCGTCGACGCTCGCCAGGACGTGGAGGCCCCGGCCCTTGGCCGAGGTGAAGACGCGCACGTGGGGGAAGGTTTCGCTGAGCGCGCGCAGGATGGCGGCGACCACCAGCGGATCCGCCGCCGGAATCCAGTGTTGCACGATCCCCCCCGGCGCGAGGCGGCGACGGATCGCCTGGAAGAACTCCCGGGAGTTGAGCAGGCTCGACCCGGCGGCCGACAGCGGCGGCGGCGGATCGACCACGATCGCGCTGTAACTGTTCGTGGTGCGCTCGAGAAAGCGGCGACCGTCGTCCACGACGATGCGCCCCAGCGGTGCGGCGAGGATCGCCGCGGCGTCGGCGTGAAACTCACCGAAGAACGTCGGCACGCTCGGCACCAGCTCGACCGCGGTGGTCGGGATGCCCCAGGAGAGCGCCGAGCGGTAGCTGGTGCCCATCCCGAAGCACACCACGAGCGCGCTCTCCGGGCGGTGGCTCGACTGAGCCAGCGGCAGGTGCGCCATCATCTTCGTGATCGGCGTGAGGTAGGTCATTCCAATCCCGTTGACGAGGATGCGCCGCTCGAAGCCGCGGCCGCTGACGACGACCGTGGCGGTGGCGTCGCGCCGGACGATCGCGTCCGGCACCTCGCTCTCGAAGCTACGCCCGGCAAACAGCGCCAGCGCGAGCGCTGCCGTGGCGAGGGCGCTCCAGGCGATCCCGCTGCGCCGGACGGCCGGCGTCAGCACCGTCCCTGTGATGCCGAGCAGAAGCAGCGGCAGGGCCAGCACGGTCAGCGAGGCGATCTCGCCCAGCCGCGGGAGCAGGACGAACCCGGCGACGAGCGGACCGGCGATGCACCCGAGCACGTTCACGGCATACGCGCTGCCCACGCGCCGTGGCTCCCCGTGGGACCAGCGATCGGTCACGAACGGCGTCACAAAGCCCAACGCCCCGCAGAATCCCAGGAGCCCGAGCAGGACTCGCGCCGTGCCCGGCAGGAGACCGGCGACCAGGGGAAGCCGAGGATCGGCCGCTGCGATGGGGAGCATGGCCAGCGCGACCACGACTGCCCAGACGGCCGGCGCCAGCGGCGTCACGCCGGAGTCGCCGCCCTGCGAGGCCCAGCGACGGTAGAGGAGCGCTCCCGTGAACGTGGCGGTGAGGTATCCACCCAGCACGATCGCGAAGGTGTAGACCATGTTGCCGAGGTAGGGCGTAAGCTGGCGCAGCCAGACGACCTCCATCCCCATGCTGGTGAGCCCCGTCAGGAACAGAACGGCGAGCGCTCCCCGCGCGGACTCAGGCGGGGGGGCGGGAGCCGAAGGGGCCGGCGAGGGAGCGCGGCCATCAGCGCCAGCGCTCGAGAGTGCCGCCGACGTGGCCGGCGTGACGCTGAGCGCGAGGGCCGTGACCGAAAGCGACGCATCCAGAAGGGCGACCAGCCCGAGCGTGTGCCGGAAGCCCAGGATCTCGATCAGAACGAAGGCCGAGGCCAGTGCCCCGGCGGTGGCGCCGACCGTATTCGCCACGTACAGGTAGCTGAACGAGCGGGAGCGGAAGGCCTCCCCGAGCCTGCCCAGCACCGCGGTCGCAAGGGGGAAGGTGGCTCCCATCGCCGCGCAGAAGGGGAGCATCGCCAGGGCGACGACGAGCCCGGCCCACGCGTGATAGGCGCCCGAGCCCCAGCCGCTTGCGTTCGAGACGGCCACCAGCGAGCGTCCCCGCTCCAACAGTGCGGGAACGATGATCGCACCCGACGCGATCACGAGCTCCGCGACGCCGTACAGCCGCAGGGCGTAGGTCGCGGGGCTGTCCGAGAGCCGCCGGGCGATCCTCCCGGCACCCCAGCTGCCGAGAGCGAGGCCACCCATGAAGACGGAGAGCACGATCGACGTCAGCGCGGTCGTGACCCCGAAGCTCGCCATGGCCAGTCGCAGCCAGACGACTTCGAGTACGAGGCTGCAGAAGCCCGAGACGAGGAAGAAGACGAACAGCCAGCGCCGCAGCACCGGCGGATTCTGAGCGAAGGAACGGGCAGAGACAACCTCCGCGTACGCCCCCGCCAGATGGTTGGCGAGGTGGCGCGAGCTCCCCGGCGGGGCGACCGCAGAATCGAAAGGCGCACCTCCCGCTGCCTCTCCCCAAGAGAGCGCGGGACTCTGCGTTGGAGGCCTTGGAGGCAGGTACGGCCCGCTCCCGCTCGGCGACCTTGCTGAGCCTGCAAGTGGCTGTCAGACTTTGTCGGTGACTCTCAGCACCTCCCTCGAGATGTCCGTCGAGAACATGGCGCCTCTCTGGTGAGGACACCCGCGGGCACCGCGGCCGCGCTCGCGGTTGTCGCGGCCATGGGCGCTCACGCCGGGGGGCGACCGTCGACATCGAGAGCCCCGGCCGTCGAGAGGGCTCTCGGCCAGATCCAGCCGGAGCTGATCCGGGCGCACATGCGCTTTCTCGCCGACGACCTCCTGGAAGGACGCGGGACGGGGGCACGCGGTCATCGGCTGGCCGCTCTCTACGTGGCGACGCAGTTCGAGGGGTTGGGGCTCGAACCTGCCGGCGACGAGGGCACGTACTTCCAGTCGGTGCGTTTGACCAGAACCCGGCCCCAAGCAGCGGACTGCTCGCTCGTCCTGCACGCGGAGGGGCAGGACCGGCCGCTCGCCTACGGATCGGACTTCGTGATGTTCGTCGACCCCGCCGGCCCGGACACCGCCCTGCGGGCGCCCGTCGCCTTCGTCGGATACGGCGTGACCGCGCCCGAGGAGCACTACGACGACTACGCGGGGATCGACGTCGCCGGCAAGATCGTGGCCTACGTCGGGGGGGCTCCCGCGTCCTTCGCCGACGCACCCGGCGCCTTCTTCGGTGATCCGGCCCTCAAGCGCGAGACGGCCGCCCGGCACGGCGCCGTGGGCATCCTTCAGCTCAGCCTTCCGGAGGAGAGCTCGGGCTGGGATGCCACTGTCGCGGGCGCGGGGCAGGGCACGATGGCATTGGCGGGCGCGGGCGAGATGCGGACGCCGTATCTGGCCCACCTGAGCGGCAGCGGGGTCACGACGCTCTTCGACGGTGAGCTTGCCCGGTGGCGGGAGGCTCGCGCCGATGTCAAAGCCGGCAAGCCTCACAGCTTCGCCACCACTCGTGAGCTGTCCGTGGGCCAGCGCACCGAGCGGTCCACGCTCGACAGCCCGAACGTCGTGGGAGTGCTGCGCGGCTCCGACGCGAAGGTCGGGGGCGAGTACGTCGTCTACAGCGCACATCTCGACCATCTCGGCATCGGAGAGCCGGTCGGCGGCGACGCGATCTACAACGGCGCCCGGGACAACGCTTCGGGCGTCGCGGGCATGCTGGTCGTCGCGCGAGCCTTCGCCTCGCTTGCCCCGCGCACCCGACGATCGATCGTCTTCCTGGCCACGACCGCCGAGGAGCCGGGGTCGCTGGGCTCGAGCTACTTCGTGGAACACCCTCCGGTTCCGCTCCACGACATCGTCGCGGACGTCAACCTCGACGGTCTGGCCGTCTTCTGGCGCCTGCGGGATGTGGCCGGCTGGGGAGCCCGGCATTCGAGTCTCCGGGCCGCCGTGCAGGAAGCGGCACGCACCCTGGGCCTCGAGGCGACTCTTCCCGACGACGACAGCAAGGTCCTGATCCGGTTCAGCGATCAAGCCTCGTTCGCCCGGAAGGGCATACCGGTCGTATGGCTCGTCTACGGGGACAAGAGCTGGGATGCAGGCGTGGATCCCGGGGCTCTGGAGCAGAAATGGGCTCGAGCCCACCGGCCCGACGACGACATGAGTCAACCCTTCGACTTCGAATCGTCCGTGAAGCTCTCTCAGGCGGCCTTCCTGACCGGCTACGCCGTGGCCGGCGACACGCGCCGCCCGTCCTGGCACGCGGGGGACTTCTTCGGCGAGAGGTTCGGACCGCAGCGCTAGAACGGCGGTCCCCAGAAGGCAAGATGGTGCCCACCGGCGACCGATAGGCAGCTTGATCCGCGCGGGGGTGTGGGCCGGGCCGAGGATCAGGCTGTCACGGCGCGGCGGAAGTCAGGGACGGCGGCACGGTCTCACTCGTAGCGCAGCGCCTCGATCGGATCCTGTCGGGCCGCCTTGAGAGCGGGCCACAGGCCGACAGGGCCACGTCGCGCCGCGTGGCCCCGAGCGCCTTGCGCAGCCCGATCTCGCGGGTGCGCTGGGTCACGTTGACGAGCTGAGGC
This sequence comes from uncultured Acidobacteriota bacterium, assembly GCA_963831755.1. Lineage (GTDB taxonomy): Bacteria > Acidobacteriota > Vicinamibacteria > Fen-336 > Fen-336 > DATBSL01. The sequence goes on from CAWHRC010000009.1 coordinate 746,048, forward strand.
CCGCGACCAGCGCGACACCCAGCCCGCCCCAGATCAGCCTGCGAGTGCGCGCACGCTTCCGGTTCAGGGCCTTCTTCGGGGCTTCCTGGCCCAGGGCCGATTCTCTCGGCCGGACCAGCTCAGTCCCCGCCAGGACATCCAGGCGGCTGGACGTGTCCATCGACACCCCTCTCGGCTGGCTACTACGGCAGCTACGGGTCGGCGAGGCTCGGAGTCCCCCGCTGTCGAGACGCGCCGACTGAAGCACGAGGATCAGGCCGAGGCTGGAGTCGAGGGTGGCCGGGGGTCGAAAGCGGGACTCTTGGCCTAGCGCAGGAGCAGCGACACGACGCCGGCGACCAGGACCAGCAGCGTCACCAGGGCCACCGGTCGGCGCAATGCGGAGCTGGCGAGCGCGAGGACGATGCCGCACTTGACCAGGGTGTTGGCGAGGGCGGCAGTGACCAGCGTGCCCACCGCCGTCGCCGCGTCCGTGCCCCCCTCGCGCGCCAGCTTCGCCATCGACAACGTGATCGCGTCGACGTCGGTCAGCCCGGCGAGCGCGGCCACCAGGTAGTAGCCGTGCCCCGGGAAGTGCTCGCGTACGATCGCCACCAGCAGCAGCACGCCCGCGAACAGCAGGCCGAACTCGATCGCCGAGCGCAGGCTGAACGGGTTGCGCAGGGCGACGGCGGCCTGCGGCTTCTCCTGCACGGACCAGGTGCGGCGCAGCAGCAAGCCCACCGCCACGAGCGTCACCAGCGTCATGGCGCCGAAGGGGACGAGCAGCGGCGCGAGCAGCGGCCGATGGACGAACGTCGCGATCACCACGATCCGCGCGTTCATCACCGTCCACGCCAGCAGCACGCCCGCGGCGAGCGCGCCGCCGATGACGCCGTCTTCCTCGCGGCTGCGCCTGGCGAAGGCGAGGGTCAGTGCGGTCGAGGAGGCGAGCCCGCCGCTGAGGCCGGTGATGGCGCTGCCCCGGCTCGGCCCCAGGGCGCGGGTCGCGAGGTAGCCCACCAGCGACAGCGCCGCGATCAGCACGACCACCGTCCACAGCGACTGCGGGCGGATGGCGCCCCACGGGTCGACCGGGTCGTTCGGCAGCAGCGGCAGCACGATGAAGGTCGCGGCCAGCAGCTTGATGCCGGCCGAGATGTCGTCGGCCCCGAGCCTCGCCACCAGGCCGTGCATCGGCTCCTTGTAGGCGAGGACACCCGAGACCGCGATCCCCAGCGCCAGCGCCAGCTGCGGGTAGCCGGCCGTGCAGGCGCCGCCGAGCAGGCAGACCGCGACGGCGGCCGTCTCCGTCGTGAGCCCGACCGCGTTCGGCTTCAAGCGCGCCTGGGTCAGGTAGCCGGCGACCGTCAGCGCGGCCACGGCGGCCACCGTGGCGACGAACACCCACGCGCTGTGCAGCGTTTGGGCGAGCCACGCGCCCACGGCGCCCGACAGGGCGAACAGGATGAACGTGCGCACGCCGCCGATGCCCACGTTGCCCGAGACCGCCTTGCTCTTCTCGCGCTCGATCCCCACCAGGGCGCCGACGATCAGCGCGGCAGCCAACCCCCAGACGAGAGTGCGGTCGAGGCCCGTCGGCATGGGCCTAGCGGGCAGGCGCCACGGGCAACACGCAGACCGGCTTCGACAGCGAGATCGGCGCGCCGACCGCGGAGAGCCGGCCGCTCGCGCCGTCCAGGCGGAAGACGGTGATCGAGTCGGAGGCCTGGTGGGCGACCAGCATGAAGCGGCCCGACGGGTCGATCGCGAAGTGACGCGGCTCGCGGCCGCCCGCCGGGAACTGGCCGGCCGGGGTCAGCCGTCCGCTGGCCGCGGCCACCGAGAACAGGGCAAGGCTGTCGTGGCCACGGTTCGAGCCGTACAGCCAGCGCCCGTCCGGCGTGAGCGCGACCTCGGCGGCGGTGTTCGCCGCGCTGAAGCCCGGGGGCAGGGTCGATACGGTCTGCAGCGTCTGCAGCGCGCCCTTCGCGGCGTCGTAGCCGAAGGCCGTGATGGTCGATGCGAGCTCGTCGATCACGTAGACGTGGCGCCCGGCGGGATCGAAGGCCAGGTGGCGCGGACCCGAGCCCGGCTCGAGCGGCGCAGCGCCCTGCGGCTCGAGCGTGCCACGGCCTGCGTCGAAGCGGTACACGAACACCCGGTCCGCGCCGAGGTCCGGCGCCAGGGCGTGGCGCTCGCTCGCGTCCAGGTAGATGCCGTGTGCGTGCGGCTTCTCCTGGCGGTCCTTGTTCGGGCCGCTGCCTCTGTGCGCCTGGACGGAAGATGCCTTCGCGAGCCGGCCGTCGGCGCCGATCGGCAGCACCGCGACCGTGCCGCCCCCGTAGTTCGCGACCAGCACGTTTCTCCCGGCCCGGTCCACGACCAGGTGGCAGGGGTCGCCGCCCTCGGATGCCTGCTGGTTGAGCAGTGTCAGGTCGCCCGTCTTCGGGTCGACCGCGAACGCGCTCACCGCGCCCGTCTTCTTCCTGTCGAAGCTGTCCGTCTCGTCGACCGCGTAGAGGAAGCGCCCGCTCGGGTGCAGCGCCAGGAAGGAGGGGTTCTTCGCCTCGCCCGCGAGCACCGGCGCGCTCGCCGCCCCGGTCGCGGTGTCGAGCGTGAAGCGATAGATCCCGCGGCTGCCGGCGTCCGTGTAGGTGCCGACGTAGACGGTGAGGGCCGACGCCCCCGCCGTGGCCGGCCCGGGAGCGCTGGAGGCGGCGGCGTCCGGGACGAGGTCGGTACCGCTCGCGAGCGCGAAGACGAGCGCGAGCGGGGTGAGAGAGATCGCAAGCAGGCGCGTAGCGTGTCTCATGGCGCGCTGATCGTCCTCCGCGCGCTGCGCGGCGTCAACGAGCCGGAGGGCTCGCCGGCTCCCCGGCTGCCAGCCGCCGCTCGTCGTCCCGCCGTTCGTAGCCCGGCGGCGGGTCCTTCGGCGGGTGGGCGAGAAACGCGGTCACGATGGCGCCGAGGTAAGACGGCAGCGGCTCGTGGACGAACCCGAGCTCCGCCTTCGCGCGCGCGGGATCGAGGAACGACATCCAGCGAGAGGAGAAGGGCGACAGCTCGCGCAGGTCGAGGCCGGCGCCGAGCAGGCGCTCCTCCGGAACGTCCACGAGCCGGGGCGGGGCGCCCAGCACACCGGCGAGCGTCGTCAGCAGCTCCCTCAGCGTCGGGGCCTCGTCCTGCGCGAGGTTGTACGCCTGGCCGAAGGTGTCGCTGCGGCCGAGCAGGCCGACGATCGCACGCGCCACCGACCCCGAGTACACGTGGCGCACGCGCCGCGTCCCGTCGCCGGGGACGAGCAGCGGACCGCCGTCCAGCATCCGCCACAGGTAGCGCTCGATACGACGGAAGTGGTCGCGCGGCCCGTTCACCATCGGGATCCGCAGGCGCGTGACCGGGAAGCGCGAGCGCTCCCAGGCCGCGGCCAAGGCGTCCTCAAGCGCGCGCTTGCCCATCCCGTAGTCCCACTGGCCCTTCTCGAAAGGGTCCTTCGGCTTGGGCATGAGCGGGCCGTCGTAGTCAGACTCGCGGGCGGGGCTCGGTCGGCCCTCGCGCACCAGGTAGACCTGCCCGCTGCTGATCGCGACGTAGTGACCGACGCGTCCCCCGAGCAGCTCGGCCGCCTGGCGCCCGTCGGCCCCGTCGTAGGCCGCGAAGTCCACGGCCGCGTCGAAGCTGCGTCCTGCGAGCAGGCGCGCGAAGTCGGCCGTCGTGCGGTCGCCGCGCAGCCGCTCGACGCGGCTGCCGAACGCATCGGGCCGCCTGCCGCGGTTGAACAGGGTCACCTGCCGGCCGCCGGCCAGCAGGCGCCAGGCGAGCTCGTGGCCGAGGAAGCGCGTGCCGCCGACGACCAGGACCCGCACGGGGCTCGTCGCCTAGGGCAAGGTCTCGGCCAGCACCCTGGCCGCCTGCTCCTCGCGGAACGCGCGCAGCTTCTGCCGCAGCTCGGGCCGCTGGTTCGCGAGTATGGCGATCGCGAGCAGGGCCGCGTTCGTGGCCCCCGGCTTGCCGATCGCGAGCGTGCCCACGGGGACGCCGCCCGGCATCTGCACGGTCGAGAGCAGGGAGTCCAGGCCCTTGAGCGAGGCGCTCTCCATCGGCACGCCGAGCACCGGGACGACGGTGTGGGCGGCGACCACCCCCGCCAGGTGCGCGGCGCCGCCGGCGGCGGCGATCAGCACCTCGATGCCGCGCTGCTCGGCCGCCTGGACGTAGGCGATGGTGGCGGCCGGCGTGCGGTGCGCCGAGAGCACGCGGCACTCGTGAGCCACGCCGAAGCGCGCCAGCGTGTCGCTCGCGGCCTTCATCGTGTCCCAGTCCGACTTGCTGCCCATCAGCACGCCCACGAGGGGCTTGGCGTCGCTCATCCCCGGATCCTCGCCTTCCGCGCCACCGCCCGGCGCCTGACCTGCTGCTCGCTGCGCACGGGCTCGCCTCCGCGCAGCGAGCCCGGCACGTGGCGCGTCTCGATCCTCGCGTACACCCTCGGCCGCTCGGCACGCAGCCAGTCGAGGAACGCGCGCGGCTCGTGGAAGCTGAGCGCGCCCGCCGCCGGCTGGTTCACCTCGCAGCTGCGGTTGTCGAAGCCGCGGCAGATGTGCGGCCGTTCGCGGTAGACGCCGCAGCGCAGGTCGAGGCCGAGGTTGCGGCAGCGCGTCTCGAAGTGCACCGACCACTCGCCGACGCCGTCGCGGTAGACGGAGACGTCCTCGTGGTAGAGGTACCACAGGATGTCGGTGGCCCAGCGGTGGCGGCTGGGCGGGTTGATAGCGATGCCGACGTAGGTGCAGCAGCGGCCGCACGACGTGCACTCGACCAGCTCCGGAGCGTTCCGGACCACCGGCAACGGAATGCGGCTCACGCCTCGGGCCTCCTGCGGTGGATGTTGTAGACCGCGGATCCCTCGGCGACCAGCACCCCGTCCTGCGTGACGCTCACGCGCACGTGGCACACGCGGTTTCCCTTGCGCAGCAGCGCCGCGTCGGCCCGCAGCGGCCCGGCGAGACCCGCCGGCTCGAGGTAGTCGACGCGCAGGTCGACGGTGGAGACCGACTCCCCCGGCCCCAGCGCGGACCAGGCCGCCGCCCCGCCCGCGGTGTCGATCAGCGACGAGACGACACCGCCGTGCAGCGCCGGGCGGTGCGGATCGCCGACGAAGTCCCCGCGCACGGGCAGCACGATCACGGCGTGGCCCGGCTCCAGGCTCTCGCCCTTCAGCCCCAGCAACCGGTTGAACGGCGCCTGCTCCTCCATCAGGCGCAGCACGTCGAGCCGCTCGCCCTCCCGAGAGTCACTCATCTGGATTCGAAAGAGTATACGTGCGCGAGGGCCGGGCCGGCGGGCGAGCCGGACGTGGCAGCTGGTCGGTTTGCTTGACCTCACGGTGGCCTCTGGCTCTAATACCTGGATTCCCCCCGCCGTGGCGATGGTGTCGTGATGGCGGCGAAACGGAGGACGAGGGCCGCATGAGCCAGCGACGGGCCGCGATCACCGCGCTCGGGACGCACGTCCCGGAGCGGGTGATGACGAACGCCGACCTCGAGAAGTTCGTCGACACCTCGGACGAGTGGATCCGCACCCGCACCGGGATCGAGCGGCGGCACGTCGTCGAGCCCGGCACGCCCACCAGCGTGATCGCGGCCCTCGCCGCCCAGGACGCGCTGCGCCGGCGGGGAATGGCGGCCGACGAGCTGGAGCTGATCATCGTCGCGACCGTCACGCCGGACATGCTGTTCCCGGCCACGGCCTGCCTGGTGCAGGATCGGGTCGGCGCGAAGCGGGCGTGGGGCTTCGACGTCTCGGCCGCCTGCTCGGGGTTCCTCTACGCGCTCACCGTCGGCGCGCAGTTCGTGCGGACGGGCGCCCACCGGAAGGTGATGGTGATCGGCGCGGACGTGATGACGTCGATCCTCGACTTCCAGGACCGCGCGACCTGCGTCCTCTTCGGAGACGCCGCGGGCGCCGTGATCCTCGAGCCGCGCGAGGACGGCAGCGGTGTCATCGACTTCTCGCACGAGGTGGACGGCTCGGGCGCCTGCTACCTCAACATGCCGGCGGGCGGCAGCCTGAGGCCCGCCACGCACGAGACGGTCGAGCAGCGGCTGCACTACATCAAGCAGCAGGGCCAGCACGTGTTCAAGTACGCCGTGCGCAAGTTCGCCGAGTCGAGCGAGCAGCTGCTGCTGCGCAACGACCTCACCGGCACGGACGTCGACCTGTTCGTCGCGCACCAGGCGAACATCCGCATCATCGAGGCGGCGCAGCACCGGATGGGGCTGCCGGAGGCGAAGGTCGTCAAGAACATCCGCGAGTACGGCAACACGACGGCGGCCACGATCCCGCTCGCGCTCGCCAGCGCGCTGACGGAGGGCCGGCTCAAGACAGGCGACACCGTGCTGCTCGCCGCCGTCGGCGCCGGCTTCACGGTCGGCTCGATGCTCGTGCGCTGGAGCGGGGTGCCCTGGAGCTGAGGCGCTCCCGGCGCCCTCAGACGTCGCCTTCGACGAACTCGTGCCCGGCCGGCCGCACCGTGAGCACGGGGCAGGGCGAGCGGCGCACGACCCGCTCGGTCGTCGAGCCGAACAGGGCCTGGTCGAGCATGCCCTTGCCGTGGGTGCCCAGCACGATCATGTCGATCTCGTTCTCGCTGGCGAAGCGGATGATCTCGGCGGACGGCTTGCCCTGGACGACCTCCTCGCGCACCGTGAGGCCGCGCGAGCGCGCCTCCTCGCCGAGCTTGGCCAGCTCCGTCTTGGCGTAGCCCGAGATCTCCTGGAAGACCTCGGCCATCGGCACGGGGAAGAGGTCGCTCGCGTAGCCGACCGTCAGGTTCTCGACCACGTGCAGCAGGACCAGCTCGGCCCCGTACTCCTTGGCGAAGGACATGCCGTACCTGAGGGCGTGGCGGGCGCTGTCCGAGAAGTCCGTGGGCAGGAGCACCTTCTTCAGCTTGATCACGTGTACCTCCGGGGAGGCTCCGTCGCTGTGATTCTAGTATGCTTCCCCTTCGGGAGGCCCCCGCAGGACGATGCGACGAGACACCCTCGCCTTCACCATCGCCGGCATCGTGTTCGGCTTCGTGCTCGGCTACATGGCCGCCGGCTGGGAGGCGATGCCGCGGCCAGCAGCGGTGGGCGCCCCGGCCGCCCCCGCGGGGCAGACCGCGGCTCATGCCGCGGCCGCCTCCGCCCGGCCCACGCCCGATCCCGACGAGCAGCGGGCGCTGGAGTCGCTCGCGGCACGCCAGCCGAACGACGCTTCCGTGCGCGTCGAGCTCGGCAACATGCAGATGGACGCCCAGAACTGGGACGACGCGATCCGCTGGTACGGCGAGGCGCTGCGCCTCGCGCCCGACAACCCCGACGTGCGCACCGACCTCGGCGCCTGCTACGTGCACTCGGGCCGCCCGGCGCAGGGCCTCGAGCAGTTCGACGCGGTGCTGAAGAAGAACCCCGGCCACCGCAACGCGCTGTTCAACCGCGGCGTCGCGCTGCTCAACATGGGACGCCAGACGGAAGCCGCCGACACCTGGGAGGAGCTGCTGAAGCGCCACCCTGACGACCCGCAGCTCTCCCGGCTGCGCGGCCGCATCCTCGACATCCGCGCGGCCGCCGGCGTGGCGGGAGCCGCCAAGGCTCGGTGATGCGCGGGATCGTGTTCCTGGTCGAGCTGCTGCTGTGGCTGCTGATCATCCGCATCGTGCTGCGCGGGCTGGCACGGCTGTTCGCGCCCGCCACGCAGCGGCGAGCGGCGCGCGCCGGGCCTGCGGCGCGGCAGGTGGAGGACCTCGTGCTCGACCGGGTGTGCCGGACCTACGTCCCGCGCTCGCGCGCGGTCGCGGCACGCGTCGCCGGGCAAGAGGAGCTGTTCTGCTCGGCCGCCTGCCGCGACAAGGCGCTCGCCGCGGTGGCGCGCGCGTCCTGAGGCCGGGGTGAGCGACGAGCCCGGCCTGCGCGCCGCGATCGTCGAGGCCGGCCGGCGGCTGTACGCGATGGGGCTGATCGCCGGCAACCAGGGCAACCTCTCCGTCCGCGACGGCCAGCGGCTGCTGGTGACGCCGGCCGGCGCCTGCAAGGGCTACCTGAGCGCGGAGGACGTCGTGGTGACGGACCTCGACGGCCGCGCCGCCGGCGGGCGGGCCTCGAGCGAGGTGCTGATGCACGCCGCCGCGTACCGCGCGCGGCCGGACGTGCGCGCCGTCGTGCACGCGCACCCGCCCGTGGCGACCGGCTTCGCGGTGGCCGGCGTGGCGCTCGACCGGCCCCTGCTGGCGGAGCCGGTCGTGACGCTGGGCCCGGTGCCGATCGTGCCCTTCGGCACGCCCTCGACCGGCGACCTCGCGCGGCAGGTGGAGCAGGCGATCGGCCGCGCGCACGCCCTGCTGCTCGCCAACCACGGTGCGCTGACGGTCGGCGAGACGCTGTGGCGCGCGTGGGAGCGCATGGAGACGCTGGAGCAACTGGCGCGGGTGGCGCTCGCCGCGCGCCTGGTGGGACAGCCGCGCGAGCTCGCGGGCGACGCGCTGGCGAGCCTCGAGGCGCTGCGCGCTCCCGCGGGCTACCCGCCGCCGCCGGGCGCGGGCCATCACCCTTCCCGCTGAGGGTCCGGGAGCGCGCGTGCGCACGATCCTCCACCTCGACATGGACGCCTTCTTCGCCGCTGTCGAGCAGCGCGACCGGCCCGAGCTGAAGGGCAAGCCGGTGATCGTGGGCGCGGACCCCCGCGGCGGGCGGGGGCGGGGCGTCGTCTCGACCGCCTCCTACGAGGCGCGCCGCTTCGGTGTCGGCAGCGCGATGCCGATCTCGCAGGCGTGGCGCGCCTGCCCCCACGGCGTCTACCTGCCGCCCGACATGGAGAAGTACGCGCACGAGTCCGACCGCATCATGGCCGTGCTGCGACGCGTCAGCGACCTGGTCGAGCCCGTCTCGATCGACGAGGCGTTCCTGGACGTGACGCGCAGCGCGCGGGCGCTGGGCGACGGGCCGACGATCGCGCGACGGCTGAAGCAGGAGATCCGCGCCGAGACGCAGCTCACGGCCTCCGTGGGCGTCGCCGCCTCGAAGCTGGTCGCGAAGATCGCGTCCGACATGCAGAAGCCGGACGGCCTGGTCGTGGTCCCTCCGGGCAGCGAGGCCGCCTTCCTCGCCCCGCTCCCGGTGCGCCGGCTGTGGGGCGTGGGGCCGAAGCTGGAGGAGCAGCTGGCCAAGCTGGGGGTCGTGACGATCGGCGACCTCGCGGCGCTCGACCCTGCGGGGCTCGAGCGGCGCCTGGGCACCCACGGCCAGGACATGCAGCGGCTGGCACGCGGCGAGGACGAGCGGCCGGTCAGCGCCGGGGCGTGGGAGGCGAAGAGCCTCGGCCAGGAGCACACGTACGGCCAGGACACGAACGACCGGGGCCGGCTGCGCGCGACGCTGCTCGACCTGGCGGACGCCGTCGCGGCCCGCCTGCGCCGCCACGGCCTGCGCGCGCGCACGGTCACGCTCAAGTACCGCGACGAGGAGTTCCGCACCACCACCCACGCGCGGACGCTGGGCGAGGCGACCGACTCGGGCTCGACCCTGTTCGAGACGGCCTGGGCCCTGTTCGGCGAGGTGCACCGCGGCCGGCGCGTGCGGCTGGTCGGGATCTACACCTCGCACTTCGGAGACGAGCAGCCGCAGCTCGAGCTGTTCGCACAGGCGAAGACGACCGCCCCGATCGACCGGCTGCGCGACGCCGTGGCCGAGCGCTTCGGCAGCGAGAAGATCACGCGCGCGAGCCTGCTCGGCCGCCGCGAGCGGCGCAACGCGTCCGATCGCCCGCCGCGGTAGTGGTCCGGCTCGCTGCTAGGGCTCGATGATGATGCCCGGGCCCGAGCCGCCCGAGACCTCGATGTCGGTGCCATCCACCAGGGCCTGATATTCCAGCACGCCTGAGGCCCCACGGCCGAATATCAGCAACAGGGACTGATCGACCGGGAGCTGGTACGCGCCCTCGAGCAGCCTGGCCGGGTCCAGCTTCGAAGGGACCTCGCTCGGGAGCGGAAAGCTGGTGCCTTTTGGAATCAGAAACACCGCAACCGGCGTTGGCCTGCCGGTGAATGTGACGGACAGCGTCCTCCCAGCGCAGCGTTCGGATCTCGTGCGGTTCGTGATGAGCGCCGCGGCAGGGTCACCTTGGGCGACGTCCACGATGAGGTACCCCGGTTCGGCCCGGTAGCCGTACCGATGCCATCGGATCACGGCACGCGGGATCTTCCCCTCCAACCTCGTGTCTCCGTCCATCTCCGCCTCCTTGGTCAGCTCGGCGGCTTCCCCGCCGCGGACGCGTAGCGCGGGTCTTTCCGCAGCTCCGCGAAGAACGGGTCCGATTCGACCATCGCCCGCGAGTAGCCTTCCCGCAGCCCGGTCAGCAGCCGGTCGATCGCGGCACGGCGCTCACCGAGCCTCTCGTGCACGCCTGCCACCACGACCGCCAGCTGGCCGTCCGCCGGTGCGAGGGCGAGCGCCTCCTCGGCCAGCGCTCGGGCCTCACGGGCCTCGCCCAGCATGGCGTGGCAGTCCGCCAGGTGCGCGACCGTAAGGCCGTTCTTCGGGTCGACCTTCCGCTCCTGCTCGGCCAGCTCGATCGCGTGGCGGTATGCCGCTGCCGCCTTCGGCCGCTCGCCCGGAGCCCAGTAGAGGGCCGCTCCGAGGTTGCGCCAGACCCGGTAGTCGTGCGTGCTCGCGCTCGCCTGCTCCAGCGTGCGCGCGGCGTCCGCGTAGCGGCCGGCCGTGAACTGGACCGTCGCCAGGTTCGAGGCGGCAGCGGCACTGGGCCCCAGGTCGAGCGAGCGGCGCAGCGCGCTCTCCGCCTCCGGGCGCCGGCCCTGGAGCGCGAGCACGCCGCCCAGGTTCATCCACAGGCGTGCGTTGTCGGGCGCCCGCTGCAGGCCCGAGCGGAAGGCCGCCTCGGCCTCCGGGTAGCGGCCCCGCGAGGCGAGGTAGCTGCCGAAGTAGTTGTAGCCGGCCCACGATTCGGGCCTCAGCTCGATCGCCTTGCGGTAGGCCGCCTCGGCTTGCTCCCAGCGCGAGAGGCGTTCGTAGGCGTAGGCCAGCTCGCGATAGCCTTCCGCGCTGCGGGGGTCCCTGTCGAGCGCCTTGCGGAAGTCGCCGATCGCCTGCTCGGCGTGGCCGGTGCCGCGGTGGACGATGCCGAGGGTGATCCAGGCGGGCGCCAGCAGGTCGTCGAGCTCGAGCGCGCGGGCGCAGTGGCGCTCGGCGAGCGGGACCAGCTCCGGCCGCCGCTCGTTGCGATAGAGCCGCCAGTACGCCTCGCCGAGCCCCGCGTGCGCGAGGGCGTAGCGCGGGTCGTGGACGAGCGCCCTGTTGAACGCCTCGATCGCGCGCTCGAGGCTCTGCGACTGCTCGTAGCGCTCGAGGGCGCTGCGGCCCTCCGCGTAGGGCGTGTAGCCGAGGCCCTGCGCGACGAGGGTGGCCGCCTCCGCGACACCGGTGGTCGAGGCCTGCAGCGCGGCCCGCGCGTCGTGGCCCAGCTCGAGGCGGAGCTGTCGGACGATCTCGTCCGCGAGCTGGTCGGGCTGCTCCGCGGTGGCGGCCCGCAGCGTACGGCTGCGGCGGGCATCCTCCAGGTTCGCGGTGAACAGCAGCCGGCCCGAGACGCGCTGGACGCTCCCCGTCACGACCAGCGTGGCGTTGAAGGCCCGGGCGGCCTGCTGCGCGCTGCGGATGCGCGCCTGCAGCACGTTGCTGGCGGGCTCCACCCACAGCTCCCGCTGGAACGGCTCGAGCTGGGCCAGCCGGGCCGTCAGGAGGTAGACGACGCCGTTCGCGGTGGCCCGGTCTTCGTCGCTCGCGGAGGACGGCTCGAACGGCAGGACGGCGATCCGCTTCTCCGACGGAATCGGGTCCAGGGCCCGCCGCAGCCGGCCGACCAGCGTCGGTCCCAGCCACGCCGCGAGGCCCACGAGCCCGGCCGCCGCGAGCACCGCCAGCCAGGCTCGGCGCCGGCGCGCTCCGAGCGCTGCCGGCCCGCCGCTGCGCGACGGCGTGGTGGCGCCCGCCTCGCTGATGTGCTCGCGCAGCTGCCGCAGCTCGCGCGCCAGGTCGAGCGTCGAGGCGTAGCGCTCGGCGGGGTCCTTCGCCAGGCAGCGGCCCTCGATCAGCCAGCGTAGCGGCGCCGGGCACGCCGGGTTGTGCGACGCGATCGGCTCGGGCGCATCCTCGATGATCGCGGCCAGCGTCTGGGCCGGCGTCTCGCGCAGGAACGCCTGGCGCCCGGTCGCGAGCTCGTACAGGATGGCGCCCAGGGCGAACTGGTCGGTGCGGAAGTCCACCGGGCGCCCGCGCGCCTGCTCCGGCGACATGTAGCCCGCCGTCCCGAGCACGAGCCCCACGGCCGTCTGCGGCGAGGGCGAGCCCGGCCAGGTCGGGCTGCCCGAGTCGAACCAGCGCTCGCCCTCGGCCAACGGGTCGGCGCGCAGCTTCGCCAGGCCGAAGTCGAGCAGCTTGACGAAGCCGTCGCTCGTCACCATCACGTTCTCGGGCTTGAGGTCGCGGTGCACGATGCCCGCCGCGTGGGCCTTGGCGAGGCCGTCGGCGATCTGCATCCCGATGTCGAGCAGCCGGCGGCAGGCGAACGCGCCTTCCCGCTCCAGCAGGTCGCGCAGCGTGTGCCCCTCGACCAGCTCCATCACGATGAAGGGCATGCCGGAGCTCTGCCCGATGTCGTGGATGGTGATGATGTTCGGGTGGTTGAGCCCCGACGCGGCGCGCGCCTCCTGCGCGAAGCGGCCCAGGCGTATGGCGTCGGCGGCGAAGCGCTCGGGCAGGAACTTAACCGCCACGTCACGGTGCAGGTCGTGATCGTGCGCGCGCCAGACCTCACCCATGCCACCGGCGCCCAGGCGGGCCGTCAGCTCGTAGCGGCCGAAACGCATGCCGACGGAGGGGGGCATGGCGCGACCCTTTCGTGGGAGCGGCTGCCGCTGAGACTACGCGGGACGGTCCGCGTGGGTCAAGCGTTCAGGCACATTTCAGGCACAGAGTCGCAACGTGTCGCCAGGCGGCGCTGTGCCGACTGCCCGCCGTCGGCTTGGGCGTCAACTGACGCACCCGCGGCGCGGACGCTGACAATGAAGCCAGGGCTCCCGCGTCATCGGGCGTGTCATCGGACCCAGTCGACAGACACCGACCGGCCGGGAGACGCCTGGTTGCGAGGGCTGCTGCCGTCCGGCTTGCCTGCTGCGCCTCGGCAGCTTGGCGGAGAGGGGGGGATTCGAACCCCCGGTAGAGGTTTACCCCCTACAACAGATTAGCAATCTGCCCTGTTCAGCCACTCCAGCACCTCTCCGCGCGAGGCATCTTCCCCTCAAGGAACCGTCTGGAGGAGGGCCCGGAGCGGTAAGCCTAGCACGAATGCCAGCCGGGCGACCGGACGCGCCACGCTGCTCGACTCGCGGCCGCAGTTGCACTGGCCGCGAGCGGAAGCTCCTACACTAGCGATGGAGGTTCCTCGGCGGAATCGGTGCGATGACTCGCGGCTCCAGTGCGGCGGCGTTGCGGACCCTCGCCCTCACCGGCGTGCTGGCCGTTGCCTGCGGGAATCACGAGAAGCCGGGATCGGGTGTGGCGGGAGCCCCGGCAACTCGCCCGTCGATTCTGCTCGTGACTCTCGACACGACGCGCGCCGATTCGATCGGCCCCGAGGCGAAGGGAATCGAGACCCCAGCCTTCGATGCGCTCGCGGCGCGAGGCTTGCTCTTCCGCCAGGCGTACGCGACCGTTCCCGAGACCCTGCCCTCGCACAGCTCCCTGATGACGGGCCTCTATCCGGCCGGCCACGGCGTTCGCGAGAACGCCCGCTACCTCTCCTCGAGACAGGTCGTCCTGGCCGGGCGGCTGCACGAGGCCGGCTACGCCACGGCCGCGTTCGTCTCGAGTTTCGTGCTGGCGCGACGATTTGGCCTCGCGCGCGGCTTCGATCTCTACGACGACCAGCTGCCGGCCGGGCAGGTCGAGAGGACTGCCCGGGAGACCACGGAGCGGGCGCTCGCGTACCTCGAGCGCGAGCCACGCCGGCCGCTGCTCGTCTGGGTCCACTACTTCGACCCGCACGCGCCCTACACCCCGCCCGAGCCCTTCCGCAGCCGCTACCCGAAGGCCCCCTACCTCGGCGAGGTCGCTGCGATGGACGAGCAGCTGGGACGCCTCGTGCACGCGTTCGAGCAGCGCTCCGGCGGGACGAGCGCAATCGTCGTGGTCGGCGACCACGGCGAAGGGCTCGGCGAGCACGGCGAGTCCCAGCACGGGAACCTCGTCTACCAGGCCACGATGCACGTGCCGCTCCTGCTCGTGGGGCCGGGTCTCGCGCCGGGCGTGAGCGACTCGCCGGTCAGCACTCGGCGGGTCTTCCACACGATCCTGGACTGGGCCGGGCTCGGGGCAGCGGACAGCCTCCGGGGCACGGGCGAGGAGGTCGTGCTCGGCGAGGCGATGAAGCCGTTCCTGGCCTACGGCTGGCAGCCCCAGGTGATGGCCGTCGAAGGTCGGACGAAGGCGATTCTCGCCGGACGCACGGAGGTCTACGACGTCGTGGCCGATCCGGCGGAGGCCCGCGACCTCGCGGCCACCGTGGAGCTGTCGCGACCGGCCCGGACGGCACTGCGCGACTACCCGATCCCGTCGCTCGAGGCACAGCGTCCCGTCGACGACCTGGGCGAGGCCGAGCGCCAGAAGCTCGCGAGCCTCGGCTACGTTAGCGCCGGCGCCGCTCCCGCGGTGCGCAAGGACGCACCCCGGCCCGCGGACATGACCCGCCTCTTCGACCTCATGGACCGGGTGTCGTACCTCTTCGTCCACGAGGAGTACGCGAAGGTCATCCCGCTCCTGGAGAAGGTGCGCGTGGCGGATCCGCGGAACCTCGACGCCGCCCTGCGCCTGGCCAGCGCCCACTCCGCGCTCGGGCACGAGAAGCAGGCCCAGGACCTCTTCGAGCAGGCGGCGCGGATCGCCCCCGGCTCGCAGGACGTCCGCACCTACCTCGCCCTGCACTACGCGCGGGGGAAGGCCTGGCAGCGGGCCGTCCCGCTGCTCGAGCAGGTCGTGGCCGAGTCGCCCGATCGCCTGCCCGCGCTCGAGGCCCTGGCGAAGGTCCGCGAGCGTCAGGGGCGCCTCGAGGAGGCGCTCGCGCTGCGCCAGAGGGTGTATGCCATGTGCGCGCCCGGCGCCGCCGAGCTCGTGCGGCTTGGCCAGCTGGCGATGAGCGTGGAGAGAACGCCGCTCGCCATAGAGGCATTCGAGAAGGCGCGGGTGCTGCAGGGCGGCGCCTTCGGGCACGACCTCGAGCTGGGCGTCCTGTATCTCGCCGAGCGGCGCCTCGTGGAGGCGCGAGACGCCCTCGATCGCGTCCCGCCATCGCACCCGGGGTACGCGATGGCGCTCTTCAAGCGGGCGCAGGTGAGCGTGCTGCTCCACGAGCCCGACCAGGCCGCTCGGATCGAGGCGGCGCGCCAACGGGCCGACGCGACGACCCGGCCGCTCATCGCACGAGAGCGTCTGTTCAGGGACCAGGGTATCCGCTGATCGGCATAGGGGGGCCGGGTTACCCCGGCCACCCCTGCCACACCACCCGGCATGCGGGTCCGCACCGGGCGGTTCGTGAAGTTGAGGTCATGCGCTCAGCCTCGGAAGACCGAGCGCGTCGAAGTGCGACGTGGTCAGCACGCTGTGAAGGCCCATGCTGGCGTTCCTCCACCAGCTGCGCGTGTTCGCCGCCACACGGGCGGCGACGTATTCGGACGCACCGCGGGCTCGCAATTCGCGGTAGACCGTCCGCCCACGTTTCCACTGCTTCAG
The DNA here is from genome assembly GCA_963831755.1 of uncultured Acidobacteriota bacterium. GTDB lineage: Bacteria > Acidobacteriota > Vicinamibacteria > Fen-336 > Fen-336 > DATBSL01. Next base: position 761,869 of record CAWHRC010000009.1, read on the forward strand.
CTGTAGAGCGCGTAGCCGATGGCGGATCCACTGGTCGAGGTCGGCGAAGATGCCGGGCGTTTCTGCTAGGCTGAAGTAGTTGCGCCAGCCCGGCAGGTAGCGCTGTAGTTCTTCGATGACCCGACGCAGGCTCCGTCCACCAGACCGCCGGGTGATGAGGCGGACTTGGTCCTTCATCGTGTCAAGGGCCTTGCGCGCCACCCGCAGCTTCACCGTTCGACCCGCAGCCACCCAGAACGAGTAGCCGAGGATCTTCCGGTTCCACACCAGGTCGACCGCACTCTTCGTCTCGTTGACTCGGAGCCGCAGCCGCCCGAAGAGCCTCCGTAGCAGCTCCATCGTGCGTCGCCCGGCCCTTCGGCTGCGTACGTATACGTTGCAGTCGTCGGCGTACCGGACAAAGGCGTGACCGCGCTTCTCCAGTTCCTTGTCCACTTCGTCGAGGAGCACGTTGGCGAGCAACGGAGAGAGCGGTCCACCCTGCGGTGTGCCTTCGCCCCGCTCCATCACTACCCCGTTCACCATCACGCCGGCTTCGAGATAGCGACGGATCAGTCCCAAGACACGGCGGTCCGGAATCCTCTTCGCGAGCCGTCCCATCAGCACATCGTGGTTGACACGGTCGAAGAACTTCTCGAGGTCCACGTCCACCACAAAGCGGCGTCCCTCCTCGACGTAGCGCTTCGCCGCCATCACCGCGTCGTGCGCGCTGCGTCTGGGCCGGAAGCCGTAGCTGTGCTTCGAGAACGTCGCGTCGAAACCGGGCTGCAGGACCTGTAAGAGCGCCTGCTGGATGAGTCGGTCGAGCACCGTTGGAATGCCAAGCTCGCGCACCCCGCCGCCGCTCTTGGGAATCTGCTGCCGCTTCACCGGTGAGGGCTGGTACGTCCCCGCGAGCAGATCCTCGCGAAGCCGCGCCCAGTTCGCCCACAGGTACGGCAGCAGTTCTTCCGTCGTCATCCCGTCGACACCGGGACTGCCCTTGTTCTTTCTCACTCGCTTCAGTGCAGCCTTCAGGTTCGGGCGTGACAGCACCTTCTCCATCAGAGGCGCACCGTCGCTGCCTGGGCGTTCGCTCCCCCTTGCCGCCGTCGGCGCTTCCGCGCTCCGTTCACCTCTCGGGGCTTCACCCCTGCCCATGAACGGGAGCTCCAGTTGCCTGGACATCTGCGACATCGCACCTTCGAGGCTCGAGCGCGCCTCACCCTCCTTCACGTTCGGCCCTTCGCTGCCCGCGAGTCCGGCAGCTACTACGGCCTCGGCTGACTCCTCGCTCCGCTGTTCTCAGCGTCGCCCTTTCAGGCGTGAGGCGAGGTCTCCCCAGGTACGAGCATCAGCCGTCACCGCACGACCGCCGGATCTACGCCCTCGGGTCTTGGCCATCGAGGCTTCGCGGTCATCTGCCCGCTCACCCCGCCCGCCAGCGCCTCGTATCCGGTTCCTGTTCGTCGGCCCGCGGTTTTGCTCCCCGCTTCCTCCCCACGGTCGGTCACCCTTCCGCAGTTGCGGTTCGCTTCGCTTGCGATGGCCTGCTTACGAGAGGACTTTCACCTCCAAGCTGAAGCCCACGCTGGGCGCACACAAGAAAAGGCCCGGCGGTTGCCCGCCGGGCCCTCAGACTGGCCGGTGGCTGCGTCCGTGTCAGAACTGCAGTCGGGCCGCCAGCTGGAAGCGCCGCGGGTCGTAGTAGGTCCGCGGCTGCCCGTAGGCCGAGTTGTGGAAGGCCGGTTGGATGTCGTACCCGGTCTGCTTGTCGAACACGTTGAACAGGTCTCCCGCGAGCTGGAGGTTGAGGCGCCCCTTCAAGCGGAAGTTCTGCGTGTAGTTGAGGTCCACCTGCCAGTGGGCGTCCGATCGGTGTGTGCCGGCCGGCTCTGCGTACCGGCTGGTATCGCTCGTCGACGACGTCAGGCTCCGGTATGGCTCGTAGCTCCAGGTCTCCCACGGCTGGCCGGACTGGGCGACGAAGTAGGCGCCGACGCTCGCCTTCCAGGGCAGCTGGCGGTAGCCGTAGACCTTCAGTAGGTGGGGCCGGTCGCCGCGGAGGTCGCCGGTCCTGAAGTTCCACAGCTGCCGGCCCGCGCCGTCGCCGATGAAGGACGAGCCGATGAACACGTTCGCGTCGTTGGCCGCCGTGGAGTTGTCCTGGTCGAAGTTGCCGTAGTAGTGGCTCCAAGTGTAGGAGCCGCGGACGAAGGTCTTGTCGCCCCGATACTCCGACTCCACGGTGGCCTCCAGGTACTTGGTGTAGGAGCCGTCCAGCTCCGCGATGACGTAGGTCGATCCGCTGCCGATCTGGTTTCGCTGGTCGGTGAGGTTGGGGATGTAGGGCGTCTGCGGGATCCCCGGCGGCGGGTTGTAGTCGACTCTCGCGGTGTTGTTCGTATCCTCCCAGAAGTGGCTCCCCTTCCGATAGCGCCCGTAGAGCCGGGCGGTCCAGCGGGGGGCCAGCTGGCGGGCCGTGCCGGCCAGGAACTCGTCGATCCGGCGCGGCGTCATGTCGGGCACGAACAGCTTGCCCGACGAGGAGCCCACGGGCACCGCCGCGAACGCGACACCGTTCTGGTCGAAGCTCACGTCGACGAAGGTCCCGATGAAGTTGCGGTCCCACGACGCGGCGCGGGGCAGCGAGCTGGCCGAGGGGTTGTACCGCGCGTAGCTCGCGTAGACGGTGTCCTTGCCGTTGTACGCCCAGGTCAGGCCGAGGCGGGGCTGGATCATCTTGCTGAACGGGATCTCGTACATCGTGTACTTGTTCCCGGGAGCCGCCACGTAGCCGGAGAGTGTCGAGGAGTCGTTGCGCAGGCCCTGGCCGTAGAGCGTGTCCTTGCTCACCAGCGCGCCGACGTTGAAGGTCAGGTCGCGCCACTTGATGGTGTCGTTCAGCTCGAGGTTGTGGGTCTGGGATTCCGAGTGGAGGAACGCGTCCTGGCCGGCGAGCTGCTGCTGGATGCGCGCGGTGTAGTAGGCCCTCTGCCCCTGGACGGGCGCCAGCCGCCCCCCGGGCACGGAGAGCTCGCCCCAGCCGTTCGAGGTCCGCAGCAGGTCTTCCGATTCCTTGAGCCACTGATAGCCGACGTGGAGCTCGTGGATCACGCTCGTGCCGAGCGTCAGGTTGTAGCCGATCTGTGCCGCGTCGCGGTAGAAGTCGTCGTTGTCGAACTGCAGGCCGTAGCCCACGATACCGCCGCCGACCCTCACCCCGTTCTGGTCGTAGCCGTAGCGGTCGATGAGGGGCTGCACGAACGCGTTGTATGCGGCGTCCCCAGCCACCGGCGCCGGGACCGTCAGCCGGCCCTGGGCGTCGAGGTTGTTGACGTCGAGCTGCGTGCCTGGGGCAGTGGAGACGTTGACGGCGGCCGTGTGGTCGGGACGCCCCTGCGTGAGGTTCGCGAAGTGCGTGTACTTGAAGGTGAGCAGGCTCCTCGTGCTGATGACCCACGAGCCGTCGCCCGTGAAGATCTTCAGGCGCGCCTCGTAGCCTGTTCCCGTGGTCGGTGAGGCGTTCGACGCGAACTGGGCACCGGTCTCGACGCGCTTGGAGTCCCGGTAGCTGGCATTGAGCAGGATCGATCTCGTCGGCGTGAAGGTCAGCTTGCCAAAACCCTCGTTGCGCGTGCTGTCGTAGCCCGGAAGGGTGCCGTAGAGGTTGGCCTGGTTCGCCTTGCTCAGAGTCGGGCGGTAGTAGGAGCCGTAGAAGTAGAGCCGGTCCCTGAGAATCGGGCCCCCGAGGCTCCCGTTGAGCCAGTCGCGATCCTGCTCGTAGCGGGACTGGATGCCGCTGTTCAAGCCCGCCGTCATGCCCTTCGTCTGGAACTGGTAGCTCAGCTCGCCGTGGTACTGGCTGGTGCCCGACTTGCTGACCGAGTCGATCGAGAAGCCGCCCGCCCGGTCGAAGTCCACCGCCCGGGCGCCGCCCTTGATCACGGTCACCTGAGCGATGTCGTGGGACGCCGGCTCGGCGGAGAGCGTGCCGTATTGCGGCAGGGTCACGTTGACGCCGTCGAACTGGTAGACGTTGTCCTGGCCGCTGCCGCCCGCGCTCGGACCGCGGACCGTGTCCTGCGAGTACTGCACGCCGGGGATGAGCTTCTGGAGATCGCGGTACTCCTGGGCGAGCGGCAGGCCCAGGATCTGGTCGTTCGAGAGCGCGCTCGCCACGGTGGCGGAGTCCTTGTCGATGATCGAGGACTCGGCGGTCACCGTGACGTTCTCCGTGAGGCCGGGGCCGAGGACGACGTCGGCGACCGTGTCCTGGGCGAGCTGGACCTGGGCCTTGCGGGTCACGGACTGCATGCCGCTGAGCTCGAACTTGACCGTGTAGCTGCCCGGGGGCAGGGCGGGCAGCCGGTATTCACCCCTGGCGCCGGTCACCGTCGTTCGGGGACCGGGCAGGACGTCGGAGCGCGCCTCGACGGTCGCCCCCGGCAGCAGCGAGCCGTCGGTCGCCGTCACCTTTCCGGAGATCGAACCGGTCTGCTGGGCGAGCAGCGGCGGAGCGGACGCCAGGAGGGAGAGACAGATTAGCGTGCGAAGGCAGCGAGCGGACATCGAATCCTGACCTCCTGTAGTGCCATGGATGGCTGGTTTCGCCTTCGCCGGCAGCGGAGGCGAGACGGGGTTTCGGACGACACGGGACGGGCCACAGCTGCAGCCGCGCGGGCACGCTGCTTCGAAACAGTTGTGTCGACAGTCATGGCTGAGGACGGATCAGGACCCGATGGTTGGGCGGCAGTCTACTACAGTCGGTCGGATGGAGGAGGCGTCTCTTGCGGGCGCGCGTCGCAGCCGCGGCAACACGCGCGCCGGGGTTACCCCGGGAAGCTGGCGGAGGGCGGGGGACTCGAACCCCCAAGGGCCGTGAGGCCCGGGAGCTTTCAAGGCTCCTGCCTTACCAGTTAGGTCTAGCCCTCCGCCCCGATTATGGGGCCTAACGGCCCTCGCGCGGCGGCCCGAGGTGCGGGCGCAGCCGCCGGAGCAGCAGCGCGACCAGCTCGGGGTCGCCGCGGTGCCACAGGTCCTGGACGTCGAGGTCGGTCACCTGGCGCTCCACCTCGGGGAAGCGGATGCGGATCAGGGTGCGCTGGTGGTCCTCGCGCTCGTTCATCACGAACACGCGGTCCGCCCAGAGCAGCAGGTCACGCGTGAGGGGCACGGCGGCGAAGGGCGCGACTCCCGCCGAGCGCACGTCGTAGCGCGGGTCGTCGCGGTACAGGTCCTCGGCCGTCGGGCTGCGGTCGAGGTTCGCCGTGCAGACGAACAGGATCCGCTCCCGGGCCGTTTGCTCGGCGGGCACAGGCGATTGTAGAACGCGCGGTGTACACTCGCGCCACGGGGGTGCGCCGGCTGCCGCCGTCGCGCGTCCCCGCGGACCCCATGAACGTGAAGCGTCTGCTGCGCGAGGTCGAGAGCCGGCTGGCGGGCCGGGACGCCGAGCTGCGCGAGTCGGTGCTGGACGCCCTGCGCGAGGCGATCGCGCGCGAGCGTCGCTGGGTCGACCCGTCGCTGACCATCGAGGACGAGCGCGAGCGCCGGGTCGAAGCCGAGGAGATGCGCGAGATGGTCGAGGCGATCGACCGTCCCGCGGCGACCGAGGCCGCTCTCGCCGAGGCGGTCAAGCAGGCCTCACGGGCGATCGAGGTCGACACCACGATCCTGACCGCGATCGAGCCCGGCGGCGTGTTTCGCGTGGTCGCCGCGCTCGGGCAGCAGGCCGAGCCACTCGTGGGCACGGTCCTGTCCGATCCCCGGCTGCCCGCGCTGGCCGACGACCCCCAGCCGACGGTCGTCTCGGACACCGAGTCCGGGGGGCTGCCGCCGCTGGCGCTGCCGCTGCGCTCGTGGGCCACGCTGCCGATGATCCACGAGGGCGAGCGGCTGGGGCTGCTGCTGCTCGGCCGCCTGGCTCCCTCCGACTTCAGCCAGACCGAGCTGCACCGTGCACGGCGCCTGGCGTATGCGGTCGGGGCCGTGCTCGCCCGCGGCCGGCAGCTCGAGCAGGTGCGCCGCTACGCCGTGCTGCTCGAGCAAGTGGTCGAAGTGGACCAGCGCGTGTTCCGGGGCGACTCGCTCGAGGCGCTCGGCCAGGCCCTGCTCGACGGGGCCTGCCGCGTCGGCGGCTACCGCGGGGGGCTGCTGGTCCTGCAGACGCCCCGGGGGCCGCAGGTGAGCGCGGCCGTGGGTGAGGCGGTGCTGCCCGCGCTCGGCCGGCCGGCGCCGACGGAGCTGGCCTCGACCACGCTGAGGTGGCTTTCCGCCGAGCGCGTGCTGGACACGGCCGAGGCGCTGGGCGTCGTGCTGCCGGCCGCCGACGCGTGCCTGGTGCCGGTGGCGACACCGGACAGCTACGTCGGCTGCCTGGTGCTGCTCGACCCGTCCGGCCCCAACTCCGACGAGGTCCTGATCGAGGCCTACGCCTCGCGCGCGGCCGTCGCCTGGCGGCACGCCGCACGGCAGCGCAGCGCGGTCTGAGCGCTCAGCGCCCGGCGCCCTGCCGGGTGATCCGCTCGAGGCCGCCCATGTAGGGGCGCAGCGCCTCGGGCACGAGGACCGAGCCGTCGGCCTGCTGGCCGTTCTCCAGCACGGCGATCAGCGTGCGGCCCACGGCGAGCCCGCTGCCGTTGAGCGTGTGCAGGAAGCGGGGCTTGCCCCCGGGCTCGGGGCGGTAGCGCAGACCGGCGCGGCGCGCCTGGAAGTCGGTGCAGTTCGAGCAGGACGAGATCTCGCGGTAGGCTCGCTGCCCCGGCAGCCAGACCTCGATGTCGTAGGTCTTGGCGGCCGAGAAGCCGAGGTCGCCCGTCGCGAGCACGACGACACGGTAGGGCAGACCGAGCCGCTTCAGCACCTCCTCGGCGTCCGCGACCATCCGCTCGAGCTCGTCCGCCGAGCTCTCCGGTGTCGTCAGCTTCACCAGCTCCACCTTGTGGAACTGGTGCTGGCGGATCAGGCCGCGCACGTCCTTGCCGTAGGAGCCGGCCTCGGAGCGGAAGCAGGGCGTAAAGGCGACGTAGTTCCTCGGCAGCGTGGCCGCGTCGAGGATCTCGCCCCGGTGCAGGTTCGTGAGCGGCACCTCGGCGGTCGGGATCAGGTAGAGCGTGCGCTCGCCGGCCGAGGTCTTGAACAGGTCGCCCTCGAACTTCGGCAGCTGCCCGGTGCCGATGAGCGCCTCGGCCGAAACCAGGTAGGGCGGGATGACCTCGCGGTAGCCGCGCGAGCCGTGCAGGTCGAGCATGAACTGGATGAGCGCCCGCTCGAGCCGCGCGCCGGCGTCCCAGTACACCGCGAAGCGGGCGCCGGAGAGGGTCGCGGCGCGCTCGAAGTCGAGGATGCCGAGCTCGGGCCCGAGGTCCCAGTGGGCCTTCGGCTCGAAGTCGAAGACGCGCGGCTCGCCGACCCGTCGCAGCTCGACGTTCGCGCTCTCGTCCCTGCCGACCGGCACGCTCGCGTCGGGCAGGTTCGGGACCAGCAGGAGGAAGCGCTCGATCGCGGCCTTCACCTCCTCCAGCCTGGCCTCGCCCTGCTTGATGCGCTCGGCGACGCCCTTCATCTCCGCCTTGAGCGCGGAGGCGTCCTGCCTCGCCTTGCCGAGCCGGGCGATCTCCTCGCCCGCGCTGCGCTGGCGGTGGCGCAGCTGCTCCACCTCCTGGATGAGAGCGCGGCGCTCGGCGTCGAGCGTCCAGGGGTCGACCCCGGCCAGCCCCGGGAAGGCCTGGATCTGCTCGACGCTCTGGCCGCGGCTCGACAGCATGGCGAGCACGGCGTCGCGGTTGTCGACGACGTAGCGCAGGTCCAGCATGGTCGGGCGAGGATAGCACGCGACCCGAACGCCAGGCCGCGCGTGCTAGGATGCGCGCATGGCGGCCCCGCGGAGAATCCGCAAGGCGGTCTTTCCCGCCGCGGGTCTTGGCACCCGCTTCCTGCCTGCGACCAAGGCGCAGCCCAAGGAGATGCTGCCGCTGGTCGACAAGCCGATCATCCAGTACGTGATCGAGGAGGCGGTCGCCTCCGGGCTCACGTCGATCATCATCGTGACCGGCAAGGGCAAGAACGCGATCGAGGATCACTTCGACATCTCCTACGACCTGGAGCGGCACCTCGCAGCGCGCAACCAGCACGACCTGCTGGCGCAGGTCCAGGCGATCTCGAGCATGATCAACGTCTCCTACGTGCGCCAGGGCGAGCAGCTCGGCCTGGGCCACGCCGTGCTGATGGCGCGGGACATCGTCGGCGACGAGCCGTTCGCGGTGATGCTGGGCGACGACATCATCGACAGCCCCGTGCCCTGCATGAAGCAGATGGTCGACGTGTTCGAGCGCTACGGCGGGCCGGTGATCGCGGTGCAGCAGGTGCCCAGGGACGAGCTGTCGGCCTACGGTGTCATCGGCGGCGAGCCCGAGGGCGACAGCGGCCGGCTCTACCGGATCAGCGACCTCGTGGAGAAGCCGAAAGCCGAAGACGCCCCGAGCGACCTCGCGATCATCGGGCGCTACATCCTCACGCCCGACGTCTTCGAGGAGCTGGAGCGGACGCCGCGCGGGGCGGGCGGCGAGATCCAGCTCACCGACGGCCTGCGCGCGCTGGGCCGGCACCGGCCCCTGTTCGGCTACCGCTTCGAGGGCGTGCGGCACGACGCGGGCAACAAGCTTGGCTTTCTCAAGGCCACCGTCGAGTTCGCGCTCAAGCGCGAGGACCTGGGCGGCCCCTTCCGCGAGTACCTGAAGTCGCTGCGCCTCTAGCGTGGCGCCGGCCGCCCGTCGGGCCGCGACGCCTGCGGCCCGCCCCCGGCCTTTGACCGCCGCCGCCGGCCTCTGCTAGAAAGGTGTTTTGGAGGTTGTCCGGAGTGCCGCTCTACGAGTACCAGTGCGCGCGGGACGGGACGTTCGAGCAGGTGCGGAAGTTCTCGGATCCGCCGCTCCTGACCTGCCCGAAGTGCGGCGGGCCGGTCGAGAAGCTGCTCTCGGCCCCCGCGATCCAGTTCAAGGGCAGCGGCTGGTACGTCACGGACTACGCGCGCAAGTCCTCCGGCGGCTCGGAGCGCGGTAGTGACAGCGGCGCGAGCGCGGAGTCGAAGGACAAAAGCTCCGGCTCCAAGGACACCGGCTCGTCGGGCGCCGGGTCAGGCTCGTCCTCTTCGTCGTCGGGTGCCGCCGGAAGCTCGTCCGGCGACAAGAAGTCGTCTGGCGACAAGAGCTCGTCCCGCGACAAGAAGTAGAGGCTCGGGCCGCAGCTGAGCTGCCCCGAGCGGCAGGGCGGCGCGGCCGCAGGCGACGTGAGCGGCCGTCAGTGGACGTCGGCCCAGCTGCGGCCGAGCCGGGCGTCGGCGAGCAGCGGCACGTCGAGCGCGAGCGCGCCCTCCATCACCTCCTGCACCAGGGCGCGAGCCGCCTCCGCCTCGGCCTCCGGCACCTCGAGCAGCAGCTCGTCGTGGATCTGCAGGATCAGGCGGGAGCGCAGCGCCCGCTGCCGCAGCTCGCGGTGGAGGTCGATCATCGCCTGCTTGATCAGGTCGGCGGCCGAGCCCTGCAGCGGCGTGTTCATGGCCTGCCGCTCCGCCTCCATGCGCACCGGGAAGCTCTTCGAGCGCAGGTCCGGCAGCCGGCGCAGACGGCCCAGGAGCGTGCGCACGGTGCCGGTCTCGCGCGCCTGCGCGACCGTCTCGTCGATGTAGCGGCGCACGCCCGGGTAGCGGGCGAAGTAGGCGGCGATGAAGGCTTCCGCCTGCTTGCGGTCGATGCCCAGGTCCTTCGCCAGCGTGAAGGCGCTCTTCCCGTAGAGCAGCGCGTAGTTGACCATCTTCGACACGCGCCGCTGCTCGGCGGCGGCACGGGCGACAGCGGCCCGAAGATCTCGCGCGGCCGTGCGGTCGTGAATGTCCTCGCCCGTCGCGGAAGGTCGTCGATCAGGGTCGGCGTCGCTCGAGAGGTGGGCCAGCACGCGCAGCTCGATCTGGCTGTAGTCGGCCGAGAGCAGCAGCGTGGCCCGGCTCGGCGACGAACGCCTCGCGGATGCGCGCGTCCCTCGTCCGTGCGGATCGGGATGTTCTGCAGGTTCGGGTCGGTCGACGAGAGCCGGCCGGTGGCGGCGACCGTCTGGTTGAAGGTCGTGTGGATGCGCCCGGTCTCCGGGTTCGACGAGCTCCGGCAGCGCGTCCACGTAGGTGGACTTGAGCTTCTGCACCGCGCGGTACTCGAGGATCTTCGCGCGGCAGCTCGTGGACGAGCGCCAGCTCCTCCAGCACGTCCGCGGCCGTCGAGGCCGCGCGCGTCTTGGCGGTCTTCTTCGCCGCTCTTGAGGCTGAGCCGGTCGAACAGCACCTCGCGCAGCTGGATCGGCGAGTTGATGTTGAACTCGCCCTTCGCCAGCCGGTGGATCTCGAGCGTCAGCGCCTGCAGCTGCGCCTCCATCTCCCGGCTCATCGTGGCGAGCAGGGCGGTGTCGACCTTCACCCCGGCCAGCTCCATGTCGGCGAGCACGGCCACCAGCGGCAGCTCCATCGACTCGTAGACCGGGAGCAGGCCCTCCTCGCGCAGCCGCGCGCTCATCGGCTCGTCGAGCCTCAGCACCAGCTCGCCGTCCGCCCCCGCCGCGGCGGCGAGCGCGGCGGCCGGCGTCTCCGTGCCGGCGACGCCGTCCCCGCCGGCGCTGCGTCGCTCGCCCAGGTACTCGAAGGCCAGGTCGTCGAGGGCGTAGGCGCGGCGACCGGGATCGAGCAGGTAGGAGGCGAGCAGCGCGTCGAAGCCGAGCCCCTCGAGCGCAATGCCGTGGCGTGCGAGCACGACCTGGTCGCGCTTGGAGTGGGCCGAGGCCTTGCGCAGCCCCGGGTCCTCGAGCAGCGGGCGCAGGCGCGCGAGGGCCTCGGCGGCGGGCAGCGCCCCCTGCGCGTCGAGCCCCGCCGGCGCCAGCGGGACGTAGACGGAGCGGCCGGCGGCCCAGGCGAGCGCGATCCCCAGCGGCCGCGCGCGCATCGCCTGGGGGCTCGTCACCACGACGCCGAGCGCCACCCGGCCGGCCGGCGCGCCTCGGCCACTGCCGCCTCGATCGCCGGAGCGTCGAGCAGCAGCCGGTGCTCGCCCGGCCCGGCCGCCTGCTGCGGCGCGTACTCGCGGGCGAGCGCCTGGAACTCCAGCTCCTTGAACAGCGCGTGGCAGGCGGCACGGTCGGCCTCGCGGCAGACGATCGCCTCGAGGTCGAGGCTCACGGGCACGTCGCGTTGCAGCGTGACCAGCTGCTTCGAGAGCAGGGCCTGCGCCGCGTGGTCCTTCAGCCCCGTCCGGTACGCCGCGCGCTTCACCTTGTCCGCGTTCGCGATCGCCGCCTCGACCGAGCCGTACTCGCGCACCAGCTCGCGCGCGCCCTTGTCGCCGATCCCCGGCACGCCGGGCACGTTGTCGACCGAGTCGCCGACGAGAGCCAGCACGTCGACCACCCGCTCGGGAGGCACGCTCCACTTCTCTTCGACGGCCTTGCGGTCGAGGAACGTGGCGCCGGTGCCCTCGCGGCCGGGATTGAGCACGACCACCGCGTCGTCGACCAGCTGCAGCAGGTCCTTGTCGGCGCTCACGATCACGACCTGCAGGCCCGCCGAGACGGCCTGGCCGGCCAGCGTCGCGATCACGTCGTCGGCCTCGAAGCCGGGCACCTCGACGATGGGCAGCCGGAACGCCTCGCACACCCGTCGGATGTAGGGCAGCTGCAGGGCGAGGTCGGCGTCCATGGCCGGGCGGTTGGCCTTGTACTCGGCGTACTGCTGGTGGCGCGCGGTCTTGCCCGGCGGGTCGAACAGCACGGCCACGTGCTCCGGCCGCTCGTCCTGCAGCAGCTTGCGCAGCATGGTCGTGAAGCCGTAGGTGGCGTTGGTCGGCAGGCCGCGGCTGGTGGCGAGGCCATGGATCGCGTGGAACGCCCGGTGGAGCTGGCCGCTGCCGTCGATCAGGTACACGCTGCGGGGGCGGGGCATGGTCGAATCTTATAGAATCCCCCGGCCATGATGCCGCGCGTCGGGCTCGCCCTGCTGACCGCGATCGCGCTGCGCGGCTGCATCCACTACGAGTTCGAGCACGAGTTCTGGCTGCACGTCGACGGCTCGGGCACGGTGAACGTGACCGGGCGCCCGGGCCTGTGGACGGCGTTCAAGAGCCTGCCCCTCGACGAGCGTGACCCCGAGGGGATGAAGAAGGCCGTGCGGGCCCTCTTCGAGACGTCGGGGCTGGAGGTACGGCGGGTGACGGTGGTGCGCCGCAGGGGGCACCGCTACCTGTTCGTCGCCGCGGACTTCAAGGACGTGAACCGCATCTCCTACACGCCGGCCTTCCCCGACCTGAGGGTCGGGCTGCGCCACGAGGAGGGCCTGCTGCAGCTCGACGGCAGCTGGCAGCGGCCGCTGGAGGCGCTGCCCGGCGAGAGCGACCGCCAGGGGCTGATCGCCGTGCGCTTCCACCTGCCGAGCAAGGTGTACTCGCACCGCAACGCGGCCGAGGGCGTCGAGCGCGGCAACATCCTGAGCTGGCGCGAGGACGCGGCCGCCGCCCTCGACGGGGGCCGGCTGGAGTTCGGCGCCGACATGGACGAGCGCAGCATCCTGTTCTCGACGGTGATGCTGTTCGCCGGCGCCGTGGTGCTGGCGGTGCTGCTGCTGGCCGGCGCGCTGTGGGCCGTGGCGCGGCGCGGACGACGCGACCTCGCCCGGTCCGGCTGAAGCGCCATCGTATAATCCCAGCTCACGGCGCACGCGCTCGCGCGCGCGGAGGTCCCTTCGATGAACGTCAGGCTCGCCTTCACCCCCGCCTCTCGCAACCCCGTCGACCTGCTGGCGGTCGTGCTCGACGAGGACAAGACGCTGCACGAGCTCGACGACCCCGCCCTGGCCGAGCACGTGCGGCGGGCCGGCGAGGCCTTCCGCGGCCGCACGCTCAAGCGCGAGTACTTCGCGACCCTGCCGGACGGCGCGCCGGCGAAGGCGCTCGTGGTCTACTGGAGCCCGCAGCTGAAGGCCTGGAACCTGTGGGAGAACGTCAAGACGTTCACCGCCCGCGCGCTGCGCCTCGCCCGCGACTACCGGCTGCCGCGCATCGGCCTGCTGCTGAACACGGCCGATGCCGCCCCGCTCGTGGGCAAGGCGGTCGAGGGCGCCGTGCTCGGCGGCTACAGCTTCGACCGCTACCGCTCGGAGAAGGACGAGTTCCTGGCCAAGGAGGCCTCGCTCACGATCCTGGTCCACCCCGACCACCAGGCGGAGGCCGAGGCGCGCAAGGCGCGCTACGCCTGGGTGGCGGAGAACGTGAACCGCGCGCGCGACCTGATCAACGAGCCGGGCGACGTGGTGACGCCGGAGTCGATCGCCGCCGACGCGGCCGAGATCGGGCGCGAGCTGGAGCTGGAGGTCGAGGTGCTCGACCCGGTGGCGCTGCGCTCGCGCGGCTACCCGGGCATCTTGCGGGTGGGCGCCGGCAGCTCGCACCCGGGCCGCATGGTGGTGCTGCGGCACGTGCCGCGCCGGCCCTCGAAGCAGACGCTGGCGATCGTGGGCAAGGGCATCACCTTCGACTCGGGCGGGATCAGCCTGAAGCCGGGCGACAAGATGTGGGAGATGAAGGGCGACATGGCCGGGGCCGCCGCCGTGCTGTTCGCGCTGCGCTCGCTCGGCAAGCTGCGCCCCGACCTGCGCGTGGTCGGCATCCTGTGCTGCGCCGAGAACTTGCCCGACGCGAACGCGCAGCGGCCGGGCGACATCTTCACCGCCAAGAACGGCAAGTCGGTGATGGTCGACAACACCGACGCCGAGGGCCGGCTGGTGCTGATCGACGGCCTCGCGCGCGCGGCCGAGGAGGGCGCGACGCACGTCATCGACATCGCGACGCTGACGGGGGCCGTGGTGCGCGCGCTCGGGCCGAGCGTCGCGGGCGTGATGGGCACGGACCGGGAGCTCGTGCGCCGCGTCGTGCGCTCGGGCGAGAACCAGGGCGAGGCGTTCTGGGAGCTGCCGCTGGTCGAGGAGTACCGCGACTCGTTGAAGACGCCGTACGCGGACGTCAACAACATCGCCGCGGGCGGGCTGGCCGGCGCCATCACCGCGGGCCTGTTCCTGCGCGAGTTCGTGCCGCCAGGGGCCGCCTGGGCCCACCTCGACATCGCGGGGCCGATGTTCAAGGACAAGGAGTGGAAGTACTTCGAGGCGGGCGCGATCGGCTTCGGCGTGAAGACGCTGGTCGACCTGTGCGAGCGCTTCGGTGATCCTGCCGCCTGAGCGGGCGTCGTTCGACCGGGTGACCGAGCTCGTGTGGCTCGGCTCGCGGCTGGCCTGCCTCGACGACTTCCGCCGCCTGTGGGCCGAGGGCGTGCGGGCCTGCGTGGACATGAAGCAGGAGGGCGCCGACCCGTGGAGGTTCGAGGCGTTCCTGTGGCTGCCCACGCCGGACCACGAGCCGCCCAGCCAGCAGCACCTGCGGCTCGGCCTCGCCTTCCTGCGCGAGTGCGAGCAGGCGGCGCTGCCGGTGTTCGTGGCCTGTCACGCCGGCGTCGGCCGCTCCTCGACGCTCGTCCTCGCCCACCTGCTCGCCGGCCGCTTCCGCGACGAGCCGCCCCAGCGGGCGCTCGAGTTCCTGATGGCACGGCGACCGCTCGCCCGGCCCAACCCCGAGCAGGTCGAGGCCGCCCGGCTGGCGGCGTTCGCGTTCCTCGAGGCGGGCTGAGAGGCGCCACCCCGTCAGCCGGTAGCCGCCGTCGGCTCGCCGATCCAGGCGGAACGCCAGGCAGCCTCTGCCGTAGACGGCTGTGACGACGCGCCCGGCCCGCAGAAGCTGCGCCGGTCGGACGGGCACCGGCCTTGCATCGAGGCGAGCCGGGTGGCGAGAACGGGAGAGGCGGCATGGTGAGAGTCGACGGGAACGGCAACGGCCAGGGGCTGATCCGCGCACGCGGCCTGGACAAGAGCTATCGCCGCGGCGGCGAGGAGATCCACGTCCTGCAGGGCCTGAACCTCGACGTGGACGCGGGCGAGTTCATCGCCTTCATGGGCCCGAGCGGCTCGGGCAAGACGACGCTGTTGAACCTCCTGGGCGGCCTCGACGTCCCCAGCGACGGGACGATCACGGTGGCGGGCGACGAGATCACCAGCCTGTCCCGCCGCAAGCTGACGGCCTGGCGCGCGCGCCACGTGGGCTTCGTGTTCCAGGCCTACAACCTGATCCCGGTGCTGTCGGCCTACCGTAACGTCGAGCTGCCGCTGCTGCTGACGCCGCTGTCGCGCGGCGAGCGGCGCGAGCACGTCGAGGCGGCGCTGCGCGTGGTCGGCCTGCAGGACCGCGCGCACCACTTCCCGCGCCAGCTCTCAGGCGGGCAGGAGCAGCGCGTCGCCATCGCTCGCGCGATCGTGGCCGACCCCACCTTCCTGCTGTGCGACGAGCCGACCGGCGACCTCGACCGCAAGAGCGCCGACGAGATCCTCGACCTGCTCGGCCTCCTGGTCAGCGAGCGCAAGACGACGATCCTGATGGTGACTCACGACCCGCGGGCAGCCGAGCGGGCGAGCGCGCTCTTGCACCTCGAGAAGGGCGTGCTGGTCGAGTCCACGGCGCGGCGGGCGCCGGTTCTTGCGGCGCAAGAGGTCCGGCCATGAAGTTCCTGCCGCTCCTGTTCGCCAACCTGCGCCGCAAGAAGGTGCGGACGCTGCTGACGATCGGCTCCTTCCTGGTCGCCCTCTTCCTGTTCGGCCTCCTCGCGGGAATCCGCAGCGGCTTCAGCCAGGGCATCGACATCGCCGGCGCCGACCGCCTGGTGGTGATCGGGCGCACGGGGCTGATGCAGCCGCTGCCGCTCGCCTACTACGAACGCATCAAGCGCATCGCCGGCATCCGGCAGGTCGCCTACTCGACCTGGTTCGGCGGCGTCTACCAGGACCCCAAGAACTTCTTCGCGCAGTTCGCCGTCGACCCCGAGCAGTGGCGCGCGATGTATCCCGAGTTCGTCGTGGACGAGGCGCAGTGGAAGGCGTTCGTGGCCGACCGCCAGGGGGTCGTGGTGGGGCGCAAGCTGGCCCAGCGCTTCGGCTGGAAGATCGGCGACCACGTCCCGCTGAAGGCGCCGAGCTACCTGGGCGGCGGCAGCTGGGACTTCAACGTGCGCGGGATCTACGTGGGCAAGCGGGAGCGGGACGACGAGGGCCAGTTCTGGCTGCAGGCGCGCTACCTGTACGAGAAGGCGCCCCCGTACTGGAAGGGCATCGTCGGCTGGTACGTGGTGCGGGTGGCGAGCCCGGACGAGGCGATCGGCGTGGCGCGCGCCATCGACGCCGAGTTCGCCAACTCCGCCTCCGAGACGCGCACCCAGACCGAGTCGGCGTTCGCCGCGTCCTTCGTCAAGCAGATGGGCAACATCGAGTTCCTGATGATGGCGATCGGCTCCGTCGTCTTCTTCACGCTGCTGCTCGTGACCGGCAACACGATGGCGATCTCGGTCCGCGAGCGGACGGGCGAGCTCGCCGTCCTGAAGGCGGTCGGCTTCTCGGACCGCTTCGTGCTCGGGTTCGTGCTGGCCGAATCGCTGCTGATCGCAGTGATCGGCGGGGGCATCGGGCTGTGGCTCGCCCGCGGCGTCGTGGCGCAGGACCTGACGCGCGGCATCCTCCTGATGTACCTGCCCGGCTCGGCGCTCGTGCTGGGGGCGGCGCTGACGCTCGGGACCGGCCTGCTCGCCGGTTTGCTGCCGGCCCTCGGCGCCATGCGCCTGAGCGTGGTCGACGCCATGCGGAGGATCTGAGCATGCCCATCCCCGTCGCCTACAACCTCCGCAGCGCGCGCGAGCGCTGGACCTCCTCGGTCGTGGCCGTGCTCGGGATCGCCGGCACCGTCGGCGTGTTCGTCGCCATGCTGGCCCTGGCACGCGGCTTCAAGGCCACCGTCACCTCGTCCGGCCTGCCGCAGAACGCGATCGTCCAGCGCACTGGCGCCGATACCGAGATGACCAGCATCCTCACGCTCGACGACGTCCACGTGGTGGAGGAGCTGCCGCAGGTGGCGCGCGCCGCGGACGGCAAGCCGCTGGTGAGCCCGGAGGTGGTGGTGATCGCGCCGATCCCGCTGCGCGACACGGGCACGGACGCGAACGTGCAGGTGCGGGGCGTCTCGCCACGCGTGCTGGGAGTGCGCGACAACGTGACGCTGGTCGAGGGGCGCTTCATCCAGCCGGGCCTGGCGGAAGCGGTGATCGGGAAGGGCGCCCACAACGCCTACACCGGGCTCGACCTGGGCGCGACGGTCCGCATCGGAGCCGGGACCTGGAAGATCGTCGGCGTCTTCGACGGCCACGGCACCGCCTTCGACTCGGAGGTCTGGGCCGACGCCAGCGTGCTCGACGGCTTCTACCAGCGCCCGACCAACGTCTTCCAGTCGGCCACCGTCCGCCTGAAGTCGAAGGACGACTTCGCGGCGTTCGAGGCGACCCTCAAGGGCGACCCGCGGCTGAACCTGCAGGCCCAGCGCGAGACCGACTACTACGCGAAGCAGTCGCAGATCGTGACTACGCTGATCACGGTGCTCGGGACGCTGATCGCCGTGATCATGGGCCTGGGGGCGGTCTTCGGCGCCCTCAACACGATGTACTCCGCGGTCTCGGAGCGCTCGCGCGAGATCGCAGTGCTGCGGGCGATCGGCTTCGGCGGCGGCGCGATCGTGCTGTCGTTCTTCGTCGAGTCGCTGATCATCGCGCTGTGCGGGGGCCTCGTCGGCTGCGTCGCGGCGCTGCCGGTGAACGGCATCACGACCGGCACCATGAACTTCCAGACCTTCTCGCACCTGGCGTTCGCCTTCCGCATCACGCCCGACCTGCTGGCGATGGGCATGGTCTTCGCGCTGCTGATGGGGGCGATCGGCGGGCTGCCGCCGGCGATCCGCGCCGCTCACGCCAACGTCGCGCACGCGCTGCGGGCGCTCTGAGCGGGCTCAGCGGCGGAGGCGGCTCTTCAGGGAGTCGAGCAGGAAGAAAGGCGCCGCCCGCAGCAGCCGCCACTTGAGCCCGCGGTAGCCCTGCTCCCCGAGCACGAGCTCGGCGAGCACGTCGCGCACGGCGGGGCTGCGGACGCTGTAGCGCACCATGCGGGTGGGGAAGCCCGGCGCGAAGAATGTGCGCCGCAGCTGCGCCGAGCGCAGCAGCTCCCGGCCGAAGTCGTCGAGCACGCGCCGCGGGTAGCGCCGCGGCGACCCGTCGCGCAGCAGCGTGTCGGCGAGCAGCTGCGCGGAGCGCAGGGCGTAGCGGATGCCCTCGCCCGTGACCGGGTCGGCCAGCGCAGCCGCGTCTCCGACCAGCGCCCAGCGCGGGCCGGCGATCTCCAGGATCGTGGAGGCCTCGGCGGCCGGGCAGGGGATGGTGTGGGCCTGGCGCACCCGCGCCGGGGGCGCCAGCTCCGGAAACGCACGCGCCGCCTCGGCGTCGAGGCGCGCCAGCAGCTCGCGCGTGGGCACCTCGCCGAGCGGTGCGCAGATGCCCACCTCGACGTGGCCCGGCCGCGGGAAGACCCAGAGATAGCCGGGCAGCCCGGGCGTGAAGCGGACGAGCATCGGGGCGTCGCCGTCCGCCAGCCAGCCGCCCGCCATCAGCAGGCGCCCGGCGGGGGTCGCCGCCAGCAGCGTCCGGCGCACGAGGCTGCCCGCCCCGTCGGCGCCGACGACGAGGTCGAACGGCTCGCGCTCGCCGCCGGCCGTGCGCAGCCCGCCCTCCGCGTCCACGCCCACGACGCGCGCGGCGCGGTGGCGCGCTCCCGCGTCGGTCGCGCGGCGCAGCAGCCAGGCGTCGAGCAGCAGGCGCGAGGCCACCAGCACCGGCCGCGAGAGCGGCACCTCGACCGCCGGGCCTTCGGCGGAGTCGAAGCGGCAGCTCGACACGCGACGGGCCGGCAGCGGGTCCCCCGCCGGCGCGGGCGGCAGCAGCCGGGCGGCGCCCGGCGTCAGCCCGCCCCCGCACGGCTTCTCGCGCGGGTGCGAGGCGTCGAACAGGATCGCTTCGGCGCCACCGCGCGCGAGCTCGTACGCGAGCAGGCTGCCCGCGGGTCCGGCGCCGACGATCGCGACCCTCACTGCCTACTCGCGGCGCAGGGCCGCCACCGGCTCGAGGCCGGCGGCGTGCCAGGCGGGGTAGAAGCCGAAGCCGACGCCGACGGCGGCGGCCACCACCAGCGCGGCGGCCAGCATCAGCGGGTGGACCGCGGTCGGCCAGCCGGCGAAGCGCTGGATCAGCGACGAGCCGACGAGGCCCAGGGCGCTGCCGAGCAGGCCGCCGACGACCGTCAGTAGCGAGCTCTCGACCAGGAACTGCGCCGCGATGTCGCGCTTGCGCGCGCCGAGCGCGCGGCGGATGCCCACCTCGCGCGTGCGCTCGGCGACGCTCGCCAGCATGATGTTCATGATGCCGATGCCGCCGACGATCAGGCTGATCGCGGCGACCGCGCCCGTGACCACGTTGAAGATGCGCTGCGTCCGCTCGCGCTGGCGCAGGATCTCGCGTGGCACCACGACCTCCAGCGGCTGGTTGCCGGTCAGCCGCTGCAGCAGCGACTGCGCCACGGCGGCGGCAGGCACGACCGCGGCCGGGTCCCCGAGCCGGAACACGATCTCGTCGACGCCGTCGGGCAGCGGGTCCTGGCCCCGGTCGAGCGCCCGCAGCGGCACGAGCACGCAGCGGTTGAGGTCGCGGGCGGGGATCGCGCTGCCGCGCCCGCGGGGCGAGCTGCGTCCCTCGAGCACGCCCACCACCTGGTAGTAGTCCCCTCCCAGCCGCAGCGTCTCGCCGAGCGGGCTGTCGAGCGGGAAGAGCGCGCGCGCCACGGCCGCACCGAGCACGGCCACGCGCTTGCGGTCGGCGACGTCCAGCTCCGCCAGGAAGCGGCCGGCGGAAAGCTGCAGCCGCGCCGCGTCGCGGTACGAGGGCGTCGTGCCGACGGCGATCGCTGCCGCCGAGCGTCCGCCCGACTCGGCCGGCAGCTCCGCGACCCGCAGCGGCGCCACGGCGCGCACGCCCGGCACGACCCGTTGCAGCGATTCGACCGCGGTCCCCGGAAGCGCGGGCGGGGGTGGCTGCCCCGGCAGCGGGGCGCGCGGGCGCAAGGTGACGGTGTCGATGCCCAGCGCGGCGATCTGTGCCAGCGTCTCGCGCCGCGCTCCCTCGCCCACTGACGACATCGCGACCACCGCCGCCACCCCGAACACCACGCCCAGGATCGACAGGCTCGAGCGCAGCTTGTGCAGCCTGAGGCTGCGCACCCCGAGCCGCAGCAGGACGTGTGGGCTCACGCGCGCCTCACCGCGCCGCGGACGGCACCCGGCCGCTCCAGACCGACTGGCTCACCTGGGTCCACTCGAGCCCGGGGATGCGGGGCTGGCCCTCGCGGCTCAGCAGGACCAGGCGGTCGCGCGGCCGCATCTTCGCCACCCAGGGCGCGTAGCTTCCGGGCGTGCGCTCCTCGAGGATGCCGCGGAACACGGCGAGGTCCTCGGGAGGCATCAGCGCCGGCTCGTAGCCGACGACGTAGCGGAACGGCGCCTGCGGCCGGCTGTAGAAGAGCTGGTAGAAGAGCCGCATGTCGTCGGTGTAGAGGATGCCCCCGGGCTGCGGCAGGGCGGGGTCGGCTGCGGCGCTCGACAGCGACAGGTACGGCCGCTCCGCCGCCGGCCCGCCGCGCAGGGGGGCGCTGCAGGCGACGAGCGCCACGAAGCCCGCCGCCGCCGCGAGCGGGATGCGAGCCGGCGAGCCGGTGGCGACACGCTCCCCGAGCACGCCGTCGAGCTCGGTCGCGATCCAGGCGAGCGCCGCGACGGCGCCCCAGTCGGACCAGAAACGGATGACCAGCCAGCCCAGGAGCCAGCCCAGGAGGCCCAGGGCGAACACGGGGTCAGAGAGCAGGTCCGCGCGCCAGGCGCCGCGCTGCCGCCGCCACAAGAGCAGGCCGAGCACGCACAAGACCAGCAGCGGCGAGCCGTCGCCGGGCAGGAACTCGATCGCCAGCGTCCCGGGCGGCGCCGGCGAGCCCATCGCCAGCCAGGTGTGCAGCAGGCTCTGGCCGACGAACTCGAGGGGATGGCCGTAGAGGATCCCCGCGACCAGGACGCCCAGGACGAGAGCGACTCCCAGCGAGACGGCCAGGCGAAAGCGGCGCGCCAGCAGGCACGCGGCCACGGGCAGCAGGAACAGGTGCCAGCTGGGGTGGATCCAGGCCACCAGCCCGAAGGCGAGGGCCAGGAGCGCGAGCCTGCCCCGGCGCAGCAGGCCGTCGCGCGGCAGGCGCGCCGCGAGCAGGCAGAGCGCGGCCAGCAGCGCGGCGCTGAGGACGAACGGCCGCCCGCTCGCGAACCGGCTCAGGACCCGCGGCTCGAAGGTGGCAAAGGCCGCGAGCGCCAGCGCCCACGCCTCGGGCCGGCGCACCAGGAACAGCCCCGGGACCAGCAGCGCCAGCTGCAGCACGACGACGGAGAAGACGACGAGCGCGGGCGCGCCTGCCCCGCTCAGACGGTGGACCGCGCCCAGCAGCGCGTGCCAGCCGGGATGGCTGTCCATGGTGACCTCGGAGCGCAGCACCAGTACGTCGCTCCAGGGGCGCCCGGAGACGGCCTTCGCCGCGTGGCGCAGCGCGTCGTCGGTCGGCAGGTAGCCGGCGGCCACGATCCGCAGCGGGACGAGCGCGAGCAGCAGCAGGACCAGGCAGCGCGCCAGGAAGGACGGTCTCACCTCGCCTCCTCGCCTTCGACCCGGCCGTCGCGCAGGCGCACCACGCGCTGCGCGCGCCGGGCCAGCGCCTCGTTGTGCGTGACCAGCACCACCGTGCCGCCGGCCGCGTGCAGCTCGTCGAGCAGCGCCGCGATCTCGGCGCCCGTGGCGGAGTCGAGGTTGCCGGTGGGCTCGTCGGCGAGCAGCAGGCGCGGCGCGGTGACCAGGGCGCGCGCGATCGCCGCGCGCTGCGCCTCGCCGCCGGAGAGCTCGTTCGGCCGATGGTCGGCACGGGCGGCGAGCGAGACCCGCTCCAGCGCGTGAAGCGCGCGCGGGCGCCACTCGTCGGCGGGCACCTCCCCGTACTGCAACGGGGTCTCGACGTTCTCGGCCACGGTCAGCTGCGGGATCAGGTGGAAGGCCTGGAACACGAAGCCGATCTCGCGGTTGCGCAGGCGCGACAGCGCGTCGTCGTCGAGCCCATCGACCGCGCGGCCGGCGAAGCGCTGGACGCCGCTCGTGGGGCGGTCGAGGCAGCCGAGGATGGAGAGCAGCGTCGTCTTGCCCGAGCCGGACGGCCCCATGATCGCGAGCTGCTCACCCGGGCGGATCTCGAGGTCGACGCCGGCGAGCGCGACCACGCGGCCCGCCCCGCGCGGGTAGACGCGCTCGACGCCGCGCAGCTCGACGAGCGGGGGCGGCTCAGCTGCCGGGGCCACCGCTCCACTCCGGGGCCGCCGCCTCGGGGTCGCGCAGCAGCACCCGCTGCCCGCGCGCCAGCCCCTTCTCTATCACCACGAAGTCGGCGTTCGATGGGCCGAGCACCACTTCCGTCGGGCGCGGGTGGCGGCCGGCCAGGTACACGACCGACCGGCCCTCGCGCTCGAACACCGCCTCGAGCGGCACGAACAGCGCCCGCGGCCGCTCCTGCACCTCGATCTCGACCCGCGCGCTCATCCCGGGCCGCAGCCGGGGCTCGGACTGCTTCAGCTGCACGGTCACCGAGAAGAACTTCGTCCCGCGCCGCTCGCGCTCCTCCTGCGCGAGCGTGCCGATCAGGGTGACGCTGCCGCTCAGGCGCAGGTCCGGGTACGCCTCCACGCGCACGGTCACCTTCTGGTTGCGCTCGAGCTTGTGGATGTCGGTCTCGCGCACCTTCGTCTCGACGACCATGCGCGAGATGTCGGGCAGGATGATCAGCGGCTGGTTGGCCCACACCTGGTCGCCGACCTGGGGCTTCCTCTGCTCCGAGCCGAAGAAGACCTCCTTGTAGACGACGATCCCCGCCACCTCGGCGCGCACCTCGCAACGCGCCAGCTGCTGCTTGGCCAGCTCCAGCTTGGCCGAGGCCTCCTGGATCCGGCTCTGGGCCGAGCTGATCGCGGCCTGCTTCTGCGCGGTGCGATAGGAGGCGGCGCTCTCCAGCTGGTGCAGCGTCTCGCGGCTCGCCTGCGCGTCCGAGCGCGCCTGGCTCAGCTCCAGCGGGCGGCCGTAGTTCACGAGCGCGTCGCGCCGGCGCTGCGCGAGGGCCAGGTCCTCCTTCGCCCGCGCCACCTGCTGCTCGGCGCGCTCGAGCTCCATGCGCGTGATGAAGCCCTCGGCGAGCAGCGGCCGCAGGTCGTCCAGCTGGGTCTGTGCCTTCTGCTGCTCGCGCCCGGCGTTGGCGACCGCCTGCGTGGCCTCGTCCTCCTTGACCCGGCCCTTGCCCTCCTGCACGTCCTTCAGCTCCAGCTCGTTTCGCTCGACGCGCAGGCGCGCCGCCTGCAGCTCCTCGCGGTTCTGGATCTGCTGCAGCTTCACGTCCTCGCGGGCCTTCGTCAGGTCGGCCTCGGCCTGCGACAGCACTGCCTGGTTCCTGCGGATCTCCTCCTCGAACGGCGCGGCGTCGAACAGGATCAGCAGGTCGCCCTTCTGCACCAGCCGGCCCTCCGGGGCGAGCGCCACGATCTTCGCCTGGTTGCTCTGGATCGTGGAGGCGTAGGTCACGGAGCGCAACGCCTGCAGGGTGCCGCCCTCGACGATCGAGACGCGAAACGAT
Source organism: uncultured Acidobacteriota bacterium (assembly GCA_963831755.1). Classification (GTDB taxonomy): domain Bacteria; phylum Acidobacteriota; class Vicinamibacteria; order Fen-336; family Fen-336; genus DATBSL01. The sequence goes on from CAWHRC010000009.1 coordinate 785,594, forward strand.
CCCTCGCGCACCTCGGCGCTGGCCCCCGCGGCGCCGCTCCCGCCGAGCGTCCAGGCGACGAGGGGGAGCAGCAGCAGGGCGAGCCCCGCGGCGACGCGCCGCGGGTGGCGCCGGCAGGCCGCGGGCAGGCCAGCCAGGTGCTCGCGCGTCCAGTGCTCGCGCCGCAGCCACGGCCGCGCGTCACGGCCGAGGGCCGCCGCCGCCGAGGCGGCCCGCGCCAGCAGGGAGCGGGTGCGGGCGCCGAGCCTCGAGGGCGCGGCGAGAGTCACGGCGCGAACTCGGCGTCGACGTCGAGCGAGCCGGTCGTGCGCTCGAGGTCGAGCCGCGCCACGGCCCAGCTCGTCAGCAGCTGGACCAGGGCGCTGCGGGCCGTGACCAGGCTGCCCTCGGCGTCGACCACGTCGAAGTTGCTGCCGAGGCCGCGCTCGTAGCGCAGCACCGCGAGCCGGCGCTGCCGGGCCGCCACCTCCACCGCCTGCTGCTGCAGCTCCACGCTCTTGCGGATCTGCTCCAGCTCGCGGGCCGCCTGGCGCACCTCCTGCTCGATCTCGATCTCCCGCTGTCGCACGCCTCGCTCCCGGCTGCCGACCTGGATCTGCGCGACCGCGCTGGCCGCCCGCTGAGCGTACTGCAGCGGGTAGGACGCCGTCACGTAGAGCTGGACCTTGCGATCGGCGGCCCGCCAGGCGTCGCCGAAGCTCCCGCCCACGCCGAGCTGCGTCACGCCGAGGTTGAGGTCGAGCTGGGGCAGCAGGTTCTGCTTCGCCAGCGAGGCCGCCCGCCGCGCGTCCTCGACCTGGTCGCGCGCCTCCGCCAGCTCGAGGCGGCGCTCGAGCGCGCGGCGCACCAGCAGCTCGAGCGGCTCGCTCTCGGTGTCGGGCCTCGGCAGGGGCGCCGCCTCGGGCTCGACCGTCTCGCCCGGCGCGAGCGCGAGCAGGCCGCGAAAGCTCTCGAGCGCCGTCGCCAGCGCGGCCTCGGAGCGCACCATCGACTCGCGTGCCTGCGCGGCCTGCAGCTGCGCGCGGAAAACGTCGAGCTTGCTCGCCATCCCGACCTCCAGCCGGGCCTCCGAGGAGCGCAGGAGCGTCTCGGTCCGGGCCAGGCTCTGGCGGGCGACGTCGAGCAGCTGCCGGTAGGCGATCACGTTGTAGAAGGCCCGCGCCACGTCGAGCGCGGTGCGCTGGCGGGCCAGCGCGTAGCCGCGCTGCTGCGCGGCGAGCGCGCGCCGGGCGTTGCGCAGCTCGAAGAAGCTGGCGTTCGGCCCGAACCCGCGCAGCAGGGGCTGCGTGAGCAGCAGGCTCAGCTCGCTCGTCTTCCCGTACGGCGTCGGGGCCTGCGGCTGCGAGGTGTAGCGGCCCGCCGCCGTCACGGTCGCGCCGCTCCACGGCACGAGCTGTGCGACGTCCGCGCCCCAGACGGTGCTCTCGTCCGAGTGCAGGTACCTGGGCGTCACCTGCGGCAGGAACGGGCCGAGCGCCGCTCTCTCCTGCCAGCGCGCGCCGACGACGGAGTCCGCGGCGTCGAGCAGGCCGAAGCTCCGTTCCAGGGCGCGCCGCACGGCGGCGGCGAGCGAGAGCGTCGGCACGCCGGGCGTCGGCCCCACGATGCGCTCGACCGCGGCGTCGGCCTCGGCCGTCTCCGGCGGCTCGGGCGCCGCCTGGCGTGCCTGCGGCGGACCTGGCGGCCCCGGCGTCTCCTGGGATCGCTCGGCGGGCTCGCTCGTGGAGGACGGCGAGGGCTGTCCGGCGGCCTGTAGGCTCCCGCCGCAGCAGCACAGCGCGAGCACGGCGAGCCAGGCTGTCGTCACCTCGGTGGAGGTTAGCGGCGGCCCCGCGCGTGCGTCAAATCGCGACGACTTCCGCCGCGGCGCGTTCCCGGGATAGGCTTGCGCACGGAGCCTGCCGATGAGATCCACGAGTCTGAACGCCGCGCGCCGGGCGGCGGCCGCCGCCACCCTCGCGCTGCTGGCGAATGCCGCGCTCGCCGCCGAGAAGCCGCAGATCAAGGTCGAGGAGCTGACGCTCGCGAGCGGGATGCGCTTCCTGCTCTACGAGCAGCACGACTCGCCCACGATCGCCGCGGGCTGGACCGCCCGCGTGGGCTCGGTCAACGAGCGCTCCGGGATCACCGGCATCAGCCACTTCTTCGAGCACATGATGTTCAAGGGCACGAGGACGATCGGCACGAAGAACGCCGACGAGGACCAGCGCATCATCGAGGAGCAGGAGCAGGTCCGCGAGGCAATGCGCGCGGAGATGGCCGTGATGCGCGAGAAGCTGCGCCGCGGCGAGATCGCGGACCTCTCGAGCCCGGAGAGCTGGACCGAGCGCTACCGCGAGCTCGACAAGCAGTTCGATGCGCTGGTGGCCAAGCAGCGCGCGATCATCGTCAAGGACCAGCTCGACCAGATCTACACCGCGAACGGCGGCGAGTTCCTGAACGCCTTCACCAACGAGGACCAGACCGCCTACTTCGTGCGCATCCCGAGCAACCGGCTGGAGCTGTGGGCCTGGCTCGAGTCCGACCGCCTGCTCGACCCGGTGTTCCGCGAGTTCTACTCGGAGCGCGACGTGGTGTTCGAGGAGCGGCGGCTGCGCACGGAGTCGACGCCGCTCGGCAAGTACGACGAGGCCTTCAACGCGACCTTCTGGGAGGCGAGCCCCTACCGCTGGCCGGTCGTCGGCTGGCCGTCCGACATCCCGATGTACACGCTGGCGCAGGCGAAGGACTACTTCGCCACCTACTACGCGCCCAACAACATCACCGGCGTGCTGGCCGGCGACTTCGTGACGGCGGAGGCGAGACCGCTGCTGGAGCGCTACTTCGGCCGCATCCCGCGCGGGAAGACGGACCCGCCCCCGGTCGTCACGCTGGAGCCGAAGCACGTGGCCGAGAGGCGCTTCGACGCGACCGCCGAGACCTCGCCCACGGTGCGAGTGTGGTGGCTGACGGTGCCCCTGCTGCACCGCGACACGCCCGCGCTCGACCTGCTGTCGGACGTGCTCAGCGGGCGCACGGGGCGGCTGTACAAGGGCCTCGTCCGTGGGCGGCAGCTCGCCAACGCGATCGACGCCTCGATCGACCCGCGCCGCTACGAGGGCATCTTCATGGTCGAGTGCACCGTGAAGGAGGGCCAGCCGCCGGCGGCGGCGGAGCAGGCGATCTACGAGGAGCTGCAGAGGCTGAAGGACGAGCCGGTGCCGCCGGAGGAGCTGCAGAAGGTGAAGAACGCCTACAAGGCGAACGCCTACCGCCGCCTGTCGTCGCCGTTCGCGGTCTTCATGCAGCTGGTGCGCGACGACGCGCTCGGCGACTGGCGGCTGATCAACGACGCGCCCGCGCTCGCCGACGCGGTCAGCGCCGCGGACCTGCAGCGCGTGGCCAGGCTGTACCTGACTCCGGAGAACCGCACGGTCGGGATCTTCCTGCGCAAGCAGGGCGGCGCCCCCGCCGACGCCGAGCTGGCCGGACTGCCGCCGCAGGCCCAGGCCATGGTGCGCCAGGCCTCGCAGCAGGTCGCAGCGGAGAAGGACCCGGCGAAGCTGCGCGAGATGGTCGAGAAGATGCGGCAGCTGGTTGGGCAGGCGCCGGCGGAGATGAAGCCCGCGTTCGAGCTGATCCTGAAGAGGGCCTCGGAGCGCCTGCAGGCGCTCGCGGGCGAGAAGAAGTGAGGAGCCCCATGAAGCGCAGCGCCTTCGCCCTCGTGCTCGCCGCCGCCTGCGGGCTCGCCGCTGCCGCCTCGCCGGCCGCGGGCGTGCAGGCGCCCGGCGCAGCCTCTGCCTCGCCGACGCAAGCGGCCCCGGCGATCCCGGACCGCCCGGAGAAGCTGGTGTTCAAGCCGATCCGGTTCCGGCCGCCCTCGGCGAAAGACCACCGGGTGGTGCTGAAGAATGGCATGGTCGTCTACATCGCCGAGGACCGCGCGTTGCCGCTCGTCAACGTCGCGATCACGGTGCGCACCGGCAGCTGGCTCGAACCCGCGGGCAAGGAGGGGCTCGCGGCCCTCACCGGCGTGCAGCTGCGGCGCGGGGGCACCCGGACGCTGAGCGCCGAAGAGCTCGACGAGAAGCTCGACTTCCTGGCCGCGCAGGTCTCTACCGGGATCGGCGCGACCGCGGGCACGGCCTCGCTCAACTGCCTGACCGACAACCTCGACCAGGCGCTCGCGCTGTTCGTCGAGCTGCTCAGGGCCCCGCGCTTCCAGCAGGACCGGCTGGCGCTGGCACAGGACCAGGCCGTGCAGGAGATGAAGAAGCGCAACGACGAGTCGAGCGACATCGAGGCCCGCGAGTGGGGCGTCCTGCTCTACGGTCCCGGCTTCTTCGGCAACCGGTTCACGACCGAGGCGTCGGTGCGCTCGATCAGGCGCGAGGACCTGCTGGCCTTCCACCGGAAGTACTTCTTCCCCGCGAACATGATCGCGGCCGTCTCGGGCTCGTTCTCGCGGGGCGAGATGCTGCGCAGGCTGGAGGCGGCCTTCACCGGCTGGCCGTCGCCGGGGGCCTCGATCCCGCCGATTCCCTCGGCGATCGCGACCGCCAGCCCCGGCCTCTACCGCGTGCAGAAGGACGTCAACCAGGGCCGGGTGTCGATCGGGCTGCCGACCGTGAGGCGCGACGATCCCGACGTCTACGCGCTCGAGGTCATGAACGAGATCCTCGGCGGCAGCGGCTTCACCTCGCGCATCACGAAGACGGTGCGCTCGGACGAGGGCCTCGCCTACTCCGCCGGTTCGGGTTTCTCGCCCGGCATCTGGTTCCCCGGGCGCTGGCGCGCGGCCTTCCAGTCGAAGAGCCGCAGCGTGGCCTGGGCGACGGAGCTCGTGCTGCAGGAGCTGCGCCGGATGCGAGACGAGCCCGTCAGCGAGCAGGAGCTCGAGACCATCAAGAACAGCCTGATCCAGACCTTCCCGTCCAGCTTCGCGTCCAGGGCGCAGTCGATGGCGATCTTCGCGGCGGACGAGTACACCCACCGCGACCCGGCCTACTGGGCCACGTACCGCGACCGCATCCGGGCGGTCACGGCGGCCGACGTGCAGCGCGTCGCGCGCGCGCACCTGCTGCCGGAGAGGCTGCTCGTGCTCGTGGTCGGCGACCAGGCCGAGATCGACAGGGGCGACCCCAAGCACCCCGTCAAGCTCGCCGCGCTGGCGCCCGGCGGCAAGGTCACGGCCCTGCCGCTGCGCGACCCGCTGACGATGAGGCCGCTGCAATAGACGCGCGAGAGCCGCCCGCGCCCGCCTGCGGGGTGCCGCGGCTACTTGGCAGACGACTGGAACACTCTGACGAACTCCTTCAAGGCGAGCGGCTGGTTGCTGCGAACCCGGCCGCTCAGGAAGTCCATGGGCCCCAGGGCGTGCCTCCCGTTCCAGACGTCGAGGAAGAGCTCCGCCGGGCCCTCGAAGAAGACGTCGGCGCCCTCGTCCGGGCCCTCGTGGACGGAGCAGCCGTCCTTGCGGACGGCGACCGTCCAGCGCTCGCGCTCACCCAGCGCGAAGTGATAGCAGCGCTCCGCCCTGACGTTCTCCTTGTTGAAGCGCTTGCACAGGCCCTTGAAGATCTTCGCGATCTCGCTCACGCCGGCCCTCGCTGCCAACGCTACTGCACGCGGGGAAGGGCCTGGATGTAGTCGTCCACCAGCCGGCGCTGGGCTTCCTCGCTCAGCGACGACTTCACGATGCGCGCGGCGGCCTCGACGGCGATGTCCGCGACCTGGCCGCGCAGCTCGACCAGCGCCTGGTCACGCTCGCGCTGCACCTGCTCGCGCGCGCGGGCGAGCGCGGCCTCGGCCTCGGCCCGGGCCTTGGCGACCAGCCCCAGCCGGACCTCCTCCGCCTCCTTCAGCGCGCGGGCCAGGATCTGCTCGCGCTCGCGGCCGGCGTCTCGCAGCAGCTCCTTGTGCTTCGCCAGCGCGTCGCGCGCCTCGGCGGCGGCGCGCTCGGCCGACTCGACCTGCTCGCGGATCGACTTCTCGCGCTCGTCCACGATCTTCAGCAGGGGCCCCCAGGCGAACTTGCCCAGCACGTACGCGAACAGGGCGAAGATGACGAGGGTCGCCCACAGCAGCGTCGAGTCGACGCTCAGCAGGCCGCCCTCACCCCCCTCGGCCGCGGCCAGGAGGAGCGGGGCCAGAAGCGGTGCCTGCATAGGCTAGGTCTTGATCGCGAGCACGATCGTGACGATCAGGGCGAAGAACGTCACGCCCTCGATCAGTCCGGCCGCCACGATCATCGCGCCGCGGATGTCGCCTGCGGCGTTGGGCTGGCGTGCGATGCCTTCCATCGCTGCGGCGGCCAGGCGGCCGATGCCGGCGGCGCCGCCGATGATGGCGAGGCCGGCGCCGATGCCGGCGGCGAAGTAGGCCAGTGCGTTGGGGGTCATGTCCAGAGCTCCTTCAAAGCGGATGTTGGCGTCATTTCAATTCAATGCGCGGGATGCGCGTACATGCCGATGAAGATGGCGGAGAGCAGCGTGAAGATGTAGGCCTGGATGAAGGCGACCAGCACCTCCAGCAGCAGGATGAACAGCGCGAGTCCGATCGAGACGGGTGCCATCGCCACGCCGCCCAGCCAGTGGATCTGCGCCATCAGCGAGATCAGCAGGATCAGCGTGGTCACGACCATGTGGCCGGCCAGCATGTTCGCGAACAGCCGGACCATCAGCGCGAACGGCTTCGTGAACATGCTGAGGATCTCGACCGGGACCATGATCGGCAGCAACCAGGGCGGCAGCCCTGGCGGGACCAGGTTGCGGAAGTGGCCGGCCAGGCCGTACTTCGAGATGCCGGCGTACTGCTGTGCGGCGAAGGAGACGAGCGCCAGGCCCATCGTCACCGCCAGGTTGCCGGTGGAGGTGGCGGCGAAGGGCATCAAGCCCAGCAGCGCCGCCACCAGGATGAAGAAGAAGAAGCTGCACAGCAGCGGTGTGAACTTGCGACCGTCGCCGTGGCCGATGTTGGTCTCGGCGATGTCGTCGCGGATGAAGAGCACCAGGCTCTCGACCGCGGCGCCGATGCCGCGCGGGATGCTGCCACCGCGGTAGCTGCGCACGGCGAGCTGCGCGATCAGGATCACCAATAGCGCCGCAGCCACGAGAAAGACGAGGTGCTTCGAGGGAAGCACCAGCCACGGCGCGGCGGCCGGCCCGATCACCAGCGGCACGTCCGTAACGTGGTGCATGATCACGGCGGCCGGGCCGCCGTGATCGCCGCCTCCAGCCTCGTGACCGGCCACGGGCTCGCCCTGCTCAGAGTGGGCCGCCGCGGGCTCGGCGCCCATGGCTGCGGAGGAGGAGGGCGCCGGGGCTTCGAGCGCCGGCGAGGGGGACGGAGGCGAGGCGGTCGGCCGCGCCGGCGCTGCCTGAAGCAGCAGGGCCAGCAGCAGGGCGCTCATCGCGGCACCCCTGCAGCGCTGGTCTGCCGGTGAAGGATCGAAAGCTCGATCGTGAGGAAGACGACGAAGTAGGCGAGCAGCGCGACGGCCAGGGGCAGCCGCGGCAGGCCCAGGGCCAGCAAGCCGGCGACCACCGCGGCCAGCATCAGGGCCATGCGGCCGATCATGCCGCCCAGCACCGCGCGCAGGAAGGCCGCCGGCGAGCGGCCGGCGGACCAGCGTACCAGGGCGTGCGCTGCGATCGTGTTCAGGAGCGCCAGGCACACGCCGTAGCCCACGGCGGCGCGCGCCAGTTCGTCGAGCCGCCGCAGGAAGAGCGGCCAGGCGAGGGCGAGCGTCGCGCAGGCGACGCCGAGCACGAGGATCGAGTATCTGCCGAGACTCACGGCTAGCGGCCCGACTGGCCTTTCGTCGAACCCACGGTCTTCACGAAGTAGACGAGCGCCCCCACGATGCCGAGGCTCGCCCCCACGAGCAGGAACAGGGGGCGGGTCCCGAGCCGACCGTCCAGCCAGTACCCCCCACCCAGCCCCGCGAGCACGGTGACCGCGAGGGTCATCCCGAGCCCGAGAAGAGGCGCCGCCTCCCGCAGGCCGCGTGTCCAGTCCCGTGCGTCTCCATCCTTCGGGGTCTCGGTCTCAGGCGGGGTCGATCGGGGCGGCAACAGCGAAGGAAGGTACCACAGCCACCAGCGGCCGGCAACAGCGCCTAAGAGACTGATTCCGTTTCGGATGAGGCCCCTGCCGTAGCCACGGCCGGCGCCATCTCGGGGGCGCTTGCGGCCCCGGCGCGCAGCACGTCCAGGCGGTAGATCCGGATCGCGGAGAGCACGAGCGAGAGCACGACGGGCCCGATCAGGAAGCCGAACACGCCGAACGCGAGCACGCCGCCGAGGATCGACAGGAAGCCGAGCAGCGGGTGGATGTGCGCCGTGCCCCGCAGCAGCATCGGCTTCACGACGTTGTCGCTGCCGCTCACGATGACGAGGCAGTAGAGGGCCAGGCCGATCCCGGGGCCGACCTGCCCGCGGGCGAAGAGGTAGCCCACGGCGGGCAGCCACCCCAGCGGCGAGCCGGCGATCGGCACGGTCGCCGCCAGGATCACGGCGGTGCCCCACACGAACGGGGAGGGGATACCGAACAGCATGAAGCCGATGCCGGCGAGCACGCCCTGCACGACGGGCACGACGATCACCGCCTGCAGAGCGCCCTTGATCGTGCTCTCCAGGTGCTCGAAGACGAGGCTCTCCTGCTGCTCGGAGAACGGCGACACCGGCCGCAGCTCGGCCTTGAGCTGCCCGCCGTCGCGCAGCAGGAAGAACAGCATCAGCAGGAACAGCCCCAGGTCGGCCACCGCGTGCGTCACGCGGCCGAGGACTCCCTGCAGCAGCCCGCTCGCGCCACCCGCCAGCTGTGCGAGGCCGCCCTCGAGCCCGGGGGAGACCTGCGCCTGCAGCCAGGCGAACCAGAACCGCAGGCCGGGGTAGCGCTGCGGCAGCTCCTGCCACAGCCGCTGCAAGGCGTCGGGGCCGAGCACGGGGTGCGAGCGCACCCAGTCGAGGAAGGCGCTCGCCTGCTGGACCAGGACGAACAGCGAGGTGAGCACCGGCACCAGGATGAGCACGGTCGTGGCCAGCACGAGCGTGGCGGCCGCCAGGGCCGGGTGGCCGCCCAGGGCGGTGGTCAGGCGCTTCTGTGCCGGGGCCAGCAGCAGGGCCACGCAGGCCGCCACCGTGAACGCCAGGACGAAGGGCCGGAACACCCAGAAGGCGAGCAGCAGGATCAGACCGAGCGTGATCAGCAGCGGTGTCAGCAGGTCGCGGCGGCGGCGGTCGCCCACGCTTCAGCCCCTGCTGACGCCGTCGGGCAGCTCGTTGCGGTCGCCGTCGCCCGGCGTGCGCGGGAAGTGGCGCGCCAGCTCGGAGCCGACGGCGGCGATGCCCGCCACGATGCCCTCGGTGAAGCGTCCCGCGCGGAACTCCGCGGCCATCGCCTCGGCGACGGCCGTCCAGAAGGCCTCCCCGCAGCGCTCGTGGATCGCGACGTCGCCCAGCACGGCGAAGCGGCGGCTGGCGGGTGCGACGAACAGCAGCACGCCGTTGCGCGCGGCGGTGGCCGTCATGCCGAGCGCCTCGAAGGCCGCGGCGCCCTCGGCCCGCGCGTCCTCGACCGCGTCCTCCACGACGTGCACGCGGATCTCGCCGCGCGTGCGCGACTCGGCCTCGCGGATCGCGGCGACGATCCGCGCGTCGTCGAGCGCGTCGACGAAGGGGTCCCTGGCGCTCATCTGTCCACCCTCACCAGCTGCTGGAGGCGCCGCCGCCTCCGAACGACCCGCCACCCCCCGAGAAGCCGCCGCCGCCGAAGCCTCCTCCGGACGACCAGCCGCCGCCACCGCCCCAGCTCCCGCCTCCGCCGCCCCAACCTCCGCCGCGCCAGCCGCGGCTGCCGTAGGTGCGCCCGACTCCGTGCGAGCCGAGCCGCGACAGCCAGAGGAAGATCAGCAGGAACACGACCAACAGCACGATGGCGAGGCCGGAGGAGCGGGCCGGGCGCTGTGCGGGCGCTGCTTTGTACTCGCCGCGCGTCGCGGCGATCATGCCGTCGATGCCCGCCTCCAGCCCGCCGGCCCAGTCCCCGGCACGGAAGCGGGGGCGCACCTGCTCGTCCAGGATGCGGCCGGCCAGCTGGTCCGGCAGCGCGCCTTCGAGCCCGTAGCCCGTCTCGATGCGCAGCTTGCGCTCGGCGACGAAGACGAACAGGATTGCCCCGTTGTCGTGCTGCTTGCCGCCCACGTGCCACGACTGCGCGGTGCGGACGGTGAAGTCCTCGAGCGAGGGCGACGGCAGCCGGGGAAAGACCGCGACCACGAGCTGGGTCGAGGTCTGGCGCTCGAACTCCGCCAGCTTCGCGTCGAGACGCTGCGCGTCGGCGGGCGAGACGAGCCCCGCGTAGTCGTTGAAGTGCGCGCTGGGAGGCGGGGGCAGCGGCTCCTCCGCGCGCACGAGCCCCGCCGGCCCCGCGAGCAGGGCGCAGGCGAAGAGCGCGCGGATCGCGGCGCGCACGGCGGCGCGGGCTAGCGCCGCTCGGCCGGCGCGGGCGTGCCGCCGAAGTTGAAGTTGACCGACGGCGCCTGCGCCGAGCCGGCCGCCGCCTTGAAGTACGCCTTCTCCCTCATGCCCAGGAGGTTGGCGAACAGCACGGTCGGGAAGCGCAGCCGCGTGGTGTTGTACTCCTGCGCCCGCTCGTTGTAGCGGCCACGCTCGACCGAGACACGGTTCTCGGTGCCCTCGAGCGCCACCTGCAGGTCGCGGAAGTTCTGGTTCGCCTTCAGCTCGGGGTAGCGCTCGACGACCACCAGCAGCCGCGACAGCGCGCTCGACAGCGCGTCCTGCGCCTGCTGGAAGCGAGCCATGCCCTCGGGGTTGTCGGGCAGCTTCGAGGGGTCGATCGAGCCCACGCTGGCGCGGGCCTGCACGACCGCCTCGAGCGTCGACTTCTCGAAGTTGGCGGCGCCCTGCACGGTGTTGACGAGGTTCGGGATCAGGTCCGCGCGCCGCTGGTACTGGTTCTCCACCTGCGCCCACTGCGCGTCGACGGCCTGGCCCAGGCCGACCAGGCTGTTGTAGGAGCCGAGCGCGATCCCGCCCAGCACCAGCACGACCAGGACCACCGCGCCGAGGCAACCCAGCCACTTCATCATGATGCCGCTCCTCCCCGTGATCCGCCGCCCATCGTCCGGACGAGCCTACCCTACCGAATCGCCGCGCGGGACGCAAAGGCGGCGGCCAGCGGCCGGCAGCCTGGTCAGTCGACGACGGCGAGCTGGAACGGGTGTGCGTACAGGAAGACGCCGCTCGCCGCGTGCGCCGCGAGCAGCGCCCAGCAAGCGGCTCGTGCCGCGCGCCGCATGCCCGAGAGCGGCCGCGGCGCCAGCAGCTCGCAGGCGGACACCAGGAACAGCAGGTAGACCGCCGGCACGACGCCCCAGTAGTAGTTCGCGTCACCCAGCCTCGGCTCGGGCTCGGCCAACAGCGCGAACTGCGCGACGGCCACGGCGGTCAGGATCCAGGCGGCGGCGAGCGGCCGGCGCTGCCGCGCGTCGCGCGCGGCGAAGGCCGCGACGGCGAGCGGGAAGGCCAGCGACACCAGCGTCGAGACGAGCGGGTGCGGCGAGTAGAGCCGCCACACCTCGAGCGGCTGCAGGCTCACCACGCTCTCCCCGTGCGCCTCCAGCCCCAACCTGAGCGCGTGCTCGTACTGCCAGCCCAGGACGGCCACGGCCGGCACGGCCAGGCAGGCGAGCCCGGCCAGCCTGCGCCCGAATGGGCGCTTGCACCGGAAGGGGTGCTTGCACCCGGACAGGCGCGCGGGGAGGAGCCGCAGCAGCGCCGCGGTCGGCAGGAAGGCGAGCGCGAAGTTCGGCTTGGCCGTCACGGAGGCGGCGAGCAGCGCGCCACAGCCGAGGTCGGCGCGCCAGCCGGCACGGTCGGCCTTGACGAAAGCCCAGAACACCGCCACGGCCAGCGGCAGGACGGCGATCACCGTCGGGTTGTGCCACGCCGTCGGAGACAGCTGGCCCAGGTAGACGTTCTCCGTGCGCCACCACTTCGGCAGCGGGGCGACGAAGAAGAAGGCGACAGCGAGCGCGAGCGCGGCCGCGGGCCCGAGCGGAGCGCCCGCGCGGGCCGTCAGGCCGCGCGCCAGGCCGAGGGAAAGCGCGAGCTTCGCGAGCACCAGCAGCGAGAGCACCATACGCGCCGCGAAGAGCAGCTGCCCCAGGTCCGTCGAGAAGCCCGCGGCGGCAGCCACCAGCACGTGGTAGCCGAAGTGGGGCAGCAGCAGGCCGTGCGCGACGAGCTGCTGTGCGAAGCGCGCGTGCAGCCCGTGGTCGAGGTCCGGGCGCTCGAGGTAGCGGCCGAACAGGGCGAAGGCGAGCCCGAGCAGCACGAGTGCGACGCCGCCGAACGCGAGCGGCCAGGCCGCACGACGCAGGCGGTGCGTCACGGCGGGCGCGTGAGCCTCCGGCCCGGCCTAGCGGCCCTGGGCGGAGGCAGCGGGCGCGACCGCCGCCTGGCCGGCCGGCGACGGTACGGCCGGCAGGCTCGACGCGTGGGCCGTGTGCGCCTCGCCGAACTTCGCCGGCTGCACGAGCGCCGCCACGCGGGCGGCCGGGCCGTGCAGGAAATCCAGGAAGGGCTTGGGGTAGACGCCGATCCAGAAGCAGAGCACGACCAGCGGCACGAGGGTCGCGAGCTCGCGGGCGTCGAGGTCGAGCAGCCCCTTGTTCTCCTCGTGCGTCACCTGGCCCCAGAACACGCGCTGGTAGAGCCAGAGCAGGTAGGCCGCGCCGAGGACGACGCCGCTCACAGCCCAGTAGGCCCAGGTGCGGTTGGCCGCGAAGGCGCCCTGCAGGATCATGAACTCGCCGACGAAGCCGTTGAGCAGCGGCAGGCCCATCGACGCCAGGAACAAGATCAGCGTCAAGGTGGCGTAGATCGGCATCACGTGCGCCAGCCCGCCGAACTGCGCGATCTCCTTCGTGTGCCGGCGCTCGTAGACGAGGCCGACGATCAGGAACAGCCCGCCGGTCGACAGACCGTGGTTGACCATCTGCAGGACGCTGCCCTCGAGCCCGAGCGGGTTGAGCGCGAACATGCCGAGCATCACGAAGCCGAGGTGGCTGACCGAGGAGTAGGCGATCAGCTTCTTCATGTCCTTCTGCACCAGCGTCACCAGCGCCGCGTAGACGATGCCGATGATCGAGAGCGTGACCATCCAGGGCACCGCCTCGAGGGTCGCCTGCGGGAACAGAGGCAGCGAGAAGCGGATGAAGCCGTAGGTCCCCATCTTCAGCAGCACGCCGGCCAGGATCACGGAGCCCGCGGTCGGGGCCTCGACGTGGGCGTCGGGCAGCCAGGTGTGGAACGGGAACATCGGCACCTTGATCGCGAAGCCCAGGAAGAAGGCGAGGAAGCACCAGAACTGCAGGTCGGCCGGGATCCCCATCTCCAGCCAGCGCGTGTAGTCGAAGCTGCCCGTCGCCTCCAGCCCCGGCAGCCTGCGCGACTGGAAGTAGAGGGCCAGGATGCCGAGCAGCATCACCACCGAGCCGGCCAGCGTGTAGAGGAAGAACTTGATCGCCGCGTACAGCCGCCGCGCGCCGCCCCAGATCCCGATCAGGAAGTACATCGGGACCAGCATCACCTCCCAGAACACGTAGAACAGGAACATGTCGAGCGAGCAGAAGGTCCCGATCATGCCGGCCTGCAGCAGCAGCAGGAACACGTAGTAGGGCCGCACGCGGTCCTGGATCGCGGTCCAGGACGAGAGGATCGCGATCGCGCCGAGCAGCGTCGTGAGCAGGATCAGCAGCACGCTGATGCCGTCGACGCCGAAGAAGTAGGAGACGCCGATCGAGGGGATCCAGTCGGCCTTCTCCACGAACTGGAAGCCCGGCGCGCCGCGGTCGAACCAGAACCACAGCGGCAGGCTGACCAGGAAGCCGACGAGGCCGAAGCCGTTCGCCACCCAGCGCACGGCGTTCTCGTTGCGCTTGCCGCCGAAGGGCGGCAGCAGCAACACGAGCGCGCCGACGAGCGGCGTGTAGGTGACGAAGGAGAGGAGATGCTCCCGGAAGAAGTCCATCGAAGAAGCCCCTTAGTAGAGTCCGAGCACGAAGCGGCCGGCCGCGATCAGCAGGAACAGGCCGATCAGCATGCCGAGCGCGTAGTGCTGCACGAGGCCGTCCTGGACGGCCCGGAAGGCGTAGCTCGTGTTGTCGAGGACGAAGGCCATGAGGTTGACGGCGCCGTCGACCACCCAGTGGTCCCACAGGTCGGAGGCGCGGGCGACCAGGTCGCGCACCGCCCAGGCGACCCCGTTGACGCCGGACGCCGGGCGCACCTCGCCGTCGCCGCCGTCGACCACGTAGCGGTCGCTCGCGTGCAGCACGCGGCCGCCGCCCAGCGCGAGCCCGCGCACGAAGACGGCCTCGTACAGCTCGTCGACCCGGTACTTCTCGAGCAGCAGCCGATAGGCGCCCGGCATGGCCGCCGCCAGCCGGTTCGGGATCTCGAAGGCACCCCGGTAGAAGCGCCACGCCACCGCGATGCCGGCGGCGGCGATCAGCACCGACAGGCCCATCAGCCCCAGCTCGACGCCGTGGCCGGGAACCGGCAGCGGGAAGACCTCGGCGAGCGCGTGGTGCGCGTGCTCCATGGCCGGTTCGAGCCAGCCCTCGATGATGTTGGGCACGCCGAAGAGCTGGCCGATCACCAGCGGCACGCCCAGCAAGCCGGCCAGGATCGAGCCGAGCGCCAGGATCTGCAGCGGGACGACCATCGTCTTCGGCGACTCGTGCAGGTGCTGCGCCTGCTCCGGCGTCCCGCGGAAGCTCCCGCTGAAGGTCATGCGGTAGAGACGGAACATGTAGAAGGCGGTCAGCGCCGCGGCCGCGGCGCCGACGCCCCACACCCAGCGGCCGTAGCCGCCGACCCGGAACGCCGACCACAGGATCTCGTCCTTCGAGAAAAAGCCGGCGAGCGGCGGGATGCCGGCGATCGCGACGCAGCCCACGAGCATCGTCGCGTGCGTCCAGGGCAGCTTCCGGCGCAGGCCGCCCATGCTGCGCATGTCCTGCTCGCCCGACATCGCGTGGATCACCGAGCCCGCGCCGAGGAACAGCAGCGCCTTGAAGAAGGCGTGGGTGGCCAGGTGGAAGATGCCGGCGCCGAAGGCGCCGACGCCGCAGGCGAGGAACATGTAGCCGAGCTGGCTCACGGTCGAGTACGCCAGCACGCGCTTGATGTCGTTCTGCACGAGGCCGATCGAGGCGGCGAAGATCGCCGTCGCCGCGCCGACGACGGCGACGGTCAGCATGGCGTTCGGGGCGTGGGCGTAGATCGGCGCCGAGCGGGCGACCATGTAGACGCCCGCGGTCACCATCGTGGCCGCGTGGATCAGCGCCGAGACGGGCGTCGGCCCTTCCATGGCGTCGGGCAGCCAGACGTAGAGCGGGATCTGCGCGCTCTTGCCGGTCGCGCCCACGAACAGGAAGAGCGCGATCAGCGTGAGCGTGCCGCCCCAGGCCGCCTCCACCGGCATCTCGGCCGCCGCCGCCATCACCGCGCGCAGGTCGAGCGTGCCGAAGGTCGTGAACACGAGGAAGACGCCGAGCAGGAAGCCCGCGTCGCCGATCCGGTTGACGATGAACGCCTTCTTGCCCGCGTCCGAGGCGCTCTGCTTGTGGAACCAGAACCCGATCAGCAGGTAGGAGCAGAGCCCGACACCCTCCCAGCCCACGAACAGCACCGCGAAGTTCGCGCCCAGCACCAGCGTGAGCATCGCGAACATGAACAGGTTCAGGTAGGACATGTAGCGGGCGTAGCCCGGGTCGTGCCCCATGTAGCCGATCGAGTAGACGTGGATCAGGAAGCCGACCAGGGTGACGACCAGGACCATCACCGACGAGAGCGGGTCGAGCAGGTAGCTCCAGTCGACCTGGAACGCCGTCGCGCCGGCGACGCCGTGGACCGCCGTCTCCGCGGCCCCGCCGGGGAGCCAGGTCCAGAGCGTCTCGACGATCGTGTGCTCGGGCGCGCCGTGGGCGACCACGACCGCCCAGGCGGCGACGAGGAACGAGAGAAAGACGGTGCCCGCCCCGACGAGGCCGATGACCGCGGAGGGGGCGTGCAGCGCCCCCCCGCCGTGGTCGTCGTGACCCTGTCCCCCGCCCCGACGACCGAGGACACGGACCCCGATCGTGAGGTTGAAGAGGAACCCGAGGAGCGGGAAGAGAGGAATCAGGAAGAGAAATGGGCGCATGTCACCCCACCAAGCTGTCGGGCCGGGCGGATCATAGGAGATGCACCCGAAAGGTGCAAGTCGAGCAATGCCATCCGGTTGAGGGTGTCGGAGTCCGGC
The DNA here is from genome assembly GCA_963831755.1 of uncultured Acidobacteriota bacterium. Classification (GTDB taxonomy): domain Bacteria; phylum Acidobacteriota; class Vicinamibacteria; order Fen-336; family Fen-336; genus DATBSL01. The sequence goes on from CAWHRC010000009.1 coordinate 801,908, forward strand.
AAGAGCCGCGGCTCAGGAGTGGGCGGTGCGGCCGGCCAGCAGGTCGAGCGCGTGGGGCAGCAGAGGCAGCAGGGCCCGCAGGCCGCTGCGGACGCCCTTCGGGCTGCCGGGGAGGTTGACGATCAGGCACGTCCCGAGCGTCCCGGCCCGGCCCCGCGCGAGCGCCGCGTGGGGCGTCTCCTCGATCCCCGAGCGGCGCAGGTGCTCGGCGATCCCCGGCGCCTCGCGCTCGACCACGTCCAGCGTGGCCTCGGGTGTCACGTCGCGCGGCGCGAGCCCCGTCCCGCCGGTGGTGACGACCAGGGCCGCAGACGCGGCGGCAGCGCGCAGCGCCGCCGCGATGGCCGCCCGCTCGTCGGGAACGACGGACGGCCCGGTGACCGAGAACCCGGCCTCGCGCAGCAGCTGGCAGGCCTCGGCTCCCGACAGGTCCTCGCGTGCGCCGCGGGCGCAGGAGTCGCTCACGGTGATGACTGCCGCGAAGGGTTGTCGCTCGCTCAAGGGAAGGGCAGGCCTCCCGCGTTTGACCCCCACGGAGGCCGGAACCTATAGTGGAGAATAGAGGTTCGGCGGGGGCCCCGCAAACAGCCGCACACGAGGGAGATCGAATGTCAGGGCTGGCGTTGGCAGTGTTCCTCCTCGCGCAGCCGGCACCGGCGGCGGCGCCGGGGACCGAGGTCCGCGCGTTGACGGTGAGCTTTCTCGACGAGCAGGGCGGGGAGGTGGCCGACCTCGGGCCGGCCGACGTGGCCCTCACCGAGAACGGCGTCGCGCGAGAGATCACCTCGTTCAAGCCGGACCGGCGGCCGCTGTCGGTGGCGGTGATCGTGGACTCGAGCGCGGCGGTCGGGTCGGCGTACCGCCTCAACGTCGTGGAGGCCGTGAGCGGCCTGATCACCCGCCTGCCCGACGGCGCGCGCTACGCCGTGTGGACGAGCGGCGACCGGCCCTTCAAGCTCGTGGACTTCACCGACGATCGCCAGGCGGCCGGCAAGGCCCTGCGCCTCGTCTCGCCTCAGGGCGGCAACTACATGCTCGACGCTCTCTCCGAGGCGGCCAGCGACCTCAAGAAGCTCGCCCGGGAGGGCGACCGCAGCGTGGTGGTGGCGATCACCTTCACCGGCCCGGAGTTCAGCTACCGGGACAAGTACCGCGCCACCGAGGAGGCGCAAAAGGGCGCGGAGCTGTTCGTCGCGGTCCAGGTCGACGACAGCGAGGCGGACTTCGACACCCGCTCGAACCTCGGCTACACGCTCGACCGGCTGGCGGCGGCGAGCGGAGGCCGCTACGAGGTGATCCTCTCGCCGATGGGGCTGGACGGCGCGCTGCGCAAGGCCTCGGCTACGCTCAGGGCGGGCTATCGCGTCGCCTACGCGACCGTGCCCGACCTCAAGCGGCGCAAGCTGGAGCTGACCGTGGCCCGGCCGAAGACGAAGGTCCTGCTGCCCGCCGGCACGAGCCCGGCGCCCCGCTCGTGAGGGCCCTCGTCCTGCCGCTGGCGCTGGGCGCGGTCCTGGCCGCGCCCGCGCCGGCGCAGCCGCAGGCCCGGACACAGCCCCCGACCTTCGGCACGGGCATCGAGATCATCAACCTCAGCCTCTCGGTCACCGACGCTCGCAACAACTTCGTGACCGACCTCGGCGAGAAGGACTTCGCCGTGTACGAGGACGGGATCCGGCAGGATCTGAGCCTGTTCACCCACGAGAACCTGCCGATCTCGCTGGTGCTGATGATCGACACGTCCGCGTCGATGGAGGAGAAGCTCGCCACCGCGCAGGCGGCGGCGATCCGCTTCACGAAGACGCTGCGCCCGCAGGACCTCGCACAGGTCGTGCAGTTCAACGACCGCTCGACGACGCTGCAGCCCTTCACCAACGACCAGGCGGCGCTCGAGGCGGCGATCCGCCGGACGGAGGCCTCCGGCCCGACCGCGTTGCACAACTCGCTCTACGTCGCGATCAAGGACCTGATGAGGGACAAGAAGGCGGCCGAGCTGCGCCGGCGGGCGATCGTGCTGCTCTCGGACGGCGAGGACACCGCCTCGCTGGTGACCGACGACCAGGTGCTGGAGCTGGCACGCAAGAGCGAGATCAACATCTACGCGATCAGCCTGCGCGCCAACCGACCGCAGGACCGCGAGCGCCAGGCCTTCAGCCAGGCCGAGTACCTGATCAACGCGCTCACCCGGGACACCGGCGGCCGCGCGTACTTCCCGACCTCGCTCGGGGAGCTCGACTCGGTCTACGACCGCATCGCCGAGGAGCTGCGCACGCTCTACAGCGTCGGCTACGTCTCGTCCAACGGCCGGCGGGACGGCAAGTGGCGGCGCATCGTCGTGCGCGTGGCGGACCGTGAAGGCCTCACGATCCGCCACAAGCTCGGCTACTACGCTCCCGCGAGCTGACTTGTCCTGGGTGGTGCTGCGCCGCCCCCCTCAGACTCCCCGCTCGCTCCGGCGAAGTGAATTCGCCTGCGCTCGCAGCCCGTTGCCTGTCAGCCGTGCTGTGTCGCACTCCCCAGACCCCCCCTCCGCTTCGCGGGAATGACGCCCGAGCGTCAGCGAGGCCGAGAGCCCGGACTCTGCACCGTTGTGCGGAGTCCGGGGTCAATCCCGCTCCGCTCCGAGCTCGTGGCCTGATGGCCGTGCCTCGCTCGCCGTCAGAATCGGAAGAAGATGCGGATCCGGGGCCGCGGGCGGTAGTAGCGGCGCGGCGGCGGTGGGGGCGGGTACGGGTAGTAGCCATAGCCGTAGCCGTAGCCGTCGTAGCCGTAGTCGTAGTATCCGTAGTCGTAGTACGGGTAGGCGTAGTAGCCGCCGTAACCGTAGCTACGGCCGTATCCACGAGTGCCACGGCCGTAACGGCTTCCATAGTTGCGGCTGCTGCCGTAATACGGGGCGGATCTGGAGTACCCCCGGTTGGAGTAGCCCCGGTTCGAATAGCCTCGGTTCGAATAGCCTCGGTTGGAGTAATCCCGGCTGGAGTAGCCCCGGCTGGAATAGCGATGGCCGTCCCGCTGGTTCCCGGCCTCGACGGGCACCGGTGCGGCGAGTGCGACAGTGGCGAGCGCGAGGACCGGAGTGAGGGCGAAGGCGAGAGCTTTCATGCGAGACCTCCCGATACGTCTCGAGGACTGAAGAAGCAAGTGGCGTTCCAACGCCCGTGACCTAGGCGTTCAACGACTTAGCGCCGGACGGGCCCTGCGGCCGTCCCCGGTGGACGAGGAAGCTGTCGCATCCTTGTGACGCTTCAGTCCACCCACACCCGAACCGTCGCGTCCTCGTCGTCGACCTCGACCAGGCTCTGGCCGGCGTCGAGCGAGCGCAGGACCTCGCCGATCGTCGGGCCGCGGCCCTTCGCACCGCGGTGGCACACGGGCAGCGGCCAGTCGTCGGCAAAGGCGCGGACGATGCCGAGCGGCAGGTTGAGGGACACCCGCGACCCCTTGCCGGTCTTGTCGACGACGCGCAGGCGGAACCATTTCGGCTCGGCGCCGCGCCGCCGGGCCGGGGCGGGTTCCTCTTCGGCTGCGGGGCGGGCCGTCGCCTGCTCCGCCGCCCGGGTCGGGGCGGCCGCCACCGCCCTCTTCACCGCGGCCAGGTCGTCGTCGGCGCGGTCGGCGGCAGCCGGCGCGGCCAGCGCCAGGGCGACCACAGCTGCGTACAGCGTCGTCTTCATGGCCTCTCCTCCTGCTCCCTTCTCGCTACTCGATCCACACCTGCACGCGCTCGCCCCCGTCCCCCTCGATCGTGAGGATGTCGGTGGGCCCCGTGTGCTTCAGGCGCTCCCAGAAGCTGCCGGCGTCGTAGCCCTTCCTGCGCAGCTCGGCCCGCGTCTCGTCGGGCAGGCTCTTGAACAGCAGCTCGGCGAGCCCCACCGGCAGGTTGACCGAGACGCGCGCCCGCGCCTCGCCCTTCTCGTAGATGCGCACGCGGATCCAGCTCGCCTGGCGCGCGGGGTGGCGCGGCACGGGCGAGGGCACGGCCTTCGTGAGCGCCGAGGGGTCGACGCGCAGCAGCGCGAGCTTCGCCCGTTCGACGAGGTCCTCGTCCTTCTCGTGCGCCAGGATGTCCTTCAGCACGGGCACGGCCGGCCGGCCGGCCTCGGGGCCGAGTGTCGCGAGACGGAGGGCGGCGAAGTAGCGCACCGTGCGGCTCGGGTCCGCGAGCGCGTCGCGCGCGAGGCCCAGGTGCGACGGCTTGCCGGCCCTGGAGAGCTTGACCGCCAGCTCGACACGGCTCGTGCGCGCCTCCTCCGCCAGCGTGCGGTCGGCCGGGCGGGACGACAGGAACTCCCCGTACTCGCCGAGCGCCCGCTCGCTCTCGCCCAGGTTCTCGCTGCAGCGCGCGATCCAGTAGAGCGCGGCCTGCGCGTCGGCGCCGCCGCCCGAGCTGCGGATCGCCTGCCAGGCCTGCCGCGCCTGCGCGTACTCGCGGTCGAAGAACAGCGCCTTCGCCGTGCGCAGCCGCTCCGCGTCCACCTGTGGCCGGGCCGCCGCGGGCAGCAGCAGCGCCACCAGCGCGAGCGCCAGGGATCGTGCCCTCATCCTTCCAGCTCCCGTGTCATCAGTCGGATCCGCATCAGCAGCTGCCGCCTCTCGACCTGCGCCCGGACCCGCTCCACGTCACGGCGCCTCACGCACGAGGGCAGCTCGGCCACCTCGCGCAGCGCCTGCTCCACGTCGTCGAGCACGCCCTGCGCGCTCGCCACCGCCTGGCCGCCCGATTCGAGCACCAGCTGCCGCCGCTCGAGCAGCTCGCGGCTGCGCTCGGGCGCCTCGCCGACGTCGAGCCGGTCGTCGCGCCGGTCGCAGTCGAGCCCGGTCGCCGACACCGAGACGAGCAGCGCGCTCGCCTCGTTCAGGTAGCGGGCGGCGTGCTCGCGGGCCACGTTCCTCTCGATCCGGGCGAGCGTGTCCTCCGCCACCTGGGGCGGGGCTTCGAGCGGCGGGATCGCCGCCCGCACCGGCAGCGCGGACGGCCTGAACCGCTCGACCAGGCGCGGCACGAGCACGGCCGCCGCGAGCGTCGCGGCCGCCACCGGCAGCGCCACCAGCCACCAGCGGGGCTTGCCGCGCGGGGAGACGAGCGCTCTCTCCAGCTCGCGCTCGACGCGCGAGACCAGCACGGCCACGGGCAGCTCCGGCTCCGCCTCGCGCAGCGGATCGGCCTCGAGCTCCCGGACGAGCGCGCTCAGCTGGGCGTGCTCGGCCCGGCAGCGGGCGCAGCGCTCCAGGTGCGCGAGCGTCTCGTCGCGCTCGCGGCCCTCGAGCACGCCCGCGGCCAGCAGGCTGACGCGCCGGCGCAGCCGCAGGTGGCCGAGCGTCACGGCCGTCCCTCCCCGGCGAGCCCGCCCCGCAGGCGGTGCAGCGCCCGGTGCAGGCTGCTCTTGACGGTTCCCAGGCTGATGCCGAGGGTGCCCGCGATCTCCTCGAGGCTCAGGTCCTGGTAGTGGCGGAGGAGCACGACGGCGCGCTGCCGCTCCGGCAGCGTGGCGAGCGCGGCGCGCAGGCGCTCGCGCGCCTCGCGCCCCGCGAGCGGGCGCTCGGGGCCGTCGTCGCTCCGGCCGAGCGAGGGGTCATGGTCGCCCTCCGGGAGCGGCGCGAAGGTCCGCAGCCGGCGCTGGTTGCGCCGCCAGCGGTCGATCGAGAGGTTCACGGCGATCCGCCCGAGCCACGGCGCCGCGGCGGCCGAGCCGTCCCAGCGCCCCGCGTTGCGGTACGCCTTCACGAAGCACTCCTGCACGACGTCGAGCGCGTCGTCGGGCTGGCGCAGGTAGGAGAGGGCGATCCGGTAGAGCCGGCGGTAGTGCCGCTGCATGAGCGGCGCGAGGGCCTCGCGGTCGCCGGCCGCCAGCCGCGCCATGAGCTCACGATCACCCTCGTCCCCCCGGGACGGCTCCATCCGCCGAGTGCCCTCTCCTGCCGCGCCGGCCTGCCATTGGACCACGGCGACACCTGCCCGCCTAGCCGAGCCAGACGAGCGCCGGGTCGCCAGCCTCCTGTCTCATTCCGCCCTTTGCCTCCGATCTCGTAACGCGCGAGCCAGCGCCCCGGTTCCCCGCCTCGTTGCGGCGCAGGGGCCCACCGCCCATAATCCGGAGCCGCCGCAGGGAGGGCCCTTGCAGGATCAGCCGACGGTCCCGGACTTCACCTCCGAAGACACCTGGCGCATCTTCCGGATCATGGCGGAGTTCGTGGACGGCTTCGAGGGGCTCTCCCGGGTCCGCCGCGCGGTCACCGTCTTCGGCTCCGCGCGCAGCCGGCCCGGAGACCCCGACTACCGTCGCGCGGAAGAGCTGGGGCGCGGTCTGGCCCGCGCCGGCTACACCGTGATCACCGGAGGCGGGCCTGGCGACATGGAGGCGGTCAGCAAGGGCGCCTTCGAGGCCGGCGGCCGGACGGTCGGTGTCTGCATCGAGCTGCCACGCGAGGAGAAGCCCAACCCCTACCTCACGCACGCGATCAGCTTCCGCTACTTCTTCGTGCGCAAGGTGATGTTCGTGAAGTACTCGAGGGGCTTCGTGATCCTGCCCGGCGGGTTCGGCACGCTCGACGAGCTGTTCGAGTGCCTGACGCTCGTGCAGACCCACAAGGTGCCGCCGTCCCCGGTGATCCTCGCCGGCGACGACGGGTTCTGGGACGGCCTGCTGTCGTGGCTGAGCTCGTCCCTGATGCGCCGCGGCAAGATCGGCCCGGAGGACCTCACGCTGCTGCGCCGGGCGGCCAGCGCGGAGGAGGTGGTTGCGCTGCTGGCCCGCGAGATCCCCGACTGAAGCCGGTGTCGCGCCGGGCGGCCGTCTACTTCGTGTTCTTGGACGGGCCGAGCACCGCCCAGATCAGCCAGTTGACCACCATCACGACCAGGCTGCCGAGGATGCCGGCCCACAGCCCGTGCACCTGGTAGGCGGGCATGAACCAGGAGAACACCAGCAGCAGCAGCCCGTTCATCACGAAGTAGAACAGCCCCAGCGTCAGCAGGATGAAGGGCAGCGCGAGGAACATCGCGATCGGGCGCACGATCAGGTTGAGCAGCCCGAAGACGGCGCCTGCGACGAGCAGGCCGACGAGCGAGCCGCTCCAGCTGATGCCCGGGACGACCTGTGTCGTGGCGTAGAGGGCCACGGCGTTGCCGAGGATCGTCAGCAGGACCTTCATGGCGCCACCTCCGGCGGCCGCCGCTCGTCCACCAGGCGCCAGCCCGCGGGCACCTCGAAGCGCTCGGCGGGGACCGCGGCGGCGCGGATCAGGGTCACCGTCGAGACCGTCTCCTTCAGCTCCCCCAGCACGTTCACGCGCATCCGCGTCTCGAGCGGGAACCCTGGCAGCGCCCGGATGGCGGCGACCAGCCCCGACAGGGCCTGCGCGGCGCCCGACCACTCGAGGAAGTCGGCGAAGGTGTCGGCGCGCGCCGGCACGTCGTCCGCGACCCAGGTCTCGACCACGACCGAGCGGCTGGCGATGCGGAAGCCCTGGCAGGCGTGACCGGCGATCGTGCGCTGCTTCTGGAGCGGGCTCGTGCGCAGCCGCTCCTCGCCGAGGCCCCCCATCAGCCCGGCGGCCACGGCGGCGTCCGAGGCCGAGCGCGCGCGCAGCTGCGCCGCATCGAGCTCGATGGCGGTGCGCGACTCGGGGTCGAGCCGGAGGACGCGTCCCTCGTCCAGGCGCAGCACGAGCGCCGGGCCGCCGGGCGCGTCGGCGGCCTCGAGCCGCATGCGGCGCCCCGAGCACCAGACCCGCGAGCGCACCCCCCGCGGCGCCAGGGCCCTGCCCTGGGCGAGTGCCGTGGTCTGCTCGAAGTAGAGCCCCTGGGCGGGGGCGGCGGCGAGCACGGCGGCGAGCAGCGGTCCGATCATCCGGGCGTTCCCTTCAAGAAAGATACAATGAACCCCGACCGAGCGTCGATCATACAGTCTCCCGGTCCGCTGCCGGGGTGAAGAGAGCGCGCGCGTGAAGAGCCCGTCCGAATCCGTACCTTTCCGCCAGGCCCTGCTCGATTTCCTCGAGGCGGGTCCACGGCGCGAGGAGGCCCTGCTCGCCGAGCTCGAGAAGAGCCGCCGTCCGGGAGACCCGCTCTACTCGGCGCTGCTCTCCCTGCTCACGCACCTCAACTTCCCCGAGCGCCGGGCCGCACGCCACTGGAAGCGGGTGCTGGCGCACCGGGCGGCCATGCGTGCCGCCCTGGGGCGCGACCCGGGCCTGCGGGTGGCGCTGCTCGACTACTTCGCCAACGTGTGCGGCGAGCTGCGCAACCCGAAGGTGATCGAGATCGCGAGCTTCGAGCGCACCGAGCGCTCGGCCGTCACCGACGGCCTGACGGGCCTCTACAACCACGTCTACTTCCTGCAGGCGGTGCGCCAGGAGCTGCTGCGCTCGCGGCGCCACGGGCTCAAGGCCGCCCTGCTGCTGCTCGACCTCGACGACTTCAAGCGCGTCAACGACGAGCGCGGCCACGTCGAGGGCGACCGCGCGCTGGTGCGGGCAGCGGTGGTGCTGCGCGAGACCGTGCGCGAGATCGACCTCGCGGCCCGCTACGGCGGCGAGGAGTTCGCGGTGCTGCTGCCGGACACCACGCGGCTGGGCGCGCTGGTCGTGGCCGAGCGCGTGCGGCGCCGGATCGAGGAGCGCTTCGCGCGCCGCCGCCCGCGCCTGACGATCTCGGGCGGGATCGCGGTCTTCCCCGACGACGCGGCGACGCCGGCGGACCTCGTGGTGCGCGCGGACGCGGGCCTCTACGCCGCGAAGGCGGCCGGCAAGAACCGGATCGTGCTGCCGCCTGCCGACCGGCGCCGCTTCCGGCGCCAGCCCAGGGCCGAGCGCGTCACGCTGTCGGCCGGCGGGCACGCCCGCGCGGCCGAGGTGAAGAACCTCTCGGACGGTGGCCTGCTCGTCAGCCTGCGCCAGCCGGTGCCGCTCGGCAGCGCGGTGACGATCGTGATCGAGCGCCGGGGGGCGCCGAAGGTCGACCTGCGCGGCGAGGTCGTGCGCGTGGAGCGCGTCTCGGGGGAGGCCGCCTACGACGTCGGCGTCCGCTTCGTCGAGCGGCGCAGGACGGAGCCGCGCCCGCGTTCCCGCCCGAAGGCCGTCGGCCAGTAGCCCGCTTTTCCGCGCCGGCGGCGCGGGCGATGATGGCCGGGTGAGCGTGATCGCCGTCCTCGCCGTCGCCACCGCCTGCAGCGCCGCGCCGCCGCTCCAGGACGCGAACGGCTACGTGAGGCGGCTGGTGGGCGTCCAGCGCCACCAGGAAGAGCAGCTGTCCCGCTACACCTACGACGTCTCGGAGTCCCGCGAGGACCTCGACGCCCAGGGGCGGGCGCTGCGGCGGCGGACCCGCTCCTACGAGGTCTACCACGTCAAGGGCCGGCCGGTGCGCCGGCTGGTCGCGCGCGACGGCCGGCCGCTGCCGCCGGCCGAGCGCGAGCGCCAGGACGCGCGCGCCCGCGAGCTGGCCGAGGCGATCCGCAGCGGCCGGGTGGTGACGGAGCAGCCGGGCGTGCGCATCTCGCGCATCCTCGAGCGCTACGACTTCCGCTTCTCGGGGCGCGAGGAGCTGGACGGCCGCTGCGCGCTGGTGTTCGACTTCGTCGCACGGCCCGGGGACTTCCCGCTCGAGCGCGACTTCCTGCTGCGCAAGCTCGCGGGAAGGCTGTGGGTGGACGAGCAGGACGAGGCCGTCGCCCGGCTCGACGTGCGCAACACCGGGGGCGTGAAGATCGCGCTCGGGATCGGCGCCAGCATCTCCTCCGCCTCGTTCCACGGCGAGTTCCTGCGCCTCGAGCCTGACGTCTGGCTGCCACGCCTGCTGCAGGGCGGGGCCCAGGGCCGCAAGCTGCTCTTCTTCGGCTTCCGGGTGCGCGAGACGCTGTCCTTCGGCAATTACCGCCGCTTCGACGTGGGCGTCGGCGAGACACTGCAGCCCTGAAGCCGGCCCCCGCCTGCCGCCCGGGCCTTGTGCTAATCTCGCTCGACGCGATGCGACACCGTCTGGCTGCCAGCGCTCTGGCGGGCCTCCTGGCGGCCGCTTGTGGTGGCGGCCACACCGGCCCCACGGGGCCGTCCGAGCCCCCGGTCCCCACCTACTCCGTCAGCGCGACCGTCTACTACGACGAGAACGGCAACGGGCAGCTCGACCCCTCCGAGGCGGTCCGGGTGCCCGGCGTCCAGGTGGTGATCGGGACCGGGACGGGCACGAGCGCGCCCGGGACGGGCCTGGCGACGGTCAGCGGCATCCGCGAGGGGTCCTTCACGGTCGACCTGCGCACGGAGAGCCTGCCCACCTACTTCCAGCCGCTCGCGCCGGCGACGATCACCGTTCCCGCGACCACGGCAGTCAGGATCCCGCTGACGCTGCCGATCGGGAGCAACCAGGCAAACGTCTATTACGGCTACGGCGACAGCATCACCGCCGGCGAGGGCTCGAGCGACCGCCTGGGTTACGGGCTCAAGCTGCAGAACCTGCTCGGGCCCTACTTCGCGCGCGCCGAGGTGCAGTGGTTCGGCCGCCCGGGCACGAACAGCGCGGAGGGTGAGGAGCGGGCGCGCAACTGGATCGGCCGGGCGCGGGCCGCCTACGTGCTGATCCTGTACGGCACGAACGACTGGCAGGACCAGACCTGCCAGAACCAGGGGCCCGACGCCTGCTTCACGATCGACCGCCTGCGCAGCATGGTCGAGATCACGCGCGGCTTCCAGAGCCTGCCGGTGCTCGGCACCATCTTGCCGGCCAACCCCGCCAAGGCGCCCGCCGGCCGCAACGCCTGGATCGACCAGATGAACGTGGAGATCAAGGCCATGGCGCTGCAGGAGCAGGCGCTGCTGGCCGACGTCAACGCGGAGTTCAAGAACGCCACGGGCGGCGGGCTCGCATCGCTGTTCTCGGACGACATCCACCCGAACGACTCCGGCTACCAGGTGCTGGCCCAGGGCTGGTTCAAGGCCATCACCCGGGCCCGCTCGGCCCCGGCCTCCTCGGCCCCGCGCTTCGGCTTTCTCCGGCACTGAGGCCCCCAGGGGGCGCCCTCGACAGGTTTGTCGCCGGTCTGACGAGCGAGCGACATTTCTGTCAAAATGCCGCGCGTGACCGCGCGGACCGACCCCCGCCAGCTCTCCGACCTGCTCGAGCTCAGCCAGACCCTCGGCGCCACCCTGAACCTGCGGACCGCGCTGCAGCGGGTGCTGGCGATGCTCGAGGAGAGCCACGGCACGCTGTCGGGCGTGATCGTGCTGCGCGAGGGCGAAACGGGCGAGCTGGCGGTCGAGGCGGCCAGCGGGGCGGGGGCGGGCGCCCAGAAGACCCGCTACCGCCTCGGCGAGGGCATCGTCGGCCGCGTGGTGCAGAGCGGCCGGCCGATCGTGGTGCCCCAGGTCAGCCGCGAGCCGCTGTTCCTCGACCGCTCCGGCGTCTTCCGCCGCTCCGGCCGCGACGAGATGTCCTACGTCTGCGTGCCGGTCCGCGTCGAGCACCGCACCACGGGCGCGCTCGGGGTGGCGCTCGCGTACCAGAAGGACCGCAACTACGAGCAGGAGGCCAAGTTCTTCGGCGTCGTGGCCTCGATGGTCGGGCAGGCCGTGCGCGTGCACCACCTGGTCGAGGCCGAGCGCCGGCGGCTGCTGGAGGAGAACACCAAGCTGCGGCGCGAGCTGACCGAGCGCTACGACATCCGCAACCTCGTCGGCAGCAGCCGCCCCATGCAGACCGTCTACGAGCAGGTGGCCCAGGTCGCTCCCTCGGGCACGACGGTGCTCGTCCGCGGCGAGTCGGGCACCGGCAAGGAGCTCGTCGCGCACGCGATCCACTACTCCTCGCCGCGCGCGAAGAAGCCGTTCGTGAAGGTCAGCTGCGCCGCGCTGCCGGAGAGCCTGGTGGAGTCGGAGCTGTTCGGCTACGAGCCGGGCGCCTTCACCGACGCGCGCGCGCAGAAGAAGGGCCGCTTCGAGCTGGCGAACGGCGGCACGATTTTCCTCGACGAGATCGGCGAGCTGACGCCCTCGACCCAGGTGAAGCTGCTACGCGTGCTGCAGGAGCGCGAGTTCGAGCGCCTGGGCGGCGTGCAGTCGATCAAGGTCAACGTGCGCGTGGTGACGGCGACCAACAAGGACCTGGAGCAGGCGGTGAAGGCCGGCACCTTCCGCGAGGACCTCTACTACCGGCTCAACGTCTACCCGATCTACCTGCCGCCGCTGCGCGAGCGCAAGACCGACATCCCGCTGCTGGCCGACCACTTCATCGACAAGCACGCCGCGGCGCACGGCAAGGACGTGCGCCGGATCGCCACCTCGGCGATCGACATGCTGATGAGCTACCACTGGCCCGGCAACGTGCGCGAGCTCGAGAACTGCCTCGAGCGCGCGGTCGTGGTCTGCGACGCGGGCGCGATCCACGCCCACCACCTGCCGCCCACGCTGCAGACGGCCGAGGTGTCGGGCACGCAGCCCCGGCAGTCGCTGAAGGAGGCCGTGGACGCCTACGAGAAGGACCTGGTGCAGGACGCGCTCAAGAGCGCGCGCGGCAACCGCGCCAAGGCGGCGCGCCTGCTGCACACCACCGAGCGCATCCTCGGCTACGCCGTGCGCCGGCACCGCATCGACCCCGCGCGCTACCGCTGAGCCTCGGGAGGCAAACATGGACGACCGCTCCCCCCGCTCCGTCTCCCGCCGCGAGCTCTTCCGCACGGCCACGGGTGCCGCGGCCGCTCTCGCCCTGGCGCGCCCGGGCGCCGCGCAGCAGGCCTCGGCCGCGCCGCCGCCGCGGGGCGCCACGATGGTCGGCGTGCCCTTCGAGAAGAAGGAGCGAGTGCGCTTCGCCCTGATCGGCTGCGGGGGACGCGGCACGAGCCTGCTCGGCGACGTGCTGCACGTGCCGGGCGTCGAGGTGAAGGCGGTCTGCGACGTCGTTCCCGAGAAGGTGGCCAGGGCGCAGGCAACGGTCGAGAAGGCCGGCCAGCAGAAGCCGGCAGGCTACGCCGGTGGCGACCACGACTTCGAGAAGCTGTGCCGGCGCGGCGACCTCGACCTCGTCTACGTGGCGACGCCGTGGCGCTGGCACGTGGAGATGGCGCTGGCGGCGATGCAGGGCGGGGCGCACGTGGGCGTCGAGGTGCCCCCGGCGGTCACGCTCGAGGAGTGCTGGAGGCTGGTCGACGGCTCCGAGGCGACGCGCCGCCACTGCGTGATCCTCGAGAACTGCTGCTACGGCTGGAGCGAGCTGCTCGTCCTCAACATGGTGCGCGCCGGCGTCTTCGGCGAGCTGGTGCACGGCGAGTGCGCGTACATCCACGACCTGCGCGCGCTCCTGTTCGAGGACGAGGGCGAGGGGCTGTGGCGGCGCGCCGAGCACTGGCAGCGCAACGGCAACCTCTACCCGACCCACGGCCTGGGCCCGCTGGCGCTCTACATGGACATCGGCCGCGGCGACCGCTTCGCGCGGCTGGTGTCGCTGAGCTCGCCCTCGCTCGGCCTGCAGAGGTACCGGGAGCACGCGCTTGCGGCCGGCGACCCCAAGCGCGAGGAGCGCTACGCCTGCGGCGACGTCAACACCAGCCTGATCCAGACCGCGCAGGGGCGCTCGATCGTGCTGCAGCACGACGTCGTCTCGCCCCGACCGTACAGCCGGATCAACATGCTCGGCGGCACGCTCGCCACGTTCGCCGACTACCCGCCGCGGATCTTCTTCGACCCGGCGAACGCGCTGGCGCCGCCGCGCGACAGAAAGCGCCCCGAGGAGTGGTCGCCGGTGACGCAGTCGCGCAAGAAGCGCCGCAAGGGCGGGATCGAGGACCGCTTCGAGCACCCGCTGTGGACGCAGCTGGAGCGCGAGGCGAAGGCGAGCGGCCACGGCGGCATGGACTACGTGATGAGCTGGCGGCTCGTGCAGTGCCTGCACGAGGGTCTCGTGCCCGACCTCGACGTCTACGACGCGGCCTCGTGGAGCGCGCCCTCGGCCCTCAGCGAGGCCTCGGTCGCGAAGGACGGCGCGCCCGTGGAGTTCCCCGACTTCACGCGCGGGCTGTGGAGCCGCAAGCGGGCCTGAGCGTCAGCGGGCCCCTTCGGCTAAGCGGAAGTTCCCGCCGAGTGACGGCTCTGCGCCGCTGACAAGCGGCTGAGCGTCAAGCACATCACGTGTACCGGGGGGTTCGCTGGCCGGCATTGTGTAGACATGTAATACGCCATAGTGCCCTTGACAGGATGGACTGTAGTGCTTATGTTGTAGTATGTACGTCGCCACCGTCCCCAACCGCAACTCCCCCCCCGCCATCCTCCTGCGCGAGAGCTACCGCGAAGGCGCCAAGGTGAAGAACCGCACCCTCGCCAACCTCTCCCACTGGCCAGCAGACAAGATCGAGTCCTTGCGCGCCGTGCTGCGGGGCGTCACGGCGCCAGCAGCACTCGAGCAGGGCTTCGAGATCGTTCGCACCCTGCCCCACGGCCACGTGGCGGCGGCGCTGGGTAGTCTTCGCCGGCTCGGCTTGGACTCTCTGCTCGCCACGAAGCGCTCGCGACCGCGGGACCTGAGCGAGGCGATGATCGTGGGACGGCTGATCGAGCCTCGCTCGAAACTCGCCCTGGTCCGCTCGCTCGGTGAGCAGACCCTATCGAGCAGCCTGGCACAGGTCCTGGGGGTTTCGGATGCGGAGGCGGACGAGCTCTACGAGGCGATGGACTGGCTGCTCGAGAGGCAGGAGCGGATCGAGACGGCTCTCGCCAAGCGACATCTCACCGAGGGGACGCTCGTGCTCTACGACGTCAGCTCGACCTACTTCGAGGGCCGCCAGTGTCCCTTGGCTCGGATCGGACACTCACGTGACGGGCGCTTCGATCGCCCGCAGATCGTCTTCGGGCTGCTGACCGACGCCGAGGGCTGTCCCGTGGCGACCGAAGTCTTCGACGGCAACACCGGTGATCCCAAGACCGTGCTCGCCCAGGTGAAGAAGCTGCGCGAGCGTTTCTCTCGAGCGCGTCGTACTCGTCGGGGATCGGGGGATGATCACCTCCGCCCGCATCGAAGAGGATCTCAAGCAGGCGCCCGGCCTTGATTGGATCACGGCGCTTCGCGGGCCGGCCATCCGCAAGCTGGTCGACACCGGAGCCCTCGACGTGTCGCTCTTCGACGAGCGTGATCTGGCCGAGATCTCCTCTCCCGACTACCCAGCAGAGCGGCTCATCGTATGTCGCAATCCGCTTCTGGCCACGGAGCGCAAGCGCAAACGCGAGGATCTGCTCCAGGCGACGGAGAAAGAACTTGAGAAGGTGGCTGTGGCCACCCGACGGGGCAAGAACTCACTTCACGGCAAGGACAAGATCGGGCTCCGGGTAGGGCGCGTACTCGGCCGATTCAAGATGGGCAAGCACTTCAAGCTCCAGATCGCAGACGAGCGCTTCGGCTACCAGCGTAACCAAGACACGATCGCTCAGGAGGCGGCGCTGGACGGGATCTACGTCATCCGAACCAGCGTCGCCCTCGCAACGCTCAGCCCCGAAGACGCCGTCCTCTCCTACAAACGCCTCGCCCACGTGGAGCAGGCCTTCCGCAGTCTCAAGACCGTCGACATCAAGCTGCGCCCCATCCATCACCATCTCGCCGATCGCGTCCGGGCTCACGTCTTCATCTGCATGCTCGCCTACTATGTCGAGTGGCACATGCGCCGCGCTCTCGCCCCCATGCTCTTCGAAGACGACGACAAACCCTCAGCCGCACGCCGGCGCCGCTCCGTTGTCGCCAAGGCGCTGCGCTCCGAAAAAGCCGACCGCAAAGCGCAAACCAAGCTCACCGCCGACGGGTCTCCGGTCCACAGCTTCCAGACCCTGCTCGAGGACCTGGCCACCGTGGCCAAGAACACCCTGCAGCCCAAGAACGGCTCGGCCAAGCCGTTCGAGATGATCACAACCCCGACGCACCTGCAGCAGCGAGCCCTCGACCTGCTCGGCGTCTCCATCCGGCTGTAGGCAGTACCAGACCAGCCGAGCCCACATACCCACAGCCAGATCAGGAACTTCCGTCTATCGCCGTCGGGAACTTCCGGCTAAGGTCGCCGGGTGGCGGCAACGCGCATGTCGGACATTCCTGTCGGCGGCTGGAGAGCGCTCCGACGATCGTGTCGTGTGCGGCCGAACAGGTCGCTGCCGCCCAACTCTCTGTATTTTCGAACGATGGCGTGTGGGTCGGCCTCCCGGTCGCTGTGCACGGTCCTTGCTGGAGGTCACGGCGGGGGTGTCTGCGAATGGAGCCGACGACGAGCTCGCCCGACGTGGCGTGGATGCTGGTCTCGACCGCGCTGGTGCTGCTGATGACGCCGGCGCTCGCGTTCTTCTACGGCGGCCTCGTCCGCTCGAAGAACGCGCTCAACACGATGATGATGAGCGTGGCCGCGCTCGGGTTCGTGGGCGTCGCCTGGGCCGTGCTCGGCTACACGCTGGCCTTCGCCGAGGGCGGGGCGCTCGTGGGCGGCCTGGAGCACGCGTTCCTGGCGGGGGTGGGGCTGCAGGCCAAGGGCACGATCCCGCAGCTGCTGTTCATGGCCTACCAGGGCACGTTCGCGATCATCACCGCCGCCCTCGTCTCGGGCTCGATCGTCGAGCGCATGCGGTTCGGGCCCTACCTCGTCTTCATCACCCTGTGGAGCCTGCTGGTCTACGCCCCGATCGCCCACTGGGTATGGGGCGGAGGCTTCCTGGCCAGGCTGGGGGCCCTCGACTTCGCCGGCGGCACGGTCGTCCACGTGAACGCGGCGGTCGCGGCGCTGGTCGCCGCGCTCGTGATCGGCAGGCGCAAGGACTACGCCCGCCAGGCGATCCTGCCGCACAACGTCCCCTTCACGCTGCTCGGCGCCGGCTTGCTCTGGTTCGGCTGGTTCGGCTTCAACGCGGGCAGCGCGCTGGCCGCAAACGGCATCGCCGCGCTGGCGTTCACGAACACGATGCTGGCGCCCGCCGGGACGCTGGTCGCCTGGACGCTCGTCGACCTGCTGCGCAGCGGCAAGGCCACGGCGGTCGGAGCCGCGACCGCGATCGTGGTCGGCCTGGTCGCGATCACGCCCGCGGCCGGCTTCGTCGGCCCGATGGCGGCGCTGGTGCTGGGCATCGGCGCCGCGTTCCCGAGCTACTTCGCGCTGCTCTACCGGGCGCGCACGCGGCTGGACGACTCGCTCGACGTGGTCGCCGCCCACGGGCTGGGCGGCACGTTCGGTGCGCTGGCGACGGGCGTGCTCGCGTCGAAGGCGTGGAACGGGACGGCCGACGGGCTGCTGTTCGGCAACCCGGCACAGCTCGGGATCCAGGCCGTGGCCGTGCTCGCGGCGGTCGTCTACAGCGCCGTCGGCAGCTACGTGCTGCTGAAGCTGATCGGCCTGGTGTCCGCGCTCAAGGTCGCGCAGCGCGAGGAGGGCATGGGCATGGACGTGAGCCAGCACGGCGAGGAGGCGTACGCCGAACACGACGGCGCGGTCCTGATCCTGGCGCCGGCCAAGGCCGCCGGCGAGCCGGCGGCGGCGCTGGCCGCGGAAGGGGGTGTCCGATGAAGCTCGTGGTCGCGATCGTGAGGCCCGAGCGCGCGAACGAGGTCCTGGAGGCGCTGTTCCGCGCCGACGTCCAGGGGCTGTCGATCAGCCGTGTGCAGGGGCACGGCGGCGAGACCGAGAGGGTCGAGACCTACCGCGGCGCGACCGTGAAGATGGAGCTGCAGGAGAAGGTGCGCTTCGAGATCGGCGTCTCCGACCACTTCGTCGAGCCGACGGTGAAGGCCGTGCTCGGGGCCGCGCGCACCGGCGACGTGGGCGACGGCAAGGTGTTCGTGCTGCCGGTCGAGAAGATCTTCCGGATCCGCACGGGCGAGGAGGACAGGGCGGCGGTCACGCCCGTGCAGGTGACCGCGGCGGGACGGGGCTGAGGGGCGATGGCAGCCTAGAATGGGGCTTCCTGATGAAGTCGGAGGTCCCATGACACTTCGTGCGACGAGCCGGTTCCTGCTGGCGGCTGCGGTGGCCGTCGCAACCCTGTCCCGGACCGCAGCCGCCGGCGGGATCGAGCCAAAGGCAGCCTTCGAGCGGCTCAAGTCTCTCGAAGGCACCTGGCAGGGATCGGCCGGCCACGGGCAGCCGGGCCAGAGCGCCACGGTGACCTATCGCGTGGCGTCCGGCGGCTCCGTCGTCCAGGAGACGCTGTTCCCGGGCACGCCGCACGAGATGATCTCCATGTACCACCTCGCGGACGGCGAGCTCCTGATGACGCACTACTGCGCCATGGGCAACCAGCCGCGCATGAAGCTCGACCTCGCGGCGTCGACGCCGGAGCGGTTGGTGTTCGCGTTCGACGGCGGCACCAACTTCGACCCGGCCAAAGACGGCCACGTCCACTCGGGGACGCTCGAGTGGAAGGGCGAGCTGCTGCACGCGGACTGGGCGGTCTGGACGGCCGGCAGGGAGAGCGGACACAACGTGTTCGAGCTGCGCCGCAGCAAGTAGGCGCTGGCCGCGGCGACGCTCGCAGAGAGCGCGCCGGTGGCGGCGCGGGCGCGGCGCTCAGCGCACCGGCGGCCGCAGCCGGTGCCAGTCGGTCAGGCGTTGATAGGCGGCGGCGATCGCGACCAGCCGCGCCTCCGAGAGCGCCCGGCCGATGAGCTGCAGCGAGCTCGGCAGGCCGTCCTTGCCGAAGCCGTTCGGCAGGGCGATGGCCGGCAGGCCGGCGAGGTTGCCGGCCGGGATCGTGGCCGGCGCGCGCGACGCCGCTGCGTCGCGTGCGGGCGCTGCGGCCGCTCCCGGCGCCGGGGCGTCGAAGTCACGCCCGATCGGCGGAGCCAGCCGGCTGCGCGTGGGAGCGACCACGGCGTCGAAGCGCGCCATGAGCGCGTCGAGCCGGGCCCGCATCGTCCGTCGCGCGCGCTGGGCGTCGAGGTAGTCGGCCGCGCGCGTCATCAGCATCGCATAGCCGCCGATGCGGTCCGTGGCGTCGCGCAGCTCGGCGACCTTCCCGCTCTCGATCAGCTCGCGCAGCGCGGCCCCGCCCTCGGCGTCCACGATCAGGCCGACCGCCTCGCCGTACGGCAGGTCGGGCAGCGCCACGTCGGGCTCGAGGTCGGCGACGTCGTGCAGGGCCGCCAGCGAGCGCTCGAAGCTGGCCTTCACGTCCGGGTCCGCGTCGACGGTGGCGTCGCGCAGCACGCCGATCCGGAAGCGATGGCCCGGGCCGCCGCCCGTGGCCGGCTCGCGGTAGTGGAACTGCATGCCAGTCGTCGGGTCGTTGGGGTCGGGGCCGGCGATCGCAGCCAGCACGAGCGCGCAGTCGTCGGCGCTGCGGGCGAGCGGTCCGAGCTTGTCGAGCGTCCAGCACAGCGTCATCGCGCCGTGACGGGAGACGAGGCCGTACGTCGGCCGCAGCCCCGTCACGCCGCAGTACGAGGCGGGAGTGAGGATCGAGCCCGAGGTCTCGCTGCCGATCGCGAACGGCACCAGCCCTGCCGCCACGGCGGCCGCCGAGCCGCTGGAGGACCCGCCGCTCCAGTGCGCGGTGTTCCAGGGCGTGCGGCCCGGCCCGGTGAAGCTCGCGTCAGGGTTGTCGTAGCCGAGGCCGCCCGCCAGCTCGACCATCGCCAGCTTCGCGACCAGCACGGCGCCGGCCTGCTCCAGCCGCTCGACGACCGTCGCGTCGTAGTCGAACACCTGCTGGCGCAGCGGCTCGGCGCCCCAGGTGGTCGGGATGCCTTTCGTGGCGAGCAGGTCCTTGGCGCCGTAAGGGATGCCGTGCAGCGGGCCGCGGTCGTGCCCCGCCAGCAGCTCCTGGTTCGCCCGGTGCGCCTGTGCCAGGGCCCGCTCGCGGGTGACGGTGACCAGCGCGCCGAGCTTCGGTCCCAGGCGTTCCAGCCGCTCCAGGCAGCCCTCGGCGAGGTCCACCGCCGACAGCCGGCGCGAGCGGAGCAGGGCACCGAGCTCGCGGATCGAGGAGAAGATGACGTCCTCGCCGATCATCGCCGCTGCTCCGGGGCCGCCGGCGGCACGGCATCGAAGGCCGTCACCGGCTCGTCGGCGTTGCCCAGCCGCGCCGCCCGGCGCAGGCGCTCGACGTCGTCCAGGCGCCGCGCGATCCGTTTCCTGATCCGCGCGAGCGCGTCGGCGTCGAGCTTCGCGCCGTGCTCGCGCCGGACGGCCTCGGTCAGCGCCTCGGCGAGCGCTTCGCTGCGGGAGGGCGGCGTCAGCGCCGCAGCCGGGGCGCCGGCTGCGGGCGCAGCGGGAGCCTGCGGGGCGACGAGCGCGGCCGGTGTCAGCGGCGCGATCGCGACGGCCTTGAGGAAACCGCGACGGGCAGCAGCCATGGGAACCTCCCGTATATCGGTCGCAGCGGACGAGTCGACCTCGTAACGATATGCCAGGACACCATGCTCCTGCTCGCGCGCCGCGGCGGCCTTCAGCGGGCGGCACCAGCGTTGGCGGGCAGAGCATGGCGACGCACGGGCGGGGAACGCGGGAGCGCACCGCTAGAATCCGTCATGGCCCGGCGGCTCCATCCCACGGTGCGCTCGCTCGGCGCCGTCTCGCTGCTCACCGACGCGAGCAGCGAGATGATCTACCCGCTGCTTCCCGCGTTCCTGACCGGGACGCTGCGTGCGGGACCCGCGTTCCTGGGGCTCGTCGAAGGGCTCGCCGAGGCGGTGGCCGCGGCGCTGAAGGTGCTCTCGGGGCGTGCGGCCGACCGGGTGGCGCGCCGCAAGCCGCTGGTGCTCGCGGGGTACGTTCTCTCCTCCGTGGTGCGACCGTTGGTGGCGCTCGCGACCGCGCCCGTGCACGTGCTCGCGGTGCGCGTGCTGGATCGCGTCGGCAAGGGCATCCGCGGCGCGCCGCGCGACGCGCTCGTCGCGCAGGTGACTCCCGCGGAGGACCGCGGCCGCGCCTTCGGATTCCACCGGGCGCTGGACCACGCCGGCGCGATGGTCGGCCCGCTGCTCGCGTCCGCGGCGCTGTGGTCGACCGGCAACCTGCGCCTGGTGTTCGCGCTCGCCGCGATCCCTGCGGCGCTCGCCGTCGCGATGCTCGTGTTCGGCGTGCGCGAGGAGCCACGCGGGCCCGCGCCCAGGGATCAAGGAGCGCTGCCCCATGCCGCGGGCGAGCCGGCTCATCCATCCCGGCTCGAGCCGGGTCTCGTGCGCTACCTCGCGGTCCTCGCGCTGTTCACGCTCGGCAACTCGTCCGACGCGTTCCTGCTGCTGCGCGCCCAGCAGGCGGGGGTCGCCGTCGCGCTCCTCCCAGCGGTCTGGTCGCTGCACCACCTCGTCAAGGCCGGTCTCAGCACCTGGGCGGGAGGCCTGTCCGATCGCGTCGGGCGCCGCCGCGCGATCGTGCTCGGCTGGACGGTCTACGCGCTGGCGTACCTCGGCTTCGCGCTCGCGCGCACGCCGCTCGCGGTGGTCGCGCTGTTCGCCTTCTACGGCCTGTTCCACGCGTTCAGCGAGGGCGCCGAGCGGGCGCTCGTCGCCGAGCTCGCAGGGGCGGCCGCGCGCGGCCGCGCGTTCGGCCTCTTCCACGCGGTGACCGGGGCCGCGCTGCTGCCGGCGAGCGCGCTGACGGGCCTGCTCTGGCAACGGTTCGGAGCCGGCGTCGCGCTCGGCGCAGGCGCCGCGGCCGCAGCGCTGGCTGCGCTCGGCCTGCTCGCGCTGGTGCCCGAGCCCCCGCGCCGCGACTGACGATCGGCGCGCGGCCAGGGGTCGTCGCACTTTCCCCTCACCCTGCTAAGCTACGCTGCACACGCACACGAGCGAGGTGAGCCGATGGCTACCACGACGCCCGGGCCGGCCGGGACGGTCGATTTCGGTCGCTGTTTCACGTACGTCACCGAGGACCCCGAGTGGATCAAGAAGGTCCTGATCGGCGGCGTCTTTGCGCTGCTGTCGGCGGTCCTGGTCGGCATTCCCTTCGTGCTCGGCTACTTCGGCCGCACGCTCAAGAACGTGGCCGCGGGTGCGCCGCGGCCGCTGCCCGACTGGGACGACCTCGGCGGGCTGTTCGGCGAGGGGCTGCGGCTGGCGGTGGTCTACCTGCTCCACGTGCTGGGCGCCCTCGCCGCGGTGGCCGCGCTCGGCTGCGTCGCGCTGCTGCCGGCCATGCTGGCGGGAGGCCTGCGCAGCGGCGACCTGCACGGGCCGTCGGAGGCAATCGGCGCGTTGAGCGGGCTCGCGCTCATCGCGGTGTACGGCTTCGGCATGCTGGTCTCGCTCGCGGTCGCCGTCTACTTGCCTGCAGCGCTCGCCCGCGCGGCCGTGCGCGACTCGATCGCCGAGGGCTTCGCCTGGCGAGAGAACGTGGCGTTCATCCGCGCCAACCTCGGCAACTACCTGCTCTCGCTCGTGATCTACCTGGTGGCGGGCGTCGCCTCGCAGTTCGGCGCCCTGCTCTGCTGCGTCGGCATCTTCCCGGCCGCCTTCTGGAGCTACATGGTCGCGGCGGCCGCGCTCGGCGGCACGATCCGCCTGAACCCGTCGTCGATCTGAGGAGGAGCGCCGGCCCTCAGAGCACGTCCGCCAGGCTACGCTCGCCGGCGGCCTCGCGGGCCGCGCCCTGGAGCCACGCCAGCGCGTCCCAGCCGGGGCCCACGCGCGGGTGCTCGCCGAGCGTGAAGCGCGCGGCCAGCGCGAGGACCCGCGCGAGCGGGATCCGTTCCGGCGGCAGCGACAGCAGCAGGCCCACGTCCTCCGAGCCGCGGCGCGCGACCTGGACGACCAGCCCCTCCGTCTCCAGCCGATCCAGCAGCTCGGCCACCGACTCGAGCCGCAGCTGCAGCTCCTCGGCCAGCGCCTGGCGGCCCACGGACCGGCCGTCGCGCGAGGCGCGGGCGATCGCGGCCACGAGCGGCAGCAGCCACTGCGGGTCGGCGGAGACGAGGGCGCCGCGCGTGTCGGGGCTCTCGAACACCCGCCCACGCATGGCCTGCAGCGTGAAGGCGACCTCGAGCCCGAACAGCACGATCAGCCAGTTGAGGTAGAGCCAGAACAGGAACAGCGGGATCAGGCCGATCGCGCCGTACAGCTTCAGGTAGGGCAGCGCACGGCTGACGTACAGGCCGAACGCCCACTTCGAGGTCGTCCACAGCGGCGCCGCCACCAGCGCGCCCGCGATCGCCGGCCGCCACCTGACCAGCGTGTTGGGCAGCAGCTTGTACAGGAAGCCGAGCGCAAGCACCCCGCCGGCGAGCGCGCCGAAGCCGGAAAGGAAGGCGAGGAACGGGCCGGCCACCGGCAGCGCCTCGGCCTGGCGGGCCCAGAACTGCGCGGCGTAGAGCAGCAGCAGCAGCAGCATCGGCCCCAGCGTCAGCACGGTCCAGTAGGTCCCGACCCGCAGCAGCCAGCTGCGGCCGCGCGGCGCGCGGTAGATGCGGTTCGCCGCGTCCTCGAACGAGACGAGCAGGCCGAGCGCGGCCCAGATCAGCAAGAGCGCGCCGATCACGCCGATCGTCTCGAAGCTGAGCCCGCTGACCGTCTTGACGACATCGAGGATCTTCTCGTCGAGCATGGCCTTGAAGGCCGTCGCCTCCGGCCGCGCGGGATCGACCTGGTAGTTGAAGAAGCCGTAGGCGGCCGCCTGCAGCTGCCGCGCGGCGTGCTCCATGTCGCCGAACAGCCGGAAGGCCAGCATGCTCACCATCAGCAGCGGCACCAGCCCGAAGATCGTGCGGTAGGTGAGCGCGGCCGCCATCTCGCCCGCGTCGTTCGCGCGCAGCTCGCGGCTGCAGTGGCGCGTCAGGTCCGCCGCGAAGCGCAGCCAGCGCTGCGCCCGGTTGAGCTCCGCCACCGGCCGGCTGATCAGCCACTCGAAGTAGGCCGTCAGCCGCGCGACGGGATCCATGGCCGGGATTATCGGCTAGAATCGCGACCTCCCGCCGTGGCCTTCCGCCCGCTCGTCCTGCTCGTCCCGTCGCGCGCCGCCGCCGTGGAGCTGCCGCGCCGGCTCGCCTCGACGCCCCGCGCGCTCGCCGGCGTCTACGCCATGAAGCCGCTCGAGCTGGCGCAGGCGCTCGCCGGACCGCTACTGCTCGGCCGCGGCCTGCACGCGTGGGACGCCGGGCACGACGCGCTGCTGGCGGCGCGCCTGCTCGCCGAGGCGGGCGGGGCCGGCCTGCGGCTGCCCGACGGTGCGCCGGTCGGGCCGGTCGCCGCGGCGCTCGCGCGCACGCTCGTCGCCCTGCGGCGCGGCTTCGTCGAGCCCGCCGCGGTCGAGGCGCTCGCCGGGGCCGCGACGGCCCCCGAGGACCGCGCGCGCCTGCTCGCCGTGGCCCGGCTGGCGAGGGCGTTTGCTGCCGCTCTCGACGGGCGCACGGCCGACCCGGTCACGCTCGTCGCCGCCGCCCGCGAGGGCCTGGCCTCCGCGCACTGGCTCGACGAGGCCGACGTGCTCGTGGCCGACGACCTCGAGCTGGACCCGGCCGAGGCCGAGTTCGTGGCCGAGCTCGCCGCGCTGCGGCCGGTGCGCATCCTCCGCCGCTCGCTGCCGGCGTCGCTGCGGCCGGGAGCGTTCCGCTCGCTGATGGCCCCGCGCGGCGTCACGGAGGCCGACTGGGCCGACACGCCGCTCGCGCCGCTCGCACCCGGAGCGCCTCCGCCCTCGCTGCGGCGGCTGCGCGAGAGCCTCTTCGAGCCGCCGGCAGGCCCTGCCCTGGCAGACGGCGCGGTCGAGCTCGTCACGGCGCCGGGCGAGGCCGCCGAGGTGCGGGCGGTCGTGCGCCGCCTGCTCGCCGAGGCGGCGCGGGGCGTGCCGTTCGAGGAGATGGGCGTCGTGCTGCCGCGGCCGGAGGTGTACGCGCCGCTGTTCACCGACCTCCTGTCCCGCCTCGGCGTTCCCCATCGTCTCCACCCCTCGCTGCCGCTTCGTTTCGGCCGCAGCGCGCGCTCGCTGCTGCTGCTCTTCCGCTGCCGCGGCCTCGAGCGGCCGGCGGTGATGGAGCTGCTCACCTTCGCCGCGATCCCGTTCGCCGCCATGCTCGGGGAAGACGGCGCGGAAGCGTCTCCTGCGCGCTGGGACCAGCTGAGCCGCGAGGCCGGGATCGTCTCCGGCTACAGCCGCTGGCTGATCGGCCTGCGCGCCTGGGCCGAGGCCGAGCGCGAGGCGGCAGCGGGCGAGCGCAGCGAGGACCGGCGCGAGCGGCGACTGCGCAAGGCGCAGGACGCCGACGCGCTGCTGCGCGTGGTCGAGCAGCTCGCCACCACGCTCGACTCGCTCGCCGGCGAGGCCACCTGGGCCGAGTGGGTGGAGCTGCTGCGCACGGTGGTCGACCAGTGGGTCGCGCCCGCGGAGCGCGACCGCGAGGCGGTGCTCGAGCTGATCGCGGCCCTCGGCGGGCTCGGCTCGGTCGCCGTGCGGGCGCGCTGGCCGGAGGTCGAGCAGGTGCTCGAGGCGCGGTTCGAGTGGGAGCGGGTCCCGCTGGAGGAAACGGCGCTCGGCGGGATCCACGTCGGCGTCCTCGACGCGATGGCCGGGCTCCCCTTCCGCGTCGTCGCGATCCCCGGTCTCGTCGAGGGGGGCTACCCCGGGACGTTCCGGCCCGATCCGTTCCTGCTCGACTCCGAGCGCGAGGCGCTCGCCGGCGCGGCGGTAGCCCGGATTTCCGTTCCGAGCGTCGTACGCAAGGGCCAGCTGAGGTTGTTCGACGAGCCGGAGGCAGCTCTGGCACCCGCGACGCCGACGGCGCGGCCGTTGCCGGCGCTGCCAACCGCGCAGGACCGGCTGCTCGAGGCGCGCCGCCTCTTCCACCGCGCGATCGGCCAGGCCGGCGAGCGCCTCTTCCTGTCCTACCCGCGCGCGGACGCGCGCACCGGCCGCGAGCGGCTGCCCTCGCTGTTCTTCGCCGCGGCGGCCTCCTGCCTCGCCGGCCGGCCGCTCGCGGGCGGCGAGCTCGAGCGGCTCGTGGCCGAGGACGACCTCGACCGCCTGCCGCTCGAGGACGCGCTCGACGCGGGCGAGCGCGACCGCGTTCGGCTGCGGCGCGACGAGACCGCGGCGACCGCGATCGCCGCCGGCTCGCCCTTCTTCCGCCAGTCGCGCCTCGCCAGCCAGGCGCGCTGGTCGGGTCGCCTGACACGGTACGACGGTCACCTGACCGACCTCGACGCCGAGGCCCGCGCGAAGCTCGACCCGCTCCGCACGGGGCAGGCGGTCTCGGCGAGCCGGCTCGCGACCTACGCGCGCTGCGGGTTCCTCTACCTGCTCGAGAACGTGCTGCGCCTGGAGACGGCGCCCGAGCCGGAGGAGCGCCGCCGGCTCGAGCCGCTCGAGCGCGGCAACCTGTTCCACGACGTGGCCGAGCGCTTCCTGCGCGAACGCCGCGACCGGGGCCAGCTGCCTGTGAAGGCGGAGGCGCCGGCGCGCGAGCGCCTGCGCGAGATGGCGGAGGAGGCGCTGGAGCGGCTCGTGCAGGGCCAGCCGCCGCGCTTCCTGCTGCTGTGGGAGCGCGAGAAGCGGCGCTTCCACGAGACGATGCAGGGCTGGCTCGCCCACGAGGCCGCCGCCGGCGAGCGATCGTCGCCCGCGCACTTCGAGGTGAGCTTCGGCCTCGGGCGCGAGCCCGACGCCAGGGAGCCGCACGACCCCGAACCACTCGAGGTCGACCTCGGCGACGGCCGCCTGCTGCGCGTCTGCGGCCGCATCGACCGCATCGACCGGCGCGCCGAGGGCGGCCTCGTGCTGCGAGACTACAAGACCGGCCGCGCGCCGCGCGACGACGGCGGCGTCTTCCGCGGCGGCAAGCAGCTGCAGATCCCCTTCTACGTGCTCGCCTCGGCGAAGCTGTTCCCCGGCGAGCGCGTCGTCTCGGCGTTCCTCGACTACGTCGACGGCGGTCGGCAGGTGGCCTTCCGGCCCGAGCTCGTGGACGGACCCGAGTTCAAGGGCCTGCTGCGCGAGCTGGTCTCGCTCGTCGGCCGCGGCGTCTTCGTGCAGGAGCCCTCGGCCTGCGACTACTGCGACTTCACCGCGGTCTGCGGGCCCAAGGGCCTCCTGCAGAGGCGGCAGGCCTACAAGGTGCACGACCGGGCCCTGCAGGACTACCTGCGCCTGCGTGACGTCGGATGAGCGGACAGCGCAAGCCGCCCGTCCGGCCCGCCGACGAGGAGGCGCGCGAGCGCGCGCGGCGCGACCACGGGACGACCCTCGTCATCGAGGCGGGCGCGGGCACCGGCAAGACGACGCTGCTCGTCGAGCGCATCCTCGCGATCGTGCGCTCGGGCCGGGCCCGCCTCGACCAGATCGCCGCCGTCACGTTCACCGAGAACGCGGCCGTCACGATGAAGCTGCGGCTGCGCGAGCGGCTGGAGCGGACGCGCTCCGAGACTGGCCTGCCCGCCGCGGAGCGCGAGCGCGCGTCCCTTGCGCTCGACACGCTGGAGCGGGCGAGCGTCACCACGATCCACGCCCTGTGCGCGCAGCTGCTCCAGGAACGGCCGCTCGAGTGCGGCGTCCTGCCCGGCTTCCGCACGGCGGACGAGGCGCAGGCCGACGCGCTGTTCGCCGAGGCCTGGGAGGAGTGGCTCGGCGAGCGGCTCGGCGGCGGCGACGACGTGTTGCTCGACGCCCTCGACCGCGGGATCCCGCTCGAGGGCGAGGGCCCGTGGGGCGAGCGGACGTCGCTGCGCGGCCTCGCTCGGCGGCTGGTCGACCAGCGCGACCTCGCCCCGCTTTGCGAGGAAGCGTCGTTCGACCCGGTGTCGGTCCGGCGCGAGCTCGCCCTGAAGGGCGCGCGGGCCCGCGCGCTCGTCGCCGGGGTGAAGCAGGGCGACGCGCTGGCTGCGCGGCTCGAGCGCTTCGCCGACCACGCCGAGGCGGCGCAGTTCCTCGACGGGCACGCGCTCGTCGCGCACCTGCTGGCGCTCGAGCCTGTACCGTCGAGCTTCGGCTTCAAGCCGCACTGGCCCTCGCCCGAGGCCCTCGTCGAGGGTCGCGCGATCGCTGCCTGGACGAAGGAAGCGCGCGCGGCGTGGGCCTCCGCGGAGGGGGCAGACCTGCACGCCCGGCTGGTGCGGGCGCTGCGCGGTGTCGTCGTGATCTACGAGCGCAAGAAGACCGAGCGCGGGGTGCTCGACTTCCTCGACCTCCTGCTGAAGGCCCGGGACGCGCTGCGCGACCAGCGGGGCGTCCGCGCCTACTTCCAGGCACGCTTCCTGCACCTGCTGATCGACGAGTTCCAGGACACGGACCCGCTGCAGGTCGAGGTGGCGCAGCTCCTCGCCGGGGACCGGCCCGGCGCCCTCGTCGTGGTCGGCGACGCCAAGCAGTCGATATACCGCTTCCGCCGCGCCGAGGTGCGCCTGTTCCGTCAGCTCGTGGCCCACGCCGGCGAGGGCGGCAAGGGCGCCGTGCTGCACCTCGTCCAGAGCTTCCGCTCCCGGCCGTCCATCCTGCGCTTCGTGAACAGGGTCTTCGCGGAGCTGGTGCAGGAGTCGGACGAGTCCGACCAGCCGCCGTACGAGCCGATCGTGCCGCCCCCGGCTCTCGAAGACGACGAGCCGGGGGTCGTCGCCCTGCGCTTCCCGGCCCCGCCGAACGCGAGCGGGACGGACCTGCTCGCAGCCGAGGCGGCCGGCCTCGCCGCTTTCCTCGCCGAGATCAGGGACGGCGGCGAGAGGGTTCGCGATCCCGCGACGGGCGAGGCGCGCGCGAGCCGCGCCGGGGACGTGCTCGTCCTCGCGCGCCGGCTCACGAAGGTCACGGCGCTCGAGGAGGCGCTCGAGGCGGCCGGCGTGCGCTTCACGGTCGAGGGCGGCAAGTCCTTCTTCGACCGACAGGAGGTCCACGAGACGCTCGCGGTGCTGCACGCGATCGACGACCCTTCCGACCGCGTCGCGCTCGTGGCCGCGCTGCGCTCGTCCTTCTTCGGCGTGAGCGACCGCGACATCGCTGCCTACACGCTGTCCGGCCCGCCGCCGTGGGCCGGGCCCATCGACCGCGACCGGCCGGGCGCCTCGGCGATGGCCGACGCGCGCGCGCTGCTCGACGCCCTGCGCGACGTGCGCCGCCACGCGAGCGTGCCCGCGGTCCTCGAGCGGCTGTACGACGAGACGCGCGTCCTCGCCGCGCTCACGGGCTCGCGCCGCGGCGAGGCGCAGATCGCGAACCTGGAGAAGATCGCCGCGCTCGCCCGCGAGGCCTCGGCCCTGGGCGCCCTCACGCTGCGCGGCTTCACGCGGCTGCTCGAGGACCGCGTGGCGAACGCACGCGAGGAGCCCGACCTGCCCTCGACGCGGCCGGGCGACCCCGAGACCGTCCGCATCCTCTCGATCCACAAGGCGAAGGGGCTCGAGGCGCCGATCGTCGCCCTCTTCGACGCGGACGACGAGGCCCGGCCCTCGGTCGACACCGTGCCGCTGTGGAGCGAGCACCGCATCGCGATCGGCTTCCGCGGGGGCTGCCAGCCCGCGGGCTGGGACGCGCTCGTGCGGCAGGAGGAGAAGAAGGCCCGCGCCGAGACGAGGCGCCTGCTGTACGTCGCCTGCACTCGCGCACGCGACCGGCTGGTCATCCCGCGGCCGCCGGCCGACGCCGACACGGGCGGCTTCTGGAAGGAGCTGGTGTCGCGCCTGCCCGCGACCGACGACGCGGACGTGCGCACGGTCGACGCGGGCGCGATCCCGGCGCCGGCGGTCCCCGGCCGCGGCCGCGAGCTGTGGGCGCTGGCGAGCGCCGACGGCCCGGACGTGGTGGCGGCGCGCTGGGAGACGGAGCGCCGCGAGCTGGTCGCCCGCGCCGCCGAGCGGCCGTACGTGCCGGTGGCGGCGACGAGGCTCGCGGCGGCCGAGACGCCGTCGGCCGTCCCGCCGGGGACCGGGGCCGGGCGGGATTTCGGCCGCCTCGTCCACAAGCTGCTCGAGCTCGTCCCGCTCGACACGTCCGTGGAGAGCCGCCCGGCGCGCCTGCTGGCGATGGCCGAGGCGCTGGCGCCCTCGTACACCCTCGACCCGGCCGCCGCCGCGGACGCTGCGGCGCAGGTCGCGCGGGCGCTCGCCCTGCCGCTGTTCGAGCGGGCGCGGCGGGCCGGGCGCGCGTGGCGCGAGCTGCGCGTGTGGTTCCCCGAAGCCGAGTACCTGGTCGAGGGCATGGTCGACCTCGCCTTCGAGGAGGAGGCTCAGCTCGTCGTGGTGGACTACAAGACGGACGCGATCACGGAGGAGCAGGCCGTCGCCCAGGCCGACCACCACGCGCGCCAGCTGCAGCTCTACGGCCGCGGCCTGGCACAGGCGCTGGGCCTGCCGGTGCGCGAGCGGCTGCTGCTGTTCACGGCGATCGGCAGGACCGTGCCCGTGTGAGAGCGCGAGGCAAACCCGGCGCCGCGCACCGCGGGGCCGGGCGCGCACCTGGCCTTGACTTGCCGGACAGGATGGCTAGGATCCGCGGACCGGAGGCGTCATGAGATCTCGCGGGCTCGTCGTGTTCACCCTGGCCATCGCCGCCGCGGCGCCGGCTCGTGCCGAGAAGATCCCGCCCGAGCTCCGCTCGGCGTTCGAGGCCAGGATCCACAAGGGCTGCTACGCCGTGGTGGTCCAGAAGGGGGTGCCGACCACGTCGATCTACGGCACCAAGGGCGACCAGACGAACGCCTACTACTCGGTGGACGTCAAGGGCGGCGAGTGGCAGACCTCCGAGGGCTGGCTGGACCTCAACCAGGTCGCCGTCGACAGCCTCGCCCAGGGCGAGGTGATGGAGGTCGTCGACGTCACCTTCAAGGACGCGCGGATCGACCTGCGCATGGCCTCGCTCGAGGCGCACAAGGTGACGCGCGGGACGGGCTTCGCCACGAGCACGAAGCGCGAGCCGGTGTCGACGAACTTCAAGTTCTTCTTCCCCTTCACGCCCCGCAGCGCGCAGGACCTGCCTCAGGTCCTCGCCTACGTCGAGCCGTGGCTGCGCGTGTTCCCTTCCGAGCCGGCGGCGCGCGCCGCCGCGGCCCAGCTGATCGCCGGCGGCGAGCCGACCGCCGATCGCGCGGCTGCGCCCGCCCGGGGGGCCGCGCCGGCCCGCGCGGCCGCCGCCGCTCCCGCCGCGACCACCAGGAAGGAGATCAAGCCGGGGATGAGCATGCTCGAGGTGATCGACCTGCTCGGCAAGCCGCAGAAGGAGGTCTCGTTCGAGACCCGCACCCGCTGGACATACCCCGACCTGACGGTCGTGTTCGTGAACGGCCGCGTGAAGGAGGTACAGTTCTAGGCGCCGTGTTACCCTAGTCCGTGAGCCGCGCGGGCCATCCCGGTCCCTCCACGCTCCCAAGGAGGTACCGACGATGGAAGCGAACCCTCTCGGCCCCAGGCTGCACGCGCCGGTGCCGCCTGTGCGGGCGGCCTCGATCCGCTACCTGGGCTTCAAGGCGACGGTCGACGGCCGCGCCTACACGCTGTGCGTGGACGGGGGCGTCGCGCCGCGCGTGGTGACGATCACGATCCCGCAGGCGGCCTTCGACTCGAAGCTGGCCCGCTTCCAGGACGCACCGGACATCTGCTTCACGAAGCTGCAGCGCGAGCTGGCTGCCAACACCGACCTGCCCGACGGAGTGAAGCTGCTCGTGAGCACCACCGAGATCGACGACTATCGCGACGGGCAGAGCCGCAGGGTGCCCGAGCGCAAGCGGCGCCAGCGGCCGCCCGCCTGAGCTCGCGCGCGCGGTCCTGCCGCGGCGGGAGCGCGTGCTAGAGTCCGACGAGATGGGCGCGCCCTTCTCCTGGTCGGCCTCGCGTCACGACAGCTTCGCGAGCTGCCGGCGCCGCTACTACTACTCCTACTACGCCGCGCTCGAGGACCCGGAGATCCAGCGGCTGAAGCGGCTCTCCGCGCTGCCGCTGTGGGCGGGCAGCGTCGTCCACGACACGATCGAGCGCTTCCTGAGGTCGAACGACGCCCTGCCCGCGCCGGAAGCGCAGGAGGCGCTCGTGCGCGCGACCGTGCACACGGGCATGCTCGGCGACTGGCGCGAGAGCGAGAACGGCTCGCCGCGCTTCAGGCTGTTCGAGCACGAGTACGAGATCCCGGTCGAGCAGGAGGACAAGCGGATCGCGGTCACGATCGTGATGCGCTCGCTGCGCCACTTCTTCCGCAGCGAGACCCTGGCGCGAGCGCTCGCCGCCGGCCGCGAGCGCTGGCTGGCGCTCGAGGACCTCGTCTCCTTCCACGTGGGCGGGACCGAGGTGTTCCTGCGCATGGACCTCGCCTACCGCGAGCCGGACGGGCGGGTCGTGATCGTCGACTGGAAGACGGGCCGCGCGGAGGGTCGCTTCAACGAGGTGCAGGTCGCTGGCTACGCCCTCTATGCCGTCGAGCAGGGCTGGGTCGAGGAGCCGGAACAGATCACCACCGAGCTCAACTACCTCGTGCTGCCGAAGGCCGTGCGCCGCGGGGTGACGCGGCGCAAGCTCGAGGACGCGCGGCGCTTCGTCGAGCGCAGCGCCTCGAGCATGAAGGCGCTGCTCGTCGACCCGCTCGAGAACCAGGCACGCGAGCAGGACTTCCCGCGCGTGGACCGCCCGCAGGTCTGCAGGCGCTGCAACTTCCGCCGGCTGTGCTTTCCGCGCGCCGGCGAGGGGCCGCGACCGGACACACGCCCGCCCGACGGCCTGACCGCCGCCAGCCAGGGCGCGGCGTGAGGCGCCGCGAGCGCGGCGGCCGGGCCGCCGTCGCGCGGCGCCTGGCCGCCCGCTGGCCCTTCACCCGCTAGACCTTCAGGTGCTTCGCCAGGAACGCCGTCGAGCGCGCCCAGGCGTCCTCGGCCGCCTCCTTGCGGTAGCCGCCCCAGGGGTTGTTGACGTTCGCGAACGCGTGGCCGGCGCCAGGATAGATCTTGACGTCGATCGCCTTGCCCGCCTTCCTCATCGCCTGCTCGAACGCCTTGACCTGGTCCGGCGCGGGCCCCTTGTCCTCGCCCCCGTAGTTGCCCAGCACCGGGGCCTTGATCGCGGCGATCGCCGCCGGGTCGGTGGGCGGCGCGCCGTAGTAGGCGACGTCGGCGGCGAGCGTCGGCTCCACGGTGGCCAGCAGCAGCGAGTAGCGGCCGCCCATGCACCAGCCGATCGCGCCGATGCGCGCCTTCTTCACGTCCGGCCGTGACTGCAGGAAGGCGTAGGCCCCCTGCAGGTCGCGCACGGCGCGGTCCTGCGACAGGCCCATCATCAGCTGGTGCGCCTCCTCCTGCTTGTCGGTCGACTTCCCGCGGTAGAGGTCGACGGCCAGCGCGACGTAGCCTTCCTTCGCGAGCGCGCGGGCCTGCTGCTTCACCCAGTCGTTGAGGCCCCACCACTCCTGGATCACGATCACCGCCGGGAACGGGCCCTTGCCCTCCGGTGTCACCAGCACGCCCATGCCCTGCTCGGCGCCGCTCTTGAACGTCACCGCCTGCTCGGCGGCGGGCGACGCGGAGGCGGCCAGCAGCGCGGCCGCGGCCCAAACCCACACCCTCTTCATCCCATCCTCCTTCGGGCGGGTCTCCCCGGCCGGACGTCGAGACGCGAGACGCGTCCGGGAGACCGCTGCCGTTGATCTGCGAGGCTTTCCAGCAGGTTCGCACGGCGGGCGGGCGGATGGCAACCCGCCGCGCCGATCAGTGCGCGGGCACAGGCGTTGCCCCCGCCGGGGGTGCGAGCTTCTGCAGCTCGAAGCGGCGGCGGAGCAGCGCCGCCACGATCACGAGCATCTCGAAGGCCACGAAGCCACCGACGTACCAGTAGCCGCCGGAGCCGAAGCCGTACGAGTGCAGGCCCGTGCCCAGCACGAAGTTGACGCCGTACCAGGCCATCAGCACCAGCAGGTAGCCGAGCAGCGAGCCGACGGCCATGCCGAAGTCCTTGATCCAGCCGACCATGCGCGCGTGGAGGATCGCCAGGTAGCCGAGCGTCGCGATCAGCGCCCATGTCTCCTTGGGGTCCCAGCCCCAAAAGCGGCCCCAGGAGTACGAGGCCCAGACCCCGCCCAGCAGCGTGCCGACCGCGAGGCAGAGCGTGCCCACCTGCAGCGCACGGTAGAGGTAGAGGGAGAGCGACTTCAGCAGCGAGGCCCTGCCGGGGGCGAAGAAGTACAGGCCCAGGTTGAGGTGGCCCATGCCCATCGCCAGCGTGAAGGCGGCGTAGCCGAGCATGATCGTCAGCACGTGGACCGTCAGCCACATGTTGTCGCGCAGCACTGGCACGAGCGGCGCGATCGAGGAGTCGAAGATCGGCACGTTGTCGGCGATCAGCAGGCAGATCGTGGCGAGCGCGGCGGCGGTGGCGCCGAAGAAGCGCACCTTGTAGATGGCCTCGAACACGAGCGCGAAGAGGACGGCGCCCCAGGAGACGAAGATGATCGTCTCGTACATGTTCGTGACCGGCGGCCGGCCGGAGATCAGGATCCGCAGCAGCATGCCGTAGGAGGTGGTCAGGAACGCGCTCGCGACCAGCGCGAAGCCGGCGATCGTGAAGCCGCGCGAGGCGAGCGGGAAGCTCGACAGCAGCGCGAGGAACCCGAGCAGGTAGAGCATCCAGGCCAGGCGGTAGGGCTTGAGCGAGTTGTAGTGGATCTCGAGCGCCAGGTCCTTCTCGGCCGGGTAGACGCCGGGCGCGAGCTCGGCCAGGCGCCGGCCGAGCGCGGTCGCCGCCGTCTGCACGCCGGGCCGGTCGCCGTCGCTGTAGGCGACCAGCAGCGCGCCGACGAGCGCGCGCAGGCGCTGTACCTGCGGCACGTCGGTCGAGCGCAGGTCGGCCACCGACCACCAGGCGGCTCTCGGGTCGCCGGGGTGCGGGATGACGTGCAGCGACTCGCCGGTCATCACGCCGTTGAGTGTCGACAGCGTGTCGAACAGGTCCGCCACCTCGCGATCGACGGGGTCGAGGTCCTCGCCCTTCTCGCTCTTGGCCTGCACCTTGCCCATCGCGTCGCGGAAGCCCTGGTGGTCCGCCAGCTCGGCCAGGCTGAAGCGGTCGCGCCCGTCGGGCAGGCCGGCCGCCTGGCGCAGGCCAGCGTGGGTCACCTTGATGATCGGCTCGGCGCGCCACTTCTCGGGCGCCGCCATCATGGCCAGCAGCCACTCCGTCGGCTCGAGGCCCTCGATGCGCTCGAGGCCGAACGCGCGCGCCCCCTGCACCCGCTTGGCGAGGTCGCGGGCGAAGCTGTCCAGCGGCTTCACGCGGCCGCCGTCCTGGATGGCGATCCGCCGGAGCGGCTCGATCTCAGGCCCCGCGAGGAGCGGGGTCGGCAGCAGGGCCAGCAGGCACAGCGTCAGCAGGCTTCGCATCATTCCGATTCTCCCGTGCACGGTGGGCCGCGAGCGCCGCGGCCGCCTGGCGCTTCGCCAGGTAGGGCTTGACGTAGAACATCCAGACGATGCCGACCCCGATCAGCGTGGTGCCGAGGTAGACGAGCGGCAGCCCCGGCGCGCGGGCGACCGAGAAGATCGACATCACCGGCCGGCCTTCGACGAACGACGACTGGAAGAAGATGTAGCCCCGGTGATGCAGCGGGTGGTTCATCGAGATCAGCGTCTCGAACGTGCCCTGCTCGGGGTCATCGACCCGCACCGTGCTCTCGTAGGTGGAGGCCATGCGCGAGCCGGGGTAGCTCTCGTCGTTGAACTTCAGCAGCGTCACGCGGAACGGCAGCGCGGCCTCGGGCGCGCGGTAGCCGATCGAGGCCTGCTGGCCCAGGAAGCGCACGCTGCGCTGCTCGCCCCACAGCAGCCACTCGGGCTGGCTGCTCCCGCCCGGCCCCTCGAGGTGGACGCGCACGGCGGGCCGGCGCTTCTCCTCCTTGGCCGGAGGCTTCTCCGGCACGACGGTGCGTGCGACCGCGGCCGCCGGCAGGAAGCGATCCACGGTCACGCCGAGGGCCGGCCAGCCGGTGCGCACGGGCTGGCCCGGCGTGACCTCCCCGGTCAGCAGCCCGCCCTGGGCGTCGCTCGCTGCGTACCGCAGCCTCGCCCCCGGCACGGCCACGAAGCTGAGGTGGTTCGCCCCCTCGGGCTGCGCGAGCAGCTGCCGGGCTTGCTCCTCGCTCGAGGCCGCGTGGAAGGCGAACGACACCATGCCGAGGTCCATTCGGCCGCGGTCGGGGTCGTCCGGCACGAGCCAGCCGTCCTGCGTCGCCATCGGGGCCTGCAGCAGGAAGTGCAGCGCGGGCGGCCCCGACTCCGCCGGCTCCCAGGACTCCGTGAGGGAGACGTGCGGCTGGTAGTCCTCGGCGACGAGCACGACGCGGGACGCCGGCACCTCGAAACGCTGCTCGCGGCCGGGCGCCGGCGGGTGCTTCTCGAAGCGCACCGGGAAGCTCCCCTGCGCTCCGAGCGCAGGCACCGACACCTGGAGGGCCTTGTCCAGCAGCGCGACGCGGTCCGAGGTCTCGCCCTCGAAGAGCGCCATGTTCGAGTCGAGCCCGCGGTAGATCGAGACGACCGACCCGACGAGCACCGCCAGGATCCCGACGTGCGCCGTCAGAAAGCCGATGTGGTGCTTCGTCCACGGGTAGCGGCTGACCATCACCGAAAAGACGTTGACGCCGAGCAGCCCGAGCAGGGCCGCGAACCAGGGAGTCTGATAGATGTCGCGCTGCACGGCCGGCGTGCCGTGCTGCATCTCGTAGAACGTGGCGAAGCCGCAGACCGAGCCGAGCGTCACCATGGTCACGACGGCGAGGCGGAGCGAGGAGAGGAAGCCGAGAAGTCGTCCGCGGGTTCTATCGACCATGGACCACCAGAGGGAACCGACCGAACAAACATTCTAGGAGGCGCCCGACGAGAGTGTCAATGAAGCGAAACGCCTCGAAGCGCCCGATCCGCGCCGGCTGGCCCGGTGGCACATTGACGCCGCAGCCTGCGCATCTCTAGAATCGCCCGGAACTTCCGCCCGTCAGGCGCGAAGCACGGCGAGGAGGCCGTCCATGCCCGACCTGCGACTCGTGCCCGTCTCCGGCCCCGCCGTCGAAGTCCTCAAGGACCAGAGCATGGTCGGCCGGGACCCGAGCTGCGAGATCGTCGTGACCGACGGCTCGGTCTCGCGCCGCCACGCGCGCCTCGAGCGCAGGGGGGGCGAGTGGTGGGTAGTCGACCAGGGGAGCGCGAACGGGACCTACGTGAACAGCCTGCGGGTCGCGGAGCAGGCCCTGCGCCAGGGCCAGGAGCTGCGCTTCGGGGCGCTCGCCTTCAGGGTCGAGATCGCGGCGGACCCGGAGGCGACGGTGGCGACGCCGTTCCTCGCTGACGACTCCGCGACGCTCCTGGCCGCTGACGCGCCGCCGCCGATGCCGCCCGCCTACGCGGCGCCGCCCCCGGCTCCGCCCGCCGTGGCGCCGCCGGTCGCACCGAAGCCGCCGACGCCGCCCGCGGCGCCCCGCAGCGCCGCGCCTCCGCCGCCGCCGGTGCCGCCGAGCGCCGCGGCCGCCCGCGAGCGCTTCAAGCACTCGCCGGCGTCCGGCTCGCCTGTGCCCCAGATGCCGGCCGGCGCGCCGCCGGCGAAGAAGGGCCGCTCGCCCCTGTTCTGGGTGGCGATCGGCTGCTGCGGCTGCCTGCTGCTGGTGGCGCTGCTGATCGCCGTCATCGGCGGCGGCGCGTACATGGCGACGAAGCCGGCTTCGAACGCCGCGCAGACCTGGCTCGGCGAGGTGCGCCAGAGCCGCATGGACGAGGCCTCGGTCGGACTCAGCAGCGAGTACCGCGCGCGCGCGACGCAGGAGGACCTGCAGACGCTCGCGGAGGCGATCCAGCGCTCGAAGGACGCCACCTTCTACTCGCGCTCGATCGACAACGACAAGGCCGTGCTCAAGGGCGTGCTCACGGGCGGCGGCACGCCGCGGCCGATCACGATTCACCTGCTGAAGGAGGGGGGCGCCTGGAAGGTCGACGACGTCCAGCTCGGCGTCGAGTAGCATCGAGGGCGTGAGCACGCCCTCCGCCGAGCCGGTCGAGGTCCGCCACGAGCGCGCCGCGCGGCGCGTGGTGGTGACGTGGGAGGACGGGCACGCATCGGTCTTCCCGCTCGACTACCTGCGCAGCTGGTGCCCGTGCGCGATGTGCCAGGGCCACGCGCCCGATGCGAAGTACCTGGGCCTCACCGGCCAGGAGCTGATGCACGTGGAGGGCGTCGGGAACTACGCGATCTCGCTCACCTGGCAGGACGGGCACAACACGGGGATCTACAGCTTCCGCCTGCTGCGCCAGCTGTGCCCGTGCCCGGCCTGCGGTGGCGAGAGACGCTAGGCTAGGCAGGCTAGGCCGGGGGCCGGCGCTCCGGGAGCGGACGCCTCAGCCCTTGACCGCGCGCTCGTGGCCCTCGGGCTCGAGGTGGACCACGACGTCCACGATCTCGGGGTGGGCTGCCTGCAGCGCCACCTCGATGCGGTCGGCCACGTCGTGCGCCTGGCTCAGGCTGAGGCCGGCGTCGAGGTGCACCCTGAGGTCGACGTAGACCGCGTCGCGCCGGCCCCGCGTGCGCACGTCGTGTACGCGTAGCACTCCGGGCACGCCCGCCGCCAGCGGCTCGAGGCTCTCGGCCGCGATCGCGGCCCGGTCGGTGAGGACGTGGAAGGCGCCGAGCAGGATGCGGATCGCCTGCCAGGCGATGATCGCGCCGATCGCGAGCGCCACCAGGGGATCGGCCCGGCCCAGGCCGACGAGCGCGGCCACGAAGGACGCGATCACGCCGAGCGAAACGTAGAGGTCGGCCCGCGTGTGCGTGGCGTCGGCGACCAGGAAGGCGCTGTTCAGCCTGCGGCCTTCGCGGGCCTCGTACCAGCTCACGAACAGGTTGACGCCGATCGTCGCGCCCATCACGAGCCAGTTGAGCAGGCCGATCTCCGGCAGCGAGGGCTTGCCCGCCCTGCCGACGGCGCCCGACACCACGTCCCACGCCAGCGCCAGCAGCGCGAAGCCGATCAGCGTGGTGGCGGCCGTCTCGAACTTGCGGTGGCCGTAAGGGTGGGCGCGGTCGGGTGGCGCGAAGGCGAACGCGGACACGATCAGCCCGATCACGTTGTTCGAGCCGTCGACCAGGCTGTGGAAGCCGTCGGCCACCATGGCGAGGCTGCCCGAGAGCTGGCCGACGATCACCTTCCCGGCACTCACGGCGACGTTGAGGCCGAGGGTGATCCAGAGCACCCGGCGCACGCCCGAACTCTGGACGTCCGTGGCGAGGCTGGCCATGCTTCGTGTGCTCCGGGCGGCTCAAGGATACGCCCGGGAGCGGCTTCCGGGGCGCGCTGCGCGGACGGTGGCTCAGGCCTCCTGCTCGCGCGGCACCAGCCAGTCGAGGCTCTGCGCGAGGGACATGCCCGAGGTGTAGAGGAAGCCCCACTGGAAGATCGCGATGAAGGGCAGCGTGCCGACTAGCCCGTAGGTCAGCGCGTAGAGGCTGACGAACGTGAAGTAGCAGGCGAGCGCGAGCTCAGCGTACGGGGCCCAGCTCGTCTTGCCCTTGTAGGTCTTCGTCTTCCAGTCGTCGCCCGCGCCCTCGATGCGGTACTTGGGCGTGCGCGTGAACTCGGACGGCTTGCCGAACAGGCCCTCGAGCACGGCCAGCGCGTTGTTGAGGCTGATCCCGATCCCGATCCCGAGCACCGCCGGGATGTACTTCAGCTTCGACTTCCAGGTCGCCGGGAACTGCTCCTTCTGCGACAGCGCGTAGAAGAGGCACACCGACGCGGTGGCCGCCAGGAAGATCGGCACGTCCACCACGACCATCTCGGCCCAGCCCATGCTGTAGCGCAGCACCATCGCCGGGAACATCAGGGCCGCGAGCAGCACCATCAGCGGGTAGGCGAGGTTGGCCGTCAGGTGGAACGTGGCCTCGGCCTTCTCCTTCCAGGGCAGGGGCGAGGCGAGGATCCGCGGCAGCAGCTTCTTGCAGACCTGCACCGAGCCCTTGGCCCAGCGCTGCTGCTGCGTCTTGAAGGCGTTCATCTCCACCGGCAGCTCCGCCGGCGCCACGAGGTCCGGCAGGTAGACGAAGCGCCAGCCCCGCAGCTGCGCGCGGTAGCTGAGGTCGAGGTCCTCGGTGAGCGTGTCGTGCTGCCAGCCGCCGGCGTCGGCGATCGCCGAACGGCGCCACACGCCCGCGGTGCCGTTGAAGTTGAAGAAGCGCCCGGAGCGGCTGCGCGCCCCGTGCTCCATGATGAAGTGCCCGTCGAGCATGATCGACTGCACCTCGGTCAAGAGCGAGTAGTCGCGGTTGATGTGGCCCCAGCGGGCCTGCACCATCCCGACCTTGGGGTCGGCGAAGTGGCCGAGCGCCTTCTCGAGCACGTCGGCCGGCGCCACGAAGTCGGCGTCGAAGATCAGCACGAACTCGCCGGTCGCGCTCTTCAGCCCCGCCTCGAGCGCACCGGCCTTGTAGCCGGTGCGGTCCTCGCGGTGCAGGTACTCGATGTCGAAGCCCAGCGAGCGGTAGTGCGCGACCGCGCGGCTGGCGATGGCGGTCGTCTCGTCGGTCGAGTCGTCGAGCACCTGGATCTGCAGCAGCTCCTGCGGGTAGCGGATCGCCGTCACGGACTCGAGCAGCCGGTCGACCACGTACATCTCGTTGAAGATCGGCAGCTGGACCGTGACCCGGGGCAGGCGCTCGGGGAGCAGGGCGGGCCCGGCCTTGCGGTCCTTGTGCTTGTAGTAGAGGAAGACCATCACGTAGCGATGGAATCCGAGGACCGCCAGGATGACGAGCGTGAGGAAGTAAAGCCCGAGGATCCCGAACTCCGGTGCGCTCATGACCGTCGACGCCCCCCCGCTCGCGCCCGGGTCCCCGCAGCGGGGCCGCGACCGCGCCTCCCTTGACACAGTCCGAATCACCGGTGGAAGATGCCGATTTCGGAGTGACGCCGCCGGTCCTTCACGGGCCAGCGATGGCCTCATGTCATCCGGGGCGCACCACTCGACAGTTTAACGGACTCGCGACCTGCATTTCAATGGATCCCGAAAGCCTCAAGTCCCTGCTCCAGAGCGTCAAGGAGGGCCGGACCTCGCCCGAGGACGCCGCCGCCCGGCTCGCCACACTGCCCTACGAGGACCTCGGCTTCGCCAAGGTCGACCACCACCGCGCTTTGCGCCGGGGCTTTCCGGAGGCGGTCTTCGGAGCGGGCAAGACCCCCGAACAGATCACGGCCATCGTCGAGCGGATCGCGGCCCGCCACCAGCGCGTCCTGGTGACGCGGACGACGGCCGAGGTACACCGGCACGTCGCGGCCGTGCGAACCGAGGCACGCTGGCACGAGGCCGCGCGCTGCATCACCGTCGAGGCGGGGCCTCGCGCGGCGCTGCCTGGCCGGATCGCCGTCCTGGCGGCGGGCACCTCCGACCTGCCGGTGGCCGAGGAGGCCGTGGTGGTCGCGGAGTTCCACGGCGCCACCGTCGACCGCGTCTACGACGTCGGCGTTGCGGGCCTGCACCGGCTGCTGGACCGGACCGAAACCATCCGCCGCGCGGACGTCGTGGTCGTCGTGGCAGGCATGGAGGGCGCTCTGCCCTCGGTCGTCGCCGGTCTCGTCGATTCCCCCGTCGTGGCCGTGCCGACCAGCGTCGGCTACGGTGCGGCCTTCCACGGCCTGGCCGCCCTTCTCGCCATGCTCAACTCCTGCGCCTCGGGCGTCGGAGTCGTGAACATCGACAACGGCTTCGGAGCGGCCCACCTCGCCTGCCTGATCCTCAGGGGCCGAGCGCCAGCATGATGCCGGATCGAGCACCGACCGGGCGGGCCGAGAGGCCGAGCCGACTGAGTGCGGCTCGTGTACCGGAGACGCCGGTTCCGCGTCTCAACTAGAAGGACCCGGTGTGCGGGCGTGCGAGGGCCTCCCCGGGGGGATCCGCTCGCGGGCGACCTTGACAAAACTGTTGATCCTGCTGATCTTCTATCTGTCTCGCTCCGCCGGGTCCCAGCCACTGATGCGCGAAAGGGCGTCGGCTGTGCGCACCAGGCGCCCCCAGGGGGTGCAAGGAGGACGGCGGGAAACCGAAGGTCGACGGTCGAGCCGACGCGCGTGAACGCCAACTCACTGAAAGCACTGGAATTCGACCGCATTCGGGCACTCCTGCTCCAGCAGGCGGGCTCCGCAGAGGGCACCGCCCGGCTGGAGGCCTTGCGCCCGCTCAGCGATCCCGAGGCCGTGCGGGACGCCCTGGGCCGCACCGGCGAGGGCGTCGCCCTCCTGCGCGGCCTGGGGCGCCAGCCGTACCACGACCTGCCCGACCCCGCGGAGCTGCTCGTCGTCGCCCGCGCTCGCGGCTCGCACCTCGAGCCGCGGGCGCTGGCCGACCTCGCGTCCTTCATCGAGGGCGGCCTCGAGATCGCCCGGCGCGTGGCGCGCTTCGTTTTCGCTCTTGATTTCGGCCGGCCCGTCGGCGATGCGCAGGCGGGCGACCGTTCCGAGCGGAACCTGAATTCCGGATGGGGTGGCAATTCGGCTCTCGGCAAGCGCCTCCATCGAGTCGCGCAAGGCGCGCGGATAGCGCAGGTTGATGGAAAACCGTTCGCGCCCGTCCACGACCGTACCGACGTTCTCCCCGCCGATGGCGCTTTGCACCAGGCGTTGCACCGCCGCGACGGTGATGCCATAGCGCGCGGCCTGCGCGCGGTCGATATCGATATCCAGATACCGCCCGCCGGTGACGCGTTCGCCGAATACGGCACGCGTTCCGGGGACGTTCTTCAGCGTGGCTTCGAGCGTTTCCGCCAGCGCGGCGATCCCGGCCAGATCGGGGCCGGTGATCTTGATGCCGACCGCTGTACGGATGCCGGTGGACAGCATGTCGATGCGGGTACGAATCGGATAGCCCCAGGAATTGGTCAGTCCGGGCAACCGTACGGTCCGGTCGAGCTTGTGGATCAGTTGCTCTACCGTCTCACCCGGCGGCCATTCACTTCTCGGCTTGAGCAAAATGGTGGTTTCCAGCATGGACAGCGGCGCCGGGTCGGTTGCGCTGTCGGCGCGGCCGGCCTTGCCGAACACGCGCGCCACTTCCGGCATTTGGCGGATCAGGCGATCGGTGATCTGAAGAATATTGGCGGCTTCGTCGATGGACACGCCCGGCAGCGTGGTCGGCATGTACAGCAGGTCGCCTTCATACAGGGGCGGCATGAACTCGCTGCCCAAACGGGATACGGGCCATGCCGCACTGGCCAGCAGCAGAACGGCCAGCAGCAGCACCCGTTTGGGGTGATTCAGCGACGCCAGCAGCGCCGGCCGGTAAAGCGCCTGCAGCACGCGGTTGAGCGGATTGCTGCGCTCATGGACGATGCGGCCGCGAATGAAATAGCCCATCAGCACCGGCGTCAGCGTGACGGCCAGCGCCGCGCTCGCCGCCATGGCATAGGTCTTGGTATAGGCAAGCGGCGCGAACAGTTTTCCTTCCTGGCCCGAGAGCGCAAAAACCGGCAGGAAGGACACCGTGATGATGAGCAGCGAGAAGAA
Organism: uncultured Acidobacteriota bacterium; assembly: GCA_963831755.1. Taxonomy (GTDB): domain Bacteria; phylum Acidobacteriota; class Vicinamibacteria; order Fen-336; family Fen-336; genus DATBSL01. The sequence goes on from CAWHRC010000009.1 coordinate 845,260, forward strand.
GAGCGCGGGGCCGACTTCGACCGAGCTGGCGCGTGCGACCGCCCAGTAGTCGCTGCCGGGCCCGGCCCGCTCGAGATGCTTGTGCATGTTCTCGATCATCACGATGGCCGCATCCACCATGGCGCCGATGGCGATGGCAATGCCGCCCAGAGACATGATGTTGGCGCTCACGCCCTGCTGCTTCATCACGATGAACGCCGCCAGGATGCCGACCGGCAGGGTGAGCGCGGCCACCAGGGACGAGCGCAAGTGGAACAGGAACAGCAGACAGACCAGTGCCACCATCAGGGTCTCTTCCACCAGTTTGCTGCGCAGATTGTCGATGGCGCGCGTGATGAGGCCGGAACGGTCATACGTGATCACCAGCTCGACGCCGGGCGGCAGGCCCGCCTGCAGTTCCTTGAGGCGGGTCTTGACGCGTTCCACGGTTTCCAGCGCATTGTTGCCATAGCGCATGACCACGATACCGCCGGTGACGTCGCCTTCGCCGTCGAGGTCGGTCACCCCTCGGCGCGCTTCCGGTCCCGTCTGGATATGTGCCACATCCTGCAGCCGAATGGGAACGCCCTCGGCATCCGTGCCCAGGGGAATCGTGCGGAAATCGTCCAGCGTCTTGAGATAACCATTGGCGCGGATCATGTATTCGGCGCGTGCCATCTCCATGACCGACCCGCCGCCCGAGAGATTGCTGTCGCGCACCGCCTGGCTGACCTGTTCCAGCGAAATCCCGTAGGCAGCCAGGCGATTCGGATCCACCTCGATCTGGAACTGGCGCGCCATGCCGCCGACGCTGGCCACCTCGGCCACGCCGGGCAGGCCCTGCAACTCGTATTTCAGATAAAAGTCCTGGATGGCCCGCAACTGGTCCGCATCGTAACGATGGTGGCGATCCACCAGCGCGTATTCGAATATCCAGCCTGTGCCGGACGCATCGGGTCCGAGCGTGGGCGTCACGCCCGCCGGCAACCGTGACGCCGCCTGGCTCAGATATTCCAGAACGCGGGAACGTGCCCAGTACGGATCGACGCCATCCTTGAAAATGACATAGACATAGGACTCGCCGAACATGGAAAAACCGCGCACGGCCGTGGCGCCCGGCACCGACAACAGGCTCGACGTCAGCGGATAGGTCACCGAATCTTCCACGAGTTGCGGCGACTGGCCGGGATACGCCGTCTTGACGATGACCTGGGTGTCGGACAGGTCCGGTATCGCATCCAGCGCAATATTCTGCGCGGAATATACGCCCCAGGCCGCCAGCAGCAGCGTGGCCAGCAGCACCAATAGCCGGTTGGCGAGCGACCACTCGATGATTCGCCGGATCATGCTCAGTGGCTGTTCTGCATGCGCTGCACGGAATCGTTCAGGGAGGCCGCCGCATCCAGCAGAAACTGCCCGCTCACGGCGACCCGCGCACCCTCCTGCAACCCGTCGGTGATCTCGACGAGGTCGCCGCTCTCGATGCCCGTTTCCACGGGAACCGGCATGAAATGCCCGCCTTCCCGCGCCAGCATGACCCGGTCGCCCCGGCCGGTACGAATCACGGCCGAACGCGGTACCGCGAGCGCCGTTCGCGGATGCGTGGCAATGACGACATCCACGAACGCGCCCGGCCGAAGCTGGCGATCCGCGTTCTTCACCGTCAGGCGCGCCCGGGCCGTGCGAGTCGCGCCATCCACCGTAGGCAAGGCGAACGCGAGTTGCCCTGTCAGCGGCGGTCGCCCGGAATGAGGAAACGTCACGGTCACGCGGTCGCCTTCCCTGACCCATTCGAGCTGGTCGGGATACAGGACAATGTCGATCCAGACCGTGGCGACATCGGCCACGGTCAGCAGCCTGGTCATCGGCGTCACGTAGTCTCCTTCCCGTGCGCCGATCTGGGTGACAAAGCCGGATCGGGCGGCATACACCGGTACCCGGTCAATCGTGCGGCGGGTGGACTCGATGGTGGCGAGCGTGGCGGCGCCGACATCGGCATAGGCGAACTTCTCCCGCGTCCGGATACGTTCACGCGCCAGGCTGGCGGCCATTTGGGCATTCTGGCCGGAAAAATCCGTCATGTTTTCCAGCAGTTGATCCCGCCGCTGCAGCAGTTCGATATATTCGCGCTGGCGCTGCACCAGTTCGGGCGAGTAGATCTCATACAGGATCTGCCCCGCAGTGACCCGCTGGCCCGGCGCGCTGACATGCAGCTTGCGGATCCAGCCATCGATCTTGGGGCTGATGCTGTAAAGGGAAGTCTCGTCGATTCCCACATTGCCGTAGGCATGCACCTCCCGGCTGAGACGATGCATCGCCACGTCCGCCAGTCGCATGCCCATGCGCTGCTGCAATGCCGTGTCGACCTGCATACCTGCTGCACGATGGTCGTGCGCCGCGCCCGTCTCCACCAGATCCATTCCGCATATCGGACACGATCCGGGGTGGTCCTGGAGAATGTTGGGATGCATGGGGCAGACCCACGTTTTCTGGGCGGCCCCCGTTCCATCCAGATGTTCGAGGCGCTCAGCAGCCTGCGCGGATTGCACGAGGCCGTCCGCATTCGCGCCCGGGAGCCGTTCTGAAAAATACGCGACGCCGGCCATGCAGACAGGAACGGACAGCAGCACACCGTAATACAGCGCACGAATAAACGACGAGGTCATGTGATGCATCCTGCCTGTTGCTGACGTGTATCGAAGGCCGTCCGGATCGGGACGGCTAGACGTTCTTCGGCTTGGCCTTGACCAGTTTCATCTTGCACACCGGGCATTTTCCGGGTTCGTGGCGATGGACCTCGGGATGCATGGGACATGTCCAGTTGTCCTCGGCATTGCGCGGTGCGAGCGAATCCGGGCGGTCGCTGCCGGCAGTCCTGATATTCGTTACAGGCCCTCCTCCGTCCTGGCCTGCCGCTTGAGCAACATAAACCGGCGCGACGCCGGCGAGCACGGCAAGGAACGATACATTCGCCAGTACGCGTGCGACGGGGTTCGACTGTCGTTTGACATTCATGGGGTGGATCTCCGTATGTCGAGTGGGCGTCGAGCACCCGTGTCAGCCGTGTGCTCGACGCCCATCACTTTCCTGCAATCAGCGAACGAGGATCTGCTCGCCGTGGCCCATCTTGGGATCGGCATCATTGCTGAACATGATCACTGCGATGGCTCCCGTGAGGGCAGCCTTCAGCGAGTGGGTCACAATCGCATTGGCGCCTTCCTTGGGCGAGATCAGGTCGAATGTCGCCGCGTCGCCCGGTCCCACTACAAAGCTTTGCAGGCCATGCTCCACGTTTTTCGGGTTGCCGCTGGGGTAGACGGCATCCCAGATGCCCGCGATGGGATGGAAGGACGAGAACTCGTTGGGACCCGCATTGACGAAGTAGACGCGCACACGCTCGCCCGGTTTGGCCTGCAGCCAACGGGTCGCTGCCGGATCGTGCACCGGGTCATACTTGAAGATGCCGCCGTTGAACATGACGTTGCTCCACTTGTTCTGCATCATGTCCTCCTTGGCGTCCGGATTCGGATAGAGCTCGGACTGGATCAGCACGTATTCGCGATCGGCTTTCGGCATGGCATGGGCATCCTTCGGATCGACGATGATGGTCCCGAACATCCCGCGCGCGATGTGCTGGATCATCGGGTCGGCGCCGCAGTGGTAGAAGAAGACGCCCGGGTAATTTGCCGTAAACGTGTAATGCTTTTCCTCGCCCGGCTTGATGGGCGCAAAGTCCTTCACCACGTCCAGTCGTGCCGCATGGAAGTCCATGGAGTGCGAGTTTTTGTTGGTCTTGTCGTTGATCAGCGTGAACTCGACGGTGTCGCCTTCGGTGACCCGCACCACCGGGCCCGGCACCTTGCCGTCGAAAGTCCAGGTGCGGTACATCGTGCCCTTGTTGTCGATCGGCAGATCCACTTCCGTTGCGTGCAGCGTGACTTGCACCGTTTTTGCCTCGGCCGGGAATGACAGCATCGACAATGCCGCCACGCCAGCCAGCGCCATCCCTAGCATCTTGTTTTGTTTCATTTTGAAGCTCCTTGTTATTTACCTGAACCACAGTTGCAGACAAAGCGTAGATACGCCACCAACTCCTTGATTTCCTCGTCATTCATGACGTTGCCCCAGGCCGGCATGAGTACCGACTTGTTCACCGCCAGCCCGCCGTCCTTGATGACGTGAAATATTTCCTCGTTGGGAATGTCGCCCATCCCCTTCGCGTCGCTGTGGTCCCGTGGCTGGACGGACATATCGCGACTGTTGATCCCTCTGCCGTTGCGATTGATGCCGTGGCACTGAACGCAGTAGGTGTTGTAGTTCCGAAGCGCACCCTGCGTGTAGGGCTCATCTGCCGAGGCGGGACCACTGAACATGGAACACGACACCACGAGCAGCCCGGCCTGCAGGAATGCGGGCACGCGTTGACCGAAATTCATTTTCATTTCCCCTCCGATGCGCTGAGTTGCAGGATGTAGCCCGTCAGACGCTGCAGATCCGGTTCGGCCAGGTTGAGCGTGGGCATCCAGATGTGCGGATCGATCGCCTGCGGGTTCTTGATGTAGCTGTAGATGTAATCGGCCTGCAGGCGCTCGGCGGCGGTATAGAGCTCGGGGCCGGAGGAGCCGCCGGTGCCGGGCTTGGCTTGATGGCAGGCGGCGCAGCCACGGAGCTTGTTGAAGAACATCGCGCCCATGGACATGCTCACCTTCTCGCCCTTGAACGCACCTTTGCTCACCAGATCTGCCGGGCCCGTCAGCGCCATGAGCGCCCCGGCAGCCGCTTCGGCATCCGCTTTCGACAGCTTCACATGAGACGCCATGGTCGACTCGTCCACGACATCCTCCTTGTCGCTGCCCTTTATATGCTTGGTATACAACTCGCCGGCCGGCCGGATGCGTACCGGGTTCTGCAGCCACTTTTCCAGCCAGGGCCGGTTGAACTTGCTGCCTGCGTAGTACAGGTCCGGTCCCTTCCGCTCCCACAGGCGGTCGAGACTTGCGTTGTCCGGTTTTGCGATGGCGTGGCAGCTGATGCATTGAGATTTCAGGATGCCGGCCCCGACACTGTCTGCCGCGAATGCCGGGGCTGCGACCAGCCCCATGGCCAATGCGGCCAGAATAGATAACTTCATCATCGATCCTTTCGCTTATTGAATGGCCTGGCCCTTGAAGGCAGGCGCGTCATACATGCCATAGGGCTTTTTCAGGGACTCTTCGTAATAGAAATCGGGCACGAACGCCTTGTCTTTCCAGGCGTAGAACGGGTCGTTGCGGTTGATTTCGTTGTATTCGATGACCGTCATCAGACCGCCCATCGGCTTGTCGCCGTTCATCGTGTGGGAATCGACGTGGTCATGCACCATCCAGCGGCCGGGATTGTCGGCGGTCAGGATGAGGTCGTAGCGTTCGCCCGGGCCGACCATGATGGTGTCCGCCTCGTAGGGCATGGGGAGCGGGCGGCCATCCTTGAAGGCCACCTTGAAGACGTGGCCGTGGATATGGATGGAGTGGGTCAGTTCACCCGCGCCGATCAGGCGGATCCGCACCACGTCGCCCTTGTTCACGCGAAGCGGCTGCGAATCGGGAAACGCCTTGCCGTTGAGGGTGAAGTAATCCCATTCATCCCCAGGAACGCCGCCATAGCCCGGCTTGAAAGCCCATTTCGACGCCCAGTCGGACAACATCAGGATGTAGTCCTTCGTCACCTTCTTCTCGATCGGCGTGGGCGTTTTCGGATCGACGATGAAGGGCCCCCACATGCCGCGCATCGCCACGTGTTCATTGACGTTGACATGGCAGTGGTACCACATGGTGCCGGACGGCTCGGCGACGAACTTGTAGGTAAAGGTATCGCCAGGCTTGATCGCAGCCTGGGTGGTATCCGGCACGCCATCCATGCGCCAGGTCCCTTTCTGCAACATGCCATGCCAGTGGATCGTGTGCGGCAGGGTGGTCAGGTTGTTCACGTTGACCGTCAGCTCGTCGCCTTCCTTGACATGGATCAACGGACCCGGCACCTGGCCATTGAAGGCGAAGGTATGGAACTGCTGTTTGTCCACCAGGGTGATCTTGGTGTCCTCGATCGTCATTTCGAAAGTGCGCTTTTCGGCGTGACTCGTCATCGGGTGCGCCATTGCCAGCCCCAGGCACAACATGGCAACCCTCCGCCCCGCGCTGATCCGACGGTGAAATCCTCTGCTCATGCGACCCCCTTAAAAGATTCATATGAAATATATCTTCAAGGGAACCGAATGGCAAGCACTCAACCTAAAATTTGTGAAGACTTACAAAATGCCTATCAGGCGGCGCATGCCCAGGCGGATATAATCGAGGGCGATCGGGAAATCCAAGCACAACGCCTCATGGCATAACGAACACTGGAGGAGATGCCGTGCGGTTGACCAAATTCACGGACTATTCCTTGCGCGTCGTGATCTACCTGGCGCGCAATCCGGACGGTCTGTCGACGATTGCAGACATCGCGCGCGACTACGACATCCCCTCCACCCATCTGATGAAGGTGGTGCATCGACTGGCGCAATGCGGCTACATCGTGACCGTGCGCGGGAAGGGCGGCGGGATGCGGCTCGCCAGAACGCCTGACATGATCAATATCGGCGACCTGGTGCGGGACACCGAAGACAACATGGACATTGCGGAATGTTTCAGCGCCGAGCACCAGAATTGCCCGATGCTGCCCGCATGCGCACTGAAATCGGTTCTTCTCGAGGCACGCAAGAGCTTTCTGGCCACGCTGGATTTCTATCGTCTGTCGGACATCATGGGGGGCGGCGTGCCGCCGCTCGTTACCCCCTTGCTCCCCGCGCATGGCCCATCCGCTCCCGTCGTCCCGCGCAAAAAGAAGGGGGGGAGAACCTGAGCGTACTGCCCCTTTCCCGGTTCTTCAGGTGATTCGAAGCCCGTGATCCGGATGACCGGTCAGACAGGGGGCGCTCCCTCAGGCCTGGCCAGGCTTGGATCGGGCGACACGATCCGACTGCGTTTCGCCGATGGAAAATGCCGCGGCGATACCCCTTTCTTTGGCCAAAAAGTTTTGCAATGACTATAAAATCTGCTTTGAGCGACATTAGTAATCACTATATAATTATTTTCTAATATATAACGCGTACCCAAGATGGGCTGCGCTGCCCGCCCGACAAGAGGTGACTAATGCAGCTGACGAACACACCACCTACCCGACTGGGATTGCCGGGCATCCTGTGCTTGATGGCCTTCGCCACCGCTGCGCAGGCGGAAACGCTGGATTTCGCTCAGGCCGTGCAGCGCGCGTTGGCGCAAAACCCGGACATCATCATCGCTGGCGCGCAGATAAGGCAGGCGCAAGCCGGGGTCAGCCAGAGCGAAGGCGCGCGGCTACCCAAGCTGACGGCCTCGGTCAATGTCACCCGCACCAATGATGCGCTCAATGCCTTTGGCCTCAAGTTGTCGCAGCGCAGCGCCACATTCAATGACTTTGGTGCAGCCGAGTTCACCGGCCCCGCCGCACTCAATGTCGCACCGCAAAACCTGAACAACCCCGACCCGGTCAACAATTTCAACGCCCGCCTGGAAGCGCAACTGCCGCTCTATACCGGCGGCATGATCGAGGGCTACACCGAGCAGGCCAGAGCCTATTTGCGCGCCGCCCGCCAGGGCGATGTGCTGGCGCGCCAGAAGGTGATATTCGACGTGTTGCGCGCCTACGAGGGGGTGCGTACGGCGCGCGCCTACGAAGATGTCGCCAGACAGGGCCGCAATGCTGCCGAGTCCTATGTCAAGACGATCGACAGCCTGCTCAAGGGCGGCGTGGTGGTGAAGAGCGACCTGTTGTCCGCCAAGGTGCACCTGGAGGACGTCACGGTGCAGCAGGTGCAAGCGGAAAATGCCGTGCAGCAGGCTCTCGATCAACTCCACCTGCTGCTGGGCATGCCGCTGACGGAGCCGCTGGACGTGGCAGGAGGCGTGGACGTGCGCCCCTTGGAAGGCAAGCTGGCCGATTATCAGGATGAGGCGCTCAAATCCAATCCTGGTCTGGCCGCCTTGCGCAACCAGTTGGACGCGGCACAGGCTGCCGTCAAGGTGGCGCGCGCCGGCAAATACCCGCAGGCCGGGCTGCTGGCACGTTTCGACACCAACGACAAGAACGTCGGGTTCGACGCCCATTCCTATACGCTGGGCGGCCAGGTGTCGTGGCAGCTGTTCGACGGCGGCGTCACCAACGGCGCCATCCAGCGGGCCCAGGCCAGCCGCGACGAACTGGCGGCGAAGCTCAGCCAGGCCGAAAACGGCATCACCTACCAGGTGGCAGAAGCGTGGCGTCGTGCCGATGAAGCGCAGCGGCGCGTCGCCGCACGGGAACTCGCGGTGAGCCAGGCCGAGGAGGCCCAGCGCATCGTGGAAAAACGCTATGCCAGCGGCGTGGCGACCATCACCGAACTGCTGGGCGCCCAGGCCCAGCTGGACAAGACCCGGGCGGACCTGGTGGCAGCGCGCTATGAACTCAAGGTGCAACGCGCCAACGCCCGTCTGGCGGTCGGCCGCCTGCAACCGGACCAACTTTGAGCAATCCGAGATGAATCCCATGGCTAAATCCCACTTCTTGCGTGTTGCCTTGCTTGGCCTGGCAGTCAGTCTGGTCAACGGTTGCGGCAAACATGAGTCCCCCCAAGAACAGGCCACCGTCGGCCGCACGGTGGCGGCCGAGGTGCAGACCGTGCAGCAGGCCCCGCTGAGCGTGCGTGCGGAAGCGCCAGGCTCGGTGGTCTCGGAAGACCAGGTCCAGGTGGCCTCGCGACTGATGGGCTATATCCGCGAGATCAAGGTCGAGGAAGGGCAAACGGTCAAGGCCGGTCAATTGCTGTTCGTCGTCGACCCCGCCGATATCCAGGGGCAGATGGACCAGGCGCGCGCCGGGCTGGCGCAGGCGGAGGCCGCGCTGGCCGACGCCAAGCTCGACTACGAGCGCTTCGGCGCCCTGTACAAGGAAGAAGCCATTCCGAAGATGCAGTGGGACAAGGTCCGCCTGCAATACCAGGTTGCGCAGCAGCAGGTCGCTGCCGCCCGCGCCGGACTGGGCCTGGCGTCCGGCCAGATGCGCTATGCCTCGGTGGTGGCGCCGATCGACGGCGTCGTCACGCAGAAGATGGCCAATGCCGGCGATCTTGCCGCCCCCGGCCGGCCGGTGCTGGTGATCGAAGGTCTGAAGAAACTCCAGGTGCGCACCCAGGTGAGCAGCGACGTGTACGCCCGCATCAAGCCCGGCGAGAAGGTCAGCCATCACGCCCGATGGCGATGCGAACCTGGCGCCGATCGAAGGCGTGATCGCCCAGGTGGTGCCGGCGGCCGATCCGGCCAGCCATTCCCATCTGGTCAAGATCGACCTGCCCGCGGGCAGCGGCCTCTCCAGCGGCAATTTCGTGCGCGTTGGATTTGCCGTCGGCAGCCGCGAGGGCATCCGCGTGCCGGCTGCGGCCTTGGCCGAGCGCGCCGGCATCACCGGCGTTTTCGTGGTCGACGCCCAGGGCGTCGCGCACTATCGCATGGTGCGCACCGGCGCGACCGAGCAGGACAAGGTGGAAATCGTGTCCGGCCTGAACCCGGGCGACCAGGTGGTGGTTTCCAACGTCGGCCAACTGGAAAACGGCGACAAGGTGAGCGGGGCTGCCCATGACTGAGCGCTCCGCTCCGCTCAATATCGCCGGCAAGCTGGCCGGCATTTTCATCGAATCCAAGATCACCGCCATGATCATGCTGGCGGTGGCGCTGGCGGGCATGATGGCGCTGTTCGTCACCCCGCGTGAATACAACCCGCAGATCGTGGTCCCGGCCGCCAACATCATCGTCGCCAAGCCGGGCGCCTCGGCCGAGGAAATCCAGAACCTGGTGGTCAAGCCGCTGGAAGCCATCATGAACGCCCAGTCTGGCGTGGATCACACCTTTGGCTATGCCGCCCCGGATTTCGGCCTGGTGACCGTGCAGTTCAAGGTCGGGGAAGACCAGGAAAAGAGCCTGGTCAAGCTCTACAACCAGCTGATGCAGAACATGGACCGCATGCCGCCCGGCGCCATGCAGCCGGTGGTCAAGCCGGTCAACGTCGACGATGTGCCGATCATGACGCTGACGCTGTCCTCCACCAGGCTCGATGATCTGCAGATCCGCCAGGTGGCGAGCCGCATTCTCGAGCAACTGCGCAACGTGCCGGGGGTGTCGTTCACCCAGCTCATGGGCGGCGCGCCGCGCGCGGTCAATGTCTGGATTTCCCCTGCCAAGCTGGCGGCGGCGGGCATCGCGCTCGACCAGGTGGACCAGATGCTGCAGGGGCAGAACGTCTCGGTGCCGGCCGGCACCCTGGTGGACAACAACCGGGCCTCGCCGCTGCGGGTGCAGGGCTTCCTCGGTAATGCCCGGGAAGTGGGCGATATCGTCATCGGCGCACCGAACGGGCGTCCGGTATTCCTGAAGGATGTCGCCACGATCGCGGACGGCCCCGAGGAAATCGACCAGAGCACGCGCTTTGCCTATGGCCCCGCGGCCGGCAAGAACGCCGCGCGCGGCGAGGCACCGGCCGTGACCCTGGCCATCGCCAAGAAGGCCGGCACCAACGCGGTGGTGGTCGCAAACGCCGTGCTGAAGAAGCTCGACCAGCTCAAGCGCCAGGCGATCCCCGCCGACATCACGGTTGCGGTGACCCGCGACGACGGCGCCCGCGCCAACGATGCGGTCAACACCCTGGTCGAACACCTCGGCATCGCCATCGGCTCGGTGGTGGTAATCCTGGTGTTCTTTCTCGGCTGGCGCGAGGCCGGCATCGTCACCCTGACGGTGCCGCTGATCCTGTTCGTGGTGCTGACCATCGGCCTGTTCGCCGGCCAGACCATCAACCGCATCACCCTGTTCGCGCTGATCCTGTCGCTGGGCCTGCTGGTCGACGCCGCCATCGTGGTGGTCGAGAACATTCACCGCCACCTGCACCACGGCATCGGCGACCGCGATTTCAAGGACGTGGTCATCCAGGCCACCAATGAAATCGGCAACCCCACCAATATCGCCACCATCGCGGTGATCCTGGCCTTCATCCCGATGGCCTTCGTCACCGGCATGATGGGCCCCTTCATGCTGCCCATCCCGTTCAACGTGCCAGTGGCCATGATCGCCTCGCTGCTGATCGCCTACATCGTGGTGCCGTGGGCGACCAACCTCTGGCTCCGGAAGAAAGCCGCGCTGAGCGAACTCGCGCGCAAGGAAAGCCTGGAAGAAACCGGCGCGCGCAAGACCGACCGGCTGCATCGCGCCTATGTCAAGACCATCACGCCCTTCATCGAGCACAGCGGCCGCCGCAACCTGATGTTCCTGGCGGTGCTGGGCCTGCTGCTGGTGGCCATGCTGATGCCGGCGTGGCAGTTCATCCGTCCCTCGGGCATCAACGGGCCGCTGTCGGCGCTGGGGGTGGAACTCAAGATGCTGCCCAACGACAACACCAACACCTTCCTGGTCGAAATCGACACCCCGGCCGGCACCACGCTGGAAGAGACCGACCGCGCCGCGCGCGCGGTGGGCGGGGTGCTGGCGCAAAACCGCTTCGTCACCGATTACCAGACCTTCCTCGGCATGACCGCGCCGATCGACTTCGCCGCCCTGGTGCGCGGCGACCCGATCAAGCGCGGCGACAATCTGGCGCAGATCCGCGTCAACCTGGTGGACAAGCATCAGCGTTCGACCTCGTCGCACCAGATCGTGCAGGCGCTCAACGACAGCCTCAAGTCGCTGCGCCAGGCGTTCCCGCAGGCCCGCATCAAGCTCTACGAAACCCCGCCCGGCCCGCCGGTGCAGGCGCAGGTGCTGGCCGAACTGTACGGGCCCGACTATGAAAAACTGCGCGGCGCCTCGCCTGAAGTGCGTCGCGCGTTCGAGTCGGTCTACGGCATGATCAACACCGACGATTCGGTGACCGCCACCACGCAATCCTTCTCGGTGCAGGTGGACCGCGAGAAAGCCGCGCTGTCGGGCATCGTCGCGGGCCAGGTGGGCAAACTGCTGCGCGATTACGTGTCGGGCCTGTCGATCGGCTCGGTGCACGTGGATTCCGCGCGCGACCCCATCAACATCGTGGTGCGCCTGCCGCGGGCGGAGCGCCAGTCGCCCGAGTCGCTGATGGCGATCCGCCTGACCAACATGATGGGCAAGCAGGTGCCGCTGGGCGCGATCGCCAAGGTGGAAACCGTCCCCTACGGCAAACCCGTCTATGACCGCGACCAGCATCCCATGGTCATGGTGGGCGGTGAAATGATCACCTCCAGCCCGGTCTACGCCGTGCTGGCGCTGGACAAGATGCTGGACGGCACCCTGCTGCCCAATGGCGTGCGCTTCAAGACCGGCAACCTGGGCTTCACCCAGGCCACGCCGGACGACGTCACCGGCTACCACCTGCTGTGGGGCGGGGAAATGCGCCTGACCCTGGACGTGTTCCGCGACCTCGGCTCGGCCTTCATCATCGCCCTGGTGTTCATCTATCTGCTGCTGGTGGGCTACTACAAGTCCTTCATCATGCCGATGATCGTGATGGGCGCCATTCCGCTGACCCTGATCGGCGTCTTCCCCGGCCACTGGGCCACCAGCCAGGCCTTCACCGCCACGTCCATGATCGGCGTCATCGCCCTGGCCGGCATCGTGGTGCGCAACTCGCTGCTGCTGATCGACTTCATCGTCGATTACCGGGCCCAGGGGTACGGCCTCAAGGAGGCGGTGATCGAGGCCGGCGCGGTGCGACTGCGGCCGATCCTGCTGACCGCGCTCGCCATCATCCTGGGGTCAGCGATCATGATCACCGACCCGGTGTTCGGCGGCCTCGCGGTGTCACTGATTTTCGGCACCTTCGCCTCCACCGCGCTGACGCTGGTCGTCATCCCGCTGCTGTACTACATCTGGCAAAAGCGCAGCGAATCCCCGGCTTGAAAAATACCGGGGCGCCCTTATCATCCGTTTCCCACTTCCAAGGAATGAATCATGACTGTTGAACGCCTTGTCCGCATCATCGCCGGACTTTTCATCATGCTGTCGCTGGCGCTGGCGCACTTTTCCGGCAGCGTCGACATGACGCACGTATCGTGGCTGTGGTTCACCGCCTTCGTCGGCTTCAACCTGTTCCAGTCCGGCATCACCCGCTTCTGCCCGATGGACATCATGCTGAAGAAGGCCGGGGTCAAAACCGGCTGCGGCCTGTAAGGAGGACGCATGGACGTTCAATTCCTGCAACAGAACTGGATGCTGGCGGCCGTGGCGGCGGTATCCGGCGCCATGCTGGTGTGGTCCTTCATCGGCAGCAAGCTTTCCGGGATCGAGGAAGCCGATACGCTGAAAGCCACCCGCCTATACAACGACGACGCCCTGGTGCTCGACGTGCGCGAGGACAAGGAATACGCCGCTG